>CAVZUA010000010.1:0-335656 GCA_963778385.1 uncultured Alphaproteobacteria bacterium | reverse complement strand
GGTGAGCCCCGGTTTTCCATGAATTCAATGCCATAGCAATGGAAAACCGTCTTAAGGGGTCCACAGGAAATCAAACACTTAGCAAAAGTGCTGGAAAACCCAAAAGGGAATGACCGCTTTCTGAACTGATAATGGCCGTTTAGAACAGGCGGCGGGAATGGGTCTTCGTGCCCCCACTATTTCAGACCTTCGTATCGCTCGAACCGGAAGGTCGGCGCCGGGTTGGTTTAGGGCCGTTCGTTGACCTAGTGGTGAAAGTCGGCGGCCTGCGCGCTGACCCTCGCCATTCCGCGGCTTTGCAGCATCAGGCTGCCGTCTGGGTGCTTCTGTCCGCTAGGAACCACTCCAGATAGCGGTCGAAGCGCAACCCCCTGAAACCCAGGCGGGGGGCTTAGGCGAGGCGAGAGCGTTTGGTGAGGTTGTGGGCGATGCAGACGAGCGCCCATTCCGCCTTGACCTTCTCGATACCGCGCAGCAGGAACTGTCGGAAGCCTCTTGCCTGCTTGATTTAACCAGAGACCAGCTCGACGATCTGCTTGCGCAATCGGTAACGGCTGCGCCGTCCCGCCCGCTTCAGCTTCTGCCGCATGGCCTTCTCATAGCGGCCCGGTGCTGTTTTTCTTGGCGTGGGCCGGGTGCTTGGCACCGTCCGGGTCGCGTGATCGACGCCGATGCCGGCGTCGCCAAGGCCGCCAAGTTGGCTTCGCTGCAGTAACCGGCATCGGCGGAGGCTTTTCTGGGCTGGCGGCCGAGATTGTTTTTGATGGCATCGATCAGCGGCGCGAGTTGATCTTGGTCGCTCATGTTTGGCGTCAGGTCGTGTGCGACGATGATTTGTGCCGCGGCATCGACAGCGGCTTGTGCATTATCATCCTGGATGTACCCATCCTTCGTCGGCCGACTGGGGCTGTAGGGATCGGTGAAGTTGCGCTGCGTCTTGCCGTCGGGTTTCGGGGCTCGGCATGCCGAGTGGGCCGTTCGCCTTGGCGGTGACTTGCCGCGGTTTGACCGACGCCGCTGCCGCTCGGCTGTGGCCTTGGCTTCATTCCGACGCCGCCTTGGCGTCGCCCGACGATCTCGGCGTTTCTTCTGGCTGCCCGGCGGCCTGCAGGCGCCGCGCTCGCCGGTGGCGCCTTGTCGTCTCCCGCATCGGCGGCGGCCGGCCCCGGCTTCAGCCAGCGATCAACCTCGCTCGCCAGCTCGATCTCCCGCCGCTCATCGCTGGTGGCGACCGCTTTATTGAGGCGTTCGCCTTGATCTTTGGTGCCGTCGTGACGCAGCGTCGCGTTCGCGGCCCCGCTCTGGCCGCCTCTCAACCCTCCCAAGCAGCCCTGCAACGCTTTTCGGTGGCTCCAGATCCCCGCGATGGTCCTGTACGGAAGTCCGGCGGGTCGCTCGCGGCGGCAGGATCGACAGAAAGGGGGCGAACTACACCGCCTCGGTATCGCTCATCATGATTGTGGTTGGCGGCACACCCGGCGCGCCGCCGACGTATTTGAGCGCCGTGAACGGCATGGTCAGGGTTTGCGCGCCCATCCCCGTCACCGCGACATCGGCGTCGGAGAACTTCACCCTCGGCAAGTAGATCGCGGTCGCTGCCGCATCCGGGTCTTGGGTGGTCGTGAGGTACGCCAAAATATCGACCTCGTCCTCGTCGAGGAAGTTTCGGACGAGGTCGAGGTCTTCCAGCATGGCAGTCACCTGGCCCGTTACCGCAGCCGAACCGAGGAAGACTTCCGGCACGAAGTCCTGCCCGACCACGGCGTCGGAGCTGGGCGACAGCTCCATCGCGATGTCCAGCCCGGTCACGACGCCGACGACGCTGCCATTGACCCGCAGCATGCCGTTGACCGCCGCGAAAATGCCGGTGGTGGTTTCCGGGTCCGGCGTGTCGAAGAAAGGCGCTGGCGTCGACGTGCCCGCGTCGTACACCTCCATGTCGCGCCCCATCACAGGGAACTCGATGGTCGCCAGCCCCGAGGCTGGCAAGGACAGCTTGAAGCCGCCCACCCGGCACTCGGTGAAGAGCCGCGAGACGTTGATATCCTCGTGGAACGTCTCGATCGCGAACTTACGCGAGACGAACCCCGTGCTCGGGATGATCAGGTTCGACCCGACCGTGTCGAGGGTGAAGGTCAGCGCCGGGGTCGCGAATGTCGCCGGGGCCGGAAACACCGTCACGGTATCGTTGGTCGCGCCGCTGAACCCAACGACGATAAAGTTTGTGCCGTTGTTCGGCGCGCCGCTGCCGGTAATTCCACCCAACCGGAAAATGCTGCCGACATGCAGCCCAAGCGTGACCGGATTGCCCCCGCCAAACGTGATGGTCGACGCCGTAGCATCGCCGACCGCGCTGGTCAGTTGAGCCTCGGTCAGCGCCACCGCAGGCGTCGCAGTACCGCGAGTGGCGGCCTCGAAAAAGTCCCAGTAGGTCTTGGGCGAGAACTCCCCGCTGATCGACCCGGTGACGCGCCTGGTGCCGTGGCGGAAATCCACGATCTGCCGATCGGACCTGATTTCCGTCGCCTGGTAGGTGTCCTTCGCGAGTTTTAGCGAAGAACTGACGCGCCGCAGCGTCTGAGCGCCGGTCTGGCCAGGGTCAGTCCCTGACATCGGCTGGGTGTTGGATTCGATCGCGCCGGTCAGGTACGGCTTGTACGCAATCCTCGCGCTTACGCCTTCAGCTAGAGACATTGGGCACTCCATCAAAGGGAGGGACGCCGTCTCACGACGGGGTCGAGCGCCTTGCCCAAGGGCGTTTTGCTTAACCTCGCGCGGGCGTCACGCGAGGAGTTCTGGTGGTGGTAAGATCAGTGCGCTGTGTGGGAGTGGCTCCCCAATTAAGCGCACAGACGGGGCGGGTTAGGAGCGCCGCGGCCCCGGCAGATCAGCCGATCAAATCGAAAAACAAATCCACCTCGGTGACCGACCAGAAGTAGTTGGTGACCTCGGACGGCACGCCGGGCGGCTTCAGCGCCGCACCATCCCCGCCGGGGTAGACGGTCGCGGTAAAGCAGGAAACCTCGGGGTCGCGGTAGGAGCGGAACAGCGCCGCCGCGTCCTCGGCATAATCAGTCGCCGCGACCAATCCCCAGCCTTTGGGGACGAAAACGTAGATGTGGAGCCGGGCCGGGTTGCGGTATCGGTTGCGCCCGCGACCGCCACCAAAAGAAGCCAGTTCAGCCGGTTCGGTAATGAACTCGGTGTACAGGAACGGGGCTGGCGTATCCGGCAGCGCGACGTTGCCCAGGCTGTCCTCTTCCTCGTTCTGCCACCGGAGCGGCGGCAGCGAGTTCGAGCCTTCCAGTATGACCCGTAGTGTTTTGTATGCGGTGCTCGCCGTGGTCATAGGTGCCTACAGACGCTCGATGAAAATGGCGGGCGCACGAACCTCTTTGCCGACCTCTTGACGGCGTTTGCGACGCACCCCGCCCTTGGCGATGTAATGGCTGGGGAGCTTCCCCTGGATGATGTAGGCGTCCGGCATAGTCACGTAGCCGAAGACCAGCTTCGCCGCGTTGCGGTACTTCGTTCCGAACTTCTTGGCGGTCCTCTCGTAAATCTTGTTCGGCACCGAAACGAGGAAGTCTCGCCCGCTCGTCGTCTTGCCGACCTCGAGGCGGCGCGCATAGGGCAGCGGGTTCGCCACGAACACTTCCATGCCCGCCAGGAGGCGTGTGTTTTCGGGAGCTGGACGGCCATCGATGTACAGCCCGTGACCGTTCTTGTAGCGACCGGACTCGACCGGCGATGCGGCCCGTAGCGCCTTCAACAGCTCAGCAACGATCTCGTGGAGATAGGTGTACTTGTAGACGACGATCTTCTTGGCTTGCTCGACCGGACGGCCCGCAGCATCACCGAACCCAACCCAGGTCGGCACCATGCCGGAACGCGCCTTGGCCTCGGCCAACACTCTTTCGTGCTGCAGTTTGGCGGTCCTGACGAGCAGTTCCTGCGCCCTCTGCTGCAGCAGCCCAGGCAGGATCTTGACCTCGCGCCGGATCGCGTTCAGAGCCACCCGGCACTACCCCTTCACCCGCAAATTGTAGGCAATCAGCTCGGTGCCGACGCTCCGGGTGGCGTTGTCAGGGAAGCTGACCGCGAATTCCTTGCCCTGGAAAACCAGCTTGTCCGCCCCGTTAAGCGGCAGGGGAAACCCGGCATTCGCCAGATCCTCGACCAGCACGACCGCGTGATAGACCAGCTCCTTGAGGTCACTGACCATCGGCTCTTGGCGCAGCGGGTCGGCTCTTATCCAGGCTCGACATTCCACCTCGGTCACGGTGCGATCCGGCCCGGCCTTTCCGGTGTATCGGCGGATCGTGACGCTGTTGGTGAGAAAGCGCCGGTAGACCGATTTGGCGTACTCGGGGGTCATACGGTCCACCGCTTGTAAGGCGACAGCCAGCTTCGGACGCCCGCGGGCGGCCCATCGCCGGTTGCTGCGGCGGCGGCGTTCGGGTCGCCGTACTGGACCGTCAGAACGTCGAAGACCGCTTCGGAACGGATCGAAGGATCGCGCCCACGCATTAGCCAACGGCTCGTCAGCCATTCGTTCGTAGCCGCCTGCAGATCGGCTGGGATCGGGTCGTAGCCCGCGGTGTAGTCCATCACGAGCGCGGCCCCGCCCCAGCCAGCGTTGAGGCGGAAAATACGTCCGGTGCTTAGGTCGACCTCGTAGAGCGGGGGATCGAGGACAGTGCCGTCGATCGCGACGCCGAACAGCGGGACCGGCGGCGTGCTGTTATCGAGCAAGATCGGATATTGCTGCGCCCGCAACGGCTCGCCGTACCTCCAGTAGAACTGGCTGAACTGGTCCCGGTAGGTCTGGACCGGAAAGAAGCGGTCGCAGTAGTTGGAAATCGCCGCCGACACGGCGTTGATCTCGGCCTGAATGATCTCGTCCTTCGACGCGTCTGACTCTGATACGCCGAGCACGAGCTTGGCCTGATCGAGCGTGATCAGCCCGGGGTCGGGGGCGGGGGTTATCACCCGCGAGATCAGGTAGCCGCCGTCCATTATCGGACCACCTGAGTCAGCACCGGATAGAAGTCACAGGTCGTCGTCGCGCCGTCTTCGGCGGTCAGCGTCAGCAGCCCCTGGTTGTCGATCGTCGCGCTGGCGATCCGCCCAGCCGGGCCGCGATGACCGGGTTCGCCGCGCTCGCCACGCAGCCCCGCCTCGCCGCGCTGGCCACGTTGAGCAATGAGCTGCCAGCCATCGCCGGGGCATGGACCGGGGTCATTGCGGCGCGCGACGAAGCACGAACCACCCGCCACCGGTCAGATCGAGCGCCCGATAGGAACTCGGTCGCACTGTAGGTGCCGCGAACGCTAAGAGAGTGCCCCTCGGCACCAGCCGCCGCGAGGCAGAGCCAGTCGGCATGCGGCGGCGGTCGTCCGGTGTCGCGCCGAGCCTGCCAGGTCGCTCCGTCGTGGCTGACGACAGCGCCCTCGTAGTGGACGCCGTCTTGCCATTCGACAACCAGCGGCAGCTTCCCCTGCGGTCCTTCAGGCCCGCGCTCGCCGGGCGGTCCCGGTTCGCCGTCGCGGCCCTGGCTCCCCAGGCTCTCCCGTCGCGGCCCGGCGGACCCTGCTCCGCGGGCGGCAGCAAGGCCACGGCAGTCTCCACCAAGCGAGCGACGGTCGCCTCATCCGGCGGCGGCCCCGGTGGTCCCTCTGGGCCACGCTCACCCGGCTCGCCGGGCGGCCCCCGCTCGGGCAACGGCAGCTTGGCAACGGCAGCTTCGACCAAGCCCACGACGATCGCGGCGTCCGGCGGCGGTCCTGGCAGGCCTTCGGGACCGCGCTCACCCGGTTCACCCGGCGGACCCTCTGGTCCCACCAGCAGCGGCAGCTCGGCCACGGCGGCCTGGACTGCAGTCGCGATGAGGCGCGCGATCACCGCTTCATCGGGCGGCGGCCCCGGCGGACCTTCGGCACCACGCTCACCTGGCTGTCCCGCCTCGCCTGGCGGCCCAGGAAACCCGGGTTCACCCGGAGGACCGACGATGGCTTCACCGTCCTTGCCGCGCCCCCAGGCTCCCCAGGCGCGCCGCGCGGCCCCGGCTCTCCGGTGTCGCCGCGCTCACCTGGCTGTCCCGCCTCGCCTGGCGGCCCAGGAAGCCCGGGTTCACCCGGAGGACCGACGATGGCTTCACCGTCCTTGCCGGGCTCCCCAGGCTCCCCAGGCGCGCCGCGCGGCCCCGGCTCTCCGGTGTCGCCGCGCTCACCTGGCTGTCCCGCCTCGCCTGGCGGCCCAGGAAGCCCGGGTTCACCCGGAGGACCGACGATGGCTTCACCGTCCTTGCCGCGCTCCCCAGGCTCCCCAGGCGCGCCGCGCGGCCCCGGCTCTCCGGTGTCGCCGCGCTCACCTGGCTGTCCCGCCTCGCCTGGCGGCCCAGGAAGCCCGGGTTCACCCGGAGGACCGACGATGGCTTCACCGTCCTTGCCGCGCTCCCCAGGCTCCCCAGACGCGCCGCGCGGCCCCGGCTCGCCGGTTTCGCCGCGCTCCCCCTTATCGCCCGGCAAACCGGGTGATCCCTGGATACTCTCGCCGGGCGGCCCGCGCTCACCGGGCGGACCCGGCTCGCCGTTCTGCAGCGCGGTAATGCGCGTGACGACGTGCAGCTCCAGCTCGGCCTTCAGCGCCCGCAGGGCGGACATCTCCTCGCGGATTTCCGCCAACGATGCCGCCAGCGACAGCTTGACCTCGCGCTCGATCCGAGCAGCGACGGCACCAAGCAGCTCGCCCGCGACGTCAAGCAGCGAGTTGGTGTCGGTCATAGGCGACGCGGAAAGCGGCGCGGAAGGCAGCGTTCTGCTGCTGCTGTTCGTTTGCTGCATTGGGGTCGCCCGTATCGGTGCCGGTGCCGGGATCGGCAGGAGCTGGCAGGGCTGGCGGGGCTGGTGAAGGCGGCTGCAAGTCGACGCCGTAGGACAGCGGGACAACCTGCTGCTGCACGCGCGGCTCGGCACCGACGCCGCCCGGGACAGCCGCCAAATCCTCGGAGGCCCGCGCCTCGTCGGGGCTGTAGATGCCCGAGATGACACCGCGCGCCAGCGCCTCGATGCGCTCTCGGTATGCGCTACGCAGCAGCGCTCGCGTGTCCAGCTCGAGGTATTCGTCGGGCACGCCCTTCAGGCCGAACAGCGCACCGAACGCTTCCTCGATGTGGTTCAAGCGTGAACCCGAGTCCCGAGGCGATCCACGACTGCATCAGCAGCTCGGTCGACGAGTAGGTGTTGCCCCCGAGGCCGAGGATCTGCAGCGGGATCCGCATCGCCAGGGCGATGTTCTCGTTGTTCATCTTCAGCATTTCGGCGAGCTGCGCATCGACCGCGTTGGTCTGGATCGGGTGAGCCTTCAGCCCGTCTGTCAGGATCGGGGTCCGGCCGGCATTCTCGCCTTGCGTCTGGCTCGTCCCACCACGCGCGGAGTTCCTGGGCCTGTTCCCGCTTCATCACCTGATCGGTTTCGAGGGTGAAGCTGGGCCGCGCTTGGTTTTGGTAGAAGAAGACCTGTTGCTGCAGCGCCGCTCCCGACATCGCGAGGTCGAGCGTCGCCGCCAGGATCGGGCTTTCGCCCTTCAGGGGATGCCGCGGCGTGTGCAGCCGGACGTGCAGGATGTCGCGCGCCGGGATCGGTGCCGAGACGTTGAACCGGGCCTGCAGGATCTCGTTGCCGGACACCGAATAGAAGATCGACCCTTCCTCGGCGAGGATTGCCGCGCCCGTCGCGGATCAAGTGCAGCTCGCCGATTTCACCGCGGGTGTTGCGAATGGCGACGGCGAAGGCCTCGCCCTTCTCGTAGAGGCGGCGGGTGAGGTTCAGCAGGAAGTCGCTGATCGTCTGGTAGTCGTTCGGCTGCTTGAGGATACGCGACAGCGCCGAATTCGCGACGCGCTCACGACCGCCATTGGCGAGCGTGCGCCAATGGGTGCCCGGGCACATCGGGACGGTCTGGCTGTACGCGGAGACGCACGCCTCGACCATCGCGCTACGCTCGCCGTAGGGCAGAGGGCGGTAGCCGGTCTGCCACCAATTCCAGTACCGACCGATGTCCGCGCTGAGCCACCCGTTGGGCGATGTGCCATCGGTGATCAGATACGGACCAGGGCGGTACTGCCCTTCAGCAGTCCGCCCCAGCCACGACATGACTTTGGTGGTAAGCCAGCTCGCCATCAGCGGGTCTTGTACCGATCCCGCACTTTGGCCGGGCGCATCTCTCGGGTGGTGCGCTTGGCTTGTGCGGCCTGGTCCGGTGCCGGATCGCCGCCTTCGTCGCCGTGGCCTTCGCCCTCGCCTTCGTGTTCGCCCTCGTGTTCCTGCTCCTCTTCCTCGGGAGCAGGCTTGGGATCGGACATCATGACAGGCCTCACTTTCTGGCTGCAGGGGGATGCGCCTCGCTGCGGGCCGATGAAGGCCCAGCCCGCGAAGCCGCGATCGCAACGGCGTTCGACGGCGGCGCGGTGGTCGAGCCGATCGCGTTCGCCGCGGTGACGACGCAGGAGATGCTGTGCCCGACATCGCTCTCGGTTACGACGTAGCTCGCGCCGGTCCCAATCTGCTCGGTCCCGTCACGCATCCACTGACCGGCGTAGCCGGTCGGCTCGCCGTCCCAGTTGCCCATCGTGCAAGTCAGGCTGTCACCGACATTGGCGGTCATCGGCTGCACGCTCGGCACATCGACATTGACCGGCGCGGCTTCATCCTGACCCACGCCGTGCGCGTCGAGCTTGAACTCGTCGGCTTCGTCTTGCGTCGGCGTCGGCGGATCATGCTCAACGGGCGGCGGCAGCTCGTCATCCTCTGCCCGCGCATCGCGGCTTAGAAGTGCGTGCGACTTGAACTGGTTCGCCTCTGCCTGCGTCGGTGTCGGCGGCTCGACCACAAGCGGTGCAGGATCCTTCGGCCTTGCTGCGTCTCGATGCGCTGGCGGCAACGGCGTCTCCCTGTGGGCCGTCTCCCTGGTGCTTTCCATCGTCCTCATCCTTTCGTCGAAATCGGAGCTGTTCATCGAACCCGGCGAGCCGAGACGTATCCCTTGACGGTACAATTGCCCAAGCCGATCTGCGCCACGAGGTAGAGGTCGACCGGGTCGGTGGAATTCGAACGGCACTGCCCGGTGATCAACACCTGCCGCTGGCCTGCCGCGAGCGGCGAATAGATCAGTTGCATCACCCCGGTCCCGACGATCAGTTCCTCGTCGGTAGGCAGGCTGTCGGGCGTGACGCTGAGGCCGCAACCCAACTGATTGGGCTGGATCGGTTGCGGTTGCCCCCTCTCAGCCACCGCAGCCACGGTGAAGTCACAGGCTCCCCACACTTCCCAGCAACCCGGCGGCAGCGGCATCGTACACACCATCGCCGCTACGTTGGCCGTCATGGCAACGCCGTCGATGTTCTCGACACTGAGATATTCACCGACAGCGCCAGGGGCGGCGTCGGACCCATCGGTCACGCCCATGCGCGGGGCTTGCAACGCTGAGATTTCATCAGCGGCGATTGCGAAATTCTGCCTTACGTCGGCGGTATAGGCGTCGCCTTCGGTGGGTTTAGTGACGTCGATTTGCGAAGTCATGACGGCTTGTCCCAGTTGGTGACGCCGCCATCCCAAACGGTCGTCCCGGCATCCCATTTTGTCCCGCCTTGCGGCTCAATCGGCGGCTCGACCGGCGGCGCAGACACCCCGTGAGCCTGCAGCTTGTAGAGGTCAGCCTCTTCTTGCGTGGGGTTCGGCGGGGGGTGAGCCATCTATCTGCCCCTTTCGTCAAAGCAACGGCGGGACCGAAGCCCCGCCGCCTGCAACGTGCTTTATGGCCCCCAGTTGACGCCGGTCATGTACTGCACCATGCCGGGCCGCCTCATCGCCCAGGTGACATTGGCCAACATCCTGATCGCGATCTGCGCGGTCTGGAACATCGACTGCACCGGAGCGGCGACGACCGGCGGGGTGCCAGCAGTGCCGATGTTGAGCGGGGTGGTGTCCTCCATGTGCAGGGTCGCGACTTCGCTGATCTCGAATTCGGGCGCGCCCGAAACACTCACGAAGTCGACGGCGTCGATCATGTAGACCGACGCCCGCAGGGATCGAGGTCGACTCGATGACCGCGAAGCGCTGGGTGAACTGACTGGCCCACCCGAACGGCACGCCGGTCGGACCTGGCGCAAAGATCAGTTGCTGCCCCTGCGCCGGGTTCATCAGCATCGCCAGCTTGCGACCCGCGTTGACGGCGTAGAACGGTGCCGTCAGTCCCTGGATGTCGGCCAGGATCGCGGCGTAACCCTTCGCCGTCGAAGCGGGGATCGCCACCACGCCGTTGGTCAGGCCCGCTGGGCGGGTCGTCGACACCGGAGCGGCATCGAGCAGCAGCGCGTCGATGTTGATCGAGGTGTCGTCCGCGATAGCCTCGCGAATAATCCCTTCGATCGCCGGGTTGGAGTACATCGCGATCTCGCGGCTGAAACACCGACAAGCCGCCGACCTTGTGGGGATACAACGTGATGCTGGTCGTCCCCAACCTGCGCACCGGGATCGGCGCACCTTCGGCCACGAACGAGCCGCCGATCGACGGGCGTCGTCGTGCGCGAGGGGATCTTGATCGACCCCGCGTTCGGCCCGAAGGTCAGCGACGTGCCCATGCCCGACAGCGGCTGGAACACGCTGACCGGCGTCAGCACTTGCAGGAAATCGCCCTGCCCGAGCTGAACCAATTCCATCGCCCAGCCGGGTGTGGTCGTGGTCGCGCCGGCTATCGCGGCACGGGTGACGATCGCCGTCAGCTCGTGATCCGGGATAGCGTTCCTGCAGCACATCCTCGATCGAGCGATGGCTGACCTGGGAGATGAACTTGACCACCATCGCCCGGGCGAGAAGCTCGACCGGGCGAGATCCTTGACCGCCATACCGAGCGGTGGGCGGCGAGTAGCTCCCGTCCCCGCCGCCTGCTGTTGCTGCTGCATGCCGCCCTGATCGACGGCGCGCTACGCCAGGGCTTTTTCGGTACGCTGCAGCGAGGCAAGCCGTTCCTCGTGCTCACCGATCTCCTGTTGCAGGACATCGGCTTCGCGCCGTGTCGTGATCTGGGTCGCGCGTCAGGTCGATAAGTGCGTCTCGGGCAGCATTGAGCATGAGCTGCCGGTCTTCGATCTGTCTCCCGATAGGGGTTGGTTGTCCGTTCATCGGAATCGCCCTTCTGCTTGGCGATTGACGTTCGGCATGCACGCCAGGGGGTAGTGCCAGATCCCGCCGTCGTTCCTGACCGGCATGCACGCCGAAGACGAGGGACATGGTTTCATCTGAAATATGCAGTGACTTCGCCACCTGCAGTGCCGCCGGGTTGGCAGGCACACTGACGATCGACTGTTTCGAGCAGCTCCTGTCGCGTGTATCGCTGCCCGTCGTAGGGCTTCTCGGGTCGATCGCCTCGCTCTCGATCGGGTTGAACCCGACGATGTCGCCTTGCAGGATGTTCTGCCGATCAGGCTGATGATTTCATCGACGCGTTCGGAGGTGCCGGCGCAGCGGGCACGTAATCACCGATCAGCTTGCCGCCCTCGGTTCTGACGTTCGCCCAGTTCCGATCGGGAAGCTGCCCTGATGCCCGAACAGGGCGATCGGGTTGCGCCGGAAGTTGTCGAGCATCCAGCCGGTCGGCTCGATGATGTCGCCGTAGCGATCGACCGTGGCGTCCGAGAGGACGTAGGTCATCGATCCCGCGACTTTGCCGGTCGCGACTTTGCGGATGATGTCCACCGCAAGCTCCATCGTAGGGACGGGCGCGCTTCACAGCGGGCCTCAGGAATTTCAGTTGAGGGTGCCTACACCGATAGGCTGATGATCAGGCCGAGCAGCAGTAGCGCAACCGAACAGCCGAGAACCGCGAACGCGAGGCTATCGGCCCACGACCACCCCGCGCCCTTGACCTCGGTGTAGATCAATGGCCCGGTCGGCTTCTTCATTCAGCCGCGCAGCCCCGGCAGGAAGATGAACAAGCCGAGCAGCAAGACCGCCGTGAAGCGGAAGAAAATCTGAGACATCGCGAACGGCGCGAGGGGCGGGAACGGCAAGATCGTCAGCAGCCACAAAAACGTGCAATACCAGCCTCGGATGATTTTCATCGGCTTGCCGCAGATCGAGCATTGGGTGTTGTCGTCGGGGTTCATCTTCCCGCAGTTCGGACAGGGCGTCAGCGTCATTGGCACTCACTCCTTTCACGCGATCATCGAGTAGACATCGACCTCGGGTTCGCTGAGCGGGGCGACGCCGACCGCCATGAGCAGCGCGACCATGCCGTCGATCCGCCGACTGGTTTCGCTCTTGGAGAGCTTGCGCGATCCCGCCGGGTCAGTCTTCACCACCGCGTTGGCGGCGCACATCTTCAGCACCGGGTGGTCGCCGTGGGCCATGCGACCGTTCAGCAGCTCGGCCTCGAGGTCGCGCATGGCGGGTGACATCGACTGGAAGCCCTGCCCAAACTCGACGAAGATCTCGTCGACCTCGGCGTCGTCGAACCCCGCCTTCAGCAGCCAAGGCCGCAAGTGCCGGAAGCCCCACCGATCGAATGCTAATTTGCGAATATCTAATTCGCGGACCAGCTCTCGCAGGTAGATCGCGACGTACTCGTAGTCGACCGACTTGCCCGGTGCGGCTCGCAGATGCCCCTGCTTGTACCAAAGGTCATACGGCACCCGGTCTTTGCGGCTCTTCTCGGCCAGTCCTTCCTCGGGCAACCAGAAGGTCGGGTGGATCTGCCATATCTCGTCGACGCGCCCGATCAGCACCAGGGCGGTGAGGTCGTTGACCGCCGAGAGGTCGAGCCCGCCATAGACCGGCACATCGTCGATCGGCAGAGGGTCGGCCCCGCAGCGCTCCCAGACGCTCAACGGGATGAACGGCGCGGACGCCTCGACCCGCTGGTTGAGCACGTAGTTGCGGTACTCGGCTTCCCGGCTCGGCATCCGCCGCGCATCCTCGGCCATCGCCAGCACTTCCACTGTGTTCTGGAACGCGCCATAGGCCGGGTTGGCCTTGCGGATCGTCTCCTCTTCGAACGGATCGTCATCGATCGGCGCGGTGTAGAGGCTCACGACAACGCGAGCGTCGTTGCCCGCGACGGCGTCGTCGATCAGGACGGACAGCAGATCGCCGTCGTGCGGTGCCTGCGTGCTGATCACGATGGTCAGCGGGTCGATTTGCGCGGCGGTCGCCGTCTCCAAGGCTTCGTACAGTTGGCTCCGCGGTCCCCGCACTTGTCCGAGTTCGTCATGGACCGCGAACACCGGGCTTAACCCGAAGGCGGTCGCGGCTTCCGCCGACAGTGCGCGGTAGACGGTCCCGAGGCTCGCACAGACCAGTTGCTTGTGGGTTTCGTGGATGGAAATGACGCTGCTAAGCGGAACGCCACCATCGGGCGGCGGGGACTGCCGGACGATCTTCGCCGCCAAGTCGAACAGAATTGCGGCCTGCTGGCGCGACTGAGCGGTGCTGTAGAGTTGCGAGTTGGGCCGGGCCTCGGGGCCACACAGGTGCAGCAGCAGCAGGCAGGAGGCGAGCGCGGTCTTGCCGTTCTTGCGCCCAAAACTGAGGATCGCGCGTCGCGTGCCCGCCGGGTTATCGTAGATCCGTCGTAGCTCGGCCTTTTGCCAGGGCTGCAGCCTCATCGGTCGACCGCCGTACTGCCCCTCGGGGACAATGCAGTACTTCTGGATCCACTTGATGTTGCGCTCGGCCCGGCTCTCTATGCCTCCCAAGGCATCCCGGCGGCCTTTGGTGCCTTTTGTGCGGCTCTGGCCGCGGCGTGCGGCACGTACCGCGACTGATTTGTGAGCCGCAGCTTGGTCGCCAGCATCCCCGCGCCGCGAACCTCTTCGGCGCGCATTCGCAGCAGGAGCTGGTATTTCCCGACCGCCGGTCTGGTTCGTGGCCATGATTTGGAGGTGGCTTTGTTGATCTGCTCGCTGATCTTCTCGACGGCGTCGCGATGTCGACAGTAATCGGCCAGAAGCCCACGTAGCGCCGCACTGCTGAAGAAGGCGACGTCTTCGCTGGCGACGACCTCCCGCCAGATTTCGGCCTGCCGTTCCGTCAATTGCGGCGGCGGCTCGGGTCGCTGCCCAAAAGCCCCGGTGACGACGATCGCGGTTTCCGCGGCTGAGCGGCGGCCTCGAGTTCTCATCGTCTGTTCCAGTGGTGATCCGGGTCGAGCGGCGTCCCATCTGGCCTTACGCCTCGGATGACGATCCGTTCCTGCCGCTCGCCCGTCTTGTGCTGGCTCAGTCGCTCGCGGTGAGATTGGTTGTCACACACGCTGCAGAGGGTGCGCAGGTTGGACAAGTCCCTCGCCAATTCGGGGTGCGTGGAGCGAGGCTTGATGTGGTCGACGCGAGGCGCGCCGGGACGGCTGACATCGGTGCCGCACTTTACGCAACGGTAATGGTCCCGTTCAAGCGCGAGCGCGCGGAGACGCCGCCAGGCGGCTGTGTGCAGAAATTTGTTGCTCAATAGCGTCCGCAAGGACGGGGCAAATCGCCCTTGTCCACAACATGTGGTGTTTTGCTGCGCGGTGTTTCCCACATTGTCAAGCGGAAACTACATCCAGGGACGCCAGATTAAACGCGGCGGGCACCTGTCTTTTGAACAGACCGAGCAAGGTCCGCGCCCGTCCCCGCTCGTCAACTTCTTGCAATTCTGTGAGGAAACTCGCGAACGGGCCTTCCGCCACCCGCATCTTATCGCCAGGTTTCGCCAGGGGCAGCTTGATCGCGCCAGGACGCGGATCATCGAAGACCCCAGCTTCGCTTTCGGCGCGGATCGCCGCGACCAGCTCGGGCGCAAGCATGGCGGGCAGATCACGCTCGCCCGCGCGCCGCACCAGATCATAGACACCCGGTGTGTGCAGGATCTCGATCCACGCTTGACCGGGGTGCAGCTCGACAAAGAGGTAGGATTGGAACAGCGGGCGCATCACCATCGCGCCTCGGCTCTTGCGCTTCCCGCGGAGCAGCTTCCGGTAGAGCGGCAGCACGACACGCCGACCGCGGCGGCGCAAAGCATCCTGCGCCATGAACTCGGCCATCGGCTTCGACATCACAACAGCCCAGCCCTCGCACAGTATCTCCATCCCCTTATCGCCCCCGAAGGTGGTTGGGTGGTCGTGACGGGTGGTCCCGACTTTATACACCGACAGATGAGGGTCGCGGCAGGTTATTCACCGATCGGCAGGGGTGCTGACAAGTCGTAACACCGCCGTATTGCGGAGAAATGACGTTCTGCACACGTTCTTGGACACCGTTGCCTGTTTGCAGGCAGAGCTAACCAGTCCGGCATAAAAGAAGCGGGATCGGCCCCGATTTGAAAAGGCCGA
Source organism: uncultured Alphaproteobacteria bacterium (assembly GCA_963778385.1). Classification (GTDB taxonomy): domain Bacteria; phylum Pseudomonadota; class Alphaproteobacteria; order ATCC43930; family CGMCC-115725; genus DATARH01. The sequence goes on along the minus strand of CAVZUA010000010.1, from coordinate 320,289 downwards.
ACCCGAAGGTTGTCATAAGGGAGGTAACCCAGCAGGAGGTGGGGAACTGCTACCACCCGCCGGAATGCCCGCTGCACAGTAGCATTTCTGGGGGGCTTTGACACCACCCGGCGGATGTCACCGATTAGCAAACGTGCGGCCCGCCACGGTCCCCGCCCCCACACGGGCCAGATTCCTACCCCTCCCCCCCCCTTTTTATGCAATTTCAACGCTTTATCGTGCCTGTGCTGGCCCGTTTTCGTGCGTTTTCGGCCCGTTTTTGCTGCATTCGCAGCATGGCGTTTCGCCTATCTATTGAGCGTCATATCGCTTGCAAACATGGCGTTTCGCCCATATCTCACGGGTCACGCAATGACGCGTTGTTAGAAAGGTTCCTCCGATGTCAGATTTTGCAGTGCTTTTCACGCTGATTTCCGCCAACGGCAAAACCGGCCCGATTCCTGTTACCACCACGGCAATGAATTCCTGCCCCAATGCATGCGAATTCAATTCGCGCGCAAAGCTACCTGCCGACGCTACGACGAATAGATTGACGGCCTTGCGTGGTGGCTGTTATGCCGAGTTGGGTTCGGTTTCGTGGCTGTGGAATAATTTCACCAATGCCGGGCCGAACGCTGAATTTAAAAATGGCCGCGCGACAATGCATTGCGACGAATTGGCAAGGCCTGTGCTCCAGCGTTTCCGCACTGCCGATTGAACAACTTATGGCGTCATAATCAAGCCGGTGATATGCCGCACAACAATGAAGAAATAGACGCGGAAAAGCTTTTCGCGTTGGTAGAGGCAAACCGCGGAAAGCGTGGTTTCACGTACACTCACCACGACCCGAGAATAGGGCGCAATGCCGAACTAATCCGTTTCGCCAATGACAACGGATTCACAATCAATTTGTCAGCTAACACGTTGGCGCATGCTGATACGCTTGCTGATATGGCCATTGGGCCAGTCGCGGTCGTGCTACCTGCGGAAATTCACGGCAAGGTAAAGCTTGCGACTCCTGCAGGTCGTAAGGTCGTGGTTTGCCCCGCGACTTACCGCGATGATATCCAATGCGCCACATGTGCGCTTTGCCAGCATCAACGCACGGCAATTGTAGGTTTTCCCGCACATGGCGCGCGCAAGCGCGTTGCGTCGGCAATTGCCGACGATAGCGTTGCGGCCCGTGTGTCGGAATTGCAGCGTCGCGCTAACAAACGCGCGGCATAGGCCGCGCCAATGCCCCGAGATTACGGCCCGTTACAACGGGCCGTTTCTTTATGTGCTCCGATCGCTCCGACCGCGGCCCGTGCTGCAGTGCTCCGACCGCGGCCCGTCGCGGTGCCCGTGCTCGCCCGTTGGCCAGTGCTGGCCCGTGCCCGTGGTGGCTCCGACCCGTGGCCCGTGGTGCCCGTGTGCTGCGCCCCGTGCCCGTGGCCCGTGCTGCAGTGCTGCGGCCCGTGCCCGTCGTGGCCAGTGCTGCGGCCCGTGCTGGCCCGTGCCCGTGGCCAGTGCCCCGACCGCGGCCCGTGCCCGTCGTGGTGCCCGTTGGCCCGTGCTCCGACCCGTGGCCCGTGCTGGCCCGTCGTGGTTGCCCGTGCTGCAGTGCTGGCCCGTGGCGCCCGTGTGCGGCCCGTGCTGGCCCGTTGGCCCGTCGTGGTGCCCGTGGTGCTCCGACCGCGGCCCGTGCTGCAGTGCTGGCCCGTCACGGCCCGTTGGCCAATGTGCTGGCCCGTGGTGCGGTCGCGGTGTCCGTGCTGGCCCGTGCCCGTGGTGCCCGTGCCCGTGCTGGCCCGTCGTGGCCCGTGCCCGTGCCCGTCGCTGCAGTGCTGCGGCCCGTGTCCGTGGTGCGGGTCGTGCTGGCCAGTGCTCCGACGCGTTGGCCCGTGCCCGTGCCCGTCGTGGCCCGTGCTCCGATCGCGGCCCGTGCTTTTTTGGTGGGTTTTCGGAGCATGCGACATTTTGACCAATGCCGCGCGTCGACAATACGGAAAACGGCAGAAAACGGGGCAAAACGGGCCGAAATTGCCCCGAAACGGGCCGAAAACGGGCAAAACGGGCAAAACGGGCAAAACCGGCAAAACGGGCCGAAACGGCCAAAAACGGGCCGAAAATCGCGAACTTTGCGGCAACCCCCGGCACGGCCCGCACCCCCCTATAGTGGTGACACCCCCTATAGTGGTGACGTCTCAACCCCCCTGTAGTGGTGACCTCACCCCTTGTAGTGGCGAGGCCTGTAGTGGCGACACCACCCCTTGTAGTGGTGACCCGCCCTGATAGTGGCGGCACAAACAAATGTAGCGTTTCGCGCATTTTCGTCTTCTTCCCGACTTGACCGATTAGCGTTTCGCGCATATTTGAACGGGACCGGCGAGGAACGGCCCGCCGCTGAACTGGATGGCTCGTGTCAAGGAATCAGGACAATGGCACAACAGCGACACGAATTCGGCATGCGTTGGGATGCTCGCGTCCCGCGCCATGCCATCCGCCGGTTTATCGGCAATTTCCACGTCGGCGCGCCCGAGGAGGAGGTTGCGGCCTGGATGACAGACCGCATCACAGGTGCGCCGGGTTTCACGCCGGCACTGATCCGCCAGTCTGTCAAGTTCGCGTTGGAATGCCACCGACGCAACGGCGGCCTGTTCATGCGGGTCATGCGGCCATGACGACCGACGAACTACGCGCGGCCATGAGGGAGCTTGGCATTAGCCAGGCTGACCTCGCCGCGCGGCTCGGCATCGACGCGGCGACGATGAACCGGATGGTGAAAGGTCATTCGCCGATCGCCGGCTATCTCGAGGTGACGCTGGAATTGCTGAAGGAGGTGAAAGCCCTGACGACCGAGATTAGCGATCTTCGCGCAACGATTGACCTACTGAGCCGCGCGCACCGTGCGCTCGACGCCTACGCGGTATCGCGCGACTCGAAAACAGAGGATTGGTGTGATGGAAAACAGCTTTCAGTTTATGGGCATCCTGTACCCGACGCGCGCGGCCATGCTGCATGCGATCGCCCGCGAGTGGATCACGGGCGGCGGGTCGATCGCCGTCAACAGCCCCGAGGCACGGCAGGAGTTAGCCGCCTCGGACCCGGCAGCGCTCGCCGCTGAATGCGCCCGCGAGTGGCAGCTTGACGACCGCGGCGACTTCGACGAGCCGGACGCGCCGACCCACATGGAGGAGCACGGGTATAGCCTGGCGGACCTGGCGGACGCCTTTAAGACGGTCGCCGGTCGCACCCCCCTTGTAGTGGCGACGCCACGCACACCCCCCTTGTAGTGGTGACGTCGATCACCCCCCTTGTAGGGGCGTGATTCGTCGCGCGCCGATCGCGTCGGGATCGGGCCAAGGTTCGGCTGGCGCATCGGGAAGGAATCTGCGGGCAAACAGTTCGCGATGCCCGTGGAGCACCTTCGTGCCTTCCGCATCCGCCTTCTTTCTTGGTGGCGGCTCCCACCGCGGCGGCAGCTTCCCGCGCTTCTTCAGCACTTGGTAAACCGCGAATAGCTGCGCCAACGGTGCGGCTAGCAGCTCCTTGCCGTTGGGCAGGGCATCGAGCCTCGTGACATACTCGAGGTGAGGAACCCCGCCGCGGCGCAGCTCGTCCCAGTAGATCGCCGGGGTCGATCGGCCCATCACCTGGGCGACGACGAAATAGGCGGCGCGGTCGGTCATCGCTCGCACGACCTCCCGAACCCGCATGGCGGCGGATACCCGCCGCAGATCGGGCAAGGCGACAGGAAGTCGGGACGATCGGCGCGCAAGGGAGCCGGTGGCGGCGGACGGTCGCTAACCTGAATTCTTGGTGCATTCTTGGTGCATTCTTGGCGCAATAAATCGTCAGGCGTCATCGAAAGCCTCCCACCTTGGATCGAAGAGGTCGCGGTGCTTGCGGGCGTGATCGCTTCACCGCGTACATCACGAGCAGCCGCCGCTTGATGACTCGCAGTAATAATATTAAAGACCGATTTTAGTATGTATGTAGAGTGAGTTAGAGCGCGGCATATGCCGAAACGCTTATTCGTATGGAGGCAAGTCGGAATAAGGTGGGCAAGATCGATGCGTGTAAATTCGCGATCAATAGTGGCCCCTGAGGGTCGGTAATCACGCCCAATCCCAACTCCCTTAACCGCAATCTGCCGAATGGCATCCCGGTCCTTGCCGGGCGTTCCGGCGAAGGTCTCTTCTCTATCGCGGAAGGTAGATAGGCTTAAAAGCGTAATTAAATGAATGGTGTAGCTTGTGAGTGTCCGCCGTTGTGTCTCGCATAGCTTTTCGGGCCGGATGTGTCCCGCTCCCGGCTGTGTCCCGGCGAGCTTCTGATGGCCGCCGCAGGCTCGCAGCGTGGCCGCTGGTGCGCTGGCGTACGGCGACAGGCGAGACGTTGCATTGATGGCGTTGGCCAACGCGCACATGGCTGGCCGTCTTTCATGCCACGGTATCCAGTGGCAGTGCCGCCTCAGCCAATTAGGAAATCGTGCGCAGTCGGAGTGCCCGTGAAACCCACGAGAACAACCTGATCGGCTCCTGCATGAATAGTGATGCTGCCGGACACTGTATTGAAACTGAGATCGGCAAATGAGGTGACGCCCGCAACGCCAGCAAACTCAATCAAATCATGTTGGCTCTGGCTGAAGTCTTCCACATGGTTGTTCGTTCCGACCGTTTCGCCTGTTGCAACATTGTCCTTGAAAATGAAAGTGTCCCGGCCACCGCTTGAATTACCAGACGCCACCTGGGCATCACCCCACATAAAATTCGCGACAGTGCCGTTCACGTTCGCGGTCCCGGCAATTAAAATATCATTGCCGCCTTGGGCGTGGTCGGACATAGAAAGGGCATCGCCAACCAGGTCATTTTCAAGGAAGCCGACGCCGTTATTGTTTCCACCGGTCAGCGTATCATTCCCACCATGGGCGAAATAGGACATTTCGAATGCGTCGCCTACCACGGTATTACTCAGAGTGCCATCTCCATAGTTACTGCCACCAGCGAGTGTGTCGTCACCGCCGTGTGCTGAACCGGCCATGATGTCGTCCGTGTCGCCCTTCATGTCATTACCGACATTGCCACTTCCGAAGTTACTGCCACCAGTAAGTGTGTCGTTACCGCCGTGTGCTGAACCGGCCATGGGGTCGTCCGTGTCGCCCCCCATTTCATTAAAGGCGGAGCCACTTCCGAAGTTACTGCCACCAGTAAGTATGTCGTTACCGCCGTGTGCTGCATCGGATATGGTGCCAACCGCGTCGCCCGCCATTACATTCACTACAATAGCGACATTGCCACTTCCGAAGTTACTGCCACCAGTGAGTGTGTCGTCACCGCCGTGTGCTGAACCGGCCATGGTGGAAGTTGCGTCGCCCGCCATTACATTAAAGGCGGAGCCACTTCCGAAGTTATTGCCCCCAGAGAGTGTGTCGTCACCGCCCTGTGCTGCATCGGCCATCGCGTGCGCGTCGCCACCCAGGATGTTTGAGACTTCTCCAGCACCGCTGTTGTTGCCGCCAATTATCAGATCATTGCCGCCATGGGCGGAGCCGAACATGATGAACGCGTCACCGACTGCGCCGTTGAAGGTGAAGGAGGAGGAGGGGTCGTTTCCGCTGTTGTTGCCGCCAATTATCAGATCATTGCCGCCATGGGCGGAGCCGGACATGGTAGACGCGTCACCGAACATCTGGTTTGAGACTTGTCCAGCACCGCTGTTGTTGCCGCCAATTATCAGATCATTGCCGCCATGAGCGGAGCCGGATATGGTCGCATACGCGTCACCGAAAAGGTCGTTAAAACAGTGCCGCTGCCGCTATTGTTGCCGCCGGTCAATAGATCGTGGCCGCCTTGGGCGGACCCGAACATGTTGGTCGCGTCGCCGGAAATCTCATTGTCAACGGGGCCGCTGTCGTTGTTGTTCCCTCCTGTCAGGTGGTCGTCGCCGCCCTTCGCATGACCGGTGATCAAGTCCACATCGCCGGCGAAAGAGTTGTCTTGATTGTCGATGCCGAGAAGCGTTTGGTTCTTACCGTGCTGCGTGCCGGAGAGGGTTGGATTAAGGAGGGGATCTCCAAAAATAGTGATCATACTTCGGTCTCCCGATTTCACAAAGATGCTGTAAGCCGAGATTCCTCGGGTTCCCGCCCCGTTGGACCTGATCTTCCGTCTCTGGAGGTTGCGCCGCAACTAAATTGCGATTGCGACCGCCTCTGTTCGCAGCCAAACCGCCGGATTGCGCGCCCGTAAGTCCAGAACCCGCCGCTTTTCCGTAATCAAGGCGCACCTTTGCCGTCGTCGTCTGTCGCATCTGACCCCATCTCCCGGTCATGCTGGCGCGGGCGGCGGCCGCAGCTGGGCGATGAGCGACAGGATTTCCTGGAACATCTGCCGCGACACCGCGACCTCGGCCATCTGGAAAGTGACGTAGCGGCCGTGGCTCACGACCTTCGCGCCGAAGGCCTTTTTGAAACTGAACCTTGTTGCGCGCCATCGCCAAGCCCACAGAAACAGCCATTTGTTCCTGATATGTACCCTTAATTGATAGCTGAGGATAGTCGGTAATCAGGTAAACTTTTAGAGTGGGCCTCTATGAGCGCGATTGTGCGATCCGCTGAAGCACGGGTTTCAACAAAAATAGCTATTGCTGCTAGCGCTTTCTGAGCGTCATCAGGAATAAACCATCCATAATCTACTTCGTAAGCCGACGTGCGATATCTACTTTCAAAGGCAAACATTGAAAACCAAATGTGGCTGCCGTCCTGTGACGTTTCCCACGACTTGTAGTATCGTTTGAGCGACTCAATTCTAGAGGCATCTTCATCGCTTCGGACCTCGGTCCAACTCCGTTTTAGCAGTTTTGGGTCAAAGATTTGAATAACCTGATCGGCGCCGCCGTATTCAATTGCTTTGTCCATATCGTCTGCAAATATAGGGCTGTTTGTCGGAGAAACATCACAGCCATTCATAAGTATGCAGGATAAACAATCGAGCCGAACGCCGCGACAGCAGGTCGCAAATATTCCATCCTTTATTAATGCACGAAAGACTTGGCGGGCTGCTTTTTCTGGAACCTTGATCACAAATCGTCAGCAAAATTGGCCGTGGAGACTTGCCCGCCAGATAGATTTGATTCGGCTGAAATTCGATCATGTCGCAGCTCGGAATATCGCTCACCGCGGAACCCTTAGTAAGTAGCATTGTTGGGCGTTGCGTGTCAGTGTCCGATCCTAATTTACGGCGACCTCCGTCCCGATCGTCACTTCGTTGATTTGTCACGGCGGGTATCGGCTCCATTGGCGGGCGCGGGAGACCCTTGAAACAATTGCAGCCCCAATTCGGAATAAACGAAAAGGGGGCCAATGTCCGTCAAATAACGCTGATGTGGTGCCGATACCTTAAGTCGGAATAATCATGAGCACCCGGAGGTCTCTCCGCACTCCTGGCACGTCATGCACGTCCCGGTGCGTACCATCGCGGGTGAGCCGCACTCGTGGCAGATGTCGCCGGAAAACTGCGGGGTGACGGCACCGGACGGCATCGGCAGATCGAGGTTGGCGGGGGGCAGGAAACCCTTCCTCTTAGCGGGGGAGGGCGGGCACGGGAGCCACCCGCCGCCGTTCTCGCGGTCCCACGGTCGGACGCGGCAGAGCCTGCAGTCGTGGATGTGCCGCCCAACGGCACGGTGGCAGACTTCGTCCATCACGCAGCTCGCTTGCGAAGATGTTCCGCGATCTGGTTCACAATCTTTTCCTGCTCGGCGAGCGGCATAGATTCGAACTGCGCGACCAGCTCCATCGCCTTGGGGAGAAGCTCCTTGAACTCGGTGAAGGTCGCCGCCAAGACCGTGTTGGCGTTCCAGTTCGGCTCGCTGGCCATGTGCTTTGCCGCCGCCAAACGCAACGCCAAGCCATAGGCCCGTTCCAGCTTGGTGATTTGGTCGAACCCCCAGGCGGGGCTGTGTCGACCGCCATCGAAGGTGTCGACCATGCCGATGAGCGAGAACAGACGACAGTCGTAAAACCGGCAGGCGCGGGGCCGATGGTCATAGACCGTGCAGCCGTCAGGACCGAGATGGATGCACGCGCCATCCTCGCGCTTGCGCAGGGCGAAGCCGCCGGTTTCGTGCGGCACCACATCGAGGTGTGCGAGATCTTCGGCCCGCTCTTTGGCGGGATCGATGTTGACGTGGCCATAGTAGCAGCAGTGGTTGCAGCCGTTGCACGGCACCGGACGCGGCTTTGCAAGATCGACCCCGGCGAGAAACTCGCCCAGCCGTCCGCCGTAACGCGCCGGTAGACTGCCGCCGGACGTCGTCTCGAAGGCGGTCCCGACCTCATTGCCGATCGCGGCCCGGCGGCGTCTAGCTTCACCCATGATCGGCGTCCTCGACAAACGCGAACCACTCCCCGCTGTCGAAGCGGTGGGGCGCAATCCTGCTGCTCGGGCGCTTTCCTTGCACCGGGGTCCATTGGCCGTCTGCGGATTTATCGACGGTGTCGATCAGAACCGAAGTCGTCCCGCACCGATACGATCCGCACGTAGCGGTCGCGGTGGTTGCGGCGGTGACGGTCGAACCAGATTTGTCCCTCGGCCAAGGGTGGCGGCGGCGGGTCTTCGGCGTCCACATCCCAGAACAGCCTGGGCGTCGAAGGCGTCGTCACCTCGCCCAGTATGACCTGGCGCACCCGCTCGGCGCGCGCGCGGTCGGGATAGGGCATCGTCAGGCGCTCGCAAAAGTGGCAGGGACAGCACCTGACGACGTACCAGCCCCGCCCGAACCCCGGTCCCTGCGCGCTGCAGAGGTAGCGCACCATCAGCCACTGCGGCCCGTTGTGGTCGTAACACTGGCTCATAGAGGGTCAATCCCAAGATCGAGTGCGGCATGGAGCCAGTCGTCGATCGCCTTACGGCTGGTCAGCGTGTCGACGCACTTGCGCAGATCGCCGACACCCGGCCCGCGCCAGACCGAAGCCTCGACCCACTGCCGCAGGTAGGCGCGCATCGCAGCGATCTGTATCGCCGTCATTGGCTCGTTGCGCAGATAGGCCTCGACCGCGGGGCGCAGCACGCCGGACGTCTCGTGCAGCCAATAGCCAGTCCTCATAGCTGCCTCATGAATTGCTCGTCGCCGAACACGATGACGACGGGGCCGACCAGCACGTCGTCGACCGCGCCTGCGAGGCCTTGAAACGTCAGGGCGTCGCGCCAGAGCTGTGTCGCCGTGACGTTGAGGTCGAGCCTGCGCAGCTTGCCCTCCTCATTGCAGAAGGCCCGGCAGGGCTTACGGTCGCCGTCGATCGACAGCGTGTCGAAATAGGGCACCACCTCGAGCCAACCGCCGACCGCGTCCTGCAGATCGTCGGCGATGATGGCTTCGTCGTAGCGGAGCACCTTCGGCGTCGGGCTGTCCGGCTCATAGACGATCAACTTGCCTTCCATCGTTCCCTCCCAATCCCTTGACCACGACAGCGGTCCAGCCTTTGCGCTTGAGCGCAGGAACTCGGCCTGCCGGGTGACTGCCCAGGCGAGGATGGGCGCGGCCTCGACGCATCGTCCGTTTTTCAGGACAATCCCGGCGGTGAAGTGCCGCGCGCGCACCTCAATCAGCATCTCGGTCATACCCCGTCGCGTCCCGTCCATGCTTGCCCGTGTTGGTCCGCCTCAAGTTCATGGTAACGCTCGGTCGACATCAGCTCGTGCTTGCGATAGAGCGCCGATCGCATCCGCGTCCACGCCTTCTTGAGTAGCTGATGGCAGCGAGCGCGGCTGATGCGGTACTCGTCGCAGATCTCGTCGACCGACTTCGCCACGCTGCCAAGGCCGAAGTAGGCGCTGATGATTGTCCTTTCGCGCGGTGGCAGATCGGTCAGCAGCTTCTCCGCAAGATCCTTGTCCTGGGCGAGCCTTTCCGGCGTCTGGTCGGCGATAAGCGCCAGCGCTTCCGGCTCACTGAGCGCCAGCAGCTCGGCTTCGCCAACTTCGCGCGACACCGTTGTCGCAAGGATCTCGCCCCGCACCTGACGCTCTGGGAAAAGATCGGCGGGATCGGCGCGGAGAATTGACGCCAGCCGCTCGACAAACTCGCGCCACGCCCCCGTTTTGGTGAGGGGCGTTTCCCTCATGCTGATGAGCGAAACGACCGTGGTGTAGTGTAGCCCGTGCTTGGCGCAGAATTTCGGCAAGCTGACAAAGCCGCGGGTCGCCTCGATCCGCCGCAACAGCAGATTGTTGCGGACTTTGATGGTGAGCCGGTATTCAGCCGTCACGCCGCGATCCTGCCGCGCACCGGCACGCGCCACACGGCGAGCTGACGGAGCACTTCATCGACCGAGTGACAGATCGCGATGTCGGTCACCCCGCCGGAAGCGAGCAGCCGCGGGAACATCTCTTCCTGCCCGATCAGGATCCGGGGACTGCCGCGCCGGGTCCGCACGATCCGGGTTTTCGAGAGCCGACCGCCGACCCGCTTCAGCTCGATGCAGTAGACGCCCTCGTACAACACCCAGATGTCCGGCAGCGCGCGCTTGAGGCCGATCCGCGAATAGCGCGCCTGCTGCTGCTCAGAGAGCTGGGTCGCCCCGGCGGGATAGGTGAACCACAGCGCGGGCGGCAGGAGCAGCGCGTCGAGCGCGTCCGCGCACGCTTCGTGGATGTCGCGCTCCAGCGGGTCGGGCGCGGTTAATTTGAATACAGGGGCAGGCATTGGAAGAACCGTAGTCCGCCGAAGTGCTCCATGATGGCTTCACGCCCCCGCAGGGTCTGAGGCTCAATGCAGATCAGGTAGTGCCCCGGTGACGTTTCGTGGTGCGCCGACTGCAGATCGACGGACTGCAGCTTGAACTCAACCAAAAGCCGTTCGATTGCGCCCTCCTCCAGCTCTCGCATGAAGCCAAAGGGAACGTCGTAAAAGCGGATCCCGAGGACGTCCGCGGCATCGGTATTCACCGGCACGAAGGTGAACCCGCACGCGTTCACCGCCCCTTCTCCTGGGCGCGGCGGCGGCGGATGAAGTACTCGTAGTCGTCAAGTGCCATGCGCCGCTGCAGGAGGTCGAAGTAGCCGGTCTTGGCGGCGGTGAAAGTGAGGGCGCGCACCTCGTTGACTTTTTCGCTACACGCCTTCGCGAGCACCCCCCGGTAGTAGATCAAACTCGCGCCCGGCCTCGCGTCGGTGAGAAACTCGGAAAGTTCGGCAAGATCGACGCACAGCATCGGGGTCACATTCTCCCTCGCACATAGACCCGGTAGCGGTGGGCATGGTTCGCCCGGCTTGTCGGCCTTTTCGACCCGCTCGGTGGGGCGGATGATCTGGGCGCGGACTGCGGCGCTGACCAGCAGCCCCCACCAGTTCCGGTTCGGCGGACGGGCGATCGACAATCGCTTGAACTCCTCGCCCATCAGCTCGCCATACGGCAGATGCCGTTCGGCAATCACCAGTCCATTCGCGATCCAGTCAGTGACGGTCGCGTCCTGCTTGCTTTCGCGTTCAGCGGGCGGCGCTGCGCCCATGAACAGGCTGAACTGGTGGGCCATCGGCGGGGCGGCTACGCGTCGAACATCGGCTTGCTGCCCGCGTCCTTGCGAGGTCGACCGCGGCGGGCATGCACAGCCTGCTCCGCGAACGGTGCCGGGCGATCGACCATCGGCTCGGCATGGCCAGTCATCGGGCGCTCGACCATCGGCTCGGCGCGGACGATCGTCTCGACGATCGCTTCCTCGGCAGCTTGGCCGAGCGGGGTGTCGACGAAGATCCCGACCGCCGATCGGTACTCGTTCAGCAACTGGTAGCGCGACGCCCGTGCTTCCGGCTCCATCTGCAGCTCGCGGACGATCTCGCGTAACGTGGTGGTGTCGAAACCGGCGTCCTTCGCTTCGCCGTACACCTCGCGGATCGTATCGTTCAGCTCTTTGCGCTCTTTGTGCAGGTTCACTACCCGGTCGGCATACCCCCGCAGTGCGTGCCCGATGTTGTCACCGTCCATGTTGTGTCACTCCCATCGCTGATGCCAAAAGTTTTCGATGCCTAAATTCCCGCTGACACTGATCACGTAGTTCTGCCAGTGAAGGGAAAAACGTCTCTCGCCGACCGATCTTTCGCAGCGCTGTCCGAACAACATCTTCAGGGAACTCGGCGAGTTCATCCCTGAACGCGGCAAAACGGAATGCTTGGTCTTCCTCGCTCTCAGCCCGCGACTTCGTGACGGCGGCAAGCCGCAAAAGCTCGGCCATGACGATCTTCGTCGGCGTTCGGACCATCCCGGCGGTGACCAAATCCCGAGCTGCGTCGAGCTCAGCGTCGGGCGGCAGTGGTTCGCGCCACGAGTACCCGGTGATCTCGAAATCGTATCCGCTCTCGGGGTCACGCCATTCCCTCATCTCGGGTGTCAGCGAATGCGCGACGGATGGCGGTAGTGAAGCTAGCAGTAGCTTGTCGATGCGTTCCGGTTCGCTCGATGCCATTGCCGCCACGATACCGGCTGGCGTAGAGGCGACAGGCATTGCGGAACGTCGCGTGCCAATCGAGGCGGGTGGCTTTGCGACCGGGGATCGCGGACCAATAGTCTCGAAACTCGGCAGCGACCTCGCTAGCGTTGAGTCCAAGTTCTCCGGCGAAATCACTATCGGCTGCGTCAGGTTGCCAATCGACTGGAAGCCTTGTCGGTCGTCGTCGCTCATCCGAAGTCGCTCCGAGCGGGAGGGGGGTAGTACTAGGGGGGGGCTTCTTGGTTGTAGTTGTGGCTGTGGAGTCGCGTGCGCGCGAGCCATGCTTTTGCAATGGCTTTTGCCATCGTTTTGCTGCGCCGTTTTTTCCAGCGTTTTTACGCACTTGGTGAATGTGATCGCTTTTTTGCAGCTCTCGATCGACCCGTTTTTGCCGCCAAAATCGACCTGATGATCGGAAAAATCTCGCCATGAATGGCTTTAGCAAACACCATTCTTGCTCTGTCGCTTTTGCTATTGATGCCAATACCTTATCGTCATTTGGCAGTTTGCCATCGTTTGTCCAGCACGCAAAAATTAGGAGCAAATACGCCCCGTGCTGCTCACGATTCAGGTGCATCGTGTCGCGCAAATAATCGCCAACATAGAACGGCATGAAGGCTGGCGCGGTCATACTGCTGTCACCCGGCCAAAGGCCGACGACGGGTGAACTTTGGTGCGGTCGGTGCTTCCACCAGTTTTATGTCACGAGCGAATGTCACAAGCTGCCGTTGGAGCTGGTCGAGCTTGTCATTGGTCTGCCGTCGTTCGTGCGCGGTGATACGTAATTCCTCGCGGATGGTAGCTAAAGCCTGCGCCCATTTGAGATCCTGGGCTGCGAGTGACTGTTGGAATTGGTCGGCGAGGGATGCGCCAGGACGCGGGGTGAAGTAGCTGTACGGACCTGGCGGCGGGAGCGCGTGATCCGGTGCCGGTAGCACGTCGCGGAATTTTGCACCTTCGGCTTTTGCATTCTTGACGTTGGCGATGCGTCCGCTGTTGAGGCCGAACCAGGCGGCGACGTCGTGGATCGGATCGCCGCGTGCGATCATCCCTTTGACGATCGAGGCGTCGGCGGCGTTGGTGATGGCGGTCGGCCGCGCGGGACCATCAAGCGGCATCATCGACCTCCGCTTCGTTCCCCCAGCGATCCCAGCCGGTGTAGCTCGTCCGCGCGAACAGCTCGATGCGCGGCAGCAGCGGGAACATGGCTTCGATCATCTCGTGGAAGCTGAAGGGTTTGGCGCTATGCCGGCCGGACGCGCGCCTCGATGACCGAATTGAATTGCTGGCCCGGTGCCGGGGCCGGAATGTCGCCGCGTGTGCCGATCAGCAGCAGTTCGTGCTGATTGCGGTTCCAGTAGCCGGTACCGGCCTTGTGCTTCACCCAGGCGAAGTGGCTCTTGTAGGCGAAGCCCCAGCGCGCGCATGACATCGAGCGCCTCGGGCAGCATCGGCACCGTCGCCCACAGGAACAGCACGGCATCATCGGCGCCGCGGGCACCTTGAGCGCCTTGATCTCCTCCAGCGTCATCGTCGGGTAGTGGTTGTCCGCTGCGCGGTCCATGCCGGTGTCCCGGCTGTATGGCTCGAAACGCCACGGCGGATCGGCGTAGATGACGCCATAGACTTTGCGCCCGAGGGCGGCGGCTGCTGCGACGGTCTTCTCGGCAAGTTCACGCTCGCGGTCGGCGCGGCGTTCGCGCTTCTCAGCCTGGGTCGCGGCCTTGTCGAGGCTGGCGACCGCGGCCTTCTTCGCGGCGGCCAGGTGCTGTTCGAACTCCTCCTTCGGCATCGCCGCCTTACGCTGCCAGCGTGAGGATTGAGACGGGGTGACCTCGAGGTCTTTAAGTTGGATAGCAGGCCGCAATTCAACCGGGCCTCTACCGCCTGCATCACGCTCGCCGCGCGCCTTCATCTCAGCTAGGACTTCGCCCGCTCGGCGCTCGGCGCGCACGCGGATCTCGGTGGCGTTGTCGATCAGCTCGAGAGTCTTTGGCCCGCCGGGCGTATTCCTGGGCCGCGGCCGCGAGGTCATGGATTTGCCGCACCTCGTCGATCTTGACGGCTTCGGCAAGCGCGACGCGGGCCCGCTCATACCACGGCGGCTGTCGGCGGATCGGGAGCGCTAGGTCATTCCCGGCGTCGAGCGGCGCGGTCATCGCCAATCGATGAGTTTGTACAGCGGCCGCGGCAGCGGCGCGCTCGCGGCGCATTCGCAGGAATATTCCGGTGCGGTTGCGTACACCTTCCAGCCCCTCGAAAAGCTAGAAGGTCACGTGTGCGTGAGCGCGCAGTTTGCGCTTTGTCGATTGCGCAAATCGCTTCTTATTGTGTGCGGCAGCGGACAATACGGCATGAACGAGCTGCATGGCGGTTCCCCCCGCTCGGCTCGAAGAAGCGACAAGACTTGTTCAGTCAAACAGGCCAAGTCAACGCCCTTTTTTCCCATTATTTCACGATATCACCACCTCTTGGCCCACTATCCAGCAGAAAATGTTAGGTGGAAGCATCTTTTTTCCAAAATTTTTTGACCTAACATTTTCAGGTATAGTGCGTTGAACTGCCTAAAAATAAAGTCAGCTCTTATAGTTGCTGTAGTCTCATTTCAGACTTAACATTGGCGTAAGGTAATTGACATATTTGCGAGGCGGCAGAAAAATTCGAGCTGCCCGCCCAGACAGACGTTCCCACCGAACCAAAGTGGAAGGCGCAGCACAACGATGCCGGCGCGAGAACCCGAACTGCTGGCAAAAACAAGCAGGTCCGCACCTTCACGTGCCGTGGAGAACCACGCGGCGAACAATAGCCGAAAATTAAAACGACCCCCGTCATCAAGATTTGGGAGGTTCGGGTAATGGAACGGGAGGACACCTTCGCGAAGTATTTCGTGAACTACGACAAGGTCATGGAGAAATACGCCGCCAACTTGACTGATATTCCTCACCACGGCGGTAACGTCACAATCCACGGGAGGCTAGCAAAGCGCACGACGGTGAGAGCCCGACGCGTTGCTGCACCAAAACAGCCGAAGCAGGGGATCCCCGCGCTACGCCACTATCTGCGCGTCTCCGGCATGACCCAACAGCAATTCGCCGATTTCATCGGCGTTAGGCGGGAAACGGTGTGGACGTGGCTCCGCGACGACGGTCCTGTGCGGAACATCAAGCCCGAGAACATCGAAAAGGTGCGGAAGAAAACGGGCATCAACGTCGCAGATCGCCGCAGACTCGGCGGTGATGCGCGCCGGTTGGCTCGACGTCGGGATCGGGCTGTTCAGCAGCCATAGCCGCCGCATCAACTGGTGGCGCGCCACCGGTTCGCTGGCGATCTCGTTCTCGGTCTTCGTCTGGTGCGTCCTGATCGTCTTGACGCTCCATGAGTGAGAACCCGCGCATAGCCCGCAGCCGGGCGACGGAGCGCGCCATGATCCGCGAGGAGCGGTCGCTCGAACCACTGCGACCGAGGGCGTCAGCCGCAAGCTCGGCGACGACTTGATCGACGCCAGCCGCGAGCTGATCGCCGCCTGGTACGCCCGCCAGAATTCATTGCGTCAGATACGCGCCGCCATCGCGAAGCTGGAATGCTGGTGGGGCGGCCATCATCACCACCTACACCGTCTACCGCACCGACGGCACGATCACGCCAGGCGAGGTCTGGCACTGGCCTGAAGTTCGCCAACCCTCAAGCAGATAAAGGCACTGGTCGAGCCGTATATCGGCGGCCCGCTGGAGCACGTCCGCGTGCTCGACCCGGCAAAGGCCGAAGCCGACGTCGTGGGTCCGGAGGACTACCGCGACCTGTTCGTCGACGAGCTGGGGCACGTCCGACATAGCGGGCCCAAGCGGCGCAACGAAGACGCAACGGCGATCTACCGCGCGAACTGGTTGCGCCGGGCCGGGGGCGCCGACCCGGAGGCGCTGCCCTCGATTGCCGGCGACGCGGTCCTCTTCCACCGCATTATCTGGCGGTGAATGCCATGACGACCGTCATCCGGACGTCAGCGCTGAGCACCTATCCCGACTGCCCGCGCCGCGGGGCCACCAAGCTCTTCTGGCGAGAGATCAAAGCGGCCGGCTTCCAGTTGCACTACACCCCGCGCGGGATCGGCGCGGTCATAGGCACCGCGGTGCATGGGGCGTGTCGACGGTCCTTGGCATCAAAGCGAGGACCGGCACGCTGCCACCGCGCAGCGACGCGCTCGACGCCAGCCGCGACATGCTGGACGACCAGGTCGACGGCGCCGACATCCAATACGACGGGCCCCGCGGCAGCACGCACAACATGGGTGACGCGATCGACCAGGTGGCGGATGACCGGCGTCTATCACGACACCATCGCACCATCGATCGAACCGATTATCGTTGAGGAGCGCCTCGAGGCGGAAGTCGCGCCGGGCCTCGTCCTGTCGGGCCAGCCTGACCTTATCTGCCGCGAGCCGGGTGCTATTCGTGACCTCAAGACTGGCGCCAGGATGCCGGTCTCGTTCGCGCCGCAGCTCGGCGGCTATAGCCTGCTCGCGCGCTCGCACGGTCTCGACATCGAGCGGGCGTCGATCGACTACGTTGCCCGAACCCCGCGGAAGAAACCACAGGCGCAGCCGGTATCGAACGAGGCGGTGATCGCGCACGCCGAAACCGCGGCGTCGAACATCCTGCGCAATATCGCGGCGGACATCGAGACGTTCCGCCACGGCGACGCCGAGCGGCGCATCCTGCCGGGTGACCCTTGGGCCTTTATGGCGAACCCGGCCTCGATGCTTTGCAGCCCGAAATACTGCGCGGCTCATGGCACTGACTTCTGCCACGAAGGCAAGCAGCAGAAAGGGAGTGACCTGGTGGCCAGCACACCTGAAACGACGGCACCGGCTCGGCCGGCACTGGTCCCGCCGCGCGATGCGAACCCGTTCACCGCCAGCGAGGTCGCCGTCAATGCCGGGGGCAACCGAGGCATCGTGGCAGTCGAGTCGCAGCGCGCGATCGCCGAGGTGCAGGCCCGCATGATGATCGCCCGCGCCAACCCGCGCGACCCGATCCGCGCGATGGAGCTCGTCCTCAACGATTGCACCCGGCCGACGCTCGCCGACCACGCGATCTACCAATACGCGCGCGGCGGCACCGACATCCGAGGACCGTCGATCCGTCTCGCCGAGGCGATCGCGCAGCGATGGGGCAACATCGCAAGCGGCATCAAGGAGCTGTCGCGGTCTGGCGAGTACAGCGAATGCGTTGCCTACGCCTGGGATCTGGAGTCGGGCTATTACGACGAGCGGCAGTTCCAGATCCGCCACTGGCGCGACCGGAAAGCGCCGGCTGTCGGCTATCTAGCTCACCGACGAGCGCGACATCTACGAGCTCATCGCCAACTTCGGCCAGCGCCGGAAACGCGCGGTCCTGCTGACCGTCATCCCAGGCGATGTCATCGAGGCCGCGCTCGAACAGTGCGAGCGCACGATGCACGCCAGGGCGGACGTGACGCCCGAGGGCATCAAGCGGCTGATCGAGACGTTCGCCGAGCTTGGCATCACCCAGCCGCAGATCGAGGCGCGCATTCAGCGCCGGCTCGACGCGATACGACCGGCCCAGGTCGTCATGCTGCGGAAGATCTTCACCTCGCTGAAGGACGGCATGAGCGAGCCCGCCGACTGGTTCGAGGCGGTCCCGTTGGCGCAGCCCGCCGAAGGCCGAGGACAAGCCGCCGGCGCCGCAGCAGCAACAGCGCCGCCAGCGCCGCACCCGCGAGCCCGAGCCGACGCCGACGCCGTCACCGCCGCGACGCCGGCGCATATGGACGCGATGACCGAGGACAACCCGGCGCCGCCGCAAACCGAGCAGCCCGAGGTGTCCGCGAACTCGGACATGATGTCCAAGCCGGCGGCAACGGGTCGCCGTCAGGTTCAGTTCGAGGTGTAGCCGATGTCGATGCGCTACTGCTGGTACTGCGGAACCGAGCTGGGCGACATCGCCGGTCGGAACTACGACCGCACTGACACCTGTGGTGCGCGCGAGTGCGAGCGCGCGCTGCGCGACATGATCGATGAAGAGCGCGAGGAGCGGCACCGCGAAATCGATCGCGAGCTCGGCCTATGAACGAGCTCTTCCCGATCGGGCTGCCCGAGCAGATCGCCGCCGTCGAGCGCGAGATCGCGCTGCGCCGCCGGGTCTACCCGCGCCGCGTCGCCGACCGGAAGATGACCCAGGCGCTCGCCGACAAGCAGATCGCGGCGATGTCGGCGGTCCTCGACACGCTTCTCTTCGTCAGCAGGAATAGGTCCGTCTAATGCCGGTGCCGCGCCGCCTCGGGTCTGCATCGCCGATGGATGTGATCGGGATGCCGTCGCGCGCGACCTGTGCATGAAGCACTACAAGCGTCAATGGAAACACGGTGATGCGAATTATGAATATCAGCCGGAACGGCGACCGCTCGCCGAGCGCTTTAAAGAGAAATATCAAGTCGATCCCGTGACCGGATGCTGGAATTGGACCGGCGCGACAAGTATTGGGGATATGGCGCGATCAACGAGGGCGGCAGGGGCCGCGCTTTGATAGCGACTCACGTTTCGTGGGAAATCCATAAAGGCGAGCCGATACCGCCCGGCCTTTGCGCTCTACATCGCTGCGACAACCCGCCTTGCGTAAATCCAGATCATCTATTCCTTGGCACACTCGCCGACAACAACGCGGACATGACCGCTAAAGGTCGACGCCGTTGGAACGTTGAAGCTATGCACGAGGGTCGCAGAAACACTCCGTATTTGAGCGGAGAAAAGCACCCAATGGCGAAATTAACCTGGATGCAGTTGGTGAAATCCGCCGACGCTTAAAGACAGGCGAACAAAGCAAATTGCTCGCCAATAATTACAGCGTAATGCCTGACGCCATCAGCCGCATTCGACACTATAAAACATGGAGAGTTTCCGTGACGAGCATCAGTATTCGCGTGCGCAACTTTAGGGGCTGCGCGAGCGCCGACGTTGAATGTTCGCCTTTGGCGTTGGTCGGGGGTTTGAACGCTGTCGGTAAGACGAGCATCGCCCAGGCGGTCGGCGCCGCCCTCAGTGGCAACGCCCTCCCGGTCGCCGGTCTGCGCGCCAGCAATGCCGGCGTGCTCGTGCGCCTCGGCGCCACCACGGGCACCGTCGAGGTCGGCAATACCGAGGGGAGCTGCACGGCGGATTGGCCGGCGGCGCGGATTACCACGCACGGGCACCCGCCCCAGGCGAGCGCCTATGCGGTCGGGCTGGAGACGATCGCGGT
Source organism: uncultured Alphaproteobacteria bacterium (assembly GCA_963778385.1). GTDB lineage: Bacteria > Pseudomonadota > Alphaproteobacteria > ATCC43930 > CGMCC-115725 > DATARH01. The sequence goes on along the minus strand of CAVZUA010000010.1, from coordinate 300,588 downwards.
CGGCGCCCCGAAGGACCGGCTGCGCATCCTCGCCGAATACCTGCACGCCGACCCGACGCGCGAGGATCTCGCCGCTGCGCTCGACGAGGCCGGGCTCGATCCCGAGACCGTGCTCAAGTCGATCTGGCCGCTCATCGAGCAATCGGGCTGGGATGGCGCGGTCACCGCCCGGCGCGATCGGGGCGCCGAGCTCAAGGGGCAATGGCGGCAATGCACCGGCGCCAACTACGGGAGCCGCGTCGCGGCATCGTGGCGACCCGACCTCGGCGAGCTCGACGAGTTGGAGCTGATGACCGACCTCCACAATGCGCAGCGCGAACGCGATCGTGCGATGAGCGCGCAGGCGGTATCCGCCGACGAGCACCGGCGGCTCGAAGAGGAGGCTGATCTCCTCGATGCCCGCCAGGATGCCCTCGGGCGCGCGATAGCGCGGGTCGGGGGATACACCACCCAATATCAGAACGCGCAGCAGGCGCGCGCCGCGCTGCCGCCAGCGGGCAAGCAGGACGTGATCCCCTGCCCGCATTGCGGCGAGCCGATCGTCGTCAACAAGGTGTCGCTGGTCGAGACCCGGTTCGAGAAGCCCGACGCGGCGGCGCTCGACAGCGCGGAGCTGGGGAAGCGCCGGATGGCGATTGCCGAGGCGGACGGCAAGCTGAGCCACGCGAACGACGACCTTCAGGAAGCGCGCCGGGAAGTGACCATCGGCGAAACCGCCGTGCGTGACTCAATTGACGCAAAAGAACGACTCGCGAACTGGCCGCGCGCGGTCGAGGCCGGCACCGACATTCCGACCGCCGAGGCCGGGCTCCAGCGTGCCGACAAGCGTCTGGCCGAGTACCGCAGCAAGGCCGAGGCCGACCGGCTGCATCGGCTGGTCGAGGGCAACGAGCTGGTGATCTCCCTGCTCGCCGCCGATGGGCTGCGGGCGAAGAAGCTCGCCCGGGTGATCGACGTGTTCAACGCGCAGCTCGGCAACCTCTGCCACGCGGCAGGCTGGCAAGGCGTGCGACTCGATGACGCCGGCAACATCGGCTACGGGGATCGCCCCTACAACCTGCTGTCGACCTCTGAGCAATACCGCGTCCGCGCCGTGCTGGCAGTCGCGATGGCGCAGATCGACGGCTCGGACCTCATCGTCCTCGACGGCGCCGACATCCTCGACGCGCCCAGCCGAGGGCAACTGTTCGCGCTGCTGGCCGAGGTCGAGATCCCAGCGCTAGTGACGGCGACCTTCGCGCGCCGCGAGCAGCTCCCCGACCTCGCCGCCTCGGAGCTCGGGCAATCCTACTGGCTCGCCGGCGGCGTCCTCGAGGCGCTCGAAGCGCGTGTCGCGGCATGACCGCAGGCGCCTTTCCCGGCTTGAATAAACTTGATCGTGGATCAGTATAATGTCCCGCGATCGGCTCACCTTTCGCCAGCGAGATCTAACCGCCGCACTGAAGGCGGCGAAGGACGCGGGCGTAACGGTGCGGCGGATCGAGGTCCGCAAAGATGCGGTTGTGTTAATCCCAGGCGCGCCAGAGCCACCGGAACCCGAAGTGAACACCGAACCGGAGGACGAACTGGCTACCGCCCTTGAGGCGATCAAGAATGCCAAAATATAAGAGCACCTTCCGCCAGCTCGATGGCGACCCGCTTCCCCGCTACGTCCACCCGATCGTCGGGCGCGACGGTCTGGTCCGAACCTACTTCCGGCGTGGTGACGAGAAAGGCACGATCCACGGCGCGCTCTTGCGCGGCGCCGGGCGGGTGCAACTCAGCCCGAAATGGTGGGATGAATACAACGCGCTGAAGCATCGCCAACCGCTACCCGGCGCGACCGAAGACGAGATCGTCGCTGCCGGCGGCATCGTCCCTGGCTCGTGGGATGCGCTGATCGCGCACTTCACCACGCAATCGCCGAAGTGGCTGGTCATCAGGCCGGTCACCCAGCGGCGGTATCGTCGGCACCATATGCTGATCAGCAAGCTGCTCGGCCCGCTGAAGGTCGCGAAGACGCTCGACGCCATCCAGCCGCTGATCCACAAGAAGCAATTCGGCGACGCCGCCACCGGCACCGAGGCCGCACCGATGGAGGCGAAAGCCCTGCGGACCGTGTTCCACATCCTGTGCGAGCACGCCCGCCGGCAGCCGCTGGCCTGGATCGCGACGAACCCGGTCGCCGACATCGAGAAGCCGAAGACGAAGAACAAGGATGGTCTGCATACCTGCACCGAGGCCGAGGTCGCGGCATGGCGGCGGGCGCACCCAGACTACGCGAGCGACGTCCGCGCGTTCTTCGAGATGGGCCTCGCCTGGGGCGCCCGCGCGAGCGATCTGCTCACGCTCGGCTGGTCGAACATCGCCGAGGGCGTGATCTGCTTCACGCCGAACAAGACCCGCGAGAGCACCGGGGCGATCGTCCATCTTGAGGTGCGCGGCGAGCACCTCGAAGCCGTGCTTGCCGCTCGGCCACAGGGTCAGACCTACTTCTTCCAGAAGCCCCCGGCTGGCTCGAACCAGTATGCGCGCGGGAACGTCGTCACGCTGAAGCCCGAGGCGCGGTCCTATAGCTGGCTGAAGGATCAGTTTCCGAAGTGGCGGGCCGAGGCTGGCGTCGAGAAGGTCATCCCGCATTCGCTGCGCAAGCTGTTCGCGACCCGCATGGCGAACGCGGGCGCGTCGCTGACCGACATCGCGGACGCCCTCGGCGACACCGAGGAGTTGGCGAAGATCTACGTCGCCAAGCGTGATAAGAAGCAGGGCGCGCAGCGGGCGCAGCGCTTCGTGGATGCGGCAGCGTGAACAAAGTAGGGGCACAAATTGGAAAACAGCTGTTTCCACGTTTTCCAATTTCGCCCCGAAAGCCGCAGAAATGCTCGACCTTTTCTTGGGACGAATATTTCCCGGCGAAAGCCGGGGCCCATTTCCCCGTCGCTCGAACGGCTGATAAGTGGATCCCGGCTTTCGCCGGGAAGCGGAATAAGACAACCGCCTTCACCGCAGCGGTATCCGCAGTGCGGATTGGTGCAACCCTCCCCATCACTGGGGAGGGTTGCGCCGAAAGTGCAGAAGCCGCGCTACTTCGCGTATTTGCCGGTGAGCTGCGGGGTGAAGTCCGGGTAGTTGCCCGCGGTCTTCTCCTTGGCCTCTTCGTGGCATTGCAGCCGGGTCTTGCGGGCCCAAGTGCGCTTCAGCTCGTCCTTGATGCCGAACTTGAGGCGGCCGAGGCCTTCGGTCTCGAGCTCGATGGTGTCGCCGTCCATGAACGGGTTGAGCCCGCGATGGTTGGTGCCGGTGGCGACGATGTCGCCGGGCAGCAACGTGTGGATCGACGACAGCCAGGCGATCGACTTGGCGATGTTGTGGCCCATGTCGTCGGTGTTGAAGTTCTGCATCAGCACGCCGTTGTTCCACAGGCGGATCTGCAGCTTCTGCGGGTTCTGGATCTCATCGGCGGTGACCAGATAGGGGCCGATCGGCGCAAATGTGTCGCGGCTCTTCATCTGGAAGAAGACGTTGCCCGGCGGCGGCAGCCCGCGCGCCGACCCGTCGATGAAGTTCATGTAGCCGAAGACGTAGCTCAGCGCCTGCGCTTCGCTGACCTTCGAGCACTTCTTGCCGATGACCGCGGCCATCTCGGCCTCGCCCTCGAAGATCGGGGCGGGAACATCGGGCAGCACCATCGTGTCGCCGTTGCCGATGATGGCGCTGGGACTCTTGTGGAAGGCGTTGATCGGCGCCGGCGCGCTGCGCGTGCCGTCTTCCATGTAGTTGACCGCCATGCAGTCGATCGTGCGCGGGCCCGGCACCGGCGGGCGGATGCGGACGCCCGACACCGGTACGCCACTGCCCTTGGCGACGGCCGCTTCGAGCCGGCCCTTGTAGCCGTCCCACTGCTCGATCAGCGCGTTCATCAGATCGCCCGGGCCGGTATGGGCGATGCCCTTGACCTCGGCGCTGACATCGACGACGGCGCCGCCCTTGAGGACGCCGAGCTTGAAATCATCAAAATACAACAGCTTCATCGTGTGCTCCCTCACGTCTTGTGACGAGCTGTCGTTCGAGCGCCAGCCCCTCCGCGCGCGAGCTTATACCGCTTCCCGAGGCGGCGAGAACCGGCTTCTTCTCGCGGCCGCCGGCAGACGATTTGCCAAGCCGGGCGTTTGCGTTATGGTCGGATCATAAATCAACATCGCGAGCAGGGCCGGTCTCACGTCACGACAAAATCCGCGTGAAGCGCGGGAAGTGAGCCGGAGGAAGCGCATGTTGGACATGATCGAGCGGCAAACGCGGCTGACGATCAACCAGTGGAAGATCATCGTCGCCGCGATTCTGGGCGACATGCTCGATTTCTTCGATTTCTACCTGATCGGCTATGTGCTGGCATTTATCGTCGGCCCGTGGAACCTCACTTTCGGCCAGTCGGCGATGGTGCTGATGTCGGCCGGGCTCGGCGCGGTGCCAGGCGCGTTCTTCTGGGGCTGGATGGCCGACAAGGTCGGGCGCCGCAAGGTGTTCATCCTGACCGCGCTCAATTTCTCGATCCCGACCGGGCTGATGGCGCTGACGCCGGATGGCAGCTGGGTCTATCTGACGGTGTGCCGCTTTCTGGTCGGCTTTGGCGTGTCGGGACTGTTCGCGGTCGACCTGCCGCTGGTGCAGGAATTCGTGCCGACCCACAAGCGCGGCTGGGTCGGCGGGCTGGTCACTTCCTGCCTGCCCCTCGGCAATATCTTCGGCGCGATCCTCGGCGCATTTCTGGCCCCGGTGTTCGGCTGGCGCGGTCTCTTCGCGATCGGCCTCTTGCCGGCGCTGATCACCTTGCTGATCCGCGCCTGGGTCCCGGAATCGCCGCGCTGGCTGATCCGCAAGGGCAGGGTTCAGGAGGCGCGCCAGTCGGTCGCCTGGGCGCTGATGATCGACCCGAAGGATGTCGAGCTGCCCACCGTCATCGAGGAACCCAAGCACACGCCGTGGGTCGAGCTGTTCAAATACCCGCGCAGCATGATCGTCTCGGTGCTCACCAGCCTCAGCCAGACCAGCGGCATCGGCCTCTTGATGTGGGCGACGACACTGCTGGTACTGATCCTCAAGGTCACTCCGGCGCAGGCGGCGTCGATGATGATCTGGGTCGGCGTTGCGGGGTTCGCCGGGCGGCTCGTTTGCTCCTACGCCAGCGACGCGATCGGCCGGCGGCCGGCGGGGTTCATCGTCGGCATGGGCGGCGGCATCTTCATGTGCCTCGCCGGCTTCTACTATGCCGGGATGATCGGCGGCGTCTCGATGTTCTGGCTGTTCGTGATGATCCAGCGTTTCTTCGGCGACGGCGCCTATGCAATCATCGGCCCCTATTCGGCCGAGATCTGGCCCGCCGGGCTGCGCGCCAGCGGCATGGGCTTTGGCTACGGCCTCGGCAATCTCGGCAAGGTGATCGGCCCGCTCGGCCTGGCGCTGATCTGCGGCTCGGCGAACTTCGTGAGCCCCAAGGCCTCGCTCGACTTTATCGTGCCGGCAATGCTTTTCCTGGCCTTCTGGTCGTTCCTGTCGGGGATCGCGTTTCTGTTCGGCATCGAGACCAAGGGCCGCTCGATCGAGGAGATCGACGACCACCTGACGAGCGGCGCGTCCGGCAAGCCGGTCCTGGCCAAGGCGGGGGCAGCGGCGGAATAGCCGCTACCCGCGCACCGCCGGGAGCACTTCGCGGCCGAATAGCTCGACGGTGGCGACCGGGTCGGCGGCGAGGCTCACCGAAAACATCACGCGGTCCAGCCCCGCCCTCCGCGCCGCCAGCATCTGCTCGCGGCATTGCTCGGGCGTGCCGTAGATCGCGAAGCGCCGCGACAGGTAGTCGAACAGCCCCAGCTCGTCGACCAGCGCGGCGTCGGCGGCGCCGGGGCGGGTCGAATAGCGGCGGCGCAGCTCGCCGACCGCGGCGTGCCGTTCGGTGGGCACGCCGCGCGCCGCAAGATCGCCTTGCAGGATGTAGCCGGCGGCCATGAAGGCGAGGATCGCGCCGATTTTCCGGCGCGTCGCCTCGCCGTCGGCATTGCAATCGAGCGCGGCGATCTGCCAAGTCTCGACCTCGCCCGGGTCGCGGCCGGCCGCCGCCGCGCCGGCGGCGACGGCCGCTTCGGTCTGCGCCATGTTATCCGCCGCCCGGCCGAAATTGACGAACACGCCATCCGCCGCGGCCGCCGCGCCGGCCAGCGCCTTGGGTCCCGAGGCGGCAAGGAACACCGGGCTCGGCCGCTTCACCCAGGGCAGGTGCGCCTCGCTGCCCTGCCATGACGCAGGGCGGCCGGCGAGCAGTTCGCGGATGAAGCGGGCCCCATCGGCGAGCGCTCCCACGCGCGAGCGGGCGAGCCCGATATTGCGCGTGCCGCTATGCCCGGTGCCAAGCCCGAGAACCGTCCGACCGGGCGCCAGCAGCTCGAGCGAAGCGATCGCCGCGGCCGAGGCGGCCGGATGCCGCGACTCCAGATTGCTGACGCAGAGCGCGATGCGCGGGCACACCGTCGCCTCGGCCACCAGCGTCGCCGCCACCCACGGGTCCATCGCATTACCCGGCGTGTCGGCGATACCGATCATGTCGTAGCCGTAGCGCTCGGCCGCGGCCGCCATGCCGCGCACGAGATCGGCGGTGAACGGCCAAAAGAAAAATCCGATCTGCATTGTTGCTTTCGTTCTTGCTGTCGCAAGTTTGCTCCGGACTCGCCGCCGGCACCATCCCGGCCAAAGCCTTCGCCATTCTCCGATTTCCGAACGCCGGGAGTGGGCGCCCGCCTCTCGTTTCCGCCGAAGAGCGATTGCCGGGAAAGCAACAATGCGTAGCCAGCAGGATGGCAGCCGCCAAGCGTCCTGTCGGCTCGAGGCGTAAGGCGAGACACCGGATCGATCGCCGGGCCGCGGCGTTGGTCCGTCATTCGCTGGATATCGATCACCGGTCCCGTCATGCCCTCGCCGCCATCTCCGCACGACAAGTCGCCCGATACATCGAAAGAAGGCATCAAGTCGCTGACCGGGCGGCTTGACCGCGCCGCGGCCGACCTCAACCCGTTCCTGATGGTCCTTGCCGTCGGGTTGATCGCGCTCAATCTGACCCTTTACATCGGCATGGCGGCGGCAGGCGGAGCATCCGCTGCCGCGATGCGGCGTCCTCCCGCGACGCCGCAGGCGGTCGTAGCCTACCCGAGCGAGGCGAACTTCGCGCGCTGAGCAGGCGGTTCATCTAAGTCATTCAACTGCCTTAAGGACGCCACGCGGCCGCGTGGTCATTCTCACTCCCAAATGCGCTGGGAACAAACCCGGCGTTCAGGGAGGATCGCGATGACCGCAGCCGATATCACGCTGACCGGGCTGTCCGAGAGCGATCACCGCGCGCAGCTGCGCAAGGCGGTGATCGCCAGCACCGTCGGCACGACGATCGAATGGTACGATCTCCTGCTTTACAGCGTCGTGACGCCGTTGGTCTTCGGCAAGCTGTTCTTTCCCCATTCCGATCCCCTGATCGGCGTGCTGGAGGCATTCGCGATCTATTTTGTCGGCTTTGTCGGGCGGCCGATCGGCGCCTTCATCTTCGGTCATTACGGCGATCGCATGGGGCGCAAGGCGGCGCTGATCGCGACGTTGCTGATCACCGGCCTCGCAACCTTCGCGGTCGGCTTCGTGCCGGGCTACGACAAGATCGGTATCTGGGGCGCGGTGCTGCTGACCGTGATCCGCATAATCCAGGGCATCGGCGTCGGCGGCGAGTGGGGTGGCTCGGTATTGTTCACAATGGAATGGGCACGCACCAACCAGCATCGCGGCTTCATCACCTCTTGGCCACAATTCGGCCGGCCGGCCTTTCCTTGACCGACGAACCGCCGCGCGAGGAGGTGTGGGCCATGATCCACCGCCAATCCCGTGACGGCCGGCACCGGAACATGCTGCAGCGGATCGAGCAGACGGCCGATGCCCTCAACCCGTTTCTGCTGGTCATCGTCATCGGCCTCGCGATTCTCGACGTCAGCGTCTTCGCCGCGCTCGAATTGCACCGGCTGTCGGTGCGCTAAAGGAGCCAGAGCATTCAACGGTCAGGCGGTAGACCAACGTTCGCGGCGCGGCTCGATCAAGCCGCGGCAGGACTCAACCCGTTCCTGAAGGCGCTCGCGGCCGGGCTGATGGTGCTCTACCTGATGCTCTATATCGGAATCACGGCACCGAGGCTGAGCCCAGCGGCGCCGCCCGCCGACCCGGTTCGGCTCGCCCCTTCAGTAGCCTCCTACCCGGCTCCGCCTGATTACGTCCGCTGAGCCGGCGCCCGACGCTTGACGGCTTCGCGTCCGCCGCGGCGGATTTTTGCAGTGCTGCCGCCCGCCAACCGCGTTTGCCGCGTGGCGGGGGCGGCCGTTAGGGTCCCCCATTGGGGAGAACGCCGCATGTTGGAATTGCTCGAACGTCAGCAAAAGCTGACGCTCAACCAGAAGAAGATCGTTTTCGCCGCCATCGTCGGCGATATGCTCGACTTTTTCGATTACTACCTGATCGGTTTTGTCCTGGCGTTTATCGTCGGACCTTGGCATTTGACCTACGGACAATCGGCGATCGTCCTGCTGTCCTCGGGGGTCGGGGCCATTCCCGGGGCGATGTTCTGGGGCTGGATGGCCGACAAGATCGGCCGCCGCAAGGTTTTCATCTACACGATCCTCAATTTCTCGCTGGCGACCGGCGTGCTGGCGCTGACTCCGGATACTGGCGGCTGGATCTTCCTGACCGTGTTCCGCTTTTTTGTCGGGTTCGGGGTCGCCGGGCTCTATGCGGTCGACCTGCCGCTGGTGCAGGAATTCGTGCCGTCGTCCAAGCGCGGCAAGGTCGGCGGGCTGGTGACGGCCTGTCTGCCGCTCGGGACCAGCCTTGGGGCGTTTATGGGCGGGTTTCTGACGCCTTATATCGGCTGGCGCGGCATCTTTGTCGTCGGTCTGCTGCCGGCGCTGCTGACCCTTTTGGTGCGCGCCTGGGTTCCCGAGTCGCCGCGCTGGCTGTTGGGCATGGGCCGGGTCGAGGAGGCGCGCAAATCGCTCGCCTGGGCCCTGATGATCGATCCGAAGGAAATCAAGCTGCCCGATGTGGTGCCGACCCCGCGCAAAGTCAGCTGGAGCGAGCTGTTCCAGCACCCGCGCAGCCTGGTGCTCACCTGGCTGAGCAGCCTCGGGGCGCAGACCGCCGGCTACGGACTGACCCTGTGGGCGCCGACCTTGTTCGTGCTGCTGCTTGCGGTGTCGCCGGCGGACGCATCGAAGATGATGGTGAGCATTGGCTTTGTCGGCCTCGCCGGGCGTCTGACCTTCTCGTATCTCTCGGATATCGCCGGGCGCCGGGTGCTGGGCGTGATCATGGGCTTCGCCGCTTTCGCCGTGGTGGCGCTCGGCGGCTATTACCACAGCTACACCATCCTCGGCTTTTCGGTGTTCTGGCTGATGGTCAACGCGCAGAGCTTTATCGGGAGCGGCGGTTACGCGATCATCGGGCCCTATTCGGCCGAGGTGTGGCCGTCGCATCTGCGGGCCACCGGCATGGGATCGGCCTACGGTTTCGGCAGCCTCGGCAAGATCATCGGCCCGCTGGGGCTGGCGCTGATCGTCGGCTCGTCCGACGTGGTCAGCCCAAAGGCGACGCTCGCGGCGATCGACCCGGCGATGTTCTACCTGGCGTCGTGGTATCTGCTGGGCGGCATCGTCTTCTTCTTTATCGGGCTGGAGACCAAGAACCGCTCGATCGAGGAAATCGACGCCGAACTCGCGAAGAGCGCCTCCGCGCCGGCGCGCAAGCCGGTTACGGCCAGCGGCGACGACTGACCCGCCGCGCCAATGCGCCGAGGGCTGCCATTCGTGGCTGGGGGCGCTCGCTGCTCGCTCATTTCTCCGTTCTCTTCGCCGAATGTGACCTAGGTCACATTGATGACGCGAGGGTAGACCTACGTTACCCGGCGTGCCCGATTTCGCAATCAAATTGACCACCCAGAAACGGGGGGCCTAATGTTCGCAACCGAAACGGTCGATCGGCTGCCTCGCCAAGGGAGAACTTTCCGAGACCTTCCTCACGCGCAGCGGTTGCGGCCCTCTCTGTCGCGTGATGCGGAAGCCATGATCGGACCGGATCGGCAGAAGGCACGGAGTGGCGCCGGCCCACGGCGCAAGATCGAGCGTCGCTTGGCCGCGATCCTCGGTGCCGATATCGTCGGCTACAGCGCTCTTATGGATGGCACGGAAGAGGCGACGCATCGTCGGGTCGGCGCCGAGTTGGATCGCGTTCTGCGCGAGGTGGAAAGATTTCACGGTCGCGTGTTCAGCGTCGCCGGCGACGGCTTCATGGCCGAATTTCCGAGTACCGTCGAAGCCCTGAAATGTGGGTTGCGCATACAATCGGAAACGGCCAAGCGTTCGGCAAACCTGCCCCGTGAGCAGCAGATCGTTTTCCGCATCGGCCTGAATTCGGGTGAGATCCTGCTTGAACGGGACCGCGTCGGCGGGACCGCCGTCAACGTCGCGGCTCGGCTCGAACAGATGGCCGAGCCAGGTGGGCTCTGCCTGACAAGAGAGGCATTCGAGCAGGTCAGGCGGGCCATCGCTGCCGATTACGAGTTTATCGGCGAGCGGCGGCTCAAAAATATCAAAGCGCCGGTGGCAATTTACCGGGTCGGAGGCGCCGCCCGCGGCGCCTGGGCGGGAATGCCCTCATTTCCGTCCGAGGTACAGCGTCAGGCTCGGCCCACGGCAGATTTTATTGAATACCGTCCTTCCCTCGCCGTGTTGCCGTTCCGCACGATGCAACAAGACCAGTTGGATGCGTACTTTGCCGAGGGAATGGTCGACGACATCATCAATGCGCTCGGCTCTCTGCGGGACCTTGTGGTCATCGCGCGAAGCTCGACCCAAACGTTTGCCAGAGCGCCATTGGACGTACGCAGGATCCACTATGAGCTGGACGTGCGCTACGTCCTCCATGGCAGCGTGCGCCGGTCAACGGATGCGCTTCGCATTTCGGTCGAGCTGAGTGAAGCGCCCTCCGGCCAGGTCATCTGGTCTGAACGCTTTGACGGCAAACCCGATCACCTGTTCGACTTGCAGGACCACATCGCGGCAAGTGTGGCAACCGCCGTCGCGCCTCACTTGCGCGGTCGCGAATTGAGCCGCGCGCTGCGAAAGCACCCGGGCAACATGACCGCGTATGATCTGACGTTACGCGCCCTCGACCAACTCAATCGGATGGACGAGGAGTGTCTCCGGCGAGCACGCGAGTTGTTGAGCGAAGCGACGGTCCTGGACCCGGATTACGGCCCCGCTTATTCCCGACTGGCTTCGCTGCATTTGCGCGGCATCGCGCAAGGTTGGTCGAAGGACGTGGCGGCGGATCGGATCTTGGCCGAGTCTGCGGCTCGGCTTGCCATCGATCGAGACCCCAATGATCCGGTTGGCCTCGCCATCTATGGTCACATTCAGTCTTACCTGCGTAAAGACTACAAGACCGGCCTCGAGTATCTAAAGCAGGCACAGCTGGTCGGACCAAACTGTGCCTGGGCGTGGGGATACAGCAGCCTTACGCATGGATATTTGGGAGATTCTGCCGCCGCGGTGGAGAACGGGGAGCGCGCGGTGCGCCTGTCGCCGGTGGGCCCCGATGCCTTTTGGTTCGAGCATTTTCTGTCTCAAGCCTATTACCTCAGCGGCCGCTACGAGGACGCTATCGGCTGGGCGCGGATATCCGACGTTCACAACGGGGGTATCGCCGCCAATCAGCGCGTTTTGATGGCCAGCTTGGTCGCGCTGGGTGATATCGAGGAAGCGCGCCGCATGGCTGCGCAGGTGCAGCGTATCACCCCTAACTTCCGGCTTTCGGCCTTCAGCGTGGCGACACCGTTGCCCGAGACGGTGAAAGAACTGTTCATCGATCGGTTGAGGGAGGCAGGGTTACCCGATTAGCAGAGCCCTACAAACACAACCTTCACAATGACCAGAAACAGGGAGCACGCACATGAGCCCAAGCTTCGAAGGAAATGAAGGGAACGAAGGAAACGAGGGCAACGCCGGCTTCTCCGGAAACGTCTCCAGTACGAGCAGCGGTTGGTTTTTTGCCGATCGTGTCGATCTTCCCTTTGTCACCGAGCGCGACGCAAACGACGATCCAATCTCCGGCCAGCGGATCAACGCTACCGTATTTCCAGGTCGGAACTGGTCAGCGGACTGGTACGCCTGGCTTGCATTGACGCAGTATGTGCTGGCGCGCGATACGAGCGGCAATGATTGGACGTCAATCGCGCCAACTCCTTGGGACCCGCTGCAAGTTCAGGCTGAGCTCGATAAGCTGGTGATCGCGGCGCAGAACGAACGTGCCGACGCGCTCGGCGAAATTCTGAGCGAGGCAAACGAGTTCATCAGCTATTTCATGAACTTGTTGACGGCCCGGCCCAGTGCTTATGGCGCGACGTTGCGCGTACTGACGATCGCTAGCACCGTCGCCTTGTTCACTTCGATGTACTACAAAGGGAAGTTCAAGCGGCCGCGGCCGACAATGCTGTGCCCGGCGCTCTTTCCGCCGATCACGGTACCGGGACACGCCTCCTTTCCCAGCGGCCATTCAACCCAATCGCATCTTATAGCCTTGTGTATGGGGGATGTGCTGCAGAACTTTCCGCAGCACGACGCGATGGTCGACGACATGGCGGTTCTGGCGGACCGCATCTCGCGGAACCGCGAATTGGCCGGACTGCATTACCCAAGCGATACCAGGGCCGGCAAGGAATTGGCGGGGAATATATTTCCTTTGCTCAAGCTGCCCCTGCCGACCACCGGTGGAACAACCAGCCCGGGCCAGAGTTGGTACCAGCTGGCAGTCCAGGCGGCGCGCGCAGAGTGGGATCCAGCAAACTATTAGCCGGGGGAGGCGACCATGAAAGGCGAATCCGCCTTGCTCAATCGGATCAAGAACTTTCCGATCCCACCCGAAGACTTCGATTTGATGACGGCATCCGCGTCGGAGCTGCAAGCTTTTGGGATACCCCCGCGGCCCGATCCCACCGACGCCGCGCTCTATGATGTCTGGTTCGATTTTTTCGGGATACGGCCCGAATTTGTGCAGGCCGACATCGAGGTCAAAGACGACGAATTCCAGCCCGCGACAAGGGAATCGCAAGTTGCGCCTGCTTTGTCCACCCGTTTTGAGACAAGCAAAAACTGGTGCGGCGCATTCATCGAACCCACTCACGGAACGGTCTTCGTTCAGGTGTCTGGCCGGTGGGTCGTGCCGATCCCCGAGGTGCCGCTTGACGACGGACCTGGTGTCTATGCCTGCTCGACCTGGGTCGGGCTCGACGGCCAGCGCCGATATCTCGATTCCTCGTTACCGCAGGTCGGCACCTGGCAAGCCGTCACCTTGTCAAACGGCGGCATCACCACGATCGAAACCTATGCCTGGTTTCAGTGGTGGGCCAGGAACCTCCCGGGGACGCAGCCAGGGGTAATCAAAAACGTACCGGTCGCCCCCGGTGATCACGTTCGCTGCATGGTGAGGGTGTGGGAGCAGAATGTGGCGGTCTTTTACATCAAGAATGTCAGAACCGGTCGGCTCACGAATTTTGGCGTCGAGGCACCACGCCTTGATCTCGGGAACGGCCGCTTTCACCAGTACAAGATTTCGGGAGCGACGGCCGAATGGATCATGGAGCGGCCGACGCCGCTCGACGACCCGAACTCTCTCTATGGGCTTGCCGACTATGGTCACACGGACCTGCTCGATTGCCATGCCAGCGAGGCCGATCCGACGCTGCCTGGCTGGCCATGGCTCGTGGGCAGGGATCGGATCCTGCGGGGCGAACGATTGATCCGAATGTGCGAGACGCTGCATAATCCGATGCGGATAGCGCTCAGTTCGATGTCCGAGCGCCTGGACGACACCTCCGTGCGTACAACTTACGGCGGGTTTCGCTAGCCCCTTCCGTCTAGGCAATTCCCTGTCGTCTTGACGCGTATGACCTCTCCCAAATTTCGCAAGCCCCGTCACGCGGCGGCCTGCGCCACCTGCTCCTGCTGGTAAAAAGGCCGCGAAAAACGGGTGCAACAGGTGACGTGGCGCTTATCCGAGCGGGATCTTCCGCAGTGCGTCGGTGTCGGCCTTGGCGCCGGCGAGGACGTAGTTGGTGTCGGTGCCGGCGATCACGAAGCGGGCGCCCAATTGCACCAGTTCACCTTGCAGCTTGACGTTGTGGCGGATGCCGCCGACGCCGAGGATGCGGCCATGCTTTTTGCACGCCGCAGCGACCCGCTCATAGGCGGCCCGCAGCCGCGGATGGTCGATCTGGCCGGGAATGCCGTAATCGGTGGTGAGGTCGCCCGAGCCGATCAGCAGGCAGTCGATCCCGTCGACCGCGGCGATCGCCTCGGCGTTCTCGATGCCCTCGGCGGTCTCCAGCATGACGATGACGGCGGTCTCGGCGTTGAGCCGCGGGTTCAACTCGGCGAGCGGCACCGCCTGGTAGCCGAGCGCCGGCCCCAGCCCCATCACCGAGCGCCCGCCCAGCGGCGGGAAGCGGCAGGCCTTGACGACCTCCTCGGCATGTTTGGCGGTGCCGACATCCGGCACGATGACGCCCATCGCCCCGCCGTCGAGCACTCGCGCCATCCATTGCCCGTTGTCGCGCGCCGGCACCCGCACCAGCGGGGTGATACCCATCGCAATCGACGCGGCGCAGATCGTCGAGGTGGTCTCGATCGAGTAGGGCGCATGCTGCATGTCGACATAGAGCGCGTCGTAGCCGCCGGCCTTCGCCACCATCGCGATATCGACCGTGCGCGCCAGGCGCAGATTCATGCACAGCACCAATTCGCCCTTGGCAAATTTCTCTTTCATCGAGGTCATCGCGGCATCCTCCGGGGTTTCTCGGGCGATCTTGGCACAGCTTCGCGGCGGATCAACCGCGCTTGGTCTTGACCGGATCGCGTCGACGGCATAGAAACCGCGCTCCCGCGCCGGCCACCCGGCGTCGCGGGCGAATGTACGCGTACGGAAGCGAGGTGCGGCATGTCCCGCAAATGCCCGGTGACCGGCAAGGGTGTTCAGGTCGGCAATAATGTCAGCCATTCGAACCGCAAGACCAAGCGGCGCTTCCTGCCGAACCTGCAGACCGTCTCGTTGATCTCCGACACGATCGGCGCCGTACGGCTCCGCCTGTCGACCAATGCGATCCGCACGATCGAGTTCAAGGGCGGGATCGACGCCTTTCTCAAGGGCACACCCGACCGCAAGCTTTTGCCGGAAATCCTGCGGCTGAAGCGCCGCATCGAGGGCGCCGCCGAAAAGCGCGCCTAGAACGCGCCTTTCCCCCCGATCAGAACCCGGTAAAGGGGCTTTCGCTGGGAGATGATGCTCGCCTGGTTCAGGAAGGACGGAGTCGCGTAAACAGCGATCGCCGGCATGCGTTCCGGGCGCGACAACGGAACGCATATCGCTATCGCGCGTTGAGCCTTCAGGGGACACCTATGGAGGCTAACCTAATGGACCTCAGCGACATCCTTGTTTGCACGGACGCGACCGGGGCCGGTGCCAGCCGTCTCAAGCTGGCGCTTCGCCTGGCGCATCAGCACCAGGCCTTCCTCACCGCCGCCTATGTGCTCGAACCGGTCGGCCGGTCGGTCTTCGGCCAACCCGACCCGACGATGCACAGCGCCGAGCAGGCCGAGGAGCGATTCCGCGAGGCGCTGCGGCTGCAAGGCATCAGCGGCGACTGGCGGCTGATCGACGGGCCCGACACCAGCGAGATCGTTGCGCTGGCGAAGGCCACCGACCTGGCGATCCTCGGGCAATATTCGGCGCAATCGCATAACGGCACCGGGTTCCGCCCCGACGAGATCGCCACCACCTGTGGGCGACCGTTGCTGATCGTGCCCTATATCGGCGGGTTCACCACCATCGGCGAAAATGTGCTGATCGCCTGGGACGGAACGCGTGAGGCGACGCGAGCGCTCAATGACGCGCTGCCGCTGATCGAGACGGCAAAAACGGCAACAGTACTGACCGTGGTGGCGAAGGAGCGCGAGTTCGAGCAGGCCCATGCCGATCTGCAGCGCGTCGTCGCCCATCTCGAACGCCATGGCGTGCCGGCGCGCGCCGAAGAGACGGTGCGCGGTGATCTCTCGGTCTCCGACCTGCTGCTGTCGCGTGCGGCCGATCTCGGCGCCGACATGATCGTCGCCGGCGCCTATCACCATTCGCAGTTGCGCGAGGCGCTGATCGGCGGGACCAGCCGCGACCTGCTGCGCCATATGACCGTACCGGTACTGATGTCGCACTGAGTTGCCGCTATGATCGCCGCTTCCAGCGGAGGGCGGCGATCATGGTGATCAAGGAGCACACTTACGAGGACATCGCGACCCCGACCGGGCCGATGCGTACGCATTTGTTCGCGCCGCAGGCGGAAGGCCGCTATCCGGGGATCGTGCTCTATTCCGAGATCTACCAGATCACCGAACCGGTGCGCCGCATGGCGGCGTTTCTCGCCGGGCAGGGTTATGTCGTCTCGGCGCCGGAGGTGTATCACGAGTACGAGGCGCCGGGCACGGTGCTGCTCTATGACGCGCCGGGAACCGATCGGGGCAACGCGCTGAAGTTCGAGAAGACCGTCGCGGCCTATGACAGCGATGCCCGCACCGCGCTCGACCACCTGAAGGCGCATCCGGCGTGCAACGGCAAGCTCGGCGTCATGGGGATCTGCCTCGGCGGCCATCTCGCCTTCCGCGCGGCAATGAACCCCGACGTCGCGGCAGCCGCCTGCTTCTACGCCACCGACATCCACACCGGTTCGCTCGGCCACGGCGACGACAGCCTCGCGCGCTGCGGCGACATCAAGGGCGAGCTGCTCTGCGTGTGGGGCCGACAGGACCCGCATATCCCGCTGGCGGGGCGCACCTTGATCCGCGAGACCCTGGAAGCCGAGGGCGCCGATTTCACGTGGCACGAGTTCAATGCGGCCCATGCCTTCATGCGCGACGAAGGCGTGCGCTACGACCCGGCCCTCGCCTGGCACTGCTATGGGCTAGTGACCGAACTGTTCAAGCGCCGATTGGGGTAGTGGCGCTTTCTACGTTTTTTGTACCGGCGAAAGCCAGTCACAGGAGCCCGTGAGACGTGGGTCCCGGCTTGCGCCGGGACGACAATGCCGCAGACTGAGGAAAGAAGTAAATTCCGATTCGTTCTTGTTCGTTCACGCTGCCGCGGCGACCGGGATCGGCGCTTCGCCCTTGAGCATCAGGCGCCACAGAAAGCGCTTCTCGTTCATGTCGTAATCCGGGTTCGCCTTGTGCAGGACGCTGCGGTTGTCCCAGATCACCATGTCGCCGTGGCGCCATTGGTGGCGGTACTCGTATTTCGGCTGCGTCGCGTGCGTCATCAACTCGGTCACGAGGTCGAGCGCTTCGTCGTCGGGCATGCCGACGATCGATTCGATGCGCACCGGGTTCATGAACAGCCCCTTGCGGCCGTTGTCCGGATGCACCCGCACCAGCGGGTGGATGCCCGGCGGCGGCAACGCCTTGAGGCTCTCCTCATTGAGCGGCTTAAGCGGACGCGGGCTGTATTTGCTCAGATAGACGTGCACCGCCTTGAGCCCGTCGATCTTCTGCTTCATCGCCGCCGGCAGCTCGTCATAGGCGAGGTGCATGTTGGCGTATTGCGTGTCGCCGCCTTTGCTCGGCAGCGACACCGGGTAGAGGATCGTCGCCTTGGGCGGCGCCGGATGGTTCGAGTGGTCGGTGTGGAACGTCTCACCCGGGATCATCCGCCGCGTGCCGAGGAATTCCTGGTTGGTCACGTAATACATCGCCGGGAAGCCGGGGATGTGGTGGTCCTTCTTGTCGTGCGGCTGCAGCTCGCCGAACACCTGGGCGGCGCACATGAAATCCGCCGGTTCGTATTTCTGCTCGCGGATCACCAGCACATGGTGGTCGGCCCAGGCGCGGTTGAGTGCGGCTTTGGTCTCCCCGTCGAGCGGCTTCGACAGATCGAGCCCGATGACCTCGGCGCCGGTATGCGGGGTCAGCGGCGTGATCCGATACGCCATGGCGATGTCCTCCGCCGCGAGATTTGACTTGAAAAAGCCTATGGCGTTTGCGATGAGGCGTCAAACCGGCGCCGCATCCACAAATGCCCGCATCCCTTGAGCCGTACGCACGGCTCGGGGTGTGGCGCCATCACCATTTCCGAAATCGCTTCGCAGCCAGGCGCCGAGCCATCGAGCGCCGGCACAGCACGCCATCGAGGCCGTCATGCGTTCCGTCATTCTTGCCGAAATCCGCGCGACGCTCGCGCTCGCGACGCCGCTGGCGACCGCGAACCTGTCGCAGATGGCGATGTCGGTCATCGACACGGTCATGGTCGGCACGCTCGGCTCATTACCGCTGGCGGCGGTGGCGCTGGGTGGCGGCGTCTACTTCACCGGCGTGGTGATCTGCCTCGGCGTGCTGACCGCGGTCGCGCGGCTTTCCGCCTACGCGATCGGCGCCGGCGACCGCGATAGCGCCGGACGCATCGCCGCCAGCGGGCTGATCCTCGCCGCGCTGATCGGGTTGCCGCTGATCGGGGTAACGGCGCTGGCGCCGCTCCTGCTCGATACGCTCGGCTACGACCCGGAGTTGGCGCGCGAGATCGCCCGTTTTCTGCACGCGGTATGCTGGGGCGCGCCCGGCTTTCTCGGCTTTGTCGTGCTGCGTAGTTTTCTGGCGGCGCTGAAGCGGACGCGCGGCGTGATGATCGTGCTGCTGCTGTGCGTGCCCGCCAATGCCGCGCTCAACTGGGTGCTGATCTTCGGGAATCTCGGCATGCCGGCGCTCGGCCTTGTCGGCGCTGGGATCGCCTCGGCCAGCGTGCAGTGGCTGATGCTGGCCGGGTTGGCCGGCGTGGTGTGGCGGCTGCGGCACGGTGGCCGGGCACCGCGGCTGCACATCGACCCCGCGGCGCTGAGTGGCGATCTGCGCCGCATCCTGCGGCTCGGCGGGCCGATCGGCGGGTTGCAGGCGCTGGAGATCGGCGTCTTCGTGACCGCGGCGGCGGTGGTCGGGCTGTTCGGTGCTGCTCCACTCGCGGCACATCAGATCGCGATCAACTTCGCCAGCATCACCTTCATGGTGCCGATGGGGATCGGCCAGGCGGCGACGGTGCGGGTCGCCGCCGAGCGCGGCGCCGGCCGGCGTCCCGCGGCACGGCGCGCGGCGTTTGTCGCGCTCGGGCTCGGCGTCGGCTTTATGGCCGTCTCGGCGGCGGTGATCTGGGCGCTGCCGCACGCGATCACCGGCGCCTATGTCGCGGTCGACGACCCGGCCAACCAGGCGCTGGTCGCGCTCGCCTTGCGGTTCCTCGTCTTCGCCGGCTGGTTTCAGGTGGTTGACGGCATGCAGGTCGTCGCCGCCGGCGCGCTGCGCGGCTACGAGGACACCGTGGTGCCGATGGCCTTCGCCGCGATCGGCTACTGGGCGATCGGCTTTGCCGGCGGCTGGGCGCTGACCTTCCCACTGGGCCTGGGCCCGATCGGTATGTGGTGGGGCTTCGTGATCGGCCTGGCGGTGGTGGCGCTGTTGCTGACGCTACGCCTCTGGCGGCAGGCCTATCAGGAGACCTGAGCCAGCTCCCGCGCGCGCACCGAATGCGCCGCGGCGACGTGGTCCTTGGCGAGCACGGTGTAGACCGCGGGCAGCACGAAGAGCGTGAACAACGTGCCGATCGACATGCCCGCGACCACGACGACGCCGATCGAGAAGCGGCTCGCCGCGCCCGCGCCGGTCGCGGTGACCAGCGGCACGAGGCCCACCACCATCGCCGCGGTCGTCATCAGGATCGGCCGCAGGCGAACGCGCGCGGCGCGTTCGATCGCTTGGCGCCGGTTCAGGCCTTCGTTAGTCTGGAGCTGGTTCGCGAACTCTACCATCAGGATGCCGTGCTTGCTGATGAGGCCGATCAGCGTCACCAGCCCGACCTGGGTGTAGATGTTTATCGTCGCCAGGCCGAGGAACAGCGGGAACATCGCGCCGCAGATCGACAGCGGCACGCTGATGAGGATGACGAACGGGTCGCGCAGGCTCTCGAACTGCGCCGCCAGCACCAGAAAGATGATGATCAGCGCGAACACGAAGGTGACGACCAGCGCGTTGCCTTCCTGCACGTATTGCCGCGAATCCGACAGATACGCGTGGCCGAAGCCCTGCGGCAGCCCCTTGGCCTGCTGTTCGAGGAAATCGACCGCCTGGCCCATCGTCACGCCGGGCATCGGCACGGCCTGGAAGGTTGCCGAATTGAGCTGGTTGTAGCGGGTCAGCGCGTTGGGCTGGGTGTTGGTGCTCACCTTGACGAGGTTCGACAGCGGCACCGGGTCGCCCGCCGCGGAGCGCACATAGAACCGCGTCAACGTATCCCGATTGAGACGATCCGCCCGCGGCACCTGCGGGATCACCTCGTAGGACCGGCCCTCCAGGTTGAAGCGGTTGACGTAGTTCTCGCCGACGAGCAGCGCCAGCGTGTCGCCGATCGACGCCATCGTCACGCCGAGCTCGTTAGCTTTCGAGCGGTCGATATCGACGCGGATCGTCGGCTGGTTGAAGTCGAGATCGCTGTCGACGACGATAAACAGGCCGCTCTTGCGCGCAGCGTTTTTGATCTTGTTCATCGCGTTGAAGATCGTGGTGTAATCGCCGGTCGAATCGATCACCATCTGCACCGGCAGGCCGCCGATCGACGCCGGCAGCGGCGGCAGCGAAAACGCGAAGGCGTTCATCCCCTCGACCGCGCTGAGCTTGGCCTGGAGCAGTGGTTTGATCTGCTGCGCAGTGCGCGTGCGCTCGTCCCACGGCTTGAGGATCATGCCGGCGATGCCCTGGTTGGGGCCAAGCCGGCCGTTCAGCACAAAGCGCAGCTCGGCCTCGGGGAAAGCGGTCAGCGCCTTGTCGAGCCTTTCGCCATAGGCATCCTGATAGTCGAGGTTGGAGTATTGCGGCGCCTTGGTCAGCGCGAACAGCACGCCCTGGTCCTCTTCGGGCGCCAGCTCCTTTTTTGTGTTCACGTACATAAAGCCGAGCGCGACAAAGATCGCGACCGCGAAGAGCGCGGTCACCGCGCGGTAATCGAGCGAGCGTTCGAGCCGGCGGCCGTACCAGTTCGCCAGGCCGTTGAAGGCGCGATCGAGCAGCGCGGCAAAGCCCTTGTCGGTGGTGCCGTGTCTCAGGAGAATCGAGCACATCATCGGCGACAGGGTCACGGCGATGACACCCGAGATGATCACCGCGCCGGCGAGGGTAAAGGCGAACTCGCGGAACAGCGTGCCGGTGACGCCGCCGAGAAAGCCGATCGGCGCATAGACCGCGGCCAGGGTCAGCGTCATCGCGATGACCGGGCCGGCGATCTCGCGCGCGCCGATCAGCGCAGCCTGCGGCGGGCTTCGACCCTCTTCGATATGGCGGTAGACATTTTCGACAACGACGATCGCGTCATCGACCACTAGGCCGATCGCCAACACCATCGCCAGCAGCGTCAACAGGTTCAAGCTGAACCCCATCGCCGCCATGACCATCCCGGCGCCGATCAGCGACAACGGGATCGTCACGATCGGGATCACCACCGAGCGGAAGCTGCCGAGGAACAGGAAGATCACCACGACGACGATGACCACCGCCTGGCCGAGGCTCATCTTGACCTCGTCGATCGAGGCCTGGATGAACTTTGTCGAATCGTAGGCGATCTCCATCTTGACCGAGGGCGGCAGCGTTCGCTCGAGCTGCGGCATCAGCGCCCGCACACCGCGGACCAGCGTCAGCGGGTTGCCGTCCGGCGTCGCCTGGACGCCGATAAACACCGCGTGCTGCCCGTTCATCGCGACGCTGGAGTTCCAGCTTTGCGCCGCCAGTTCGACGGTCCCGATGTCCTCCATGCGCACCAGCGCGCCGCCCTGCGACTTGATGACCATGCGCTTGAAGTCGTCGGCATTCGTGAGCCCGGTATGGGCGTCGACATTGGTGATCGTGAAGTAGCCCTTCGCCTGGCCCGAGGCGGATTGGTAGTTGTTCGCCTGGATTGCGGCGGCCACGTCGGCCGCCGTGATGCTGCGCGCCGCCATCCGCACCGGATCGAGCCACAGCCGCATCGCGAAGGTCTGGCCGCCGAGGATGTCGGCCGAGGCGACACCGTCGACCGTATCGAGCAGCGGCTGCACGACGCGGGTCAGGTAATCCGAGATCGCCGCGCTTTGCAGCGTCGGACTGGCGAAGCCGATATACATGACCGCGGTCGTCTGCCCGGTCGCCTTGATGACGACCGGATCCTGCGACCCCTGCGGCATCAGGTATTTGACCTGCTGCACCTTGGCGATGACGTCGGCGAGCGCGGCGCTCGGGTCGTAATTGAGCTTGATGTAAGCGGTGACTGTGCTGGTGCTGAGCACCGAATTCGAGGTCAGGTAGTCGATGCCCTCGGCGGTGGCGACGGCTTGCTCGATCGGCGTGGTGATGAAGCCTTCGATCAGATCGGGCGAGGCGCCGGGATAGGTCGTCGTGACCGTGATCGTCGTGTTCGACAGCTTCGGATATTGCCGGATCTGCAGGCCGTACATCGCCCGCGCGCCGATCAGCAGGATCAACAGGCTGACGACCAGCGACAGCACCGGCCGGCGAATGAACAGATCGGTGAATCTCATGACGTTACTGCCGCGTCAGCTGCTCCGCCCGTTGCGGTGGCGGGTTGCCGGTGACGGCGACCGCGGCGCCGTCCTGCACCTTGATCTGGCCGGCGGCGACAACCTGATCGCCCGGCTTCACCCCCGACAACACCGCGACCTTGTCGTCCCAGCGCAGCCCGGTGGTGACCGGCGTGCGATGGGCGATCAGCGCCGGCTTGCCGTCCGCACCGGCGGCGCCGTCGGGACGCAACACGTAGACGCTGTCGCCATAGAGCGTGTAATCGACCGCGGTTTCCGGCAGCACCACGACCGGCGGCTCATCCGGCAGCACCACCGCGGCGTTGACGAACATACCGGGCAGCAGCGCATTGTCGGGGTTGGGCATCGTCGCCTGCACATTGATCGTGCGCGTGCTGGCGGAGATTTGTGGCTCGATCGTGGTAATGGCGGCGGTGAATTTGCGGCCCGGAAAGGCGTCGGCGCTGACCTCGACCTTCTGCCCGACTTTGATCTGCGCGGTAATCTGCGACGGCAGCGTGAAGTTCACGTAGAGCGTCGACAGATCGGTCAGCGTCACGACCGGCGCGCCGGGATTGAGATACTGGCCAAGATCGATCTGGCGCATGCCGAGCTTGCCGCTGAACGGCGCGCGGATGTCCTTCTGCGCGATGATCGCCTGGGTCTTCTGGATCATCGCCTGCGCCTGGCCAAGTTGGTTGTTGGCCGAATCGACATTGCTCTGCGGACCGTATTGGTGCGTTGCAAGGGTCTCGGCGCGCTGCAGCGATACCTGGGCCCAGCGTTCCTGCGCCTGGTAGCTCGCAAGATCGCCGCGATCAGGCGCGTCGTTAATCTGGACGATCTTGTCACCGGCCTTGACGATGGCGCCGGCTTCGAAAGCGATCTCGGTCACCCTGCCGCCGATCTCGGGCGTCACCGTCACCTGATGCACCGCCGCCAGCGATCCGACGCCGCTCGCGTACTGCGGCACCACCGCGCTGGTTGCCACCATTGCGCTGATCTGCACCGGCGGCGGTTTGTTGCTCGCGAAGTAATTGGCGATCATCTTGTCGCGATAGGCGTTGAAGCCGTAAAGCCCGCCCAGCAGCAGCGCGACCAGGACCAGCACGCCGACAAACCACACCGTGCGCCGAACCCGGCTCGGCGGCGGGCGCGACACTCTCGCGGTGGGGGCGAATTCCGGCCGCACGGCCGGGGAAAGCTCACCATCCATCACAACTACTCGCTCTAAAACAGCCCGCGCTAATCCGCGGCCGTTGGCAGCGGCTCTGCGGTCAATTGCAGCGGAGGCACGTCGCGCGAAGCGGCGATCGCCGCTTCCGTCATCCCGATCCCCCGCAGGATAAAGTCGCCGGCTTCGTCGACCAGACGGTCGATCCCGCCCTCATAGGGGATGACCCCCTGTTGTGGCAAAAATGCGAAGGCCATCATCGCCGCGACATGCTGCGCGAACCAGAAGCGGTTGGCGCCGCTCGCCGCGTTCGGCACGAGATCGCCGGCCGCCTGCGCCGCGTCGAGCGAGGCGCTGAACAGCGGTACGACCCGCGGGGCGATGGTCGCAAACAGCTCGCGCGCGTAGTCGCCGTCTTCAATGAGGCTGTGCAGCATCAACCGCATCTTGAGATCGATGTCGCGGCGCTCGCAGTCGCTGCCCATCACGAAGCGGCGCACCATGAAGCGCACGATGCGAACCACGGTCTCGGTCGAGGCCGGCAACGTCGCCAACCGCTCCAGGGCCGGGTCGCCCTCGCAGCCAAGCGCCAGGATTTCGCGGTACAGCGATTGTTTTGACGGGAAATGCCGGAATAGCAGCGCCTCGGAAACACCGGCCGCGGCGGCGAGCTCGCGCGTCGTCGTGCCGGCGAAGCCCTTGCGCGCAAACAGCGGCACCGCCGCGTTGACGATCGCCTGCCGACGGTCGTCGCTATCCAATCGCGTACTTGCCATGACGCGAATGAAGTAAGTGCTTACTCACATCGCGTCAAGAGCAAGTTGCTGCGATGCAGCATGGTTGTGTCATTGACGTTTCCTTGCCGTGCGGCGTGTAAGGTGGATGCATGGCGCTATCGTCCCTGCGCAGAGCCCTCGCCTTTGTCGTCCCCCCGGTGCTGGTGGCCGTGGCGCTGCTTTTTTTCGCCTATCCGCCGCTGAACGAAGAGGCCGATGGCGAATGTAGCGCGCTGGAGCAACGGATCAGAGACAATGCCTCGCATGACAGCGCCGGGTTTCTGATCGTCGGTCAGCTCTACGGCTCCAGCTCCAGCGAGCCGAGCGGCGCGGCCTATGCCCGCGACCGCCACCCGATGCTGCCCGCCGCGGTCGGCTGCGCGTTTGAATATTGGCGAATCGCGTTTAATCCCCCGCCACCCGCCCTACCCACAGCCGCGCCGCCGACGGTTGCGTCCGCTCCCGCGGTGCCTGCGCCATCCGCTTCGACGCCGGCCGCGCCCGCGTTACCGCCGCCCACGCTGCCCAGCGTGCCGGAGCTGACGCCTTCCATCATCGCGCGCGGCATCACGCCGAATGGCGACCCGATCTCGCCGGCGGCGGTTTTCACGTTGCCGATGAACGCGGTCGCAATCCGCGTCGAGACGCGCGGCCGTGCCGGCGGGGTGCTGCGCTTCCAGCTGATGCAGGGCAAAGCCGTGCTCGCCACCTGCCCCGCAGAGCGGACCAGCGGCACCGCCTGGTGCAAGTTCAATGTCGAGCTGCGCAAGGGTCTCTACTCGATCGCCCTCACCGCCGACCGCGAGCTGCTCGGCCAGTTTCCGTTCGCGGTGATCGGCCGCTAGCATCGAAGTGCTTGACGCCCGCCGAGCCGCCACCTACCTCCGGTTTCTCCCCCACCATCGAGGCCGCCGCCGATGCCCGCGTATCAGTACGTCTATGTCATGAAAGGCCTCGGGAAGTCGTATCCGGGCGGGCGCGAGGTGTTGCGCGATATCTGGCTGTCGTTTTTGCCGGGGGCGAAGATCGGCGTGCTGGGGCTTAACGGCGCCGGCAAGTCGACGTTGCTGCGCATCATGGCGGGGCAGGACAGGGAGTTTTCCGGCGAGGCCTGGGCGGCCGAGGGCGCTTCGGTCGGCTACCTCCCGCAGGAGCCGGTGCTCGACGCGGACAAGGACGTGTTCGGCAATGTCAGCGAGGGCTTGGCCGAGACCAAGGCGCTGGTCGATCGCTTCGAGGCGGTCAGCGCTCGTTTCGCCGAGGAGCTCAGCGACGAGGAAATGAACGACCTTATCGCCGAGCAGGGCGAACTGCAGGAACAGATCGAGCGGCTCGACGCCTGGGAACTCGACCGCACCATCGAAATCGCGATGGACGCGCTGCGCTGCCCGCCCGGCGATACGGCGGTCGCCAACCTGTCGGGCGGCGAGCGGCGCCGCGTCGCGCTGTGCCGGCTCTTGCTGCAAAAACCCGACCTCTTGCTGCTTGACGAGCCGACCAACCATCTCGACGCCGAGTCGGTGGCCTGGCTGCAGCGTTTCCTCAAGGACTATCCCGGCACCGTCGTCACCGTGACGCATGACCGCTATTTCCTCGATGAGGTGGCCGGGTGGATTCTCGAACTCGATCGCGGCCACGGCATCCCGTACGAGGGCAATTATTCGGGTTGGCTCGAACAAAAGCAGGCGCGGCTGGCGCAGGAAGGCCGCCAGGAAGAGGCGCGCCAGCGCACCCTGGAGCGCGAGCTTGAATGGGTGCGGCAAAGCCCGCGCGCCCGGCAGGCGAAAAGCAAAGCCAGGCTCCAGGCCTATGAGGCGCTGGTCGCGCAGAGCCGCGAGAAGGCGCCGGACAACGCACAGATCGTCCTGCCGCCAGGGCCGCGGCTCGGCGACCTCGTGGTCGAGGCGACCGGCGTGTCGAAGGCATTCGGCGACCGCCTCCTGGTCGAGTCGCTCGATTTTCGACTACCGCCGGGCGGGATTGTCGGCGTCATCGGGCCAAACGGCGCCGGCAAGACCACGTTGTTCCGCATGATGACCGGCGCCGAGCAACCCGATACCGGGGCATTCCGGGTCGGCGAGACGGTGCGGCTCGGCTATGTCGACCAGTCGCGCGACACATTGAAAGCCGACAATACGGTGTGGCAGGAGGTCTCCGGCGGGCTGGAGGAGATCGATCTCGGCCGCCGCAAGATGGCCAGCCGCGCCTATTGCGCGCTGTTCAATTTCCGCGGCGCCGACCAGCAGAAAAAGGTCGGCCAGCTGTCGGGCGGCGAGCGCAACCGCGTGCACCTCGCGAAGATGCTCAAGGAAGGCGCCAACCTGCTGCTGCTCGACGAGCCGACCAACGATCTTGATGTCGACACGCTGCGCGCGCTCGAAGAGGGACTGATCGACTATCCCGGCTGCGCGGTCATCGTCACCCACGACCGCTGGTTCCTGGACCGGGTCGCGACGCATATCCTCGCCTTTGAGGGCGACAGCCAGACCGTGTGGTTCGAGGGCAATTACGCGGATTACGAAGCGGACCGCAAACGTCGGCTCGGCACCGCCGCCGATCAGCCGCACCGCATCAAGTACAAGCCGCTGACCCGGCACTGACGCCCGACTTCGCACGCCTGGAGGAAGTCCTCCAAGGTCGAAGCGATGGTGCCGGCCCCCTCCCCGCCGCTGCGCGGCTCTCCCTCCCCCGTGTCCACGGGGGAGGGTTGGGGTGGGGGCCGGCACCACGTCCGATTTATCGCAATTCTCTCTAGGGCGCCCGCCTGGGTTTTACCGGCGGCGGCATACCGCGATCGGCGGATGGGGTGCGCCAGGCGATCACCTGATAGGGCTGTGCGGCGCGTCCGGTCAGCCGCACCTGCAGCTCGGCACGATAACGGGCGCCGTCGGCGGTCACCGCGGTCGCGGAGATCGTATAGTCACGGCGCGGGCTCATCATCACAAACGGCATGACCGCCGCCGGGATCAGCTCGGCGCTTGCCGACGCGATGTCGCGCCACATCGCGCGGCTTTCGAGGAAGGAATCGACAAGCCCGGCGGTTGCGCCGGGGATCGCCATCAATACCGTGCGCGACGCGACCATCGGGTCGAAGGCCGATGCCCCCGACCCGACGGTGACGAAATCCGCGACCCGATCGTACAGCCGGTCATCGATGCCGGGCACCTGCGCCAATTCCTCGATCACCGCAAAGCGGCGGCCTAATCTAGACGCCCCGGGTTCCGGACAGCCCGCCCCGATATCGCCGCGCCGTTCCAGAATGTTGCAGGCAATCAGCGCCGCCGGCTCGCGCGGCACGCCGACCGCGACGAACAGGCCCGCCAGGAGTTCGAGCGGCGCCAGGTTGAGATCGATCTTGCCGGACTCGTCGGCGATCGCGATCGTCACCCGGGTCGACCCCTGCTGCCACGGCTCGGACGCACCGTCAAACGCAGCGCCGGTATCGTGCCGGCGCAGCAGACGCTGCAGGCCGAGCTGCGCGCCGGCTTCCGCCGCGAGACGCGCGCGGCTCTCGGCCAGGACATTGCGCGCGATTTGCAGCTCGCCGCGCGTCGCGAACGCGACCGGCGCGATCAGCATGAAGATCAGCGCGACGCCCCACAGCGCGAGGATCGCGATCGAACCTTTTTCAGAATCGTGTTCCGCCATCATCCGGCATTCCACAGCCGCACGACGAGCCGCGGGTGTGGCGGGTCGCCGTCGCTGTCGACGATCGCCCGCACCATCAGCGGCAGAGTGGTGAGCTGCTGCCAGCTGTCATGCCATCCGGGGGTCGCGTTGGCGGCGTCGGCGCCGAAATAGGCGAGCCGGAAAGTGCGGAGCTTGGCGGCCAGGACGCTCGCCGCCTCGCGCGGATCGCCGGTGGGGGTCGCCAGCCGGCGGCGCAGGATCAGCGAGCGGGCGGCGTCGAGACCGAGCGTGATGCGATAAAGCCCGGCGCCGCCGTCTTCCGCCGCCGCGACAAACTCCACCGCCGCGGCTTGGCCGGCGAACTCCCCGCCGGCGATGCGCGGGACCAGCACGGCGGCGCCCAGCGTGCGGCGCAGCAGCTCGTCGAGCGCCTGCCGTGTATCGAGCCGTTCGGCCGCCTTGGTGTGGCGGTCGAGGCCGAACGCCGCAAGGCGAACGCCATGCAACAGAATGACGCCGACGAATGCGCTCAGCGCCAGCGCGACGAGGACCTCGATCAGGGTGAATCCGGCCTCTCGCTGGGTCATGGCACGGCGGGTCCGAGTCGCAGCGTCGACAGCGCCAGCTCGCGACTGCGCCTGCCGTCACGCCACGCGACGCTGATCGCGACGCGGTACAGCACCGGCAGCGAATGCGTCAGGTCGGCCGCCTTGTCGCCGTCGTCGTAAGGCGCGACGGTCGTCCGCCAGGCAAATCGACCGGCAAAGCTGCCGCCGGCATTGCCCGGCCGGGGTGAAGCGGCCGCCAGCGCCAGCTGCTCCTCGGCGAGGGCGAGCGCCGCTTCGGCGTCCGCGGTGGTCTCGTGCGCGGTCAGCGAATTGCCAAAGGTGGTGGCGATCGCCCCCAGCGACAGCCCGACAATGGCGAGCGCCACCAGCACCTCGATGAGAGTGAACCCCGCGCTGCGGCCCCTAGCGCTCATCGGCGCGCCCGGTCAGCGTGTCGACGATGATGACACGCCGCGCGTCTCCCACCGCGAGCCGGACGCGGCCTCCCGACGAGCCGCCGGACGGGTAGAAGGAGATCCGCGCCGCGCCATCAACGGTTACGCGCGGCGCCGCTGCTCCGCTCATCGCCGGCAAGGTAAAATGCCGACGATCGAGCCAGAAGCCGCCCGCCGGATCGCCGCTGAAGACGACCGGCCGGTCTTCGGCGATGGCCGTGCTGCGCGCACCCCGCAAGGCGGCGCGGACTTCGCCCGCCGCCGCGCTGAGCGAGGCGCCGGGGGCGCGCCCCGCCAGCAACGGCATCGCCAGCGCCAAGGCCATGCCGATGATCGCCAGCACGACCAGCAATTCGATGAGGGTAAAGCCGGCGTTACGTCGCAAAATCATAGACTTCCATCACCGTGCCGAGCAGCGCATAGGCGATAAGGCCGATCAGTAGACCGAGCAGGACGATGCTGATCGGCGTCACCAGGCCGATCAGCTCGGTGGTCGCGGCCTCGATCTCGCGGCGCAGCATGTCGCCGGCCTTTGCCAGCATCGTCGCGAGGTCGCCGGTCTCCTCGCCGACCCGCACCAGTTCGAGCGCGGTTTCGGGCAGCAGCTTCCCCTCGGCCAGCACGGCGCTGAGCCGATCACCGCGCGCCACCGCGCGCTCGGCCGCGGCCAGCCCGGCGGCGTAGTTGGCGTTGGTCATCGCGGCGCCGGTAGCGGCCAGCGCATCCGGCACCGGCACGCCGGCCGCGACAAGATTGCCGAGCAGATAGGCAAGCCGCTCCGCCTCGCTCTTGGCCAGCATGCGGCCGAGGCCCGGTAGCCCGAGCAGCCGGCGGTCGAGGCTCGCGCGGAAGGCCGGATCGCGCCGGCGGTACACGAGATACGCTGCTGCGAGTAGCGCGAGCACCGTGAGCGGCAGCGCCGCCTGCTGAAACCACCCGGACAGCAGCAGCAGGATCTGCATCGCCATCGGCGGCTCGCGTCGGAAGCTGTCGAGCAGCGTCGCGAATTGCGGCACGACAAACGCCAGCAGGAACGACACCGACAGGCAGGCGACCACCAGCACGCTTACCGGGTAGATCAGCGCGCCGAACAGCGCACGGCTGGTCTCGCGGCCGCGTTCGAGCACATCGGCGAGGCGCGCAAGCGTCCCGGCGAGGTCGCCGCGCGCCTCGCCGGCGCCGATCATCATCGCAAAATGCGCCGGCAGCGCCGGATGCGCCCGGCACGCGGCGGAGAACTCTCGCCACGATTGACGGCAGCGAGCAGCGTCGCGGCGAGCTGCGCGCGGCGCTTGGCTTCCGGCGCGGCGGCGATCAGCGACAGCGCGCGATCAAGCCGCACGCCCGCGCCGAGCAGCGTCGCGAGCTGGCGGGTGAACAGGATGCGGTCGCGCGCCGGGACGGCATCGCGCAGCGGCGCGAAGCGGCGCAAGATCCGCGTCCCCGCCTCGGGCAGGGTGATCTCGATCGGGTAGTTGCCGGTCGCCTGAAGTCGCCGCGCCGCGTCCTCTTCGTCGACAGCGGAGAGTTCGCCGGCGATCTCTCCGCCGCTCGCCCGCAGCGCGCGGTAATGAAACAGCGGCACGCTAGGCGGCTCCGGTCACGCGCATCACCTCGTCGCGCGAGGTGATGCCCGCCTCAGCCTTGGCGAGACCGTCGTCGCGCAGCCGGACCATGCCGCCGGCAAGCGCCGCCGCCAGCAGCTCCTCGTCGCCGGCACGCGCGACGACAAGCCGCGCCAAACTTTCGTCGAAGACCAGAAGCTCGGCGATCGTCGTGCGCCCACGATAGCCGACGCCGGCACACGCCTCGCACCCGACTGGATGCCACACCCCGTCGCGCCGCTCGCGGCATGCCGGGCACAGGCAGCGCACCAGGCGCTGGGCGACAACGCCTTTCAGCACCGCGGCGACAAGGTAATCCTCCAGCCCCATGTCAATCAGCCGGGTGATCGTGCCGACCGCGTCGTTCGTATGCACGGTCGACAGCAGCAGATGCCCGGTGAGGCTCGCCTGCGCCGCGATCCGCGCGGTTTCGAGGTCGCGAATCTCGCCGACCAGCATCGTGTCGGGGTCCTGGCGCAGCAGCGAGCGCAGCAGATTGGCGAAGCTCAGCCCGATCGCCGGGTTGACCGGGATCTGATTGATGCCGGGGAGCTGGTATTCGACCGGGTCCTCGACCGTCAGGATCTTGCGGTCGCGGGTGTTGAGCAGTTGCAGGGCGCCGTAGAGCGTCGTGCTCTTGCCGCTCCCGGTGGGGCCGGTCACGAGCAGCATGCCGCTGGGCAGCGCCAACAGCGCTTCGAGCTGCTGGCGCAGCGCTGGGCTGTAGCCGAGTTCGGCAAGGTCGAGCGGCGCGCGCGCACGGTCGAGCAGGCGCAGTACAACGCTTTCGCCATGCAAGGTCGGGACGATCGAGATGCGCAGGTCGATCTCGCGCCCCTCGACGACGACGCGGAACCGCCCGTCCTGCGGCAGCCGCTTTTCGGCGATGTTGAGCCCGGCCATCACCTTGAGCCGGCTGACGATATTGTCGTGCAGCCCGGCCGGCGGCGGCGCGATGTCGCGCAACAGCCCGTCGACGCGCAGCCGCTGTACGACACGGTCGGCGCTCGCTTCGATATGGATGTCGGAAGCGCGTTGGCTTGCCGCCTCGGCGATCAGCCCGTTGACGTAGCGAATCGCCGGCTCCTCGCTGGCGAGGTCGGCGAGACGGCGGACATCCTCGCGCGCCGGTCCGGCCGCGGGGCCGAGGCCATTCGCGGCATGGCCGTTGCCGTAGAGCCGCGCGATCGCGGCGTTCAATTCGCTTGGCACCGCCGCCCAGGGCAGCACCAAGCCGCCGGTCGCCAGCCGCACCGCTTTCAGCGTGTATTCGTCAGTCGGGTCGGCCATCGCCAGGACGAGCCCGTCCTGCGTGTCCTTGAGCGGCAACGCCTGGGCGCGGCTGATGAACTCGGCGGCAAGGCTCGCCGGGCCGCAGCGCGACGCGGGATAGTCCTCGGCGCCGGCGAGCGGGATCGCGAGGAACGCGGCAAGGCATTCCGCCATCTCGCGCTCGTCGACCATGCCGAGTCGGGTGATGATGACGCTTTCGCTTTCGCCGCGTTCGCGGCGCAGCGCGAGCACACGGTCGCGGTGCACCGCATCGAGGCGGCCGCGCGCCATCAGAAAATCGAGCAATTGCATCTGGAATGCTCCGGCAGGCCGAAGCTCACTCAGGTCACGATACGGGGACTGTCGGGTCACCGCAACGCCGGAAGTTGCCGGGCCGGCTCGGCTCGGGCAAGCTCCCCGCGCCATGCTTGTCCCTGCCACCTCACGCCGTCCAAACCCCGCCGAAGCCGGGTTCAGCCTGATCGAATTGCTGGTCGTGCTGGCGATTCTCGGGCTGCTGATCGGGCTGGTGGCGCCGCCGGTCATCCGCTATTTCGGCCGGGCCAAGACCGATGTCGCCAAGGTGCAGATCCACGACCTCGAATTGGCGCTCGATCTCTACCGGCTCGATCTCGGCCGCTACCCGACCCAGTCCGAGGGCCTCGGCGCCTTGGTCGAGAAACCCGGCGGCCTCGAGCGCTGGCAGGGCCCCTACCTGAAGCAGAAGACCGTGCCCTCCGATCCCTGGGGCCATCCCTATCACTACCGCATCCCCGGCGAGCACGGCGACTACGATCTCTACAGCCTCGGCGCCGACGACGCGCCCGGCGGCACCGGCGAAAACCAGGACATCACCAACTGGCAGTGACGCAACGCCGGCAATCCAGCCTTACACCGGCAGCTTGTCGTTGAACGCCTTTAATGCCCGCAAGTAGGCGTCGGGGTCGTATTTCTGGTCGTCGGCGACCGCCTCGTAGAGGCCGCCCAGCGCCTGGTTGAGCGCGGCGATCAGCTTGTCGTCGGCGTAGCCCAATTGCTCCATCGCGGCGACGATCGAGCCGAGCGCCATCACCTGCTGTTGCGCGCCGCTGTAATCGAGGTCGTTGCCGTCCACGGCACTGGCGACAACCGTGTGGCCGAGCCCCGTAGCGTCTTCCTTGGTGAAGTCATGCGCCGTGATGACAGGGGTCAGTTTGTCGGCCAGCTCGCGAATCGCCGTGGCCTCGCGTTTCACGGCGTCCCAGTTTTCGCCGGACGCCTTGTGCAGCGCCAGCATGTGGTCGAACAGCGACTTGCCGACCTCCGGCGGGGCGATTCGCGTCGCGACGATAAGCAGCATCACCGAGGTCGCGTCGTAGAGTTTGATCCGTCCCGGCGGCAGCCCGGTCGTCGTCCGGGCACGCCATTGCAGTTCCTTCATCGAGTGATGGCAGGACTGGCAATCGAACACCGACAGCTCGTAATCGACGCCCTTGGGGGCGTGCGCGGGGTCGAGGATCAGGTCCATCCGCTTCTTGACGTCGTCGGCGAGGCCGGTCGCCCAGATCTGCATGTCGTTCGGCCGGCCCTTGCGTTCGATATAGCTCTGGTTGACGACAAAATGCGCCGGCTCGATCGCTGTGTAGGTGTCGAGCTCGAACGGCATCGGCGGGTGGCCGGCGCCCATGATCTTATGCGCGACGAACTTCTTGTCGTCGCCGAGATGGCATGACAGGCAGCGCTCGGCACGCGCCAGCGGCTGATCGGTCGCGTAGAGCCCGGCCTTGAGATTGGCCGCATGGCTTTCGCCGGTGAGATGCGGCCCGAGCCACGGCGAGGCGCCGCCATGGCACGATTCGCAGCCGACCCCGTCGGAAAGCTGGAATTGCGGCCCCCGCTGCGCCGGCGGGACATTGTCGGCATGGCAGTCGAGGCAGAGCGAGGCCTTGGTCGCATCCTCGATCCCGAGGTTCTTGGCAATGCGCTTCGAGCGGTCATTGCTCAGCACCGTATAGGCCTGGGCGTGCTTGTCCTTTTGCGACCAGGTGAAATATTCGTTTTGCGGCACCTGCGAATTGCCGATCGGCTTCACCGCACCATGGCAGTTGTTGCCGGCGCAGCTCTGCACGCCGAGATGCACCGTGTCGTCGGCGGCGACCGCCGGCGCGGTGAACGCAAGGAGCGCGGCGACGATGGCCGCGGGGAGGAACCGCATCATCGCCGCATCGCCTGCTGCAAGCCCTTGAGAGCCTTGGTGAACGCGTCCTGATTGACGCTCTTGTCGTTGGGGAAGGCGGCGTAGACCGCCTTCAGCGCATTGTCGACAGCCTGCGCCTTCTGGTCGCCGATCGCGCCCGACGCCTTGAGCCCGGTGGTGATGGCTTCGAGCGCCATGGTGATCTGCTCGTCATGCGAGAACTGGGCGTCGCCGTCGGCCAGCGCGAACAGCGCATCGGCCAGCGCGCGCATGTCATCGCCGGTAAAGTCGTGATGCGAAAAGGCGCTGACCAGGCTTTGCGCGGCGTCGCGCACCGCCTTCGCCTCGCGCTGCACTGCTTCCCAATCGTCCTGCGTCGCCTTGTGCAGCGCCAGCATGTTCTGGCTAATCGTGCTCGCCGTGCCCGGCGCCACACGCGACGCGGCGACTTTGAACATCACCGCGTTGGCGTCGTTGAACTTGACCGTGCCGGGCCCGAGCCCGGTCGTTGTCGGCCGCGCATACTGGCCATATTCGTGATGACACGACTGGCAGTCGAAGAATGCGAATTCCGGCCAGAACCCCTTGGGCGCGTGCTTCGGATCGAGCACCGCGTCCATCTGCTTGACCAGCGCGATCGCCTGGCCGACCGACCAGACCTGGACATCGGTGATGCGACCCTTGCGCTCGATATAACTCTGGTCGACGACAAAATGCGCCGGCTCGATCGCCGTATAGGTGTCGAGCTCGAAGGCGAGACGCGGATGGCCGGCGCCGTAGAGCCGGTGATCCGCGAATTGGGTCGCGTCGCCGTAATGGCAGCCGAGGCATTTTTCCGCTCGCGCGACCGGCTGCTCGGTCGGATAGAGGCCGGCCGCAACGTTCTGCGCGTGCGTCGCACCGGAGATGTGGACACCGAGCCAGCGCGACGCGCCGCCGTGACAGGCTTCGCAACCGACGCCGTCGGACAACTGGAACTGCACCCCGCGCCGATCGCCAGCCACGTTGTCGGCATGGCAGTCGAGGCAGAGCTTCTGGTTGGCCGCGTCCGGCAGGCCGAGCGCGCGCGCCATCTTGATCGCGCGGTCCTGCAGCAGGACGCTGTAGGCGATGTGGTGCTTATCCCGCTTCGACCAGATCAGGTACTCGTCGCCTGGGACGTAGGAGTTGCGCGGCCGTTCCGTCGCACCGTGGCAATTGCTGCCGGCACAGGTCGCAACGCCGAGATGGATGCCGATCGGCGGGTCTGTCTGCGCCAAAGCCGGCGCGGCGAAAAGCAGCAGCAGTGCGGCAAGCAGTGATCGCATCAGCGCACCCCCAGCGCGTTGCCGGGCCGCAGGTCGCCGTCCAGCATCGCATAGGGCTTGGCGCCGACCCCGGCGATTCGCGGTCCCCAGATATGGATGTCGGCGCAGATCGGCCGCGGCCCGGCGAGCGGCACGTCGAGGCAGAAAGTCGAGCCGCTGAGGCTCCAGCGCCGCTCCGCCGGAGCGGTGTAGGCGGCGCGCCCCGTGTCCCAGACACGCACGACGGCCCGGCCGTCCGGCGCCAGATAGGCCTGGAGCATGATCCGCGCCAGCTCGCCGCCGCCCGGCATGCCCGAGGTCCGCGGCACGAACGCGACCGCGCTCAACGTGCTGCCGGCCAGTTGGCCGACAGACACGGCGGGCGGTTCAGCCGCGGTCGCGCGCCCCGCGACCAGGACCAGCGACAGCGCTGCGAGGATGTTACCGGCTCGCTTCATGGTTTAATCCAGCGCCCGTTGACTCCCCCCACGACGGTAGTTGATTCTACCGGTGAGACGCCCATCAAGTCCACCTAACCCCCGGGGGATTTCCACGTCGCAGCGCAGTTTTTTCGCCGCGCGCCGGTTTTTCCGGCCGTTCGGCAGGGAGCGGCGCCTGCGGTTGTCGGAGCGAGGATGGCGATGGCCGGTGATTTTGCTGGTCGTTGCCGCGGCTGCGTGTAACGACCCGTCGTGGTTAAACACGCAGCAATCGGCCGATACCGCGGGACCGCTGGCAGCCGCCAGTACCGCGCCGACGCTGCTGCCGTCGGCGCCCCCACCGGGACGGACCGTCGCGACAATGCCGGCGGGCCGCGCGGGCGGCGCCGCGATCCAGCCGATCGTCGTGCGCGGCAGCGATTCGCCCATCCCTGTGGTTACACCAAGGCCCGGAGCCGGCGCCGCCAGCCCCGCGGACCTCACGCTGAATTTCGCCGGCGCCGATATTCGCGATGTCGTCAACGCCGTACTCGGCGAGACGCTGAAGCTCAATTACGTCATCGACCCCGAGGTGCAGGGGCCGGTCACCTTCAATGTCAGCCGCCCGGTCTCGCGCGATGAGATACTGACGACGCTGGAGGCGGTGCTCAACAGCCGCGGCGCGACGATGGTGCAGTCCGATGGGATCATCCGCGTCATGCCGCTGCGCAAGGACGGCAAGTCGAACGCCGCGCCGCCGCTCGCCGCCGCGACCACGCCGGGCCAGCGCAGCGAGATCTTTCCGCTGCGCTTCGTCAGCGCCGCCGATATGCAGCGGGTGCTCGAAAAGGTGCTCCCTGCCGGCACCCCGATCACCGGCGACGATCGCCGGCGGATGGTGCTGATCCAGGGCACGCCGAGCGAATTGCAGCTCGCCGAGGAAACCGTCCGGGTGTTCGACATCGACCAGCTGACCGGGACGTCGATCGCCGTGGTGCCGCTGCGCAACGCCGATCCGGCGGCGATGGCCGACGAACTGCGCAACATCTTCGCCGCCACCCGCAAGGAAGCCGACAGCGACGCGATCCGCATCATGGCGGTGAAGCGGCTCAACGCGCTGATGATCATCACCCGCTCGGGCCGCTATCTCGACGAGGCGCGCGCCTGGATCGCCCGGCTCGACCGCGCGCACGACCTCACCGAGCGGCGGGTCTATGTCTATAACCTGCAATACGCCAAGGCCGTGCAGATCGGCGAGAAGCTGCAAGGGCTGCTGACCAATCTCGACATCAAGTTCAAGCCGCCCGCGACACCCGCGGCCGACACCGGGCTGGCGCCGGCCGCACCCGGCTTCGAGGGACCGGCGAAACCGCTGCCGCCGCCCGTGCTGCCCACCGCCGCGCCGCCGCCGGCCCCCG
Organism: uncultured Alphaproteobacteria bacterium; assembly: GCA_963778385.1. Classification (GTDB taxonomy): domain Bacteria; phylum Pseudomonadota; class Alphaproteobacteria; order ATCC43930; family CGMCC-115725; genus DATARH01. Next base: position 263,143 of record CAVZUA010000010.1, on the reverse strand, counting down.
CCGAGGCCGCCGCCCTGGCGTCGCCGACCGCACCGCCGCCTCTCAACACCGGCGTACGGATCGAGGCCGACGAAGCCCACAACGCCTTGCTGATTTCGGCCAATGCCCGGGATTACGAACTGATCCGTCAGGTGCTCGCCGGCATCGACGTGCCGCCGCTGCAGGTGCTGATCGAGGTCACCGTCGCCGAGGTCGTGCTCAACGACAACCTCAACTACGGCGTCGAGTATTACATCAACCACGGCAAGACCAACACGCTGCTGACCACCAGCAACATCCCGGCGATCGCGCCGGTCGTGCCGGGGTTCAACCTCTCCTGGGTGGCGGGCAATTTTCAGCCGAAGATAATTCTCGACCTGCTGTCGAGCGTGACGCAGACCAAGGTGATTTCGACCCCGCGCCTGCTGGTACTGAGCAACGAAACCGCGCGCCTGCAGGTCGGCGACGTCGTACCGATCATCACCCAATCCGCGGCGAGCACGATCACCAGCAACCCGCTGGTCCTCAACAACGTCACCTATAAGGAGACCGGCGTCGTGCTCGAGGTGACGCCGCGCATCAATTCCGGCGGCTATGTGACGATGGACCTCAACCAGTCGGTCAGCACCGTCGTTCCGACCTCGACATCGACAATCAACTCGCCGACCTTCCAGCAGCGCCGGCTCAACAGCACGGTCAGCGTCAAATCGGGTGAGACGATCCTGCTGGGCGGCCTGATCCAACAAACCGACAGCCGGCAGCAGCAAGGCATCCCGATCCTGCACGACCTGCCGGGGATCGGCGCGCTGTTCGGCAGCCACACCAACGGCGCCGGCCGCACCGAGCTGATCATGCTGATGAGCCCGCATGTCATCTCGAACGAGGCGGATTCGCGCAGCCTGACCGCGCGGATCGAGCAGCAATTCCAGACCGTGCTCGACAACAGCACATTCGCCCACCCGCGCACGCCGACGCGATAGCCGAAAGCAATCTCGACCGAGGGCTCGTCGCCTACGAAATTGGGCCGGAGCGCGCCTCCGGCGTGGGGTGGGCAACCCGCGCCAGGACGACAATCAGGAACAGCGTCAGGAATTCGCTCGAAATAAGCCATTCCTGCCAGATGCCGTAACTGGCTAGGGCCACGACCAGCGCACTGACGAGGCTGCCACCGACCGCCGCCGCGTACGGCCGCGGCCACGCAGCCTTGCCGAGCGCCAGCCACACTCCTGCGACAAGCACCGCGAACAGCAGCGCGCCCGGCGCACCCAGCTCCAGCCACAACTGCAGCGGCGCGTTGTGCGGATGCAGCGGCAGCATCACCTGTCCGGGGTAGCCGCCCGGGATCGGCTGGTTGCCGCCGGGGATCGCGCGCGACGAATCGAGCCCCCAACCGAGCAGCGGCTTCTCGGCGATCCGGTCACCGACGAACGACCAGATCTCGAGCCGATGCCACAGCGAATTCTTCATGTGCCGCGCCGCGTCTTCCACCACGCCGATCCGCACCAGCGGCGGAAAGAGCAGCGGCGCGCCGACGATCAGCATCACCGACAGCACCGCGGCGGCACGCGTCAAGGCGGCACGCCAGCCATACAGCAGCATTGCGGCCACAAGGCCCAGCATGAATGCGGTTCGTGCCGTCTCGCTTACCAGAACGCCGAAAGCACCGACCGTCACCACGACCAGCACGACGGCGAGAAAGCGGCGCCCCTGGAGCAGCAACGCCGCCCCCACCGGCAGGATCAGAAACGTGAACCCGTCCTCGGCCTGGTTGAGCACCGCGCCGATGAATTGGCGCTCGTAGAACGGCGTGGTCAGCCCGCCCTTGGTCGCGAATTGCGCCGCGCTCAGCGCCAGCGCGAGCGCGAACCCGGCCACGAGGCACCGCACGACGCGGTTCGGCGCGGCGATGTTCTCCGCCGCCGCGATCAACGCGAGCCCGGCCGCGAACATCGCCGCGAGACGCAGCGCTGTGATAAGGCTGCGCCGCGGCTCGATCGCCCATAGCGACGACACGAGGCCCCACAACACCAACGCCGCGAACACCAGCGCCAGCCAGCGAACCCGTCGCCACGAAACCGAAGTAACGGGAATCACCAGCCCAAGCGCACATACACCGGCCACCGCCAGAAGCGGCGCCGCGCCGCGCGACGCCAGCACCAGGATCGGCAGAAACAGGAAGGCGCAGAGGTAGAGCCCGACTTCGAACACGGAACGGGCGCGGGAAGCGACTGGCATGATGCGCGCGGAACTTGGCAGAAAAACCGGCGTGCCGCCATCCGGCGCCACGCAGCGGCTCATCCCGGTCCCGCTGCTCTGATTGCGGAGCGCACGGCGGCGATGCACTGTGGATTGAGCTGCGCACCCGGCCCGAGCCAGCGCCGCCCCGCCGACGATAACCATCAGGGATGCCGCGATGATAGAGCGCAGCGAGAAGCAGAAGATGCTGGCGGGTGAGCTCTACAATGCGATGGGGCCGGAGCTGACCGGCGAGCGGCAGCGGACGCAGCGCCTGCTGGCACGCTACAACGTCAGCGAGCCCGGCGATGCCGCCGGCCGGCTCGCGCTGCTGCGGGAGCTGCTCGGCGCGGTCGGCGACGGCCCCGACATCCAGTCGCGCTTTCACTGCGACTACGGCTACAACATCCGTCTCGGGCACCGTTGCTTTATCAATTACAACTGCGTCTTCCTCGATTGCGCGCCGATCGAGATCGGCGACGATCTGCAAATGGCGCCCGCGGTGCAGCTTTACGCCGCGACCCATCCGCTCGACCGCGCGACACGCGTCGCCGGGTTGGAGTACGCGCGGCCGATCCGCATCGGCAGCGGCGTGTGGATCGGCGGCGGGGCGATCGTGCTGCCCGGCGTGACGATCGGCAACGGTTGCGTTGTCGGCGCGGGCAGCGTCGTCACCCACGACCTACCGCCGCTGAGCCTTGCAGTCGGCAACCCGGCGCAGGTGGTTCGCACGCTGGAATGATCTGCTATCGTCATGCCGCGCTTTGCAGGAGAGCCGGATGCCCTACCAGACGATCGAGGTCACCAAGCTGACGCCGCATATCGGCGCCGAGATCGGCGGGGTCGACCTGTCGCGCCCGCTCGGCAACCAGCAATTCCAGGAAGTGCACGACGCGCTGATGGAAAACCTGGTGATCTTCTTCCGCGACCAGCATTTGACGCACGATCAGCACAAGGATTTCGGCCGGCGCTTTGGCAACCTGGCGGTGCACCCGGCCTCGCGCCATTCACCCGAGGGCCACCCGGAAATCCTTACCATCCACGCCGATGAGAACTCGAAGCATGTCGCCGGCGAGGAATGGCATTCCGACGTGTCGTGCGACGAAGATCCGCCGATGGGCAGCATCCTCTATCTGACCGAGGTGCCGCCGTCAGGGGGCGATACGCTGTTCGCCAGCATGTACGCGGCGTACGACACGCTGTCGGTGCCGATGAAGGAATTCCTCTCCGGTCTCAGCGCGACGCATGACGGCGAGCCGGTCTATCGCGGCCGCTTCGGCTACGCGGCGCCCGAGAAAGGCTTTCCGCGCGCCGAGCACCCAGTGGTGCGCACGCACCCGGTGACCGGTAAAAAGGCGCTGTTCGTGAACGGCAATTTCACGACGCGGATCAACGACCTCACCAAGCTCGAAAGCGACGCGTTGCTCGCCATGCTGTGCCGCCATGCCGAGACCCCGGAATTCCAATGTCGCTTTCGCTGGCAACCCAATTCGGTGGCGTTCTGGGACAATCGCTCTGTCCAGCACCACGCGATGTGGGACTACTACCCGCAGCGCCGCCACGGCTTCCGCGTCACCGTCGAAGGCGACCGGCCTAGATAATCAAAGGGTTACCGTCTCCACCCGTCCACCAACGTCCCCTTGACACCATCCCAATCCAACCCCATTTTGTGTGCTCTATTGTGTGCTGCGTTAGCACACTGTGAATGGAGTGCATCTAAATGCGAGATCGGCTCAAGGCGATTGACCTTCCCCGGTTAAAGCCCGGCGCAGGGACCCGGCAACAGGCTCTGTACGCCGATGGCGGCGGGCTATATCTCCAGGTTCGACCGAGCGGGCGGAGTTGGCTATTCCGGTGGATGCGCGACGGTAAGGCCAAGGTCATGGGGCTGGGTCCATTTCCCGCCGTGTCGCTGGCCGTGGCGCGGGAAGCGGCGCTCGACTGCGGCAAGATGGTGCATGCCGGGCTTGATCCATTGGTCGAGCGGGAGAAGCAAAAAGCCGCCGAGCGCGCCGCCAGAGACAGCGCCATGACCTTCAAACAGGCGTCGGCTGCCTACCTGATCGAGCATGAGGGCAAGTGGCGCGATCCGCGAGCGGTGCCGACATTTCGCGCGACCTTGGAGCGGCACGTCTACCCCATCATTGGCGATCTTCCGGTCGCGGACATCGACACACCGCTGGTTTTGCGCGTCCTCAACCAATCCCTGGAGGCCGGCGGCACGTTCTGGACGGTCATGCCGAAGACGGCTGGGGAAACACGCGGGCGCATCGAGAATGTGCTGGCGTGGGCCACGCTGCACGGACGCCGAAGCGGAGACAATCCGGCACGCTGGAAGGGTCACCTTGCGGCTGCAATGCCGTCGCCCGCCGCACTGCGCAAGATCACGCACCAAGCCGCATTGCCGTACAGCGAGATGCCGACGTTCATGGATGAGTTGCGGCGTCGGGAGCAGACGATACCAGCCCTCGCCTTGCAGTTCACGATCCTGACTGCGGCCAGGACCGGGGATACCAATGGCGCACAGTGGAGTGAGATCGACCTGACCGCCGGAACATGGACCATTCCCGGCGAGCGTATGAAGATGAAACGCGATCACGTCGTGCCGTTGTCGCCGCCGGCGCTGCGGGTCCTAGAGCGCGTTCCGCGAACTGGCGATCGCATCTTCCCGATGGGCCAACAGGCGATGCGGCAAGGGGTGCTACAGCACCTGCGCCCAGGCGTCACGGTTCATGGGTTCCGGGCTAGCTTTAGAACCTGGGCGACCGAGCAGACCTCATTCGCCAGCGAGGTCATTGAATGGTGCTTGGCGCATGTCACCGGCAGCGCGGCTGAGCGCGCCTATCAGCGAGGTGATGCGCTTGAGAAGCGCCGGCAGGTTATGGCCGCGTGGGCAGGGTGGTGCGACGGCGAGATGGGCGCGGAGGTGGTCCCGTTGCGCGCTGTCCAGGGGTGATCCTGCGCGGCCCTGCGCGTTGAAATTGTGCGGTCGCGTCACCATGTATCAGTTATCCGACGCCCTCGTGACAGTCCACGATCAATGCGCGTCGGGTGAGCGTCTTGCCGGGCCTCAAATCGGCTATTTTTAGGTAATCTCCAAATGGCAAGGAGTGACACGCACGGTCGTGATGACCGTGTTGGGTATCGGTTCGACGAAAGCAGCAGCATCAAGAGCACGGGCCAGTTGCCCGTCGCCAACCTGCCTAACTCCGGCAAGGTGGCTTCCCGCGAGGGGATGCGGCCCAATGGCAACGAAAGGAGTAGTGAATTGTCTCAGCACATTGGTATCGAAGCGCCGGCGATGCTCAGCATCCCGGTATTTTGTCGTTCGCACTCAATCTCGCGAGCGCTTTTCTACAAGCTCCACCAGCAGGGCAAAACACCCCCCATCTGCAAAGTCGGCACCCGGAGCCTCATAAGCGCTGAGGATGCGGCGGCATGGCGTGACGGGCTGCGAGAGCGGGCGGCGTGAGGAGGAGGAGCGCGAAATGAGAGAAAAGCTCAGGCTCCTCACCATCAACGATCTTGAACAGCTTCCCGACCCGGATTGGTTGATCCACGACCTCATCCAGGTCGGCAGCTTCGTAAACCTGTACGGCGCTCCGAAGAGCGGCAAGAGCTTCCTGGCTCTCGACTGGGCGCTTTCAGTTGCCGGCGGCACGCCCTGGCTGGGTCACCAGGTGCGGCAGGGGCCTGTCGTTTACGTCTACGCGGAGAACCCAGCGGGGCTAAAGCAGCGGGTGCCGGCATGGTCGGACGCACATGGCGGCGCGAAACCCGACCAGTTCTTCATGTTCCCTTCGCGAGTCAACATCGCGGAGGCCCCGGAACGAAAGCAGCTAGAAACGGTGATCGCCGACGCGCTCCGCGACACGAAGCCGGCACTCATCATCATCGACACCCTGGCGAAATGCTTCGGCGGGGGCGATGAAAACAGCAACGCCGACATGAGCCGTTTTGTTGATGGTTGCGAGGCGCTGCGCGAGCGGTTCGCGTGCGCGGTGGTGGTGGTGCATCACTCCGGGAAGGACAGCCACGCTGGCAGCCGGGGGGCGACCGCGTTGCCAGGCGCAATCGACGCACAGTTCGGGGTGGCCAAGCAAGCCGACGGCAAGATCAGGCTGCGGAACGAGATGCAGCGCGACGCCGAAGAGCACGCGGATGTCTGGCTGCGGTTAAAGCGAAGCCTGAACTCCGTGGTTGTGGAGAAGACGACCTCACCAGCGCGAGCGGAGAGGGAGAAGAAACTGACCAATCGGGAAAAGGTGTTGGCGGTGCTTGCCGAGCATCCCGACGGGCTGAGCGCAGAGCAATGGAAAGCGGAAGCGGAGGCCGCTGGGGTGAAGAAAACCCAATTCTACAGAGTTCGCAGGGCGCTCCTTGAGGAAGGTTCGGCAATCAGGGATGGGGATCAGTTTGTCCCCGCTGCGGTGACGTGGAAACCTCAAGTAGTCACCACCTCCGGTCCCTCTTCGGTCGCGCCAGCAGCCGCAGCGTAGTCCCAATTCCCAGTAGTCCCACACCCCCCATTGGGGGTGGGGACAGGGAATGGAACGGCTGACGCCGGGGGGCTTTGTATGTCAGTTTTCTTGGTCAAAGGCGTTCGGGAAGGAAACAAGGGTGGTGGCACGAGACGCGGAATGGCGTGTTCTGTGGGAGCAACTCGTGAGCCGCTTTCCACCACTCGCCGCGATGGATCAATTTGCGCCTCCAGAAGCTGAGCGGGGTTCGATAGCAGATTGGCGCCGTGTTGAAGAGGCACTGGGGTTCACCGAAGACGACATGGAACGGCGAATAGCTCTGTCGGGTCTGCTAAGCGTGTCTTTTTTGCATACGTTCCCTCCGGCTAGTTTTCAGCGTGTGAGCGATGTCGAGTTTAAACGAGGTCTGGCACAAATCGCCAAATCGGCGAAGACCCTGATATTGTTTCTGGCTCCAAATCCCGAAGTAACACTTCCTGACGAACGAGGCGGTATGGAACCTCGTGTAAGAAATACGCTTCTTTGGGCGCTAGGGTTTCCAATGCGTGATCAGTTTCGGCTCTTGAAACACCTTATCGATTTATGGTTGTATGCGGATGCGGCATCTAGAACGCTTTCCCACAGCGCCCGCCTCAAGCATCTAATCTTATGCCTTGCTTGGGTCTACCAAGATTTCTCAGGGCGGCAGGCCGGTATTTCATACGACAGCCTGAAAGGGGTCTACACCGGCCCTTTCTTTCGCTTCGTGCTCGCTTGCCTCGACCTCTATCGTCCTGAAGAGGCACATAATCCGAATGCGCTTGGGAAGACAATCCAGCGAAGCCTGAAAACGAAGCCACCTCGTGATTTCTTATGGACAATATTCCCCGATCAGCTGATGCGAGATTTGTCCATTTTGCAGCGGAGTCCATCGCTCATCAATTTACTGACCACCCCACGTCCGCCGGACGAGCAATCATGCTCCTAGTCGGCCGAGTTGTTCATAGTGCGGGGTACAACCTGCTCAGTTTGACCCGCGCGTCGGCGGTGGTGAACTGCCAATTCGCCTTGGCGTGCTTCCTGTTGCGGTCAGCTTCCCATGCCTCGACTTCGTCCTTCAACACCCGCTGATCGGGGATGCGGCGGTCGAGGCATTGGGAGGAGAGAACGCTGAGTTCAGATTCCGCCATGTCGAGCCAACTCCCGTGTTTTGGTGTGTAGTGCCACTCGAACCGTTCGACGAGCCGGCGGGCTTCGGCGGGGGGAAAGGCTTCGTACAGCGAAGCTGGCTTGTGCGTGTTCAGGTTGTCCTGGACGAGCACGATTTTTGCTGAACCGGGGAAGTGCGTGTCGGATAATTCCTTGAGCACCTGGGCATAATCCATCGCCGTGTGACGGTCGGTGACCTTGACGTGCCGCCAGCCTTCCAGTGGCGCGAACATCATGAACAGATTGGCCGTCCCATTGCGTCGGTATTCGTAATCGTGCCGGCCGGGCCGTCCGGGTTTCGCCGCGATCGGCACGCGCGTTTCGGCAATGAGTTGCTTTGAGGTCTCGTCGAGGCAGACCAGGGGACGTTGCCGATCATAGGGCCGTTGATAAACCTCCAAGACGTCTTCCATGGCGGCAACAAAGGCGGCGTTGGCGTCCGGCGGGATGACCCATTGCTGCTTCAGATGCGGCTTGAGAGTGTTTTTTTCAGCGTCCGCCCGATCGTGTTGTCGCTGGCCCGTTCGACGATCTTCAGTTCGACGACCGCCTCTTCCAACAGTTGCAATGTCCAGCGTGCGCGGCCGGCCGGCGGTTTGGAACAGGCCAACGCGATTAACCTGGCCTCGGCCGCCCCATCGAAGATCCGCCGCCTCGCCGAATTCGCCGAATGCTTGCGAATCAGGGCCGCCTCCAACCCCTCTTCGACCAGCCGCTGGCGCGTCCTGGCAACCGTGGCGACACTGGTCTCGAGCGCCGCTGCAATCTCGCTGTCGCTCCAGCCTTCACCACCGTCCGAGGTATCGGCTTTCAACAGAATGCGGGCCTTCAGCAGCTTTTGTGCCGGATGTTTCCCGCTATGGATAAGGGCGTTGAGCTTCTCCCGCTCCGTATCGCTGAGTGTCACAATGTATTTCTTTACTGCGCTCTCTTTGCTGCCCACGTCTCCGCTCCGTCGCTGGTGACGCGGACATCGATTCAGAGAACCCTCACAAAATCAATGACGGAAGCGACTAGGTGGGTGGGGATGGAGACAGTGAGATGGATACCGAGAACCACACGGCAGACGCCCTCACGACCGAGCAGACGCCACCAACGCCCACACCCGACCACAACCAACCACCGCCGTCAGAGGCGCACCGGCTGTTAACCGCAGCGCGGAACTCACTCAGCGCCCATTCCCGTCACACCAAGGATGCAGTTGAACAGCTCCGCGCCTTTCTCGTGCGAGTGATGGAGGCTTGTGAATACGCGCGGCAAAGTGAGCAAAACGCCGATGAAGTCGAGCACGAACTTTGGAGAGCCAAGGCCCCTTTCGTCGAAAAAGGCGATTGGTTCCGTCCCCTGGTCACTGCCGCGTTCGATGAAGCTGACCGTGAGCGGGAGAAGACCAACATCAGCAAGTACGTTTCGGTGCTCTGCTACGCGCAACGGGTCGGGAAGACATCGGCCGACCTCGGAGCGTTCCTTCAACAGAAATCGATCAGTGAGATTGTGCGGCTCGAAGCAGAAGCACGGCGCACTGATAAAGGCGTTCCAACAGATGAGCAGCGCGAGCAAGCATTTGATGCAGTGATCGCCAAGAACCGAAAGCCGGTAGAGATTTCGGGTGTCGACCTCCCCGCCGGCGAGCGTTTCACGGTTCTCGTGGTTGAACGCGGGACGGAGAGCCTATGTGTGGTTGCTCAAGCAACCCCCGACATAGATGCCGTAGGGGCGTACTTCCGCGACGACCTACGGAAGCAGGTAAACGAGCTACGAAGGCAAGAGCAACCGCCAGAAGCATCGGCGGATCAGCCGCCCGGTCAGCAGGCAGCCTAGTCGCTTCCGTCATTGATTTTGTGAGGGTTCTCTGAATTGATGTCCGCGTCACCAGCGACGGAGCGGAGACGTGGGCAGCAAAGAGAGCGCAGTAAAGAAATACATTGTGACACTCAGCGATACGGAGCGGGAGAAGCTCAACGCCCTTATCCATAGCGGGAAACATCCGGCACAAAAGCTGCTGAAGGCCCGCATTCTGTTGAAAGCCGATACCTCGGACGGTGGTGAAGGCTGGAGCGACAGCGAGATTGCAGCGGCGCTCGAGACCAGTGTCGCCACGGTTGCCAGGACGCGCCAGCGGCTGGTCGAAGAGGGGTTGGAGGCGGCCCTGATTTGCAAGCATTCGGCGAATTCGGCGAGGCGGCGGATCTTCGATGGGGCGGCCGAGGCCAGGTTAATCGCGTTGGCCTGTTCCAAACCGCCGGCCGGCCGCGCACGCTGGACATTGCAACTGTTGGAAGAGGCGGTCGTCGAACTGAAGATCGTCGAACGGGCCAGCGACAACACGATCGGGCGGACGCTGAAAAAAACACTCTCAAGCCGCATCTGAAGCAGCAATGGGTCATCCCGCCGGACGCCAACGCCGCCTTTGTTGCCGCCATGGAAGACGTCTTGGAGGTTTATCAACGGCCCTATGATCGGCAACGTCCCCTGGTCTGCCTCGACGAGACCTCAAAGCAACTCATTGCCGAAACGCGCGTGCCGATCGCGGCGAAACCCGGACGGCCCGGCCGGCACGATTACGAATACCGACGCAATGGGACGGCCAATCTGTTCATGATGTTCGCGCCACTGGAAGGCTGGCGGCACGTCAAGGTCACCGACCGTCACACGGCGATGGATTATGCCCAGGTGCTCAAGGAATTATCCGACACGCACTTCCCCGGTTCAGCAAAAATCGTGCTCGTCCAGGACAACCTGAACACGCACAAGCCAGCTTCGCTGTACGAAGCCTTTCCCCCCGCCGAAGCCCGCCGGCTCGTCGAACGGTTCGAGTGGCACTACACACCAAAACACGGGAGTTGGCTCGACATGGCGGAATTTGAACTCAGCGTTCTCTCCTCCCAATGCCTCGACCGCCGCATCCCCGATCAGCGGGTGTTGAAGGACGAAGTCGAGGCATGGGAAGCTGACCGCAACAGGAAGCACGCCAAGGCGAATTGGCAGTTCACCACCGCCGACGCGCGGGTCAAACTGAGCAGGTTGTACCCCGCACTATGAACGACTCGGCCGACTAGTTGCTATAAGGGTCACCTGCGGGGTTTAGCGGCCCCGCGGGCACCCGGCACCCCGCAGGCCAGTCGCCATGACCCAAAACGTCCAGTTAATAGCTTCGCCGATCGCTCCGGGCCATCGCGTCCCTCAGCTCCGCCGCCAGTGACCGCCACTTGTACGCGATATGCACATCCGACCGCCGATACAGCGGTTGACGAGACAGCCATAAAATTTCCCTGAGTTGGCGCGCCGCCTCTCGCAAATGATAGTAGCGACTTATCTTCCCGGTGGGACTATCGCCCATGCGGCTCATATCTCGAATTTGTCCGGGTGCGGTGGAGAACCGATCAGGATGAGGCCAAGGCCCCAAAAGAAAGGAATAGAAAAGGGAAGAAACTCCCTGCCCAAAGAGATGCCCCAAAGCCCGATACCCACAAGGTTCATAAAAACAAAACAGATCTTTGTGCTGTGTAACCACTTTGGGTATCGCCAATCATTGATCCTGCGCCCGTAATTGTTAGCGCCGGTCCAGATAACTCCCCAGGTCATTCCGGGCAGCACAATCAATGCGACGGTTAGGGGCAACCAGGAAATCCACCAAGCAACAAATGCCCCCACCATACTGGCAAGGCCAATATAGGGCGCCCATTTGCAGACGATGTGAATGTCCGTAAACATGCTGCGAAGGGAGGGTTGGCACGCTCGAAGGCGGCCGGTCCCGGCTGTGGGGTTGGTCGTGGCTGTCGCATTTGGCCGACACTCGGCATAGTCAAATACACCCAACGGAACGTCTGTACCGAACGTCCATTGGCGACGCCACCGACGCCGTGCGAGTTCATAAACGTACCACGGCTCGCCGCTGTCATTCGCCCCTTGCTGCGCAAGCCTCAACGCATCATCGAAGGTCACTTCTTGCCTCGCGCCCCCGCGGTGACAACCCGCACAGCCTAACGGTTGATCGGATTTTTCGATATTGGATTTTTCGATCTAAAGGACCGACCGGCCTTGGGAGCCGGGAGCAGGTCCTGTGTGGGTTCGCCCCGAGGAACAACGGATTGTGGGGCAGTGTCTTGCGGCGGCTCGACAGCGCGCCGGCATCACTCAACGCGATCTCGCCGCACTCCTCGGCAAACCCCAGTCTTTCGTTTCGGCCTATGAGAATGGACAGCGCCGAGTTGATCTGTTGGAGTTCCTAGCCGTCGTCGAGACGCTGAAGGCTGATCCGCTTGCAGTGTTGGCTCAGGTTATCGAGCGGAAGACGGCGTCGCCAATGTAGGGAGAGAGTTGCGGCGGCCCATTCACTCCTCAGTTGCAGGTGGGAAACCATTCAGGGTTAAATCAGGCAATTGACATGGACGCCGACAGATAACCCATGTGATGCTCTGGATGGATGGCTCGCGTGGGTTACCTATACGCATGCAGCGTTACCCAAACGATCTTCTGACCCGGCTTCGCTCTCGTGCCGAAGCGTTGCGCGATCTCATCGAAACGCACGAGCGACTGGCGGTCAATGATCCTGTTCGCGCTGAGCTTGGGCGTATGATCCGGCAACTCGCGGTGGAGGTTACCTGCGCTTGGAAGCTCGCGCCGGCAGAGCCCGACCCCATCTAGACAGCGCCGCTATCGTAGCATCGCCTCAACCATCGGCTTCGATGCGAGCGAGACGATCCGCACTTCGGGCGCGTTTCGCTCCCCGCAGGAATTGAGCCAGCGGTCACTCGTCAGGTTTTAGCTTTGGTGCCTCACGGTCAAGGTTACGACCGTCCGTAGATCAGCAGCATCACCAAGATCGCGGCGGCGATCCCCACGACTATCAGCATCGCCATCCGCTTGCTAACACCGGGGGCAAATTCCTCTTCCTGCGCTTCAAGGTTCTCCAAACGGCGGCGACGCCGATCATCGGCTCTGATCGTTCTCTTCCAACGCCGCGCATAACGCGCTGCGAGACGTTCGCGGGGATCGGCGTCTAGCGGGCTCATATTCGTCGCGGGGGCTTTCGGTCTCGACGAGGACAGCTAGCATAGCGGCGAGCGCCGCTTTGAATACCCATCGACACCCCTGAGCAAAAATCAGGGATATGTTGACCTAAGCCGGGTCAGCGGTGGCAAACTAGCGGGCGTTGATCTAACCGTGACCTTCTCGACCACAAAGCCACGCTGCTCCAACTGATCTACCATCGCGGCAACGGTATCTCGCGCTGCGATCATGGTAATGCCGGCTTCGTCGGGCCGGTCGCGGTGTCGGTATAGGATCGTCAGGGCCATAGCGCACCGTTCCCCCTGCATTTCATTCAACTGAATGAGCCGAGACGCACGGTTACGGCAACACTCGGAATGTACCTAATCGCGAGGGCGCTTGCCGCTGATCTCTGTGGCAGGTGAATGGGCGAGCGCCCGTCGCCCACCAGCTAGTTATCGAAATCTATCGCCGGCCCAGTGCGGTATTCCAGGCGCTTTACCCTGTCGCCCGAATAGGTGTTGTCCGGCGGGCCGAAATCTCCGGTATTATGGCGCAAAGGATAGTCGAGCCGGGAAGACAATTGCGCATGGGGCTACGGCAATTTATTCGCCAGACTTACCAGACGATAAGCAGCGCCTTTTAGATCTAGCCCGTTTAATATTCCAGCAGGGAACTCTCTTATTTTTTCGGCCTTGTCATTCAGTCGTCGTATTAACTCGCGTTGCACTTTCATTACCGGAAAAATAAAGTTGCTCCGTATGTCTCGGTTGATTTGGTCGTCTAGAAGACGCACATCATTTGCCTTTTGGCCGCCATCATCTTTATCTTTTTCTTCAATCTCCACTAAGCGGTGGATGTAGTTCTCATAAAAACTAGCAACATCACTATCTATAGTATACGAAAGCGCTCTGACATCAGCATTGCTCAGTTGTTTCAAATCATCCGGCATTTTAATTTCGGGAAGTACATAGGCGGGTTTAACGGGTCTGGCCGTTTCGGGCCGAACGGGGGCAGGAGCCGCGAGCGGCGAGGACGTACTTGCAGGGGGCGAGACGGGTGTCGCCGCTGCTACTGGCGGCCGCTCCTCTGACGGCGAATGTAATTGCCGGAATCCGAAGCTCGCCCCAGCAACAACCACCATGACGGCTGGTGCAAAACGAAGCCAACCGATGAGACGTGGAAGCTTTTCGCGCAGCAAATCGGTGCGCGCCACGGCTTCGTCTGCGGCCATCACAACTGCCGCCGTGCAAACAAGTACCGCTTCGAGAGGAGACAGTTCCATCGCTGCGTCGTGACAAACATCTCTGTTCCCGCTACATTGTTGTTTAGCGGGTTGACGGCCTGCGGATACACGATGGCAGAGGGGAATTTCCAGCCCCCGCCCATCAAATCTTATATATCAAAAATTGAACGCCAACGCACGATGCGCGCGGCCCGACGCGACCCGTTCAATCGTGCCGGGGTCCTACGCGCCGTGAGTTAGATTCGACCTGCCGCCTCCCGCTGCGGTAGGAATAGAGTCATGCGGCGCACTCTTGGTTTCCTCAACTGGACATTCATTTTCGTGGCAACTTTGTTTGCCATCTACCTCGGGCTTTATCCGAGGGAGCCGCAGCATGACGCCATTCCGTCACTAGGCATTGTCCTCATATTAGCAGCTATCGCTTTGGGTGTTATCCAAATTGCCCCATTGGTAATTGGATATTTTTGGCCACCTTTCGAGTTTTTCGCCGACCGCAGTAGTCTAGTGAAGGCACATGATATTATTGCCGTCAGATTAAAAAATATTGATCGAGCAGACGCGATATGGGTGCTTGGCCAAAAATTTTACCACGCGTCCAAAGAGACACATAAAATAAAAAGACTTCTACTTCCGAACCCTGACAGCGAGACCTTTAAATTCTTAACTAAAACGTGCCACAACTGGGCAGAAGAGAGCACGTTACAACAGATTACAGACTTAGCAAAAAAATCGGGCGCAGAAGTACGGTGGTACGATCATTTTATTTCTCATAGCATCATTTTAGCGGACACTAGAAAATGGCATGGCTGGATTCATGTCGAATCAGTATTCCCTTTTTCGACAAATGAACATCGCCCGAGTTACACGATATATACAAGAAGTCAGCGCAAAGCCGTCGACGAAATGCAGCGGGTCTTCAATGAATTATGGGAAATAAGCGCACAAAAGTAGTTACAAGTCTGCTATCTGGACTCCCTCTAGTTCCAATATCGCTAAACAAGCGAGTAGAAAAGTCGTCGGGAACGTGCCGCGAGAAAGTTTGCTCGCGATCCCGGCTTCCGTTTCCTCTAGGCCGTGCGCCGTTGCACAGTCGGCAAGGTCTTCACGGCGATTTCCGTTGCCGCTCCAACCCCAGCGCCTTCGCTATCTCTGACCGCCTCGCCGCGTACCCCTTCGCCACCACCGCGTAGTCAGCCGGCAGCCCCCACCGCGCACGATACCCGTCCACCGTCATGTCGTGCGCCGCCCCGAGGTGCCGCTTGAGCACCTGCCCCGACCAGCCGCAGTCGAGACACGTGATTGAATTGGCGCTGACGCTCCGGCGGATTGGGACTGCTGGGGCGCGAGCCTCAGGGGTGGAAGCTTGACCCAGGCCAGCGAGCGCAGCGCTCACGGACGTTATCAGGGCCGGAAGCTGATCCGGCTCGACGCTGTTCTTACCTACAAACGCCGCGACGATCTCTGCGACGTGTTCTTTCATGGGACCTGCCCCTGTTTTCACAATCTTAGCGCGATCCGTTCGCCAAGGTGATAGCTTCGAGGGATAAAATCGAAGCCGCTGGGGTACGGACGGCGGTCATATACTTGTGAGGCTCTACCAAGCGGGCGGCTTTCATTGCGGCTAACGAGAACACGGGGCTTCATTAGCCTTGCCTTATTGGCGATTGCAGGTTCTCTCGCAAACTGCGCGCCGCAGCCTGCTGGTGCTGTTCGCCCCGAGTGTGACGCGCTGACAATTGGCCGGGGCAGTAGAGATTTTAATGAGCTCTTGGCAGAAAGCTATCGACTCGGTTGTATTAACAAAGGGACCTACGAAGCGAACCTTCGTGCAAGGGTAGATCACCCAGAACCCTCCCGACCGGCAAACTTTGCGGATTTCTCAGGCCAATCGACCCAAGAAGAGGTCCAGTTGCGCTTTGAAGGCCGGAATCTCTACGTCCCCGTAAGAATAAATGACACCATCACAATTCCGTTCATTTTAGACACAGGTGCAAATGAATTGGCAGTGCCGCTAGACGTTGCGATGACTCTGGCTCGCGCTGGTGCGTTGGAGGACGACGCTATTCTGGACTCAAGACGATACACCTTTGCTAACGGAACAACTCAGACGTTGCCTTGCATAGTAATTCGGACTGTCAGCGTCGGCAATCAGGTCACCCACAACGTAACAGCCATAATCATTCCTGTCGGAGGCGAGCCACTTTTGGGGCAATCTTTTCTTGCTCGATTTGGTTCTGTAAGGATTGATTACCAACGGCACAGGTTATTGCTCTCTCGTTAGTCCCAGCAATCATTACCGCAAAAGAATGCGGCCACGCTACCATGTCCCAGAGCCCGTCCCGCTCCGGTGGATGCTGAAACTGTAGGTCGCTGCTTCCGAGCTATCGCGCCTGGTAAGAGGGCGGGATCAAAACGTGGCACTTGGGATCAAGGTCTTGCCCCCCCTGCGGGCATGTCGTCGAGCCGTTCGTGTAGGGATCGTAGTACCAACTCGCGGGATATTGCGGCCTGGCGGTGGGTGGCGGGTTGATTGACGGTTGAAGCGCCACCGGCGACTGATAAGGCTGATACTGATACTGTGCGTTCGCGTTGATCGCAGCGAACAGGCACACGGTGCTGAGGATGGCGGATTTGCAAAGCACTCGCATGTCGCCCTCGCGCGTTGGGCCGCATATGAAGTGATAGTAGCTCAGTGCGGGTACAGCGCTCGGTAACATCATCGGGAAAGTCGTTACGAGGGCGAGAGCACGATTCAGCCTGCAAGGCTTTCGCCGACAAGGAAGGCTACCGGGCCACGAAGGGAACTAGCGGGTGCTAGGTGTCTTGTGAAGTGGGGCCGGCACACGCCGCTCTGGGTCGTCCTGCCGCAGGTCATAGAAGCCGGACGGATCACCGCGCACGCACCAGCGCGCGCCAATCACGATGTTAACCTTGTCCGGTAAGAAAGCCTTCATTTCTGGGGAGTCATTCGAGAGCTTGGCTGACGCTCGCAATTAGCTCGGGTAACTCTGACACGCCCACCTGGTTCTTGCCCACATAGGCCGCGACAATCTCCGCGACGTGTTCGATCATTTGGTTTGTCCCCCTGTTTGAGGGGAGCTTAGCTTACGGCAAGTCGTCACATGACGCATTAGGGTACGTTCCGCACGCAAACCTGCGGCCCAACCACCCACCTCCGCAGGTTCCAGACCCCGCAAGCTCTTGAAAAGTTGCGTAGGTTTCACAGCGCGGTATGAGGTATCGTTGGGTGGTGTGAAACCCTGGTGACGCTGGCCCGGTGATCCCTGCCCCCGATATTTGGCGAGCCGCGAAACTGCTCATCCGTCAGCACGGCGATGACGCGGAGATCGTCGCCGCTCAACGTGCCAATCAGATGCTCGACCGAGGCGACCACGACGGCCAACGGGGGTGGCTGCGGATCAGGCGGGCTGTTGCTGAGCTACAGGCCGCGCCAAACGGGCCGGTTCGCTAGCACTGCCCGCCTGGACAAGCTCGCCGGGCCGTATCGAGATACTGCGTCCAATCCGTAGCGATACCGCGTTGGGCTTCGCCCAGGTCGATCTGGCCGTCCTTGACCAGTTGGGCAAGGTAGTTCTCCACGCCGTCCTTTTCCTTGAAATAGCGCTGAGACAGGGTGACACCCGGCGGTCCGCACTGCGGCCAGATGTTATCGAGCGTGTCCGCGCCACCGAGTTCCAGCGATATCAGATGATCGAGTTCGCAGGTCTGGTTAGCGCCCGTGTTGTTTGAAGGATGCGGGATGCCGTACAGCCCGTAGGTGCTCGCCTTCTGACCCTCGGTAGTCGCGTGCGAGCGAACGCAGCTGGTGCGGAAATTGGGATCGCGTAGCACCTCCACGGTGAGCGTCGGATTGATCGCCCCTGGCGTGCAATTGGGGTCCGGGATGGGGAAGCCATTCTTGACCTGCGTTGTGCACTGCCCGGGACTTGAAACAGGCCGAAGCGGTGTCGAGGCCGAACCATCGATATCCGTTGGGCATTGCGCGAAGGCGCCGACTGCGATCAAGCAGAACACGGCTGCAAGACCTACGGCGATTGATGTGCGCATCGTTCGCCTCCCTGGCATATTCTAGCAACGCGAGATTACAGCTTTAGATCACTCGCGCAATGAGAGACTCAATCCCGTCCCATTTGACCGTCAAATCTCGCGACTCTACGCTGTATCAAAACGGGGGAACGGGAATTGCACCGCACGCTTCTAGGGCTTGTTTTCACCGCCGTACTGCTATTGCCGACCATGGGGTCGGCGCAGCGCCTAGTTTCCCCGCCGCCAACATTCCCCACCGAGCAACAGGCACAGCGGCATTGCCCCGCCGATACTGTCGTTTGGCTCAATCTGCCGACTGGCATCTACCATTTTCAAGGTCAGCGCTGGTATGGGAACACGAATAGCGGGACTTATGTCTGCCAGCGCGAAGCCGATGCCGCTGGTGATCGCGCCACGCGGAATGGGCAATGACTTTCCGCACGGCAGGTGTGGCCGGCCTTCTGTTGATGCTCGCAGCAAACTCAGTCCACGCGGACCCTGCGGAGTGCCAAGACGCCATCAACAGCTACAACCGCGCAATCAGCGACATTTCAGATGCGCTTCGTCGATATACCAGCTGCGTGACTGACAGTAGGGGTCACGACGACTGCTCATCGGAATTTAGGCGTTTGCGCTCAGCGCAAGACGATTTTGAGACCGCCGTGTCGTCGTACGAGTCGGATTGCCAATAGTCACAACTCCGCATCCGCTCAGCGACGGAAACCCACTTGGCGCTTGAAGTGCACCACATAGCATCCTGCACTTTAGTTGCTAATAAAACAATTAGTATTGCGGATTTCGTGCCTGTGGAGTATAATATTACTCAGGTACCAACAAGTTGGGAGGCGCATGTACAAAGACTCGATGTTGCCCACTTCTATTCCGATTAGCCTTGCTGCCATTATCTGCGGTTTCAGCCAGAACGCATTCCGACGGCATTGTTTAAACGCCGGTGCCATCGCCCGAGATGAGCTTGGTCGTGTTCGCCTAGATAGTCTCGAAATCTATCTTGGGCACACGATTACCGAAACCGAATATCTCCGTGCCGACCGTCGTCGCGACGGTGCCAGGGCTGCACAACGTGCCTATCGCCGGAGGGCTGGCTAGCCATGTGGCCCTTTGGCTCCAAACCAACCCTCACCGTCCAACAGAAGCTCGCTGCTGTCGAGCAAGACATCGCCGCCGCTCAGGCCGCGCTAGAATGTGTGAGCCTCGCCGCCGCGCTCAGCGATGACCCCGATGCAGGGCGGGAGGAAACAGCAAAGCTCGACGCCCTGCGCCAGCGCCGACAGCTACTCAAGGCAGCGATCAAGCAAGCCGAGATTGCCGAGCAACAGGACCGCGACGCTCAGGCGGCCAAGGATTTCCAGACCCGCAAACGCGCACTGAGTCAGCACATTGGGCGAGCGGAGCGAGCAGTAGCGGAAGTCAGCAAGGCACAGGCCGATTTGGCTGAGGCTCGCCGGAAGTTGGTCGATGCCTGCCAGTCAATCGTCGGGGTGCTGCCGCTGGGCATGAAGACCCCGGCGCTCCCGTTTGACGACATGCTCAGCCCAGCTGCCCTGCACTCGTTGATGGAAGTCGAAGCTCACCGCATCAGCCCGGAGGATACGCCCCGGCCAGCCCGAACCAGAGAATTTGAAAACCCAGCTGACGGCTCCCTGCGGACGCTCAGCGCCAATCTCGGGGCGGTTCTGTCATCGGTGCGCCTGCATTTCGACCAACGCGCGCCAATCCCCCAAGCCCCTCCGTCGCCGGTTGCTACTCCTCTACCTGCGATGTCGAGCGCGCCAGTGGCCCCGGTGTCTTCTCAGCCGGGCGCTGCTGGTTGCAGCGAGCCGGCAGGCGAGCGTCAGTCGCCCGGTGAGCCTGCCGGGGTGATCGACCTGCGCGAGGCTGTCGATGCCTGACGATCTTACCCCCACGCCGCCCTCCATCTCGGACGACGGGTTGTCGTTTTACCGGGAGAGACTGAACGATCAGTCGTGGTGCCAACAATTCCCGGCGGAGGCAGCCGCACTCCGGTCTAGTGTCGGGTCCGCGCTTGCGGAAACGGGCCAATCGCTGGACCTGCCCACAGACCCACGTACCCTTGTGGAGAAGCTCGCCGATCGCCAGATACTCGGCCAGACCACACCCCGCACCGCTGCCGATTACGATGGCGTCGATGAGGGCGGGGAGGCGCTCCTAGTCGGCCTGCAAATCGACCCCATCCTCGGGCGCGCCATCGTGCGGGACATGCTCGGCAACACCTCCGCGCCCGACCCGGAGCAGCTAGCTCGGCAATTCGAGCGAGCGGGGATTGACTACCAGCAAGCCATCAAGCAGGCCGCTTTCGCCCTCCAACGCGCCGGCTCGCAGATGAAGGCGACAGACCTGCCGGCTTTCAGTCTCGCGCATTTGAGCGAGTGGGGCAGCCGGCTCCAGCGCCGGCAGGGTTAAACCGAATGGAAGGCTTTCACATTGGCATCAGTTCACGATCAGCACGGTTTTGAAAGCGCGGTTAATGCGGCCCACGGCGCTCACCAGCACGCCGTCGAACAGTCTCAGGCGACATACCGCCAAGCCGAACGCGACGCTGCCCAGAAGCACCGAGACGAGCTAGCCGCGCTCAACCGGGGCGACGCTGAGGATATGCGCCGGTACATCTTGCTTGCGCAACGCGGTCCCAATCTTGACGAGGCGCGGAAGCAGCTTGCCAAAGCTGTCGCGGAGGCTGACCGGGTGCGCAACGCCGCTCTGGCCTTTGCCCGAGGACGCCTGCGAGCTGCCTGACCCCAAAGGCGGGCTAGGGAACCTAGCGAGACTGCGGCGAGCCTTGTGGGGCGTGCAGAGGCTGTCGCGCCAGTTGCTCCCAGGCCAATTGACGCTCGCTTTGCTCGCTGTGCGGGAGGCTCCAGGGCGTCGATTTCCGCTCGGGGGCTATCTCAGGCCACCCCATGCCGCTCCGCGCACCAGCAGCCCTCCCCTGCGAGGTGGCCAAATTCGGCCCCAAATCCGCCAGCAAAATCAAGGGTTTCTAGACCACCCGAAATCTCGCTGACAGGGCGAAACCCCTGCCCCCGACGCGCCAAACCATTCCGGCCTGCCGTGCGCGGAATGGGCAATGATTTCACTCGCTACCAGGCCCCGGCAAAAACACCCCCGGTGTACACCCCCGGTCTCGGGAGGGGTTCGAGCGCTAAGGCTTTGATTTCCCTGGGCGCGAAGCCAGCCCCGCCGCGACCGTCGCCGACCTGCCACGACCACCGCTGATCTAGCACGGATCGGCAGTGCGTCGGCCTGCTTGCGCCTGGGCCTTGGTTCGCAGGGTGCCTAACCACCAGCCCGGCAGGCTACAAGGTTAGCTTCTGATCGACCGGTGAGCTAACGGATGCTGGCGACAATCGACGCCGTGCCATTGTGTGCGGATTTGTGTGCTGAAAATCATTTGTGGTAAAATATCTAATAAAACAATATCTATCTGTGGGACTACTACCCGCAACGCCGCCACGGCTACCGCGTGACCATCGAAGGCGACCGGCCGTTTTAAATGGCGGTCGTCTCGGAGGCCAACCCGAGACTACGCCGTCATTCCGGGGCGGCCCGCAGGGCCGACCCGGAACCCATGAACACTGCCTTATCCGGGCTATCCATGGCATCTGAACGCACTTTTCCAAGTCCGTGCGCATGGGTTCCGGGTTCATCGCAAGCGCGATGCCCCGGAATGACACGAGAATTTGTGATCGCGGGCGGCTAGCTGTCCGCGGTCAATTGTAGACCCACTCCTTCTCGAACCGCGCGTAGCACTCGCGCTCGCCGGGCATCTTGACCCAGCCGGCCAGTAGACGCGGCGTCGCCAGCAGCAGGCGGTCCTTGAGGTGGGTGGTGTTGAGCCCGTATTCCTCAAAGGTCGAGACGGTGATCTTCTGGTTGTGCGGGTCGTCCTGGAAGCGGCTGGCGCAGAGCGCGACCGTCTCCATGTAGGGCCGGCGGTCGGCGCCCGATTTCAGGTAGGCATGGGCGATCGCGGTGGCGCGCGGCGCGTCGAGCGCCATGATCGCGTCATTAAGCTCGGCCAGCAACGCCTGCGGCGTCCGGCCGTTGCCGTCATACCCGGCGATCTCATCCTCGATGATCGAGTTGACCAGCTTGTTCTCGTGCGCCACGTCGTTGATGAAGTTCGCCATCAGGTAGAGCACGCGCGCCTTGTAGGGGCTTTTGCCGTTGCGCAGCCAGTTGTTGCAGACATTGCAATAATCGAAGGGGTGCTGGCCGTTGGTGAACTGGCGCGCGACGGTGGTGCGCAGGATCAGTTCGGCGGCGCCGAGTTGGATCGTGTCGCCGATCGACTGGATCGACTTGCCGTTCTTGAGATGCGTGGTGATGAGGTTCCAGACGTCCTCGCCGCTTGCCAGCATCAGATGCTGGATCAGGTTCTCGACCTCGCTGCGCGACAGCGGGGTCTGGTTCTTTTCCTCGAGGCTCTTGCCGGCGTCCTCGAACTCGGCGGCCATACGCACCGACGCTTCGTCGTACACCGAGTAGTAGAGCGGACCGACCGCCATGTCCGGCACGCCCATGTAGAACACGCCGTGCGACTTCTCCCAGCCGATGTAGTTGGCGAGGTCGGTCACCGCGCGGGCGCGGATCGCCTTGTGGCCGGTGTTGCGCGCCTTGCGGCCGATCACCGTGTCCTGGATGTCGATGATGCCGAGGAACTCGATCGTCTCCTGCAGCGCGGCGCGCGCCTCCGCGTCCTGCGCGATGCCGAGGAAGAGACCGTGCGCACGGCGCGAGTCGCCGGTCATCGTCGCGATCATGTAGGAATGCAGCCGCTCTTCGAGCGTGCCCTGCTCGACGATCGGCTTGGTGTCTTCGAGCCAGACGGCCGGGCCATAGGACGGTGGCGGCACTTGCACGCCCTTCATCGTCGCATAGCGGCCGGGGTATTTGTAGAGTAGCTGGTTCCAGATATCGAGCCCGGCGCCGATGTACCAGACGCTCTGCAGCAGCGGCAAAAGCCTATATTTCTCCGGCAGGTAAGGCATCAGGTAGGTCGATGCGCGCAGGCCCAGCAGGGTGTGGTCGTTGTTGGTCAGCGCGATGTTGCCGTCCTTGATGTTGATGTGGCACGGCACGTTGACGAAGGGCGCTTCAGCCGCCGCGACGATCGACAGCGCGTCGCCGATCGACTGGCCGCTCTGGACCATCTTGAAGAACGTGTCGGTGGTCTTGGCCTGGTCGCGCTCCAGGATCGACTCGGTCAGCAGGTTGAAGCTCTTGTCCGCGCTGATCTCGTCCCGATTGAGCAACATCGCCCGCGCCTCCCGATCCGGTCCACTTTTCCCGTCGTCAGCCTAGTCCCGCTGTGGACGCGCCGTAAACCCATGCCGCCCGGCTTGCTGCATGTCCTGGCTGCATGTCTGGCGGGTTGTGACACAATCGTTGTAAGAACAATGAAACGACAAGGACGGGACGGGCGTGAGCGATTTTCGCGAATTTTATGTCGACGCCGACGGCTTCCGCATCCGCTACATGGCGGGCGGCCCAACTAGACCCGAAAGCGGCCTGCCCCTGGTGCATCTGCACGGCGCGGGCGGGTTGCGGCTCAACCCGGCGCACGAGTTGTTGGCGAAACGCTATCGGGTCATTGCCTTCGAGATGCCCGGCTTTGGCGCGTCGCCCGAAAACACTCGCACCGAGGACCAGGCGGATCTGGCGCGCACGATGGCGGCGGCGGTCCGGGCGCTGGGGATCGCCCGGGTCAACCTGATGGGCACCTCGTTCGGCGGCAAGACCGCGCTCTACCTGGCGGCGCAGGCACCCGAGCTGGTGACGGCGCTGGTTCTGGAGGCGCCGGCGGCGATCCGTCCGCCGGGCGGACGGCCGCTCTCCGGCACGCCGGAAGAGATCGCGCGCCTGCTGTTCGCCCATCCCGAGCGCGTCGCGCCGCTGCCGCCGCAAGACCCGGCGGTGGTCGCGCAGACCGGCCGCCTCGTCGCTCGCCTGCGCGGCTCCGAGCGCGATCCGCAGCTCGAAGCAATGATGCGCGAACTGGCAACGCCGACGCTGGTGCTGTTCGGCACGCTCGACCGGGTGATCCCCTCGGAGATGGGGCGCCACTACAAGGCGCTGCTGCCGAACTGCAATCTCGTGCTGGTTTACGACGCCGGCCACGCGATCGGCACCGACCGGCCGGAAGCTTTTGTCGAGGTCGTCACCGACTTTCTCGAACGCCACGAGGCCTTTATCATCAGCCGCAACGAGACACTGATAAACCCGTAACTCTTCTGGCAGCGCCTCAGTCCGAATTTCCGCCTCACGACACGAACCTGCCGAGCCCTCAGGACAGGCCGACCTTCGGCTGATGCCCGTTAGCCGATCAGAGCGCGAGTGCGTCGCTGACAGCGCTGAGCACTGGGCCCAGCCGGCGATGTTCCGCATGCGCTACTTGGCGCCGTTGTAAGCGATACGCCAGATCGTACCGCCGGTATCATCCGCCACCAGCAAGGCACCGTCCTTTGCGACCGCCAGCGCCGCGGGGCGGCCCCAAACTTCGGCGCGCTGCTCGCCCGAGGCCCAGAAGCCGGTGGCGAAATTCTGATAATAGCCTTCCGGTTTGCCGTCCTTGAACGGCACCATCACCACCTTGTAGCCGGTCGGGACCGAGCGGTTCCACGAGCCCTTGAGGGCGACAAACATCTGCCCTTTGTATTCCGCGGGGAATTGGCTGCCCTGGTAGAAGACGAGATCGAGAAGCGACGAGTGCGCTTCGAAGAGCAGGTCGGGCGTGATCGACGCTTTGACCTTGTCAGGAGCCATTTGGGCAAAGCCGGGCTGCGGATGCGGCCCGATATAGGCGTAAGGCCACCCGTAGAACCCGCCCTGTTGCACGCGGATCAAATAGTCCGACGGCAAATCGTCGCCGAGCCCATCGCGCTCCTGGACCAGCGCCCACAAATCGTTGGTCTCGGGCTGGAACGCGAGGGCGGTCGCGTTGCGGGTTCCGCTGGCATAAGTCATCTGGTTCGAACCATCGGCGTCGAAGCGCTGAATGGTCGCCTTCGGCTCCGGTTCGACCCCCAGATTGCCGGACGACCCCACGCCGACGAACAACGCCCCGGTTTTGGGATCGACCGCGAGGTGGCGGTTCTGGTGCCCTTGCACAATGCCGAAGACGCCTTTCTTGGTGAGCAATTCGGCGCCGTATGCACCCGCTACCGGCTTGCGCTGCTCGGGCGGGAGCTGGTCTGCGCGCTGTGCCGGCACAGGCCGGCCGGCGCGCAAGGCGCCGGTGACATGGGGCACCTTCCAGATGCCGTCCTGGTCGGCAACCAGCAGATTGTCGTTCTGCCAGGCGAGGCCATAAGGCTTGTTGAGGTCCTCGACATGGCGATCAATCCAGACCGCGTGGCCGGTCCCGTCGTCGCGGAGCAGCGTCAGGTAACCCGGACCTTGCTCGGCGACCACCACGTCACCGTTGGCCAGAACGAGCAACCGGCGTGGGTTCGCCAGCCCGGTCGCGAAGGGCGTAGCGACAAACCCCTGAGGTACCTGCACTGTCTGCCCGTTGAACGGTACGATCAACGAGCGGTTGGTGGCGATCGTCCCGGTCTTCGGCGCCGGCAGCTCATTGGGGTCGATATGAAATTTCCGACCGATTTCATGCTCTGCCTGAAAGTTCTGAGCCAGGTCGCCGACGACCGTCGGTTCTGCCGCGGAGCGCGCGCCGCGCCATCCGGAAGCCAATACCAGCGCTCCGCCGAGCACCAGCGCCAGGACACTCAACCACCGGTTCGAGATCCGCGTCATGGCCACCATCCTTCAAGAGGGAGGTCCCGTCAGCATACCCTTTATGCCCCAGGATTGTTGACGGTTGTCCAGCGGTGGCAAGACAAACCGACGTGAGCACGAAATCGGCGCTGAGCATGGCCCGATGACACGGGCTTTTTGGGGGGCCGTGGTGCTCGCCATGGTCGCTGCGCCCGCTGCGGCGCAACAGAGCCCGGAACTGCCCGCCAAGACGAACCAACCAGCACCGTATTTTTACAAGCAAAAAGGACCGGGCCGGGGTAACAGCTACGTCGAACGCTACGAGGAGGATTGGTCCTACCTGCGCGATCCCACCTTGTCGGCCGACCCGTTCGATCGGCTGAAATTCCTTCCGTTCGACGCTGACGGCGACAGCTACCTGACGCTCAACGGCGAAACCCGCTTTCGCTACGACAACACCGATCGCAAGAATTTCGGCGTCGCGCCGGCAGCGACACCCGCCACCGGCCGCAAGGGCCCGGTGTTCACGCTGCCGACCGGCATCTCAAGCAATGAGCTCTACAAGGAACGCTACGAGCTAGGGGGTGATTTGCATCTCGGCTCGCATCTGCGCTTTTACGGTGAGCTATATAACGGCCAGCAGACCGGCCATGACGCCGGCAACCCGATCCCTGGCAATCAGCGCAACGATCTGGCGGTCGTCAACGGGTTCGGCGAAATCTACGACGCGACCGATACGACAAAGACGGGGTTTCGCGCCGGCCGCCAGGAAATTTTCTTTGGCAACAATCTGCAGGTGCGGGCCAATTTGTCGACCAATCTGCCATCGCCGGTGTTCGACGGGTTCCGCGCCTATCGCGATTGGGGCACCGCGCGGGTCGATGCGTTTGCCTACAATGTTGTGGACTTTGAGAATGGGGTCCTGAATGACAGAGACAACGCCCATACCGATCTGTGGGGCGTCTACGGCAGCTACGACTTGCCAAAAACCGCCATCCCCGGGCTCGCAGCAAAGACCTCGATCGATCTCTTCTATTTTGGCTGGCGTTCGTCACCGTTCACCAACGGAAAGGGCTCGGGACTCTACAACGATGCGGCCTTCTTGACCGGCGCAAGGATCGTCACCGCGACCGGCGCCGGTTTCGTCTCCAGCCAGGATCATCGCCATACGTTTGGGCTGCGGGCCTATGGCGACGCGAACGACATCGACTACGACTGGCAGGGCGCTTGGCAGGCGGGCAGCTACGCCGGGCTGACGGTCGCCGCGTTCGCGGTCAACACCGACACGGGGTACACTTTCCACGACCTGCCGTGGAAGCCGCGCATCGCCGCGCATGCCGACATCGCCTCAGGCGGCGCTAGCAGGGCCGACGGCGTGATGAGCACCTATCAGCCGATGTATCCCAACACGCAGTATTACGCGCCAAACAACGAATTCTCGCCGACCAATTTCTACGATTTCGCGCCGCGGATCAGCGTGCGGCCGACCGAGACGATCACCGTGGAATACTACTATTCGTTCTTGTGGCGTTACGCGAACTCGGACGCGATTTACACTGGCGCGCCATGGCCCGGCGGCAACGGCCAGAACAATTACGCGGTGACGATACTGGCGCCCGGCAAGACGATTGGCGGACAGTCGGATCTTCGGGTCACCTGGCAGGTCCTGCCGCACCTGCTGACCCTGTTCGAGTTCGGGGTATTTTCACCCGGCTCGGCGATCCGCACGGCAGGAGGTCGCACGACGACCTATCTCGACGCGAATATCACATTCAAATTCTAGGAGCAGCCGGCGCCCTTTCGCGAACGGCTAAGAGACCATCGCCAGGACCCTGCCCGTCCCGACCACCGATCAGCGTCCGCCCAGAAATTGCTATCTCGTTCGGAGAGTCTGCCTGTGGGCAAGCCGCCAAGGCCGATTGAAACTTCCGCGCGAGAGCGCACGCGGCCGTTCCGCCTGATAATTTTGCGCGAAGAACAGGGGCAACAGGCAGCGGAAAGAGGGCGGGCGTCACACCGCCCTCTTCCTCCGCAAAAATCTGAGGCGCGCTAGTGCGGCAGCGCGTCGTCCTTGGTCTCGCGGCCCAGCATCATGGCGATGACGCTAAGGATCGCGAAGCAGCTCATGAACGCGGTAACGTTGTTGAAATTGCCGCCGAACGCGCCGACCAGCAGCCCCGCGACGAGCGGCCCGAAGCTGGTGATGATCCGCCCGGTGCCGTTGCAGAAGGCGACGCCGGTCGAGCGGATATGGGTCGGGAACAATTCGGGGAAATACACTGCATGGCCCGAGAACACGCCAAACACAAAGAACCCGAAGATCGGCAGGACCACCGGATACCAGGGCTCGTAGCTCGGCAGGGCGAGATAGAGGATCAGCCCGAAGACAATCGAGCCGATGCTGTAGAACGCGATCGTCGGCCGCCGCCCGATCCAATCGGCGATAAAGCCGAAGGCGGAATAGCCGAAGATGCCGCCAAAGCTCCAGAGCATCATGCCGTTGCTGACAAACGGCACGGCGTCGGCGCCGGTGATGCCGTTCTTCTGGATCATCAGCGACAGGATCGTCGGCAGCCAGATATTGGTGGTCCAGATCGCCAGCAGCGACCCCAACCCGAACAGCAGTCCGACAAAGGTGTTGAAGCGGTTCTCGCGGGTGAAAAGCTGCAGCGGCACAAAGCGCATGAAGTCCTGGTCGTCGCCCTTGACCTGCCGTCCGGCGCCGACTGCTTCGCGCCGCTCCTGCACCGCAGCGAAGCGGGGCGGCTCGTTCATCCGGCCGCGGATCGCCGCCAGCAGGATCGCCGGCACGACGCCGACAAAGAACACCGCACGCCAGCCGAACCCGCCGACCATGCCATAGGCCCAGGCGCCGAGGAAGGTCCCGATCGCGCCGCCAGTCATCATGATGCCGGAGATCTTTGCCCGATAGGTGTCGCCCAACGTCTCGGCGAGCAGCGGAATGCCGATCATCAACTCGGCGCCGGTGCCGATACCGGCGAGGAAGCGGTAGATCGCGAAGTCCCACAAATGCTGCGACATGCCCTGCAAGGCGGTGAACACGCTGAAGATGATGATGCTGTACACCAGCGCCCGCACCCGGCCGACATAGTCGGCGATGACGCCGAAGATGAACCCGCCGAACGCCCAGCCGAGCAGTCCGGTCATCGCCAGCAGGCCGCCATATTTGCCGATCTCGGCGAGTTGGGGCTTGTCGAGCGCACCGGTCGTCGGAAAACCGAGCAGTTCGGTTAGCGCCGGTTTCAGCACCAGCGAGAACAGCCCAAAATCGGCGGCGTCGAGCGTCCAACCCGCCCACACCACCAGAAACACCAGCCATTGATACGGGGTGATCGCCCGCCATCCGGTAAGTTGCGTTGCCGCCGTGTCCGCCATCGTCTCCTCCCAAGCCGGGCGCGGCTTGCCGCCCCCCGATCGCCGGTGCAAGCGTTTGTCGATGAACCGAGTCGGTCGGCCGCGGGCGCACCCGAACCCGCTTGTTTTGCAGGTACTATGCGATCCCATCGCCGGTCAAGCACACGGCATATGCCGGCGCCCTGGTGACCCGGCCCTCGGTCCTGCTACTCGACGAGTTGTTCGGGGCGATAAGGGGCAGCGCGCGATTCCAACCGCTGATGTTTCAAGTTGAATCGTCTGCGCAATAGCAGCTACTGCCGCCCCCTAAATATGGTTAAAATGCGCGGTCCGTGCTCGTCGCTGCGGCGACCAATTGCGAGCGCGGTGGGGATGAACATTCAACCGGCCCGCTAGAGGCCAGTTGGGGGGAACCAGGGTGCCTAATCCGCCGAATGCGGCTGAAGTATCGTCAAACAGCACGCTTGATTTCAGTACCTCCGGCCAGAGCATGTGGGGCAGCGGGACCGCTGCCGAATACAACAACACCTTGACGCTGGCCGGATTCGACACCGGCCTTAGCAGCGGCAGCATCCTCGGCGACGCTGTCGGGTATGAGTTCCAGCTTGCCGCCGCGCTGGAAGCGGCGCTGACGGCCTCGGCCGGCAGCATCAGCCTCGACTATCCGCTCGACGCCACGTTCAACAATCCGAATGTCGCGGCGCCGGGGCAGCAATTCACAATCGACACGACGCCTTCCGGCCTGAGCACCGCGGACCCGAATTTCGAGGGCACGCTGCCGCAGCTCACGGCTGCGATCCAGGCCCATTTCAAGGGCGTCGCGCTGGTCAATTACGACATTCTCGGCAGTTCCGGCAGTTTTGGCGTCCAGCCGTTCGATACGACGGTTCCGCTGGTCACGATCTCGAGCGGTCATCAGATCACCATCCCGCCGCTGCCGGACTTCAGCAAGAAGAACAATGGCAGCGGGGGCAGTGGCGGGAGCGGTGGTAGTGGTGGTAGCGGAGGCAGCGGCGGCAGCGGGGGTAGTGGCGGCAGCGGGCCCGGCAACAACAGCCCCTTTAAGCTGACCTTTGGCCTGCCGACCGACTACCAGGATACAAACGTCACCGTCGGCAGCCAGGGGCTGCCCACCGAGACGCTGACCGCCGACACGAGCAGCATCATATTCGGCTCTCTCGATCTGCTGCAGCTCGCCGCCGTGCTGATCTTCGGGCCGGAGGTGCAGTTCCCGTCGGGCAGTATCGGCCCGCTGGATTACAGCATTGCCAGCCTGACCCTGAACGCCGGCATCGGCTTCGCGCAACAATTCACTTTCGTGCCGACCGACGTGATGGCCGACATCACGGCGCCATGGGGCGAGACCGAACAGGTCGAGCTGGGCCAGGACGCGACCTTCACGGTCCCGGACAGCTGGAACCAGTCGATCGACCTGACGACGCAATATGTGCTGGAAGGCGATCTCGTCAGTCAGGCCGGTATCCTCGGGCGTCTCGATCTTGGCATCTCGCTGCTCTCCGCGAGCATCGGGCCGATCGATTTTGGCCCTCTGTTTCAGCACACGTTTCCGCTCGCTTCGACCGACCCGGTCTATCTGGCGACGATCGGCGGTTCGAACGGGTTCGCGCTGCAAGGGTTCAACACCGTCGCCGGCGGCCTGTCGATCGCCCTTGGCGATGGCCTGGTCGACCTGCCGGGCGGCGCGACGATCGACACGACCGACTTCACCGCCAATTCGACCGCGGTCATCCAGACGGTGCTGACGGATGCCGCCGGCGCCAACACCGCCACCAACATCTACGCCCCGGTCCAAAACACCGGTAGCTCAACCGCCATCCCGGACGCGCTCAATATCGAGCTGATCTCCGGGCCGGGTGCCGGCTCCTACACGCTGCCCGCCGGCTTCCAGGCCGGGATCATCGAACCCGGGTCCGGCAACACGACGCTGATCGGCAACCCCGACGATGTGCTGCTGGCAGCCGCCCCCGGGCTCGGCGAGACCGACACGCTGGTCAGCGGCGGCGGCGACACGCTGGTCGGCGGCCAGAACGGCAATGTCAACTTCGACATCCAGCCGAGCTTCGGCGGTGAGATCGTCGGGCTGACCACCGGCGATACGATCGAGCTCCAAGGCGTGCCGTTCGACGACACGGGGACGGCAGAGTTTGGCGCCGACAATGTGTTGGTCGTCGACGAAGGCGGCAACACCTACGACATCCAGCTCCACCAGACGGAAGATCTCACCGATCTGTTCCCGCTGCTCGGCGGCGACACGAACAATACCCTGATCACGATCAAGACGCGGCCGACCCCGCCTTCCGGCTTGGCGCTGACGGCGGTCACCGATAGCGGCGTTCAGGGCGACGGCATCACCAACGTTCCCGAGCCGACGATCACCGGCTCGGCGGTGGCCAACGATACGGTCAGCGTCTTTGACGGCTCAACGCTGGTCGGCACCGCCCCGGTCGGGGCCGGCGGTTCGTGGAGCCTTGACCTCACAGATCCGCTGAGCGAAGGCGACCACTCCTTTACCGCGACCGAGGCCGACAGCGAAGGCGTCGTCAGCAACCCGTCGCTGGCATTCGCCGTGACGATCGATACGACGCTGCCGGCCGCGCCGACAGAGCTGCGCCTCGATCCCGACTCGGATAGCGGCACCACAGGCGATGGCGTCACCGACGATGGGACGCCGACGATCGATGGCCGGGGAAGTCCTGGCGACACGATCACGCTGCTGGAAAACGGCACGAGCCTCGGCACGGCGGGCGTCACCAACGCCGGCACTTGGAGCGTGACCAGCAGCACCCTGTCGGTCGGGACACACGCGTTGACCGCGACCGATACCGATGTCGCCGGCAACGTCAGCGACGTCTCGGCACCGGCGCTTTCGCTGAAAATCGCGCCGCCGCCGATCGGTCCCACCGGCCCCGACCAGGGGTTCTACTTCGACACGGACGGCGAATACGTTCTGGGTACTCCCGGCAACGACTACATCTTTGGGAACTCAGACGGCTCGCTGCTCGACGGCGATGAAGGCAACAATGTGATCGGCGTCATCGGCGACAACGACACGATCAATGCCGGCGGCGGCAACGATATACTCACCGTCATTGGCGACAACGGCACGATCAATTCCGGCAACGGCAATGATGTCGTCAGCATCATCGGCGATAACGGCAAGATCAACGCCGGCAACGGCAACAATATCCTGCTCGCGATTGGCGACAACGACACGGTTGTCTCCGGGATCGGCGACAATGTCATCTCCGGGATCGGGACGGGCAGCCTGCTGGTCGGCGGCACCGGCAACGACACGATCACGGCGGTCGGCAACAACAGCACGATCCAGGGCGGGGGCGGCACCGATCTGCTGGCGCTCGACGGCACTGGCGGCACGGTCGAAACCGGCTTTGGCGACGCCACGGTATTTGCCCTTTTTGGCGACGACACCGTGACCGGGAATGGCAACAACACGATCTATCTCGGCGGCGGTCACAACACGCTGCTCGATGCGAGCGGCCGCCACCATGACACGGTTGTCGGGTTCTCCCAGGCCAACGGCGACCGTATTGAGACGACCGACAACGTGACCGACGTGCTGGCCAGCCAGACCCAGGTGAATTTCGGGCTCGACACGCAGATCACGCTGTCCGACGGCTCGACCATCACATTGAAATACGTCAGCCATGTCGACGCCGGGTTCTTCACGTAACGCCGGCTACTCTGCCCGCCGCCCCGCTCTTGGCAAGGTCGCGAGGGAGCGGCGGCATCACGGCGGCGGCCGGTGAGGCGTTGCTCACAAACTCATCGTGGCGCACGACGGCCGAGCACCGAGCTATGAGCGAGCCTCGCCTTTCCACCCAATTTGGTCGGCTGATCGAGCAAGGTCTTGCAGGAGGACGCGGCGGCGAACTCGACACAGCCTTTCGCACTGCTATAACCGGTGCCAAATAAGGCTTCGCTAGCAATTTGGTTAGTATCGTCGCCAACTCATGCGGCGCGGATTCCCCAAGAGCTTGATAAGGTTCGCCACGTCCCCGTAGCTCAGCAGGATAGAGCATCAGTTTCCTAAACTGAGGGTCACAGGTTCGAAGTCCTGTCGGGGACGCCATCGCTCTCAGTTTGCGGCGCCGGACGAAGCGTTTTCGCAACTCGCGAGATGCGTAGGCTTGTTCTACAGTGGTGCCAAGCCTGGTCATAACGGGTAGGCAGGGAGGCACGATGCGGTTCAGGCTCGGCGGTATCGATAGTGCCGGCGGACGCAC
Organism: uncultured Alphaproteobacteria bacterium; assembly: GCA_963778385.1. Lineage (GTDB taxonomy): Bacteria > Pseudomonadota > Alphaproteobacteria > ATCC43930 > CGMCC-115725 > DATARH01. Next base: position 229,580 of record CAVZUA010000010.1, on the reverse strand, counting down.
ATTGATCGGCCGGCGCGATGTTTTGACCGCAGCCGGCGCTGCGGTCGCGGTCGGCACGGCAAAATGGGCGGTTGCGGCGCCCGCCGATCAGCTGACCTGGGGCGTCCACGTGTCGCTCGCGCCGACATGGTTCGAGCCGGCCGAGGCGTCCGGGATCATCACCCCCTTCATGGTGCTGTACGCGCTTCACGACGCGATGGTAAAGCCGATGCCGGACAAGGGGCTGGCGCCGAGCCTGGCCGAGTTGGTGGCGATGGCGGAGGACGGACGCAGCTACGATTTTGTGCTGCGCGAGGGCGCCAAGTTCCATAACGGCGACCCGGTGACGGCCGAAGACGTCAAATTCTCGTTCGAGCGCTATCGCGGCATCGCACACGACCTGCTGCAATCGCGGGTCGCGGCGGTCGAGACGCCCGATCCCCGTCACGTCCGCTTCCGGCTGAAGGAGCCGTGGTCCGATTTTCTCACCTTCTACGCGACCGCGACCGGTTCGGGCTGGGTGGTGCCCAAGGCCTACGTCCAGAAGGTCGGCGACGACGGGTTCAAAAAGGCACCGGTCGGTGCCGGCCCCTACAAATTTGTCTCGTTCAACCCAGGTGTCGAGCTGGTCCTGGAGGCGTTCGACCAGTATTGGCGCAAGAAACCGCCGGTAAAGCGCCTGGTGTTCAAGGTCATCCCGGACGAAAGTACGCGGCTGGCGGCGCTCAAGCTCGGCGAAATCGACATCGCCTACTCGGTGCGCGGCGAACTTGCCGAACAACTGCGCGGCACGCCCGGCCTCACGCTCAAGCCGGCGGTCGTGCAGGGCACCTTCTGCCTCTATTTCCCCGACCAGTGGGATGAAAAATCGCCATGGCACGACCAGCGCGTCCGCCAGGCGGCGAGCCTGGCGATCGACCGCAAGGGGAGCAACGACGCGCTGACGCTGGGCTACTCGGCGATCACCGGCAATGCGATCGTGCCCAAGGGCTACGACTTCTATTGGCAGCCGCCGGACCCGGTCTACGACCCCGAGCAGGCGAAGAAGCTGCTCGCGGAAGCGGGTTTTGCGAGCGGCTTCGACGCCGGGTTTTATTTCTGCGATAGCTCCTATGCCAATATCGGTGAGAGTGTCGTCGACAATCTTCTGACGATCGGCATCCGCAGCAAGCTACGCCCGATCGAGCGCGCCGCCTTCATCAAGGAATACAGCGAGAAGAAGTACAAGAACATCATCCAGGCAGGGCCGGGCGCCTTTGGCAACGCCGCGACGCGCATCGAGGCGCAGCTCGTCAAGGGCGGGGTGTTCTCTTACGGCAGCTACCCGGACATCGACGACCTCTACCGGCAGCAGGCGGTCGAGCTCGATCGCGCCAAGCGCGAGGCGATCCTTGCCAAGATCCAGCAGATCATGGTCGAGCGCACGATCTACGCGCCGATCTGGCAGCTCGCCTTTATCAACGGGGTCAATGCGCGCGTGGGTGAATCCGGGTTCGGGCGCATCCCACTCTTCCCGTACACGGCCCCCTACGAAGACATCACTCTGAAGCCGGCGTGACCCTGCTCGCGGCGCAAGGAAGGGCGCCGTAAGCCTCACGTAAGATTGTCACAGACATTTCGCCCGAGCTTGCCTAAATTGGTCGCGATGGCTCCCCCGAGAGAGCCCGGTTTGAACAGGTAGGACGCATGGTGATCGAGACGGATCGCGCCAATGGCGCTCAGGGAACGAGCACTCAGGGCAGCGGCGCGGCGCTGACGCGCCGCGATTTGTTGGGCGTTGCAGCGCTCGGCTTAGTCGCCGGCGCGCCGACGATAGCGACAGCAGCAGGCCCCTCTGGTCAGCTGACCTACGGCATCCACGTCTCGATGGCCCCGACCTGGTTCGACCCCGCCGAAACGCAGGGCATCATCACGCCGTTCATGGTGCTCTACGCGCTGCACGACGCGGTAGTGAAGCCGATGCCGGGCAAGTCGGCGGCGCCGTGCCTCGCGGAATCCTGGTCGACCGGCGAGGACGGCAAGACCTACGAATTCGTTCTGCGCAAGGAAGCCAAATTCCACAACGGCGACCCGGTCACCTCCGAGGACGTCAAGTTTTCGTTCGAGCGCTACAAGGGCGCCGCGCATGACTTGATGAAAAGCAAAGTCGCGGCGATCGAAACGCCCGACCCACAGCGCGTGGTCTTCAAGCTCAAGGAGGCTTGGCCGGACTTCCTGACCTTCTATTCGAGCGCTTCGGGCGCGGGCTGGGTCGTCCCCAAGAAATACGTCGAGAAGGTCGGCGACGACGGGTTCCGGCAGGCGCCGATCGGCGCCGGCCCGTACAAATTCGTCTCGTTCACCCCCGGTGTCGAGCTGGTGCTGGAGGCTTTCGAGGGGTATTGGCGCAAAACGCCGAGCGTCAAGCGGCTGGTGATGAAAAACCTGCCCGACGAGGCGACGCGGCTTGCGGCGCTGAAGCGCGGCGAGATCGACATCGCCTACTCCGTGCGCGGCGAGCTGGCGGAAGAGCTGGTCAAGACGCCGGGGCTCGCGTTGAAGCCGGTCGTCCTGCAAGGGCCGAACTGGCTGTATTTCCCCGAGCAATGGGATCCCAAGTCGCCGTGGTCGAACCTCAAGGTGCGGCAGGCGGTCAACCTGGCGATCGACCGCAAGGGGATGAGCGACGCGCTGTTCCTCGGCCATTGCAAGATCACCAACAACGCCGTCGTCCCCTACACCTTCGACTTTTACTGGCAGGCGCCCGATGCGGTGTACGACCCGGAAAAAGCCAAGAAGCTGCTGGCGGAGGCGGGATACCCCAACGGCTTCGACGCCGGGCTGCTGACCTGCGACAGCTCCTACGCCAACATGGCCGAGGTCGCGGTCGACAATCTCGCCACGATCGGCATCAAGACCAAGCTGCAGCCGATCGAACGGGCAGCGTTCTTTGCCGGCTACTCGAGCAAGAAATACGCAAAGGGCATCGTCCAGGCGGCCAGCGCGGCCTTTGGCAATGCGGCGACCCGCATGGCGTCGTTCGTCGTCAAGGACGGGGCGTTCTGTTACGGCAACTATCCCGATATCGACGAGATGTTCCCAGCGCAGGCGGCCGAGATGGACAACGCCAAGCGCACTGCGATCCTGCAAAAGATGCAGCTTCTCGTGCACGAGAAGGCGATGTACGCGCCGATCTGGCAGCTTGCCTTCCTGAGCGGTGTCGGGCCGCGCGTCGGCGAGTCGGCCTTCGGGCTGATCCCGGGCTTCGCCTATACCGCGCCGTTCGAGGACCTCACGCTGAAATCCACCTAGCTCGTCACACGCCGCATCGCGACAACCGCGAGGAAACCATGGGGCAATACATCACCCGAAGAGCCGGCTACTGCTTGTTGTCGCTGGTCTTGTTGTCGCTGACGATTTTCTTCTTCGTCCGGGTCACCGGCGATCCGGCGGCGCTGCTGGTCGAACCGGGCGCCAGCGCCGCCGACATCGCCGCGATCCACCACCAGTTCGGGCTCGACCGGCCGCTTTGGGTGCAATACGGCCTGTTCATGTGGAGCCTGCTGCACGGCGATCTCGGCCAGTCTTTCTACTACCAGACCCCGGTCTTCGACCTCTACATGTCGCGGCTGCCCAATTCGTTGATGCTGGCGGTGGTGGCGATGGGCTTTTCGCTGCTGGTCGGCATTCCCAGCGGCATCCTCGCCTCGGTGCGGGTCGGCCGGTTTTGGGACAGCGCGGGCAAGATGTTCGCGCTGCTCGGCCTGTCGCTGCCGTCGTTCTGGGTTGGTCTGCTGCTGATCCTGGTGTTCTCGGTCTATCTCAAATGGCTGCCGTCCTCGGGCGCCGGGACACCGCTGCATCTGATCATGCCGGCCTTCGCACTCGGCTGGTATTTCGCCGCGGCGCATATGCGGCTGACCCGCTCGTCGATGCTCGAAGTGCTGGGCTCGGAATACATCAAGCTCGCCCGGTTGAAGGGCCTGCCCGAGGCGCTGGTGATTGCCAAGCACGCGTTCAAGAACGCGCTGATCCCGGTCATCACGCTGGCCGGGATCAATCTCGTGATCATGGTCAATGTCGCGGTGGTGGTGGAGACGGTCTTCGCCTGGCCGGGGATCGGCCGCCTGCTCTACGAGGGCATCACCTTCCGCGATTTCCCGATCGTGCAAGGCGTCGTGCTGTTGGGCGGTGCGATGATCGTGATCGTCAACTTGATGGTCGACATCCTCTACGCGGTGATCGACCCGCGCATCCGCCTGGAGAGGTAGCGCCGATGAGCACCCCCGCAGACATCATCGCCCTGCCCTCGCAGCCGCCGCGGCAAAGGACGCGGCGCCGGATGATCTGGCTCCGCGATTTTCCGGTGATCCCGACGGCGATCCTGCTGGTGATTGCCCTGGTCGCCGTGTTCGCCAACCAATTGGCGCCGCATAACCCGGAAATCGGCAGCCTGACCGTGCGCTTCAAGCCGCCGTTCTGGCAGACCGGCGGCAGCATGAAATACGTCCTCGGCACCGACCAGCTCGGCCGCGACGTGCTCTCGCGGCTGATCTTCGGTGCGCGCGTGTCGATGGTGGTCGGCATCATGGCGGTGCTCGTCGCCGGCGTGGTGGGGACGGCGCTCGGCATCCTGTCGGGCTATCTTGGCGGGTGGGTCGACCAGGTGATCATGCGCGTCACTGACACCTGGCTCGCGCTGCCGGCGCTGACCTTCGCGATCTTCCTCGCGGCGATCGTGGGGCCGAGCATGTGGAACATCGTCATCATCCTCGGCGTCACCTACTGGACGCGCTATGCGCGGGTGATCCGCGGCGAGGTGCTGTCCCTCCGAGAACGCGAGTTCGTGCGGCTGGCGATCGTTGCCGGTTGCTCGAAATGGTCGATCATGACGCGGCACATCCTGCCCAACGTCATCAACTCGGCGATCGTGCTCGGCAGCCTGATGCTCGGCGTGGTGATCATCACCGAGGCGACGCTGTCGTTCCTCGGTGTCGGCGTGCCGCCGCCGCAGCCCGCCTGGGGCTTGATGCTGTCCGACGGCAAGCAGGGGCTGATGGTCGGCTATTGGTGGCTCACCGTGTTCCCCGGGGTGTGCATCATGCTGATGGTGCTGTCGGCCAACCTCATCGGCGACTGGCTGCGCGTAAAGCTCGACCCGCAACTGCGGCAGCTCTGACATGGCCGGTGAACCGCTGCTGCGGTTGGACAAGCTGTCGACGCATTACATCGCCGGCGGCGGCCTCAGGGTCGTGCGCGCCGTCGACGAGGTGTCGCTCACCGTCGATGCCGGCGAGACACTGGGGATCGTCGGCGAGAGCGGCTCGGGCAAGAGCACCCTGGCGCTGACCATGATGCGCGTGCTGCCGATGGCGGCAAAGATCGTCAGCGGCCATATGTGGTTCGAGGGCGAGGACCTCGTCGAGAAATCCGACGCCGAGATGCGTGAGATCCGCGGCAAGCGCATCGCCATGGTCCTCCAGGACCCGATGGCCTCGCTCAACCCGCTGTTCACGATCGGCAACCAGATCGCCGAACCGATCCAGGTGCACGAAAACGCCTCGCGCGCCACCGCCTGGGAGCGCGCCCGCGCCCTGCTCAAGGCGGTGCGCATCCCGTCGCCGGAAACGCGGGTCAGGCAATATCCGCACGAGATGTCGGGCGGCATGCGCCAGCGCATCGTCGGCGCCATCGGCATGTCGTGCGAGCCGCGGCTGCTGATCGCCGACGAGCCGACCACCAGTCTCGACCTGACGATCCAGGCGCAATACCTCAACCTGCTGCGCGAACTGCAGCGCGAGCACGGGCTGGCGCTGATCTTCATCACCCATAATCTCGGCATCGTCGCCAAGATGTGCGACCAGCTCGCGGTGATGTATGCCGGGCGGCTGGTCGAGTCCGGGCCGGTGTCGCGCGTCTTCAACGCACCGCAGCACCCCTACACCAAGGCGCTGCTCAATTCGATCCCGCGCATGGGCGATCGCGACCACCGGCTGACCGCGATCGCCGGCCAGCCGCCCGATCTGTCGGCGCTGCCGCGCGGCTGCGCCTTCGCGCAGCGTTGCCCGCAAGCATTCGACCGCTGCCGCGCCGAGGCGCCGCCGGTATTCTATCCAGCGCCGGACCAGACGGCCCGCTGCTGGCTGGCCCAGGACGCCCGCGTGGAAGCGCCCGTGGCGTTGGCGGGAGCGGCGGTATGACGCCCGTCATCGAGGCGGAGGGCCTCACCAAGCACTTCCAGGCTAGGCGCGGGCTGTTCGGCGGCAGCCAGGGCGTGGTGCGCGCGGTCGACGGCATCTCGTTCGCCGTCGAGCCGGGGCAAACGCTCGGCGTGGTCGGCGAGTCTGGCTGCGGCAAGACGACGACCGCCAAGCTGGTGCTCGGCCTCGAAGAGCCGACCGGGGGGCAGATGCGGTTCGAGGGCCGCAACCTGCGCACGCTCGATGCGGCGGGGCGCCGCCACTATCGCAAATCGGTGCAGGCGGTATTCCAGGACCCCTATGCGTCGCTCAACCCGCGCATGCGGATCAGCCAGATCATCGCCGAGCCGCTGGTCACCAACGAACGGCTCGAAAGCGGCGACGCCGCCAAGCGGGTCTCTCAATTGCTGGAACTGGTTGGTCTGCCCCAGCATGCCGCCAATCTGTTCCCGCACGAATTCTCCGGCGGCCAACGCCAGCGCATCGCCATCGCCCGGTCGCTGGCGCTGTCGCCAAAGCTGGTGGTGCTCGACGAGCCGGTCTCGGCGCTCGACGTATCGATCCGCGCCCAGATCCTCAACCTGCTGCGCGATCTGCAGGACGAGCTGAAGCTGTCCTACCTGTTCATCGCCCATGACCTCGCCGCGGTGGCGCATATGAGCCACACGATCGCGGTGATGTATCTCGGCAAGATCGTCGAGAGCGGCGAGGCGCGCGCGCTCGCGGTGCAGCCCAAGCACCCCTACACCCAGGCGCTGTTTTCGGCGGCGCTGCCGAGCCATCCCGACGAGCGGCGCGACGAGATCATCCTGAGCGGCGAAGTGCCAAGCCCGCTCAACCCGCCGGACGGCTGCCGCTTCCACCCGCGTTGCCTGCAGGCGATGGCGCACTGCGGCAGTGAGGTGCCGGCCCTGGCCGCGGCGCATGACCGGCTCGTCGCCTGCCACCTCTACACCGCGCCAAGCAGAGCGCTCGCGGCGCAATAGGCATCGACGGGGGGACCATGAAATTTTTCTTCGGCCGCGGGATGTTGCCCGCGGCGCTGCTCCTCGCGGCGCTGGCGCTTGGCGTCGCGCCGGCGCGCGCCGACCAGCCGCAGCCCAAGGGCAAGGCGGTCATGGCCTGGCATGTGACGATCTCACCGACCTGGTTCGACCCCTCCACCGCACCGCCGCAGATCACCCCGTTCGGCATGCTCTACGCGATCCACGACGCGCTGGTGCGACCCTACCCCGGCTACAAGATGGGGCCGAGCCTCGCCGAGAAATGGGAGGAGGGCGAGGACGGCAAGACCTACACCTTCACGCTGCGGCCGAACCTCAAATTCCACAACGGCGACCCGCTGACCGCCGAGGACGTCAAGTTCAGCTTCGACCGCTACAAGGGCGCGGGTGCCACCACCATCCGCGAGCATGTCGATTCGGTGGAGATCGTCGACCCGCGCACGGTTCGTTTTCATCTCAAGGAGCCGTGGCCCGATTTCATGACCTTTTACGGCACGACCGCGAGTGCGGTCGGCATCGTGCTGCCGAAAAAATACATCGAACAGGTCGGCGACGACGGCTTCAAGAAGCATCCGGTCGGCGCCGGTCCCTACAAATTCGTCAGCAACACGCCGGGCATCGAGATCGTGCTGGAGGCGTTTCCCGACTATTGGCGGCGCGTCCCCAACATCAAGACGCTGGTCATGCGCAGCGTGCCCGAGGCAACGACGCGGGCGCTGATGCTCAAGACCGGCGAGGCCGATATCGCCTACGCGCTCGACGGCCCCGACGCCGAGGGGCTGAAGGATGTTCCCGGCATTCGGATCGTCGCCACCAAGCACGCCTCGATCTTCTGGCTCGATTTCTCGGACCAGTGGAACGAGAAATCACCGTGGCACGACATCCGCGTCCGCCAGGCCGCCAATTACGCGCTCGACCGCAAGGCGATCAACGATGCGGCGTGCCTCGGCTTCTGCCCGCCGGCCGGGGTCATCGTGCCACGGGTGATGGAATTCGCGCTGCAGGTCGAGCCGATGCCCTATGACCCCGACAAGGCCAAGAAACTGCTGGCGGAGGCCGGCTATCCCAACGGCTTTGACGCCGGGCAGTTCACTCCCAACCCCGGTTTCCCGACCGTCGCCGACGCGACGATGAACTACCTCAACGCGGCCGGCATCCGCCTGACGATGAAGCAGATGGAGCGTGCCACCTTCACCTCGGACTGGCAGATGCACAAGCTGAAGGGTCTCTTCATGGCCGCCGCCGGCAATTCGGGCAACGCGGCGAGCCGGGTCGAGGCCTTCATCCAGTCGAAGGGTGCCTATTCCTATGGCGGCTATCCCGACATCGACGAACTGTATCTCGCCCAGGCCAAGGAGCGCGACGTCAAGAAGCGCGAGGAGATGCTGTTCAAGATCCAGCAGCTGACGATCGACCGGGCGATGTATGCGCCGATCATGGATCTGCGCGCGCTGATGGGGATCGGCCCGCGCATCACCAAGCATACGATCACCGATGTGTGGATGAGCCCGTTTCCGTCCTACGAAGATATGGAGATCAAGGATTAGGCTCGATGCGCCCTCAACGAGGGGCGTGTTTCGCGGGTTTCATAATCCACAAGCCGAAATGGTTCGAGCATGGTCGCCAGCGACAGCTTTGCCGAGTTCCTGCGCGAACAGCTCGCCCCGCTCGGGCCCATCACTATGCGCCGCATGTTCGGGAAGACCGGCGTCTTCTGCGACAGGCTGATGTTCGCGATGGTGACGGACAACATGCTGTACTTCCGGGTCGACGACGACAACCGGGAGGACTTCAAGGAAGCCGCATCCGTCCCGCCCCTCAACTATCGAAAGGGCGGCGCCACCATCGACCTGTCGTTTTGGCGCGCGCCGGAGCGGTTGTTCGACGAGCCCGAAGAACTTATCGCCTGGGCGCGAATAGCACTGGCGGCGGCCGCTCGGGCCGCGGCGAGGCGGGAGCCTACTGCGCCCCGACGAGATCCTAAGCGCGCCCCGCCTAGGCTTTAATCGTGATGTCCTCATAGGGCGCGGTGTAGGCGAAATCGGAGATCAGCCCGAACCCCGACTCACCGACCCGCGACCCGACGCCGTTGATGAAGGCAAGCTGCCAGATCGGCGCGATGAGCGTCTTCTCGTAAACGAGCTGCTGAATTTTTGCCATCGTCGCGCCGCGCTGTTTCGGGTCGAGCTCCGTCGCCTGCTTTTTGAACAGGTCGTCGATATCGGGATAGCTCCCATAGGCATAGGTGCCGCCGCCGACAACAAAGGCGGCCAGCCGCGTCGCGGCGTTGCCAAACGCGCCGCTGCCGCACTGGATGATGTTCTTGTATTTCTTGTCGGCCCAGGACTTCAGAAAGGCGGCGCGCTCGATCGGCCGCAACTGAGCGCGGATGTTGATCTCGCCCAGGTTGTTGACCACCGCCTCGCCAAGGTTCGCGTACGAGCTGTCGCAAAACAGCTCGCCGCCGTTGAAGCCGCCCGGGTGGCCCGCCTCGGCAAGCAATTGCTTGGCCTTGGCCGGGTCATACGCTGGCGCCGGCGGCTGCCAGTACATGTCGAAGCTCTGCGGGATGAGGCTGCCGGTGATTTTGGAAAAGCCCAGCGTCAGCGCCTGATTGAGGCTGTCGCGGTCGAGCGCCAGACTGGCGGCCCGGCGCACCCGCTCGTCATGCCATGGCGATTTCTCGTCCCATTGATCGACGAAGGACAGCCAGAAGGCCGCCGGCGTGTTGACCGGCTTCAGCGTCAAATCCGGTGTCTTGCGCAGCTCGTCGGCCAGCTCGCCGCGGATCGAATAGACGATGTCGACTTCGCCGCGCTTCAACGCCGCGAGCCGCGTCGCCTCGTCGGGAATCACCCGGAACACCAGGCGCTTGACGCTGGGCGGCTTGCGCCAATAGGGCTCGAACGCTTCGAGCACCAGTTCGATGCCGGGATTGAACGAGACGAACTTGTATGGTCCCGCGCCGATCGGCGCCTTCACGTAGCCATCGTCGCCGACCTTCTCGACGTATTTCTTCGGCACAATCCAGCCGGCACCGGTGGCCGTCGCGTAGAAGGTCAGGAAGTCCGGCCACGGTTCCTTGAGGCGGAAGCGGACGTGCTGGGCATCAGGCGTGTCAATCGCCGCGACCCGGCTCGCCAGCAGATCGTGCGAGGCGCCGCGATAGCGGGTGAAGGAGAATTTGACATCCTCCGCCGTCACCGGATCGCCGTTATGAAAAACCGGTCCCTTGCGCAGCACGAACTCGTAGGTGAGGCCGTCTTCCGACGCGGTCCACGATTCGGCGAGCGACGGCGCGAGCGGATTGCCGGGCATCGGCTTCAGCATCGCGTCCTGCAGCGCGTAGAGCACCATAAACGGGGTGATCAGGCCGGACGTCTCGGCCGGGTCGAACCATGTCGGCGCGAGCGAGACATGGATGCCCCAGGTCAGCTGTCCCTGCGGTCCGGCGGCTGTCGCGGTGCCGGGAGCGCCGGCGATTACCGCCCCGGCGCCCAAAGCCAGCAAATCGCGACGGGTAATGGGGATACCGCCGCGGCCGGGCACGATCGTCCCGGCGTCTTCCAGACGCTCGCTCATCTCCCTGCTCCTTAGGCTCCCTCTCCGTGGAGCCTTACAGGGAGCTTAAACCATCGCTGATCGAATGTCTCCCTCCGAGCGTGCCGCATGGCGGCTCCCCGGGCATGGCGCTTTGATGACGCATTGAAGCTTCCTACACTGCGGCCACGAGATTGAACCCCGGAGACCGCCCGCTCATCACAGGAGGGATCGCCATGACCGCTCGCGAACTTCGACCGCTCGGTGAAACGCTCGGCACCGAGGCGCTCGGCGTCGACCTGTCCGGACCGCTCGATGCCGAGACCTTCGCCTGGATCGAGGACGCCTTTGCCGAGCACCCGGTGCTGGTGTTCCGCGAGCAGAATCTCGGGCCGGGCGAGCTGGCCACGTTCGGCCGGCGCTTCGGCCGGCCGAAAATTCACTCGCTGGTCGACTACCGCCACACCGAATACCCCGAAGTGTCGTGGCTGACCAATGTCGACAAGGACGGCCAGATCGACTGGTTCGGCGTCAAGCGCGCCACCGACTGGCACACCGACAGCCCCTATGAGGAGGTGCCGCCGCGCCTCGCGATCCTCCATGCCAAGGAAGTGCCGTCGGCCAAGGGCGGAACACTGTTCGCCGATATGCGCGCCGCCTACGACACGCTCGACGACGCGATGAAAGCGCGGCTCGCCGGCCTCACCGGGCTGCACGGCAGGCATGACGGCCCCTATGGCGTCCGGCTCTACGAGGGCGATCCCGAACAAAACCTCGACCGCAAATACACCGAGAAGGCGCGCCCGGCGGTGATCAACCACATGGTCACCGGCCGGCCGATCCTCTTCGTGAACCCGCTGCATACGCACGGCTTCGCAGGGATGGAGCAGGACGAGGCCTGGGCGCTGATCGAGGAACTTGCCGAGCACTCGACCCAAGACCGGTTTGTCTACTACCACGCGTGGCGGGTCGGCGACGTGCTGATGTGGGACGAGCAGGCGACCATGCACCGCGGCGCCGGCGACTATAAGCCGGACGAGCGCCGCATCATGCTGCGCACGATCGTCTATCCGAACTGACCCTCACCCTCCCACGCCTCCGGCGTGGGTCCCTCCCTCTCCCGCAAGCGGGCGAGGGGCTACCGATGTGCCGCCGGAGAACCCCTCTCCCGCTTGCGGGAGAGGGTGGCGATCGCGCAGCGATCGACGGGTGAGGGTTCTCACGCGTTGACCTTCACCGCGGCGCCCCGCAGCAGCGCCTTTTTCGCCGCCCATTCCTCGGCCGGCTCCAGCGTTTCGAGGAAACGCGCCTCGCCGCCGGTGTAGAGCGCGATCGGGATGCCGTCGCGGTAGAGCACCCGGTTGCCGGTGAGCGCGGCGAGGCGCGGGCCGGGCGTGACGATGCCGACGAGGTTGAGGGGATCGGCGCCCGACAACGATACCAGCACCCCCGCCGCCGGCTTGCGCCGCGCGTCGCGCAGCAGCCCGACCGCGTCGGGCAGAGCGAACTGTTCGCCGGTGAAGCCGGCAACAAAGCGGCCGCCGCGGATATCGCCGCGCGCCTCCAGCCGGCGATACACCCGCAGCAGGTCGCGCCATGGCGGCAGCCAGGCTGCCTCGCGTTCGATGAGCCGCCAGAACACCACGCCGTAGCGCCGCAGCAGTGTGCGCGCGAGATGCTCCGCCGCTTCCCCCGCGGCCTTGGCCGGGTTGTCGGGCGTGCGCGGGCGGCGCGCCAGCGCCCAGCGGCCGGCATTCTCCATCGCGAAACTGATCGAGCGCCGTCGGCGCTGGCTGCCGCTGCCGCTCGGCGCGAGCAGCGCGCGCAGCCCGGCGAAACTGTCCGAGCTGACGAAGCCGAGCGCCACCAGCTCGGCCAGCGCCTCCTCGACCTGCGGCTTCAGCAGGCCGCTGCCTTCGACCAATTCGTCGAAGAACGAGGCGCCTTCGCGGCGGATCACCTCGACGACGCGGCGCGCTGTGGCGCCCGGCTCGACGGTCTCAAGGTCCGGCGACAGCAGCGTCCATAGCCCCACGTTGCGGCGCGCCAGCAAGGTGATCGGCGTCGAGCGCACCGGCGACACGCCGCGGCCGCTGTCCTCGGCCAGCACGGTTCGCGGGCGCAGCCGCGCCCAGGCGAGCCGCCCCGACAGGCACAGATCGTCGAGCCAAGCCGGGTCGTAATCGGCGAGCCGCGCCGGCAGGATCTCGCTTTCCCAGGCGCCGGCGGCGGCCTCAAAACCTTCGAGCTGACCGGTGATCGCCGCCAGCGCATCGGGGCCTTCCATCCGCGCCCCCGAAGCGACGCGCTGCCATTCGAACAGGAAACGCAGGAAATCCTTCGCGGCGACCGGCTCGATCTCGGCGCGCAGCCGGTTGACGGTATAGCGATGAATGCGCGCGAGCAGCCGCCGCTCGCACCATTCCTCTCCCTCGGTGCCGTCGGTGAAGTGGCCGCGCATCGCGAAGCCTTCGCTTTCCAGCGCGGCAAGCGCGAAGGCGATGTCGTCGGCGCTCATGCCGAGCGCCGCGGCGAGCGCCGCGGCGGTCACCGGACCGAGCCCCTCCAGCCGCCCGCGCAGGATTTCGACCAGCGCCAAGTCCGCCGACCAGGCTCGCTCGGCATGGCTCGCCGGCGCGGTGATCACGGGTTCGAGCGTCGCATCCGGCCATAGCGCCCGGAGCTGCGGCAGTCGCTCGGCGGCGACCCAAATAGCTCGCTCCTCGTCATTCCCGCGAAGGCGGGAATCCAGGGACCCAAGGTCACCATCGCCGCCCTGGACCCCCGCCTTCGCGGGGGTGACGATTAGTTTGAGACGCGCCGCGCGGCGGCTGGCCGCCAGCTCGCCGAGCCAGCCGGCCCAGCCCGGCGTATTGCCGACCTCGCGTTCGTCGAGAAAGCCGAGCCAGACCAGCGCGTCATGCATTTCGTCGGCGTTGACCGGCGCGGGCCAGGCTTCCTCGCGTACCCGCGCAATCGCCTCGGGATCGAGCCGGCCAAGGTCGGCCGCATCTTCCGGCGTCAGCCAGCGCCGGCCCATCACCGCCTGGGTACGGCGCTCCTCCAACGGCGCGTCGTCGAGATAGGCATACGGTCGCGCCGACAGCACTTCGAGCGCCAGCGGCGACGGCTCGGTGACGTCGCGCGCGACAACCCGCACCTCACCGCTCTCGATGCGCGACAGCAGCCGCTCCAGCCCCGCGATGTCCATCGCCTCGCTGAGGCAGTCATGGATCGTCTGGTTGACCAGCGGATGATCGGGGATTTCCCGTTCGCCCGGGATGTTCTCGGCGCAGGCGAGCTGGTCGGGGAAGATCGCCGCGACGAGGTCCTCGGCCTCCATGCGCATGAGCTGCGGCGGCACCTTCTTGCCGCCGCGAAAGCGCGGCAGCGCCAGGGCGACGCCCGACACCCAGCGCCAGCGCGTCATAAACATCGGCGCGTCGAGCAGCGCCTGGGTCAGCACCTGGCGCACGCTCGCCGAATGCAGGTAACGCGGCACCTCGTCGAGCGCGAAGCTGTGCACGGTGGTCAGCGACAGGCTGATATTGTCCTCGGTCGCTGCCGCCTGGAGCTCGAAATTGAACCGGGCGCAGAACCGCTTGCGCAGCGCCAGCCCCCACGCACGGTTGAGCCGGCTGCCATAGGGCGAGTGGATCACCAGCTGCATGCCGCCGACCGCATCGAAGAAGCGCTCGAACACCAGCGTTTCGAGGGTCGGCAGCACACCGAGCGCGGCGTAAGCGGCGGCGAGGTAATCGACCAATTGCCCCGCCGCCGCCTCGTCGATGCCGACCTCGTTGGTCAACCAACGCACCGCACGCTCGCCACCCCCACCCCAACCCGCCCCTGTCAGCGGGGGAGGGAGATGGCAAACGCCGATGTCTTTAGCTCCCTCCCCCGCTGGCGGGGGAGGGTTGGGGTGGGGGTCGAGCCGCTGCTCGATTTCCTCGCGCAGGCGCGACACCGCGGCGGACAGCTCGTCGCTGCGACCGGGCGCCTCGCCGAGCCAGAATGGGATCGTCGGCGACTGGCCCTGCGCGTCTTCCACCCGCACGACGCCGCGCTCGACGCGCTGGATGCGGTAGGAGGCGTTGCCAAGCTGGAACACGTCGCCCGCCATGCTCTCGACCGCCCAATCCTCGTTGACCGTGCCGATGATCTGGTTCTCAGGTTCCAGCAGCACCTGGTAGTCGGCGGTATCGGGGATCGTGCCGCCCGAAGTCAGCGCGGTGATCCGCGCGCCTCGCCGGCCGCGCAGCATGTGGTTGACCGCGTCGTGATGGATCAGCGCGCCGCGCCGGCCGCGCCGCGTCGAGAAACCCTCCGCCAGCATCGCCACGGCGGCATCAAAATCGCGGCGCGGCAGGTCGCGATAGGACCAGGCGCCGCGGATCAGCTCGTAAAGCCCATCCTCGCTCCACTCGCGCGCGGCGGTCTCGGCGACGATCTGCTGCGCCAGCACGTCGAGCAGATTTTCGGGAATGCACAACGTGTCGAGTTCGCCGCGCCGTACGCTGTCGAGCAGCGCCGCGCATTCCACCAGCTCGTCGCGCGACAGCGGGAACAGACGGCCTTTCGGCGTGCCGGCGACCGCGTGGCCCGAGCGGCCGACGCGTTGCAGGAAGCTGGCGATCGAGCGCGGCGAGCCGATCTGGCAGACCAGATCGACATCGCCGATATCGATGCCGAGTTCGAGCGAGGCGGTCGCCACCAGCACCTTCAATTCGCCACGCTTCAGGCGCTGCTCGGCGTCGAGCCGCGCCTCCTTCGCCAGGCTGCCGTGATGCGCGGCGATATGCTCCTCGCCGACCAATTCCGACAGATGCCGCGTCGCGCGCTCCGCGAGGCGGCGCGTGTTGACAAAGATCAGCGTCGTGCGATGCGCCGCAATCAGCGCCGCCAGCCGATGGTAGACCTGCGCCCAGACCTCGTGCGACATCACCGCTTCGAGCGGCGAGTTGGGCAGTTCGAGCGCCAGGTCGCGCGCGCGCCGATGCCCGGTGTCGATGATCGTGCACTCCGGATCGCGGCCGTCCCGGCCGCTAGCGAGCGAGACGCCCGCGTTCCCGCTACCGACGAGGAACCGCGCCACCGCCTCGATCGGTTTCTGGGTTGCCGATAGGCCGATCCGCTGCAAGGTGCCGCCGCACAGCGATTGCAACCGCTCGAGCGACACCGCGAGATGCGTGCCGCGCTTGTTGGACGCCAGCGCGTGGATTTCGTCGACGATGACCGTGCGCGTCGTGCCCAGCATGCGCCGGCCCGATTCCGAGCCGAGCAGCAGATACAGCGATTCCGGCGTCGTCACGACGATATGCGGCGGCCTTTTCGCCATTTTCTGGCGCTCGCTCGAGGGGGTATCGCCAGTGCGCACCCAGGTGCGGATGCCGACCGGCGGCAGGCCGCACGCCGCCAATTCCTCGGAAATGCCGGCGAGCGGCACGGCGAGGTTTTTCTGGATGTCGTTCGACAGCGCCTTGAGCGGCGACACGTAGACGATCTGCGTCGCGTCATCGAGGCCGCCCTGCTCAAGGCCCTGGCGCACCAGCGCGTCGATCGCGGCGAGAAACGCGGCCAGCGTCTTCCCCGAGCCGGTCGGCGCGGCGATCAGCACATGGCGGCCGGCCTGGATCGCCGGCCAGGCCTCGGCCTGCGCCGCGGTGGCTGCCGCGAAATTGCGGGCGAACCAGGCCGCGACCGCGGGATGAAAGTGGAAATCTTGGCTCATCGCGAGCCCCGAATGTCAGGCTTGCCGGCGCCGGTTGCAAGTCCCGGCGCGTCAAGCGGTGTGCTGGTAGCGCCGGCGCCAGACCAGCGCCCCGATGACCACGAGATGCAGCACATTGAACACGATGCCCGCCGCGAACGCCGCGGCGTAGAAGCCCACCCGGTCATAAATCGCGCCGGCGAGCCAGCCGCCGAATGCCATCCCCGAGCCGCTGAACAACAGCAAGGTCGGCACCCGCCACGACGCCTCCGACGCCGGGAACAGCTCGCGCACCGCCAGCACATAGGCCGGGATGATGCCGCTGAAGCCAAGGCCGAACCATGCCGAGACCGCGAACAGCCCGGCCTCGTTCTGGGTCAGCAGGAAGCCGATCATCGCGGTGATCTGACAGACCGACCCGGCGAGAATGGTCCGCAGCCCGCCGATCCGGTCGGCGACGGCGCCCCAGAACTGCCGGCTGACAAAGGCGCAGCCGAGCAGCACGGACAGCATCGCCGCACCTTGCGACGCCGGGATCCCGACATCGCTGCAGAACGCGACGATGTGGCTTTGCGGCATCGCCATCGGCACGCAGCAGAGAAATCCGGCGCAGCACAGCCCAGCCAGCGCCAGGTTCGGCCGCAGGCCCAGCACCGGCGCGCCGAGGCGCGGGCCATAGGTCGTACCTTCGCCGGCGATCGTCTCGGGCGCCGGTCCGAGGGTGATCACCGCCACCGGCAGGATCAGCACCAGTTCGAGCGCCGCGAAGGCCAGCATCGTGTGGCGCCAGCCGATCTCACCGACGGCATAGGCGAAGATCGGCGCCCAGATCGCGGCCGACACCGACGCACCGCTTCCCAGCAACGCCCGCGCCGTACCGCGCCGCCGGTCGAACCAGCGCGAGACATAGATGTAGAGCGGGGCGTTGATGCCGGCATTGCCGAGCAGTCCGATAAAGACGCCGTAGCCGACGAGCAGGCTGATGCCCCCGCCGCTTTGCGCGATCATCAGCCCGAGCGCGATCATCAAGGCGCCGCCGACCACCGTCGCGCGAATGCCGAACCGCTCGGCGAGCCGCCCCATCGCGATGCCGCCAATCGATGCGCCGAGCCAGGCGAAGGAATAGGCGAGCGCCGGCACCGAGCGCTCGCCACCCAAATCCGCCGCCAGCGATTTTAGCGCCACGACGGGTATCGCGGACGCGCCGAACGACGTCGCGGCAATACCCAGCGCGGTCAGACAGACGACCCAAGAGCTGCGGGTCTCGACCGTCGGTCGACCGACCCACCGCCGCTCCGCGTAGGATGACGTACTCATCGGAACATGAGACTACGAATGGGGGCGACTCACTCCCTTTGCACCTTGGCCGGGCTTGACCCGGCCATCCACGTCCTTTTATTTCCGGTGCTTCGCGCGAAGACGTGGACCCCCGGGTCAAGCCCGGGGGAGGCGACGATTATACTGGCCTAACCCGAGTAGGATTGCCCTACGCGAGCTGGATGCCGACGGCCTCGGGGCCCTTGCGGCCCTCGGCGATGTCGACCAGGACGCGCTGCCCTTCGTCCAGGCTGGTAAGTCCGGCCCGCTGCAGCGCCGAGGCGTGCACAAACACATCCTTGCCGCCGCCGTCGCGCACGATAAAGCCAAAGCCCTTCGTCGCGTTGTACCACTTCACGGTGCCCTGCTCCTGAGAGCTGGCCACCAGCGGCGCCTGGTCATACCCGCCAGTCCGCGGCCCCGGAGAGCGCGGACGTGCCGGCGCCGCCGTCGAGCTGTCGACGTTGAGCACCTCGGTCACCTGCGGGCCGCGCTGCCCCGGCGCGACGCGGACCTCCAGCGTCTCACCGGTCTCGACCTGCTGGACGCCGATCCGGCCCAAGACGCTGGCGTGCAGAAAGGCGTCACCGCCGCCATCCGCCAGCTCGACAAAGCCAAACCCGCGATCGCCACGAAACCACTTCACCACCGCCTTGATCGGCGGACCCGATGGCTGCTCCTCAAAACGCGGCGCGCTGTGTCGCGGCGCCGAGCCGTACCCGCCGCCGCCACCGTAATCCCGTCCGCCACCGCCGCCGTAACCGCCACCACCGCCGCCGCCAAAATCATCGTCGAACTCGCGCCGCCGGCCCCGATCGCGATGCCCTCGCCCGTTTTCCACGACAGAAATTCCAATCCCGAGCCCGGGGACAATCACCCCGCGATCCCATAATGCAGGTTTTTTCGCTTGACGAAAACGCGGATGAGAATGGCGTTGAAACAACTTCCCTTAATTCGTCGTTTTATCGCGACATGCCGACATGACGCCCCACCCAGGACGGGCACGGCAGACGCGCGTGCGCCGTCGCCGCGGCACGGACTCGCGCCCGCAGCTCGGGCGGAAACGGGCAGACCCGCCGCGCCTTAAGGTCGACATGCAAAAACAGCAACTCCTGGGTCGCGGCGCGCTCGCCGTTGTCGAGCCGGAACATCTCATGCGCGAGATGCAGCCGCTTGTCGTCGGCAGAGAGGATCTGAATCGTCACCCGTACCTTGTCGCCGACCAGCAGCTCGCGCTCGTAGCGGTTATGCGTCTCGGTGACGAAGGTACCGAGCTCCGTGCGCCGGCGATAGGCGAGACCGAGATCGAGCACGTCGAACATCTGATCGGTCGCGTAGTCGAACAGCACCGTGTAATAGGCGAGGTTCATATGGCCGTTGTGATCGATCCACTCGGGCCGAACCTCGCCCTGGTAGCGGTCGAACGGGGCGGGGAAGTCGTTCATTGCATCCATTTTTACCGTCATCCGCGGGCTTGACCCGCGGATCTCATGCCGCTGCGGAGATGGCCGGGTCAAGCCCGGCCATGACGACGATCAGCGCGTAGGATTGGTTGAGCGCGGCGAAACCCATCAACGGGCGTGGTGGGTTTCGCATCGCTCAACCCACCCTGCAACAACGCCGCTGGTCAAGCGCGGCCCCACAACCGCTTTGACGCAAGCGCCGCGCCATCGGCCATCGCCTTCAGCTTCTTGAACGAGATGTCGGGGTCGAGCTTGCCGTAGCCGGCGAAGGTGCCAAAGCCGCAATCGCTGCCGGCGATGACCCGTTCGCGGCCGACGATATCGGCGAAACGGCAAATCCGCTCGGCGACCAGCTCGGGATGCTCGACGTAATTGGTCGAGGTGTCGAGCACGCCGGGGACCAGGATCTTGTCGTCGGGCAGCTTCACGTCATCCTTCCAGACCGTCCATTCATGCGCGTGGCGTGGATTGGCAGCCTCGATTACCAGCGCCTGCGGCTTCGCCTTCACCAGGATCGGTGCGACCTTGCGGAAGTCGATATCGTGGTCGTGCGGACCTTCGTAATTGCCCCAGCAAATATGGATGCGGCTCATTTCGGCCGGGACGTTGCGCAGCGCGTGGTTCAGCACCTCGACATGAAACGCGGCGCGCTTGAGGAAGTCGGCCTCGCTCAGCTCCTGGAAGCTGGTGTGGTGCGCCATCGCCAGGTCGGGACAATCGAGCTGCAGCACAAAACCGGCGCCGACGATCGCCTCGTATTCCGCCTGCATCGCCGCGGCGATTGCTTCGACGTAGGCCTCATGCGAGGGGTAGTATTCGTTGGTCTGGAACACCGGCACGAGACCCGGCGAGGCGGAGGTCATGAATACATCGGCCGCCCCGGCGCCGTCCGCCGCAGCCTTGAGGTTGGCGAGGTCCTGCGCCAGCGCCTCGCTGTCCTTGACCGCGATCGGGCCGACGCAGACCGCGCGCCGCGCTACGTTCTCGCCGGTCATCCGCGCATAGGCCGCGTTGAAATTGGGGTACGGCCCGGTGTCGAGCCGCGGCAGCGCCGGCTTGTGCCCGGCGAAACCGGTGAGCCGGTCGGCGACATAGGTCGAATAGCCTGGTTTCGACATCTCGCCGTCATCGACGATGTCGACCCCCGCCTCGACTTGCCGGCGAACGATGTCATGCACCGCCCGCCGGGTCAGCCGTTCGAGTTCCGGCTGGTCGTAGTCCTCGCCCTTATCCTTTTTGACCAGCAATTCGCGCAGCGCCGCCGGCCGCGGCAGGCTGCCGACATGCGTGGTGAGGATGCGGTCGGTGCTGGCTTTCATCGTGTTCCTCCCGTGGTTCAGCATCATCCCGGCGCAGGCCGGGACCTATTTATCCGCTTTTCGTGCGGCTGAACGATGGGCCCCGGCCTGCGCCGGGGTGGGCGTTTGTCGTTAGTTTAGCCCGTAAAGCCGGGCGGCGTTGTCGTAAGTCAATTTCTGCCGCATCTCGGGGCTGAGACTGGCCATCTGGCGTTCGATGGCGCTCTTGGAATTGGGCCAGACGCCGTCGGGGTGCGGGTAATCCGACGCCCACAGCAGGTGCCCTTCGCCAAAGAACGGGATCAGCGCCATCGCCGCGTAATCCTCCTGGAAGGTCGCGTAGATCTGCCGCTTGAACAGCTCGGACGGCTTGGTTTCGAGCGCGCTGCCGCCTTTGTCGGCCCAGAATTCCTTGGCTTCCCAGAGCCGCCAATGCCGGTAGTCGAGCTCCTGGACCAGCCAGGGAAGCCAGCCGGTGCCGGCCTCGGCCATGACCATCTTCAGTTTCGGGTGGCGTTCGAGAATGCCCCAGGAGAACAGATCGACAAACGGCTCGAGGAAGTTGCCCATGAAGAACTTGGTGTTCTCGAACACGCTCGCGGCCTTGCCGACGGCGCGGTCGGTCGGCTTGCCGACAAAGACGGTGATGTGCCAGCCCATGACGATCCCGGTCTCTTCGAGCGCGGCCCACAATTTGTCCCAGGCGGGGTCGTCGAGCTTGGGATTGACGTTGGCGATCATCAGCGAGACCTGCCGCACACCGCCTTTCTGGTGCAAACGCAGCAGCTCGTCATAGGCCGTGTCCGGCGTCTCGGGCAGCATCGGCGCGCCGATCAACCGGTCGGGCGCCGCCTGGCAGAACTCCATCAGCCAGTCGTTGTAGACCTGGTAGCAGGCGACACGCAGCGCCGGGTCTTCGGTGCTGATCTGGAAGATCGGCCCGAAGATGATCTGCGCCCTGACGCCGTCTCGGTCCATATCGGCAAGGCGCAGCTCGGCGACCGCCGGCCGGCGCGCGCTCTGGTCGAAGATGCCGGCGCGGTCGAACGAGTTGTAGAGCGGCTTCACCGCGCGCTGATTGCCGGTATTGGGGCGCTTGCCGTCCCAGCGGCCCCACACCTTGCCGTCGCAGATCCACATCGCCTGCCCGTCGCGCTCCTCGATATGCGGAGCGCGGTCGCGGAATTCCGCCGGCAGCCGCGTCGTCCACAAATCCGCCGGCAATTGCGAAAGATCCATATGGTCGTCGCAGGAAATCAACGTATTGGCCATCGTGTTGTCTCCTATTCCGCCGCCTGTTGCTGCTGCTCGGCGGCGAGCATGCGATCGACGTGCCGGCGCATCGTCATCCGCGTCGCATCCGTCGCGATATCGACCAGCCCGTCCTCGCCGAACTCGATGAGCCGTGCCTGCTGCGCCTCGACCATCGTCGCATCCTCGCGGAAGGCGAAGGCGATCTCGCCGAACAGCTGCTCGGTGGTCGCCGGGTCGTCCTGGCGGTATCCGTTGGCCGCCGACCAGAAATAGAAGCAGCTCGTCTCGGTCTCCGGCGTCAGGCCGTGGTACAGGCGGAACTGGAAGGAGAAATCGTCCGGCTCGACGCCCGAACCCGCATCGGTCGCGCCGGTCCATTGCAGGATCGTCGACGGCGCGATGAACTCGAAGAGCTGCAGCCGGTCGATGCGCCCCTTGAACCCGGCCGCCTTGACGTAACTTGGCGGCGGCGGGGAGTTGCGCATCCAGCGGGTGAACTTGACCCCGGTCGGCGTACGCACGGTCTTCATGTCGGCCTGGAAATGCTGCAGCGGGTTGCCGATGGTGTTGGCGTGCAGGTAGCCGAGATGCGTCAGGTCCATCAGATTGTCGACCATCAGCATGTAATTGCCTTTGATCGGGTACATCGTGTGCTTGTGCGGCCACTTCGCCTGATCGTCGTGATAGGGGAAGTCGACGATCAGCGCCGGGTCGGCCAGCGCCGGCTCGCCCATCCACACCCACAGGAAGGCGTTTTTCTCGACCAGCGGATAGCGGCGGACCTCCGCGCCGGGCGGGACGAGCCGCTGGCCGGGGACACTGACGCATTTGCCGTCAGGGTCGATGACCAGGCCGTGATAGCCGCACTCGATCCCCTGCTCGACGACGCGGCCGAGGCTCAGCGGCGCCGAGCGATGACAGCAGCGGTCGGCGAGCGCGGTGGCGCGGCCGTCCGCGGCGCGGAACAGAACGATGGGCTCGTTGCAGATGCGGCGGGCGAGCGGCTTGTCGGCGACCTCGTCGCCCCAGGCGGCGATGTACCAGGCATTGCGCACGAACATTCTTGGCCTCCCATGCCGGCTTTTATGCCCGCATGGTAAGGCCGCGCGCGTTCGGCGAGAAGCGGCTTGTGCGCCGGTTCTAGCGGCGCGCCGGGCGACCGAGATCGGGCAGCAGGACCGTCAGCAGACCGATCAGCGGCAGGTAGGCACAGACATGGTAGACCGTGTCGATGCTGGTCGCGTCGGCAAGGCTGCCGAGCGCCGCGGCGCCGACCCCCGCCATGCCGAAGCTGAGGCCGAAGAACAGCCCCGCCATCGTGCCGATCTTCCCCGGCACCAGGTCGAGCGCATAGACGATGATTGCCGACGAGGCGGAGGCCATCGTCGCGCCGATGATCATCGTCAGCACCGCCGTCCAGAACAGGCTCGCATGGGGCAGCATTAATGCGAACGGGATGGCGCCGAGGATCGATCCCCAGATCACCGCCTTGCGGCCGATGCGGTCGCCGATCGGGCCGCCAATCAGCGTGCCGACCGCCACCGAGGCGAGGAAAATGAACAAATAGACCTGGGCGCTCGCCACCGAAACCTGGAATTTGCTCATCAGGTAGAAGGTGTAATAGGTGCTGATGCTGGCCTGGTAGAACGCCTTGGAAAAGACCAGCGACAGCAGGATCGCCAGCGACCAGACCACCCGCGACCGGGTCAGGGTGGGCAGCACAACCGCCTGGCGCACGCGCCGCGGCAGCGCCCGCTCGCGGCGATACCAATTGCCGACGAGAACCAGCACTGCCATCGCCAACAGCGCCAGCGAGGAAAACCAGCGGACGCTGCCCTGGCCTTTCGGCAGGATCAGAAACGCCGCGATGATCGGTCCGGAGGCCGAGCCGATATTGCCGCCGACCTGGAACAGCGACTGCGCCAGTCCGTGCCGTCCGCCCGAGGCCAACCGCGCCACCCGCGATGCTTCCGGATGGAACACCGCCGAGCCGGCACCGATCAGAGCCGCCGCCAACAGCAGCAGCCAGTAATGGTCGGCGCTGGCGAGCAGCAGCAGCCCGACCAATGTCGCGCACATGCCGACGGCGAGCGAATAGGGCTGCGGGCGGTGATCGGCGACGAAGCCGACGCAGGGTTGCATCAACGACGAGATGATCTGCTGGGTCAGCGTGATGATGCCGATCTGCGCAAAGCTGAGCCCGTAATTCGCCTTGATCATCGGGTAGAGAGACGGCACCAGCGACTGGATCGTGTCGTTGAGGAAATGCGAGAAGCTGAGCGCCAGCACGATCGAAAACGCCGCGCCCTCGGCGACGCGGCTGCGCTCCGCGACGGTGGTCGCCGGTTGGATCGTCGGCGGCGCCGCTACTTCGCCCGAAACCTCAGTCGTCGCCATGATCCGATCCCGATGCCTCAAGCCGTTGGACTAACACGAAAGCGGCAAAGGGCTGCCCCGCTTTTAGCCATGGCAGATATTCCGTTTGCCGGCGAACGCATTCGCTTCGCGCCCCCACCCTAACCCTCCCCCGCCAGCGGGGGAGGGGATCGGAAGTGACCGCGCCTCTTAATCTCCCTCCCCCGCTGGCGGGGGAGGGTCGGGGTGGGGGTAAAGCCGAGCCTCAGGCGGGCGCGGTGCCGCGCAGGCAGGTGCGGTGCAGGACGCGCTTGAACGCCGCGGCATCGAAATTCTGGTCGGCGCGGTGCAGCAGGCAGCGATTGTCCCACATCAGCACATCACCCGGCCGCCAGTGGTGGCGGTACACGAAACGTTCCTGCGTCGCATGCGCCTCCAGCTCGGCGAGCCGCGCGCGACCCGCCTCGAACGGGCGGTCGTCGAGATGCGAGGCGTGCTCGCCCATGAAGAGGCTCTTCTTGCCGCTCTCCGGCTGGGTGCGGACCAGCGGATGGGTCATCGGCGGCGCATCGGCGATCTCTTCCGGCGACGCCTGGCGGCCGGCCTTCCGGCATGACAGCTCCCAGCTATGGATCACGCCGACGCCGTCGAGCTCGGCCTTCTCCGCCTCGCTCAGCGCCTCATAGGCGAGGATCATGTTGGCGAAGCAGGTATCGCCGCCATTGGGCGGCATGATCCGCGCGTGGAGGATCGTCGCCAGCGACGGCAATTCGCGAAACGATTTGTCGGTGTGCCATTTCTGCGAGGCGACCTTGCCGCTCGGCTCGCCGTCGGGTCCGAGATTATGAACGATATGCACCAGCGGATGGTCGCCCGGGCCGCGATTGCGCGCGACGTGACGCTCCAACACCCCGAACAGCTCGGTGAACGCGACCTGCTCGTCCTTGGTCATGTCCTGGTCGCGAAACGCCAGCACATGATGCGTCACGAACGCATCATAGACGGCCTGACGCGCCGCGGCGTCGAACGGCCGGCGCAAATCGAGGCCGATCACCTCGGCGCCGGCGACGTCGGACAGCGGGTTGATGACGAAATCCTGCACGGCGACCTGGCGATCCATGACGGCGGACATCGGCTTTCTCCTATTCCCTGACTATTGCGCCGCTTCCCGCGCGGGCTCGTCATGGGCGCTCTTCGGCCAGTCGAGCCCGTAATGCTGGCGCAGCATGGTGCCCTCATACTCGGTGCGGAACAGCCCGCGGCGCTGCAGCAGCGGGATCACCTCGCGGCTGAACACATCGAGCTGCAGCGGCAGCAGCGGCGGCATCACGTTGAACCCGTCGGCCGCGCCGTCATTGAACCAGTCGACCATCAGGTCGGCGATCTGCTCCGGCGTGCCGGCGGTCACGTAATGCCCGCGCGCGCCGGCGAGATAGCCGAGCAGCTGGCGCAACGTCAGCTTGTCGCGCCGCACCAGGTTGATGATGACCTCGGTGCGGCTGCGCGCCGCCTGCACCGTGCTGGGATCGGGGAAATCCTCGGGCGACAGCGGCCGGTCGAGCGGCAGATGCGAGAAATCATGCCCGCCGAAGCGGTTCGACAGACGCCTGCGGCCGACTTCCGGGTCGGTGAGGTCGTTGGCCTCGCGCGCCAGGCGCTGCGCCTCGGCCTCAGTGCCCGCGATCATCGGGCTGAGACCGGGCAGGATCAGCACCTGGCTCGGGTCGCGGCCTTCCTCGGCGGCGAGGCGCTTGAGATCGGCGTAAAACTCCTGGGCGGTCGCTTTCGCCATATGCGCGGTGAACACCGCCTCGGCATGGCGCGCCGCGAAGCGACGCCCGGTGTCGGACGAGCCCGCCTGCACCAGCACCGGCCGTCCTTGCGGGCAACGCGGGATGTTGAGAGGGCCTTCGACCTGATAGAAAGCGCCGCGATGGTTGATCGGCCGGATGCGCGCGCCCTTGGCGTAGGTGCCGCCTGCCCGGTCGTCGACCACCGCGTCGCCGGCCCAGCTATCCCACAGCGCCTTGACGACGCTCATGAACTCCTCGCCGCGGGCGTAGCGATCGGCGTGGCTGACCTGGCCGTCGCCGCCGAAATTGGCGGCGGCGGTGGCGAGCCATGAGGTGACGATGTTCCACGCCGCGCGGCCGTTCGAGATGTGGTCGATCGAGGCGAACTGGCGGGCGAGGTTGAACGGCTCGGTATAGGTCGTCGAGCAGGTGGCGATGAGCCCGATGCGCTGCGTCGCCACCGCCACCGCCGCCAGCACCGTCAGCGGCTCCAGCCAGGTGCGGGCGGCCTGCGCGACATCGCCGCCGAGCGCCAGTTGGTCGGCGAGGAAGATCGAGTCGAACTTCGCCGCCTCGGCGCGCTGGGCGAGGTCCTGATAATAGCGGATGTCGGTCAGCGCGAACGGCGACGAGTTCGGGATGGCGCCACGACGCCTCGTGATGCCCGCGGCTGTGAATGAAAAGATTGAGGTGCAATTGCCGCTTCATGCCGCCGATCCCCGGTATGGCCGTCAAACGCGCGGCTTGAGCTTACTCATTTTCCGCACTTGTTCGCGAGCACCTCGCGGATGTCGCCGATCGACGCGTCCATCTGTCCGACATTCTCGCCACGGTCATGGCCGGTCATGCAGCGGTCCATCGGGCCGCGCGCCTTGACCATATCGGCGAGGTTGCGCTGCAGGAGCGCGCAATTCTTGGCCAGATCGCCCGGCACAAACTGCTTGTCGCGCGCCGCGACGCCGGCGATCAGCGCGTTGGCGACGGCAAGGTCGTGCCGGCACTCCGGCGTATCGCGCAGCTCTGCCAGGACTCCGGTGCTGGAGAGCAGCGAGATCAGGAACGCCATTGCCCGCGAGCTGCCCCTCACCCTCCCAGCCCTGCGCGCCGGGCCCCTCCTTCTCCCCGCTCCCGCGGGGCGAGGGAAAATCACGGGCGCGCCCCCTCTCCCCGCAAGCGGGGAGAGGGTTGGGGTGAGGGGCAGCACGCGCACGGGTATCGGCCGCTAGCGCTACGGCCGCTTCAGCAGTCGTGCGTCCGGCGGGACGGGGTCGGCCGGCAGCTGCACCGCGCGGTGCCGGGCGCGTGCCTCGTCGATCAGGTGCGACAGCAGCGCGGTGAAACCCAGCGGTTCCGGGGCGGCCTCCCACAGATAGAAGCCGAACGAGCCGGGGCACGGGTTGACCTCGTTGAGCCAGATCTCGCCGGTCGCCTCGTTGCACAGGAAGTCGATGCGCGGCGCGCCGGTGCCGCCCACCGCGTCGAACGCGGCGAGTGCCCAACGCCGGACGTCCGGCGCCTGCTGACCCGGCAGCACTGGGTTGATCTCGCGCGTCAGCGACAGCATGCCTTCGCTCGGCCGCACCAGATTCTTGCCGCCGGCCTTGCTGCCGCCACCGTCGCTGCCCGAGAGGTATTTCTGGCGGAAATCGAGCAGCGCCTCGACCCGCTTCGGCCGCTCGATCGCCGAGCAGCGCGGCTCGCCGCCAAACCGCGCGACCGAGACATTGTACTCGACGAGATTGGGCACGAACGGCTCGATCAGGGCGTCGGTGTCGAGGCGGAAGATCGCCGCGAGCAACGCGCGCACTTCCTCGATGTCGTCCGCCTTGCCGACACCGATGCTGCTGCCGAGATGCACCGGCTTGACGATGCACGGAAAGCCGATTTCGGCGAGCGGCGCCGCGAGCGCGTCGGCCGGGGGCAACCCGGTCTCGGGCCGCGCGACGACGGCCTGCGGCAAGAGCGGAATGTCGGCGCCGGCGAGCATGCGCTTGGTCGCGACCTTGTCCATCAGCACCGAAGAGGCCAGCGTTCGCATGCCCGTATAGGGGATGTTCGCCGCTTCGAAGAGCCCCTGGAACTGCCCGTCCTCACCGACAAGCCCGTGGAACGCCAGCAGCGCGACATCGAACTCGACCGGCGGACGGCGCGAAAACAGCCCGCTTTTGCGTGCGACCAGCCGTCCGCCCCCACCGGCGGCGATGTCGAGCGTCACCTCGGCGAGCTTGGCGCGAATCTGCGCATCAGGGATGTAGCTGCGCCGGTCGTCGAGCCCAGGCCCGACCAACCAGTCGCCCTCGGTCGTGACATAGACGACAAACGCGTCAAACCGGGTTTGATCAAGCGCCTGCAAGGCTTGCAGGCCGGTGACGACGCTTACGTCGTGCTCGGGCGAGCGGCCCCCGAGGAACACCGCAATTCGGGTTTTCATCGTGTCGTCTTATCCTATAGGCAAAGAGCTTTCGCCAGTCCCAGCGAGCCGAATGTCAGCCCAGCGACAAGACATCAACGCCGCCGGTGCGCAATTCGCCGCCTACCGGCTCGCAGGCGCGACGCCGCGCGACGGCACCGAACTGGTCTGGGCGCATGGCTGGGGACATAGCCACGAATTGCTGGCGCCGCTCGCCGCAGCGATGCAGCCGCGCGCCGATTCGTGGCTCATCGACCTGCCCGGCTTCGGCGCCTCATCACTGCCGCCCGGCGCCTGGGGCACCGAAGATTATGCCGATGCGATGGCGGCATGGCTCGCGACATTGCCGGCGAGGCCGCGTGTCTGGGTCGGGCATTCCTTCGGCTGCCGCGTCGGGGTGCAACTCGCGGCGCGCCACCCAGCGGCCGCAAGTGCGCTGTTTCTGATCGCCGCCGCCGGACTGCCGCCGCGCCGCTCGGCGATGACGCGGCTCAAGCGCCTGCCGCGCGGCCTCGCGTTTCGCGCGTTGCGCGCGGTGACGCCGGAGGGAGCGGCGCGCGACCGGCTGCGCGAGCGCTTCGGCAGCGCCGATTACCGCAACGCCGGCGCGATGCGTCCGGTGTTGGTCAAGGCGGTGAACGAGGATTTGAGTGAAGCCGCCCGTAGCATCCGTGTGCCGGTGGTACTGGTCCACGGCGACCAGGACAGCGAAAGCCCGCCCGAGATCGCCGAGCGCTTTCATGCGTTGATTCCCGGCTCGCGTTTGCATGTGCTGCGCGGGTTCGACCATCTGTCGATCATCGGCGACGGGCGTCATCAGGTGACGCATCTGCTCGGCGAATTGCTGGAGAGCCTGCGGTGACGGGGATTTTCGCGCTGGCCGGGTTCGCGCTGTTCGCGTTGCGGCGGCTGATGACCTACCTGCACCTGTTCCAGCAGGAGGAATACGACAACCGCCGTTTCCTCGCCTGGCTGGTGCGGGACCGAGCGTGGGACCAGCGGCTGTCGGCGGCGCTTCTGGTCGTGGGGGTGATGCAGTTCCTGTCGCCACACCGCGCCGTGCCGGATTGGGCCTTCGGTGCGCTGGCCGGCGCGGTCTGCGTTGCGATAGCCGCGTTCGAGGTCGACCCTCGCAAATCCGCGAAGAAGAAGCTGGCGATGACCGCGCGCGCCACGCGCATCTACGGCGTGGCGCTGGCGTTGCTTGCGCTGGTCGCGATCGCCACCGCGGTCGCGACCGGCCCGCTCGGCTGGAGCCTGTGGCTGTGGCTCGTGCCGGTGCAGCTGGCGCCGCTGGCGCTGGTCGGCGGCAACCTGCTGCTCGCGCCGGCCGAGGCGCGCACCCAGCAGCGCTATTGGAACGAGGCGCAGGAGGTCTTGCGCCGGGTCGATCCGATGGTCATCGCGATCACCGGCTCGTTTGGCAAGACCTCGGTCAAGCACATCCTCGGCCACGTGCTGGAAACCGCGGCGCCGACGCTGATCACGCCCGGCAGCGTCAACACGGCGATGGGCATCGCGCGGGTGATCCGCGAGCGGCTGCAGCCGCATCACCGCTATTTCGTCGTCGAGATGGGCGCCTATGGCCCCGGCTCGATCCGCCGGCTGTGCGCGCTGACGCCGCCCAAGATGGGGCTGGTGACGGCGATCGGCATGGCCCATTATGAGCGCTTCAAATCGCTGGAAACCGTCGCCGAGGCCAAGTTCGAACTGGCCGAGGCGGCGGCCGCCAATGGCGGCAAAGTCGTCGCCGCCGCCGAGGTGCTCGGCTTCGCCGCGCCGCGCCGCTTCGCCGAGACGCATCCCGATGCGCTGCTCACCGTCGGCGTCGAGCCGGATGCCGCTATCGTCATCGACGCACTGCGCCAGGACATCGACGGCATCGCCGTCGCTGTTACGTGGCACGGCCGGCGTTACGAGCTGCGCGCGCCGCTGTTCGGCCTGCAGCAGGGCAAGAACCTGGCGCTGGCCTTTGCCGCCGCCTGTACGCTGGGGCTCGCGCCGGAGGATGTCGTCGCCAGTCTCCGCAGCCTGCCGCAGATCGCCCACCGGCTCGAAGTCAAGCGCGAGGCCAATGGCGCGACGCTGATCGACGACGCCTACAACTCGAACCCGGTGGGCTTCGCGGCGGCGCTCGAAGTGCTCGACGTGCTGCGCCGGCCCGGCGGGCGGCGCATCCTGGTGACCCCCGGCATGGTCGAGCTCGGCGCGGCGCATGACGACGAGCATCGCCGTATCGGCCGGCTCGCCGCGAGCCATGTCGATGTGCTGGTCGCGGTGGCACCGCACCGCGTCGCCCCGCTCGCGCAATCCTTCGCCGAAGCCGCGCCGCAGGCCGAAATCGTTTCCTGCGCCGGCTTCGCCGAGGCGCAGGCCTGGATGGCCGGCAACATCGCGACCGCCGACGTGGTGCTGCTCGAAAACGACCTGCCCGACCTGCTGGAGCAGAAGCTGCGGCTATGACCGCCGCGCGGTCACCAGCAGAAAGGTAGCGGGGATGCGCAGACCGGCGGCGGTTTCGTAAGGCGCGAACGCCGCCGCGATGTCCTTGACGATGGCGGCGCGGGTGGCTGCTTTCGCGTTCTTTTCGTCGATCAGCCGCTGCACCGCGCCCATCTGGCCGGCATGCTCGGCGACATTAGCAGCGGTATCGCCGTGGACCAGAAATTGGCGCGGCTCGATCGCGATATCGGCAAAGCCGGCGGAATCGAGGATGCCGCGCAAGTAATCCTGGTCGCCATAGGCGTTCGGTCCGGGGGCGCGAGCTGATTGCGGCGTCGCCGGGCCGAGATGGCGGATCGCGACTTCGAGCGGGATCCGCTGATGATTGCTCTCCGCCACGGTTGCCCAGACCGCCATGCAGAGCCGGCCGCCCGGCCGCAGCGCCTTGATCAGATTGCCGAACGCCGCGGGCGGGTCGGCAAAGAACATCACGCCGAGCCGCGAGGTCAGCAGATCGAACGACGCTTCTGGAAACGCGTGGGTCTGTGCGTCGGCGAGCAGCAGCGTCACATTGCCTAGGCCCGCCGCGTCGATCCGCTGCCGCGCCGCGTCGAGCATCGGCTTCGAAATGTCCGCAGCGGTTACGTGGCCGGTCGGGCCGACCGCCTTCGCATAAGGCTCGGTGGTGACGCCAGTGCCGCAGCCGATGTCGAGCACGCGCTCGCCGGGCACCGGACGCGACGCCGCGAGCAGCTGCTCCAACATCTCGACATTGCGCGCTTCCTGGATCGCCTGTCGCTGCACCCAGCGCGGTCCGGCGACCTCGTTCCAGTACCGCGCCATCGCCGTGTTGTCGGGCATGATCGCTCCTACAGCTAACCTCACCCGTCTCCGGGCTGTGCCCGGAGCCGCCCTCTCCCGCAAGCGGGCGAGGGGTAAAGTGCTCCGACCTCAAAACCCCTCTCCCGCTTGCGGGAGAGGGAGGGACCCACGCCGCCCCGGCGTGGGAGGGTGAGGGTCAGGCCACGCCTTCCTGCTGCATGACGCGCTGCACCGCGGGGCGGGCCTTCATGCGCGCGTAATGCGCCGCGACATTGGGCGGCAGGGTCATGTTGAGCCGCGCGGCGGCCCAGAACTCGACGTAGAACACCGCCGCGTCGGCCGTCGACAGCTCGTTGCCGCCGAGATAGCTCTTGCCGGCGAGCGCCTTGTCGAGGAGCTGGAAGCCCTTCTCGACCATCTCGCGGCCGCGCGCCTTGACCGCGTCTTCCTGGTCCGCGGGCCCGAAATTGCCGGGGCGGAAGATGCGCGCGAAACCCTGGCCATGCATCGTGCCGACCGCGTATTCCATCGCCTCATAGGCGCGGACCTCGGTTTCGAGATCCCTCGGGATAAGCCCCTTGTCCGGGTTGGACTTGGCGAGATAGGTGGCGATCACCGGGAATTCGGTGATGATCGAGCCGTCGTCGCGCTCGAGCGCCGGCACCTTTGATTTGGCGCTGACCGTGGTGAATTCCGGCTTGTACTGCGCGCCCTCGCGCAGGTTGACCGCCTGCAGATCATAGGGCTTCCCGATCTCCTCGAGCAGCACATGGATGCCGATCGAGCAGACGCCGGGGGCGTAATAGAGCTTCATGGGGATCTCCTTTGTCTAACCTCGTCATCCCCGGGCTTGTCCCGGGGATCTAAGATGGCCGGGTCAAGCCCGGCCATGACGAAAGCAGCAATTACGTCCCGAGGATGCCGTCGGCCTTGAGGCCGTCGACCTCGGCGGCGCTGATGCCGAGCCAGCCGTGCAGCACCTCGGCGTTGTGCTGGCCGAGCAGCGGCGACGGCTTGACCTTTGCCGGATGGCCGTCGAAGCGCACCGGCCAGGCCGGCATCTTGACCTTGCCGGTGGTCGGGTGCTCGATCGTCTGCATGATGCCGCGTTCGGCCAGCGACTCGTCGGCCATCAGCTCGGCGGTGTCGAATACCGCGCCGGCCGGCACGCCAGCTTCGCCGATGCGCTGCATCGCCTCTTCCTTGGTGTGCTGGCGGGTCCAGGCGGCGATGATCTCATCGACCTCGGCGGCGCGCTCGCTGCGGGCTTGGCCGGTGTCGTAGCGCGCGTCGCCCTTCAGGTCCTCACGCCCGATCACCCGCAAAAGGCGCTGCCAGTGGTCGGCATTGGCGCGGCTGCAGAAGACGTAGACATAGTCGTTCGGCCCGCCCGGCTTGCACGGGTAGAGCGCCGACGGCACCAGCCCGCCGGGCTGCGAGGCGGCGCTGCCGCCGCGCACCGGCGCCTTGCCGGTGAGCTGGGTGCGCGAGAACGGCACGCGCATGTAGTGGATCATCGCGTCCTGCATCGCCACCTGGAGGCGCCGGCCCTGGCCTGTCTGGCTGCGCTTGTAGAGCGCCGCGCAGATGCTGATCGCCATCAGCATGCCGGTGCCGGTGTCGCCGAACGACGGGCCGGGCTTGACCGGCGGCCGGCCGGCCTCGCCGGTGACGCTGGTCGGGCCGCCCGCCGCCTGCGCGATCATGTCAAAGGCGAGGTTCTTCTCGAACGGGCTGCCGGTTCCAAAACCCTTGACCTGGCAGTAGATGATGCCCGGATTGATCTTCTTGACCTCGTCATAGCCGAGGCCAAGCCGCTCGATGGTGCCGGGCGCCATGTTCTCGATCGTGACGTCGGCCTTCTTCAGCAGCTCCTTGACGATTTCGAGGCCGCGCGGCGATTTCAGATTGACCGTCAGCGACTTCTTGTTGGCGTTGAACTGGTGGAAGTACCACGGGTCCTTGTCGGGCGCGCCGGGACCGGCGAGACGGCGGCCGGGGTCGCCGACCGACGGGTTCTCGATCTTGACCACCTCGGCGCCGAGCCAAGCCAGCGACTCGGTGCAGGACGGGCCCGCTTCGAACTGGGTGAAGTCGACGACCTTGATGCCCGCGAGGCAGTCGAGCTCTACGCCGAGATCCGTCATGTCAAATCCTCCCTAGGCGCTATGCAGCGCGATATTGATCAGGACCAGTATGATCGGCACGCACCCGAGCGCCAAACAAATCCACAAGCCGACCGCGCTGTGCCACCAGCTGCACAGCGCCAGCACGATGAGCAGCACCGCCAGCGGCATCGCGAATATCGTGGCGACGCCGAGCGCGATGTTGCGGCCGAGCGGATCGTCGGCCATGAGGCCGCCGATCGCCAGCCAGGCGGTCCCCGCCGCGTCGATCAAAAAGAGGGTCCAGGCCGCGATGGCGGGCAGGCGAGGCCCGTTCATCTAACCAGTCGGCCCTACGGGCGATGGACCGCTAGGATATCGGCATGGTCCGTGCCGCCGGCCCGGTAGGCCGCGATTACCGCGGCCGGATCGCGCCCGCAGGGGATCTCAGTGCCGTCGGCAGCGATGACCTGAACGTCGTAGTTCTTGGCGATCAGAAAGCCGAGATATTCGAGCGCTGGGGATCCGGATGTCCCTTGCATCATGCCGGGGCTGAACTCGCTGACGATGACCGGGCGATCGCGGTCGATCGTCTGCTCGAAGCCGCGTAGCGCTTGGAGCTCCGCGCCTTCTACATCGATCTTGATGAATGCCACTGGTCCCGCACCCGGCAACACAGTGTCGAGCGCGAAACAGGCGACCGTGCGGGAGCCGAGAAGCATCCCGACATCCTCCGGCAGATTTCCCGTCATGCCGTTGCAATACATGACGTTGAGTGCCAGGACGCCGTTCTCCGATCCGGCCGCGCATTGCAGGATGCTGACCTGGTCGAAGCGGTTGACGCGCCGGCTAGCCTCGATCAGCGCGACGTTTTCCGGGTTAGGCTCGACCGCCACAACTCGGCCCGACGCGCCCACGAGGGTTGCGAGATACATCGTCAGGTAGCCGATATTCGCGCCGATATCGACGACGAACATCCCGGGCCGGACATGACGCTCCAGCGCTGCCGTGACATGCGGCTCGTAGACGCCGTTTTGGCGGAGCGCCGCGCTGACCGCGAGATCATCGCGTGCAACGAACAGGTCGAATTTCGCCAGATGCAGCAACTCGACGGCGTCCAGATAGGATTGGCTCAACATGCCGCGCGCGGCAAATTCGCGCGAGGTCACGTAGTGGCGAACGACATTGTAGAGATCGTGCCCCACCAGCGATGAGTGGCCGGGCCATTCCTCGCGATGCGGCAAACGGCCCAGAAGCAGCCGGAAGCAGTAGCGAATATCGTTTTCTGTTGCCGTAACCGGAAACGGCCCGGCCCACGGAGGCTGTTGGTCGCCGCCCAATGCGCGGCCTATTCAGCTAGTCAGCCGGTCAAGGCGCTTTTCGACGAGGCGCACAAACAGGCTGGCGCCAAAAGGCAACGCGGCGTCGTTGAAATCATAGCCGGGGTTGTGCACCTCGCGGGCGCCCTCGCCATCGCCATTGCCGATCTGGATATAGGCGCCGGGCACCGCGCGCAGCATCGCGGCGAAATCCTCCGACGCCATGGTCGGGATCATGTTGCGGTTGACGTTTTCCTCGCCGACCAGCTCGGCGGCGCAGTCGAGGATGAACTGGGTCTCGTCCGCGTGGTTCATCAGCACCGGGAAAAGCGGCCGGAAATCGAGCTCGGCCTTGGCGCCAAAGCCGGCGGCGACGCTTTCGGCGATCCGCCGCATATTGGTCTCGATCAAATTCATCACCGCATCACTGAAGCAGCGCACCGTGCCGCCGAGCAAGGCCTTGTCGGGGATCACGTTGTAGGCCTGGCCAGCGTGGAAGCGGGTAACGCTGATCACTGCTGTCTCGACCGGCCGAACGTTGCGCGACACGATCGTCTGGAGCGCCGAGGCGATCTGCGCGCCGACGATCACGGGGTCGATGCTCGATTCCGGCCGCGCGCCATGCGCGCCGACACCGGTGATGGCGATGTCGAAATAGGCGCCGCCCGCCATCATCGCGCCGGGCCGGGTCTGGAATTTGCCGATCGCCAGCCCCGGGCGGTTGTGCATGCCGAACAGCACATCGCACGGAAACCGCTCGAACAGCCCGTCGGCCAGCATCGCCGAGGCACCGCCCAGCCCCTCCTCGGCCGGCTGGAAGATGAAATGCACCGTGCCGTCGAAATTCTTGGTCTGCGCCAGGTATCTGGCTGCGCCGAGCAGCATGGTCGTGTGGCCGTCATGGCCGCAGGCGTGCATCTGGCCGGCATGGGTCGAGCGGTGCGCGAAGTCGTTGGCTTCGAGGATCGGCAGACAGTCCATATCGGCGCGCAGCCCGATCGCGCGCGGCGAATTGCCGGCGCGCAGCCGGCCGACCAGCCCGGTCTTGCCGACGCCGCGCGTCACCTCGATGCCGAATTCCTCGAGCTTCGCGGCGACGAGGTCGGAGGTGCGGGTTTCCTCGAAACCGAGCTCGGGATGCGCGTGGATGTCGCGCCGCCAGTGGGTCATCTCGTCGTGATAGGCGGCGATGCGGTCGATCGGCGGCATGAATGGTTTCTCCTGGTGTTCTTCACCATAACGCGGCGTGGGCCGCGGCGGCGAGCGTATAGAGCCCGGCGGCGGCCAGCACGACCAGCGCCAGCGCCGCCGCGGCGGTTTCGCCGAGCCGGTCGCCGACGCGTAGCCCGATCCGCCCGCCGACCCAGATCAGCGGCAGCAAGCTCGCGGCGATCAGCCAATCCTGCGCCGGCATGCCGACAAGCACCACATTCGCGGCCAGGGTCACCGCGTAGATCACCGCGAAAAACCCGATCAGCGTTGCCCGCACCATGACCATCGGCGCGCGGCTGAGCAGCAGGTAGATCAGCACCGGCGGCCCCGCCATGCCGACGAGCCCGGTCGCGACACCGGCAATGGCGCCGACCGCGAGGTCACGGCCCGGCCGCAGCGCGACCCGCGTCGCCTGCCGGCGAAAACGGTACCAGGTCAGCATGATCGCGAAGCCGGTGACGATCGCCCCGGCGAGCGCGCCGACGACGAGCCTGTCGGCGTGCGCCAGCGCTAGCATACCCAGCGGCAAGGCGGCGAGGCCGCCGATCGTCAGCCGGCACAACAGTCCCGTGTCGACCCAGCGAAAGAGCCGCGGCATCACAAAGATCGACACCGCGAAGCTGATGACGACGATGATGTGGATCGCCTCGCCCGGCGGCGCGAACAGCAGAAAGAACGGCACTGCCAGCACCGCGAAGCCGAACCCGTTGGTCGCCTGCAGCAGCGCCGCGATAAAGCACGTCGCTGCGAGACCGAGCCACGGCGCCAGCGGGATCATGTTCATCCTTGCTCGTCATACCGGCGAAGGCCGGTATCCAGGGCAGGCCTGGACCCCGGCCTGCGCCGGGGTGAAGAGGGTAATTGTTACAGCAAACTTCGACAGTGCGTGCCTTACCGCCGAGCGCGCGGCGACGCCTCGTTCGCCAGCGCTGAGGTGACGTCGGCGAATGACGTCTTCAGCGAGGTGCGCACGTCGAGCACGGTCGGTTTGCGCGAGGCGATGGCCTCCTTGAGCGCCGGCGAAAAATCCTCGGCGTCCTCGACGCGGACGCCGTTGCAGCCCATCGCGCGGGCGATCGCGGCGTGGTCGAAATCGTTGAACTCCGCGGCGAACGGGCCGCCGCCATGCAGCACCCAGCCGAGCGCGTTGTTGTTGAACACCACCGTGGTGATCGGGATGTCCTGCTCAATGGCGGTCATCATGCCGTTCATCGTCATCGCGAACCCGCCGTCGCCGCACACCGCGACGACCGGCCGGTCGGGATGCACCAGCTTCGCGGCGAGCGCCGCCGGGATGGCGAACCCCATCGGCCCGGACCCTGCCGCCTGCAAAAAGCCGCCGGCCATCTTGGTCTGGTAGAAATGCGTCATCAGAATGCGGTTCTCGCCGGCGTCGCAGGTGACGATCGCGTTGTCGGGCAGCGTCTTGATCATGTCGCCGATCACTCGCTGCGGCAGGATCGGCTTGTCGTCGCTGTCGTATTCCGGGACGTTGAAATAGCCGTGCGCCGCGCGATGCGCCGCGACACGCTTCTCGGCTTCGGCGCGGCGATGCCCGGTCTTGGCGCGGACGGCTTCGTGCAGTTGCCCGAGGAACATCTTGATGTCGCCGAGCACGACCTGCTCGGCCGGGAAGGTCCACGACGCGTTGCGCGGCTCGATATCGACCTGGATGAAGGATTGCCGGGTCGGGTCGAGCAGCTTGCCGTTGGCCCAGGCGGTATCGCTGGGCGACAGCTTCGAGCCCAGCACCAGCACGAGGTCCGCCTCGCCGATGCAGGCATTGGCGGCCGGCGTGCCGAAGGTGCCGAACACGCCGAGCGCGAGCGGGTGCGTCTCGGGGAAGACGCCCTTGCCGGCGGCGGTGGTGCCGACCGGCAACCCAGCGGTCTCGGCGCTGCGCTGCAATTCCTCGTAGGCCTGGGAGATGCGCACGCCGTTGCCGGCGATGACGATGGGCCGGCGCGCGGCAAGGATGCGCTCGGCGGCCTGGTCGATCTGCGCCTGGTCGATCGGCGGCGGGGGCGGCGGCAGGTAGAAGCGCGTCGGGTAGAGCGGCGGTTGCTGATCGGGGGTGATCGTCCCGGCCAGCGAGTCGTGGCTGAACAGGATCGCCACCGGCCCCATCTGGCCGCTCAGCGCGTGTTTGATCGCGAGTTGGGTCGCCTGCACCGCCTCCAGCGGCTCCAGCGCCTGCATCACCTGCTTGGTGACCCCGCCAAACGCGCGCCGCGCGTCCCAGCTGCCGTAATCGCCGGTCGCCTGCTGGTAGGGCGCGTGCAGGTGGAAATGCGGCGCGTCGGAGAAATCGGTCAGCAGCACCATCGGCGACGACGACAGATACGCCTCCAGCGTACCGATCAGCCCGTTGCCGAGCACCCAAGGCCCCTGCCCGATCATCACCCCGGGCCGCCGGGTCAGCCTGCCATAGACTTCGGCCATCACGCCGGCGAGTGACTCCTCGCGCACCGTGACCATGCGTACCTGGTTCTGCACCTGCGCCAGTCCCGAGATGATGCGCCCGGTATGCCCGCCGGAAATGCCAAAGACATATTCGATGCCAGCCTCCGCCAGCACCCGCGCCACCAGCACGCGCGACGGCGTCTCTTCCTTCAGCATCCGCTCGATGGCCATGGCCGCTCCTCCCGTCTCGTCCCGTGGGGCTTGCCGCGAGCTTGCTACCGCCGGCGTGCGATGACAACGGGATGCTGGATCAGTGCCCGTGCGTCCTTCGAGACGGCCGCTGCACGGCCCCTCAGGATGAGGATGGGCCGGACGATGCCATCACCAAATCCCCTCATCCTGAGGTGGCGCGCAGCGCCCTCGAAGGACGCACGCCTGCATTGCAGCCTCAGCCAGCGCCTTCTCCCTGTCACGGATAGCTGTCATAAATTCGTCACAAAACGGAGGGGCGGGCATGTCCTTCATCAATGCGGCAATCGGCAGGCTGGCGGGACCGGAGCGACGGACGATCGGCGTCACTTGTGGGGCGCATATCCTGCACGACGGCTATACCGACCTGCTCTACGTGCTCTTGCCTTTGTGGCAGGCCGAGTTCGGGCTCGGCTATGCCGAGGTCGGGCTGATGCGGGCGCTGTACGTCGGCGCGCTGGCCGGGTTCCAGATGCCGGCGGGGTCGCTCGCCGAGCGCTTTGGCGGGCCGCTGATCCTCGGGCTCGGCACCGCCTTGGCCGGTATCGGTTACCTCCTGGCCGGCGCCAGCGCCGGGTTTCCGATGCTGATCGCGGCGCTGGTGATCGGCGGCTTGGGATCGGGGGTGCAGCACCCGATCAGCGCGCATCTTGTGGCGCAGGCGTTTCCCGGTGCGCGCTCGCGGCAAGCACTGGCCGGGTACAATTTCTCCGGCGACCTCGGCAAGATGGCGTTTCCGGCGCTGACCGCCTGGCTGCTGACGCTGATGCCGTGGCGCGCCGCGGTGATGGTCATCGGCATCATCGGGCTCGCGGCGGCAGCGACGATCCTCTTGATGCGCGGCCTGCCCGGTCGCGACGTGGCCACGGCCGCGGCCGACCGCGAAAAGGCGGCCGAACCGGCAGGCAGCGGCCGCGGCTTTCCGCTGCTGCTGTCGATTGCGATGATCGACAGCGCGACGCGCATGGGGTTCCTCACCTTCCTGCCGTTCCTGCTGAAGCTGAAGGGCGCGGGCCTGCCGGAGATCGGCATCGCATTGACCCTGATCTTCGCCGGCGGCGCCTGCGGCAAGCTCGCGTGCGGCTGGCTCGGCCAGCGGCTCGGGGTGGTGCGCGCGACCTGGGTCACCGAGAGCGCCACCGCGCTCGGCATCCTCGCGCTGCTGCCGTTGCCGCTCGTCGCCGGGATGGCGGTGCTGCCGCTGATCGGCGTCGCGCTCAACGGCACCTCCTCGGTGCTCTACGGCACGGTGCCGGAGCTGGTGCCGCCCGAGCGGCGTCAGCGCGCCTTCAGCATCTTCTACACCGGCGGGGTCGGCGCCGGCGCGCTGTCGCCGGTGCTGTACGGCGCGATGAGCGATCTGTTCAGCGTGCCGGCGATGATGACGCTGGTGGCCGCGGTGGTGCTGGTGACGCTGCCGCTGGTCTGGAAACTGCGGCCGCATCTGCAGCATGCCTGAGACGCCGGCGACGCGATCATCTCAGACGTTACGATTGACGAGACCATAAGCCTTGCTAACGTTCTGCCGCCTGTACCTTTGCCGGAGCGAGCCATGAAGCTGATGTGGTTCCATCTGATGCCGTACACCGAGCTGCCCGACGATTTCCGTGAGAAAAACCCGTCGGTATGGGTCGACATCCACTCGTCGCTGTTTGATCCGCGGCGCGCGCATCGCATGTACAACGACTTCATGGACGAGCTCGAATATGCCGCCGAATGCGGCTTCGACGCTGTCTGCGTCAACGAGCACCATTCCAACGGCTACGGGCTGATGCCCTCGCCCAACCTGATCGCCTCGTCGCTGGCCCGGCGCACCACCAACACCGCGATCTGCGTCCTCGGCAATTCGCTCGCGCTCTACAACCCGCCGACGCGCGTCGCCGAAGAATTCGCGATGATCGATTGCATCTCGGGCGGGCGGCTGATCGCCGGCTTTCCGGTCGGGTCGCCGATGGACACCTGCTACGCCTACGGCCAGAACCCGTCGATGCTGCGCGAGCGCTACCACGAGGCGCACGATCTCGTGGTCAAGGCGTGGACCGAGCAGGACACCTTCGCCTTCAACGGCCGCTACAACCAGCAGCGTTACGTCAACATCTGGCCGCGGCCGATCCAGCGGCCGCACCCACCGATCTGGATCCCCGGCGGCGGCTCGGTCGAGACCTGGCAGTGGTGTGCCGAGATGGACTACGTCTACTGCTACCTGTCGTATTACGGCTACAAGGCCGGGCAGGCGACGATGAACGGGTTCTGGGACGAGATGGCCAAGCTCGGCAAGGACCGCAACCCGTACCGCGCCGGCTTCCTGCAATTTGTCGGGGTCGCCGAGAGCCGCGAGCAGGCGATGGAGCTCTACGCCGAGCCGGCCGAATATTTCTATGGCCGCTGCCTGCACATCGACCCGCGTTTCGCGGGGCCGCCGGGCTACGCCACCGAGGAGACCCAGCGTCGCGGCATCAAGGGCATGGTTTCGCAAGCGGCGGACAAGGCCGCCGACAACAGCGCGCGCGACACGCAGCGCTACGAGACCAAGTTCCAGATGCTGTCGCGCGAGATGGATGCGATCGTCGACAAGGGCTACGTGATCGTCGGCTCGCCCGACGAGGTCGTCGAGCAGCTCACCGAGGTCGCCACCAACCTCAATGTCGGCCACCTGATGATGCTTTTGCAGTTCGGCAACATGTCGAAGGAATTGGCCAAGTACAACACGCGGCTGTTCGCCGAGAAGGTCATGCCGCGGCTCAAGCACGTGCACTCGGAATGGGAAGATCGCTGGTGGCCGCAGCCGATGGCCAAGACCGAGCGCGCCGCGCCAGCGTCGTTCGCGCCGGCGGTGCAGGCGGCGGAATGATGTTGCGGCGTCACCCCCACCCAACCCTCCCCCATGGAGGGGGAGGGTTACAAACGGCCGTCTCGAGCGAACTCCCTCCCCCTCGATGGGGGAGGGTTGGGGTGGGGGTGCGCCGCCATGCCTGAGCCCCAAACCACCACCATCGACATCAACGGCTATTCCTGCCGGGTATGGACCGCCGGCTCCGGGCCAAAGCTCGGCTTTCTCGCCGGGTTTGGCGGGCTCCCGCATTGGGTGCCGTTCCTCGACGCGTTGGCGAAGGAGCGCACGGTGATCGTGCCGTCGCTGCCCGGCTTCCCGGGCGGCGAGCGCGGGCATGTCGCGCTCGACAGCCATCTCGACTGGCTGGTCGCGACGCGGCTGCTGCTGGAGGGCGCCGGACTGGCTGGCGCCGACCTCGCCGGCAGCTCGGTCGGCGGTTCGCTTGCCGCCGAGATCGCCGCACTGTGGCCGGCGATGGTCAAACGCCTCGCGCTGATCGCGCCGTTCGGGCTGTTCGACGAGAACGATCCGGCGACCGACCCTTGGGCGCAGCGCCCCGGCGACGTCGCGAGCCTGTTCTGCACCGATCCCAAGAACTGGGAGATGCTGAAGGCCGAGCCGGAAGGCCATAACGACCCGGAATGGCCGATCGAGCAGGTCCGCGCCAGCGAGGCCGCGGCCCGCATCTTCTGGCCGCTCGGCAACACCAAGCTGGAAAAGCGCCTGCCGCTGATCACCGCGCCAACGCTGCTGGTGTGGGGCGGCGAGGACCGCATCATGCCCCGCGGCTACGCCGACAAGTTCGCCGCCGGCATCAAGGGGAAAACCGAGATCACGATCATCCCCGGCGCCGGCCACCTCGCGGAACTCGACAAGCCTGCTGAAACCGCGGCGGCGATCCTCGGCTGGACGGCGGGATAGCGACGCCGCGCCGCCCGATATCGACCTTCCCCGATCGCGACGACGGGGTCTCTGCGGCGATCTTGATTCGCATCCGGAATTGCGCAACCCTCGGTCGAGCCGCGACAGGAGGATGCGCCAATGCCGTTTCAGGCGAATCGTGACTGGCGGCCGCTATCGACAGTGCTCGCCGATGAATTCGAAGCCATAGCCGGCAGCCGGAGGCTCGACGACGCCGCTGGGCAAAACCAGAGTTTTGACGTGACCATCGCCGCCGAAGAGGCCCTCGCCCGGCACGGGAAGACGGGAAAATCGGCCGATGACGCGGCGGAGCAGGCCCGGCGCAGATTTCTCTACAAGCTGGGACATCGGCTCGATTTTAGCGCCCTCTGTCTGTCGGGCGGTGGGATTCGCAGCGCCGCCGTTTCGCTCGGCGTCATCCAGGCGCTCGCCGACCGCAACCTGCTCGACAAGTTCAACTACATGTCGACCGTATCGGGCGGCGGATATATCGGTTCCTGGCTTTCTGCCTGGCTGAAACTTGATGGTTCCGCAAACGTACTGTCCCAGCTCAAAGAAAAAAGGAACAACGCGGATCGCGAGCCGCGGACGATCGGCCATTTGCGCGAGTACAGCAATTACTTGACCCCGCGCCTGGGGA
Source organism: uncultured Alphaproteobacteria bacterium (assembly GCA_963778385.1). Classification (GTDB taxonomy): domain Bacteria; phylum Pseudomonadota; class Alphaproteobacteria; order ATCC43930; family CGMCC-115725; genus DATARH01. The sequence goes on along the minus strand of CAVZUA010000010.1, from coordinate 186,332 downwards.
TTTTTTCGGCGGACACGTGGGCTGCCGTAGCCATCGTGCTGCGCAATATACTGGTCAATTGGCTCATTTTACTCCCCGCCATCGCATTGCTGGTCGTCGCGGTAAAGCTCATTGCCCTCGGCCTCTCGGTGCCGGCGCTTTCCGAGGCTTCCGAACCGTCATCCGCGGCGCTCTGGATAGCGCGTAGCTGCATTATCGCGGGCATCCTCGCCTTGGGTTACAAATTGGGGCGTCTTTACCTGCCGGCCGACAGCGAGACCAGCGCGGCGGATACCGAAGGCGACCAGGCCACCGTGACTGGTGCCCAACCTCTGTTTTTGTGGCTGAGCTTGCTGCCCGCCGTTATTGGCGGTTTCTGTTTCGTGTGGCTTTCCTGGCACCGGATGGCGCCCCCGATCGCTCTGCGCGCGCTGTTGCCCGCTTCATGGGCGCCGGGCAGCTTTCCCGCCATGGCGGTGTTCTCGCTCGTCGTTTACCTCTTCGCCACCCTTCTCGGCGGCTTTTATGCTTGGCTGTTCGGGCCAACCAACCCAGGAGCCAGCCGACGCTACGGCATCAGGCCGCGCGACCTCGTCGCCTGGATCGCGGGCGTCTTGGCGTTTGCGGCGCTGATTTCGATCGCCTCCGGCACGATTGGAAATCGACATGACGCGCTGGCGGTAATTTTCGGAATGCCCTGGTTCCTGCTGGCGACCATGCTGGCGCACACGGTGTATCTGCTGCTCAACAGCTCCTCGCGGAAGGGAGACGTTCAGCGCGAATGGCTGGGCCGGGCCAGCGGCTGGCACTTCATTGCCGGGCTGACATGGATCATTTTGTCACTGATCGTGTTTTTAGGCCCTTGGTTTTATTACCATAACGTCCTCACATTTCTGCATGTGGACTCGGGCAAATGGCTCGCCGGGCTGACCACAGCCAGCGGTCTGGTAACGGCGCTTCTTGGTGGAAGCGGCGCAACTTCCGCGACCGGCACAGCGACCGGACGGAAGGGCATCGCGGCAAACATCGCCCTGGCCGTGGCGGGCCCGCTCTTTGCCGTCTTGTTGCTGATCCTGCTCTCGATTGTCTTGGACTGGCCGGTTACCGGGCTCGATAACCAGTGTTTTCCGTGGGACGGTGCCTGGGGATGCGTCACATGGGACTGGTGGCGGCCTGCGGCCCTGTGCGTCGCGCTGCTTGTCGCGGCCAATTGGTTTGCCAATATAAACGCGTTCTCACTGCACGCCGTATACCGCAACCGGCTCATACGCTGTTTTCTCGGCGGCGCCAGGGCGACGTCTCATCGCCACCCCGACGGCTTCACCGACTTCGATTGGGACGACGATCTTCGTGTCGCCAGCCTGTGGCAGCCGCCACCGCCGGCGGACGAATGGCGGCCCTTCCACGTCATCAACATGACGCTCAATGTCGCGGAGACGAACAACCTGTCGTGGCAGCAGCGAAAGGCGATGCCGTTCAGCGTCACGCCGCTGTGCAGCGGGAATCCCGATCTCGGCTACCGCGCGACGGCCTATTACGGCGATGTTCCCGGGCCAAACCATACCACCGGCATTTCCCTGGGGACGGCGATGGCGATATCCGGCGCCGCGGTCAGTTCGAACATGGGCTATCACTCCTCGATGTCCCTGTCGTTCCTGTTGACATTCTTCAATGTGCGGTTGGGCGTTTGGCTGGGCAATCCGAGGGGGAAATGGTTTACCGAGGCCGGCCCGCGCTTTGCCGCAAAACTGCTCTTGTCCGAGTTGTTCGGCCTGACGACCGACAAGAAACCATTCGTGTACCTGTCGGATGGTGGGCATTTTGAGAATCTCGCGCTGTACGAGATGATCCGGCGGCGCTGCCGCCACATCATCGTCGTCGACGGCGACCAGGACCCCGACCGCGGTTTTGACGATTTGGGTAACGCGGTCCGCAAGATCTGGATCGACCTGGGGGTCGAAATTACGTTCGACAAATCCGCGCTGCTCGCCGCCGAAAAGGACGCGAAGCTCTCCGGCCTGCCCTATTTCGCAGTCGGAAGCATCCGCTATGTCAGCGATCCCGGCGTCGGCAATCCGCAAGCGGCGCCGGAAGGCAAGCTTCTCTATCTCAAACCGGTTGTGCGCGGCGACGAGCCGGCCGCCGATGTGATCGCCTACAGGCGGGCGAACCCCACCTTCCCCGCGCAGTCGACAACCGATCAGTGGTTCGACGAATCCCAATTCGAGGCCTATCGGCGCCTCGGCTATCTGATGATGGACCGGATCATCAGGGTTGCGCCTTTTCCCTACAACATAGACGCCCCCCAACTCGGACAGCTGCTGGAGGCGGCGGAGAAAATCAATCAGGCGACGATGACATGGCCGTGAGATACCTTCCGCGCTGAAGCGGTCGCCAGCACTGACCGGAGCTAGGACGCAGGGAGGAACGCCATGCCCAGCAAGCTCGAAGACTATCAGAACAAGTACCAATGTGCTCGCTTCGAGCGGCGCGATGGCATCTTGCAGATGACGCTGCATACTGATGGCGGCTCGTTGCGTTGGGGGTTTGGGCCGCATGGCGAGCTGCCCGACGCGTTCTACGATGTCGGCAACGATCGCGAAAATCGGGTCGTGATCCTTACCGGCACCGGCGCGGAGTTTTCCGGGCCGCGGGCAACGCCCGGCACCTCGTCCTTTCCGACGCGGCCCGGCATCGAGCGGATCGACCGCATCCATTGGGAAGGCCGGCACCTGCTGATGAAGCTGCTCGACATCGAGGTGCCGGTGATCGCCGCGATCAACGGGCCGGCCTGGCGGCATTCCGAAATCCCGCTGCTGTGCGACATCGTGCTCGCGGCCGATACCACGCAATTCCAGGAACTCGGCGCATTTCGCCTCCGAGGTGGTGCCGGGCGACGGCATGCACATCGTCATGCCGTTGCTGCTCGGCATGAACCGCGGGCGCTATTACCTGCTCACCGGCCAGACACTCGACGCGCAGAAGGCGCACGAATTCGGTCTCGTCGCCGAGGTGCTACCGGCCGACAAAGTGCTCGCCCGCGCCTGGGAAATCGCCGAGGACCTCGCCAAGAAGCCGACCCTGGCGCTGCGCTATACGCGCCTCTTGTTGACCGAGGCGCTGCGCCGCCAGATGCACGACCTGCTCGGCTACGGCCTCGGGATGGAGCTGCTGGCCTTGGGGGAGAAGCCGGAAGCGCCTGCGTAGCGCGGCGTCTCGTGCGTTCTTCGAGACGACCGCTAGGCGCGTCTCGAAGAACGCATCTTATCGATGCAGCGGGAGCACGAGATGCCCGGCAAGAACATCCTCTTCATCATGTGCGACCAGCTGCGGTTCGACTACCTCGGCTGCTACGGCCATCCGCATCTGAAGACGCCGAATATCGATGCGCTGGCGGCGCGCGGCGTACGGTTCGATCGCGCCTATGTGCAGTCGCCGGTATGCGGGCCGTCGCGGATGAGCTTTTACACCGGGCGGTACATGCGCTCGCATGGCGCCAACTGGAACGGCTTTCCGCTGCGCGTCGGCGAGCCGACGCTGGGCGACCATCTCGCCGAGCTGGGCATGCGCACGGTCCTGGTGGGCAAGACCCATATGGCCGCCGACCGCGACGGCATGCGGCGGCTGGGCATCGACCCGGGCTCGTCGCTCGGCGTGCACCTCGCCGAATGCGGGTTCGAGCCTTACGAACGGGATGACGGGCTGCACCCCGGGGGCTACCCGCAAGCTCGCCCGGCCTATGACGACTACCTGCGGGCGCAAGGCTTCGCCGGCGACAATCCATGGGAGGAATGGGCCAATTCGGGCAAGGGCGCCCCCGATCATATTTTGAACGGCTGGCTGCTCGAACACAGCGACAAGGCGGCGCGCGTGCCCGAGGAGCATTCCGAGACGCCCTACACGACGCGGCGGGCGATGCAGTTCATCGACGACGCGGCGAAGGACGGGCGCAACTGGTGCCTGCACCTGTCGTACATCAAGCCGCATTGGCCCTATATCGCGCCGGCGCCCTATCACGACATATACGGGCGGCAGGACATCGTCGCGCCGGTTCGCGAGGCGGGCGAACGAGCCGAGCCGCATCCGGTCTACGCGGCATTGATGGGCCTGCGCGTGTCGCGCAATTTTTCGCGCGACGAGGTCCGGGAACGGGTGATCCCGGCCTATATGGGCCTCGTCAAGCAGATCGACGATCAGTTGGGGCTGTTGTTCCGCTTTCTCGACGAGCGCGGGCTCGCCGGCAACACGATGATCGTCTTCACCAGCGATCACGGCGACTATCTCGGCGACCACTGGCTCGGCGAGAAGGATTTCTTTCACGACTGCACGGTCAAGGTGCCGCTGATCGTCGCCGATCCGAACCCGGCAGCCGACGCGACGCGCGGCACCGCCAGCGACGCGCTGGTCGAGGCGATCGACCTGGTGCCGAGCTTTATCGACTATTGCGGCGGCACCCCCTTGCCCCATGTGGTCGAGGGCCGTTCGCTATTGCCGCTGCTGCGCGGCGCTGTCCCAACCGATTGGCGGCGGGTCGCGTTCTCCGAGTACGATTATTCCATGCTTGAGGCACGGCTGACGCTGAACCAGCCGATCCGCGATTGCCGGCTGTTCATGGCGTTCGACGGCCGCTGGAAATACATCCATGCGACCGGTTTCCGGCCGTTGCTCTTCGATCTCGCGAGCGATCCTCAGGAGCTTTACGACCTCGGCGCCGACCCAGGCTGCGCGGAAGAGCGCGCCCGGATGCGCGATGTGCTGCTCGACTGGGCGCTCGCAGACCACAACCGCATCACGATGAGCGACGCGCGGATCGCCGACTACCCGACCGGACGCCAGCTGCGCAGCGGCATCGTCATCGGTTACTGGGACGAAGCCGAACTCCGGGCCGAGCGCGATCGTCTCGGCATTCGCTGACGATCTACTTCACCAGCGGGCATTTGGACTGGGCGAGCGGCAGGAACGCGTCGGCGCCCGGGATCGTCGTGACGCGCTGCAGATCGTCCCACGGCCGATGGGATTCGCCTGGCGCCTTGACGCGGAACAGGTACATGTCGTGCACCATCAGCCCGTCGGCGCGGATACGACCGCCATGGGCGTAGAAATCGTCGATCGGCGCGGCGCGCATCGCTTGCATCACCGGCTCGGTCGCGTCGGTGCCGGCCTTGGCGACCGCCTGAAGGTAATGCGTCGTCGACGAATAGAGCCCGGCCTGCAGCTCGTTCGGCATCACGCCGACCCGCTCGAAGAAGCGCTGCGCCCAGGCGCGCGAAGCATCGTCCTGGTCCCAATAAAAGGACGTGGCGAGCATCAGGCCCTGGGCCGCTTGGAGCCCGAGATCCTGGACCTGGTTGATCCGCAGCGACAGCCCGGCGAAATGCTGCGCACTGGGGACCATTCCAAGCGTCGCGGCGCGCTTCATGGCATTGGTCGTGTCCGTGCCGGCATTGGCGAGCGCGATGATCTTCGCCCGCGATTGCTGCGCCTGGAGCAGATACGCCGTGAAATCGCTGGCGCCGAGCGGGTGGCGGGCATGGCCGAGGACCGTGCCGCCGTTGGCCTTGACCACGGTCGCGGTCTCGTCCTCAAGGTCGTAGCCGTAGCTGTAATCGGCGGTGATGAAGAACCAGCTGTCGCCGCCGCCGCTGACGATCGCGCGGCCGAGCGTATGCGCGATCGCGTAGGTATCGTTCGTATAGTGGACCGAGGTCGCGGTGCAGGCCTCTCCGGTCAGCCGGTTGGCGCCGGGCGCGTTGAAGATGGCGATCTTGTTGCGGTTGTCGGCAAGCCGCTGCACATAGAGCGCCTCCGACGAGCCGGACACATCCATGATCGCGTCGACATGCTGCTTGTCGAACCAGTCGCGAGCGATCGCGGCGGCCTGGTCGGCGCTGTCGTGATGGTCGGCGACGACGACCTCGATCGGCGCGCCGAGCACCTTGCCACCAAAATCCTCCGCCGCCATCTCCGCCGCCGCTTGGCTGCCCTTGCCGGTCAGCGCGGCATAGGGGCCCGACATGTCGAGGATCAATCCGAGCTTGACGACGCCGTCCGAGATTGCGGCTTGCGGCGCGGGCGATTGCGCGCCGGCCGCCACGGCGGACAGTGCCGCCGCGAATATCAGGCTTCCCCCCAGGACAAGACGTCTTGTCGTCATGACGCTTCGTATGGTTCGTCGTAGATCGCGGTGTACACGATTCCGTCATCTTTCACATAGCCGCGATACATCCCCGCGCAATTGAAGGGCAGCGCCAGCGTCCCGTCGCGCCCGGCCGCGACGACCCCGCCCGAGCCGCCGAGCCGTCCGAGTTCGGCGACGACGGCCGCCGCGGCGTCGGCCAGCGATTTGCCGCCATGCGCCATTCGCGCGGCGATGTCGTGCGCCGCGGCGTAGCGGATGAAGAACTCGCCATGCCCGGTGGCGGAGATCGCGCAGGTCGCGTTGTCGGCAAAGGTCCCGGCGCCGATGATCGGGCTGTCGCCGACCCGGCCGGGCAGCTTGCCGGTCATCCCGCCGGTCGAAGTCGCCGCCGCCAGATTGCCATGACGGTCGCGCGCGACCGCGCCAACCGTGCCGTGCCGCCTTGATTCGTCGGTGTCGACCAGCCCCGCTTGTTCCTGGGCGAGCGTCGCGGTGAGCGCCGCCCAGCGCGATTCGGTGAAGAAATAGGGCGCCTCCGCGAAGTCGAGGCCCGCCTCGCGGCAGAACGACATCGCGCCGTCGCCGATCAGCAGCACATGCGGCGACGACTCCATCACCGCGCGCGCCGCGAGGATCGGGTTTTTCGGCCCGAAAATCCCCGCCACCGCGCCGGCGCGGCGATCGCGCCCGTCCATCACCGCCGCATCCATCTCCTGGGTGCCGGCGCGGGTGAAGACTGCGCCCCGCCCGGCGTTGAACAGCGGATCGTCCTCCAGCGCGCAGGCCGCCCGGGTCACCGCGTCGAGCGCGCTGCCGCCTTGCGCCAGCACATCGCGCCCGGCGCCGACGGCACGTGCCAGCCCGGCGCGATAGAGGGCCTCGCGCGCCGCGGTCATGTCGCCGCGGCGAAGCGTGCCGGCGCCGCCATGGATGGCGAGTGCGTATCCGTCCGTGACCATGCCCGCCGCATTTCCTCCGTCGGTTATATGCGGAGCGCGACGCGGTCCGGTCCCAATCAAATTACCGCGATGCGATTGGGCGCGATATGGTGCGATGCTGCTTCACCATACCCCAAACAGCACGAGACCGCCGCCTTGCCGCCAGCAGCGCACGATATCGCCGAGCGGCCGCAGCTGGCCTCGGGCCATGCCCTCCGGCTGGCAATGATCGGGCTCGGGATGTCGGTCGTGCCGCTCGACAGCGCGGTCAATATCGGCTTTCCCGACATCACCCGCAGCTTCGAGCTGCCGATCTCGATGATCCAATGGGTCGTCATTTGCTACGTGCTGACCTATGCGGCGCTGATGCTGGCCTTTGGCCGGATCGGCGATATCGGCGGTCATGCGCGCGTGTTTCGCGCCGGCCTTGCTTGGAGCACCATCGCCTTCCTGCTGTGCGCCGCGGCGCCGGCCTTTGGCTGGCTGCTGTTTTTTCGCTTCCTGCAGGGGGTCGGCGCCGGGCTGGTGATCAGCTGCGCGCCGGCTTTGGTGACTGGGCTCTATCCCGAGGAGCGGCGCAGCCACGCGGTCGGCGTCTTCACGCTAATCTTCGCGCTCGGTTCGGCGTTGGGTCCGCTGATCGGCGGCGCGCTGGTAGCGCGCTTTGGCTGGCCCGCGGTGTTCTGGTTCCGCGCGCCGATCGCTCTGATCAGCCTCCTATGTCTGCGCGGCCTGCCGGCCGGCGGGACGCGTCAAGGCGAGCGCTTCGATATCGCCGGCGCGGTGCTGCTGGCGCTGGGCCTGACCGCGATGCTGCTCGGTATCAACGCCGCCTCGCGCCTGGGCCCGGGCGTCACGATGGGCGCGCTGCTCGCGCTTGCGGTGACGAGCCTCACGCTGTTCGCGTGGTGGGAGGGTCGCGCGCCACGACCGATGATCCGCATCGCGCTGTTCCACGACGCCGGCTTCACGGCGATCAACGCGGTCTATGTGCTGATGAACCTCGCGGCGTTCTCGGTGATGCTGTTCGTGCCGTATTTTCTCGTACGGTTCAGCACGATGCCGCTGCCGGCCGCAGGGCTGGTGCTGGCAACGGGCGCGGTGGCGACCGCGCTGACCTCGCCGCTCGCCGGCCGGCTGATCACGCGAATCGCCGCCGAGCGGATTGGCGCTGTCGGCCTCCTCGCGGTCGGCAGCGGCTTGTTCCTGGTCGGCTGCTGGCCGGCCGATATCACCCCGCCGGTGATGGCGCTGACCTTGGCGTTGCACGGCGTGGGGGTCGGCCTGTTCCAGGTCGCCTATACCGACATCGTGATCCGCTCCTCGCCGCTTGCCGATCGCGGCGTGGCGGGCAGCTTGTCGATCCTCACCCGCACCCTCGGCACGGTGACCGGCGCCGCCCTGCTGACGCTGATCTTCAACCGCGTCGGCCATGCGGGCACCGATACCGCCGCCGGATTTCTGCTCGCGTTCGGCGCCGTGTTCAAACTCGCCGGCGCCGCGGTCGCACTGAGCGTCGTCGTGGCGCTGTGGTCGATGTCGGCGGCACGACCCCGAACAAGCTGATCCGGGGGTGAATTCGGCGTGGCGAAATTCCTGCAATACAACGAATATTGAGGCCCGCGCCGACTTGTCCGGGGTATTTCCCGCTTGCGGGCGTGCGCCAATCTGCAACAATTGCGGCCACAGAATTCAACCGATGCTGGCATCGGGCGGGGGTGAGCCATGGAGACGGATACGGCGCGTCGTGTCGCGGCGGAATTCTTCGGCACGTTCTGGCTGGTCTTTGGCGGTTGCGGGTCGGCGGTGCTGGCCGCGGGGTTTCCCAGTCTCGGCATCGGTTTTCTCGGGGTCTCGTTTGCCTTCGGCCTCACCGTGCTGACCATGGCCTATGCCGTCGGGCACGTCTCGGGCGGACATTTCAACCCCGCGGTGACGCTCGGGCTATGGGCCGCCGGCCGCTGCGCGAATTATCATGTCATCCCCTACATCGTCGCCCAGGTGATCGCGGCGATCGCCGCGGCCGCGGTGTTGTGGGTCATCGCGTCGAGCCATGCCGGCTGGGTTCCCGGTGGTTTCGCGTCGAACGGCTATGGTGAGCTCAGCCCCGGCAAATACGGACTCGGCGGCTGCTTCCTGATGGAACTGGTGATGACCTTTTTCTTCCTGTTCATCATCATCGGTACGACCTCGAAGGGCGCTGCGGTCGGCCTTGCCGGCATCCCGATCGGCCTGGCGCTGACGCTGATCCATCTGGTCTCGATCCCGGTCACCAATACCTCGGTCAACCCGGCGCGCAGCACCGGCCCGGCGATCTTCGCCGGCGGCGAATATCTCGGTCAGCTCTGGCTGTTCTGGGTGGCGCCGATCATCGGCGCGGTGATCGCCGGGTTCTTGTCACGCTGGCTGCACGAGCCGGTGTCGGGCGACGCATAACGAGATTTCGGTCAGCGCATCGGAACGTAAGCCGGATCGTCCGCGTTCCCCAGAACTGGGGAACGACTTTGGGTACTCCGATGCAACTGAGCACGTTGCAGCAGGTTGCTGCGTTGCGGCGGTGGGCCGGCTGGCAGCTTCGTGTCGCCAAAGCAGCGGCGGGGCCGCACGGCGCCTTGCGTCGGCATCTCGGAGGCCGAAGGCAGGTCTTTCTCGAAACCGACGGGATTTGCCCGATCTGCGATCGGCGAGCGCATTTTGTCGCGGAGGACCCTTGGCTTCGCGATCACTTCCGCTGCGTCCGCTGCCACTCGATCCCACGCGAGCGCGCGCTGATGGCCGCCATCCAAATGTTTCGGCCGAACTGGCGCGAGCTGGCGATCCATGAGTCGTCACCCGGCTTTCGCGGCGTGAGCCCAATGCTCAAACGGCGGGCGCCGGGGTATTCATCCTCATATTTCGATGAAGGCAGGCCGCTCGGGACGATCCTTCCAGGCCTCGACGCGCGCAACGAGAATGTCGAAGCGATGACATTTCCCGAGGGTTCATTCGACGTCTTTATCACGCAAGACGTTTTCGAGCACCTCTTCGACCCGGAGAGCGCCATCCGCGAAATCAGCCGCGTCCTCCGGCCGCATGGGATCTTTTTGATGACCGTACCGCTGGTGAACCGCGACCAGCCGTCATGCCGCCGCGCGGAGCGTCGCGGCGATCAAATTATCCATCTCAAAGACGCGCAATATCACGGCGATCCGATTTCGCCAAAAGGCGCTCTCGTCGTCACCGATTGGGGATTTGACATCTGCGCGCAACTATCGGCCGCGTCGGGAATGCGGGCGGAGATCGTGGCGCTCGATGACCTGAAACGCGGCATCCGCGCCGAGTTCAACGAGGTCATCGTGATGGAAAAACAACCGCAAGGCGCCTGACCGATCGTTCCTCGCCTCCGGTCAGCGCACCGCGCCCTTCTCACGCAACACAGCGATCTCCGCCGCGCCAAAGCCAAAGCGCGCCAGCACCGCATCGGAGTGCTCGCCGTGCAGCGGTGCGGCGGTCGGCGCCGGGCCGGGCGTGTCGGCGAAGGCGATCGGCTTGGTCATCGTGCGGTAGGGGCCGACCGCCGGATGATCGACCGAGGCGACGAGATTCTGCGCCAGCACCTGCGGGTGATCGAACATGTCTTCGATGGGACGCACCGCGGCGCAGGGCACGCGCTCGCCGAACAGCGCCTCCCATTCGAGAGCCGTCTTTGCCGCCAGCGCCGCGCGCATCTTCGGCACCAGCACGGGCGTCTCCGCCGCCCGCTTGCGCATCGAATCGTAACGCGGGTCGTCGGCCAGTTCGCCGAGCCCGACCAATTCGCACATCGCCCGGAAAAAATGGTTCGAGTGCACCGAGATGTACAGCATGCCCTGCTTGGTCGGGTGGATGCCGGTGAGCCCGCCGGTGCCGCTGTCGCGCGCCACATCGCGGCCTTCGCTGTCGGCCCAGACGAAACGCCCGGCCTGGATCGTCAACGCGCTGCGCAGCAGCGACAACGCCAGATACTGCCCCTGCCCGCTGCGCTCACGGTGGAACAGCGCGGCCGCCACGCCGTACGCCACCAGCGCCGAGGTGAAGTAATCGACCACCGAGCCGAGCACCAGCTGCGGCTTGTCGATGCCGCCCCCCTGGAACACGGTCATCCCGGTCAGGCATTGCAGCACCTGGTCGAACCCGCCCTTTTCGCTGAGCGGACCATCGTCGCCGTAGCCGGTGACGCCGGCATAGACCAGGCGCGGGTTGATCTTCTTCAGCCGCGGATAATCGATGCCGAGCCGCGCCGGCACTGCCGGCCGGAAATTCTCGACCAGGACATCGGCCTGCTCGACCATGCGGTGCAGCGCGGCCAGCCCCTCCTTCTGCTTGAGGTCGAGGCAGATGGCCAGCTTGCCGCGATTGGCGCCGATAAAGAACCGGCTGTCGGTGCCTGGCAGGCTGGACGGGAACTGGCGCAGCTGATCGCCCTGCGGCGCCTCGATCTTGATCACCGTCGCGCCGAGATCGGCGAGCAGCGTGCAGCCGTAAGGCCCGGCGAGATAGCTGCACAGATCGAGAACGGTGATGCCGCTGAGCGGCCCCAGGGTTTTTGTTTCCGGTTGCGGCTGGGTCATTGTCCTGCCTTCGCGCGGATCGCCGCGATCGCGTCGAGCGTGCGCTGCGCGCGATAGACGATCGGATAATCGATGAACTTGCCGTCGAGCTGGATCGCGGCGCTGCCTTCTTTTTCGGCCTGCGCGAAGGCGGCGACCACCCGCTGGGCGAAATCGATCTCGGAATTGGTCGGGGTGAAGACGCGGTTGACCACCGGGATCTGGTTGGGATGGATGCACATCTTGCCTTGGAAGCCGAGCCCCAAGGCCAGGCGGGTCGAGGCGTCGAGGCCCTCCTCGTCCTGCAGGTCGACCCACACGGTGTCGAGCGGCGCCTCGATGCCGGCGGCGCGGCTGGCGGTGACGACACGCGCGCGGGCATAGGCCAGCTCGCCCTCCTCGCGGCTCCAGCGCATGTTGACGTCGAGCGTGAAATCGCCGGCGCCGAAGGCGCAGCGTTTGACGCGCGTCCCGGCGCTAAGGATCGCGTCGACATCGCGCAGACCCTTGGCGGTCTCGATGATCGGGATCAGGTCGATCCCGCCGGCCGGCAGACCGCGCTCGCGTTCGAGATTGCCGAGCAGCCAGTCGATGGTCTGGATCGTCGCGGCGCTTTCGACCTTGGGCAGGATGATGCCGTCGAACCCCGCGCGGACGATCGCGACCAAATCGCCGTGGCAGAACCCGGTGTCGGCGGCATTGACCCGTACGTAGAGCTGGCCGGTACGCGGCTGCGCGTAGGCGGCGACAACCGCGTCGCGCGTCGCCGGCTTCTCGGCGATGGCAACCGCGTCCTCGAGGTCGAGGATCACCGCGTCGGCATCGAGCGTCAGCGCCTTCTCGACCCGCCGCGGATGGTTGCCGGGAGCAAAGAGGAAAGAACGGAGGGGCATCCAGGGTCTCCTATCAAGCCCCTCTCCCGCTTGCGGGAGAGGGAGGGGCCCAGCGCGAAGCGATGGGAGGGTGAGGGTCTGTCGGCGGCCGTCGCCCTCACCCGGCCGCCGCTCTGCGGCGTCCACCCTCTCCCGCAAGCGGGAGAGGGGCTTTCTTTTCGACGTCAATTCCCCAGCGAAATCTCTATTCCACGCTTGGTCGCCGGGCGCGCCATCAGCTCGTCGTACCAGCGCTTGACGTTGGGGTAGTCCTTGAGGTCGACCTGGTGCCGCTCGTGCCGCCAGGCCCAACCGAGGATGGCGAAATCGGCGACCGAAAGCTCGCTCCCGGCGGCGTATTTCGCCTCGCCGAGCCGCTTGTCGAAGACGCCGTACAACCGATGAGTCTCCTTCGTGTAGCGCTCCAGACCGTATCTGCGGTCGGCCTCGTCCTTGACCATCAGGAAATGGTGCACCTGGCCGGGCATCGGGCCAAACCCGCCCATCTGCCACATCAGCCATTCGAGCACCGGCACCTGTTTGCGCAGATCGCCCTTGGGCCAGAATTTGCCGGTCTTCTCGCCGAGATAGATGAGGATCGCCCCGGACTCGAAAATGCTGATCGGCTGGCCGCCCGGCCCGTCGGGATCGACGATCGCCGGGATGCGGTTGTTGGGGCTGATCTTGAGGAAATTGGGGTTGAACTGCTCGCCTTTCGAGATATTCACCGGATGCACCGTATAGGGCAGGCCCATTTCCTCGAGCGCGACCGAAATCTTGCGGCCGTTGGGGGTGCCCCAGGTGTGAAGTTCGATGGCCATGTGACGGCGTCTCCTCTGAATGCGATGACGGCAGAATTGCCGCGATGGCTTAAGGCTGTCCAGCCTATCCGGCGATCAATGGGTTCGTCACATTGACCCCTCGAAAGCGGCTGAAGTCGCGATCCGCCGACCATAGCTCCCGCACGCCGTGTTGCCGGCACAGGGCGGCGATCCGCGCATCATGAACCCGGCCGCCCGCTATGTGCCCGCCAGCCAACAGATCCCGCAAGGTCCCCCAATAGGTCGGCCCTTCGGACAACAGAACCAATGTTGGCGATTCGAACCACGCCTCAACTTGATCGATCGCCCGCGCCAACGGAGTCGGCGGCGCATAAATCCGGGGATTAGTCACGACGGCCAGGAATTCATGCAGGCAAGGCCACGGGATGCTCCAGCTTCCCGCTCCCTCTGCCAATTCTTTCACCCGAACGAGCGCGGCCTTATGGAATGGGGAATCGAGGCGGTGCGCATAGACAAGAATGTTGGTATCGACCGCGATCAAGTGCCGCGACCACGATAGATCGCGTCGCGCACCTGCTCCCAGGAAGCGTCCCTGAATTCAGGCTGCAGCCCGGCTCCGCCAAAGCCGACGTCCCGCAGTTTGAATGGCTGGGGCCGATTGGCCTCGTCTATCACTCGGCGCAAACCTTGTTCGATGATCGCCCGCAACGTCATACCTTTGCGCGCCGCGATATCACGCGCCTCGTGCAATAACGCGTCCGAAAGATCGATTGTCGTCTTCATAACCATCTTTATGGGCGAGTCGATATGGGTAGCATACAAATATGACGGCCATCGGCGGCAAGCAATCATGGGTTACTGTCGCGGAATGTCGACGACCGGATATTATTTACGCAGGGAAGGGATTGCAGGGGGCCTCGGATGAGCTGGCAGCCGGAACTCGACGAGCTGCGCCAACGCGAGCGGATGGCGCGCGAGCTGGGCGGGCCGGACAAGGTCAAGCGCCAGCATGACGCCGGCAAGCTCACCGTGCGCGAACGCATCGACGCGCTCGTCGACCCGACCAGCTTTCACGAGATGGGCGCGATCGCCGGCAAGGCGGAATATGACGCGGAGAACAATCTGACGGAGCTGGTGCCGGCGAATTGCGTTTTTGGGCGCGGGAGGATCGACGGCCGGACGGTCGTGGTGGTCGGCGACGACTTTACCGTGCGCGGTGGATCGGCCGACGCGACGATCCGCGAGAAGCCGCTGATGGCCGAGCAGATGGCGCACGACCTGCGGCTGCCGATCATCCGCATCATCGAAGGCTCGGGCGGCGGCGGCTCGGTCAAGACCATCGAGACCAGCGGCCGCGCCAACCTGCCCGGACGGGTCAATTCGGCGCTGCCCTATTACTTCACCACCACCAATCTCGGGCGCGTGCCGGTGGTGGGGCTGGGTCTCGGTTCGGTGGCCGGTCTGGGCTCGGCACGGCTGTGCTCGTCGCACTATTCGGTGATGACCAAGGAGACCTCGGCGATGTTTGTCGCCGGACCGCCGGTGGTCAACGCGCTCGGCCGCGAGCAGCTCGACCGGTTCGAGCTCGGCGGCTGGGAAATCCAGACGCGCTGCGGGGCGGTCGATCATGCGGTGGATACCGAGGAAGAGGCATTCGAGGCGACCCGGCGTTTCCTATCCTACCTGCCGTCCTCGGTCTTTGAGCTGCCGCCGAAGACCGAGCCGAGCGACGACCCCGAACGGCGCGACGAGCTCCTCTTCGACGTGATCCCGCGCGACACCCGCAAGGTCTATCGGATGCGGCCGGTCGTCGAGGCGGTGGTCGACAAGGGCAGCTTCTTCGAGATGGGCCGCATGTTCGGCCGCGGCATGATCACCGGGCTGGCGCGGCTCGACGGGGTGCCGGTCGCGGTGATGGCATCGGACCCGTTCTTCTACGGCGGCGCCTGGACCGCCGATGTCTGCGACAAGATCATCCGCTTTGTCGACCTCGCCGAGACCTTCCATCTGCCGGTGCTCTATCTGTGCGATTGCCCCGGTTTCCATATCGGGCTCGACGCGGAGAAGGCAGCGACGATCCGCAAGGGCGTGCGGGCGATGGCGGCGGTCAACCAGACCACGGTGCCGTGGTGCACGTTTCTCGTGCGCAACGTGTTCGGCGTCGCCGGTGCGGTCAACCAGCCGGCCGGGCGGTTCTCGATCCGCTATGCCTGGCTGTCGGCGCGCTGGGGCTCGCTGCCGCTGGAAGGCGGGATCGAGGCCGCCTACCGCGCCGAGATCGACGCCGCCCCCGACCGGGCCGCCAAGATCGCCGAGATCGAGGAACGCCTGCAGAAGCTGCGCTCGCCGTTCCGCACCGCCGAGACCTTCTGGGTCGAGGAGATCATCGACCCGCGCGACACCCGGCGCCTCGCGGTCGATTTCGCCCGCCTCGCCGCGCGGGTGCTGCAGCCTGGCGAGAGCAAGTTCTGCATGCGGCCGTAGCTACCATTGTCATTCCGGGGCGGCGCGCAGCGCCGAACCCGGAACCCATGAACACCACCGCCGGACAGAAGGGCGACGACCACGCCAAGACGGGCTATCGTCTGTGTTCATGGGTTCCGGGTCTGCCCGTTGGGCATCCCGGAATGACGAATGTGTGTAAGGGGAGACAAAGATGCTGGAAGTCGAACGCGGGGCGGACCTCGTCGCGTATCAGGGCAAGGAGGTCGGGGTCAGCGACTGGTACACGGTGACCCAGGAGCAGATCGACAAATTCGCCGACGCGACCGGCGACCACCAATGGATCCATGTCGATGTTGAGCGCTGCAAGAAGGAGATGCCGGGCGGCAAGACTATCGCGCATGGCTGGCTGACCCTGTCGCTGGTGCCGCGGCTCGCCTCGACGATCTATCGCGTCAAGAACCGCTCGCGTGGCATCAATTACGGCGCCAACCGGGTGCGCTTCACCGGGCCGGTGCCGGCTGGGTCGCGCATCCGGCTGCGCCTGACGATCAAGAATGTCGAGAAGGTCGAGGGCGGCGTGCGCGTCACCAATGAAGGTTTGATGGAGCTTGAGGGCGCCTCGCGTCCAGTGCTGGTCTCTGAGACCATCGGGATGGTTTACGATTGAGGGAGAGTCACTAGTACGTCCTTCGAGACGCGCCCTACGGGCGCTCCTCAGGATGACGAGGTTTCCGATGGCAGAACAGCCGTCATCCTGCGGGCCGCCCCGAGATTGCCCTTGTCATTCCGGGGCGGCCCGCAAGGCCGAACCCGGAACCCATGAACACGGGCTTATCCAGGGTAGCTGCGGCGTCGGGACACAGTTTTCGAGGTCCGTGTGCATGGGTTTCCGGGTTCATCGCTGCGCGATGCCCCGGAATGACGAGGTAAAAAGCACCTCGCGAGCGTCTCAAACGCATTTCAAGTCAGGCTCTCAGGAAGCCGCGAAGCGGCCGTCTCGAAGGACGCACAAAAACCGCAATGGGTGTGCATACTCCCCGCAAGGTGAAACGGCGCGTGGCTGCAGATTTCCTGCAGAAAACAGCGAAAACAGCGAAGCGGAGACGGACATGCTCGAAATCCGCAAGATCGTCACGACGCGCGAAGTGATCTTCTCCGAGCTCGGCGTTGCCGCGCCAAGGCCGATCGTCCGCGCGGTCGGGATGGCGGTGTTCCGCAACCCGTTCGCCGGCAAATACACCGAGGATCTGCGCGAATTATACGAGGCCGGCGCGGCGCTCGGCGAGCAACTGATGCCGGAGCTGGTGAAAATGCTCGATGGGCCGGCGGTGTCGTACGGCAAGGGCGCGATCGTCGGCGTCCAGGGCGAGATGGAGCATGGCGGCGCCTGCGTTCACCCGATGCTGGGCAAGCCGATGCGCGCGGCGATCGGCGGCGGCAAGGCGGTCATCTCGTCGAATGTCAAGGTGGCGGCGCCGGGCGCCATCCTCGACGTACCGCTCGGTCACAAGGACGAGTCATGGTCATTCGCGCATTTCGACACGGTGACCGTATCGATCGCCGACTCGCCGCGGCCGTCCGAGATCCTCGTGGCGATGGTCATCGCCGATGGCGGCCGGCTCAACAACCGCTGCGGCACCGAGCCGATCCGGTAACGGGCCTGCCACGCGGATGGTCACACCATTTCGGCGATCGCCGCCTTGATCGCGCGCAGGCGCTCCTCGTCGCGCTTGTAGAACGTCCACTGCTTGATGCGGCGCGCGCGAACCGCGCCGATTTCGGTGAGCAGCTTCATGTGCTCGGTGACGGTCGGCTGGCTGACGCCGAGCTTCTCGGCAATCAGCAGCCCGCAGACGCCGTCGTCGACCAGATCGCCGTCGACCTGCTCGCGGAAATGCGCGCGCGGGTCCTTGAGCCAGTCGAGGACCTGCAGGCGGCGTTCGTTGGCGAGGGCGCGCAGCGCGGCGGCAATGTCCATCTGTGAGAATGAGCCATTTTGGGAATTGGCTAATTTCCTAAAGCATGCCATGCTCCAGCGGAAATGCAAGCCTCGATCGACCCCGACACGATCGCCGCGACCGAGCGGCTGATCCGCCCCTATATCCGGCATACGCCGGTCATCACCGTCGATGCCGGCGATTTCGGCCTTAACCCGGCGCCGCTCGTCTTCAAGCTCGAATTCCTACAGCACACCGGCTCGTTCAAGCCGCGCGGGGCCTTCGCCAATCTGCTGACCCGCAAGGTGCCGGATGCCGGCGTCGTCGCCGCGTCGGGCGGCAACCACGGGGCGGCGGTCGCCTACGCGGCGATGCGGCTTGGGGTGAAGGCGGCGATCTTTGTTCCGAAAGTCACCTCGCCCGCCAAGCTCGACCGCATCCGCTCGTATGGCGCCGAGTTGGTCGTCACCGGCGAGGTGTACGCCGAGGCGCTGGCCGCCAGCGAGGCGCGGGTCGCGCACACCGGCGCGCTGGCGGTCCACGCCTATGACCAGCCGGAGACGCTGCTCGGCCAAGGGACGGTCGGGCTCGAATTGCAAGCCGACCGACCAGAGATCGACACCTTGCTGGTGGCGACCGGCGGCGGCGGGCTGATCGGCGGGATCTCCGGCTGGTATCAAAGCCGCGTGCGCGTCGTCTCGGTCGAGCCCGAGGCGGCGCCGACGCTGCACGACGCGCTCGCCGCCGGACACCCGATCGACGCGCCCGCCGGCGGGATCGCCGCCGATTCGCTGGCGCCGCGCCAGGTCGGCGCGCTGATGTTCCCGATCGCCCAGCGCCATGTCGCCGCGGCGGTGCTGGTCAGCGACGACGCCATTCGCGACGCGCAACGGCGGCTGTGGGATGTGCTGCGCATCGTCGCCGAACCCGGCGGCGCGGCCGCGATGGCCGCCCTGCTCACCGGCCGCTACCGCCCGGCCAAGGACGAGCGCGTCGCGGTGCTGCTGTGCGGCGCCAACACGACAGCGGTGAATTTCGCCGGCAAGTGACCTAGCATCCGTCTCGTTGGCGGCGCCAACGAGACGGAGAACCGATATGGCGACGGACGCGGAATGCATGGCGGTGGCAATCGCCGAGGCGGAAGCGGGCCTTGCCGAGGGCGGCATTCCGATCGGATCGGTGCTCGCCGGGCCCGAAGGCATCATCGCCGCCGGGCATAATCGGCGGGTCCAGCAGGGCGACCCGATCGCGCATGGCGAGATGGATTGCCTGCGCCGCGCCGGGCGCCAGAAATCCTATCGCGGCCTGACGCTGTATACGACGCTCAGCCCTTGCATGATGTGCACGGGCACGATCATTCAGTTCAAGATCGGCCGCCTCGTGATCGGCGAGAACCGCACCTTCGGCGGCAATGAAGCCTTGCTGCGATCACACGGTGTCGACGTGACGGTGCTCGACGATCAAAGATGCATCGAAATGATGCAGGCTTTTCAGCGCAACCATCCCGAGATTTGGCGAGAAGATATCGGGGAATAAAACGCCCCCATACGGGCCGGCTCGGCGCTTCTCAGGCGTCCAGCCCCAGCATCAGCTGCAGGTTCTGTACCGCCGCGCCCGAGGCGCCCTTGCCGAGATTGTCGAGCCGCGCGACGAGCACCGCCTGGTGCCGCGCCTCGTTGGCGTAGACCGCGAGTTCGAGCTTGTTTGTGTCGTTGAGGGCTTCCGGCTCCAGTTTGCCGTTGCCGACCGGCTCGGCCACCGTGACATAGGTGCAGCCCTGGTAGCGCTCGCCGAGTACGGCACGCAGATCGGCGCCGCTCGGCTTGCCGGGCAGCGTGTCGAGATGCAGCGGAACCGAGACCAGCATCCCCTGGCGGAAATGCCCGACCGACGGCACAAAGATCGGCCGGCGCGTCAGCCCGCCATATTTCTGCGTCTCGGCCACGTGCTTGTGTTCGAGGCCGAGCGCATAGAGCTCAAAGGCTGGCCCGTCGTCACGGTCATGCGCCGCGATCATCGACTTGCCGCCGCCGGAATAGCCGCTGACCGCGTTGATCGTGACCGGGTAGTCGCTCGGGATCAGCCCGGCATCGACCAGCGGCCGGATCAGCCCGATCGCGCCGGTCGGATAGCAGCCGGGATTGGCGACCCGGCTCGCTCCGGCGATGCGTTCGTCCTGGTCCGAGACCATTTCGGGAAAACCGTATTCCCAGGCCGGATCGACGCGATGCGCGGTGCTGGCGTCGAGCAGCTTGGGCGCGGCATTGCCGAGGCTGTCGGCCAGCGCCGCCGAGTCCTTCGCCGCGTCGTCCGGCAGGCAGAGGATGACGGCGTCGACCTCGGCCATCAGGTCGCGGCGCGCAGCGGGGTCCTTGCGATACGCCTCGGGCAGGCTCTTCAGCTCGATCGACGACAGCGCCTCGAGACGCGCACGGATGCCGAGTCCGGTAGTGCCAGCTTCGCCATCAATGAACACGCTCGGTCTGTTCGTCGCCATCGGTCGGCTCCTGGAAGAACGCAGTGGTTATGCACCGGCTTTGTGAAAATCAAAAGGAGCACGGCTGCAAACCCGGATTGCGTGCTTCGAGACGCGCCTGGCGGCGCTCCTCAGAGTTTGATTCGAAACTATCTTCGTCATTCCGGGGCGGCCCGTCGGGCCGAACCCGGAATGACGCCAGAAAACGGCACCCGCAGTATGCCTGAAGCACATTTTGGGTCAGGCTCTCAGGACGACGGTAGTTTGTGGATGGCAAAAAGAAACCCGTCATCCTGAGAGCCTGACTGGAAAAGCGTTTGGCTCGTTTCCAAGGCGCTGTTTTTCCCTCGTCATTCCGGGGCATCGCCCAGCGATGAACCCGGAACCCATGCACACGGACCTCGAAAAGTGCGTTCCGACACCGCAACCCTCATCCGACAAGCCCGTGTTCATGGGTTCCGGGTTCGGCCCGGTGGTCCGCCCCGGAATGACAGAGGTAGTTTCCAGTCAGGCTCTGAGGAGGCTGCGTAGCAGCCGTCTCGAGGGACGCGACGACAGTGACCCAGCCCTAGGCCGGCCGGCACCGCATGAAAGCGGCGCGGCGGCAGATCGCGACCGTGTCGCCGTGCTGGTTGAGGCCGACATGCTCGAACTCGACGATGCCCGCGTCGCTGCGCGACTTGCTCTTGCGCAGCGAGACCACGGTCGAACGCACATGGATCGTGTCGCCATGGAACACCGGCTTGGGGAAGCGCACGTCGCTCATGCCGAGATTGGCGACCGTAGTGCCGAGCGTGGTGTCGCCGACCGAAATCCCGATCACCAGCCCCAGCGTGAAGATGCTGTTGACCAGCGGCCGGCCGAATTCGGTGGTCTTGGCGAATTCGGCGTCGAGATGCAGCGGCTGCGGGTTCATCGTCATCGTGGTGAAGAGGATGTTGTCGGTCTCGGTGACCGTGCGGGTCATCGCGTGCTCGAACATCTGCCCTTCGCTGAACTCCTCGAAATAAAGGCCGGCCATCGCGTCAGCGCCCCTTGAAGACCGGCGGGCGCTTTTCGTTGAACGCGGCGACCGCCTCCTTGTGGTCCTCGGTGAAGGCGCAGCGCGCCTGATGCTCGGCTTCGAGATCGAGCACGGTCTGGAACGGCTCGGTCTCGGCGGCGAAGAGGTTCTTCTTGATGTAGCCGAGCGCGACGCGCGGACCGTCCGCGAGCCGGCGGGCCAGGGCCATCGTCTCGTCGCGGAGCTTGTCGTCGTCTACCAATCGGTTGACCATGCCCAGCCGATAGGCCTCGTCGGCGCCGATCACGTCGCCGAGCAGGTAAAGCTCGCGCGCCTTCGCGGTGCCGACCAGCCGCGTCAGGCTCCAGGTGCCGCCGTAATCGCCGGAATAGCCGATGCGGACAAAGGCTGTGCCAAAGCGCGCCGACTTGCCGGCGACGCGCAAATCGCAGGCGAGCGCCAGGCCCAGGCCGGCACCAGCGACCGGGCCGTTGATCATGCCGATGATCGGCTTGGGACAATTGCGCATCAGCAGCGGTAATTGATGCGCGCGGCGCAGCCCCTCGACGCGGTCCTCGACGGTCTGGTCGCGGCCGCGCGCTTCCATCGACTTGACGTCGCCACCGGCGCACCAGCCGCGCCCGGCGCCGGTGATCACGACGCAGCCGACCTCGCGGTCGGTGGCGATGCGGTTGAGTGCATCGGTCAATGCGCCCGTCATCTCCGCCGACAGCGCGTTGAGCCGCTCCGGCCGGTTGAGGGTCACCCAAGCGACACCGTTTTCGATCGCTTCCAGCAGGTCGGGCATATCTCTTCTCCTTCGCGAGGTTGGCTGGATCATAGCGCAAGTTTTTGTGCTGTCATTCCGGGGTGCATCGCAGATGCGAACCCGGAACCCATGAACACCGTCACCAACGACTGTCCGACGGCGGCGACCAAGGGCAGAAGTCCGTGTTCATGGGTTCCGGGTCTCGCCCGGTGGGCGATCCCGGAATGACAGCGGGATTGCATCGCTCCGCTCGCAATGACAGAAAAGGTCGATGGAAACCGTTCGCGCCGTTTGCGGGCATGATTGCCCGGACATGTGCTCGCTACTCGCCACCGTCGAGGATGGGCGGATCACCCGCATCACCGGCGACCCGGCCAACAGCTTCACCGCAGGGTTTGTCTGCGGCAAGGTCGCGCGCGACGGCGAGCTGGTGCATTCGCCCGAGCGACTGAAGACGCCGCTGCGTCGTGTTGGCGCCAAGGGCGAGGGCAAATTCGCACCGATCTCGTGGACCGAGGCGCTGGACGAGATTGTTGGGCGCTGGCAGGCGATCATCGCCGAGTCGGGCGCCGAGGCACTGCTCGGCTACGCGTATAGCGCGCATCAGGGGCTGATGAACCGCGGCATGCCGCTGGGGCTGTTCCGCGCGCTGGGCGCGACGCGGCTGATCGCCGGCACGGTGTGCGACACGTGCTGCGAGGAGGCGTGGAACTTCACCTGCGGCCCGGTGCCCGGCGCCGACCCGGAAAGCGTCGACGACAGCGACCTGATCATCGCCTGGGGCGCCGATCTCGCCGCGACCAACGTGCATTTCTGGGCGCGGGCCGAGGCCGCGCGGAAGCGCGGCGTCCCGGTTGTTGTGATCGATCCGCGCCGCAGCCGCACCGCACGCGGCGCCGACTGGCATCTGCCGATCCGCATCGGCACCGACGCGGCGCTGGCGCTCGGGATCATGCACTTCCTGGCGCGCGACGGTCTGGTCGACCGTGCCTATATCGCCGCGCACACCCTCGGCTTTGACCGGGTCGAAGCCGAGGTGCTCCCACGCTTCGCGCCCGACCGCGTCGCCGAAATCACCGGGCTTGCGGTCGCTGATGTCGAGCGTCTCGCGGCAATGTACGGCGCCGCCAAGCGCTCGTTCATCCGGCTCGGCGAAGGGATGACGCGGCTCGCGCGCGGCGGCGAAGCGCTGCGTGCGGTGGCGCTGCTGCCCGGCGTCACCGGCGCCTACGGCCGCAAGGGCGGCGGCGCGCTGTTGCTGACCGGCGCGGTCTACGAGCTCAACCAGGCGGCGCTGCGCAACCCGACCGGCGCGGCGGATGACGCGACGCGCACGGTCAACCATCTGCGGCTTGGCGATGCGCTACTGCACCTCAAGGACCCGCCGATCCGTGCCCTCCTCATCGCCGCCAACAACCCGGCGGTGACCAACCCTGACGCCGGCGCGGTGCGCGAGGGGCTGAAGCGCGATGACCTGTTCACCGTCGTGCACGACCCGTTCCTGACCGCGACCGCGCGCTATGCCGATATCGTGCTGCCGGCGGCGACCTATCTCGAAACCGAGGACCTTTACCGCGCCTACGGCGCCTATTACCTGCAATACGCGCCGGCGGCGGTCGCGGCGCAGGGCGAGGCCTGGTCGAACATGCGCCTGGCGCAGGAACTCGGCCGCCGCATGGGGCTCGGCCTGCCGATCCACAACGCCTCGCCGCCCGAGGCGCTGGCCGTGCTGCTCGACGGCGCCGCGGGTGCGACCGCCGGGATTGACCCTACAAAACTGCGCGCGGGCGGCCCGCTGCGCCTTCGCGCGACCGAGGGTCAGGAATTCCGCACACCCTCCGGCAAACTCGAATTCTATTCGGCGCAGCCTGCGGGGCATGGCCTCGCGCCGATGCCCGACTGGCAGCCCGACCCACACGAGGAACGCGACGCCACGCGCTGGCCGCTCCGCTTGCTGACCGCGCCGGGCTATTTCCAGGCCCACACCGCCTATGCCGGCGTCGCCTTCTTGCGCCGCCGCGAGGGTGAGCCCTGCGCGATCCTGCACCCCGACGATGCCGCCGCGCGGGGCCTCCGCGACGGCGACAAGGTGCGGCTCCACAACGAGCGCGGCGCGATGGGGCTTGTGCTGCGGGTCAGCGACGAGGTTCGGCCGGGTGTCGTGCTGGTGCCGGGCCAACGCTCCGACTCCGAGACCGTCTCCGGCACGATCAACCAGCTCGTCTCCGACCGCTACACCGATATCGGCGAGGGAGCGACCTACCAGAGCACCTTCCTCGACATCGACGCGTGGCCCTCCCCATAAGGCCGCACTAGGGTCCAGACTCAATTGATTAGAATGTCACGGCGGCAACGAGGCACAGGGCTGAGAAGTAGTTCCGAGCGAGTTTGTAGTAGCGCGTTGCGATGCGCCTGAAACCCAACCGCTTCGCCAATGGGGAGATGTTCTTTTCCGAGGGCCGTTAGCGTGCCTGCTCGCGGCGCCGGTGAAGCGTCCGAGATCGGTTGCGAGCAGCGGCTCGCACAACCGCGGGCCACCGATCATTTCGACCGCCATGGGGTCATCCGCGGTATCCAGCGCGGGACGGCGGCGCGGAACGCCTCGTACTCTCTCCCAAACGTCTGCTCGAGCGTGGGTTCTTCGTACGCCACGACGACGACGTGGAAGGCGAGCCAGAGCAGCGCGCCGTAGACGATGAGGCGCCAATCGCCCATCAGCACCGCTTGACCCAGGATGATGGCAACGACCGCGACGTATATTGGATTACGCACATAACGGTAGAGACCGGTCACCACGAGATTCCGGGGCGGCGCGATGGGCGCGGGGGTGCCGAGACCCTGCAGCGCGAAACGCGCAAATGCGTCAACGAGCCCAGGCACGCCTGCGAGAATCATTATCGCGCCGATGCCGCGCGTCAGCTCCAGACCAAGGAACGGCGGCCGGAGTTGCCAACCCGTGATCGACCATGGAACGAGCCTCGCCAGCGTAACTGGGGCGGCCACGAAGAAAACCGCCGAGCCCAGGACGGTAATGGTTCGTTGCACGGTGGTTCCCGGCACTCGCTGCGAGCTCATTCCAACCTCCCCTTCAAGGTTTCCCGTCGTCATCCGCGTGCCGACACGCTGCCATGTTGTCCCAAAAGCGGAAAACCGCGCACGACTAAAGCCAGAATGCCACGGCGGCAACGAGGCACAGGCCCCCCCGATTCGGTTGACCGACCCGTTGAATCTCAACATGGTTAATTGGGTCTTAACCCTAGAGCGTGCGTGGTTCGAGACGCCGCTGCGCGGCTCCTCACCATGACGGCTTTTGTTGGCGGCATCGACAAACATCGTCATCCTGAGGAGCGCCGCCAGGCGCGTCTCGAAGGACGCGACGGCGCACGCTGTGCGGAGGAAACACCATGAAAATCGCGCGGATCGAAACCTTCATCCTCGGCACCGGCAGTTCGAAGGACCTGCTGTTCTGCCGGGTCGAGGCCGAGGACGGCACGCATGGATGGGGCGAGGCCTATGTCACGCATGGCCGCGAGGAGGTCATCGCGGTGCTGATCGCCAAGATGGCGCCGCACATCATCGGCCGGCCGGTATTCAACATTCGCCATACCGGCCAGGTCATGTTCGACGATTTCGCGATCAAGCGCGGCTCGATGGAGCTGCTCTCGGCGTGGAGCGCGGTCGAGATCGCGTCGTGGGACATCATCGGCAAGCTCGCCGGCCAGCCGGTGCACAATCTGCTGGGCGGGCCGTCGCGCGAGAAGATGCGCATCTACGCCAATGGCTGGGCGGGGCGCACGACGATCGAGGACGGCGTCGAGCGCGCCCGCAAGGTCAAGGCCATGGGCTTCACCGCCGCCAAGTTCGATCCCTTTCCCGGGCCGTGGCGCACCCATGTCGATCGCAAGGACGAGGATTTCGCCATCGATTATGTCGCCGCGGTACGCGAGGCGCTGGGGCCGGATTTTGAGATCCTGGTCGAGGCGCATCGCCGGTTCTCGCCGCAGCATGCGATCCGCATCGGCCGCCGCCTCGAAGCGCTCGGCATCGAGTGGTACGAAGAGCCGTGCCTCGCGGACAACCTCGCGCTGCTCGCCGAGGTGCGCGACAAGGTCAACATCCCGATCGTCACCGGAGAGGCGCTCTACACCAAGGAATCGTTCTTCGAATGCCTGACGCGACGCGCCGCCGACATCCTCAACCCCGACATCTGCGCGATCGGCGGCATTTCGGCGCTGATGGATATCTCTGTGATGGCGCAGCCGCAGGCGGTGGTCATGTCGCCGCATAACTACAACTCGCCGCTGATCGGGCTGGCGGCTACCGTCGCGGTGTCGGCGGTGATTCCCAACTTCAAGATCACCGAATATTTCGTCAATTTCGAGGACCGCTGCCGCGAGATATCGACCCAGCGCCTGACGCGCAACGGCGGCTGGCTCGATCTGCCGACCGCACCGGGTCTCGGCATCGACATCGATGTCGATAAGTTGCGGGCTTACCCGCACCACGAAGCCAGCCATCACGGCTTCCGCTCGTACTCCGAGGAATACCCGCGCAAAGGTTACGTGCCGACCCTCAAGGGCGACATGGCTTCGCCGTAAAATTGGCCTTTCACCACGAAAAAACTGAGCGCGGGCTTGACCCGGGGGTCCACGTCTCCAATCACAAAAATCAGGACCGGAAGACGTGGATGGCCGGGTCAAGCCCGGCCAAGGCGACAGAAGAATCCTGTTTCAGCCGCCGAGGCTCCCGGTCGCGACGACCACCCGCGCGTCGCCGACGCGGCGGGTGATGCCGACGCGGTCGAGATATTCGAGGATTTCGATCGTCAGATTGCGGCCGACGCCGGAGCGGTCCTTGAACGCCGCCGCAGTGAAAGTGCCCTCGGGCTCGCCGTCGGCCAGTTCGCGGGCAATGGCGGCGAGGCGGTCGACGGTTTCCGGCAGGAAATAGCGGTTGGGGGCAACCGGCGCGACGCGACCGAAGCGCTCGAGGCGTTTCATCAGGCGCAGCGCGGCTTCCGGTTCGAGGCCGAGCGCCTCGGCCAGCTCGCGGACCCGTGGCGGGCGCAGATCAGGCACCGTGAGCAGCGCCTCGACCTGACCCCACAGGCGTTCGTCCTCGCGGGTGAGGCGCGGCTGGTGGCCCGGCAGACGCAGCACGACCCGGTCCCGCACGATCGCGCCGTCGGCGATCACCGCGGCCAGCGCGCCGTCGAGCACCGGTTCGGGCGCCGCGCCGCGCAGCCGCCGCAGCAGCGCCGGACGCGGCAGGCCGAGCGCATCCGCCTCGGCACGATGGAAATCGCCGAGCGACGCCGCCAGCCGGGCGCCGAGCTCGGCGAGCCGCGCCTCGCTGGCGGCATGAGGCGCGCGAGCGTCGCCAAGCCGCGCGAATCCGCCCGCCTCGACCAGCGCCTGGACCTCGTCGAGGGCGAGGTTGCGGGCCAGCGCGAACGGCGCCAACGCGACGCTGCCCTCAACGTGCAGCAGCGCTTCGAGCGCATCCCCGGCGTCGGGCTCGCGCAGCGCGGCGAGTGCAGCAAGCCGCTCCGACCGCGCCCGGCCGCGGCGCGGACCCCACGGATCGACGATGCGGCCGCCGGCCAGCGTGTGAATAGCGCCGTGGTCGCGCAGCACGACCCGGTCGCCCCACAGCGCGCCGATCGGCCGGTCGAGGTCGAGCTGCGCGAGGCCCTCCTCGCCCGGCGCCAGCGTGCGCGACCCGAGCAGCGCGACGCGGCCGACGCGGTCCTCGGTGCCGACATGGACATGCACAGGCAGGCCCGAGCGCAGCGGCGCCGGCGCGGCGCGCGACACGCGCAGCGCGATGTCGATGCGGCCGGTCGGCGCGTGCAGCTCGGGTGCGGCCAGCCAGTCGCCGCGGCTCGGCTCGGCGCCGTCGGGGAAGCTGCCGACGATGTTGAGCGCGCAGCGGTCTCCCGCGCCCGCGCGCTCAACCGGCCGGTTATGGGCATGGACGCCGCGCACCCGCACCTCGATGCCGCGCGGACTGAGCAGCAGCCGGTCGCCCGGCGCCACGCTGCCGCTCGCGGCGGTGCCGGTCACCACCATACCGATCCCCGGCAGCGAGAAGACGCGGTCGATCGGCAGGCGAAACTGCCCCGCGGGCGGCATCGCGGCACGGGCGGCGTCGGCCTGCGCGGCACGCTCGGAGAGATGTGCGGCGAGCGCCGGTATACCCTCGCCGGTGCGGCTCGACACCGCGAGGATCGGCGCATCGGCATAGCCCGCCTCGGCGAGCAGCACGGCCACATCCGTGGCGACGGCGTCACGGCGCTCGGCGTCGACGCGGTCGATCTTGGTGACGACGCCCGTCACCTCGGCGACGCCGATCAGCTCCAGCACGTCGAGATGTTCAAGGGTCTGCGGCCGCGGCCCGTCATCGGCGGCGACGATCAGCAGCACCCGGTCGATCGACAGCACCCCGGCGAGCATGTTGGGGAGAAACCGCTCATGGCCGGGCACGTCGACAAAGCCCAGCTCGGTGCCGTCGGGCAGCGTGGTGTAAGCGAAGCCGAGATCGATGGTCAGCCCGCGGCGCTTTTCCTCGGGCAGCCGGTCGGCGTCGACTCCGGTCAGCGCGCGCACCAGCGCCGTCTTGCCGTGGTCGATATGCCCGGCGGTCGCGAGGATCATCTTCTTCTCTTCGTCACCCCCGCGCAGGCGGGGGTCCAGGGGCAATCGTTTCGTCGCTTGCCCTGGATTCCCGCCTTCGCGGGAATGACGCTGAGAGGTTTGTGACAAACGCCGCTTCGTCCTCCAGGCAGCGCAGGTCGAGCACGACGCGGCCGGATTCGATATGGCCGATCACCGGGATCGGCAGGTCGCGCAGCCGCTGAGCCAAGGCTTCCACCGCGTTGCCGGCGGCGTGCAGCGGCCGCAACGCAAGACCGGCGCTCGGCAGCAGCGACACCGGCAGTGCGCCGCTGCCGATCTGGCTTTTGCAGTGGGTGACCGCGACCGCAGCGACGCTGTCGAGCGCGGCGGCGACCGCCGGCAGCAGCCGCGCCGCCAGCGCCTCGATCTCCGCCGTCGGCCGGGTCAGCAGGCGCAGCGCCGGGAGCCGCGCCGCCAGCCGGTCCGGGTCGGCGTAGAGCCGCAGCACCGCCTCCAGCGCCGCGAGGCGGATCTTGTCGAGCCGCAGCGCCCGCTTTAGCGGGTTGCGCGCCAGCGCCGCGACCAGATCGGCGCGCCCGACCACCAGCCCGGCCTGCGGGCCACCGAGCAGCTTGTCGCCGCTGAAGGTGACGAGGTCTGCGCCGGCCTTTAGCGCCTCGGCGACGGTCGGCTCGTGCGGCAGTCCCCAATCATCGAGATCGACCAGCGTGCCGCTGCCGAGGTCCTCGACCAGCGGCAGGTCGTGCTTGTGCGCCAACTCGGCGAGCGGCGAGGTCGGCACCGCGGCGGTGAACCCGTGGATTTCGTAATTGCTCGTGTGGACCTTGAGGATCAGCCCGGTCTGCGGGCCGATCGCGCCGGCGAAGTCGCGCAGATGCGTGCGGTTGGTGGTGCCGACCTCGCGCAGCGTCGTGCCGGCGCGCGCCATGATATCGGGCAGCCGGAACGCGCCGCCGATCTCGATCAGCTCGCCGCGCGAGACGATCGTCTCCTTGCCGGCGGCGAGCGCGTTAAGCGCCAGGACCAGCGCGCCGGCATTGTTGTTAACCGCGAGCGTCGCCTCGGCGCCGGTGAGTCGGGTCAGCCAGCCGGCGATATGGTTGTCGCGCTCGCCGCGCCTTCCACCCTCGGTCTCGTATTCTAGCGTGGTCGGCTCGCGCATAGCCTCGACGGCGGCCTCGATCGCCTCCTCGGGCAAGGGCGCGCGACCGAGATTGGTGTGCAGCACCGTGCCGGTGAGGTTGAAGACGCGGCGCTGCGACTTGCGCATCCGCCGCGCCAGTGCGCGGCCGACCTCGCCGAGGACCGCCTCGACGTCGCCGCCGTCGCCGCGCGCCCTGCGCGCCGCCAGCGCTTCACGCACGGCCTCGGTGACCAGGGCGCGGCCGTAGCACTCGATCGCCTCGCCGCCCTCGCGCAGTACGCGGTCGACCGAGGGCAGCGCGGCGCGGCCTTGGCGTTCGACCGCGCTCATTGCGCCGCCGCCAGCGCGGCCGGCGGCGCCAGGCAATGCGGATCGAGGCGCACGAGCGGCTTCGCGCTGCCGCCGGCATCGACCACGCCGATCGCGGCGGCGCGGTAGCCGGCCGCCAGCAGCGCGCTGAGGCAGGCATCGGCCTGATCCGCCGGGATGCCGGCGAGCAGCCCACCGGCCGTCTGCGGGTCGATCAGCAGCGCCGCCAGCGGCGCGCGCGGATCGGCGTCGACCAGCGCGGCCAGCGCCGACAAATTGCCGGCATGCAGCGAGCTGGCGATGCCGGCGGCAATCAGGTCGAGCGCGCCGTCGAGCGCCGGGATGGCGCCCGGGTCGAGCCGTGCATCGGCCGACGAGGCCGCCAGCATCTCCGACAGATGGCCGAGCAGGCCGAACCCGGTCACATCGGTGCAGGCGGTTGCGCCATGCGTCGCGAAAATCGCGGCAGCGGCGGCGGCCGGCTGCAGCATCGTCTCGATTGCGTGCTGCACGTCCCGCGCCTTGGCGCGGCCGCGCATTTCGCCGGCGAGGATTACCCCGGTACCGAGCGGCTTGGTAAGAATCAGCCGGTCGCCAACGCGCAGCCCGCCTTTCCGCGTGAGCCGGCCGGGCTGTATCCGTCCCGTCACCGCAAAGCCGAGCGCCAATTCGCTGCCCTCGGCGCTGTGCCCGCCGATCAGCATCGCGCCGGCGGCTTCGAGCACCTCGGTGCCGCCCTTGAGCATGTGGTAGAGGTCGTGCTGGGTGATCGGCGGCCGCGCCGGCGGCAGGGCAGCGATCGCCAGTGCGGTCTCCGGCGTCCCGCCCATGGCGTAGATGTCGCCGAGCGCGTGGGTCGCGGCGATGCGGCCGAAGAGATACGGGTCACCGACCATGGCGCGAAAGAAATCGACGGTCTGCAGCAAGGGCGGCGCGCCGGGGAAGGCGATCAGCGCCGCGTCGTCGCCGACGCCGATCTCGACCTTGCCGCCGGCGGACGGTGCCAGCCGCGCCATGACGGCACCAAGCACATCGGCCGGCACCTTGGCGGCACAGCCGCCGCAACGCATCGCGTCCTCATCGCCCGCCATTTCCGGCAGTTCGGTGTAGCCGCGCATCCAGCGCCGGTCGATCGTCTGTTTCAGGCGCCAGAGCCAGGCGCCCTCGGCGGCGAGCCCGCCGCGCGAGGCGACGGCACGCCCGTCGCCGGTACCCATCAGTGCCAGCGCGCGGTGCTGCGGCACTGCCCGGCGCAGCGCTCGCCCGGCCAAGGCGCGCCGCAGATTCTCGGCAAGCGGCGGTCCGGCGCGCACCGCGTAGACGCCGCTCTTGTCGCGCGGATGATCGCGCATCGCGGCGATGTCGCCGGCGGCGAAGACCGTGGGGTCGCTTGGCGAGCGGCGGTATTCGTCGGTCTCGACAAACCCGCCTGGATCGAGCGCCAAGCCGGTTTCGGCGAGCCAGGGCGCGGCCGCCGCCTCGGTCACCCACAGCGCCTCGTCGAACGGCACCGCACCGCCGGCGGCGAGATGCAGCACGCCGCGCTCGACCCGCACGACCGGGTCGCCGTCGCGGACGGCGATGCCGCGGGCGGCGAAGATGCGGGCGAATTTGGCCCGGACCCGCGGATTGTGCGACGGCAGCAAGCCGTCGCGCGTCACCAGCGTCACCTCGGGACGCGCGCCGAGCAGCGCGGCGAGCCGGTGCTCGGCGGCAAGCGCGAGCTCGACACCACCCGCGCCGCCGCCGACCACCGCAAGCCGCAGCCGGCCTAGAGCCTTGGTGCGGCCAAGCAACGCTTCCCAGCGTTCGGCGAAGCGGTCGATCGGCTTCACCGGCACGGTATGCTCGGCAGCGCCGGGGACCACATCGCGGCGTGGCGTGATGCCGATGTCGAGCGAGACGATGTCGTAGCGGATCGGCGGGTGGCCGCGGCACAGCACCTCGCGGCGTGTGCGGTCGAGCCCGACCGCTTCGTCATGGATCAGCCGCACGCCGGCAAAGCGGGCAAGTCGCACCAGATCGATATGGCACTCGTCGAAACGGTAATGCCCGGCGACGTAACCGGGCAGCATCCCGGAATAAGGGGTCTCGACATCGCGGGTGATCAGCGTCAGCCGTATACCGGGCTCGGGGCGCATGCCGAAGCGCTTCAGTACATGGACATGCGCGTGACCGCCGCCGACGAGCACAAGGTCCTGCGAGATCGGAACGGCGGCTTGCATCGCGGCACTATGCCCGATGCGTTCCGTCGACGGCAAATTTCGCAATCCGCAGCGCTTGCGCTCCGGGCTATCGCACGATGGGGATCACGCTCGGCTGCGGCAGGTCCTTGGCCGAGTTGTTCTGCGCCAGCAGCTCGGTGACCAGATCGAGCACCTGCGACGAGCGGTCGGCGCCGGTGGGGTCGACATCGATGTGATAGTCGCGGCCCTCAAACGAGGCGGTGATGGTGCCCGCCCCGCCGGCGCCCTCCCGCAGATGGAAGATGTTCGGGTCCCAATCGCCGGTTCTCGGCGGCACCAGGCCGAGCTGGAGGCGTGTCAGTTCGCCGAGATAATAGATGATCCCCTCGGTCGAATGCGTGCGGATCACCAGCGGGCTGTCGGCGTCCACGGCCGCGGAAGAGATCGCCGCGGCCTTCTTCGCGCCGCGGCCGGTGGCGGCTCTGGCCGCCGTCATGTTGTGCTTGGCGCCGCACAGCAGGCCGGCCGGCAGCCTCTCGCCAATCTCGCCGATCAGCATCCCGGCATACACGCGAACCCCCTGCGCCAGGTTCGGGTCGAAACAGAAGCGGGAGGTTTGGTTCACTTTTTCGAGTTGGAAGCGGCCATGGCCGATATCGGTGACGCGAATGCCCTTGGCGTCGAGGTTCACCAGATCGGTTGGCGAAGGATATTTGTCTTTCTCGAACGGCACGCCCAGCGCGGTCGTTTCCGCGATGTCCTCCACCGTCAGCCCCATCGCGATGAGCTTGCGCAGCAGGTCGGGGAATTGCTGCCCGGCGGTCACGCCCGTGGCATCGACGTGTTTATCCGGGACGTTGTCGATCCGCCTGCGCGCGTCGCGCGGTCCATATTCGATCTCCGAGACCACCAGGGTCAGCAGCGCATATTTCGGGAAACCGATATTGATGTAGTAGGCCAAGCTCTTCATCGGGATCGGTGTCAGAATGCCCTGATAGAACTCCTTGGTGTTGAGCACCGACACCGTGTAGGTCGGCGAATTGCTGACCGTGATCGACGGATTGAACGTGTTGCCCTGGCGTGGGCCGCCGAACGGCACATTGAAGGCCGCTGAGCCGGACACGCTGACCTGACCGCTGATCGTGCTGAGATCGGTGAATTGCAGCGGCTGACGATAGGCGGCACGGAGGATATTGATCAGCAGCGTCTGGTTTTTGACCGTCGCGGCCTGGACATTGTATTCGATCGAATGGCCCGACAGCTGGTCCGCCAGGCCGCAGCCGGCCAGCATCGCCGCCAGCACGATCGCGAACAGCATTCTCGCCGCTGCTGTCCGCCAAATTCCCCTGACCATACGCCCCCACCGTGCCGTGGGCGGACGACCCGACGGTCACCCGCCCGCGCGATCATTGCGGCGACGCGGCGATAATTCAACCGCGCCGCGGGGCGCCGCTAGCCCATCGTCGAGTTGAAGGCGCCGCCGTCCAGGAGCAGGTTCTGCCCGACGATAAAGCCCGACGACGCGCCGCACAGAAACGCGCAGGCGTCGCCGAATTCGGCCGGGTCGCCGACGCGGCCGGTCGGGTTGGTCGAGCCGCGCTTGGCGAGGATTTCGTCGAACGACACATTCTGCCGGCGTGCGTCGTATTCCATGCTCGAGCGCAGTCGGTCGGTCAGGAAGGGGCCGGGCAGGACACCGTTGATCGTCACATTGTGCTTGGCCACCTGGCGGGCGAGGCCGGCGCAGAACGCGGTCAGCCCGGCGCGCGCGCCGTTCGACATGCCGAGGTTGGGGATCGGCGACTTCACCGAACCCGAGGTGATGTTGACGATGCGGCCGAATTTGCGCTCGCACATGCCGTCGACCACCGCCTTGATCAGCATGATCGGGGTCAGCATGTTGTTGTTGACCGCCTGCTGCCAATCCTCGATCGACCATTCGCGGAAATCGCCATGCGGCGGGCCGCCGCAATTGTTGACCAGGATATCGGGATTCGGGCAGGCGGCGAGCGCCGCTTGGCGACCCGCCTCGGTGCCGATATCGCCGGCGACAGCGGTGACCTTGGCGCCGGTCTCCTTGCGGATTTCCTCGGCGGTCGCTTCCAGCGTCTCCTTGGTGCGCGCCGTGATCACCAGATCGACCCCGGCGCGGCCCAGCGACATCGCGCAGGCGCGCCCCAGCCCCTTGCTCGCGGCGCAGACGATCGCCTTGCGGCCCTTGATTTTCAGATCGAGCATCTCTTCCCTCCGGTTGATCCACATCAAAGCGCGAATGGGTTTGGTTATAGCTCACTCCGACACCATGCCGAGAGCGACATGCCGTTGCCATGCTCCGATCGCATCGATGACCGTGGCAATTTGCGCTTGCGAATTATTCCTAACTGACGGTAGGCTGAGAACGATTATCACTTGCGTAGCCCGAGATGCGCCGTCTGCTCCTCGCTCTGCCGCTTGCTGTCGTTCTGTCGGCGCCTGCCCTCGCCGACGATCCGGTAGTGACCATCACCCTGAAGGACCATCAATTCGTGCCGGCGGAAGTGCCGGTGCCGGCGGGGGTCAAGGTCAAGCTGGTGATCAAAAACGAGCAGTCGGTCAGCGGCGAATTCGAAAGCACCAGCCTGCACCGCGAGAAAATCGTCAGCGCCGGGAGCGAGATCACCGTCTATGTCGGTCCGCTCGATCCGGGCAGCTACGAGATTTTCGACGATTTCCACCGCGAAACGCGCGGCCATCTCGTCGTCAAATAGGACGCCGCGATCATGCTGCCCACCGCCATCATCGTCTTCCGCGAGGTGCTCGAAGCGGCGCTGATCGTGGGCATCGTCATGGCCGCGAGCCGGGGGGCGGTGGGACGCGGGCTGTGGGTATCGGGAGGGATTGCCGCGGGTGTGCTGGGTGCCTGCGGCGTTGCGGCTTTCGCCGAAGCGATTGCCACCGCGGCCGAGGGCATGGGGCAGGAGCTGTTCGACGCCGCAATCCTCTTCGCCGCCGTCGGCATGCTCGGCTGGCACAATATCTGGATGAGCCGGCATGGCCGCGAGCTGGCCGTGCATGCGAACCAGCTCGGCAGCGATGTTCGTTCCGGGACGCGGCCGCTCTGGGCGTTGGCGTTCGCGGTGGCGCTTGCGGTGCTGCGCGAAGGGTCGGAGGTCGTCCTTTTTCTATACGGCATCGCGCTTGGGGGTGATGGGGGGCCGCTGGCTATGGGGGCCGGCGGATTGATTGGGCTGGTGCTCGGCGTCGCGGCGGGGACGGCGATCTATTGGGGGCTGGTCAGCATCCCGATGCGTCTGCTGTTCATGGTGACCAGTTGGCTGGTGCTGCTGCTCGCCGCGGGCCTCGCATCGCAAGGCGCAGCGTTTCTGATGCAGGCCGACCTGCTACCGGCGCTTGGCACCAGCATGTGGGACACATCATTTGTGCTCTCCGATCAGAGTCTTCTGGGCAAGGTGCTGCACACGCTGATCGGCTATACCGCACAGCCGGCAGGCATCCAGCTCGTGTTTTATGCGACGACGTTGCTGGTGATAGGCGGGTTGATGCGGCTCGTCGGCGCGAACGAGCGCGCGGTACCCGCCAAACGCAACGGCTCGGCCGTCAGCCCCGCCGAATAGCCGAGACCTTCTTCCGGAGATCAAGCCGTTGCCCCGCATCCGCAGAAGCCTGCTCTGGGCCTCAACCTTGGCGATCCTGGCGATGGCGACAATGCCGGGAAACGCGCGCGCCGACTTCAAGGTCAAGCTCCCCGACGCCGAGGCAGGGGAATTCGAGATCGAGACGGTCGGCAGTTACGGGCGCAGCGGCAACCCCGGCACCAATAACGAACAGAGCTTTGTGCACGAACTCGAATACGGCGTGAACAATTGGTGGCGCACCGGCCTCGAGTTCGAAACCGGCCGCGATCCCGGTCCCAGCAATCACCTCAAGTTCAACCAGATGACCTGGGAAAACTGGTTCGTGCTCGGCGAACGTGGCGAATATTGGATGGATTCCGCCCTTTTCGCCGAGTACGGCCATGTGATGTTGACCAACATGCCGGACGAGGTGACGGTCGGACCGATCTTCCGCAAGGAATTTCTCGGCACGGCGAACACCGTGAACTTGTTCTTCTCGCATGATGTTGGCCCACGCTCTTCAGGGCGCACCGATTTTACCTACGCGTGGGAGACGCGAGTCATGACCGGCTGGTTGCTCGAACCGGGCTTCCAGGCCTACGGCGAGCCGGGCCCGATCGGTCATTTTGCCTCGCTGGGCGAGCAGGATCACCGGATCGGGCCGCAGGTCTTTGGCGCGATCCACGATCTGGGGCCAGGGACATTGCTGTTCAACGGCGGGGTGCTGTTCGGCCTGACCCCGTCGGCGGCACGGCAAACCTTTCGCTGGCAGCTCGAATACGAGGTGCATTTTTAGCCGCCTCCCGGCCATGGCCATTAACCACGCTGGCCGATAGCCTTAACTATGAATTAATCCGCATTTGCCGGGCATTTTAGTTATCGTCCTGCCAACCGGCCGCTTAAGGCTGGGGGGAGGACGAAAGTTGGTTGTCACGTTGCGCCTCGCCTTTCTGACCGTCGCGGTGCTGCTGCTCCTGATCATGCCGTGGGGCGAAGCGAGTGTGATGCTCGCCTTGTTCGTCGCGGCCGATCTTGGTGCCGCGGCGCTGATGCTGCGGCCCGAGCCGACGCGGGGCTTCAGAGTGGTGCAACTGCGCGGCGGCGGAGACAGCGTGGAGCTGCTCCGCCGCATCGCGCCGGAACTGCGCATGCGGCGGCCGGCTTATGCGATCGACGCGCAGGTCCAATGGCGCCAGGCGGCCGAGGCGCATCGCCGCCGCCGTGAATTCAACTTCGCGCTACGGCGAGACTAGCGTCCAGACCCCGAGCGCGACCGACAGCACGACCGCGCCCCAGCGCAGCGTCTTCAGCGACACCCAGCGCGCCAGCTGCCGGCCGAGCAGCACGGCCGGCAAATTCGCCGCCATCATTGCCAGCGTCGTGCCCGCGACGACCGGCAGCAGCACCGCGAAGCGCGCGGCGAGGGCAGCGGTGGCGACCTCGGTCTTGTCGCCCAGCTCGGCGATGAAAAAGGCGCAGACCGTCGCGCCGAACACCCCGAACCGGCCGCTCGGGACGGATTCCTCCTCGGCTTTCTCAGGGATGACCGCCCAGAGCGCCACCGCGAAAAACGACGCGGCGATGATCCATTTGAGCCATGGACCTTCGAGCTTCATGCCGAGGAAATAGCCGAGCGCGGCCGAAGCGAGGTGGTTGACGAGCACGGCGACCAGAATGCCGGCAAGGATCGGCATCGGGCGGTGAAAGCGGCTGGCCAGCATCAATGCGAGAAATTGCGTCTTGTCGCCGAGCTCGGCGAGGGCCACGAACCCGAACGAGACCAGAAAAGCTTCCATGTGACAGAGGTCTTACATCACTGCGCCGGGCTTTGTTGGATTTTCCCGCTGCGTCGTCCCGGCGCAGGCCGGGTCCAACCTCTATCGTCACCCGTGGGCCGGAATGACGATCGAACGCCGTTGGGTCAGGTTTTAATCCCGTCCCTGCGCCGCGAGCGCGCGGTCGAACAGCGGCAGCAGCGTCGGGAAGGTCGGGTACTTGCCGGCCTCGATGTCCGCGCGGCTGGCCCAGGCGCAATCCGCCGCGTCATCGGCGGCGACGCCCTCACCCGATTGCCACACCCCGCGCACCGCGATCAGCGTGTAGTGGAACTGCACGCGGCCCTCGTCGTCGCGGGTGATCGCGTCATGAACATCGAGCCAGCCGGCCGGCTCGGCGATGATCCCGGTCTCTTCGAGAAGCTCGCGCATCGCGCCCTGCGCGACGGTCTCGCCGAGTTCGAGCACGCCGCCGGGAAAACCCCAGCGCCCGGCATTGGGCTGTTGCCGGCGCTGCACGATCAGAACGCGGTCGCCGCGCAGCACCACGACCAGCACCGCGACGATCGGCCGGTCCGGGTAGCGCCGCGCGGCACGGCGCGCCTCAAGATCGGCGGTGGTCGGTTCTAAGTTCCGTTTGTCGCTCATACCCCCACCCTAACCCTCCCCCGCTTGCGGGGGAGGGGATTTTTTACACCGTTAGTGACTCCCTCCCCCGCAAGCGGGGGAGGGTCGGGGTGGGGGTGTCACACGCGCTGACGGCAGTTAATCCGCTGCTTCGCGCGGCAGGCCCTGCTCGTCGGTGTAGATCGCGCCGCCCTGCTTCAAGAACTCCTCGGACTTTTCGGCCATGCCGGAGGCGGCGTAGTCGCGGATCTGCTGGGTGATCTCCATCGAGCAGAATTTCGGGCCGCACATCGAGCAGAAATGCGCGAGCTTGGCGCCGTCCGCCGGCAGGGTCTGGTCGTGGAATTTCTCGGCGGTCTCGGGATCGAGCCCCAGGTTGAACTGGTCGCGCCAGCGGAACTCGAACCGGGCGCGCGACAGCGCGTCGTCGCGCAGGCGCGCCGCCGGATGGCCCTTGGCGAGGTCGGCGGCGTGCGCGGCGATCTTGTAGGTGATGACCCCCGTCTTGACGTCGTCGCGGTCGGGCAGACCGAGATGCTCCTTCGGCGTCACATAGCAGAGCAGCGCGGTGCCGAACCAGCCGATCATCGCAGCGCCGATACCGCTGGTGATGTGGTCGTAGCCTGGCGCGATGTCGGTCACCAACGGCCCCAGCGTGTAGAACGGCGCCTCGCCGCATTCCTCGAGCTGCTTGTCCATGTTGATCTTGATCTTGTGCATCGGCACGTGGCCCGGGCCCTCGATCATCACCTGGACGTCCTGCTCCCAGGCCAGCTTGGTTAGCTCGCCGAGGGTCTCCAGCTCGGCGAATTGCGCGCGGTCGTTGGCGTCGGCGTTGGAGCCGGGGCGCAGCCCGTCGCCCAGCGAGTACGACACGTCATAGGCCCGCATGATCTCGTTGATCTCGCGGAAATGCGTATAAAGGAAATTCTCCTTGTGGTGGGAGAGGCACCACTTGGCCAGGATCGAGCCGCCGCGCGATACGATCCCGGTGACCCGGCTGGCGGTCAGCGGAATGTAGGCGAGCCGCACGCCGGCATGGATCGTGAAATAGTCGACGCCCTGCTCGGCCTGTTCGATGAGCGTGTCGCGGAACAGCTCCCAGGTCAGCTCCTCGGCCTTGCCGTCGACCTTTTCCAGCGCCTGATAGATCGGCACCGTGCCGATCGGCACCGGGCTGTTGCGCACGATCCACTCGCGGATCGTGTGGATGTTGCGCCCGGTCGACAAGTCCATCACCGTATCGGCGCCCCAGCGCGTCGCCCAGACCAGCTTGTCGACCTCCTCGGCGACCGACGAGGTGACAATCGAATTGCCGATATTGGCGTTGACCTTCACCAGGAAATTGCGGCCGATGATCATCGGCTCGGTTTCCGGGTGGTTGATGTTGTTGGGGATGATGGCGCGGCCGCGAGCGATCTCGTCGCGGACGAATTCCGGCGTCACGTGCTCGGGGATCGCCGCGCCAAAGGAATGGCCCTCGTCGACCCGCTTTAGCGCTTCCTCGCGCCCTATGTTCTCGCGGATCGCGACGTATTCCATCTCCGCGGTGACGATGCCTTTGCGGGCGTAGGCGATCTGGGTCGGCGCGGCGCCAGGCTTGGCCCGCAGCACCTTGCGCCGGGCGCGGTCGAAGATTGGGACGTTCGACGCTTCGCCGCGCTTCAGCCCGTTATCCTCGGGCTTGATGTCGCGGCCGGCGATTTCCTCGACATCGCCACGCTTCATAATCCAGCCGCGGCGCAATTCAGCGAGGCCGCGGGCGATGTTGGTCTCGACCGACGGGTCGGAATACGGCCCCGAGGTGTCGTAGACCCGCACCGGCGGTTCCTTTGCCGTGGACTTCGAGCTCGATCTCGCGCATCGCGATGCGCAGATCGCCATAGCGCTTGCCGGCGACATGGATTTTTTGCGAGGAGGGAAAGGCGCCGGTGGTGACCTGCAGCTCGTTGACGGAGCGTTGCGCGGCCGAAAGCGGGGCTGAATTGGGCATCGGACATCCTCCTGGCGTCATTATGGCGACGTTATGACCCTGGGGCGGGCATGCGCGGGATGTCTGGCTGCGACGCCCTGTCCCTACGCCGGCACGACCCGGATCAGGTTCAAAGGGTTTTCGCGGTTCAGCGAATTCAGCCCCTTCACCAGGGCACCCCTTGGACTGCGATAATTAAGGGCAGGTTGTCACAAGATCGTCAAGCGGGGCATCCGCGCTTCGATCAGGTTTCGGCCGGGCGGATGCGCATAAACGAGACCAGCGGCACGGCGATCGCGGCGGTCGCCGCCAGCAGGTAGAAGCCGTTGATGTAACCGATCATCGAGGCCTGCCGCTCGACCTCGCCCGCCAGCCGCATCAGGCCACGCGGCGCGTGGATGTCCCAAGCCGTGGGCGTGCCTGCCCGCAAGGCACCGTTGAACGGGTTGATGAATTCGATCATTCGCGCGTAGTTGCCGGCGGTCGACCGCACCAGCAGTGCGATCGACAGCGAGATATAGAGGCTGGAGCCGAAATTGCGCACCAGGGTAAAGACCCCCGACGCCTCGGTGACCTTGCTCGGCGGCAAGGTGGCGAAGGCCAGCACGGTCATCGGGGTGAACGCCAAGCCGAAGCCGAACCCCTGCAGCGCGTTGGTCCAGAAAACGTCAAAGCTGGTCAGGTTGAGGTTGAGCTGCGCCATGCGCCACGCCGCGTAAGCCTGCGCCATCAACCCCAGCGCCACGGTCATGCGCGGCAGGCGCCGGCTGATCGGCACGACCACCAGAAAGGCGACCCAGTTGCCGACGCCGCGCGCCGCCAGCAATTCGCCGATCGCACTGTCGGGGTAGCCGCGCAGATCGTGCAGCAGGGTCGGGAACATCACCAGGCTGGTAAAGGCCAGCATCCCCATGAAGAACGCGATCAGCAGGCCGATCGCGAAATTGCGGTTGAGCAGCAGTTGCGGGTCGAGAAACGGGTTCGCCGCGGTCAGGCTGTGCACGACAAAGACCCAGAACGCCGCGGCTGCGATGGCCGCCTCGGCGACGATCTCGGGCGAATCGAACCAGTCGAGCCGCTGGCCGCGGTCGATCATCAGCTGCAGGCCGGTCATCGCCACCGACAGCGCGAGAAACCCGGCCCAATCGAGCCGGGCCCGGGTGCGCGCGGTGTTGTCGGCCAACGAGACCCAGATGAACGCCATCGCCACCAGCCCTGGCGGGACGATCATGAAGAAGACGGCGCGCCAGCTGTAGCTCTCGGCGATCATGCTGCCGAGCACCGGTCCGACCACCGGCCCGACGACGCTGCCAAAACCCCAGATCACCATCACCGTGGCATGCAGCGGGCGCGGAAAAGTCGCCAGCACGATGGCCTGGCCCATCGGCATGATCAGCGCCCCGCATAGCCCCTGCCCCACCCGGAACAGCACCAGCGCCGTCAGGCTGTTGGCGAACCCGCACAGCAGCGAGAACAGCGTGAACCCGGCGACCCCGCCGAACATGACGCCACGCCAGCCGAGCCTGCTCGCCAGCCAGCCGGTGGTCGGTGTCGCCACCGCCGTCGCCACCAGGTTGAGGGTGATGATCCAGGCGATTTCGTCATGCGTGGCGGACAGCGCGCCGCGGATCTGCGGCAGGACGACATTGGCCAGGGTGATCGTCATGCCGAACAACAGGCTCGACAACTGCACGCTCAACAGGATCAGCCATTGCCTGGCGGTGATGCTGCCGAGTTCGACGCGCCCCGCAACCCCGGCGTTCCCCGAAACCCCATTCCCCGAAACATTGTCCATTTGTTAGGCAAAGTGGTCAGTCGCCCACCCTACCGGCAACCAAAAAGCGAGAATGGGTGTCCCGCGACTTTGCGCTCTATTCGCTCGTCATTCCCGCGAAAGCGGGAATCCAGGGTAAGCGATGCACCCGTCGCCCTGGACCCCCGCCTGCGCGGGGGTGACGAGAAGGCTGAGCGATGCGCATTACCGGCGCGGCATTCACGGCAAAGCCGGATCAGTTCAGCCCGGCAGCTCCTCGGTGAGGAAGCGGTGCGCGATCGCGGCGTGCATCGCGATGCCGACTGCCATCGCGTCCTCGTTGAGGATCATGTGGTTGGAATGGCAGGACGGGACGTGATCGTGGTCCTTATGGCCGTCGGGCATGACGCCGAGAAACATCATGCAACCCGGCATGCGCTGCAGCACGTAGGAGAAATCCTCGGCACCCATGAACGGCGCCGGCATCGGGATGTAGTTTTCGGCGCCGACGAGATCGGTGGCGACGCCGCGAGCGAAATCGACAAACTCCGGGTTGTTGATCGTCACCGGATAGCCGCTGCGGATGTTGACATCGGCCTCGCAGGAATGCGCCGCGGCGATATTGGTCGCGACCCGGCGGATGCCCTGGCAGGCAATCTCGCGCGCCGCCTCGGAGGTGGTGCGCAGCGTGCCGAGCATCTCGACGGTCTCGGGGATGATGTTGCTCGCGGTGCCGCCGGTGATCCTGCCGAGGGTCAGCACGACGGGATCGAAGACATTGGTCCGCCGCGTGACCATCGCGTGCAGCGCCAAGCCGATCTCGCAGGCGACGGGAACCGGGTCGACCGCGAGATGCGGCATCGAGGCATGGCCGCCGCGTCCCTTGACCTTGATCGTCCAGGTATCGACCGAAGCGAGGATCGGCCCCGGCCGACCGGCGATCGCGCCCGCCTTGAAATTGGGGAAGATGTGGAGCGCGAAGGCGGCGTCGGGCTTCGGGTCGGCATCGAGCAGCCCGTCGGCGATCATGTGCCGGGCGCCGGCATGGCCTTCCTCGCCGGGCTGGAACATGAACTTGACCGTGCCGGGAAGCTCGTCGCGATGGCGATGCAGCAGATGCACCGCCTGCACCAGCATCGCGGTGTGCGAATCGTGGCCGCAGGCGTGCATGCGCCCGGGAACCTGGCTGGCGAAATCGAGCCCGGTCTCCTCGGGCATCGGCAGCGCGTCCATGTCGCCGCGCAGCAGGATGGTGCGGCCGCTCTGCGAGCCGGATTTGCTGCCGGTCAGCGACACGACGAGACCGGAGGTGGACTTGCCGCGGGCGATCTCGACATCGAGCCCCTGCAATCCATCGAGCACGGCCTGGGTGGTGAGCGGCAGATCGAGCCCCAACTCGGGCTGACTGTGGATGCGGCGGCGCAGCGCGACGGCCGCCGGCAAAAGCTCCTTCGCCTCGTCAAGGAATTTTGTCAATTCCACCGCCTGATCCTCCGTGGCCGGGGCGCGTCACGTGCGCGGCCACGGCGATTATGGGTGCTGCGATTGTAATCTGCCGGGACGGCGTCCGTCACAGCACTGATGCGGTCGGTTGAATCGCCAATGCCAGCCCCCTCCCCAACCCTCC
Source organism: uncultured Alphaproteobacteria bacterium (assembly GCA_963778385.1). GTDB lineage: Bacteria > Pseudomonadota > Alphaproteobacteria > ATCC43930 > CGMCC-115725 > DATARH01. The sequence goes on along the minus strand of CAVZUA010000010.1, from coordinate 142,779 downwards.
CCCGTGTCCACGGGGGAGGGAGAGCCGCGCAGCGGCTGGGAGGGGGCCGGCCCAACCGCGTCAACTTCACTCAAACAAGCACCAGACGATCAGCCGAGGTCGAAGCGGTCGAGGTTCATCACCCTTGTCCAGGCAGCGACGAAATCGCCGACAAACTTCGTCTTCGAGTTCCGCGCAGGCATAGACCTCGGCGAGAGCGCGCAGCTGTGCGTGCGATCCGAAGATCAGGTCGGCGCGGGTGCCGGTCCACTTGACCTCGCCGCTCTTGCGGTCGCGTCCCTCGTAGACGCCTTCGGCGCCGGCAGCGGGCTGCCATTCCGTGCTCATGTCGAGCAGGTTGACAAAGAAGTCGTTGGTCAGCGTCTCCGGCTGCTTGGTGAAGACGCCGTGCACGGCGCCGCTGGTATTCGCGCCCAGCACACGCAGCCCGCCGACAAGCGCCGTCATCTCCGGCGCGGCCAGCGTCAGCAATTGCGCCCGGTCCACCAGCAGCTCTTCGGGCGACAGGCGTTGCGGGTCGCGGAGATAGTTGCGGAACCCCTCCGCGGTCGGCTCGAGCGGCTCGAACGAGTCGACATCGGTCTCTTCCTGCGACGCATCCATGCGCCCCGGGATAAACGGGACCGTCACGTCGTGGCCGGCGCTCTTTGCGGCTTTTTCGATCGCCGCGCCGCCGCCGAGCACGATCAAATCGGCGAGCGAGACTTTTTTCCCGCCGCTCTGCGACGCGTTGAAATCCCGCTGGATCGTTTCGAGGGTCTGCAGCACCGTTGCCAGTTGGGTCGGCTGGTTGACCTCCCAGTCCTTTTGCGGCGCCAGGCGGATACGCGCGCCGTTCGCGCCGCCGCGCTTATCCGAGCCGCGGAAGGTCGCTGCCGATGCCCAGGCGGTCGCGACCAGCCGCGCCACCGACAGGCCGGATGCCGAAATCCGCGCCTTCAGCGCGGCGATGTCCTGCGCATCGATCAGCGGATGATCCAAGGCCGGGATCGGGTCTTGCCACGGCAGATGCTCCTTCGGCACCAGCGGGCCGAGGTAGCGCGCGATGGGGCCCATATCGCGATGCGTCAGCTTGAACCAAGCCCGCGCGAACGCATCGGCGAACTCGTCCGGATGCTCGTAAAAGCGCCGTGATATCTTTTCGTAGGCCGGGTCGAAGCGCAACGCGAGGTCGGTGGTCAGCATCGCCGGTGCGTGACGCTTTGCCGGGTCGTACGCATCCGGGATGGCGCCAGCGCCCGCGCCGCCCTTCGGCCGCCATTGATGCGCGCCGGCCGGGCTCTTGGTCAGTTCCCATTCGTAGCCGAACAGGTTTTCGAAGAAATTGTTGCTCCACTGCGTCGGCGTCGTGGTCCAGGTGACTTCGATGCCGCTGGTGATCGCGTCGGCGCCTTTGCCCGAGCCATAGCTGCTCTTCCAGCCGAGCCCCTGCTGCTCGATGCTGCCGCCTTCGGGCTCGGGCCCCACCGCCGCCGCGTCGCCCGCGCCGTGGGTCTTGCCAAAGCTGTGGCCGCCCGCGATCAGCGCCACGGTCTCCTCGTCGTTCATCGCCATGCGCGCGAAGGTCTCGCGGATGTCTCGCGCCGACGCGACCGGATCGGGCTTGCCGTTCGGGCCTTCCGGGTTGACGTAGATGAGCCCCATCTGCACCGCGCCGAGCGGGCTCTGCAGATCGCGGTCGCCGGTGTAGCGCTCGTCGGCGAGCCATTTGCCTTCGGGGCCCCAGTAGATCGATTCGTCGGGCTCCCAGACTTCCTCGCGGCCGCCGCCAAAACCAAACGTCTTAAACCCCATCGATTCGAGCGCAACGTTGCCGGCAAGGATCATCAAATCAGCCCAGGAAATTTTCCGGCCGTATTTCTGCTTGACCCGCCACAGCAGCCGGCGCGCCTTGTCGAGGTTGGCGTTGTCGGGCCAGCTATTGACCGGCGCAAAGCGCTGCTGGCCGGCGCCGCCGCCGCCACGGCCGTCGCCGACACGGTAGGTGCCGGCGAGATGCCACGCCATGCGAATAAAAAGGCCGCCGTAATGACCGAAATCGGCCGGCCACCAATCCTGCGAGTCCGTCATCACGACGTGCAGGTCCTTGATCACGGCGTTCAGGTCGAGGCTGTTGAATTCCTTGGCATAGTCGAACGCCTCATCCATCGGATTGGATCGGGCCGAGTGCTGGTGGAGCACCCGCAGGTCGAGCTGGTTCGGCCACCAGTCGCGGTTGACGCGCGCGCGGGGGCCGCCGCCGCTGAACGGGCACTTGCTTTCCTCTGTCATGGCTTTCTCCAGTTTAGAATAATTCTAACATATGAGCGCCGAAGAGGGTCCGTCAATAAGGCGGAGCTGTTCCCCTGATATGGTGAGCCAAGAATGCCGCGCCAGTCGTGACGCGGCAATGACCGCCGCCGTACGGATAGGGTTAGCGAGCGGCGTTTTACCCCTCGGTGATCTCGGCGGCGGCAAGTAAGATCGTCTTACATGGCCTGGACCCGACAAGACCCCGGTGCGCGGCGCAGTTATCACCACGGCAATCTGCGCGAGGCGCTGATCGACGCGGCGCTCAACCTGATCGCGCAGAAGGGGCCGGCGGGGTTCACTTTCGCCGATGCGGCGCGTTCCGCCGGGGTCAGCTCGGCGGCGCCGTATCGGCATTTCCGCGACCGCGACGCGCTGCTCGCCGATGTCGCGCGGCGCGGGTTCGAAGCGTTCGAGACGCATCTCGAAAAAGCCTGGAACGGCGGCAATCCCGAACCCTTCCGCGCTTTCGAGAATCTCGGGCGGGGCTATTTGAGCTTCGCGCGCGACGAGCCGGCCTATTATTCGGCGATGTTCGAGGCCGGGGTCGCGCTCGACAGCGATCCGGGGCTGCGGCAGGCCTCCGACCGCGCCTTCGCGGTGTTGCGGCGGGCGGCCGAGGCGCTGTGCGCGCGGGCGCCGCTCGACAAGCGGCCGCCGGCGCTGATGGTCAGCCTGCATATCTGGTCGCTGTCGCACGGCATCGCCTCGCTGTTCGGCCGCGGCGACGCCGGCCGGCGAACGCTGCCGATGACGCCGGAAGAACTGCTCGAAGCGGCGATGCTGGTCTATCTGCGCGGGGTCGGCCTGATCGGCGATCGGCAACCGTAGGGCGATCGCACTGCGGATAAGCGGAGCGCCATTCGCCATTTTCGGCCAGGCATGTCGCGGCGGATGGCGCCCGGCCCTGCCGGTCTTATCCGCCCTACTTCTTCTTCCGACCCATCTTGACTCGGCTTTGGCGGCGGCTTATGTGAATGTTAGATACATTTACATGAGGCGGTCATGTCCACCCTCATCGAACGTGTCGACGATTACGGGCGACCCGCCTGGATCGGCCTCATGGTGCTCGGTTTTATTCTGTGCTGGCCAATCGGCCTGATCATCCTCGGATTTCTGATAGGGAGTGGGCGGATGGGATGCTGGAGCCGTCATTACGGCAATTCCTGGCGCGACGACCGTTGGCAGCGCCGCATGGACAAGATGCAACGCGGCGCCGAACGCATGCAGCAAGGTCTCGACCGCATGCGCGCCGCCGCCGAGCAATGGGGCGGCTGGGCCCAGCAGCAGCAGGCGCGGCCCGCCTACCAGGGCGCGTCCAGCGGCAATCGCGCGTTTGACGAGTACCGCACCGAGACCCTGCGGCGGCTCGAGGAGGAGGAGCGCGAATTCCGCGACTTCCTCGACCGGCTGCGCCACGCCAAGGACAAGGCCGAGTTCGACCAATTCATGGGCGAGCGCCGCGCCATGCGCGACGCGACCCCGCCGCCGCAGGCCTGATACCCCCACCCCAACCCTCCCCCGCTAGCGGGGGAGGGGGCGCGTTCGCGCGGCTGCTGATCCCCTCCCCCGCTGGCGGGGGAGGGGTAGGGTGGGGGTTCTTGCGCCGGCTACTGATGCGTTTCGCCGCGACGGTGGGCGAAGTTGAGGGTCAGCAGCCGGCTGGAGAACGCGCCGTAGGTGGTCGGTTCGTAGCGCGGCGGGTTGTCGGGACCGACGCAGCTCGGCACCGCCGCGATGAGCGCGTCGTGATTGGGGCCGAGGAAGAACGGGATCGCGTAGCGCGAGGCCTCGTTGCGGTTGATCACCCGGTGCGGCGTCGCCTTGAAGCAGTCGTTGGAATAGCGGGCCAGCATCGCGCCGGTGTTGACGACAAACGTCCCCGGCACCGCCGGCGGCCTGATCCATTCGCCCTCGGCAGTGCGCACCTCCAACCCCGGCAGCTTCGACTGGGCGAGGAAGGTGATGAAATTGTTGTCGGTATGCGGCGCGAAGCCGAACTCGTTGTCCTCGGGCGCCGGGTGCGGCGGGTAGTGGATAAGGCGGATCGTGCAATTCGGCTCAGCAAAGGCGTCGGCGAAATAATCTTCCGGCAGGTCGAGCGCGGCGGCGAAGACCGGTACGAGCCGGCAGGTCATCGCCTCCATCGCGGCGTAATAGGCGACCATCGCGGCGCGGAACTCGGGTATGCCCTCGGGCCAGCGATTGAGCCCGACCAGCGGCTTGTCGTTGACGATGTCCGGATGGTCCGGCGCGCGGTCGCGTGTGACGTAAAAGCTTTCGCTGAAATTGGGCTTGGTGTTCTGGTTGACCGGCGAATGCCGCACCACCTGCGCGCCAAACGGCAGATAGCCGATATTGTAGCGGCCGACCTTGTAGGGGAGCTTCTCCGCCTCGTCCCGCGCGAAAAAGCCCGCCGCCTGGGCGAACACGGCGGCCGGCAGCGTCGCGTCGATGCCGTGATTGGCGACGACGAGAAACCCGGTGTCCTCACAGGTGCGGGCGATGGCGCGCGCGAGCGGCGCGAGCGCACCCTTGTCGCCGGCGAGAAACGCGCCGATGTCGAGCACCGGGATGCGGCCGGCGTCGGTGACGCCTCGGGCGGCTGCGGCGATGTCGTCGATGGTGCCCTCCTGAACTGAAAAGTTGTCATTCCGGGGCATCGCGCAGCGGTGAACCCGGACCCCATGAACACGGACATTTGATGATCATCCTGGGCCGCCGACCAAACCGTCAAGCGACTGTGTTCAGGGGTTCCGGGTTCGCTGCGATGCAGCGCCCCGGAATGACGGTCAGACGTCGGCGGGCGCCGGCTCGGCCAGGACCTCGCGCAGCGTGCGGGCAAGGTCCTGTCTGCGGTAGGGTTTATCCAAAAGCCGCAAGGAGGCGCCGAAATCGTCGAGATCGGCGACGCGCGTGCCGGGAAAGCCGGAGGTCAGCAGCACCCGGCCACCCGGCCGGGCGGCGATAAACTCTCGCGCCAATTGGCAGCCGTCGACCCTGCCCGGCATGACGATATCGGTGAGCAGCAGGTCGATGGCGATGCCGCTGTCGATCAGCTTGCGCGCGGCCAGCGCATTCTCCGCCTCGACCACGCGATAGCCGAGTTCGTTGAGCTGGCGCAGCAGCACCGCGCGCAGTTTTTCATTGTCCTCGACGACAAGGATGTTCTCGCCGGCGCCGGTGAAGCGCTCCTCGACCGCCGCGGGGCCAGCCGCCGCCTCGGCCGGCGCCTCGTCGGAACGCAGATAGAGGCGGAACGTCGTGCCGCGGCCGGGCTCGCTGTAGCATTGATGTGGCCGCCCGACTGCTTCATCAAGCCGAACACCATGCTGAGGCCGAGCCCGGTGCCCTTGCCCGGGTCTTTGGTGGTGAAGAACGGCTCGAACACGCGAGCAAGCACCTCCGGCGGCATGCCGCTGCCGGTGTCGCTGACTTCGATCATCACATAGCCGCCCGGCGTCACCTCGACATGTTCGGCGGCGTAGTCCTCGTCGAGGTAGCGCACACCGGTGGTGATCGACAGGCGGCCACCACCGGGCATCGCGTCGCGCGCATTGTTGGCGAGATTGGCGATCGCGGTTTCGAGCTGCGACGGGTCGGCGGTGATCGCCGGGATCGTCGGGTCGAGCGAGAGCGCGATCTCGACGTGCTCGCCGAGCGTGCGGCGCAGCAGCTTGGTGATTTCCTCGATCAGGCGGTTGACCTCGATCCGCGACGGGCGCAGCGGCTGGCGCCGCGCGAAAGCCAGCAGCCGGCGGGTCAACTCTGCGCCGTTGAACGATGCGGCGAGCGCTTCGTCGACCAGTTCCTTCTGGTCGGCGGTCAGCGTCCCTTCATCCGTGAGTAGGTCCAGGTTGCCGATGATGATGCCGAGATGGTTGTTGAAATCGTGCGCCAAGCCGCCGGTCAGCTGCCCGAGCGCCTCCATCTTTTGCGCCTGGTGGAGCAACTCCTCGGCTTTCTGGCGCTCCGTGGTTTCCGTTTCCAGCGCCACGGTGCGCTCGCGGACCCGCTCTTCGAGCCGGTGCGCATAGTCGTCGACCAGCGCCTTCGCCATCGCCAGACGGCTGTGCAGCCCGCCGGTCTCCACCAGCAGCACGCCGAGCACAAAGCTCGCCGCGAGCAGTCCGTAGGCCCGGCCGGTATAGAAGCCGAGATCAAAGCGCTGGCCGTTGAAGACGGCGCTGAGCGCGATGTCGAAGACCCAGGCGCAGAGCATCACCATCAACCACAGATCGAGCACCGTGCGGCGCCGCTGCAGCCAAACCACCGCGATCGCCACAAGACTGGACGCCCAGGCGAGCGACACCGTGACCCCATAAGCCGGCTGGTAGGTGTTGTCGGCGCCCAGCAGCGTCGGCAACAGCGCGTCGTGGCGCGCCGCCAGCGCCGTCAAGCCGATGCCCAGCGCGATCGTGCCGATAACGGTCAGCCCGACCATTGCCGCATCGATGCTTTCATTGCTGCCGGCGCGCCGGATCTCCCCCGTGTTGAGCAGCGCATAGGCGATGATGAACAAGGGAAAGCCGCCGTGCCAAAACATGTAGAGCCAGGCCGTTGTCTGACCGCCGCCGAGCAGGCCGCTCGGCGTGAACGCCCCGGGGAAGCTGACTAGGTGCGCCACCACCAGCACCGCATCGAAGAGATAGCCGGCGCCGAGCACCAGTAAACCGGGCGAGCGCGACCAGCGAAATTGGCCGAGCAGCATCACCGCGGTGATCGCATCGATCAGGGTAAGCGCCGCTTCGTAGGCCGGCATGAAGGCGTCGACGCGGTAGAGCAGGGTTTTGGCGAAAGGCACTGCCGCGGCGAAGCCCAACGCCGACAACAAAAGCACCGCCAGCGCCAGCCGCCGATCGCCACGCCCGGCCAGTGTCGTCGACAGGAACGCGTGATGGTAGGAGGGCTCGCCGGTGCCGATGGGCTGTGGAGCGGGTTGCGGCTCTGCCGAGGGCTGTTCCGTCCCTCGAAGCGCGGCGATCTCGTTGACAACCGGCTGCCGCATCAGCCCGTCGGCCATGCTGCTTCTCCAACTACCCGGGCGACGTGCCCCGATCGATCGTTGGAGAACAGGGTTGACAATACCTTAACCAGCGCCCGAATAAGTTGTAACGGCGCTGTTACAAAACGGGCGGCGCGCGCCGCCCGTTGCATTCCTCGAGGCGCCGGCTCGTGTCCGACGTTGCTAGCATCACCCTTCTCGTCACCCCGGGGAGGCCGCAGTCTAGCTCCGCCCTGGATACACGCCTTCGCCGGTATGGCGCGAGATTGCGTTAAGCTCGTTATCGATTACGCGATCGGCAGGTAGTATCGGCACTAGCGGGAGGATCGTCCCTTAAGGTATTCGCGAACTCGCCTAACGCCTCGTCTCACGATCCCCTCCCGGCGCGGCGAGAGCGCGGGTTTCGGCGTTGCCAATCCGCGATGGCTTGGCCGCCGCGCGATATTTTCGAGTTCGCCCGTCACCGCGTCTAAAAATCTCATAATTTTGATCCAAGGGCCAAAACCGGTTCGCCGCCACGTTACCAGAGAGGCGGGAGGATTTCAAAACCGTGGGGATTTGCGCCCCAATATCGAAATTTTGAGCGGGAATGCTGGAGGGAAATCAGGAAGCGCTAGTGCCGGCCCCCTCCCAGCCGCTACGCGGCTCTCCCTCCCCCGTGGACACGGGGGAGGGTTAGGGTGGGGGCCGGCATCGCGAACTCGATCTGGACGCTCAATATGCCTAGGCGTGCTGCGCCTTGTAGTAGCTGTTGCGCAGCACCCGGCCGGGCAGATTTCCCGAGTGCTTGCCGTCTTCCATCAGCACCTGGCCGTTGACGATCGTCATGTGCACGCCCTGCGCCGGCTCCTTGATGCGCTTGGCGCCGGTCGGGAAGTCGTGCAGCACTTCGAGCGGCAGCGGCTTCACCGTGTCGGGATCAAAGATCACGATATCGGCGACCATGCCGGGGCGCAGCAACCCGCGGTCGTAGAGGCCGAAGATCGACGCCGACTCGAAAGTCAGCCGGCGCACCGCCTGCTCGAGCGACATGACCTTCTTCTCGCGCACCCACTCCGAGAGCAGCCGGGTCGAGAAGCCGAAGCCGCTCTGGAACTGGACATGCGCGCCGCCATCGCTGAGGCCGATCACGGCGTTCGGGTAGGTGAGGATCTTGGCGACGGCGTCGTCATCGACATTGTTCTCGCCGTGCAGCCATTCGGTGTCGAGGTTCTCCTCGACCGTCAGGTCGCACAGGCAGTCGATGATGCTCTTGCCCTGCGCCTTGGCGACCGCGCCGAGCGTCTTGCCCTCCATCCACTTGTTCTTTTCGAGCACCGTGGTCTGCACGACCATGTAGTCCCACCAGGTCGAGCAGATGCCGATCGCCGGGCCGTTCTTGAACTCGATCGCCTCGTCGTGGAGCTTTTTGCGGACTTCCGGATCGGCATAGGATTTGAGCTGGTCTTCCGGCGAGGACAGGCAGATCGGGTGCCAGACGGCCATGCCGCGGAAGGTCTGGGTGTTGCGCATCCTGAAATAGTCGGTGATGCGGTTCGGCGTGCACATCGGGAAGGCGCGGATGCCCTTCGCGGTGGTCGCGTTCACCTGCTCCATCTGCTTCTGCCACTGGCCGGGGCGGCGCATCGTCTGGCCGAGATTGTTGTAGACGACGGTGCGGCCGGTCGCCTCGCTGAGCCGGCTCATCAGCGCATCCTTCATCTCGGCGCCGTTGCCGCCGCCCGACTGGATGAGGCCGGTGCCCATCTCCTTGAGCACGTCGCCGAGCGCGAAGATTTCCTTCTCATCGGCCCAGATCGCCGGGATGTGGACGCCCTGCGGGTCGAAATGACCCTGGTTGCGCGACACGCTGAGGCCGAGCGCACCGGCTTCCATACCGTCGCGCACAAGGCCTTGCATCTGGCGGATTTCGTCATCGGTCGCGGTGCGCTTCTGGCAGTCCTCGCCCATCACGTAATGGCGCACCGCGGTGTGGCCGATCAGGTTGCCGATATTGACGCCGAGATTGCGGTCCATCTCGTCGAGATATTGCGGGAAGGTCTCCCAGGTGAATTCCAGCGTGTCGAGCACCCCCATCGGGATCGCTTCGACATAGCTGAGGAACTCGTTGAGCCGGCGCTGCTGCTTGCGGTCCTTCTTAACCGGGGCCAGCGACAGCGAGCAGTTGCCGAAGATCACGGTCGTCGCGCCGTGGTCGCAGGAAAACGAGCACAGCGGGTCCCAGGTGACCTGCGCGTCGTAGTGGCAGTGGTTGTCGATAAAGCCGGGCGCGACGACCTGGCCGCCGGCGTCGATCGTGCGCGTCGCCGGACCGGACAGCTTGCCGATCTCGACGATCTTGCCGTCCTTGACGCCGACATCGCCGCGATAGCTCGGCCCGCCCGAGCCGTCGACGATAAGGCCATTCTTGATCAGGATGTCGTAGGTCATGCTGAGAATTCCTTTCCTTCATCGTCATGGCCGGGCTTGACCCGTGGGCCTTCAGCCCACGGACTTGATCCGTGGGCATCCAATGGACCCCCGGGTGAAGCCCGGGGGTGACGAGTGCTGTGAGAGGTCAATTGATGAGACCGTAGAACTTCGCGGCGTTTTCGCAGGTGATCTTGTGGATCGTGTCGGCGGGCAGGCCGGCGAACTGCTCTTCGATGTATTTCGTCGATTCCGGCCAGACGCCGTCGGGATGCGGATAGTCCGAACCCCACATCAGCGTTTCGAGACCGATCTCGTCGATCAGCTTCGGCCCGATGCGGTCGTACTGGAAGGTCGCCTTGCACTGGCGACGCCAGTATTCGCTCGGCTTCATCTTCATCAGGTCGCGGAAGCGGTCCTCGAACTCGAAATCCATCCGGTCGAGCGCGTAGGGCAGCCAGCCGATGCCGCTTTCGCCAAACCCGACCCGCAGGTTCGGGTAGCGCTCCAGCACCCCGGCGCCGATGATCGCGGCGATGATCTGGATCAGGTTCATCTGGAACCCGGCGACCGTGGTGAACTGCGCCTGGCGCCGCATGTTGGCCGGCAGCTGGTTGCGCACGCGCTGCGGCATCGACGGGAAGGTATGGAAATGCAGTGGCAGCTGCACGTCATTGACCGCCTTCCACAGCGGCTCCCAACACGGATGCCACATCGGCTCCATGTCCCAGGAGCACGAGAGCTCGAGGCCTTTGAGACCGAGCTTGGCGACGCGGTAGACCTCCTTCGCCGCCGCCTCGATATCGCCATACGGCAGACAGGCGAGACCGATGTGCCGGTCGGGATAAAAGCTGCAGAAATGCTTCAGGAAGTCGTTGTAGATGCGCAGGCACTCATTGGCCGCCTCGTGGTCTTCGAGGCGCGACACGACCCCCAAGATGCCGAAGATGATCTCGGCGTCGACACCGTCCTTCTCCATTTCCTTGATGCGCAGATGCGGGTCGCCGGGACGGCGCTCGCCGCGCTTGCCGGCCTCGTAGAGCCCGGTCTCGGCCATCTTGTCGACGCGGTAGTTCTGACCGGGGACAAACGGCGCGCCGACCGAGCCGACCGCGCCGGGAATGCCCATAAACACGCCCTTCTTGGTGACCCAGCGCGGCCCTTCGGCGCCGTCCTCGACATAGGGCATGCGGTCCTTGAACTCGCGCGTCGCCATCGAGGTGAAGAGATCCGGCGGCAACCACGGCAGATCGAGATGGCAATCGGCCGAAATCCGGCGGTACTGCATCGCCCGCTCCTCCCATGTCACATTGTCGCGAGCACTCTACGCCCTTTATCCGGGCTGAGGACCCACAATGGCGCATGGGTTGGGGTTGAGCTATGCGCTTAGTTTGCCCCTCTCCCGCATGCGGGAGAGGGAGGGGCCCGCGCCGAAGGCGTGGGAAGGTGAGGGTTCGACGCTACCGAACTACCCTCACCTTCGGGCTGTCGCCCGAAGCCACCCTCTCCCGCAAGCGAGAGAGGGTAAGAGTTCACGCCGCCCGCGCATCCTCCAGGATCATCGCGGCGCATTTTTCGCCGATCATGATCGATGGGGCGTTGGTGTTGCCGCCGGGCACTTGCGGCATGATCGAGGCGTCGGCGACGCGCAGGCCCTCGATGCCGTGCACCTTCAGGCGCGGGTCGACCACGTCGTCGACATTGCGGCCCATGCGGCAGGTGCCGACCGGGTGCAGGTTGGAGACGCCGCGCAGGCGGATTTCCTCCTTCATCTCGGCATCGCTCTGGCAGCCGAGACCGGGGATCACCTCCTCGACGATATAGGGCTTCAGCGCCGACTGCTCGGCGATCTTGCGGCTGAAGCGGGTGCCGTAGATCAGCGCCTGGAAGTCGTATTCGCTGGCGAGGAAGTTGAAGCGGATCGCCGGCGCTGCGAGCGGGTCGGCGCTCTTGAGCCGCACCGTGCCGCGGCCCTCGGGCCGCAGATGCACCGGCGACATCGTAAACGCCGAGAACGGGTGCGGCTTGATCCCGGTGCGCAGCCGCTCGAAGGCGCTCCAGCCGAACATGTTGATCTGCAGGTCGGGCTGTTCGAGGCGCGGGTCGCTCTTGACGAAAGCGCCGGCATAGATCCCGGCATTGGCGAGCTGGCCGGAGCGGGTGAAGACGTATTGCACACCCTGGGTCAGCTTGCGGAACGGGCTGGCGGCGAGATCGTTGAGCGTCACCTTCTGCGAGCAGCGCCACACCAGATAGGTGTTGAAATGGTCGTGCAGATGTTTTCCCACGCCCTCCATGTCGCGCACGACGGGCACGCCGAATTCCTGCAACAGCTCGCCCGGCCCGACACCGGAGAGCTGCAACAGCTGCGGCGAACCGTAGACCCCGCCCGAAGCGACGATTTCGCCCTTGGCATACGCGGTCTGCCTGCCGGAAGGGGTCTGGTACTCGACGCCGACCGCCTTCTGCCCCTCGAACAGGATGCGGGTGGCGTGCGACTGGGTCGAGATCGTCAGGTTGGCGCGCCCCTTGGCCGGGCCGAGATAGGCGCGCGCCGAGGACCAGCGCCGGCGGTTGGTGGTCGTCGTCTGGTAATAGCCGACGCCTTCCTGCCGCGCGCCGTTGAAATCCTCGTTGGCCGGGACGCCGGCCTCGACCGCCGCCTCGACCATCGCGTCGCCGAGCGCGCAGCGCACCGGGTTCGACACATGCAGCGGCCCGCCGACGCCGTGGAACTCGTTGCCGCCGCGCTCCTGGTCCTCGGCCTTCTTGAAGAAGGGCAGCACGTCGTCATAGCCCCAGCCTTCGCAGCCCTTTTGGCGCCAGCCGTCGTAATCGGTCGGCGTGCCGCGCATATAGACCATGCCGTTGATCGAGCTGGTGCCGCCCAGCACCTTGCCGCGCGGCTGGTAGAGCGTGCGTCCGTTGAGCTCCTTTTCCGGCTCGCTGTCGAACATCCAGTTCACCCGCGGGTCGGTATAGGTCTTGGTGTAGCCGAGCGGCACATGGATCCACGGGTTGGTGTCCTTGGTGCCGGCCTCGAGCAGCAGCACCCGGTACTTGCCGCTCTCCGACAGCCGCCCCGCCACGGCGCACCCGGCCGACCCCGCGCCGGTGACGATGAAGTCGTAGGTATTGCTGCTGTCGGGCATGTACGTTCCCCCGCTATCCGATCAGCAAACGATAGCCAAACCCCGGCGGTCGGGAAAAGGGGCGGACTGCAGTGCCGCCTTGCGCCGAGCAGCGGATGCGACGACCCTCGGACTCGCAACACTGAAGACCGGCAGAATTCGGTGAGCATCACGCGCCAATCGCTGTTCGAGAGCCCGACACTGCAGATCAGCTCGTTTGAGGCCCACCCCGTTTCCGATGCGTGCGGCGAGGTGGAGCGCCAGAGCGGCAACGCGATTGTGCTGCCGCTCAGCGGCGTCTTCGCCAAGCACGAGGCGCCCGGTCGGTATGTCGTCGGGGCGCCGAGCCACGCGGTGTTTTTCGCTTCGGGCGCGCCGTATCGGATCGGCTTTCCCGGCGCCGTGGGCGATGTGGCGATCACCTTGCGCTTTCCCGAGGCCCTGGCGCCCGACCATCTCGACCGCGCGGGCCCAGGACGGTTGACTCGCACGGGCTGTTGCCGGCGAGCGCGATGATACTGCGCAACCGGCTGTGGGCCCGGCTGGGCGCGCCCGATATCGATCGCTTCGAGATCGAGGCCTATGGGCTCGATCTCGTAAGCCTGTCGCTCAAGTCGCTGCGCGCCGATACGGCGCGGGCGCGGCCCGCCACCGCCGCCCGCTGGTCGCGCGCCGTCGCCCGGGTCAAGGAGGCGGTCGCCGTCGCGCCGGCCGGCAAGTGGAGCGTCGCCGAGTTGGCGAAGGTAGCGCACCTGTCGCCCTATCATCTGTGCCGCGTCTTTCGCGAGGCGACCGGGACGCCGATCTACGATTACGTGCTGCGTGAGCGGCTCGCCCGGACGATCGACGCCGTCCTCGACGGCGACGACCTCACCGGCATCGCCCTCGATGCCGGCTTTGCCAGCCACAGCCATTTCACCGCGCGCTTCCGGGCGTTTTTCGGCTGTACCCCGTCGGCGATGCGGAACGGCGCGAAGGCCGGACAGGCCCGCGAACTCCGCAAGATCGTGACAGCGCGGCCTGGCTGACCCGCCGTAGATACGGCTCCGCCACAGCGGAGAGGGGTTCGGCATGGACATCGCGGCTTTTCACGCGGCACGGCGTTTCGCGGACACACCCTCTGGGGGCATCGCCTATATCGAGCGGGGGCAGGGCGAACCCGCCTTGTTCATCCACGGTGTGCCGCTCAACGGCTATCACTGGCGGCATGTGATCGACCGCCTCAGGCATCGCCGGCGCTGCATCGCGATCGATTTGATGGGGCTGGGCTACAGCGAGATCGCCCCGGCGCAGGATGTTTCGTTCCCCGCCCAGGCGGAGATGATCGCGCAGGTGATGGATGCGCTCGGCATCGCCAAGACCGATCTGATCGCCAATGACAGCGGCGGCGCGATCGCGCAGATATTCGCCGCCAACCATCCCGAGCGGCTGTCCTCGCTGGTGCTGACCAATTGCGACGTGCATGACGGTTGGCCGCCGCCGCAAGTCCTGCCGCTGATCGAACACGCGCGCAACGGTACCCTGGCACCCGTCTTCCAGCCGCTGGTCGACCGCCCCGACCTCGCGCGCGAGCGCTTTGCCCGCGGCGAATCCGTGCCGCTGTTCCGCGGCTATGCCAACCCGTCAGTGCTGACCGACGAGATCATCCGGCTTTACCTGCAGCCGCTGCTGTCCTCGCCCGAACGCATCGACGCCTTCCAGCGCTACTGGCTCGGCTTCGACAACCGGCACACCGTCGCCATCCACCCGGCGTTGAAAACGCTCCGGGTGCCGACGCTGATCGTCTGGGCCCTCGACGATTTTTTCTTCGACCGGAAATGGGCCTATTGGCTCAAGGACACGATCCCCGGTGCCCGCCGCGTCGTCGAAATCGACGACGCCCGCCTGTTCTTCGCGGAAGACCGCCCGGACGCCCTCGCCGAGCCAATCCTTCAGTTCTGGGACGAAATCTTACCGTAGCTCCATCCCGACGAAAGCCGGGCCTCACTCTTCGGCGTCACAAAAGGCTGACAGGTGGACCCCGGCTTGCGCCGGGAAGCGGCGCGAGGGTGATCCCTAATGCATCACTTGGCGGCGTCGGCCAGCCGCGGTTCGCCGGCGAAATGCGGCATGATTTCCTTGGCGAAGCGGCGGATGTTTTTGAGCGAGCCGCCAAAGTTGACGATCACGTACTCGGCGCCGCCGTCGCGCAGCGTCTCCAGCTTGGCCGCGATCTGGTCGGGTGTGCCGAAGATCGCGGTGTCGTCGCAGAGCTGGCGGATTTCCTTGTCGTCGTGCCGCGCGAAGCGCTCGCGGTCGTCGCCCGGCTTCTCGGCGAGCTTGTTGATCCGCACATGGCCCTGGAAACGCCGCACCCGCGCCGCCTCCAACTCCTCGGGCGTGTCGGCGAAATGCACCGCGCGGGCGACGCCGACCTGCATCGGGTCGTAGCGCCGGCCCTGTGCGGCGACGTCGCGCTTGAACTGGGCGACGTGACGGATGACGTCATCCATCAGATCGTACTGGCCGAGCAGCAGGTTGTACCCGCGGTCGCTGACCTGGCGCACCGAGCGTTCCGACCCTGCACCCATCCAAATCGCCGGGTGCGGCCGGCTCGCCGGCGGCGGCTCGACGATGACGTTGTCGAACTGCCAGTACTGGCCCTTGTGGCTCCACGGCTCGTTCAGGGTGAACGCCTTGGTGATGACCGCCATCAACTCGTCAAACCGGCCGTCGGCCTCTGCCATCGGCATCGCAAAGCCGGCGAACTCGTTGTAGCGGTAGCCCTTGCCGACCCCGAAATCGAGCCGCCCGCCCGACAAGAGGTCGAGCGTCGCCGCCTGCTCGGCGAGCAGCACCGGGTTGTGCCAGGGCAGCACCAGCACCGCCGTGCCGAGGCGCAAGGTCGTGGTGCGGGCGCCGAGCCAGGTCAGCAGGTTGAGGCTCGCCGAGACCTGGCCGAACCCGGTGAAATGATGCTCGACGACAAAGGTCGAGTGAAAGCCGAGCGCCTCGGCCTCGACATTGTTCTCGATCCACTCGCGGAAGCCCTGGCTCGAGTTCGGTCAGCTCCGCGCCGGGCTCGGGCCGCTTCGCCTGGGCGCTGCCGAACAGTCCAAACCGCATGCGTCTGCTCCTTCCATGCTTGCCCGGAAGGTAAGGGCGCATCTGCGATATGCCAAATACCGGTTTTTGATCGTGGCTATAACGTACGGGCATTTCAGCTCGCCTTGCCTGGACTTGATCCGGGCATCCACGTCTTGAAGCTTCCGAGGAACTTGCAGGCAAAGACGTGGGTGGCCGGGTCAAGCCCGGCCAAGGGGATTGGGCCGCGACCGGGCCCGTGCTCTAATCACGCCAACCAAACCCGCCCGGAGGAAGCCATGCTGATCGTCGACTCGCAAATCCACATCTGGGAAAACGGCAAGATGTCGGCGCATCACCGGCAGATCCCGACCTATGACGTGAACGACGCGCTGGCCGAGATGGCGGAGGCCGGGGTCGACGCGGCGGTGCTGCACCCGCCCTCCTCGCTCGGCGAGGCGGTCAATGTGCAGGCGGTCGAGGCGGTCAAGGTGCATCCCGACAAATTCTGCATCCTCGGGCATTTCGACCTCAAAGCGCCGAACAAGGAAGAGATCGTGCGCAACTGGCGCTCGCGGCCGGGCATGGTCGGCTTCCGCTTCACGTTCAACCAGCCGCAGCAGAAGCGCTATTGGAGCGACGGCTCGCTCGATTGGTTCTGGAAGGCCTGCGAGCAGCACGGCTATGTCGTCGGTCTGCTGGCCGGCGGCTACATGAAAGAGTTCGGCGCCATCGCCGAGCGCCACCCGGGGCTCAAGATGCATATCGATCATCTCGGCCGGCATGGCGGCGGCACCGGCGGCACCGATGACGCGGCCTGGGCCGATCTCGGCGAGATGCTGGCGCTCGCCAAGCTGCCCAATGTCGGGGTCAAGATGTCCGGCGCGCCGAGCTATTCCACCGCGCCCTACCCGTACAAGAACATTCACGGCTACCTGCAACAGATCTTCGACGCGTTCGGGCCGAACCGCTGTTTCTGGGGCACCGACATCACCCGCATGCCGTGCAGCTATCGGCAATGCGTGACGATGTTCACCGACGAGCTGCCCTGGCTGCAGGGGCAGGACAAGGAGCTGGTGATGGGCCGCGCCGTCTGCGAATGGCTGGGCTGGAAACCGCCGGGTATGAAATAGTTGGGATTACTTCAACCGCTGCTGTCGGAACCGCTTCGTTTCGCCGTCCGTAAGGATTTCCGGCGGTGACGAGAGTTCGCGATGTTGCTATTGTCGCCGCATTGCTTGCGGTCGGGGTGCGGTCATGATCGGTCCGCCGGGATTTCCCAATCTGGGTCGCCGGATTTTCGCCCGGGCGCGAACACCGGAGCAGGAGCACGCCTGGAAATGGGCGACCGGTCTTTACCTGGCCGGGGTGCTGGCTCATTTCGGCCACTACGTCGCGTTCGAGCTGCCGGCCGACCATATCAATCCTTCGTTCGGTGCGGCGTTGCACGGCGCCCCGACCAGTATTTTCTGGCCGCTCGACGCGATCCACACACTCATCGACCAGAGCTGACCGCCTGCGGCAGAGGGCCATGACGCGGTGGCGGCTTGCCGGCGCCGCCGCGATCGCCGTGGGACTGCTGGCGCCCCGCGCTGACGCCGACAATCCGCCCGGCGCGGCGATTGATGTCGGACGGTCGATCTTTATCGCCAACGATGTCGACGGCCAGGCAGGGGATGCGCCGCCGAGGCGGATCGCGGTCAATGACGACATCGTCTTTCAGGAAGACATCACCACCGGCGACGCCGCCAAGGCGGTCATCGAATTCCGCGATGGCTCGACCTTCGAGATCGGCCCCAATGCCGTCGTCCGCATCGACGCTTTCGTCTTCAACCCGGAGGAAAGCACCAGCCACAAAGCGCTGAGCGTGACGCGCGGCGTGTTCCGCTACGTCTCGGGCTATGTCGCCGGCGACCAGGACACGCAGGTCAAGACGCCGGGCGGCTCGATGGCCATTCGCGGCTCGGTCGCCGCCGGCATCGTCGACCCGGCGGTACCGGATTTCCTCTATCTCGGCGAGGGCAGCGCGACCTTCACCAACACCGCCGGCAGCAGCGCGCTGCAACCCGGCAATGCGATCGCCGTGCCCTCGACGACGGCCGCGCCGATGGCGCCCGATGCGATGCCCGCCCCGGTTGCCGCGCAGGCGCTGCAGGTCATCGAGCGCCGCCTGCCGCCGCGCGCCGCGCTGGCCAATCGGCCGGCGGCCGACGAGGCCTGGCTCAGGCGCGCCGGCGCCGCCGATCTCGTACCCGCCGCCGAGCAGCAGCGGCTCGCCGCGCCCACCGGCCCGCGCCCGCCGCCGGCGGGACGCGGCTCGGGCAGCCTTGCCGCCGAGCTCGGCCTGCTGGTCGAAGCCAACCGGGTCAATCTGTTCGAGCGCGCGCAGGCGACGCGCACACCGGAGCAGAACGCGTTCCTGGCGCGCGCGGCCCGCGAGCGTCCGGACGCCGCAGGCACGCTGCGCCGCTTTACCGACCAGGCGCGCGCGATGCACGCCGGCAATGTGACCCGCGGCACCGAGTTCGTGATCCGCGGTGTCGGACACGCGGCGCCGTCGGCCCAGGTGATGCGCCGGGTAACCGACGCCGCGGCGCGCGCCAACCCGTCCGCCGCCGCGCAGATCAGCCGGCACGCCACCGCATCCTATCGCGGCGCCGATCGCGGGGAGCTCAACCGCGCGCGCGGGCCGAGCGCGGAGCGGCCGGCCGGGCAGCGGCCCGCAGTGCACCCACCGAACGACTACGAGCGCCGCCAGTCCGGCGGCCAACGCGCGCAGCCGGACAACCGGCAACGCCAGCAGTCCGGCGTTCAGCAGCGCCGCCAACAGGGCGGCGGGAACATCCGTCAGCCGCCCCCGCAACGCCCGCAAAGCGGTCCGCCGCAGCGGCAACAAAAGCCGCAACGCGAACCACGCGACAAGAAACGCGACGAGCAGCAGCAGCGCTGATCAGGACCCCCGGCGGCGGCTCCGCGCCCGCAGAAAGCGGTACCACACCGCGATCAGCAGCAGCACCAGGAGCCCGCCGATCACCAGGAAAGGCGAGGGGCCATCGCGATCCTCGCTGGCCCCGCCGCCGACCCGGATCGTCGCACGGGCGACGTCGCCGCTGATCTTGGCTTCAGCGGTCCACAATCCGTCGCGATCGGTGCCGAAGGTGAATTTGCCGTTCTTGTCGGTCTTGCCGGTTTTGACCACGTACGCGGCATCGCCCGGCGCGAAGACACGCACCTCGGCGTCCACCATCGGCTTGCCGTCGCCGGTGGCGAATTGCACCGTGACCTCGTGCGTGGCAAACAGGTCGAGCGCGGCGGCCGGCGAATTGCATAGCCACAACAACGCGAAACTCACGGCAAGAGCGCGAAAGGACGGCATCGCCGGCCACGGAAACAGGGATCGAGCATGAAGACAACCATCTTTGGCGCCGGCGCGGTCGGCGGGCATCTCGCCGCGCGGCTCGGCGCCGCCGGGGCGGATATCGCGGCGGTGTGCCGCGGCGCACAGCTTGCGGCGATCCGCGAGCACGGCATCACCCTCCACATCCACGACGAGCGCTACCACGCCCGCATCCGCGCCACCGACCGGCCGGAAGAGCTGGGGCGGCAGGACCTCGTCATCGTCACCGCCAAATCCTCGACTCTGCCCGAGATGGCGGCGTCGATCGCGACGCTTTGCGGCCCCGACACGACGGTGGTCTTCGCGATGAACGGCGTTCCCTGGTGGTATCTCTACCGCGCCGAGCTTAAGGCGCCGGCCCCCGATTTGTCGCGGCTCGATCCCGACGGCGCGCTCTCCCGCGAAATCGGCCACGAGCGCGTCATCGGCTGCATGATCAACTCGGCCAACACCATCGTCGAACCGGGTGTCATCCGGAACTCGCCGATGACCAAGAACAAATTCACCCTCGGCGAGCCGGACGGCACGCTGTCGCAGCGCGTGCGGGCAATTTCGGCGTTTCTCGAAGGCTACGGCCTCGAAGTGCCGATCACCGAAACCATCCGCCTCGAGATCTGGGACAAGCTGCTGCGCAACCTCGCGACCAGCCCGATCTGCGCGCTGACCGGTGAGCCGATCGCCGTCGTCGGCCGCCATCCCGAGCTGTTCGAGACCAGCCAGGCGCTGATACGCGAAGGCCTCGCCGTCGCCCAGGCGCACGGCATCGACGTCGCCGACAATTTCAAGAGCTCCTACGGCAGCCGCCCGACCTCGCCGCACAAATCCTCGATGCTGCAGGATTTCGAGCGCGAGCGCCCGCCGGAGATCGACGGCATCCTGACCTCCGTCCAGGCCTTCGCCCGCACCGCCCAGGTGCCGACGCCGACCGTGGACGCGATGGCCGCGCTGGTGATCGAGAAGGCGCGCCGGATGGGCCTCTACCCGAAGGCGGATTGGTGAGGATCATTCCTGCGGCGGTTTCGGGTAGCGCTTGACGACGCGCCAGAAAATCGCGACGGCCGCGATGAGCATTGGCACTCCGGCGTAGGCCAACTCGGGAATGCCGCCCGAGGCTCCGGAAATCACGACCGCGCAGCCACCGACGAGCGTCAGCAGGATCGCCGCCGCGACCGCCAGGAAATTACCGGTGCTCATGCGCTCCGGTTGGCGATCGGGCTCAAGCATCGCACCGGAAAGTCTTGAGCAATTCCCGCGCTCCATCGGCCGCGGTGCGAGTGCCCGCCATAACCTCGCGTTCGATGTCGGCGAAGCGAGCGGCGACGGCGGGTGCAGCGCGGAATAGCGTCAGCAGCCCGCCGCCGATCTCGGTGAGCAGCGCGGCGCGGGCCTGCGTCGCGCGGTGGCGATGCCAATCGCCGCTTGCCTCCAGCATCGCGCGGAAGCGCGCCACATCGTCCCAGACTGCGTCGATGCCGGCGCCGGTCAGCGCCGAGATCGCGCGCACCGGCGGCTCCCAGCCGGGGATGCGCGGCCGGATCAGGCGCAGCGCGTTGGCATAGTCGGCGGCCGAGCGGGTGGCGTGGTCGCGCAGCTCGCCGTCCGCCTTGTTGACCAGCACCAGATCGGCCAGCTCGATGATGCCGCGCTTGAGACCCTGCAGCTCGTCGCCGGCGGCGGGCGGCAGGATCAGCAGGAACATGTCGACCATCTCGGCGACGGTCGTCTCCGACTGCCCGGCGCCGATGGTCTCGACGATCACCGCGTCGAAGCCTGCCGCCTCGCACAAGAGGATCGTCTCGCGGGTGCGCCGCGCCACACCGCCCATCCCCGCCGCACCCGGCGACGGCCGGATGAAAGCGCCGGTCGCGCGCGACAATTCGGTCATCCGCGTCTTGTCGCCGAGGATCGCGCCGCCGCCGCGCTTCGACGCGGGGTCCACGGCCAGCACCGCGATGCGGTGCCCGAGTTTGAGGCCATCGAGCCCGAAGCGCTCGATAAAGGTCGATTTGCCGGCGCCGGGGGGACCGGAGATACCGAGTCGCGTCGCCGCGCCGGTCTGCGGAAGCAGCGCCTCGACCAGCGCTTCGGCCTCTGCGCGATGGTCGGCCCGCGTCGATTCGGCCAGCGTCACCGCCCGCGCCAGCGCCCGCCGATCACCGCCGCGGATGGCGGTGGCTAACCCTTCTGTCATTCCGGGGCGCGACAACGTCGCAAACCCGGAACCCATGAACACAGTCCCAACCAATAATTCGCCGACGATTGCAGCTTACCTTTGAGGGTTCGTGTGCATGGGTTCCGGGTTCGGCCCTGCGGACCGCCCCGGAATGACCAGGACGGGGAGCTCACTCCGCCTCTTCCATTTCGGCCTCGCGGGCGGCTTCCTGCTGGCGGGCCCACATCGCCGCGTAAAGGCCGTCGCGGGCCAGCAATTCCCGGTGGTGGCCGCGCTCGACGATGCGGCCGGCGTCAAGCACCAGGATCTGGTCGGCATCGACGATCGTCGACAGGCGGTGGGCGATGATCAGCGTCGTGCGGCCGGCGGCGACCTCGGCGAGGCTCGCCTGGATTTCGCGCTCGGTCTTGGTGTCGAGCGCCGAGGTCGCCTCGTCGAAGATCAGGATCTCCGGCGCCTTGAGGATCACCCGGGCGATCGCGACGCGCTGCTTCTCACCGCCGGACAGCTTGAGGCCGCGTTCGCCGACCATCGTGTCGTAGCCGTCGGGCAGCCCCTTGACAAAATCATGGATGCGGGCGAACCGCGCCGCCGCCTCGATCTCGACGCGGCTGGCGCCCGGCCGGCCATAGGCGATGTTGTAGAGGACCGTGTCGTTGAACAGCACGGTATCCTGCGGCACCACGCCGATCGCCCGGCGCAGGCTGTCTTGCGTGACCTCGCGGATGTCCTGGCCGTCGATGTCGATCGCCCCGGCATCGACATCGTAAAAGCGGAACAGCAGGCGGGCGATCGTCGACTTGCCGGCGCCGCTCGACCCGACGATCGCCACGGTCTCGCCCGGCTTGATGGTGAAGTCGATGTCCTGGAGGATCGGCCGGCGCGGGTCGTAGCGGAAATCGACCCGGCGAAACGCGACGGCACCTTGTCGCACCGCCAGCGCGGGCGCGCCCGGCCGGTCGACGATCTCCGGCGCCTCCTTCAACAACGTCAGCATCTGTTCCAGATCGACCAGCGACTGCTTAATGTTGCGATAAACCATGCCGAGGAAGTTGAGCGGCAGGTAGAGCTGGATCAGGTAGGTGTTGACCAGCACGAAATCGCCGACCGTCATGCGCTGGTCGGCGACGCCGAGCGCGGCGAGCAACATCACCCCGATCAGGCCGCAGGCGATGATGATGCCCTGGCCGACATTGAGCAGCGCCAGCGTCGTCTCGCTGCGCACCGCGGCGCGCTCATACGCCTGCAGCGAGCGGTCGTAGCGCCGCGCCTCGTGCTCCTCGTTGGCGAAGTACTTGACCGTCTCGTAATTGATCAGGCTGTCGACCGCGTTGGTGCTGGCCTCGGTGTCGCGGGTGTTCATCTCCTGGCGGAAGCGCACCCGCCAGTCGGTCATCCCAAACGTGAAACCGACATAGACCGTGATCGTCGCGAAGGTGACGGCGGCGAACTGCCAGTCGTAAAGCCGCCACAAGATCCCGCAGACGATGAGGATCTCGATCACCGTCGGCACGATGTTGAAGAGGATGAAGGTCAGCAGGAAATCGATTGCCTGGGTCCCGCGGCCGACCGCGCGTGCAAGACCGCCGGTACGCCGGTCGAGGTGGAAGCGCAGCGACAGCGAATGCAGATGGCGGAAGGTCGACAGCGCCAGCCGGCGGATCGCACGCTGCTCGACCTTGGCGAAGACCGCGTCGCGCAACTCGTTGAAGCCCTGCGTACAGACCCGCGCCGCGCCATAGGCGAGGATCAGCATCACCGGCACGGTGACCAGGCCGTATTTGCCGGACAGCGTGTCGACCGCATGCTTGTAAAGAAACGGCACCGCGATGTTGACCATTTTGGCACCGACCAACAGCGCCAGCGCGGCGACCACCCGCAGCCGCAACTCGAGCGCATCGTGCGGCCACAGATAAGGCAGCAGACCGCGCAGCGCCCGCATCCCGTCGCGCAGCGAGCCCTTCGGGCCACTGACGAGCGGGGGCGGCATGCGTGCTCTGAGGACTCATTCGGCGGGCCGCGGGGCGGCGGAGGGTGTCGCCGGCGGCAGTCGCCAGCTCAGCGCGGCGGCGGCGACCACCAGCACCATGCCGGCGAGAAACGGGCTGTCCCGCCCCAACCCGGCGAACAGCGCGCCAGCGAGCAGCGGTCCCAGCACGCGCGACAGGCTCGCCACCGATTGGGCCACACCCAAAATCTCGCCCTGCTCGTCGACGCCGGCGCGGCGCGAGATGAGGCTGTTGAGCGAGGGCTGCATCGCCCCCATGCCGAGCGCCAGGCAGCTCACCGCGACCACCAGCATCGGCAGGTCGTGCGCCGCCGGTATCGCCAACAAGCCCAGCGCGATCAGCGCCAGCCCGGCGACCAGCAGCTTCTCCTCGCCGAAGCGCGCGGTCAGCCGGCCGATCAGCCCGCCCTGCATGACCGCTGACAGCACGCCGATATAGGTGAAGATGTAGCCGATCTGCGCCGGCCCATAGTTGAACTGCGCCATGGCCCACAGCGCGAAGGTCGCTTCCATCCCGCCAAAGGCGACGATCGCGAGAAAGAACACCACCAGCAGCCGGGCCAGGCTCTTGCGCGCCAGCGCATCGCGCAGCGCCGCGATGCGGCCCTTGCGCGGCCGCGGCGGCAGTCCCGCCGGCAGGCTCTCCTTCAAGACGACAAGCACGCCGAGCAGCGCGACCAGCGACAAACCGCAGGCGATGAGGCCTGGCGTGCGCAAATCGGCGGTCGCCGTGTTGTGGCCGGCGACAACGCCGCCCAGCGCCGGTCCGATGATGAACCCCAGCCCGAACGCGGCGCCAATCATCCCCATGCCGTGCGCCCGCTTCTCGGGCGGCGTCACGTCGGCGATATAGGCTTGTGCGGCGCCGATGTTGCCAGCGCATATCCCGGCCAACGCGCGGGCTGCGAACAGCATCCACAGCGCATCGGCGAAGGCCATCCAGAGATAGGCGAGCGCCGCGGCAGCCATGCTGACCATCAGCACCGGACGCCGTCCGGCCCGGTCGCTGAGCCGCCCCCAGATCGGCGCGGCGAGCGTCTGCATCGCCGAGAACGTCGCCATCAATACCGTGACTTCTTGCGGCGTCGCCGAAAACCGCTCCGCGTAAAACGGCAGCAGCGGGATCACGAGACCGAACCCGATCAGGTCGATAAGGACGATGAGAAAAAGGACGGGCATGGGTCTCAAGGTGATAGGCGTCCGCCGCGCCCGGAACAAGGGGCACCTCATTAACGCAGCTTCTTGTTCCGCTTCCCGGCGAAAGCCGGGACCCACTCTTCAGCCGGCGTGGGCGCCGAAAAGTGGACCCCGGCTTGCGCCGGGGAGCGTTCGTTTTTGATGCTTTTGATGGGAACGACCCGGCTAAGATAGGACAGCATCGGGAGGAGCGGCGCATGAAACTCGGCAAGCTCGGCGTGTGGGCGGCGATGGATACGATGACCGCGGCGGAAGGCGCGGCCTTTGCCAAGCGGGTCGAGGGTTGGGGCTATGCGGCGCTATGGATGCCGGAAAGCCGAGGCCGCGATGTGATGGTGCATTCGTCCTGGCTGCTCGCCAACACCAGCAAGCTCGTCGTGGCGCCGGGCATCGCCAATATCTATGCGCGCGACGCGATGGCGATGGCCAACGGCCAGCGCGCGCTGGCCGAGCAGTCGGGCGGCCGGTTCCTCCTGGGGATCGGGGTGTCGCACGTGCCGTCGGTCGAGGGCGTCCGCGGTCACACCTATGGCAAGCCGATCGCGACGATGCGCACCTATCTCGATGCCATGAACGCGGCCCCTTACGGCGCTCCGCAGCCGGGGGAAAAGCCGCTGACCATCCTCGCCGCGCTGCGCCCGCGGATGCTGGCGCTGTCGGCGAGCCACGCCGACGGCGCACATCCCTACTGTGTCACGCCCGAGCACACGCATCAGGCACGGCAAATTCTCGGCCCCGGCAAGCTGCTCTGCCCCGAGGTCTGGGTGTTGCTGGAGACCGATGCGGCGAAGGCGCGTGCGCTCGGCCGAGAGGCGCTCGCGAATTACCTGCGGCTCGACAACTACCTCAACAATTGGCGCTGGCTCGGCTATAGCGAGGACGATCTCGCCGGCGGCGGCTCGGACCGGCTGATCGACGAGAATGTCGCCTGGGGCGACGAGGGCAAGATCCGCGCGCGCCTGCAGCAGCATTGGGATGCCGGCGCCGACCATATCTGTATCCAGGCGATCAGCCCGGACGGCGGCCGCAAGCCGGACGAGAAGGTGCTGGCCCTGCTCGCGCCCGGCTGAGTGGCCAAGCTTGACGGGATCGGCCGCACACCCGACATTGTTCGCGCTTAAGGAAGCCCAGGAAAGTCGCGGAAGCTCATTGATATGTATTCGGAAACCACCCGCTCGATCACCGTAACGGTCCGGCCGTTCTACCTCGATCAGCATTCGGACCCGGCCAACAGCCACTATGTCTGGGCCTATCACGTGCGGATCGAGAACGAAGGTGCGGAGACCGTACAGCTGCGCAACCGGCATTGGCGGATCACCGACGAGCTCGGCCGCCCGCAGGAGGTGCGTGGTCCGGGCGTCGTCGGCGAGCAGCCGGTGCTCGAGCCGGGGCAGAGCTTCGAGTACACAAGTTCGTGTCCGCTGGCGACCCCGTCGGGGTTCATGGTCGGCGATTACGAGATGGAAACACCGTCGGGCGAGCGTTTCCTGATCCGCGTCCCCGCCTTCTCGCTCGACCGGCCGGCGCATATCCCGATCGCGGCCGACAGCCCGCAGCACCCGCGGCGCCTCAACTAGAACACCACAGCGCCGGCCTACCCCGACCGTGCCGGCCGGAAAGAGACAATCCATGAATGATATCGCCAAACCGATCACGACGGTACGCCCCACGCGCGAGCAGGCGATGGATGCGGTGCGCACGCTCCTCCGCTGGGCCGGCGACGACCCGCAGCGCGAGGGGCTGCTCGGCACGCCGGACCGGGTGGTGCGCGCCTACCAGGAATTCTTCAGCGGCTACGGCGAGGACCCGGTGCAGCTGCTGCACCGCACCTTCGAGGAAATCTCCGGCTATGACGAGATCGTCCTGTTGAAGGACATCCGTTTCGAGTCGCATTGCGAGCACCACCTGGCGCCGATCATCGGCAAGGCGCATGTCGCCTATCTGCCGTCGAACCGGGTCGTCGGCATCTCGAAGCTGGCGCGGCTCGTCGAGGTCTATGCCAAGCGGCTGCAGATCCAGGAAAAGATGACCGCCGAGATCGCCAATACTATCAGCGAGGTGCTGCAGCCGAAGGGGGTCGCCGTAGTGATCGAGGCGTCGCATCAATGCATGACGACGCGCGGCGTCCATAAGCCCGGCGTCAGCATGGTGACGAGCCGCATGCTCGGCGTGTTCCGCACCGACGCCACGACCCGCCGCGAGGTGCTGTCGATGATCGGCACCCCCGCCGGCAATTCCTGCACCAACGTCTAGCGGGACCAAGGCCTCCAATCGCCATTTGAATTCGTCTCCCCCGGGCTTGGCCCGGGGGTCCACGTCTTCATTCGCGGACGTCGGAACGGGAAGACGTGGATGGCCGGGTCAAGCCCGGCCAAGGCGGTTAGCGGAGCACCTTTCAAAAAAGATCTGCCTAACTTCCGGTCTTCTCCGGCGGTGGCGCCGGGCCGGGAATGTCGCGGATTTCGAGCTGGTCGCCGGCCGCCGCGAAGCTGAGTCTGATCCTGTAGCCCTGCCAATCGCGCTGGTACGCCACCGGATCGGACACAGTAAGGTCCGCCGTCGAGGCGGTCAGCAGCAGCTGGTTGCGAGCGCGGAGCGCCGGGTCCGTCGGGCCGCTGGGCAGCGGGTTGAGACCGTTGGTGCCGAGACTGCTCGGCCGCCACGGATCGGACATCGAGGCCGCGCCAGCGAGCCGCGTGGGATTGGCGCTGACGTCGAGCCAGCTCGCGGGCGTCGCGGTGCCGTCCGGCGCCACCAGCGCGGCGGCGCGCAGCGGGAACGGATCAATCACATCGACCCTGATCACGCCGGCGACGCCGCCGGGCGGAAATCGCGCCGTCACGCCGGACTGCGGCGTGCCCGCCCCCGGCGGCGGCGCGCCGGCGCAAGCGGCGAGCGCGACCATGCAAGACAGCAGCATCAACCAGCGGCGCATCGTCGATCCTGGGGCGCGGGATAGCGCGACCTGCGGTTTAGCGCGAACCGCCCGCCGCCGGAACAGAAAACCGCCGGAACAAGAAACCCAGGGCGGTGACAGCGGCGAAAGCGCCGTGCCACAATCCGCGCAAGACATCATCAGGAGGACGCCGGCATGGATGGAGCATCGCCCGCGATACGCGATCTCGGCACGGTCGAGGACCAATTCTTCACGCTGCGGGATTTCCGCCTGACCAACGGCGAGGTGATGCCCGAGGTGGTCATCGCTTACGAGACCTACGGCAAGCTGGCACCCCCCAATAGTCCAAATGGCGGGCGAAACGCGGTGCTGATCACGCACGGCTTCACCGGCAGCCATCGCGCCGCCGGGCGCAACCCGGCGAATGGCGGCCAGCCCGGCTCGTGGGACGGGCTGATCGGTCCGGGCAAGGCGATCGACACCGACAAGCTGTTTGTCGTGGCGTCCAACATGCTGGGCTCGTCGTTCGGCTCGACCAACGCGGCGAGCCGCAACCCCAAGACCGGCCAGCCTTACGGTCCCGATTTCCCGAACATCACGATCCGCGACATCGTCGCGGCGCAAAAAGCCCTGCTGCAATCGCTGGGGGTGCAGCATCTCGTCGCGGTCGCCGGCCCGTCCTATGGCGGCTACCAGGGGTACCAATGGGCGGTCGCCTACCCGGGTTTCATGGACGCGATCGTCGCGGTCAACACCGCGCCCTGGGCGTCGGCCAACACTGACAAACAGCTGGCCGAGGTGACCGCCAAGCTCGCCGTCGACCCGAATTGGCATGGCGGCCACTACTACCACACGGCGGGTCCGCGCCAGGCGCTGACCGATATCCGGGTCGAGACGCTGAAGCGCTATGGGATCGACGCCAACCTGACGCCGCGCTACCCCGACCCCGCCGAGCGCGAGGCGGCGATCCGCGAACAGGCCGCCGCCTGGGCCGCGAAATGGGATGCGCATTCGCTGATCATCCTGCGCCGCGCGCTGCTCGGCTTCGACACGCGGCCGGATTTCGCCAAGATCAAGGCCAAGGTGCTCTACATCCTGTGCCGCACCGATAATCTGTTCCCGCCAAAGATCGCGCCGGCGGTGATGGACGCGCTCGCCGCTGCCGGGGTCGAGGCACGCTTTTTCGAGCTCGACAGCGATCTCGGCCACAGTTCCGCCGGCCCCGAGCACGCCAAATGGTCACCGACCCTGCGCGAGTTCCTCGCGCCGCTGATGGCGCGGCTGTAGCCGCGCCACCCCACCCTGACCCTCCCCCGCCAGCGGCGGAGGGTCAGGGTGGGGGCCGAGTTGCCGCCGGCTCGCACCGGCTTGGCTTACCGTGCTGCGGCGGTACGCGGATGTTTCTTCAGGTAGTCGAGCGCGGCGATCAGCTGGGCGTCCTGCGGCGTGCCGAGCACCGAGGGGTTGATCGGGTGGTCGGCCGAGAGCGGCCCGCTCGCTCCCGATGGGGCGGCGTTGGGCTTGGTCGGGGCCAGCGCGCCGGTCGCCTTGAGCGACCCGTAAAGATCGCTCTCATACGTCACCAGCGCATTCGCTACCTGCTGATCCTTGGGCAGCGTCAGCACCTGGTCCGGTGTGATCCCCTGCCCCTGGATCGAGCGCCCGGATGGCGTGTAGTAAAGCGCCGTCGTCAGGCGCAGCGCGCCGTGGTTCTCGATCGGAATGATGCTCTGCACCGAGCCCTTGCCAAAGCTGCGGGTGCCGAGGATCGCGGCGCGCCGGTTGTCCTGCAGCGCGCCGGCGACGATCTCGGAGGCTGAAGCGGAAGCGCCGTTGATCAGCACCACCATCGGTACGCCGCGGATGAGGTCGCCGTTGGGCGCCGCCTCGTAGATGCGGTTCTCGTCGGGTTCGCGGCCGCGCGTTGAGACCACCGTGCCGGTATCGAGGAAATCGGCAGCCGCCTCGACCGCCGCGTCGAGCAGCCCGCCGGCGTCGTTGCGCAGATCGAGGACAAAGCCGGTGAGGTTGCTGCCCGCCTCCTGCCTGAACCGGCCGATCGCCGCGCGCAGTTGGGTGGCGGTGTTTTCGTCGAACGTGCTGATCCGCACATAGCCGACTTTCCCGGCCTGCATCTTGGCCTTCACCGAGTCGACCTTGATGATCGCCCGGGTGATCTTGACGTCGAAGGCCGGGCGGCCGCTGCGCACGATGGTCAGCATCACCGGCGTGCCCGGCGCGCCGCGCAGCTTGCGGACGACCTCCTCGATATCCATGCCCACGAGCGCCTGCCCGTCGGCCTTGGTGATGCGGTCGCCGGGATTGAGCCCCGCCGTCGCCGCCGGCGTGCCCTCGATCGCCGAGATCACCTGGGGCACGCCGTCATCGACGGAGATCTCGATGCCGACGCCGCCAAACTGGCCGCTCGTCGTCGCCATCAGGTCGCGAAACTCGCGCTCGTCCATATAGTCGGAATGTGGGTCCAACCGGGTCAGCATGCCCTTGAGCGCGCCGGTGGTGAGTTCGCCCGGCTTCACCGGCTCGACATAGCTCTTCTGCACCTCCTTCATCGTGCGCTGAATGAGGTCGAGATCGCCCTGGCTGATCGTTCCGCCGGCGGAATCGTCCGCCGCCACGCCGCGGCAGCCATTCACCACCAGCGCAGCGGAGAAGACGACGACATAGGCGAGCGCGCGTGGCGAGCAGCACAGGTCGCGCCAAGTGCGGCGGCGGCGGCTTGTCACGATGCCCGCTCGATGATTGTGCCCATCAATCATCACGATCGGGCTGGTTGCTCGGATGAGCGGCGGCGAAGGCGTCGAGCTGCATGCAATTGCGATAGATCCGCGTGATTGTTGGGTAGGGCGACAGATCGAGCTGGTAACGCTCCGAATTGACCACCTGCGGCGCCAGGGCGATATCGGCGAGGCCCGGCCGGTCGCCGTGGCAGAACTCGCCGGTCGCCCGGTCCCCGCTCAGCAATCGCTCTAACGCCTCGAAGCCGGTGGCGATCCAATGATTGTACCAGGTCTCGACCGCCTGCTGGTCGTGGCCGAGCGAGCGCGTCAAATAGCGCAAGACCCGCAGGTTGTTAATGGGATGGATGTCGCAGGCGACAATCGCCGCGAGCGCACGCACTCGCGCGCGGCCCGGCGGATCGGCCGGCAGGAACGGCGGCTCGGGATGCGTCTCGTCGAGATACTCGGCGATCGCCATCGACTGGATCAGCGTATCCCCGTCGATCTCCAGCGCCGGCACCAGCCCCTGCGGGTTGACCCCGAGATAATCCGCGCCGCGCTGGTCGCCGCGCCGCAGATGGATGAACGCGTCCTCATAGGCAAGGCCCTTGAGGTTCAGCGCAATCCGCACGCGGAAGGCGGCCGACGAGCGGAAAAAACCGAAGAGTTTCATCAAAACGCGACCCGCGCGGCGTTGAATGGCGCCCCGACGTTACCCCGCCCGCTCGGCGACGGAAAGGACGGCGCTGCGATCGCTCCGCGCGATGTCTGGAAAAGACGGCGGAATGCCGCCTATTGCGGCGAGCGCGGCGGGTGCTCGTTCTGCTCCAGGCGCCGGATATCGTTGCGCGGTTGCCGGCCTGCGCCGGCCGCGCTCCGCAGATCGACGAGGTTCGCGGTCGGCGATTGCGGCGTCTCGCTGGTCGAAATCTCGCCCAGCGGCTGCAGCATGCGGTTGTAGCAGGTTTCGCGCGCGCTCAATTCCAGCCGGTTGAACATGTGGTCCTGCAGGAAACACAGTTCGAGCGCCTGCCGCTTCGCCGGATCGTTGGGATAGATGTCCTGGTAAAAGGCCCTGACGACACCGGGGTTCAGCACCGCGAAGCCGCCGATTGCTGCGACGGCTACGGTCACTGCCCAGCGTCGTATTGTTCGTCCCTGCACCATCGCTATCCTGCCATCAAGCCAACTCCGGACCGTCCCCCTGTCCTATGAAGCCGACAATTAGATTAAGAAAATCCCTCAGCACGATCGGCTTTGCGACATAAGCATCGCAGCCGTGATCGAGGGCTTTCCTTTCGTCGCCGGCCATCGCGAAGGCAGTCACCGCAATTACCGGAATATCGCTGGTTTTCGCGTCGGCCTTGAGCTGTTGGGTGGCTTCGAGCCCGGACAGGTCGGGAAGCTGCAAATCCATCAGGATGAGGTCCGGCCGGTATTCCCGTGCCCATTCCACCGCAACCGCGCCGCGACCGGTCGACAACACCTCGTAGCCGTGCGCCTCGAGGACGTCGTTGAGCAATTTCATGTTCAACTCGTTGTCCTCGACAACGAGAATACGTTTATGACTGGTAAGCGGTGGTTCGGCTCCCGACATGGGTCGCGCTTCTGGCATCCCGGTGTTTCAAGGGACCACGTAACGATGCTAACGCCGGCTGATTCGGACGGGCGCAAATTGATCGTTAATTCGCGAAAATACCATCGTTTTCGCTTAAATCTCTGTTTTAAAGGCTGAAATCATGCGCCTTCCGGTCGCATTTTGGGCGATGGCTTTCGCCTTGTTGGCGCCAACCGCAACGCTGGCGCAAGATGTTGCCGCAAGCGAGGCGGCGAAACGCGCCGCGATCATCGCGGCGCTGCCCGCGGACGCCGCAAAACGCGTTTTCGGCAGCGTCTCGCAGCCGAGCGCCGGCACGCCGCGCTCGATCGGCAAATACGAGCGCGGCTGCATCGCCGGGGCCGTGCCGCTGCCGGCGGGTGGGCCGACCTGGCAGGTCATGCGGCCGGCGCGCAACCGTGCCTGGGGTCATCCCGTGCTGATCGCGGCGATCGAGCGGCTGGCGGAAAGCGTGCCCCGAGTGGTCGGCTGGCCTGGCCTGTTGATCGGCGATCTGGGCCAACCGCGCGGCGGACCGATGGTGACCGGCCATGCCTCGCACCAGATCGGTCTCGACGCCGATCTCTGGGTCATCCCGATGCCCGACCGCCGGCTGAGCGTCGAGGAGCGCGACAATCTGCCGGCAAAGAGCATTGTCAGGGCCGACGGCAACGACGTCGATCCGGCGATCTGGAACCCGTCGTACCGCAAGCTCTACGAAGACGTGGCGCGCATGCCCGAACTGGCGCGGATGTTCGTCAACGCGGCGATCAAGCGCCGACTGTGCCGCGAGGCAGGCGCCGATCGCGACTGGCTGCGCAAACTGCGGCCGTGGTGGGGGCATGACGACCATTTCCATATCCGCCTCACTTGCCCGCCCGGTCAGACACTGTGCGAGAACCAAGCCCTGCCGCCGGACGGCGACGGCTGCGGCAAGGAACTCGACTGGTGGTTCACTGCGGAGGGCCGTCACCCCAAGCCCAGCCCGCCGGCGCCGCCCTTGCTGGTCAGCCAGCTGCCGCCCGAATGCGCCGCCGTCGCCACGTCGCCTTGATTGAGGAACACGGCGCAACACCTCTCTCCCGCCTCGGCCGGGCTTGCGCGAGCGCCGGCGGATGAAGGCGTGGCCCCCGGGTCAAGCCGGGGGACGCAGGTAAATGTTTCAATTCAAACGAAACTCGCTCTAGGACCGGCACTGACGCTTCAAAAAAGGGCCGCTATCTGCTCTAACCCTAGTGTGATGGACCGGCGGGCGTTTCTTTCCCTCCTCTCGGCGGCTCTGGCGACGCCCGTCGCGGCGCGGGCCGAGCTGCCTTTGCCCAAGCTCCGGCGTCTGAAGCTCGTAAACGCGCATACCGGCGAGAGCTTCAACGGTCCCTATCGCGACGATAATGGGCCGATCGCCGCGGCGATGGCTGATCTGTCGGTGTTTCTGCGCGATCACCATTCGGGCGAGACAATCGACTACGATGTCGGCGTCATCGATTTTCTCGCCGGCGTTCTGGAGGCAGTTGGGATCGGCGAGGCCACGGTACTGTCGGCCTATCGCACCCGCGCCACCAACGAGATGCTGGCGCGCACCACGTTCGGGGTCGCCGATAACTCGCAGCACATCTACGGCCGGGCGCTCGACATCTATTTGCCGGCGCGGCTCGACGTGGCGATGGAGACCGCGCGGGCGATGCAGCGCGGCGGCGTCGGCTGGTACCCGCAATCGCATTTCATCCATCTCGACACCGGGCCGGTGCGCAACTGGGACTTGGGCGGCGAAGGCTTCCTGCGGCTGCTCCTGCAAATGCAAGAGCTGATCGCCAATGGCGCGCTCGGCGTCTCGCCGAACGGTGTGCTGTCGCTGGGCGATGCGCAGAAACCGCTATCCGCCAGCCAGCGCCTGGCGCTGCACCGCCTCGTCGCCAAGGCGGAGGCGCTCGTCTCCGGTCATTGAGGTTTGACCGGCTCCGCCGGCGCCGATTTCAGCTTCAGCACCATCTCGCCCGCGGGCGACGCGAGGGTCACGCGGTCCTGGCCGATCTCCTTGACTGTCCAGCCGTCGAGCACCTCGCCAATCCCGATCTCCGCGCGCCGGACATTGTCGGCGATAAAGGCGGTTTTTTTCGGTCCCCGGGCGACGATGCCGAGCAGCCGGTAGCGGCTCTCGGCCGCGGGTGCCGCGGCAGCGGGCGCGTTCGCCGCCGGGCGGCGCGACGGCGAGAACAGCGGCCGCTCGACCGTCGCGGCAAAATTCGCCAGCGGCGGCAGGACAGCGATGGCCGGCGCCGCCGGTGCCGCAGACGGCGTCGCAAGCGGCCGCGTCGCGGGGATCGGTGGCACCAGCCACGGCCAGAGCGCGAGCGCCCCGAAACACAGGACGCCGGCGGCCAGCCCATGGTCGAGGCGCAGCGCGATCACGACGCCGGCTCCGCCTTGAAGCCGGAAATATCGAACTGGAAGTCGAGGGCTGCCGCCGCGCCCGGCATCGCGGCATGCGACTGGACCGACAGATTATCGGGGTAGAGCAGCGGTTTTGCGGTCTCGATCGCGTAGAGCAGGTTCCGCAGCCCCGTCATATCGCCGCTGGCGCGCACCCGGACGCCGATGCGCGTCGCGCCGCTCACCGCCTCGCCGCGCAGCACCTGCAGTCCCTGGACTTGAACATGCGCCGCCACCGCCGCCGTCTTGACGGTTTCCTGCAACAGCGCCGTCGCCTGCGATTCCGGCATCTCGGCATAAAGCAGGGCGGGGCCGGCCGGGGCGGCCGCCTTGGCCTCGGCGCCGGCGAGCAGACGGTAACGCTGCAGCACCGCCGCCTTGGCGGCGAGAGAATCGGCGTTGTCGGCGATCCAACCGCAATACGCGGCGACCGGGCCGAGACAGAACAGAGCGATCAACACGGCAAGGATCGCCAGCGCCGAGATCCGGCCAAGATTGGGGCGCTCGGCGAGCGTCATGGCTTGGCCGCGCCGTTCAGCGTTGCGCCGAGCTGGAAATGCTCGAGACCGGCGGCCTCGCGGGCGATCGGCGCGCGGAACACGATGCCCGACACGTTGCCCGCTTTCTCCAGCGCCAGCGCGATGGCCGCCGCCGACGGCGCGAGCCCGTCGAGCACGACATCGCGGCCGGCGATCGACAGCGACAGCAGCCAGGCACCATCCGGCAAATCACGGCTCAGCACATCGAGCGCCGTCACCAGCGGGGGCCGCGTGGCGCGCAGCGACAGCATCGCGGCGTTCCGCTCGCCGGCGCGGCGCTCGCCCTCGCCGGCGCGCAGCGCGGATTCGGCCGCCGGTTTAAGCGCCGCGATCTCCCGATCGAGCCCGTCCATCGCGCGCTGCTGCGCGAGCGGCCATGAGACCAGCGCGGCCACGGCCGCCAACGCCGTCGCGAGACCGAGGAGACGCGTCGAGCGGGAGGTCGCAGGGCGCCCCGCCGCGAACGCCGCGGCGGGCAGGAAGAGCGGGATCGCGGGCGCGCCGGCGCCGACCGCGATCGCCGCCGGGCGCAACCCCAACGCGGCGAGCACCGCACAGATGCGGTCGACCACCTCGCGCGGCACCGCGACGATCTCGACCGTCACCAGACCGTCGCGCTCGCCCTTCACCAGGCGGTGCTGGAAATAGACGCGCTCGGCGGGAAACGGGAAATGCCGGGCGATCTCAAAGCCGAGGATGCGATCGAGCTGCCCTTTAGCGCCAGGCGGCAGCGCGATGGTTTTCGCCAGCACCCTGTCCGCCGGGATTTCGACCACCACCGAGCGTCCGCGTATCGCCGGGGTCAGCAGCCGTGGCAATTCCGCCGCGCCATCCGCCTGCATGTCGATCTGGCCGATCGGCCGGCCGCCCTGGCGCAGCAGCCAATACCGCTCGCCGGCCTCGATCACCACGCCGCGCCGCCGATGCGTCGCCGCGAAAGCCCGCAGATCCTGCCGGCAGGCGGCAAGCTCGCCAAGCCACCAGTCGAGCGCGCGCCTCACCCCGGCGCGCGGGCGCGCGCTGTTGAGCGGGCGGTGGGCGGCGATCGTCATGTGGCGGCGCGATCAGCTTAAAGGAAATCGCGACGCGGCGAAATTGCCTCGTCGCGCTCGGACCGCAATCGGCGGCCGCTACCAGATGAAGCGCGGTGCGACGAGTGTCGGTCGCGCACCGGCGGTTGCGGCGGCGGCCGCGATGCGAGCGTGATCGAGCCTGCCGCCAGGCGCGAATTCGTCGAGATGGATGCCCTGCCCGGCGATCAGCAGGCTGTCGAGCCCGGCACCGTTGGCGCCGGCGATATCGGTCCGCAGGCTGTCGCCAACCGCGAGGATGCGGCGCTGATCGGCGATCCCGAGCAGCCGTAGACACGAATCGTAGACCGAGGGATAGGGCTTGCCGTGCCAGCGCACCGCGCCGCCGATGCCCTCGTAATGCACCGCCAGCGCGCCGGCGCACAGCGCCAGCTGGGTGCCGTGATTGACCATCAGATCGGGGTTGGCGCAGACCATCTTGAGGCCGCGCTCGCGCCCGGCGGCGAGAATCGGCGCGTAATCCTCGATCGTATCGTCCCAGCCGGCGGGGCCGGTGTTGAGGATGAACTCGGCCTCCTCGGCGCGCTCGACATAGTCGAGGTCGAGGCCGACGCGGATTTCCAAATCCCGGTCCGAGCAGATGTGCAGGCAGCGCTGCCCAATATCGGCGTAGAACGGATCGTCGCGCCGCTTGAGGTACTCCCAAGCCTCCTCGCCCGACGACATGACGCCATGATAGAGGCCCTGCGGCACGCCGATCGCGGTGATGCGGTTGACGACGTCATAAGCGCGGCGCGGTGCGTTCGACAGCAGCACGACGCGTTTGCCCACTGCCAGCAGCGCCGCCAGGCAATCGAGGACGCCGGGATAGGGCTGCACCCCGTCATGGATCACGCCCCACAAATCGAGCACGAACCCGTCGTAATCGGCGGCGACCTCGCGCGCACCGCGTATTTCGTGAAACGTCATTTCGCGAAGCGTCATGCCGCCATCATCGGTCGGAGGGATGGACGAAACTAGCACACTCTCCGGCGGACGCACGCGGCCGGAACCTCGGCAATCGACAAAGCGTTCTGCGGAGGCGAATCCATCGTCGATCATATGAGGATAGCATCATGAAATCGGGTTTGGGTTTTGCCGTCGCCGTCGCCGTGCTGCTCGCCGCCGCGGCGCCGAGTCGGGCGCAATCATTGACGCCGATCCAGGGCTGGGTCCCCCTCGACAGCCCGAAAGCCAAGGCGCTGATGCAGAACGACCCGACGACACCGGCGCATCAGACCGCGCTGAAATCCCACGGCCTTGACCGCTAGCGCGGATCTTCTTTAGCCGCTTCCCGGCGGAAGCCGGGGAGCGGTAGTGAAAAGTGCCGGGGCTGATCTCGTGCGGCATTAGCGCGCGGCCGATGCGCGCTTTGCGGTCCCCGCCCCGTGGTCGGCGCCGACCGCGTCGGCAACCGAGGTGAAGCCGTCACGGCGCAACAGCTCGGCGAGACCGCGCTTAATGCGGCCGATCAGCGCGGGCCCCTCGAACACCAGCGCCGTGTAGAGCTGCACCAAAGAGGCGCCGGCGCGGATCTTGGCGTAGGCGTCGGCCGCGCCGGCAACACCGCCGACCCCGATCAGCGGCATCTTGCCTTCCGTCAGCCGATAGATTTCCTCGAGCAGCGCGGTCGACGGCGCCAAAAGCGGCTCGCCGCTGAGGCCGCCCGTCTCAGCGGCATGGGGGCTGCGCAGTTCCGTCGGGCGGGCGATCGTCGTGTTGGCGATGACGATGCCGTCGATGCCGGTCTCGGTCGCCAGCGCCGCGATGTCGCCGCGTTCCTCGGCGCTGAGGTCCGGCGCGATCTTGACCAGCAACGGGACACCCGCCGCCTCCGCGTCGCGCGTCGCGACGACCTGCCGCAGCAGATCGCCGAGAATCTCCCGGCGCTGCAGATCGCGCAGGCCCGGCGTGTTGGGCGACGAGACGTTGACGACAAAATAATCGGCGAGCCGACCGACCCGTCGGACGCCATCGAGATAATCGGCGACAGCGTCCTCGCTGTCGCGGTTCTTGCCGAGATTGACACCGACAATGCCGGTCCGCGGCCGTGCCCGCAGCCGCGCCAGGGTCTGTTCCAGGCCCTGATTGTTGAACCCCAGCCGGTTGATCACCGCACGGTCTTGGTCGAGGCGGAAGATGCGCGGCCGCGGGTTCCCCACTTGCGGACGCGGCGTGACGGTGCCGGTCTCGGCGAAACCACAGCCGAGCCGCAAGACCGCGTCAGGCACCAGCGCGTCCTTGTCGAACCCGGCGGCCACGCCGATCGGATTGGGGAAGTCGCGGCCCCACAGCCGTTGCCGCAGGCTCGGCGGATCGGGCTCGGCGCGTCCGGCGACCAGACCGCCGAGCCCCCAGCCGAGCGTGGCGAGTGTCACCCGATGCGCGGCTTCGGCCGGCAGCGCCCGCAGCAGCGGGCGGATCAGCGGGAAGAAGTCGGGCACGCTCAGACGAAGCGGATTTCCGCGCGGCCGAGACCCGAGACCTCGACGACCGCATGGTCGCCGGGCGCGGGAAACTGGATCGGCACCGTGCTGCCGGTCATCACCACCATGCCGCGCTTGAGCGGCCGTCCGTCGGCGGCAAGCTTGTCGGCGAGCCAACTGAGCGCGTTGAGCGGATTGCCCATCACGTCGGCGCCCTTGCCGGTGCCGATTTCCTTGCCGTTGATCGTCAGCCGATAGGTGACGGTCGCCAGGTCGAGCTGGCGCCATTCGCCGACCGGCGCGCCGAGCACGCAGCCGGCGTTCCACACGTTGCCGGCGACCATCGAGCGCGCGGTCAGCCGCTTGTAGTCGTGCTTGAGATCCTCGAGCACTTCGGTCGCCGCCATGCAGCTCTCGACCGCCTCGGTGACGCGCGCCAGACCGCCGCCATCGGGCAGATCGGCGCCGAGCCGCATCGCGATCTCGGTCTCGATGCCGACGCGGCAATAATCGGCGACCCTGATTTCCGCCGGCGAGTGGCGGATTTCGCTCGAAAACATCGCGCCGTAGCACGGCTCGTCAACGCCGCAGAGCTGCTGCATGATCGGCGTCGTGAGACCGATCTTGTAACCGACGACCTGGCCGCGCCGCGGCACCTCGATCGCCTCATAGGCCTCGCGCACCCGGTAGGCCTCGTCGAGCGTCGCCGGGATCAGCTCGTCGGGCAGAATGTCGATCGGCTGCCGCGCGCGAAACACCGCGACGATGCGTTCCCCGGTTTGCCGAGGGTCAAGGGTTGGCATGGGCTTCCTCCTGGCTCGGGACATACCCAATCTGTCGTACCGGTGAAAGCCGGTACCCACTTTTCAGACGCAGCGGAGACCGAACGATGGGTCCCGGCCTTCCGCCGGGACGACAAGCCAAGTATACCGCCGTTCATGGACGACATCGTACAGCCGACACTCGCCTTTATCGCCGCGCATTCGCATTGGGCGGCGGTGATCATGTTCATCACCGCGTTCGGCGAGTTGTTCGCGTTTCTCAGCCTGCTGTTTCCCGGCACATCGTTGTTGATCGCGGCGGGGACGCTGATGTCCCACGGCACGCTGCCTTACACGCCGGTGCTGATCGGCGCGGTCGCCGGCGCGACGCTTGGCGACTCGGTATCGTATTGGATCGGCCGGCGGTTTGGCGGCGGCATCGCCAATCTGTGGCCGTTTTCGCGCAATCCCGACATGTTGCCGAGCGGCGTCCAGTTTTTTGCCAAATACGGCGGTGCGAGCGTGTTCATCGGCCGCTTTTTCGGCCCCGTCCGCGCTGTGATCCCGCTGGCGGCCGGGCTGATGCAGATGCCGCGCGGTCGGTTCTGGCTCGCAAACTTCACCTCGGCGCTGGTCTGGGCGCCGATGCTGCTGTTTATTGGCGACGTGGCGGGCGATATCGGCGACCGGCTGATCGGCTCGACCAACACTTTCATCGTGGTTTTCGGCGGACTGACCTTGTTCGGGATCGCCGGCATCATCTGGGCGATGCTGCGCACCGCCCGCTCGAAGGGCTGACAAACCGTAGGGCGGATGAGCAAAGGCGTCATCCGCCGTTGCCGCTCTCAATGGCGGAAGGCGCTACGCTTTTCCGCCTTACGCCAGCCTACGCCCGGCCGCGTCCGTGGACCACGGGTTCGGCCTGCCCGGGGGCGCGCAGATGGTCGCCGATATAGGTGTCGACATGCGTCGTCACCTGTTCGAGCTGCTCGGCGAAGAAATGGTCGGCGCCGGCGATCTTGCGGAAATCGATCTTGATGTCGCGCTGATGCGCCAGTTTGTGCACCAGCTTCTGGACGCTCTCGATCGGCACCAGCGTGTCCGAGTCGCCCTGGATCACGAGACCCGACGACGGGCACGGCGCAAGGAAGGTGAAGTCGTACTGGCTGGCCGGCGGCGACACCGAGATAAACGCCTCGATTTCGGGCCGCCGCATCAGCAGCTGCATGCCGATCCACGCGCCAAACGAATAGCCCGCAACCCAGCACGAGCCGGCGTTCGGGTTATAGGTCTGCAGCCAATCGAGCGCCGCCGCCGCGTCGGCGAGCTCGCCTTCGCCGCGGTCAAAGCTGCCCTGGCTCCGGCCGACGCCGCGAAAATTGATCCGCAGCGTCGAAAAACCGCGCTTCACGAAGTTCTGGTAGAGCCCGTAAACAATACGGTTGTTCATGTTCCCGCCATGCAGCGGGTGCGGGTGCAGCACCAGCGCCATCGGCGCCGGGCCCGAGCGCACGTGGTGATAGCGCCCCTCGATGCGGCCCTCCGGGCCGTTGATGATCACGTCAGGCATGGTATTTCCGACCCGGTAAGTCGGGTTTGGGGAATGGCCCATGGCCACGGTTTTTGGGCAAGTTAATGCCGCATACTTGATCGTTATAGTCGGGCAATTATATCTCGATTCTCGAACCGCGCCGGGCCGGGGGATTTTTGCGGCTTCGTCGTGGCGGCCACGATAGCACAGTGAACGCGATGCTATTCAAGAACCTGCGCGACGAAATCCTAGCCACGCGGGCCCGCGACCCCGCGGCCCGCTCTTCCCTAGAGGTAGTGTTCTGCTATCCCGGCTTCCAGGTCTTGCTGTTCCACCGCATGGCCCACTGGTTGTGGACGCATCGCTGTTTCTTTCTGGGACGCTTTATTTCGCATGTCGGTCGGGTGCTGACGGCGATCGACATCCACCCCGGCGCGACGATCGGCAAGCGGCTGTTCATCGACCACGGGATCGGCGTCGTTGTCGGCGAGACCGCCGAGATCGGCGACGACTGCACGATCTATCAGGGCGTCACGCTCGGCGGCACGCGCCCGACCAAGGACCAGAGCGGCCATAAGCGCCACCCGACGCTGGGCAATAACGTCATGGTCAGCTCCGGTGCGCAGGTGCTGGGACCCTTCAAGGTCGGCGACGGCGCGACGATCGGCGCCGCCGCGGTGGTACT
Source organism: uncultured Alphaproteobacteria bacterium (assembly GCA_963778385.1). Classification (GTDB taxonomy): domain Bacteria; phylum Pseudomonadota; class Alphaproteobacteria; order ATCC43930; family CGMCC-115725; genus DATARH01. Next base: position 101,434 of record CAVZUA010000010.1, on the reverse strand, counting down.
GCGCGAAGTGCCGCCGGGCGCGATCATGGTCGGCAACCCGGCGCGCCAGATCACCCAGCGCATGCCAGGTGAAGCCAAGCCGGCCTTCACCCCCTACGGCGTCAGCGGCGAGGACATCCCGGACCCGATCGCGCGCGCGCTCACCGGCCTGCTTGACGAGGTCGCCAGCCTGCGCGCCCGCGTCAACGAGCTCGAAAGCGAAAAGGCCTCGGCACGGCCGACCGGTCCGCGGCTCGTCGCCGACGAAGCCGAAAGCGAGAGGCTGGCATGAGCGGCACCCCCACCCCGACCCTCCCCCGCCAGCGGGGGAGGGAGATGTCAGGCGCCGCAACTTGCAATCCCCTCCCCCGCGGGCGGGGGAGGGTCAGGGTGGGGGTCGACGCGCGCCACGTCGTGGCAAAATCGAGGCCCGCGCCATGAAACTCAGCACCAAGGGCCGCTACGCGGTGATGGCGATGGTCGACCTCGCGCAGCACAGCGGCGACGGGCCGGTCTGCCTGTCGGAGATTGCCGAGCGCCAGGAGATTTCGCTGAGCTATCTCGAACAGCTTTTCGCCAAGCTGCGGCGCGGCGGGCTGGTAAATAGTGTCCGCGGTCCCGGCGGCGGCTATCTGCTGGCGCATGAGCGCGACGCGACGCGCATCGCCGACATCATTCTCGCGGTCGACGAGCCGATCCGCGCGGTGCGCTGCAAGCCCGGCCAGACGCTCGGCTGCCGCGGTGACCGCAGCCGATGTCTGACCCATGATCTGTGGGAAGAACTGAGCAACCAGATCCATCTGTTCCTCAGCGCGGTGACCCTGGACGATGTCTGCGAGAAGCGCGTGCTCGGCGCCAGCGGCCTCACCTACCGGACCAATGTCGCGGCCAACGAACCCGTGAACCCAATGACCTCGTGAAATCTTGATGCGCCGCGAAACCTATCTCGACTGGAACGCCACCACCCCGCTGCGCCTGGAAGCCGCGACGGCCATCGCCGACGCGCTGGCGCTCGGCGGCAATCCCTCGTCGGTGCACGGCAAGGGCCGCGCCGCGCGCCACCTCGTCGAACGCGGCCGCGCGGCGGTTGCCGCACTGGTCGGTGCAGCGACCGACGGCATCGTCTTCACCAGCGGCGGCGCCGAGGCCAACCATCTGGCCCTGCTCGGCAGCACCCGCGCGCGGGTGCTGGTGTCCGCGGTCGAGCATTCGTCGGTCTTGGCGGCGGTGCCGGATGCCGACCGCATTCCGGTCGACCGCGACGGCATCGTCGACGGCGCGGCGCTCGCTGCGCTGCTCATAGCCGACGCGCGGCCGGCGCTGGTCTCGGTGATGCTTGCCAACAACGAGACCGGCGTCGTCCAGCCGGTGCGCGCGCTCGCCGAGATCGCGCATGCGCACGGTGCGCTGTTCCACTGCGACGCCGTGCAGGCGGCCGGCAAGACGCCTTTGTCGCTGGCCGAACTCGGCGCCGATTTCTTGACCCTGTCCGCACATAAGATCGGCGGCCCGAGCGGCATCGGCGCGCTGGTCCTGGCGCCCGGTATCGAGGTGACCCCGCTGCAGCGCGGCGGCGGCCAGGAACGCAACCGCCGCGCCGGCACCGAAAATCTCGCCGGCATCGCCGGTTTTGCGGCCGCGGCCACCGCCTGCGACCCGGCCGAGCACGAGCAGGTTCGCGAGTTGCGCGACCGCCTCGAAATCGCGCTGCCGTCCGACGCCATCGTTATCGGCGCGAGCGCAGCGCGCCTGCCGAACACGTCGGCCATTGCCATGCCCGGCGTCCCGGCGGAGACCCAGGTCATCGCGCTCGACCTCGACGGCGTGATGGTCAGTGCCGGCGCCGCCTGCTCATCCGGCAAGGTCGGGCCAAGCCATGTGCTGGCGGCGATGGGGCTTCCCCCCGACATCGCCAACGCCACCATCCGCGTTAGCCTCGGCTGGAGCACCAGCGAGGCCGACATCGCCCATTTCCTCGACGCCTGGACCGCGCTTAGCCAACGTGCGCTCGGGCGGCGCACCCACAGGCAAGCGCCCGGAAGCTCTAGAGCCGCATGAACGACATTATGTCCCCTGGGACCCCAAACACCTTGCCGATCTACCTCGACAACCAGGCTTCGACGCCAGTCGACCCGCGCGTGCTCGAGGCGATGCTGCCGTATTTCACCATCGATTACGGCAACCCGCACAGCGAGAGCCATGTCTACGGCCACCGCGCGATGGCGGCGATTGACGCGGCGCGCGCCGAGGTGGCGGCGCTGGTCCACGCCGATCCGCGCGAGATCGTCTTCACCTCAGGCGCCACAGAGGCGAACAATCTGGCGCTGAAGGGCGCGGCGCATTTCGCCCGCGAGCACCCGACAAGCGGCGCGCCGCGAGACCACATCGTCACGCTGCAGACCGAGCATAAATGCGTGCTCGAAAGCTGCGCCGCGCTGGAGCGCGAGGGGTTTTCCGTCACCTATCTGCCGGTCGCCGAGAACGGCCTCGTCTCGCTCGCTGCGTTCGAGGCAGCGCTGACCGAGCGCACGCTGATCGTCTCGGTGATGGCGGCGCATAACGAGATCGGCGTGATCCAGCCGCTCGCCGAGATCGGCGCGCTGTGCCGGTCCCGCGGCATCCTGCTGCACACCGACGCGGCTCAGGCTTTGGGCAAGATCCCGCTCGATGTCGAGGCGATGAAGATCGATTTGATGTCGATGTCCGGCCACAAGATCTACGGGCCGAAGGGCGTGGGCGCGCTCTACATCCGGCGCCGGCCGCGGGTGCGCCTGACGCCACTGATCGACGGCGGCGGACAGGAGCGCGGCGTGCGCTCCGGCACCTTGCCGACCCCGCTTTGCGTCGGCTTCAGCAAAGCCTGCGCCATCGCCCGCGAAGAGATGGCCGGCGAGGTGGCGCGTCTCAAGGACATGCGCGAGCGGCTGCGCGCGAGCCTGCGGCAGCGGGTGCCGGGGCTGCTCGTCAACGGCGACCTCGCGCACCGGCTGCCCGGCAGCCTCAACGTCTCGGTGCCCGGCACCACCGCGCCGGAGATGATCGAGGCGTGCCAATCGATCGCGATCTCGACCGGTTCGGCCTGCACCTCGGCCTCGGTCGAGCCGTCCTACGTGCTGCGCGCGCTGGGCCTGTCGGACGAACGGGCCAATGCGTCGATCCGGCTGGGGCTCGGCCGCTTCACCAGCGAGGCCGATGTCGACTACGCCGTCGACACGATCGCCGCCGCCGCGGCGCGCCTGCGCCAAGGGAAGATGGTGCAATCAGGCGAAACCAGGCCCACATAACGTTGACGGCGACGCTCATCGCGGCAATATGACTTTGGCTCAACAAACGAGGCGATCGATGGCTTTGGCGCGACCTGCGGCCCTCTTGGTGACCGACGCGGCGGCGGCCCGCATCCAGGCGCTGCTCGACAAGCGCGGCAAGCCCTCGGTCGGCGTGCGCGTCGGGGTGCGTTCGCGCGGCTGTTCGGGCCTCAGCTACACGCTCGAATATGCCGACGAGAAGGGCAAGTTCGACGAGATCGTCGAAGACAAGGGCGTGACCGTGCTGGTCGACCCCAAGGCGGTGATGTTCATCCTCGGCACCGAGATGGACTACGTCGAGGAAAAGCTCGAATCCGGTTTCGTGTTCCGCAATCCCAACGAGAAGGGACGCTGCGGCTGCGGCGAATCATTTCACGTATAGCCCTCGGTCGTCATTACGTCCTTCGAGACGGCCCTTTGCGCCCTCCTCAGGATGAGGGGTTAAATTTGATGCCGGCACTGTTGTCCCTCATGGTGAGGAGCGTCCGTAAGGGCGCGTCTCGAACCACGCAGGGCGCCGATGCCGTTTGGGCTGGCAGAAGAGGATGAAGCTCTTTCAGATCGAAGAGCCCGACGGCTCACCCGCAGACCCCGATGCGCCGGGCGCGGCGGTCGGCATCGACGCGAGCGGCGAACTCGCGGAAGTCGCGTTCTCGATCGGCGGCAACGCGATGATCCTCGCCGATCGCGAGGGTTTCGAGCGGCCACTGCCAGTGCCGGGACCGGAGGCGCCGCTCGCCGATTGGCAGACCCTGTTCGAAGGCGCGAAACTGCGCGCCGAGCGGGCGCTGGCCCGGCCGGTGACGCATGCGGTGCTGCTCTTTGCTGCGCCGCTCGACCCGGCGCTCGCCGCCGAACTGCTGCGCGCCAGCGAAGCCGCTGGGATCGAATTGCTGCGGCTGATAGCGACCGGGGACTTCGACACGGGTGCGTCGCCGGCCGAGGCCGCCGCGGTTCTTGCCGAGGACATGGCGCCGCGACCGCCGGCTTTGTAAAAGGGATTTTGATGCCGAAATTGACTTTTATCGAGCGCGACGGTCGCCGTCGCGAGGTCGACGCGCCGCTCGGCCTGTCGGTGCTCGAGATCGCCCATCGCCACAAGGTCGATATCGAGGGCGCCTGCGAGGGTTCGCTTGCCTGCTCGACCTGCCATGTGATCGTCGATCCCGAATGGTACGACCTGCTCAAGGAAGCGACCGAGGACGAGGAGGACATGCTCGACCTCGCTTTCGGCCTCACCCAGACCTCGCGCCTCGGCTGTCAGATCATCATGACCGAGGAACTGGACGGGCTGACCGTGCGGCTCCCCTCCTCGACCCGCAACATGATGAATTCGTGACGTGAACGCCACTGCCAGCCCCCTCCCTAACCCTCCCCCGTGGCCACGGGGGAGGGAGATTTGCAGCGCAAGCTGCAAATGGGTGGGGGCCGGCACGAATCATTGAGCCCGAGGGGCGCCGTTGGCATGTCCGGCAACACGCTGTTCGACCGTCTCGTCGCCGCTTCCGGCCCCACCTGGCCTTCCTACACCCGGCACGATTTCGTGCTGCGCCTCGCCGACGGCACGTTGCCGGAGGCGGTGTTCCGTCATTACCTAATCCAGGACTATCTGTTCCTGCTGCATTTCAGCCGGGCCTGGGGGCTGGCGATCTACAAGTCGGAGACGCTCGCCGAGATGCGGCGCGCCCAGGCGCTGGTAGCCGCGACGCTCGATGTCGAGATCGGGCTGCATGTCGAGTATTGCCGCAGCTGGGGCATCGACACGACAGCGATGGCGGCAGCGCCCGAGGCGCTGCCAACCATCGCCTATACCCGTTTCGTGCTCGATCGCGGCCTCGCCGGTGACCGGCTTGACCTGGAAGTGGCGCTCGCACCCTGCGTCGTCGGCTATGCCGAAATCGCCCGCGAGCGCCTCGCCGACCCGGCCACCCGGCTCGACGGCAACCCCTACAAAAGCTGGCTCGACATGTACGCGAGCGCCGACTACCAGGCGCTCGCCGATGAAGCCAAGGCTGCGCTCGACGAGCAATTCGCCCGGCGCGGCGGCGAGGGCCGCTTCGCGTCGCTATCCGCCGGCTTCACGGCCGCCACCCGCCTCGAAGCCGATTTCTGGCAGATGGGCCTCGATGCGGCGAGCCAGTCGCGGGATGGCGCTGGCTCATTCTAGCTAATCGCTTCCCGGCGAAAGCCGAGACCCACTCCTCAACGTCCCGAGCACCGGAAAAGTAGGCCCCGGCTTTCGCCGGGGAGCGATCGTGAAAGAAAACGGAAGTAGGACACCAGATCCGGGGGAACGATCGCCGCCACGCGGCGATATAATGGCCGACGGGTCGATCGGCGAGAGACTCATTCCAATGAAACGGCTGGCTTGCATCGCTCTATGCCTGATGGCGCTGATCGGCGTCGCGGGCTGCGCCAATATCTATGACGAGGTCACCTATCCCGAAGCGCGGTTCTCGCCGGGCAACCAGTAGCCTCCGCGTCTGCTAAAGACATCGGCCCCAGGAAGAACATAATCGGAACATGGTCTTTTCGCGCATTCCGAAATGCGTCCGGATAGGCGCTGTTAATTTTTAGTCGGCACCTGGATAGCGCTGCAAAAACCCGCAAAGCCCCTATATTGCCGCGATGCCGTCGCTCGACGATCTCGATCTTCCGGGCCATCCCGCCGATCACCGCATCGTCGTCGCGATGTCGGGCGGAGTGGATTCGTCGCTGGCCGCGGCGCTGCTCGCCCGCGCCGGGTACGATGTCGTCGGTATCACCTTGCAGCTTTACGACCACGGCGCCGCGACCGGGCGCAAGGGCGCCTGCTGCGCCGGGCAGGACATCCGCGACGCTGCGGCGGTGGCGGCGCGGCTCGGCATCCCGCATTACGTGCTCGATTACGAGGCGCGGTTTCGGGAGGCGGTGATCGAGGATTTCGCCGACAGCTACGGCCGCGGCGAGACGCCGATCCCCTGCATCCGCTGCAACGAGCGGGTGAAGTTCCGTGACCTGCTCGGCACCGCGCGCGACCTCAGCGCCAGCGCCCTGGCGACCGGCCACTACGCGCGCCGGCGGCGCGGCGCCGACGGACCGGCGCTCCACCGCGCCAAAGACGCCGCGCGCGACCAGAGCTATTTCCTCTACCGGACGACCCGCGACGAACTCGATTTCCTGCGCTTTCCGCTGGGCGGCATGGCCAAGGACGAGACACGGGCCCTGGCGCGCGAACTCGACCTGCCGGTCGCCGACAAGCCGGATAGCCAGGACATCTGCTTTGTCCCGCAGGGCTCGTATGCCGATATCGTCACCCGGCTGCGGCCCGAGGCGGGCGAGCCCGGCGAGATCGTCGACGAAGCCGGCAACGTGCTCGGCCGGCATGCGGGCATCGCGCATTTCACCGTCGGCCAGCGCAAGGGGATCGGCATCGCCGCGCCCGAGCCGCTCTACGTGCTGCGGCTGGAGCCGGCGGCGCGTCGCGTCGTGGTCGGCCCGCGCGCGGCGCTCGCCGAGACTCGCGTGCGCCTCGGCGAGGTTAACTGGCTCGACCGCCCGCTGCTTCCAGGTGAGTCCAGGCCGGTCAGCGCCAAGCTGCGCTCGGCGCAGCCGCCAGTGCCGGCAACGCTCTATGCCAACGACGGAGGTGGTGCCGAGTTGGTGCTCGACGAGCCGGCCGGTGCAATCGCGCCGGGCCAGGCCGCGGTGCTCTATGACGGCGACCGGGTGCTCGGCGGCGGCTGGATCCGTCGGCCGTCCGCCAATTGATTGCTCCACGGGCGCAATCCTTGACCCCCGCGGACCGATCTCCTATATGCGGCGCCTTGCCGTAGCGGCGCCGGTGGCGGGGTAGCTCAGTTGGTCAGAGCAGGGGACTCATAAGCCCAAGGTCGGCGGTTCAAATCCGCCCCCCGCCACCAAATTTTTCAATGTCTTACCTAATGTTTTGAAACCAGTTCACCAGAACCAAACTTATCTGGGCAACGATCTGGGCAACAAATCGCATGGCTGGTCTGCGCCATCGCCGCGGTGATAGATGGAGTTCGACACCGAAGCCCTGCCACCCGCCCATGGGGCCCGATTCCTCACATCGCAATCCATTATGTTCCTTATCGTGGTCTTTCCTTTCGGGCAGTTAAGGGCCTCAAGTTGCGCGTATCGCGTCTCGTTGTTAGCAATTGCGTATGGCGACGCTTCGAGACATCGACATCCGGACGGCCATTAAATCGCGATTGCTGGCGCGTGCCCGCTCGTGTCCTGACACATTGATCGTCGAGGAACTCGGCCTATCCCACGGTGCGGCGCGCGTCGATATCGCTGTGATTAACGGGCACATTCGCGGGATCGAGATTAAAGCCGAAGCGGATACGCTGTTCCGGCTTCCGCGCCAGGCATCCGCCTATGGTTGCGTTGTCGACCTCGCAACGCTCATCGCTACCGAACGCCACTTAGACGCCAGTGTTAGGCTGCTTCCCGATTGGTGGGGCGTCGTCGAGGCCTGCAGGACCGCGAAAGGCACAGTCGCCTTTCGGCGACTTCGCGACGAGAAGATCAATCGCGGCCTCGATCCGATGAGCTTGACGCGGCTGCTTTGGCATGCCGAGGTCGCGGAGTTGCTTCGACAGCTCGGTGTCGACGAGGCGCTTTTGCGGTCACCACGCGCGATACTTTACGCTCAGCTCGTCGCTGCACTTCCCATCACCCGTTTGCGCCGTGCCGTGCGCGAGACGCTCAAGACCCGTAGAAACTGGCGAGATCGTAGACGACCTTCGTCATATGGTGGTTGGTCCCAACCCATCGCCAGGTACTGAGGTTGCCCGTCTTCGCCGTACCTGATCGGCAGCGCTCGATATAATCGCTGCCCGGTGAGAAGCCGGCGCCAAGATACGACGCAGACTTCGTCACCAGCCCGCAGCAGCCCCGATATTGCTCGAAACCGTTGTCGCGGACGTTCGCCCCTTTAGCGATAGTCCATCCGTCGTCGATCGTGTAGCGCACCGTCGCCGATGGTTTGAGCAGGCGCATATCGCCCTGCGGGAGTTCAGGGGAGGCGATGGCATAGTCGCCGAACGAGGGGCGTCGGGTGCCCGCCGCCATCATGCCTATTAGCATCTTGTAAAGCAGCCATTCCCGGCGGCTGAAGAACTGGATCGGTCCGCTCACCTCCGCCATCGACAGCGGGAAGGCCGTCGCCACGATCGTCACACTACGGGCAGCGTCGAACGCTGACGATCCAGATAAAACGCTAGATAGAAGCGCAGCCAGCCCATCGAGGGGCTCAAAGTTCGGCGACTTGAGGTCGATCATGATGTCGAAGTCAACGACCTCTAACTCAAGCGTCTCGGCCAACGCCTCGACGTTGGCGGCGAAATCCATATCGGCCGCGTCCTCCAGGCTGCAGCGCAATACTGCGCCACGCCCATCGACCGCATGCGCGAGGCGAACAGCACTCTGATATTCGGCATCCCGGTCAAAGCTGGTTACCGGGAGCAGCTTCGCGCCACTCGGGCGAACCTGCTCCATCAGCCAGGAGAGCGGATGCGCACCGTCCCTCATACGCGCCGTGGGATCAAGGAGCCCGGCGTCCAGCAGTGCAGGGCGTTCGCCCCACTTCTGCTTCAGCCTGACACCGAACTTCTTCAGGTGCTCGTCGATCGTCTTCTTGGGCTTCCACTCCTCGAAATCGAAGTCGGGTGGCGTCACCTCGATTAGCGGCACGACCCGCGCTTTCTGCGCGTCACCAAGTCGCGAGAGCGCCTGATATTCCCCCAGCCGCCATTTCAGGACAGGCACATAGTGTGTCGTAGTGATGACCATCAGCTGGGCACCCTTCATTGGATGAGCTGCCGCCGTGGCTCGCCCGCACCCACAAGACTACGCAGCAGAGTGTAGTCATTCGCCTCGCGCCGAATGCGGCCAGCGATGATCGCCGGACTAATGCCAAGACGCTTGGCATCGGTTAGCAGAGCCTTTTCAGTCCGTGTAAACCGCGACATACAGGTGTGCCAGACGTCTGATGGTAGCAGGGCTTCCTGGGCGAACCGGTCCGCTTCGGTTTCGATTTTCGAGCCGGCGGGGCTCTCGGTATCATCGAATATCGCCGTGAACTCGCCGTCGATGTGCAGCACCAGATGGGCGACCTCATGCAATAGCGTGAACCAGAAATTATCGAGCCGATCGTGCCGCAAGGTCATTCCGATGATCGCGATGTTCAGTCCGCTGCGTAGCGCCGCACCGTCGAGCAACGTGCCCGGCAGGTGCGGCTCGATCACCAGTACTACGCCCACCGATCGCAGGTGATCTTCGACACGCTTCGGTCCATCAGGCTGGGCACTCAAATGCACAAGAGCCTTTATCCATTCCGGGCTCGCCCCGGCAGGCTCGAATACGCGGGCCGGAGGGTGACGGTTGGCAACCGTCAACACCCGCGCCTCCCACGCCGCCATTGCGGGCTCATGCACCTGTCCTGTCGCGCGCACCGACTTCCGATGGAGCGCAGCCGGCGCCCATTGCGCACCGGCATTACGGAAAAACTGTGGGATGAGCTCACCAGCCGCCTTGCGGGCATCAGCGAGTGAGCCAGAGAAATCCTCGAACCACCCCCTCTTGAACATTTCCGCGGTCGGGAATGCCGTCCGTACGTTTGGATCGATCCCCCCAAGTTGGCCGTCGCCGAGTAGCTCACCGCGTTCGCTGATCCGCACGCTTAAGGCATCAGCGATTTCGATCAAACGATCGAGGCTCGCCGAGCGATAGCGCTCGGCCTCGTAACGCTGGATTTGCTGTTCCTTCAGACCGAGAAAGTCTGCCAGTTCCTTCTGGCTCATTCCGCGCGCGATCCGCGCCCGAATCAGGATGTCGGGGAGGTCATGCAGTCCTTCTGCGTTGAAGTTGCGAATCTGGCCGGAGCGTAGCGCTTCATACAGCGCCACATCCTCTTCCAGCTCGTCGATCTGGCTGATAAGCGCCGAGCGCTGGGCCTTCACGAATATCGGATGGACGTCCGAAGTCGCGTCGAGTGTGGCAAGGCCAGCCCGCATACGGTCGATAAGCAAGCGGGTCGACCGGAACTGCTTTTCGTTCGTGATCATGATGCCGGTCCTTCGAAATCGGGGAGCCGGATCCGGATGATGCCCTTCGGGAGACCGGAAAATTTCTCGATCTGAAAAAATTCCACGAAGGCAACGCCGGGCGAACCCGAGGCCTGAGCGATGAACATTTCTCCCTGAAACTTGCGCTTCTGCGCTTCTCGCTTGTTCTCGAAGCGCAACAACACCGGGTCGAGACGTGTGGGATCGACGCCCGTGAGTTCCCAGCAGCCGTCAAAGTCATCCGGATGGGGCTTCCCGGTGACAAAGCTGCCATCGAGGTAGACTGTCCTGCATCCAGCGACCGCCAGCGCTTGCACAACCCTCTCAAATCCGCCGAACAATGCCCGCCGATGCGGGGTAGTCGCGAAGCGCTCTTCGATCTCCGCCAGCGTTGCATCGTGGACCCCCGGCGGTAGTACCGGCCAGGGCGCTGGCGCTCCAAGATCGATCAAGGCAGGTATCATCGACACAACAATATAATTGTGTTCGTATTAATGTCCAGCAAATTGACCGATCGCGCGTAAGAACGTCGTCGCCGCCGCGACATTGGCGCCCAGGGTCGATCGGGTGCACCAATCGCGCGACGATCGAAAAGGCCATCGATTTGATGCAGCAGGACGATCGGACGGCCGTCATGCGCTTCCTGATGCCAGCGCTGACATCAGGCGTGTGCAAAGCGTTTCGTGACGGCGCGACCGTCATCGTCACAGACCTATCGCTGTTTGGTGGCCCGACTCAGGTGCGCGAGCGCGGCGAACCCGACGAGTATTGGATGCCGCGGCCTATGGTCAACCAATAGGCTCTGCGCCGCCGGGCAATACGTGCCTATTGCGCCACGTATCCGGCCTTGGCGAATCGCCGCCTCGATGAATCGAGACTTCGCTTTTACGCCGAGCCGCCGCTGATCGGTATCCGCTTCACGATTTCAAAGTGCTTGTCCGGGGGCGTGCCCCTGCAAATGACGCGCGTGACTCGCACTCGCCCGCCCCCAGGTGAGACCACCGTCATGGCCATGAGCGTAGCGGCCATCTTCCCGTACCTGCCCGTACTAGGCGCCCAGAGAAGGGCTTGTCGCGGCGCTATGCTGTCGTACTGGCGTCTATTGCCGCGGTGCTCGCCGGGCTTCGCGAAGACAGGGCCACCGTCGACGTGTTCGATTGCGATCGCGTTGGACCCGTCGGGCGCCGGCAAGTGCACCGTCATCGGACGCATTTTTTCAGTGGTGACGAGGATCGGCTCGTTGTTCGCCGGCCAGATGCTGAAATGGTCAGGCCTGGAACTGCTGGGGGAGTTTGCCGGCACGTCGGGGGTCTCCGCGCTATAAGGAGACCTGATCAAACTGGGTAAAATTTTACTCGTCAACGCCGTTTCTGGCGCGGTTCTGCGTCAAGCGCGAAAATCGCTGGATTGCTACACCGGGAGTACGATGATGGCGCCAACCTGGCCGGCCAGGTAAAGCCGGCGTACCCGGCTCACCGACTGCCTTGCGGCTCTACGGGTCTCAGTTGCCTGCGCGCCAGCACCCCGGCAACCATCTCGAAGGCGGCATTGTTGAACGGCGCGGCGATCTGCCGATCGATCTCGTTCTCTGCCGAAGTCGAGAGCCACCAGCCGAGCGGCACCGGCACGTCCGAGCGCCTCAGCTCGATAACGCCGAGTTGGTTGGCCGGAAAGGCATGGCTGAGCTCCTTTACAGCGAGATCGGCGCGCGCATCACGCGTGCCCAAGGCCGCCCGGACAGGCGAAAGGACCTCACTGAAAGACGTCGACACCGCGTCCGGCCGTACCTGCCACCGGACAGTCGTGGTCGCAGCGCTGTTGCTGATACGGATCACGAAGAGGTCGGCCCGCGCAGGCTCGAGCATGCTGGCCAGTTCACGTTGAAGCTCAAGCACGGTCGTGACGCCTGAATTCTCGAAATAGCCGCCATCAACGACACGGACAGGACCTTCGGCCGCGGGGATGGTTGCAGCCGGCGTCACGATTGGAAACCGCGCGCTCACGAAGGCGGCAGTCAGCAGTGGCACCTCGAGCCCCGGCGCGATATCGCAAATCGTCTGGGGCCCCGTCTCCTTGAACCGGACATGGCTGAAGGCGAGGCGCGTGCCGGACTGGTCGGCGCGCCCATCGACACGCGTGCCGAGCAGAATTAGCGCCGGCGCCCGTGCTTCCGGCGACCATGCCTGCCTGAAACCAAGCTGGGTCAAGCTCATCTGCCCGGCGCCGGTCCAAGCGGAATTCAAGGCATCCTCGATCCAGCGCGCCCGATCGAGTGCATCGAACGGCAGCAACCGTGCTAGGAGATCGGGTCCAAGGAGGCCGGTCATGACCGGGGAGAGGAGATCAGCCTGAAGGGCAGTTGCAGCGGCGGCCCCTGCTCGGGACCACTGCTCCCAATCCCCTCCGCGCCTGGACGCGGCGAACAGTGCGGCGCCGACGCTGCCGCCGGAGACGCCGACGACGGCGAAGAGGTGGTCCGAGAAGCCGGGCGCCCGCGTCTCGATCGCCCGAAGCGCCTCGATCGTCATGTAAGCCGCGCGCATACCGCCACCTTCGGCCGCGACGATAAACACAGGATAGCGGGCGAAATGATCGCGTTCCCCTCTCGCGCCTAGCCATTTGGTGAAAGCCTCTGCCGCATAGGGTACCGTGCACGCCGTGGGCTGCGCCGCGGTGGGCAGCGTGCGGATGGTGTGATTATCCGCTAGGTTGAACCCGGAGAGGATGAGAGCTGTCAAAATCAGGAAGGCCGGGATGTTGAAGGTCAACCTGAAGCTGATCTCGAACAGCAGGACGAGTGCCCCCAGTAATGTGCCAAAGAACAACACGAGTACGTAGGGCGCCGGGGCGAACGGTAAGAAAATATTGAATAGGAACACCGCTCCGCAAATGACAAACAGCCAGATGATCTGATTGCGCATGGTCGGTGGCAGCTGGCCTCGACCACCTTCGACGTCAACCAATTCAAGCCTGCTTTTGGTGCAGTAGTAGAAGCCAAAAAAGAAAATAACCAGAGCAGAGAGCCCGCAAGCGAGGCCCGCTAGTGTCAGCAGCGAGTCAGGCGATGTTTCGTCGTGCCAATCGCCTTGGAAATCGACAGCCGCCGCGAGGCCGAAGCACGCACCTCCCAGCGTCAGAGCAGCCAATAGAAGCGCCACGCCAGCGTTCCAGACTTGATCAGCCCGGACGTAACCGTGGACGGTCTGATCATCTATGCGAATAATCGGTTCGCTTTTTTCCTGCAGAATGCCCGTCGCTCGCCCGCTGAGATACACTGCCCAGGACAGCAGCGCGACCACCACATCCCACCCAATAATCTTCGCCGTGGAAAACTTGTCGTTCGGATCTGCCAAAATCCGCAGCGCCTCGGTCGATTGGTCCTGCGTCACGACGAAGACGAAGACGACGCTCACTAGAACGGAGGGCATCGCGCGTCCAAGCGTCTTCCAGATATCTCCAAAGCGGCCCGCGACGGAATCCCACCGCCACCGCCATCGGCTCGGGCCTTTCACCGGGAGCTCGGGCATAGCAGCGGATCGCTATCGCAGCGACGCACCCAGCGCCTATGGGCGCAGCCGGCATAATCCACAGCGCATTCTTCCTAGCAGTTTGCAAAATTCACGATCTCACAATTCCCGATTGTATATCCACCAGCACGAAGGCACGTCCATTTTTGGGCAGCCTTTGCTGCGATCACCGTCTTGTGTCGAGTCCCGCAGTCATCGCTAGGCGCTCGGTGAAAGGTCGCGTTACGCCGGCCGTATTGTCGTTCACTGGCTTGCGCTTTAGTCGCCGCGAACTACCTCCGCGCCGGGCGCAACGTACCGGGCCCGATCGGGGTTTTCTTTCTGCCCATCGCTCGCCGCTGCTGGACGTGCGCCATCTCCTGACCGGCCGCCATCTCCAAGTCCCAATTTGGCACGAAAGCCTCGGCGAAGGTGCTGTACCGAGCGCGCTGCGTGTCGACCGCCTTCCCGCCGATCACCGTCGCCTTGCCGCTGCTGCCGCCGGGTCATCAGACAAACACGATCTGGCTGGGCGGCGACGCCGCGGGTCACGACGACTTCGCCGTAACCGCCGGCGACCGTCAGCAGGTCCGCCGTGCTCGCCGCCTCCTTCGCTTCTGGCGCAAGGCTGTCGACCTTCATCGCGCGATGGGCTTGGTTTTTGTCTATATGCAGTTCGCGCGCTGCAGCGCGAATGCCGCCCTCCCTCGGGTTCCCGTCAGGCGCCCTACCGCCCCGATCAACTGTCCCAACTTGGGACAGTTGAAGCTCCCCCTCCTTTGTCGCATCTCTCTCGGCTTGTTCCTGCTCGACCAGCCGGATCCATTCGGCTACCTGTTCGTCGTGCTCGAGCTTAGTCAGTTCGGAGCGATGGAGATTTTCTGCAATCTCCATCATCCGCGCGCGCAGCGCGCCGGGGTTCGGTGAGAGGCTTCTTGCGGCCAAGAGGGCCAGGCGCACGGCGGCGGGGCCGGCGCGTAAAAATCAATGGCGAGCTACCAGCCCAGGCCGGAAGCCACAGCGTCGACGGCCCCCTTAACGAGATCCCACCCAGCCTGGTTGTAGTGCGTCATCCCGTCATAGAAATAGCCGGCATTGCCGACAGGCGGCGAACCGCTGCACAGCCCTTCGTAGGAGAGCGTGGAATAGGCAATGCTCGTGCCGGCCAGGTGGCTGGCGTAGTACGACTGGATTTGGGCGAAGGTCGGCGCGAGGGTCGCGTTGGCGATCGCGTTGGGGATCACGCAGATGATCTTGCTGTCGACGACCTTGCTGCGAACCGCCGAGAAGAGTGCCCCCAGGGCGTTGTTGAAGTCGGTCCAGCTTTCGCTTCCGTTGTACAGGAGGTTGGCGTCATTGGAACCGCCGGAAAAGATGATGCCGCGCGGTGCACACAGGCTACACACCTGCGTCAGATCCAACATCTGCTGGCCGCTGGGATCGGCAATCTGCAGCAACGTCTGACCCTGGATCGCGAGGTTAACGTTTGGATGATGCGCGAGTCCGCGCGATACCGATGACGCCATCAGCGAGTCGCCGATGACGATGATGTAGTCGTTGTTGCCGCCCATCAGCGCGTTGTACAGTTCTGCTTCTGCATTGATATTCATCTCATCCCCCGTGGTGAAATCGCCGGCGCGCTGGCCGCAAGACGCCGCCGCCGATCGGCGTCTTCTTTTGTCCCATCTCGGCACGCGGCTTGACGTGGGCCATCTCTTGACCAGCAGCCATTTCCTTGTCCCAGCCCGGGACAAAGCGCTCGCTGAAACTGCTGTACTGGACGCCTACCGTATCGGTGAATTTTCCACCGACGACGGTCGCCTTCTTGTCGCCGCGCCGAGCCATCTATCGCCTCGCGAACAGCAGGAGCGGCTCGCAACGGCCGCGCGTGACCTGGAGGCGGCCCCGGCCTACTACCGTGATGGCCATCGCGCTGGCGGCCACCGCGCCGTGACCACCTTCACCAGGCGCCCATAGCACCACGTCACCTGGCGCGAGCTCCGTGGCACCGCTGTGAGGCGTGACCGGCACGTCCGAGCCGGGTTTGATGCGCAGCACGCCATGGCCGTCGGCATGCTCCAGCATTAGCGCGTCGGCGCCTTTACGGGCACGGGGTAGTGCGCGTGTGGACGGCGCGTCAGTAGAGACGATTTCAACCGCCTCGCCGATCGGCACAAACCGGGTTTCCCTGTGAAGTCGCACGGTTGCCTCCCGAATTACGCGGCCGGCGGCAAGTCGCTGCCGCCATCGTCGTTGTCTGGACGCCGTGGCGCAGGCCCGCGGATAGATCGCATGGTGTTCAAAAGGCGCGCCTTCACGGTGCGGTAGTCGCGAGAACTGAGCGCGGGCGAGCGTGCTCCACCGATCTCGGCAAGCTCGGCGATCTGTGCGGCGAACCGGTGGGAGGCGGCGGCGCGCTCGGCGGCCTGCAGCTCTTGCAGGCGTCCTTGCAATTGGGGCGGCCGTTTCGTGCGCATGAGAGCGTTCCTTTCCGTGTTAGACCCAGCAGCGATCGGATGCACCGGTACGCCTAAGCAGTTTTCCTCTCCCGCAATACGCAGAGCCGCGCTTCGCGCCGAGCGCGAACCCGGCCGCGCGTGGCCCGCGCCGCGGCGATGCTGGCGCTTTTTTCCGCAGCATCCCGTTGCTGCGCTTGTTGTTGCGCCGCGAGCCGTTCGACCAAAAATTGGACGGGAATCCGGCTTCGGGTCAGCAACCGTTGGCCTCCGGTTCGATCACCGCGACATCGCGGAGTACCTGCTTAATTTCTTCAACCAGACTGGCATTGCTGAGGGTCTCGCGATCTGCCTGGGTCAGGCTCCCGCCCGGCCACAACAACAGCCTGTCACCGCTCAGCTGTGCTGTGATGCCGCGCGCTCGCCAGCTCTGGATCTTGGCGATGGGGTTGAACGCCACCGGCGGTGGTGCGGCGGCGAACATGGCCTGTTGTGCCTCGTTGAAGCGCGCGCTCGACCACGTGGCCTCGGTTAATCCGAATTGGCGAAGCGCGTTGACGCCGCCCAGCGCGAGGATCAGCTGCATTGCACGCTCTGCCCGAGCCAGCGCATCGCGTACCCCCATGGTCATCGCTTGCAATTGTCGTTGGGGGGCGCCCCGCCGAGCCAGGGCGGCGGCTTCGGTTTGGTAGAGCTGAAGGGCGCGATCCAGTAGGTGCGGATTGATCACAAGAAGTCGTTCGGCCTCGTCGAGACTGCTCGGAATCTCCTCGAACTTGATCGGCACCGGTTTCGGCGTCGGCGGTGGCGGCGCAGGCTGGCGGGGGCGCTGCCACAACGGAATTTCGGGCGCCTTGGAGGGGCGAAGCTCAATGCCAGCAGCGCGCATCTGGTCGATCACCCAGCGATCGACAAAAACCTTGCCACGGGGGATCGTGATCAGACTGTCCCCAACCATGTAGCTGCCGCCGGCCACGACCTCTACCGCTTCGGCTGTGTCGAGCGGATCGACCTCGTCCTCATGCTCGACCGCGTGCTCATCGACATGATCGTCATCGACGTCGATCTCGGCACGGTCGTCGCCGTCGGCCCCCAGATCGACTTCGTCCTCGACATCGGAAGCAGCGCCGGCCATGTGCCGCGCATGCCGCTGAATCGCCGACTTCGTCACCGGGAAGCGGCCAGCGATCGCCCGGTGCGACTCGCCCGCCGCGAGGGCAATGCCAATCGCCTCAGCATCCGCAGAAACGCAAATTGAACATCTGTTGCTCATCGTGGTTACTCCAAACCTCTACCGGGGCAGCCAGCGCCAACCGGGGCCCCACCGCGATGAACCGGGGCAAGAGATCCCCGATTTTTTCTACCACCCCGCACTCCCCCAGCTTTTCCTCCAGGCGATCGCGAAACCCCCGCGGCCCTGAAAGTGCCCGTGCGTCCAGGAAAAAAGTACCCGGTCTTTCTGCGGGAATTAGCCTGCGGCGGCCGGACGAGCGCCGCGCATCGCGCTGACGCAGCCGGCGATCCTCGCCAGAAACGCGACCACCAGGCGCCATGAACGCGCCAGCGGGCGCCCAGACCAAGCCAGGGACGCGCCAGGCTCACGCTGGGCGGAACGCTGGCCGGATTGTCGACCACGCCTGGACCACGCTGGAAAGCCATTTCAGGCCGCCTCGCTCATCGCCAGCAAGGACAGATCGCTCCTTAACTGCCTTTCGAGCGCGGCGCGGTGACTGAGTTGTTCCCGGCTCAAGGTCTCGCCGCGTTCGATCGCGAAGTCCATACGGACGAGGCTCCACTCGCCTCGGACCGCGCGCTCGATCACGATGCGTTGCGCGACATTGGGTTTGCCGCCGACCATCGCCTTCAGCTCGGCCGTGCGCGAAAGGGTGAATTTCCGCCACACTCTGACGGTGTCTTTGCGCGGTACGTAGTGGTCGGCGCTCAACGGGGTCTCCTGCGTGTTGTGGCGTGTCATCCGTTGCCCATAGCGTTGCCCGAGCCCAATTTGAATTGCGAGGACTTCCAATAGAGAATTGATAATGCTAAACGACCGATCCATCGACCCTCGGCTTGAATAACCGAAACGCCCGAATCCAGCCCAAATTCCATCCCGAGCCGGTGGGCGATGGAGCGCCCGATCTGGTCGAAGGCCGTCAGCCCGGGGCGAAATCAGCCCCGAAATCCGGCCTCGCAGGGCGGGTCGATCGCGGTCCGCGAAGCGCGGGTCTCGCGGGCGTGGGCGTGTCGCAAGCGGAACGAGGCGAGAATGCACGACGCCATGTCAGCCCGCGCAGACCGGGACCGCGCTAACCGGGCTATTAGCCTGCACGACCGCTTCCTCATTCCCCCCAGGCCTCGCCTGCCCCGCTGGGAAGCCCTGGGATGGGCCTATTCTCCCTGCCCCTTCCTTGCACCCCCCTCCCACGCTTCCCCCTCTCCACGGGGCTCGGGCGAAGCCCCTGCGCCAAAGGGCGCGGCGCAGCCGTGCCATCTCCCTCACCCCTACCACGGCTGCGGCACATAACCGGGCACCGTTGCCGCCCAAGGTGGCTCGTCCCGCGGCGCCGGCATGTCTTCCCAGCGCCGCTTGTTGAGCCAATTCGCCGGTTTTTCCGTGTAATCCGGATCTTCACCCCGACGCTGCTGGGCGTACGACGTCGCCCCGATGATGATCTTCTCCGGGTCGGTGTCCTTGATCGCCCCCTTCCACGCCTTGAACGCCGCGGCCTTGTCGACCTTACGCGGATAGAAATCCCAGAAGCGCTCGAAACCGGGATCGGCTTTAGCTGCGTCGCCATCGGACTGTTCGCCACTCGCTGGAGCGGCATCCTCCCAGCGGCGCCCGCTGAGCCAGGTGGCCGGGTGAGCGGTGTAGTTCTGGTCCTGGTCCTTTCGTTCCCGGGCGTATCGGGTCGCACCGGCGATGATGACCTCGGGGTCGGTGTCCTTGATCGCTTTCTTCCAGGCCTTCAGGGCAGCGGCCTTCGCCACCTTGCGCGGGTAGATGTTCCAGAGCCGGTCGAAGGGGTCGGCGACCTCTCCCACGGCGGTGGTGGCGGCGGTCGGCGCTTCGGTGCCGGCGGTGCCGGCGTCGGTGTTGTTGGCGAGGTCGGCGACGGTGTTGCCGAGGTCGGTGGTGGTGGTGGTGCCGACGTCGGTGTTGTTGCCGCGGTTGGTGTTGGTCGACCCTCCGAACAAATCCCCCTGGCAACCGATCTCGGCGAGCGGAGCGAGACTCTTTTCTGTTCTCTTTGGTCTGTTCTTTGGTCTGTTCTTATACGGGTCCGCAGATTTGCGGACTATCTCACCGCAGATTTGCGGACTATCTGGACGCGGATCTGCGGACAATTCCTCAGCCGCATTGTCCGCAGATTTGCGGACTATCGACGGCTCCTGTGACGCCTCTCTGGGGTCGTCGAAAACGACCGTGTAAAAGTTAATCCTACCCTGCCGCCGGATCTTCAAGGCGCCCTCTTTCCTAAGGCGGCTGGTCGAGCGCGAGGCCTCTTTGACCCGCACCCCGACCATCTCCGCCAGCCGGTCTATGCCCGGATAGGCTTCGCGAGTGGTCGCATCGGCGCAGCATGCGATGGCCAGGAGAATGCGCCAGTCCGTACCGGCCAATTTCAGGCGCGTCATCCATCCCGGCAGGATGCCGAACCGCTCTTTCTTTTTCGCCTCAGCGCCGTCGTCGCGCTTTGGTGTTCCCCGGGGGACAGAGGCGCGGGTCATTGCTCGCCCCCCTCGGCCTCGAGCTCGGCGAGCACAAGGCCAGCGCGGCGCCGATCGGCGAGACCGGCCGAGGCGGGTCGCCCGCGATGAAGCCCGCAGATAACGCGAGAGCCTGCGCCGGGGTGCCGTGTTGCAGCGCGAGGGAAATCACGATCCCGGCATCGTTCAACAGCGCGTCGATGTCGGAGCCCGGACGGCCGGAGGAGAGGAAAACCTCGCGAACTCGTCCGATGGGGTCAAACCCGGCTGTCGCCTGGAACTCGGCAATGGATCCGTCGGCGCGCTGGAAATCGATCGTCGTCGTCAGGCATGGCCGGCGGTTCGGCAGGCGGAGGCGCCGGGTCATTTCGGCACCCGCGGCGCGACCAAGCGTTCCTCAGGGAACGGCCCTGCAGCGCCCGCCAGAATTGTTCCCCGGGGAACGAAATCAGCGCGCACGGCGGCGATCAAGAGAGGGGGCGCTGTCATGCCACCCCCTTCAGCTGGTCGGCGGTCACGCCCAGCGTCTGCAGAAGTCCCAACGCAGTCCTGAGGCGCGTTTGCTCGGGTATCTCTGCCGCTATGCGGAACCGCTCATCGCGGAGAATGAGCAGCAGGCTTTCGAGAGCGCCCCGCAAGTCAGCGCGCAACCATCCGCAGACGTCGCAGATCAGCGTATCGCGCTGCAGAGCCGGCGAAGGGCGCGGCCCGAACCGCGGCGCCTTCGGTGGCGAAGATGCCGCGGGCCGCGGTGCTGGGGATGCTGGTTTCGCGCTAACCGGCGGCTTCGTGGCGGGCTGCTGACGACCGACGCTATCGGTGCGCCGGGAGACGTGGGCAATTGTGCCCACGTCCTCTAAGCCACTGCGAACCCTCCCGACTTTGTTTTTGTGGTATCCGGTTTCAGTCGCAATCTGGCGGTCGGAGCGCGTCGGATCGGCGACAAGAAGCTCGGCGATGCGATCGTCCTTCTCTTTAGCCGACAGGTGCCGGCGCTCGACGTTTAAGCTGCGGATCAGCGCGTTAAGATCACCGCCCTCCCGCCGGTCCGCCAGGCAGATTGCCCCTTCGATCTGGACGTCGCCTTCGACCAGCAGCGCCATTGCGCTGCATCGGTTCCTGCCATCGGCCAGATGCCAGGGGTCACCATCTTTGGCGCGCCAAAGGACGGGCGGGTGCCGCAGGCCGTGCCGCTCAATGTCTGCGGCGAGATCCTGCAGCGCCTGGCCTTCGAGCAACCGAAATCGGTCCGCCGCCGGGTGAACCTTGATCCCAAGCCCCGCAAGGACCGCGCGCCAACCAGGAGCGGCCGTCATGGGCGTGCCCCCCAAGGAACAAGGGTTGCCCATCCCGGATGCCGCGAAGTGTCAACACCGGCGAGCCGCAGCGAGCGGGCGGCCGCGTGATAGCCGACGAGTTGGTCTTTGACCAGGCGGTTAAAAATCGCCGTCAGCGGACAATGTGCGCATTTCGCGACTAGGCAATATCCCGCGCCCACCCGCACTGGGGCGTCCTTGATCCACAGCGGTCGGCCGCACAACGCGCAGGTGACCCACCACGACGCGCCGTCGTCGCTCGACCAGCCGCCGAGGCGCCAGGCGACGGTCTCCGCCGGGGTCAGCTGGGCCGGGTCAAGGTCCCTGGCCCGGATCACCGATGGCGACTTCGAAGTCGTTGTGGTATTGCGACCGCGTTGGCCCTGTCCAAGGACAACACGATCCTCGACCCCGCCGCGTGCCACCGTGGCGGGGTCGAATGCTCTGGGCCGCATGTTAGCCGGCCTTTTGACCGGCTTGGGTCTCAGACCCTTGGCGCTTCGCAGCGAGCTCCGCCAGCCAATCGTCGATTTCGTCTTCGAACCATGCGACCTGACGATAGCTTAACTTGAGTTTACTTGGGAATCGCCCCGCTTTTTCAAGTCGGGCCAAATGCTCTGCTGTGTACGGGATGCCTTTTTCTTCCCGAAGCTGGGGATATGTGAGCAATTTTCTGGTCACCGCGCACTCCAAAATGGATGGCTGCCAACCCCTATGGTTGGCCGCGGTGTCCGATCATGAGCATCAATTTACAGTCGTCACCTGACGGTTAATGGCGGAATTTGGCCTGAATAACGTTCAGGCCCACGGAAGCGATCGTCGATCACGATCAACTCGCGATGCGGCGTCGCTTTGGCGACTTCGAGATGACGGCGCCATCCCTTTTGGGATTCTCCCCACTTGGCCCCGGTAGCGCCGCCGGCAAAGGCCCATAGCCCCGCGCACGCTCGCTGCGGACCATCACCCGTGTGTGGTGGCTCGCCGCTCCGGATCGATCTCCATGCCACAACAACGATTGCGGCGCAGATGTCGCGAGCGGACAACGCGCTTGTAGAAGGGGCGTGGATATCCCGGCCATGACCCACGCGGACCAGATCCGCTTCGCTCGTAGCGGCTTTTACCAAGGCTTCCAGATATTGCCCGACCTCGTCCTCCGTAGGCCGCACGGGCATGTCGCGGCGAAAACGAATCAGGTGTCGGAGTGCGGGGTCGTGGAGGTGCTCCAGTACCGTCTGTGTCGCTTCGGCTAAACTGGAAAACCGCGACCGTAGCACCGTGCGCGAGGGCCAGCGATTCTCATTGTCGATGATCGTGCTGAGGTATCTAGCGTTCGATTCCAGGCCGCGCAGCAACCAAGCCGGTGGCTCACAACGGGCGATGATCTTGCCGATATCGACGATGCTGACGGTCACTGTATCGCCACCTTCGATGGCATCTGCACGACATTGGTGGGCGGCGGCTCGATGATCGACCGCAGCCGCGCCTCCCAGGCCTCGAGCGCCTTCCGCTTCTCAAGGTCGTAACCGTGCAAATCATAGACGCGGTGCACGCCGGCTTGCCGGTGGCTGATGACCAGTTCGCCGACGAAGACCGAGACGCCTGCCCGGGCCATGCCGGTCCTGGCCGTGCGCCTGAGATCATGTACTTGGTAAGGCGCGATCGGTCCGACCGTCCGATCAAGCCGTGCCTTCGCTTTGCTGTGGCCTGAGAATGGCCTGACCCCGCCCATCGTGGAGAAAATGAAATCGCCGGAAAAGCGTGGGAGACCTTTCAGGATTTCCATCGCCTGCGAGGTTAACGGCACGGTGTGCGCGACACCGGCCTTCATGCGGGCACCGGGGATCATGAGGACCTGGACTTCCCAATCGATTTCGGACCACCGCGCTTCGCCGATTTCATCGCGCCGTTGCCCGGTGAGGATCAGTAATTTGATTAAGGGCCCATAGGGGTAAGGCGTCGCCTCCGCCGCCTGCCAAACCCGCCGCAACTCTTCGTCGGTAAGTACCCTGTCACGTGCTCCGGTCGAACCGTGTATTCGCTTCCCTTTGATCCCCTCGCACGGTAAATCATCCAGTATCCCGCGCTCGACCGACCAGTCGAACAGCCGGCGGGCCGCGTTGAATGCGTGGCGAGCCGCGTGCGGTCCACCGCTCCGTCGACGCTTGCCAGGACCAGCTGGTTCGACGGCACGTTTGTTAACGGAGACTATGAGATCGGTCGCATCGCGCTTTTTGATTTCGTCGATAGGACGATCCTTCCAGGCAGGGATTAGCTCTCGCCGAACGATCGCCACCACCGCTTCGGGATCGCGAAACGGCCCGTCGCCGCGGGCCTTGGGGATCAACCCCGCCACCAGTTCGACGCAGAACTTCTCGGCCACAACCTCGAACGTGTTGGCGTGCCGTTCATCTTCCGCCTTGCGGGCCTGTTGGGCTTCCTTACGTAAATCTCTGCCCTCCTCGAGCGCTTCAACGATCTCGCCCGCTCTTGCTCGTGCGGCCTTTAGCGAAAGGTTAGTCGGGTGATAGCGGCCAATGGTGACCCGCGTCGGCGTGGTCGCACCCTTGCGGCGCCGCATAGCGATAAAGACGATGTTCGCGGCCTTGCCGTCTTTGGCGGCCTTATCGGAATAGCGAATCCCGAAGCCCTGAACGGAGGTGTCCCAAACCGTAAGGCGCTCCCCGGCCGGGGCGGGTTTCAGCCCCTGGATAAACTTGTCGGTCAGCAACTTCCGCTGCGCCGCCTTTCGTTGCCCAGACTGTTGCCCAGACGATCCGTCTTCA
The DNA here is from genome assembly GCA_963778385.1 of uncultured Alphaproteobacteria bacterium. Taxonomy (GTDB): domain Bacteria; phylum Pseudomonadota; class Alphaproteobacteria; order ATCC43930; family CGMCC-115725; genus DATARH01. The sequence continues at coordinate 77,305 of CAVZUA010000010.1, read as the reverse complement.
GACCCTCGGATTTCAGATCCCATGGTGCACCTTTCAAATTCTGGGCAACAGCTGGGCAACAGATTTGCGCGTCTGTCACTGTTGCCCACGGTTGGTTATGGTACCAATTTATTCCAAAATATCAACGAAGTTCTGGCGATCATGTGTCCCATGGTCGGCCATGAAAGGTCATAAATTCAGGACTCATAAGCCCAAGGTCGGCGGTTCAAATCCGCCCCCCGCCACCAGGCCGCCCTCGGGCGGCTTTTGCGTCGGCGACACCGCCGGATTTCAGCGATCGTTAACCTTAACCGCGCATCCTGGCGCTACCCCATTGATGCACAGGGTCGCGGCAGGAGTTGATGGAGCGCAACAGGTGGGAGACGGCGATCCGCTGCCTTGAGGTGGCGGTTCATCCGAATACGCACGACGACGAGGTCGTCGCCGCGGTCAACGGGTTCCGGCGCACCGCCGAGGGCGTGCCGCTGAGCCAGATCTGCATGGAATTCGCCTGCGGCGGCGTACCGCTCGCCGAGCTGGCGGCGATGAAGGAAAGTCTCGAACGGCTGCGGCGCGAAAATCTCGAACTGCGCCGCAAGCTCACGGTCGACGAAACGGCGCAAGAAGAGAGCGCCCGGCGGCTCGACGCCACGCATCGGCGCATCTTCGAACTCACCGAGGAAGCCGCGGCAGCGCGGCGCGTCGCCGCGGCGATCGAGCGCGAATTCGAGGATTTCCGCACGGCCTATGCGCGCGCCATCGACGGGATCCTGCATGGTAGCGCCGATGTGCGCGCCGCGCTCGATGAGGCCAAACACCCCGCCGCGCGAATGGCGCGGCCGTTCAGCGCCTTTCTCGCCGAGGCCCGGCTGGAGGCGGACAAGGCCGCGTCCTTCGCGAGCATCAGCAACGGCAGCGGTCGGGTACCGGCAGACGCTTCCGATGGGCTGCCGTCCTGGTCGGCTTGAGGTCGATCGATTACGACTCGAATGCCGATTTAAATCGGTGGACGTCACAACGCCGACGCTGCCAACTCATCACGATCTCTGAGGGAGAGCCGAATGATGCGCATGCAAGCGGTGACGGCACTCATCCTGGCCGGGTTGATCGCCGGGCCCGCCGCGGCGCAGACCGCCGCAAAACAGCCGGTGTCAAAGGACGCGGCCGCGGCCATGGCCGAGCTGAAGGATAATACCGGTCCGTATCCGGTGGGCGTCTACCACCCTCCGGTGCTTCCACAGGCGGGCCCCAGCGCGCCGTCGAGCATCAACTGCGTTCCGTCCCTCGCGCCATCGACCGGCTCGTTGAGCCCGCAAGCGGCGGCATCAGCCCAGCCCTGCCGCTAGCGCCAGCCGCCGCGGGGAACGCCCGCCCGCGGCGGATCGTTGTCCAGGCATGAGGCATTCGCTCGCCAGCATGATCTTCGGCGCCACCGTCCTGATCGCCGGCGCGGCCGCCGCCCAGTCCTACCCGTCACCGCTTTTCCCCATCGCGCCGGCACCGCCGGAGATGTTCCCGACTTGGTCGCCTTACAGCGACGATCTGGCCGGTACGGCGCACCACAACATCGCTGCGACACCGGGTTGCGGCGCCGCCAATCCGCAAGGCGGCATCCCCTCGATGGTCACCGGGACCTGCCCGTAGGAGCGTTGTCGCGCGGGTCGCGGGCTACCGGGTCGCTTGCCTTCGCAGAGACGAACGGGCCAATCTAGGCGCGATCCCTCCGTCAGCCGAAGGTGCGGCCCATGGCGCTCAAAGACAAAATCGCGTTCGGCATGTCGCTGCCGCATCGCTCGCCCGACCGGATCGACATGCCGACCATCAAGACCGTGGCGCAGCGCGCCGAGGCGCTCGGCTTTCGCGACCTGTGGGTCACCGAGAACACGCTGGACGAGGTCTCCTCGTTCGACCCCGTACCACTGCTCACCTATGCCGCCTCGGTCACCTCGACGATCCGGGTGGGGGCCTCGGTGGTGGTGCTGGCGATCCACAGTCCGTTGCTCGTCGCGCATCAATGGGCGACGCTCGACTACATCAGCGGCGGGCGGGCGATCCTCGGTGTCGGGCTCGGGCGCGACCACCATTACCGGCAGTTCGAGGTGCCGCAAGAAGGCAAGGTCGCCCGCTTCCGCGAGGAGGTCGCGCTGATCAAGGCGCTGTGGACGCAGGAAAAGACCACGTTTCACGGCCGCTTCTACAATATCGATGACGAGATGATGCAGCCCAAGCCGGTGCAGCGGCCGCATCTGCCACTGTGGATGGGCGTCGGCCACCCCAACGCCATGCGGCGCACCGCCGAGCTTGCCGATGGCTGGATGGGCTCGGGCGGGTCGAGCATCAAGCAGTTCGAGGAATCGGTGCCGATCCTCAAGGAAGCGCTGGAGAAACGCGGCCGCGATCCGGCGACTTTCCCGATCTCGAAACGCATCTTCATGATGGTCGACGAGAACCCGGCGACGGCGCGACGGCTGCTCGACCGCTGGTTCAGCGGCGTCTACCACAACCCGCCCGGCACCGACGCGTCGGGCATCCACGGCACCCCGGAGCAGGTGCGCGAGCGGCTGGAGGAAGTCGTCGCGATGGGCGCCAACCACTTGATGCTCAATCCGGTCTCCAACTACGTCGAGCAGCTCGACGCCCTGGCGGAAGTGGTAGGGCTCAGATAGGAGGACGCGATGCCGGCTGCCGATATCGTCAAGCAGAACGTCGCGGCGCATTGGGGCAAGCGGGCGGCGCATTTCGATGCCGATTTCGGCCACAGCATCCGCACACCCGCCGAACGTGCCGCCTGGGACCGGGTGTTCGGACTGGCGCTCGGCGGCCGGCAAGCGCTGGTGGCGCTCGATATCGGCTGCGGCACCGGGTTTCTGTCGCTGGAGCTGGCGGCGCGCGGACACCAGGTAACCGGCATCGATTTCGCCCCGGAGATGCTGGCGCTGGCCAAGGAGAAAGCGGCGGCCGCCGGCACGGCGGTCCACTTCGAGGAGGCGGATGCCGAGAACCTGCCGTTCGCCGCCGGCAGTTTCGACTTGGTGATGACCCGCCACGTGCTGTGGACCCTGCCGCACCCCGAGGCGGCGATCGAAGAATGGATCCGCGTGCTGCGGCCCGGCGGACGGGTGGCGGTGATCGACGGGCATTCGCTCGTCGTGCCGGGGGAGGAACAGGCCTACAGCGCGCGGCGTAGCGCTGAATACGCACCGATCAGCGACCGGCTGCCGTTCCTGATGGGTAAGCCCCAGGAAGACATCGAGGCGCTGTTCCGCGCCAAGGGGCTCGTTGCGGTCGGCGGCGACCCGCTTGCCGACGTGATCATGGCGCAGAACGAACGCGCCAGCGTCGAGGGTGAGGAGCTGCGACCGCGCCGCCGCTATGTCGTGTGGGGCGACGTGCCGCCGCGCTGATGCCGTCGGTCGCGGAACTCGAAACCCTTGTCGCCGCGCGGCAGGGATCGCTCGGCGAGGGCCACCCGGAGACGCTGACGGCGATGCTCGACCTTGCCGAGCTGCTGTGGGCGGACGGGCGGCTCGCCCGTGCCCGCGGGCTGGAGGAGGCGGTCGTCGCCGGACGCACGGCGCTCTACGGCAAGGCGCATCCCGACACGTTGAAGGCGCTCGGCAAGCTGGCGGTGACGCTCGGCCAGCAAGGCGATCTCGCCGGCGCCCGCCGCCGGCAGGAACAGGTCGTGGCCGGGATGCGTGCGCTGTACGGCGATGAGGGCCGCGACACGCTGCGCGCGGTCAACAACCTCGCCGGCACCGTTGCCGCTGCGGGCGATGCCTTCGCGGCACGCGCGATGCTGGACGAGACCATCGCCACACTCGTCCGGATATTCGGCGAGGATGACGGCGACACGCTGACCGCGCGCGGCAATCTCGCGGCGCTGCTCTGGCAATGCGGCGAGCACGACGAGGCCGTCGCTTTGCAGGATCAACTGGTCGAGGCGCTCCGCCGCACCCGCGGCGTCGATGACCAGCTCACCCGCACCGCCGAATCCGTGCTCGATACCATGCTGCGCGACGGCTGGCTGTCTTAGCTACTGCACCGGCACCGTCACATGCTCGACATTGCACGGGCGTTCGATGCTTCCACAATGGGGTGAACCCGGCAACGTGCGGGTGCGGAACGCGTAGCGGTGCGTCGAGTGATGGTGCACGACATGGGGGTGGATCGCCGGGTGCGACGCGGCGACGCGATGATGCACCCGCGGCAGGGGCGGCAGCTCCGGGACGAGCGCCACCGGCGCGGCGGGGACCGGCGGAGGCGGCGCCTCAGCAACCATCGGGGCGGGCGGCGGCACGCAGCCGGACAGCGCAATGAGCGCAATCGCAAGTCCGATGCCGGCCGCGGCTTTTGTCATGGCCTCCCCCATGCACTATGGCCGGACAAAGATGCGCCAAGCTGGTTAACAAAGCACCACGCCTTGTCGTGCCGGTGGATGCCGGGTCCAACCTAAGACAAGGACCGTTACGGCGCTCGCTTCCACAACGCGGCGAAATCGTCGAGCTGGTTGCGTTCGACGTCGGAGACGGCCCAGAAATTCATCTCGCCGGCGGTCCAGTGGACGATGTTGTAGCCTTGGACGGTCCGGTCGCCGGCGAGGTGCGGCCCGGCACCGCCCGCCGGCCAGACGAACAGGTTGATGATGTGCTTGTCGCGTTGGTAGACGAGCGCCGCCACCGGCCGGCCGTCGAGATAATCGAGCCGGCCGCCGTGCAGCGGAAAGCCTTGCGCCGCGAAGTCGCGCACCGGCGGGGCGAAATCGATCCGCCCGTCAAACCACGGCTTCACGGTGTGCTGATCGGTCGAGGCGACGTCTTCGAGATGGCCGGGCTGCAGCGCGCGGATATGGCCGGCGACGATCGCCTCGGCCAGGTCGTCGCGCCCCGGCAGCACCACCAGCAAGGCGATTGCCGCCGCGCAGGCCGCGCCCAGCCCGAAGCCGAGGCTTGGGCCGCGCAGCCAGGCCCAGCTCCAACGCTGGTCACGGCGCGGCGCGTCCGCCTGAGCCGGCGTCGCCTGGCGCAATCGCGCCATGACGCGGGCGCGCACCTCATCGGGCGTCGTCTCGTAGAGCTCGGCGCGCAGCAGCGCCCGCGTCCGCAGCAGTTCGCCCTGCGCCGCCTGGCAGATCGCGCAGCCGGCGCGGTGCGCCTCCAGCGCCGCCGCCTGCGCGGCGTCGAGCTCGCCGTCGAGCTCGGCCTGGACCAGCAGGACTTTGTCGCAGCCGGGCCCAATTTCGCTTGACCGGTGCTCGCTCATGGCAGGCCCTCCGCCGCCGCGGCCTGGGCCAGCAATTGCCGCGCCCGCCACAACCGCGACATCACCGTGCCGATCGGGGTCTGCGTCGCCTCGGCGATCTCTTTGTATGAAAATTCCTCGAATTCGCGCAGCACGAGCGTCTCGCGCAATTCGACCGGCAGCGCGGCGATCAACGCGCGGACCTGCCGGCTCTCCCGGGCGCGCAGCAAGGCCGTCTCCGGATTGTCGTCGGCCGCCACCAGCTCCACCGCGGCCGGCGCATCGCTTTCCTCGGCGAGCGGCACGGTCTCGGCGCCGCGGTTGACTGCCCGCGAGGCATAAGCGGTGTTGCGCACGATCTGCAGCAGCCAGGCTCGCGCATTGACCCCCTTGAAGCTCGCAAAATAGGTCAACGCGCGCACCATCGCCTCCTGCAGCACATCTTCCGCCGCCTCGCGGTCGCGCACCAGCCAGCGCGCGAGGTTGTAGGCGGCGTCGAGATGCGGCAGCACCACCCGCTCGAACGAACCCTCACCCGATGCGTTTGGCACGTCTCCTCACGAGCTCGGCCGCGAACCCAGGCGATTGCCGCCATTCCTTCGATCGCGCCGCGCCGGATTTTATTCTCTGCTCCGGAAATTTTTCGCCGTCACGAATAATCGCCCGAATAAATCACCGGCCGCGCCAGTCTCCATCGCCGACACCTGACTCCGAGGGAGCGGCAAAGCGATGAACACGCGACGCGACATGATGAAATGCCTGGCCTGGGCCGGCACCGGCATTGTCTGGACGATGGCCGGCGGCGTGCCGCGCAGCCTCAATCTCGGCGAGGCGGCGCTGGCGGCGGAGCCTGCCGGCTTTAGTTTCGTGCAGATCAGCGACACCCATATGGGCTTCAAGGCCGAGGCCAACCCGGACCCAAACGCGACGCTGCAGGCCGCGCTCGACAAGATCGCCGCGCTGCCCAACAAGCCGGCGATGATGATCCATACCGGCGACGTCACCCATCTCTCAAAGCCGGCCGAGTTCGACACCGCTGAGCAGCTGATCAAGAGCGCCAAACTCGACACGCACTTCATCCCCGGCGAGCACGACGTGATCGGCGATGACGGCAAGATGTATTTCGACCGCTTTGGCGCCAAGGGTGCCGCGCCCGGCGGCTGGTACAGCTTCGACCAGGGCGGCGTCCACTTTGTCGGGCTGATGAACGTAATCGGCTTTGGCCCGGCCTCCGGCGGGACGCTCGGCAAGGAGCAGATCGACTGGCTGGAAAAGGACCTCAAGGGCAAGAGCGCCAGCACGCCGATCGTCGTCATGGCGCATATCCCGCTCTGGCCGGTCTACCCGCAATGGGGCTGGACCACCGCCGATGCCGAGCCGGCCATGGCCCTCTTGAAGCCGTTCGGCTCGGTAACCGTGCTCAACGGCCACATTCATCAGGTCGTGCAGAAGGTCGAGGGCAAGATGACCTTCCAGACCGCGATGTCGACCGCCTTCCCGCAGCCGGCGGCGGGCGCCGCGCCCAACCCCGGGCCGATGAAGGTGCCGGCCGATAAGCTCAAGTCGCTGCTGGGGCTGCGCGAGATCGCCTACGCGCCGGCGACCGGTCTGAAACTCTCCGACGCGACGCTCGCCTAACCGGAGGAACCACCATGACTTCCTGGAAACGGCGGGCGCTGCCGCTCGCCGCGGCGGTGGCGCTCGCCCTGAGCGCGCCTGCCTACGCCGCCGATCCCGCCCCCGCGCCGCAGGTCGCGGCGGCGGAGCCCGGCGCCGTGACGATCAGCAATTTCGAATTCCAGCCCCCCTTGCTGACCATAGCGCCGGGCACCAAGGTGACCTGGGTCAACAAGGACGAGGAACCCCACACGGTGCTGAGCGCCGATGGCGGCGCAACGTTCAAGTCGCCGGCGCTCGACACCGACGACAAATTCTCGTTCACCTTCGACAAGCCCGGCACGTACAAATATTTCTGCTCGCTGCACCGGCACATGGTCGGGACGATCGTGGTGAAGTGAAGCCGCCCAACCGCCGTTACGTCCTTCGAGACGTGCCTGGCGGCACTCCTCAGAGCCTGACTTGAAATGCGTTTGTGGCGTCATCTGAGTGCTTTTTTCTGGTCATTCCGGGGCATCGCGCAGCGATGAACCCGGAACCTATGAACACGGACCTCAGAAAAGCGCGTTCCGACGCCGTAATCACGTCGGAACAGACCGTGGTCATGGGTTCCGGGTTCGGCCCTGCCGGCCGCCCCGGAATGACGTAGATGATTTCGAGTCAGGCTCTCAGGACGACGGTGGTTTGTGAGTAGTCCCAAGAAAATCGTCATCCTGGGGAAGCCGCGAAGCGGCTGTCTCGAAGGACGCAATGCGGTTTATCCGCCCTTGAGCAACTTGCCGCCGCAGGTCGGCCTGGGTGCGCCGGTGGTGCTGGGCAGGCTCAGTGGCAGGCCGCGCAGCGAGCGGATCGCGAGATAGGCGAAGGCCTGCGCCTCCAGCGCGTCGCCATCCCAGCCGACCGCCTCGACCGGGCGCACCGGCACCTGGAGCCGTTGCGCCAGCGCCGCCATGATCGCCGGATTGTGGCGGCCGCCGCCGGTCACCAGGAACTCGCGCGCCGCTTGCGGGAAATGCGCGCGGGCGGCAGCGATCGCGGCGGCGGTCATCGCGGTCAGCGTCGCGGCGCCATCGGCGGCGCCCAAGCCCTCCGGCATGAACGCCGCAAAATCGTCGCGGTCGAGCGATTTCGGCGGCTTGCGGGCAAAATACGGCGCCGCGAGAAACGCCGCCACATGGCGATCCGAGACGCTGCCGGCGGCAGCGAGAGCACCGCCGAAATCGGCCGCCTGCCCGGTATGACGGCACACCCAGTCATCGAGCATCGCGTTGCCCGGACCGGTATCGAAGGCAAGGATCTCGCCCCCGGTCAGCTCCCCTGGGCCGATCCAGGTCACGTTGCCGACGCCGCCGAGATTGAGCACCGCCAGCGGCTTCGCGATGCTCGCGGCGAGTGCGGCGTGATAGAGCGGCGCGAACGGCGCGCCCTCGCCGCCGGCGGCAACGTCGGCGCTGCGGAAGTCGCAAACCACATCGCAGCCGGCCAGCAGCGCCAGCAGCGCGCCATCGCCGATCTGCCAGGTGCGGCGCTGCGCCGGCGTATGCAGGATCGTGTGGCCGTGAAAGCCGATCAGGTCGAAGCGGGTCTCCGGATGGCGCGCGCGGAAGGCCGCAACGGCGGCGGCGTGCAGCCGGGTCAGTTCCTCGGCGACCGCCTCCACCGCACCGACCCCGCCCAGCACCCCGCGCAGCCGCTCGCGGAAATCCGCCGGGTACGCAACGGTCAACGCCGGCCCAGTGATCACGCGGCTTTCGCCGTCGCTCTCGATCGCCGCGACATCGATGCCGTCGAGCGAGGTGCCGCTCATCAGCCCCAGCGCCCTGACGAGATTCCCGGCCAAATTTGTGCTAGATGAAGCCGCCATGTCGACCCGATCACCCTTTCTCACCGCGGCGCGCGAGCGCGGCTATCTGCACCAATGCACCGACGAGGCGGCTCTTGATGCGCGCCTGACCAGCGGCGGCGTCACCGCCTATATCGGCTATGACTGCACCGCCGACAGTCTGCACATCGGCAGCCTGTTGGGAATCATGCTGCTGCGCCTGTTTCAGCGCGCGGGGCACAAGCCCGTCGTGCTGATGGGCGGCGGCACGACGCGGATCGGCGACCCTTCGGGCAAGGACGAGGCGCGGCCGCTGCTCTCCGACGCCGACATCGCGCGCAACATGGCCGGCATCCGCCAGGTGTTCGCCAAGTTCCTCAGCTTCGGCGACGGACCGACCGATGCGGTGATGGTCAACAACGCCGACTGGCTCGACGAGCTGAAATACATTCCGATGCTGCGCGATATCGGCCGGCATTTCTCGGTCAACCGCATGCTGACCCAGGACAGCGTCAAGCTGCGGCTCGAACGCGAGCAGCCGATGAGCTTTCTCGAATTCAACTATGCGATCCTCCAGGCCTACGATTTTGTCGAGCTGGCGCGGCGCCATGATTGCGCATTGCAGATGGGCGGCTCGGACCAGTGGGGCAACATTGTCGCCGGCGTCGATCTCGGCCGGCGCGTCGTCAACAAGACGCTGTTCGGGCTGACGACGCCGCTGATGACGACGACGTCCGGCGCCAAGATGGGCAAGAGCGTCGGCGGCGCGATCTGGCTCAACGCCGAGAAGCTCAACCCCTACGAGTATTGGCAATACTGGCGCAACACCGAGGACGCCGATGTCGGCCGCTTCTTGCGGCTGTTTACCGAATTGCCGCTCGACGAAATCGCCCGGCTGGAACAGTTGCGCGACAGCGAGATCAACGCGGCGAAGATCGTTCTCGCAACCGAGGTCACCGCGCTCTGCCATGGCCGCACGGCCGCCGAGGAAGCCGCCAAAACCGCGTCCGCCGTGTTTGGCGACGGCGAGGGCGCTGAAGGCCTGCCGCAGGTCATGGTCGAGCACGATGCGCTGGAGCGCGGTTTGCCGGTGTTCGAACTGTTCGTTCGCGCCGGCTTGGCGGCGTCGAACGGCGAGGCGAGGCGGCTGATCAAAGGCGGCGGCGCCCGGCTCAACGATGCCGTCATCAAAAGCGAGACACAGTCGGTGTCGCTGGGAGATTTCGACGCGGGCGGTCACGTCAAGCTCAGCGCTGGCCGCAAGCGCCATGTGCTGGTGCGGGCGGTATAGGTCGCCATCCGCGCAGACAAAAGCACTTGCATGATTCGCCTCCCGCGGGCTTGACCGGCGGGTCCACGAATAGTTTCGGCTTATTCGTGGATGGCCGGGTCAAGCCCGGCCAAGGCGCCGGAATTTGTGCGCAGCCACAAAATCTTGTATACGCGTGCGCATAAATTTCCATCCTTGGGGGCATGATGGAACCGTTGATCACCGCGCTGCTGTTGTTGGTAGGGCTGGCGGTTGGCGCTGCCGGAGCATGGTGGCTGCGCGGGCGCGAGCTGGCAGTGGAGCGAGCCGCTGCCACAGCCGCGGAGGCGCTGCGTTGCGAAGGGCATGAGCGCGAGATCGCGGCGCTGACCGCGATGCGCGGCGAAATCGAAAGCAAGATGCAGACGCTGGCCGGGGCGGCGCTGAAGGACAACCAGGCGTCGTTCCTCAACCTCGCCAACGAGGTCTTCGCCAAGCATCGCGAGGGGGCGGCGGCGACGCTCGAAGCGCGGCAGAAGGAGATCGCCGCGCTGCTCGCCCCGCTCAGCCTGCATCTCGAAGAGTACAAAAAGGGCCTCGGCGAGATCGAAACCGCGCGCGCCAGGGCCTATGGCGGGCTGTCGGAGGAGATGAAGGCGCTGGTCCAGATGCAGGCCGACGCCAGCGCGCAGACCCGCAAGCTGGTCAACGCGCTGCAGGCAGCGCCGAAGACCCGCGGGCGCTGGGGCGAGCACCAGCTGCACAATGTCATGGAGCTGTCGGGCATGTCGGCTCATATCGACTTTCTGCCCGAGCAGACGCTTGGCGCCGAGGACAGCCGGCTGCGCCCCGACGTGATCATCCGCCTGCCCGGCGAGCGCCGCATCGTCGTCGATGCCAAGACCTCGATGGCCGCCTATCTCGACGCAGTCGAGGCGGCCGACGACGAGACCCGCGAGGCGCATCTCGCGACCCATGCGCGGCAGCTGCGGACGCATATGCGGCTGCTTGCCGGCAAGCAATATTGGGATGCGCTGCCCTGCACGCCGGATTTTGTCGCGATGTTCATCCCCGGCGAGAATTTCTATGCCGCGGCGATCGAGCGCGACCCGGCGCTGTTCGAGGATGCGATCGCCAGCAAGGTGCTGATCGTCACGCCGACGACGCTGATCGCGCTGGCCAAGGCGATCGCGATCGGCTGGCGGCAGGAGAAGATCGCCGAGAATGCCCGCCATATCGGCGAACTGGGCCGCGAGCTCTATCGCCGCCTGGCGACGATGGGAACGCATGTCGCGGGCATGGGCGCGGGTCTCGACAGCGCCGTCAAACGCTACAACGACCTGATCGGCAGTCTCGAAAGCCGCGTGCTGCCGCAGGCCCGGCGCTTCACCGAGCTGGAGTTGGAGGGCACGCAAGAACCGCTTGCCGAGTTGCGGCCGATCGAGACCCAGCGGCGCCCGCTGCGCGTCGCCGGCGACCCGCCAGCTCGCGATTTGGCGGTCATTGCGCTGGTGCCGACGCAGCCTGGGGAGTAGGCGATTCCGCCGGCGCTTCACCAGTCTTTAACGCCGATCGCCACACACTTCCGCCGGCGTGGAGTACAAGGCGACCGCGAGCATGAGCGAAACCACTCTCTTTCTCGTCACCGGCTGTCTGTTGTTGGCCGCGGTTCTGATCCCGGTGCCGCCGCGGGGACGCACCGTCCCCACACACACGCGACATGACACTGCACCAAACTGCAAAGAGCCTTGTAATTTAATTGAAATTCAGTCCCGGATCGGGGTTGATAGCTGCACCTAACTGCACCATACTGCAAGTGTTGAGGTATGGTTAGCGGTTAGGGATGGCGGTACGGCATTTGGGTCGCCTGCGGGCGCCGCAGATCAACAAGCTCCCACCGGGGCGATACGCCGACGGCGGCGGGCTCTATCTCAATGTCTCGCCGGCGGGCACCCGATCGTGGATTTTTCGCTATCGGACGGGCGGGCGGCTGCGCGACCACGGTCTCGGCCCGACGCATACGATCAGCCTGGTGATGGCCCGGCAGAAGGCGCTCGACTGCCGCCGGGCGCGCTATAGCGGGATCGATCCGATCGACGAGAAACGCGCCGGGCGCACGGCGGCCAGACTCACCGCGGCGCGGGCGATGAGCTTTGGGCAATGCGCCGAGGAGCTTGTTGCGACCCACCGCGCGGGCTGGCGCAACGCTAAGAGCGAGCAGCAATGGCGGCAGTCGCTGGCGGATTATGCCTTCCCGGTGTTGGGCGATCTGCCGGTGGCGGCGATCGACACGACCCTGGTGATGAAGGTGCTCGAACCGCTATGGGCGGTGAAGACCGAGACGGCTTCACGCCTGCGCGGGCGGATCGAGGCCATCCTCAACTGGGCGAAGACACGCGGCTATCGGCAGGGCGAGAACCCGGCGCGGTGGAAGGGCCATCTCGAAAACCTGTTGCCCAAGAAGAGCAAAGTGAAGTCGGTCGAGCATCATGCGGCGCTGCCCTACCCGGAGATCGGGGGCTTTGTGACGGCGCTGCGTCAGCAACCGGGGATTGATGCCCAAGCGCTCGAATTCGCCATCCTGACCGCGGCGCGCACGGCTGAGGTGATCGGCATGCGCTGGGACGAGCTTGGCGATCTGGCCGAACGGGTGTGGACGGTGCCGGCGGTGCGGATGAAGGGGCACCGCGAACACCGCGTGCCGCTTAGCGATGCGGCGCTGGCGGTGCTGACCGCGATGGCCAAGGTGCGGGTCGGCGCCTTTGTCTTTCCGGGTGCTCAGCTCAACCGTCCGGTCAGTCCAGGCGCGTTGCAGCAGGTGCTGGAACGGATGAAGTGGGATGACGTGACCGTGCATGGGTTTCGCTCGACGTTTCGCGATTGGGCGGCGGATCGCACGAGCTTCCCGTCGGATATCGTCGAGATGGCGCTGGCGCACCAGGTCGGCAGCGAGGTCGAACGCGCCTACCGGCGCAGCGATCTGATGGCGAAGCGGCGACAGCTGATGGAGGCCTGGGCGGTCTATTGCAGTGCCGTGTCGCCGGGAGAGGGCGAGGTCGTGCCGCTTCATCGCGCCGCCGGGTAATCAAGCGGGGCGACCTCTAAAGGCGCACGGCGGCGCGGCGGCGTTTATGAAACTTACGCGCGCGCAGCAGCATCTAACAACGCACTGAAGGTTGAGATGATAATCTAATAACATCAATAATATAGATATATATGTTTATGTTTTATTCTTTAGAATTATAGTTCTATTATAGGTTTTAGAGGTATTTATCGGACGGCATGACACCTGTGGCACCTGATGACACCTGGGAGGGTCATTTCGAAAAGGCGAGGGTTTCTGCGGCTTTCGGCGACCCCCAGGTGTCACCGCCTTGTTAGACACCTGTGCGACACCTGGGGCGATACTATGGAGCGAGCCACGGTAGAGAAGATGGAAGCATCCAAGACGAGTGAGCCACCGCAGCAGACAGAACAAAGAGAGCGAGCTAACTTTTTATAGCAAAGCGTGAAACTCGGTCAGCGACGCCGGGCGGAAATCCCCTCCCCGGCGCGCCGAGGCTCTGTGCGGTTTTTGGCAGATTTGCTGGGAAAAACCATACCACCGCCCCAACAACCATCTGATCGATAGCCGCCGGGGCGCTTTTGCGGCTATGCTTTTTGGCCATGCCGGTACGGAAGAAGCCACCTCGTTCGCCGATCGAGAAGGACCCAAATAAGCCCTTAATCGAGCGCGCGCTCGCTATGGGCATTCCGATGGCGCAGATCGGTCGGCGCTACGGCTACAGCACGGAGGCGATCCACCGTCATCGCCACCGCATGCCGCAGCAGCTCAAGGCAGCGATCGTCGCGGCGACACTCAAGCCCAAGGAAGCCGATCTCGACCGGCTGCGCATCGAGGAGTTGGAAGGCATCCTTGGCAACCTGGCGCACCAGCGCGCCCGTCTGCTGATCTGCCAGGATCAATGCATGGAGCAGGGTGCGGCTAACCAGGTCGCCTATCTGTCAAACGTCATCCACAAAAACATCGAACTCGTTGGGCGCTATGTCGGACTCTTTGGGCAGCACCACGTCTCGACTAGCGTCAATATCACGCTTAGCGAGGACTATCTGCGGCTGCGGCAGGCACTGACCTTGGCCCTGCGGCCCTTCCCCGAAGCCCGTCGTGCCGTGGCTGAGGCGTTGCACCGCATCGAAGAGGAGGCGTCCAAGCAGATACTCAACCCGCACCGTGACGCCCAGCGCGGCCCGCCTGGTGCGGTGATCGATCAGCCGCCTATGACACCCGCCACCGCCGTTCCCCTGCCTCAGCCGCCGCCCAATGGCCGCGGTGGGCCGGTAGGCACGCCCTGATGCCCGTCGGGTTCGCCCTTGATGTCGCCCGTGCCCTCGACCCGACACTGATTGCGCGTGACGTTGGCCTCGACCGACTCGACGCGTGGCAGGCGCGCCTTATCGACGATCCGCCCAAGCGGCTGCTCTGCTGTTGCGGACGTCAGGTCGGCAAGTCGACCGCCGCGGCGGTCTGCGCCCTTCATGCCGCGCTCTATCAGGCACCGGCGACGATCGTGCTGATCAGCCCGAGCCTGCGCCAATCGGTCGAGCTGTATCGGACCTTTCACGCCATGTGGCAGCGCCTGCCGGGTCGCCCGGCGGCTGTTTACGAGACCCTCACCCGCCTCGAACTGGAGAACGGCTCCCGCATCATCAGCCTGCCGGGGTCGGAGAAGACCGTGCGCGGTCTCGCCAGTGTAGACCTGATCGTCATCGATGAGGCCGCGCGTGTCGAAGACGCCTTGCTGGCCGCCACCAGGCCGATGCTCGCCGTCTCCAATGGCTCCCTGTTCGCCCTGACCACCCCGGCTGGCAAACGCGGCTGGTTCTATGAGGCGTGGCTCCGCGGCGTCGGCTGGCAGCGGATCTCGATCAAGAGCCCCGACTGCCCGCGTATCGACGCCGAGTTTCTCCAGCAGGAGCGTGAGGCCCTCGGGCCGCTGCTGTTCGGCCAGGAATACCTTTGCGAGTTCCACGACGACGGGATGCAGGTGTTCGCAACCGAGCTGATCGAGCGGGCGATGCGCTCTGACGTGCCGACACTGTTTCCAATATGCAGCTAACCGAATTTTCCGCCACGGATCGCTTCTTCATCGGTGTTGACCCCGGTCAGGCCATCGACCCAACCGCAGTCGCTGTTACGCGCGTCCTTACTGACCGCGAGATGCCCGTGCACCAGGTGATCCATCTGGAGCGGCTACCGCTGCGCACGCGCTACCCCGCAATCGTTTCTGCGGTTGTCAACCTGTTGGCGCGGCCGTTGCTGCGGAGCCGCTGCGAGGTGGTCGTCGATTTCACCGGTGTCGGCCGCCCGGTTTCGGACTTGTTTGTCGAGCGCGGCATCGCCCACACCGGCGTGACGATCACTGGCGGGAATGCAGTGGCGGTTGAAACCGAACCCGGTTTCTGGTCGGTGCCGAAGGTGACGCTGGTCTCCAGCGTCTTGACGCTGTTAAACGCCGACCGCCTGCATATCGCCGAGGACCTTGCCGAAGCCAAGGTTCTCGGTGCCGAATTTCAGGCGTTCCATGGCAACCACACCGACACCGGCGCCTGGCGCTTTGGCGCGCGAGCGGGTTCTCATGATGACTTGATCCTCGCGCTCAGTCTTGCATGTTGGCGGGCCCATGACAGTCGCTCGATCAAAACCATTCGCTATCTGCGGGGAATGAGCCGTGAGTTCTTCGGTGGCGCCTGGCCCATTAACCCGTCTCCCGCGCCCGCTGACGCCGAAGACGATCTGCATCCTCGTCCGGGGGAGCTCGTTGTGGTTGTGCGCGAACGGGTCTGGGTTCACGGGAAAGCCCGATACCTTGAGCCTGGACGCCAAATTATGAGCGAGGAAGACGCCGCCAAAGTCGCGTCGCTCGGGTATCTCGAATGACCGATGCCGAGCGCCTTGCCACCGCTCTTTCACGGCGGTAACAGGGGTTCGAATCCCCTTGGGGACGCCAAATATATCAGTTACATATGTAAGGACGCTGAAATTAGTGTCCCGGTTGTGTCCCGTCGACCTCTGACCGAACGCCAATGCTAGGCGGCAAGGCGTTCGGGCCGTAACGGCTCGCCCGGTGCCGTTTCTCTGATATCCGCCTCGGTCTTGGCTCGGCTTTTCTCGACCTGGGCGAGTAGCCAGTTCTTAGCCGCAGCGGTTGCACGCTCTCTTTCGGCAACATCGTCGGCGAGCCGGCGGGCCTTGAGGATAATGGAACGCAGTTCGGCAATGCTGTCGCAGCGGGTGTCGTTGAAGTGAACAAACGGAAGGCCGGGCCGTGGCATCGCATCTTGCAGGAGCGCGATCGAGCGCGGCTAGCCCCCTTCCCACCCACCGGAGCCAACCTATGAGTGATGCCGCCAGAAACCAGCGCAAGGTCGCCGTTATCGGGCTCGGCTCGATGGGGCTCGGCATGGCAACATCGTTGATGCGTGCCGGCTTCGCGGTCCGCGGCTGCGACCGCCAGCCGGCCGCATTAGAGGCTCGCCGAGAAAGCGGGCGTCACCGCCACGACCGATGCGGCGGAGGCCACGCATGATGCGGACGCGGTCCGCTCATTGCGCCGCATCGGGGCGTTCTTGCACAAGGCTGTAGTTTTGACGGACCGCATTGACGGCGCATTATGGTCTCCGCCAATGGCCGGCCTATGACTGGGAACGGGGCTTATTTGCGAAATACCGCCCGCACTCACGAGGGCTTGGGCCGACCAATCAAACGCACCTGTTCCGGGACTGCGTCGCAACCAGCATTGCGATCGGCGATCCCGATCATGCCGGCATGGTATCCCGCCTTCTAGGCTGTCGCGCCCTTCGACCGCTGAGCGATACTACTGTCGACGACAAACGGCCGTGGCTTTTTGCGATACATCGAGTGCAGTAAAGGTGGACATGGGCGTCCCCTGCGATTGCAGAACAACGACTGACTGCAACGCGATCAGCTTGGGGAACTACCGCCCCTCAAAGCGGGGGATGGACCCCGCGATTGCGCCAAGTGGTCGAGCCTGAGGCCGTGGTTTTTGCTCGCGAAGGAGGACCGCGGATGACCAGGAATGTTTAAAAGCGCATGCGTCGCTGTGGCTAACCTAAGCGTGATTCCGGTTCCTGTCAGAGCCCTCGGCGGATGCTGCAGTCGAGATACTGCACCAGGAAGATGTTTCGCCGGAGTTCGACCGGGTCCTTAGTGGTGAGGACTTGGTGGACGGCCTCGTCGCAGAGGGCGCGGGATTTGTCGTCTGATGCGGTTGTAAAGACGATGCCGATAAAGATGCCAATGGCGAAGAGCATGATCGAGCCAATGACGAACCAGGGTGTCTCACGGGCGAAGAACTTGGCGACGGTCATGGGCGGCCTAACGAAACGCACGGACAGCTTAAGTCCGCCCTGGGGGCGGGTTCAACCGAAGCCGATGATTTCGCCCTTTGTGCCGGGCATCGGCGCCGCCTCTTCGAGGTGTTCGCGGCGGGAACGCACCGCAAAGTGCCAACCACTCACGCAAGTCTGTAGCGCCCGCTTTTTCTCGGTCACCTCCGGGACTTGCCTCGCGTCCCTTCCGGCGGTGCGGCGGACGTCGCAAGTGGGGCACGAGGACCAGTTCCCACCGCCAAGGCTGAACGCCCGCTCTGCGTTCAGTAAGGCGACCTCCGCCGGAACATGCGGCAACGAGAAAGATGCGCCGAGAGCGGCCGGTCGCCGAGCCAACGAAGTCGGCCGGGCTTCGACCCTGACCGCCATCCTAGCGCCAGACGCATATCCACCGAGATGGCGACCATCGCCGGGTTGAAGCAGTCAACTCCGCTACTCATTCACTGCGCTGCAAGATGGGCAGTTCCGAGCGGGCAATGCTGGGGGACTCCTGCGTGGTGCAGTTTCGTCTCATACTGCCGGAGTGACAGCGACCGGACCTTGGGGAGAGGGATGCCTAATGCAGCGGCGCCGTCTGCTTGCGGTTGGCCTAGGGTTGCCACTGTTGCCCTGTGCGGCGCTAGGACAGGAGCGAACCGTACCGGTGCTCGGGTGGTTGAGCCCGGCAACAACGCAATCTTAACCAGATGCCAGGGCCGGACAGCCCCGGACTAGCACTGTTACGGGCCTCGCTGGCGAAGTACGGCCTGGTAGACGGCAAGAACATTCGCGTTGATATGCGGCTGGCCGAAGGCAAGATCGAACGCCTTCCGGCCCTGGCCAAAGAACTGGTAGAGAGCGGGGCGACCGTCTTGCTGGCCTTCGGCGAACCGGCCGGGAAGGCAGCACAAGCGGCCACAGAGACGCTTCCTATCGTTTGCGTCGCCGATGATCTCGTCGAATTCTGGTCTGGCGGCTAGCTTGTCAAAGCCAGGCAGCAATCTAACCGGCGTCAGCATCCTCGCGACCGAACTCGATGCAAAAAAGCTTCAGGTGCTCAAGGAACTCCTACCGGACGCGAAACGCTTCGGCATCCTCAATGACCCAACAACTAGCGGCCCCGTTCGCCCGTTGGCGATGGCGGAAATCGCCCGCCGACTCGGCGTCGAGGTAGCTAACGCCGATGTCCATGGACCTGATGACCTCGATCGTGCCTTTCACATGCTCCAGGAGGCGGGGGTGGAGGGAATCAACGTCGTTGCGTCTTCAATGCTGACTGCTATGCGAACGGTCTGCCAGTTCCGCCAGAGCGTCATCGAAGCCGGCTGCCTTGCGAGTTATGGGATTACGATCCCCGATCTTTACGCGCTCTCCGCCAGTCAGATTGCCAAACTGTTGCAAGGCAAAAAGCCGGAGAGTTTGCCGGTGCAGCAGCCGACGACATTCGAACTGGTGGTGAGCCTTAAGAATGCGCGAGCGCTTGGCGTCTCGGTGCCGCAATCGTTGCTCCAGCGCGCGGATGACGTGATCGAATGACGCGATCCGGCGGTCCCATAGTGCGACCTCAAAGGTCGCATTTGGGGCAAGGAACGAACCCGCTCTCGCGGGATTTTCGCCTGTCGTGGTCGGTGTGTTTTTGGGCGGTGGTAGTGAGTGGATAAGCGGTAAGGGGTGACGATCGTGGCACCCGATCCCGAGCATTGAAGGTCTAGCAACCTTCAGCTCGAGAGGAACCCCCGATGACCTCCCATTCCGCCCGGCCGGTCAGCGCGCTGCGTGCACGTATGATCGAAGACATGACGGTGCGCGGCTTCACCGAGGAGACGCGCAACAACTACATTCGCGAGGTGCGGGCGTTGGCGGCCTTCATCCGCCGGCCTCCCGATACGGCGACGGCGGAGGATTTGCGCCGCTTCCAGCTGCAACAGACGCAGAGCGGCATGCAGCCGCCGAGCATCAACAGTGCGGTCTCCGCCTTGCGCTTCTTCTTCACGGTGACGCTCGACCGGCCGGAGCTTGCCCGGCGGCTCACGGTGGTGCGCCAGTCGCGCCGGCTGCCGGCGGTGCTGAGCGTGGAGGAGATTGCGCTTCTGCTCCAGGCGGCGCCGGGGCCCAAGTACAAGGCGGCATTCGCCACCGCCTACGGCGCTGGGCTGCGCGTCTCCGAGGTGGTCGCGCTCAAGGTCGGCGATATCGACTCCGAGCGCATGCTGTTGCGGGTCGAGCAGGGCAAAGGACGCAAAGACCGCGACGCCATGCTGTCGCCGCAGCTGCTTGAGCTGCTACGCGACTGGTGGGTGGAGGGCCGGCGCCGCGGCGTGTTGCTGCCGCGCGGCTGGCTGTTCCCGGGTCGCAACCCGATCGAGCCGCTCTCGACCCGTCAGCTCAACCGCGCCGTCCACGCCGCAGCCGATGCCGCCGGGATCAAGAAGCGAGTATCGCCGCATACGCTGCGGCACAGCTTCGCCACACACCTGCTGGAACAGGATACCGATATCCGTGTCATCCAGGTGCTGCTCGGCCATGCCAAGCTCGACACCACGGCCCGTTACACCCGTGTCGCCAACACCACGATCCGCAACGTGACCAGCCCGCTCGACCGGCTCGCGCCACGATCTGAGGGCAGGCCAAGACCCGGAGCTTAGCCCGGCGGCGGTGAGCCGCCCGAGGCTGGAGGTCGCAGACGTCTTTCATCGCTACGGAGCTGGCTGGCGCCGCGCCAATGCCGGGCATCTCAGCCTCGGCCAGCTCCAGGTGATGTCGGCCGTCGAGAGCTGCCGCTCGGCCGCCCTCGGCGGGCACGTCGAGCGCTGCGAAGATTGCGGCCACAGCCGGATCGCTTACAACTCGTGCCGCAACCGCCATTGCCCCAAGTGCCAGGGCGCGGCGGCACGGGACTGGCTTGCCGCGCGCGAGGCCGATCTGCTGCCGGTCGGTTACTTCCACCTGGTCTTCACCCTCCCGGCCGAGATCGCCCCGATCGCCTACCAGAACAAGGCGGTGGTCTATGACCTGCTGTTCCGCACCGCAGCGGAGACGCTGCTCACCATTGCCGCCGATCCCCGACACCTCGGGGCCCGCATCGGCGCCACCGCCGTGCTTCATAGCTGGGGCTCGGCAATGACCCACCATCCGCATGTCCACATGATCGTGCCGGGCGGCGGAATATCGCTCGATGGCACGCGGTGGGTGTCCTGTCGACCCGGCTTCCTGCTGCCGGTGCGGGTGCTCTCCCGCCTGTTCCGGCGGCTCTTTCTGGCCGGCCTCGCCGACGCCCACGCGGCGGGCCGGCTGGCATTCTTCGGCGAGGTCGAGGGCCTGCGCGACCGGACGGCCTTCGACGCCCATCTCGCGCCGCTGCAACGCAAGGACTGGTTCGTCTATGCCAAACCGCGCTTCGCCGGGCCCGAGGCGGTGCTCGCCTATCTCGCCCGCTACATCCACCGTGTCGCCATCTCGAACAGCCGGCTAATCGGCCTCGACGAGCGCGGCGTGACCTTCCGCTACAAGGACTACCGCCGCAACGGGCAGGCGCGATATCGCACGATGACGCTGGCGCCCCACGAGTTCATCAGGCGCTTTCTGCTCCACGTCCTGCCCAAAGGGTTCCATCGCATCCGTCACTACGGGCTGCTCGCCAGCGCCGGCTGCAAGGCCAATATCGCGCGCGCCATCGAGCTGATCGCCGCTCCGGCCCCGCCGAAAGAGACGCCGGCAGAGCACGACAATGCCAGCACCACAGGCATTGGCGCCGACCATCGCCCGCCATGCCCCTGCTGTGGTGGCCGGATGATTATCATCGAGACCTTCGAGCGATGCGGCGCACCCCGAGCCCCGCCATCATCCGACGCCGGGGTCAGGAGCGCGACGCCATGACCACCGTCACCACCTCGCCGCAGCACCATCTGCCCGCTGGAGAAACTTGCTTCCGGCACCGCACTACTGTCGCCCCAGTGCTTCCAAACGCCGATCGCATCCCGCCGAGCATTCTAAAATCACCGCGACAATGGCAGCAGCGGCGAAGAGTTCTCGACCCCGATCGTCGATCCGCCGTCGAATGCGCCGGCCCGCGCTGCCCGCGCCGCGGTCGCTGCCCGATAAAATCCCCATAGACCCCAAGCCGCCCACCAAGCCCCCGCGGGTTCCTTCCCTGAAGGCTTTCGGACACCGGCCCTCAGCACCGGCGGATAGATCATCAACGGGCCGGTATCCGAAACCCTGCACATGAGGAGTAGCCCTCGCTCTCGCGACCAAACGTCCGCACTCGGTTCAGTTAACGGACCTTTGTCCGCGCACTCGGTAACGGGCGAGATGCGCCGGTTTCGGTCATTCGTGTGGGACTAGCCGCCGAGATGGACCCACCGAGGGCTCTCTCGTCAGTACGCGAGCCGGTAGCCACACGGAAGGCGGTCGGCTTCGCGGCGGTCACGGTTCAAATTTCTTCGTATGCGTTGCCGATCCCGATAGAATTGCCGCCGCCGTCGAGCGCAGGTACCGGCATCGATACTGCTTTCACCGCCAGCACCGATTTCGCCCAAAAGGGGGAGTCATGGCAGACAAGACCGTACAGCGCAGGCTTGCTGCCATCCTCGCCGCCGATGTCGTCGGCTATAGCCGCCTGATGAGCACCGACGAGGTTGGCACTCTGAACGCCCTCAAGGCACATCGTCGGGAACTGATCGACCCGGCCATCGCCAGCCACCATGGTCGCATCGTCAAGACCACGGGCGATGGAGCATTGGTCGAATTCGCCAGCGTCGTCGACGCGGTTGCGTGCGCGGTGGTGATCCAGCGGGGCATGGTCGGCCGCAACACGGGCGTGGCCGAGGACAAGAGCATCGTGTTCCGCATTGGCATAAATGTGGGTGACATCATCATCGACGAGGGCGACATCTACGGCGATGGGGTCAATATCGCCGCTCGTCTCGAAACTCTCTGCGAGCCCGGAGGACTGTGTATTTCTCGCGCCGCCAACGATCAGATCAGGGACAAATTGTCACTCGCCTTCGCTGATTTGGGCGAACAGGCGGTAAAGAACATTTCCCGAGCGGTTGGTATCTTTGGGCTGGCCGCGAAGGAAATCGAGGCGTTGCCCGAGCCCGAGCAACTCGCTGAAGAGAGACCACGCACCCCTGATCTTCCGGCTGAGCCACGCTACGACCAGGAGATTCAATTCTGCACGACATCGGACGGCGTTCAGCTCGCTTACGCGCGTACGGGCAGTGGCCCGCCACTCGTCAAGACAGGGAATTGGATGACCCATCTCGAATTCGACTTCGAGAGCCCGATCTGGCGTAGTCTGTATCGCGAACTGTCGCGTGACCATACGCTGATCCGCTACGACGCTCGCGGCAATGGCCTCTCGGATCGCGATGTTGAAGAGGTTTCGTTTGAGACGTTTGTCAACGACCTCGAAGTCGTAGTCGATTCGGCTGGTCTAGAGCAGTTCGCCTTGCTCGGTATCTCGCAGGGATGCGCAGTCTCGATCGCCTACGCGGTGCGTCATCCCGAGCGTCTCACGCATCTGATCCTGTTCGGTGGATACCCGCTCGGCTGGGCGAAACGGGCACGATCAACCGCTGAAAAAGAGCAAGGCGCAGCAATGGTAACCCTGGTGCGCCTTGGCTGGGGTCAGGAAAACCCGGCTTTTCGCCAGCTATTCACATCGCAATTCATCCCCGGCGGCTCCAAAGAACAAGCCGACTGGTTCAACGAGTTGCAGCGGATCTCGACCACCCCCGAAGATGCTGTTCGCAATCTCATCGCCAATGGCGATACGGACGTGAACGGCCTGCTTGCCCAGGTGTCCGTCCCCACTTTGGTCATGCACTCGCGAGATGATGCCCGCGTGCCCTTCGATCAAGGCAGGAGGCTGGCGGCGGGCATCCCAGGCGCCCGGTTCGTGCCGTTGGCCAGCCGCAATCACCTAATCCTTGAAGACGAACCCGCCTTCCCGCGCTTTGTGGAGGAAATACGGGGCTTCGTCGCGAGTTAACGGATCTGATCCCCTGTTGGCGATGGTCCCTCTCGCGGTTTTCCTGGTCGAGGCGACACCATGTCCTCCTATGCTCACGCTACTAGCGGCGACCCTGAACGAATAGCCGCATCAAAACCATTAGCATCCTTATTGCACCGAAACCGGGAACAGGCCGCTCGTCCCACCGAACGCCAATTTCCCATCCCGCTGCCAATGCCGGTTAGGGGCATCAGTACGCGCTCCGGCCACCGCAGCGCGATGGCTCAATCGCGCCGATAACGGACATACGCCAGGATGAATGACTAGCCCGCCTCCGATTTCACCTGCATCTCCGCGATACTGCGGTCGAGAACCTTTTTTAATGCATCGAAGTCGGCGAAGACGTCGGATGCGGGAACGACCGCTGGGATTACCTGCAGCCTGCCGAGAAGATCGAGGTGAGCCACGGGAACACCCACGACCAGCACGCGCACCCCGGCAGCGTGGAGGCTCGTCAGCGCATCTTTCAGTGCATAGACGCCCGTCTGGTCCATGTAGGAGATGCGGTCCATGCGGAGAACCAGGAGCCGGCTCTGGATTGCCGCCTGGCGCGCGATGTCGCGGAACTGGCTGGCGAAACCGAAGAAGAGCGGCCCATCGACGTGCTTGATGAAGAGCTTGTCTCGGATCGTTTCCGGGATGGTCAGCTCATCCGCCCACGGTTCATCGGCGATCGGCGTGAGCGTCGTTTGCCCTTGGGTGATGTCGCCTACCTTCTTCATGAAGACGAACGACGCGACGATGAGACCGCCGGCAACCGCGATGATCAGATCGGTGAATACGGTCAGCACCAGGACGAAGAGCATCAGGAACGCATCCGACCTTGGAACCTTGAGGATATGGCTGATGCCGCGGTAGTCGATGATGCCGATCCCGACCGCAACGAGCAGACCGGCAAGGACGGCGCGCGGTACATGCTGGACGAGGCCGGACAGGCCAAGCAGCACGGCGGCGAGAAACAGGCCATGGATCACACCGGACAAGCGGCTTCGCGCGCCGGCCTCGACATTGACGACGGTGCGCATGGTCGCGCCGGCACCGGGAATGCCGCCGATCAAACCGGCGGCGATGTTTCCCAAGCCCTGTCCGACGAGTTCGCGATTGCTGTCATGCTGCGTGCGCGTCAGGTTATCGGCGACGAGCGCGGTCAGCAGCGAGTCGATCGCCCCAAGGAAGGCGAGCTGGAGCGCCGCGGCCACTAGCAATGGCATCTGCTGAACATCGAGCGACGGCATCACCAAGCTCGGCAGCCCTGAGGGTATGTCGCCGATCATGGAAACTTCGAGGGCCAGCACCACGGCGAGCGCCGTCAGCGACATCAGGGCAACGAGTGAGGCCGGAACCGCTTTCGTAAAGCGCGGCAGAATGAAGACGGTCGCAATGGTCAGGGTAGATAGGGCAACGGCGCCCCATCTGATGTTGCCGCTCAGCAGGTGCAGTTGGCGGAGGATCGATAACGGCTCCGAAGACGGCGGCTCCGCGCCCAGCATCGGGAAGAGCTGTTGAATGATGATGATCACCCCGATCCCGCTCATGAACCCGGAGATGACGGGGTAGGGAACGTAACGGATGTAGGCGCCGACCCGGAGCAGACCGAGACCGCACTGCAACAAACCAGCGAGAACAATAATAGCCACAACACCGGGAAGGCTCACCGCGCCGGAAGGCAGCGTGTTCGTCGCGACGATCCCGGCCATGACCAGCGTCATCGGCCCGGTCGGGCCGGTGATTTGTACGGGCGTGCCCCCAAAGATCGCGGCAATGACGCCGGTTGCGATGGCGCCGTAGAGCCCGGCTACTGGTCCCAGTCCCGACGCGACGCCAAAGGCAAGGGCGAGCGGCAACGCGACAACGCCAGCCGCCACGCCGCCAAAAAAATCGCCGCGTAGGGTGTCCCAGGACCACGCGGGAGCCCGAGGATCGTCGGTCACCCTTTCGGCCTGCCGTGCCGGGTCATTTGGTGGGGTCGTATGGCAGCGCCGACTTATGGGCACAGAGCCGCAATTTGCCGTCGCTGCACCGGCGGAATACCAAGGTCTTCTCGACCATGATCTCGTCGCCGGCGCTGTTCGTCAGATAGAAGTTGCCCATCATGATGGCGATGTCGCCATGAATCTGGATGCCGTTCTCCGCCGCGTTGTTGTCGTAGCGCACCTTTACCCAGCACTTCAGCGCGAAACCCGTATCCTCGGGAAAGTTCGAGTTTCCGCCGATAAAGTAGGAGAGTGCGCCTTCCATTGTGCTGCGGAAGGCGTTCGCGCCAAAGGCAAGCGTGGGTTTGAAGAACACCGTGCCGTCTCGGTAGTCGTAAAGGTCATCGATGAGCCGGCTGGCGGCTGTTTTGTAGTCCCCGCCCTCGCTGTAGACCCGACCCATTGTCACCAGGGCATCGCACCACGCCCTCTGGGCGGCGTTGACATCATCGTCGGTGATCGGGCGATGGTTCGGCGGGCGCGCACCCTCGGCCTCCATGTTCCTTCTCCGATTGGTTGGTGAGTGGTTCGGGACAATCCACCGAAAGCGCTCATTCACGCAATGCCCCCGAATTGAAAGAAGCTTGTCGAACTTATCGTCTAATTGACGTGGTATCTTCCACTTTGCCGATTAGATTTTCGTGTAAGACCGATCCGGGAGGTTGTGCCGTGAATCTTCTCAGCCGAAGACGGCCGCCGATTGCGGCAGTTGCGCGCCTTCTGACTGGCGTTGCAGTAGTTTTCGCTCTCAATTCGCTTCCGGCGGGAGCCCAGCAGTCGGCGACTGAAGTCGGCACCGACATCGGCACCCTCTATAAGGACCAGGTGGCGCCGTTGTACAAGGCGCCGGGTTATTCGCCTTATGCGGGGCGGAACTTCCCGACGCGGGTTCTCTGGGGCGACACCCACCTGCATACGGCCAATTCCCTGGATGCTGCCGCCTTCGGCAACACTCTGGGTCCCGAGCCGGCGTATCGGTTCGCACGCGGCGAAGAGGTTATTTCCTCCTCTGGCCAGCCGGCCCGCCTAAGCCGCCCGCTCGACTTCCTGGTGGTCGCCGATCATGCCGAAGGGCTCGGCTCTGCTGAAGAGATTAGAAAGGGCAATCCGACACTGATGGCCGACCCGACCGCGCGACGGTGGCACGATTTAATGGCAGCAGGCGGAGATAGCGGGATCCAAGCGGCGTTCGAGATCATTCTCTCGGTCGGCACCGGCACGACGCCAAAAGCGATGATAAGCAAGCAGCTCGCGCGCTCGGTCTGGCGGGACTACACCAGCATTGCGGAGCGCTATAACGAGCCCGGGCGGTTTACGGCGCTGATCGGCTACGAGTGGACCTCGAACAACAGCGGCAACAACCTGCACCGCGTCGTGGTCTTTCGCGACGGCAAGGAGAAGGCCGACCAGATCGTACCGTTCTCCGCTTTCGACAGCGAAGATCCTGCCATGCTGTGGAAGTTTCTCGACAGCTACACCGAGAAGACCGGCGGCGAGGTGCTCGCGATCCCGCACAACGGCAATTTGTCGAACGGACGCATGTTCGCGCTGGTTGATTTTGACGGACGCGGGCTGACGCGCGCCTATGCCGAGACGCGGGCGCGGCTCGAACCGGTTTACGAGGTGACGCAGATCAAGGGCGACGGCGAGGCGCATTCCACCCTGTCGCCGAATGACGAGTTTGCCGGTTTCGAAGTGTGGGACAAAGGCAATCTCGATATGACCGAGCTGAAGAAACCCGAGATGCTGCAATACGAGTACGCTCGCTCGGGGCTGAAGCTCGGGCTCAAGCTCGAACAGGAACTCGGCGTCAACCCGTTCAAGTTCGGGATGATCGGCTCGACCGACTCACACACCTCGCTGGCGACCGCGGACCAGGACAATTTTTTCGGCAAGCACCCCGGCAACGAACCAAACGCGACGCGTGCCACCCATGTCTTTGCCGCGTCGCCCGACGGCAGCGTGAAACTCATGGGCTGGGAGATGGTCGCCTCGGGCTACGCCGCGGTGTGGGCCACCGAAAACACGCGCGCGGCGATCTTTGACGCGCTCGAACGCAAGGAGGTCTACGCGACGACCGGCCCGCGGATGACCGTGCGCTTTTTCGGCGGTTTCGACTTCCGCCCCGACGACGCAAAGACCCGGAGCCCCGCTGTGGTCGGCTATACCCGCGGCGTGCCGATGGGCGGCGATCTCACAGCCGCGCCGCAGGGCAAGGCGCCAAATTTCCTCGTCGCCGCGCTGAAGGACCCGATCGGCGCCAATCTCGACCGCATTCAGATCGTCAAGGGCTGGCAGGACAAGAGTGGCGCGTTGCAGGAGAAGGTCTACGACGTGGCCTGGGGTGACGCGCAAAAGCGCAAGCCCAATGCGCAGGGCAAGCTGGCGCCGGTCGGCAACACGGTCGATGTCGCGAACGCCACCTGGACCAATACCATCGGCGACCCCGAGCTGATCACGGTGTGGACCGACCCCGACTTCGATCCGGCGCTGCGCGCCTTCTACTATGCGCGCGTGCTCGAAATCCCGACGCCGCGGTGGACGGCTTACGACGCCAAGCACTTCGGCGTGCCGATGCCGAAGGAAGTGCCGATGGTCGCCCAGCAACGCGCCTACACCTCGCCAATCTGGTACACGCCGAAGAACTGAGGGTCGGCGTCATGCTGACCCGATTGCTACGCGAGCCGCTGCTGCACTTCCTGCTGCTCGGCGGCGTGTTGTTCGCGGTGTTTGGCCGCGGGTCCACTGCCGCCGTCGATGACCCGCGGATTGTCGTGAGCGAAGCCGACATTGACCGCCTTGCCGCGGGGTTCTCGCGAACCTGGCATCGTCCGCCCGCCGTCGATGAGCTGCAAGCGCAGATCCAGGATTACATCCGAGAAGAGGTGCTGTACCGCACCGCACTGACACTCGGCCTCGACAGGGATGACACGATCATCCGCCGACGGTTGCGTCAGAAGATGGAGTTTTTGTTTGAGGACACCGTGCAGCCGCCGCAGGAACCCGAGTTGCGCGCCTACTTCGCGGCGTATGCGGACAAATTCCGCACCCAGCCGCTGATCTCGTTCCGCCAGGTCTTTGTCAGCTCGAGCCGCGGTGACGCGGCGGAGCCCGACGCACAGCGGATCCTCGCTCGCCTCGTCAGCGCCGCGCCGGAAGCCGCCGATAGCGGCGATACCCTGCTGTTGGGCGAAGGATTCAGTCAAACACCGCTCGATCGCATCGCCGCACTGTTTGGTGACGCTTTCGCACAAGCCGTAGCGCGGGCCGCACCGGGGAGCTGGGTCGGGCCGCTGCGATCGGGCTATGGGTTGCACCTGGTCTTTGTAACAGCCGTCGAGCCGGCGGCACTGCCGCCATTCGAGGATGTGCGGCCTGCGGTGGAGCGCGAATGGTTCGCCGAGCATCGCGCCGCGGCGCAAGCGGCTCAGTATCAAGCCCTGCGTGCCCGCTATCGGGTGATCGTGCAAGGCGCGCCGGCGGCGCCGCCATGAGGTGGCTGGTCCTGCGCTATGGTCTGCTCGCGACGCTGCTGTTGCCGGCGCGCGGCCTGGGCGCGCACGAGGTGCGGCCGGGTTTCCTGGAACTGCGCGAGACCGCCGCGAACATCTTTCTGGCGACCTGGAAGGTGCCGGCGCTCGGCGAGTATCGGCTCAGCATAACGCCACATCTGCCCGAAAACTGCCGTGTCGTTGGCGAACCGGCCTTGATGCAAGCCGGCGGCGCGTTCATCGAGCACGAGCGAGTGAGTTGCGATCGGGGGCTAGAGGGACAGACGATCGCTATTGACGGGCTCGACGCGACGCTGACCGACGTGCTGGTGAGGATCGAAAACGTCGACGGCAGCGTGCGCAGCGCCCGCCTGACCCCGTCAAACCCGAGCTTCATCGTGCCGGTGCAGCCGGGGCCGCTGATGGTCCTGCGCGCTTATGTCGGGCTTGGCGTTGAACACATCCTGTTTGGCGTCGACCACCTGTTGTTCGTGTTGTGCCTGCTGTTGCTGGTGCGCGGCGTTCGCCAACTGCTAACGACGATCACCGCGTTCACGCTGGCGCACAGCATCACCTTGGCGGCCGCGACGCTGGGCTTAGTCCGGGTCCCGGCCGCGCCGGTCGAGGCGACGATCGCGCTCAGCATCGTCTTTCTCGCCAGCGAATTGGTGCGCGACGAAGCCGGCCGCAGCGCGGTGACCCGATCCTATCCGTGGCTGGTGGCGTTCAGCTTTGGCCTGCTGCATGGGCTTGGCTTCGCCGGCGCGCTGGCGGAGGTGGGGTTGCCCCAACGCGAAATCCCCTTGGCATTGTTCGCTTTCAATGTGGGCGTGGAATTGGGCCAACTCGCTTTCGTCACCGCCGTGCTGACGCTGGTACACCTTGCGCGTCTCGTGTCGCTGCGCCTGCCGACCTGGGGGCCGGGCGCGGCCGGATATGCCATCGGCTCTCTGGCGGCCTTCTGGGTGTTCGCCCGCCTAGCTCCCGCGGTCTAAATCCTACCATCAGAAGCGGAAGGTTGCGGCAAGGATGGGTCCGTTCAGGTTGAACTGGATATTCGCGCGCGTGGTGCGCCACAGCTGAAATTCAAGCTGCGGAACCCTGCGTGGAGTTCAATCCCTGACGCCACGGCGTAATCGATCGTGCCGATTAATTGCCAATCGAAATGAGCGCCCACTCCGAAGCCGCCCAGATCGCCATCGGCCGTCGCGCTAAACCCATTGCCCAAGTCTCGGTGATACCGCGCGGCGATCATTGGATCGGCCCAGCTAAGCCATTCGCCGCGTTGAACGCAGGTAGTAGCCCTTCATTCAAATTGATGCCGCCGTCGAGCCCCCAAGCACGAACGCCAATACCCACATCGGCATACTGGTCCGGCTCAATAAATGGTCGATAGATTAACATCGCGGTGCCGTGATCGATCGTCAGTCCACCGGTAGCGCCGTTGAACAGGATGTTGTGGGTACTGACGCCCGATTTGAGCGGCGTGTGGCTGTAATCGACGAGCACGCCGACCGGCTCGTTGCGAAACTCCACCTCGCCCATAAACGGCACCCACGTCAAATGGGAATAAAGTTCGCCTGGATCGATCGTCGTTGATTTGCTCGCGAACCGCGTGTCCGCCGGACGGGCGCTGACCGAATACGGAGTCGCGAGCACCTCGATCCCTTGCCAAGGCAGCGCAGGTGGAGGCGGAGCACTTACCAGTTGCGCGCGGGCATGATGACTTCCGACAACGAGCAGGACGGCCAAGACGATCGTCCACAAGCACGTAATCATAGTCCCGTCCTTTCCCCTATCCGCGCGTGATGACGCATACCGACGAGCAGGTGACGAGTTTAGCTGTCTCGCTATCTCCAGTTTAGTGTTTCTCTACCTGAGACGCTTGGCCGGAGTGACCGCGATGGGGGCATGAGCGCCGGTTGACGCTCTGAGATCTGGCCGACGGCAACGTGGGATAGCTGCTATTCGGGCGATACCCGCTGAATTGTGCGGCGTAGGCCGACGGTTGGGTCGGTCGGAACTCAGATATTCGCACCGAACTTCGGGCATATTTTTGCCGCAAGCGTGCAAAACGTCGGCTATGAAACGGGCTTCAATTTCGGCCTGACAAGCTCCCTCGAAGGATGATGTTCCGCGGTTGTCGGCGCCGTCTCCACTATTAGGGTTCGCGTCGGGAATGCAAACTCGACACCGATCTCCTTGGTTAAGTCCATGATCTTCAAGAGTATATCCTCGCGCTCCTTTAGCTCCGAGGGGCCGTCCGCAACATTAAGATGGAATTGCACGAGGATATTGAGGCTGCTCTCGGCAAAATCATTAAACCGGACCTGAATACTGGTTTCCTCAGTGACGGGTTGATCGGTGAGGAGCTGTTTGATGCGGCTCGCGACCTCTTCCACCTTCTCCCGCGGGGTGTCGTAGGTGAGCTGAACAAAAAAGCGTTGGCGACGCCTTTGTCGCAGGCTGAGATTTTCGACAGTCGCGTTGACGACAGCATTGTTGGGGATCGATACCATGGAGTTATCCGCGGTCCGGATACGGGTGCTGCGAAAGCCGACTTCCTCCACCGTTCCTTCGCTCCCGCCTACTCTGATGAAATGACCGACGCGGAACGGTTTCTCGATCATGATCAGCATTGAGCCCAGCAGGTTTGCCAGGCTGTCGCGCGCCGCCAAGGCGAAGGCGAGGCCGCCGACCCCGAGTCCGGCGAGCACGGAATAGGCCGGGAAACCAAGCTCGTTGGCGCCTTGTATCAAAAAGCCGATCCCAATCGCGATCCCAGCGAGCCTTGTGCCTAACCTGATCAGTTGGCTGTCCAAGCTGCGGTGACTTAGGTGCTCGGACGCCGTGATCGCTTCGCCGAGGGTCCTGCCAGCGACGGCGGCAAGCCACGCCGCACTCAGATACAGAGCACCGGTCCCGACGAAGGCGATAACAAGGCGTGGGGTGCCGCCGATGCGCATGACGAGGGCCACTAGGGGGATAAGGAACGCCGCAATGAGGATGATGGCCGAGGGGGTCAGCAAGGCGGGCCAACCGGTACTCGCATCATCGTCCTTGCGACCTGCAAGGCGGTGCGCAAGGCGATTTGCGCCAAAGATGAACAGCCCGCCGATAAGGAGGCCAAGGATGAAACCCAGCCACTGCCACGCTGTGACACCGGCGACCGAGATTCGGGCCCAGCCCGGCAGCTGCATCATCCAACGGGTCGGAATGATGCGGTCCAATCCGAGTGGGGAGCTTGAAAAGGCACCAAAGATTGTCAGCGTCTTGTCCGAACTAATAGAGCGAAGTCCTTCGGCCAGCTCTTTCCCGGGACCGGATTTGTAGGGCAGGGTCATGACCCGCTGGTAAAACTCAGGCAGCCGATCGATCGTTTCGGCGGATACGAGATAATTCCCGGCGCGCGGCCCCTTTTCGATAAGAGCCAGATCGATTTCTGTATTGGGCAGACGCCATTTTTTGTCGCCGCTCCGCGCCATCTCTGCCCGATCTGGGATCTGATCAAATGGGGGAAGGTCGATGCGATCGAGTATTTCCTTGAGCTGGAGTATCCGCTCAAAGGCCACCGTGCGCTTGAGCACCGGTGCCACCTGCGAAAGGTCAAGATATTCAGCAGCCTTCGCTCCGCCCTCCATCATTTCGACCTGCGACTGGCGCTCTTCAGGCGTCAGATAGAGCCTGTCTGTCGCAAAATACGATTCTCTCAACTCCTTCAATCGCCGATAGGCTTCATTGACGATTGCGCTAAAGCCCTGAAGTGTTGCTCTGGGGCCGGAGGTATCGACGGGAGCGAGCGGATTGACGTCCGCCGCGACGGCGGAGTTCATATGGCTGAGGGTGATTACGACAAGAAACGCGAAACCAAGGCGACGGGCTGCGCGAATTGCGTTACAGGTCCCGCGCGGCATGAGGGGTTCCCCTCTGTTCGCAAGCGTTGATTAGCTTCGCCGGACGCGACGGTGGTGTCAACGACGCTCCGCCAAAGAAACGAACTGGTCGACCGTGAAGAACCGGCAAAATCGTTGATCGGAGCGCTTCCTGGTTTGGTCGCAACCATCCAAGTCAGGAGGAAATCCCCCGCCTTAACTCCGCATCATGGGCAAGAGGGTGTGTAGGGGGGGCCGCAAGGACGTGCGTAATACGGCGGCGGATAATAGTATGGTGCTGCTGCCGCCGTCGCCGCCGCGGTACCGACAGCGGCACCAGCGACGGCCCCCGCGGCGACTGGCGCACGATAGATGCCGCCAGCGTAGACACTCGTCGCCGGAGCGCGAACGACAGCGGCGCCCCCATATGGAGCCCGCACCGCCGCGCCGCCTGCCGGGCCGCGCACGGCGGCCCCACCCGCTGGCCCTCGCACGGCGGCCCCACCCGCTGGCCCTCGCACTGCAGCCCCGCCGGCGGGGCCCCGATATACCGCGGCGCCACCGCGCCAAGCGAACACCTCCGACGCCGACAATGTGATCAAGCACAGCGCCGAACAAGCAACGATTAAACCTTTCATAACCCTTTCCTCCTATTTCGCCGGATCGGCCGTTCCGGCCTCCCTCACCCCCGCCGGCGGAGTAAAGACGAACTCGGCCTCGGGGGGTTGGGCCGAGAGGTTCCAATCGGACAGCTCGGCAACGAAGGTCGGGTGTCCCGGCAGCGTGCGGTACGTCACGAATACTCGCCGGAGCAATGCCTGTTCGTTCTCCTCGACCCAAAGTTCGAGATCGAGATCGGGAGGCTGAATAAAAAATAAATGGCTACACTTTACGCCATCAACAGTAACTGTACCGACCGGTCCGCCCGCCGTGACTCCAGCCAGTATCGATTTACCCACATCTCCGGCCAGTAGATCCTCTAGGGGAAAGTCAACGCCCATTCGGCTCTTTGCAACTTCTAGAACTTCTTCAATCTTACCCGACACCGGGACACGAACGTACTGCTTTTGATCCACGGTATAAATGACAAGAGCTTTTCCATCGTAGAATATCTTCACGCTTCCATCGTCGCCGGTAGCCTCGGCAAAGAATTTGTCTGGTCGGCGGACAACTGTTTTTATGGTGTGACCGATGTGCAGCAGCTCACCATTCGCGCCGACATAGGCCCGTAGTGTTTTGGCACGAAACGAGAATTGATTTGTCATGAGGGTTTTGCTCATGCGGCCTAGGAGCGCGCTGGCGTCTTCAGCAACGGCCGCAGGTTGCGGGCTCTGCGCGCGCGCCGCTGCTATGACAGCGAACCCGAAGGCAAAACTCGCGCTCGTAATCAGTCCAGCCGCAATTGCGCAGCGTCTTAACTGCTTGGGTATTTGCATGTGTTCCTCCACCGGTCTTGGGGCACCGACGGTCAGGGTAACCGCTGTTCCCGCAGCTTAGTCGTTTTCTGACCTAGAGTGAGGACCCAATGCGCAATGTAGGCCGCGCCGGACACGCGCGAGGCGAAGCCGAGCCAGGCGATCCGGCGCGGCTTGGCCCGATCTGCTTGAGCAACTCCACCCATTTCGCGCATAAACTGTACTCGAACTGCATGAAGCCGGTGGCGTTGCCGCCGGGCCGCGGCAGACTATCGACGATGCCGGCGCCGACCGGATCAGGGACCATCACGAACACGATCGGCACCGCACGGGTCGCCTGAAGCAGCTGCTCGACGGCGTCGCCGGTGACCAGGATGACATCCGGCGTAAGCTCGACCAATTCGGCTGCGTGCTTGCGGATGTTGTCGACGTTTCCCGCGCCCCAGCGAGCTCCAATGTGCACGTTGCGGCCGTCGGTCCAGCCCAGCTGCTCCAGCCCTTGCAGGAATGCCGCGAGGCGGGCTTGAGCGTCCCCAGTGTCTGGGCAGCGCCATAAATCACGCCGATGTGCCGGACACGGTCCGAGGCTCGCGCCCGCGCAGGGCCGGTGATCGGCCACCCCGCGGTCGCGGCGCCGCCGATGAACGTGATGAACACGCGCCTCTTCATGTGTGGATGGCCCCCGCCCCGCAAGAGATGTTGTTGCGCGTGGAGCAGTTGTCGCTTGCAGTCATGTGTCCGACCCGTTGGTGCAATCCAGACGGACTGCTGGCCCTGATGGGTTCCGCGAACCGAGGCCTCACTCGAACGGGATCGATGTCCCGATGAAACGGCAGCTTTCTCTCGATTGCGTCGGATCGACCGACTGTGCCATCACGCTTCATTGTCTCTCGCAAGCTCTGGCGTACAGCTTGGCGGTTTATGCCGCTGCAGCCATACGCTGATAGTTCTCCTGCCGGTGCATCACTGCCCAGGCGATGCGTGCCGTCTTGTTCGCCAGGGCCACGGCGACGACCAGGCTTGGCCGCCGCCGGCGAAGCCCGATCACCCATGGATCGGCATTGGTCGCCTTCGAGCGCAACAGATTGGCGCTCGCGCCGTTGATCAGCAGAGGTCGTAAGTAGCGATTACCGCGCTTGGATATGCCGCCGAGGCGTGCCTTGCCACCGGCCGAGTGCTGCCGCGGCACC
Organism: uncultured Alphaproteobacteria bacterium; assembly: GCA_963778385.1. Lineage (GTDB taxonomy): Bacteria > Pseudomonadota > Alphaproteobacteria > ATCC43930 > CGMCC-115725 > DATARH01. The sequence goes on along the minus strand of CAVZUA010000010.1, from coordinate 42,051 downwards.
AGACCCAGCCACGCCGCGAACTCGCGTCCGCTGCGGAACCCGCTTGCCTCCATCACCGTCGCGGCAACCGCGGTGGCGATGATCGGTCCGATCCCGGGGATGGTCGCCAGACGCTGACTGACTGGGTTGGCCTTATGCCAGGCCATCAGTTGCTTCTCCAGCGCCGCGACCGCCGCCTCTAGCTGCTCGACCTGCGTGGCCAGCACCTCCAGCACCTGGCGCGCCGGAGCCGGCAAGCGTGTGTCGCTCTCGTCGCGGACAATGGCGATCAGGCCAGCAACATTGCGCAGCCCGAGCGGCGCGATCACCCCGAACTCGGCCAGATGCGCACGCAAGGCATTCACCATGGCGGTGCGCTGGCGCACCAGTCTCTCCCGGCCACGGTGTAGAAGCAGGGCTGCTTGTTGCTCGGCCGTCTTGACCGGCACAAAGCGCATTGTCGGTCGTTGCAGCGCCTCGCAGATCGCCTCCGCGTCGGCAGCATCGTTCTTGTTGCGCTTGACGTATGCCTTCACGTATTGCGCTGGCATCAGGCGCACCTCATGACCGATCGCCTGCAACTCCCGCGCCCAGTAGTGCGCCGTCGCGCATGCCTCCAGACCGATTAGACACCTCGGCAGCCGGGTGAAGAAAGCGAGCACCTCGCTGCGCCGCAGCCGTTTGCGAACAACCGTCACCCCACTCGCGTCGACGCCGTGGACCTGAAAAACGTGCTTCGCCAAATCCAACCCGATCGTTGTAATCTCATTCATGGGTGGCTCCCTTTGATGGTGTGTTTCATCACCATTCTGGCACCTAGATGCCGTACTGGGGCCATCCACCCCATCACTCGATGACCTCGTCGGCGCGGGCGAGCAGCGATTGCGGCACGGTCAGGCCGAGAGCTTTGGCGGTCTTCAGGTTGATGACCAGCTGGAACTTGGTCGGCTGCTGCACCGGGAGATCGGCCGGCTTGGCGCCTTTGAGTATCTTGTCGACGTAAGTCGCGGCACGGCGAAACAAGTCCGCGCGATCCGGGCCATAAGCCAATAGACCGCCGGCCCGCACGGATTCCGGCAGATCCATCAATGGAAGGCGATGCTTCGCTGCGAAATCGGCGATCCGCTGCTGATTGACCACAAAGACGGGACCGCTCGGCAACACCATCACGGCGTGGTCATTAACCTCGATGACGCTCGCGAATGCGGTGTCGAAATCCCCGCCCGGTCGCACCTCCAGCGAGTGCAGCTCGATACCCAATTGCCGCGCCGGACCCTGGATTTCCTGCCACGCAAGAACCCCAGTCCCGCTCTCCGGATTCCACAGCACCGTGACGCGGGACATGCTGGGCGCGACCTCCTGGAGCGATATTGTTGAAAAAGTCGGCCAGCATTTTTCTGTTGAAATATTGTATCACGATTAGTAATGGTTTCAGTTACATTTATTCAATTAGCTTTGTGTTCTTGAATCATTATTGCTCAAAACAGCCCGAATTTTTCCAGCGACGACTTTTTCAACAATATCGAGCAATTGCAGGCGCTTGGTGGCGAGGTCGGTCGACATCTGGGTCAGGCCGGTCACATTGCCGCCGGGTCGGGCGAGGCTCGCGATGAGCCCTGTTGCGATCGGGTCGCCCGTGGAAGCCATCACGATAGGAATGGTCTTCGTGGCCTTCGCGGCTGCGTTTGCATCTGTCGTAATAGCGACGACGATAAGGTCCACCTTGAGCTTTATGAGTTCGGCCACCAGCTCGGGTAGGCGTTCGTTTTGACCATTTGAATACCGATATTCAAGCTTCAGATTGGCTCCCGCGACCCACCCGAGATCGCCGAGCCCTTGCCGGAACGCTCGATACCATGGCTCGGTGTCAGCCGGCGTGAAGGGCGACAGAAGCCCGATCACCGGCATCGGCTTCTGCTGCGCGCGGACAGCGAACGGCCACGCAGCCGCTGCGCCGCCGAGCAGGATAATCAGTTCGCGCCGCCTCATTCGATGACTTCGTCGGCGCGGCCGAGAATCGATTGCGGGATGGTGAGACCGAGCGCCTTGGCGGTCTTCAGGTTGATGGTCAGCTCGACTTTGCTGGTTTGTAGCACCGGTAGGTCTGAGGGCCTCTCGCCCTTCAGAACACGCCCCGCGTAGATGCCGGCCTGACGATCCGCGTCCTTCGTATTGCCTCCATAACTCATCAGGCCGCCGGCAGCGGCGAATTCGCGATATAAGGTGATTGCAGGAACTGCGTGATGGACTGTCAGTGCGCCGAGCCGTTCGCTCCGGCTGATGAAGAAGGCATCGGGGCCAATCACGAGCGCACCCGCCTGGAGTTGACTCAACGTTGCGAAGGCCGTATCGAAGTCACGTTCAGTAGCGGCGTGCAAGACGTGGAGTTGCAGCCCGAGCGTGCGGGCCATCGCCTGCAAGTCTCTTGTACTGGCCTCGGTGAGGTTCGGACTGGTCGGGTTGACGAGTAGCCCAACTATGGTTGCCGTTGGCACCACTTCGTGCAGAAGCTCCAGCCGCTTCGGTCCCAGTTCGATATTTAGATTAGTGACCCCTGTGAGATTGCCCCCCGGTCGGCTGAGGCTGGCAACAAGGCCAACCGCGACCGGGTCGGACCCGACCTGGAAGACGATCGGAATCGTCGTCGTCGCCGCCTTGGCTGCGAGTGCAGCAGGGGTGCTACCGATCGTGACAATCACGGTCACCTGACGGTGAACCAAATCGGCCGCCAGTGCTGGCAATCGATCGTTTCGGCCCTCCGCCCAGCGGTATTCGATCGTTACATTCTTGCCCTCGACATAGCTGGCCTCGGTTAGACCCTGGCGGAATACGTCCAAACGACCCGCAGACAGATCAACCGATTCACTGCCTAGAAATCCTATCACCGGCGTCGCCGGCTGGGCGCGCGCCACGAGCGGACGAGCGCCGGCCGCTGCCGCACCGCCGAAGAGCGTGATTAAATCCCGTCGCCTCATGCTCAACATCGGGGCCGGCTCCCGCGCGATGTTGGTCTTGCAGGCGGGGCTGGCGAGCAGCCCGTAGTGGCGGATGTAATGGAAACCCTCCGCCGCCTCGCCGCGGTTTGGCTTCGACGAACCTTGCTTCAAGGCGAGCGACGCGGAATTGATGGACGAAGCGATCGACGGCGCCGATCCGCGCCTCGAAGGCGTACGGCCGAGCCAGATCTCGACCGACACAGCGGTGGCGATGACGGCGCCCGACGGCAATCCGCCGGTACTGTTCGAGAACATTTTACCGGCGACACCATCGGGCAAGATCGAATTGAAATCGGAGACGCTGGCAACGCGCTGGGGCGCCGGCGCATTGTTTGCCGAGTGGCGCGAGCGAGAAACGGAGACCGCCTATCCACTGATGCTGATCTCGCCGGCCTCCGACAAGCGCATTTCGTCGACATTGAGCAGCATCGGTGGGTCGCGCAAGGCGCCACCTCTGTTGATGCACCCGACGGATGCGGCGGCGCGCGGGCTCACCAGTGGTGACGTCAAGGTATGGAACGAGCGCGGCGAAGTCATTCTGCCATTGCAGGTGACCGAAAAGGTACCGCTTGGGGTCGTCGCCAGCGAAAAGGGCGCCTGGCTGTCGACGAGCCGCACCGGGCAGACAATTTCGGCGCTCGTTTCTGCCGATACTCGTGCAGACATCGCCCTTGGTGCCTGCTTCAATGACACTCGCGTCGAGGTCGCCGCCGCGTGATCGGCCGGAATCCGAGGGATTGAGACGGCCGTCTGCGATCGGCCGAGCCCTTAGTGGTGCTATGGCGTTTAGCCAATCATTTCGGGTCGGCAGCCGAGGGAATAAACAGCTGCTCGCCGCTGACCTTATATTCGCCGATAGCCTGGCCGGCCGGCGACACCAGCCAGTCGGCAAAGACATGCGCCGCGGCGAGATTGCGGTCCGCGTATTTCTGCGGGTTCAGTTCGATCACGTCATAGCGGTTAATCAAGAGCGGATCGATCACTATCACCAGTGACGCCCTGTTCCTGAAGCTCAGCCAGGTGCCGCGATCCGATAGCGTGTAAGCCGCCATCGCAGCAGCGGCGTTGAGCGCCTGCCCCATACCGCCGCCGATGTCGCGATGCCACAAGACCCCGTCGGCGGCGGTGGGGTCGATATCGGCCGCTTTCAACAGGCGCAATTCGAGCGCGTTGGTGCCGCTGCGGTCGCCGCGCGAGACAAAGGCGACCTTGGCAGCGGCGATCGTCTTCAACGCCGCCACCGCGTCATGGTCCCCAGCGATGTGTGCCGGATCGGCCTTCGGGCCCACGATGACGAAGTCATTCCACGCAATCTGCCGGCGATTGAGACCGTTGTCATCGTCAATGAACTTCTGCTCGGCCTCAGGGTCAGCCACCGCGCCACATCTCGACTCTACGCTACCTCGCCATCGGCTCACCACGATGCGGTGGAGGGCCTCGCGGCGACGTATGCGCGGATCACGGGCGATCGCGAGACCGCCGCGAGGATCCGCGATTATGTCGAGCGGCGCGAGCGGCGGCTGGATCCGGAAACCGTCCGCGAAATGCGGCGGGCGCTGGAGATTGCGGCGTCTCCGGACGGGGATTACCTGGCAGTGCCCGAAGCGGTGCGCATCGGTTGTATTGACATGTGTCTCGCTGGATGCACGGGGCGACAGCCGGCTGATGGGCATCCTCGATACTGCGGAAGCGCGCACCGGGGCCGGGCTCACCACGAGCGGCGGCGGGCCGCAGCATGGGGCTCACGTTGCGGCGGCAACAGAGGAAAAAGACCAGTATTTGGCCGCGCTGCTTGCGCATGAACCGGAGTCAACGCCGGTCAAGGAGGGACTGCAGCGCGACGTCGCCGTCGAGCCGTCGCCAAAGCACGGCCGCTCCCGCAAAAATCATTAAAGAGACAGTCGCGGGCGAGGGAGGTCAAACGGTGAGTTCCGGCTTATGGCGGAATTCGTAAGCCAGCAGATGGAAGGCAGAGGCCGGCTTATGGTGACCGCTCTCGCGCGTCGGTCGAAGCGATTGTGATGTCGATGGAAAACGGCGCCTGGCTAGCCGATTTCTCTCACCACGTTTTATAAGCAGTTGGATTGAGCTGTTGGGGGTCTGGACGGTAAACACGAGGGGAGGGCTTCCTTCAGCGTGGAACACCGGGGTGCAGAAACGGCTTGCCGTACGATGAGCGCATCCGCCGCCCACTCGGTTTTTTTGAAGGGATATGCGACACTCAGGCTGTTCGGCGAGGTGAGTGATCGGCGTCGACGTTTTGCGCCGACGCAAAGGCAGGTATGGCTGACATGACATCTGACACGTTGGCAGCCGGATTAGGATTTGACGCCGATGCCGTCATCGTTGGGGCGGGGCCTGCCGGGTGCAGCGCGGCGCTGACGCTGGCGGCTGAAGGAGCCTCGGTCTTGGTCGCCGAACAGGGAGAGCCAGGTAAGGACAAACCTTGCGGCGACGCATACGTGCCGGCGGCTGTCGATTTGGCAAAACAGCTTGGCGTAGCGATTGATACCTTTGTACGGTGCGGGCGCGAATTCGCCGGATTTGACCTTCTGCAAAACGGAAAACCTGTTTGGCGTAGTGACCTCTGTGGCGCGACCGGTTGGATCTCAAGGCGAGCCGTCGTCGACCAGGCTTTGCGTGATCTTGTCGCCAAGTGTTGCCGTGTGATCTACGGCATGCGCGTAACCGAAGTGGTCGCTGCTCCGCACGGAGTGGCGCTTATTGCAAATGCCCATGGCGAACGGCGAGTTTTACTGACGAGAGCGGTTATTCTTTCCGGCGGAAGTGGCTGTGGTCTCGCGCGGACCTTGGGTCTGGATGGTGCGTCCGTACTGACAGCAGCCCTATCGATGTCGGTTGAGCCCAAGGAAATGCCCGAGTATCCTTTGTTTCTGTACCAATCCGATTCGCCTGGCGGTTACGCGTGGATCTTTCCGGTTGACGGCGAACATGCGAATGCCGGTGTGTGCGCGCTGACGCCGGCGGCCTGCCGGGGTCTGAAGCAGCGTGCGGTCGATTTCACTGCCCAGCTCGGCACCGCCGCAGACCAGTCGCTTGGGGGTGCGGAAGCCTTATGGAGCGGCCGCGGCCGCGTATGGCATCACCCACACGGCGTGCTTTGCTGCGGGGATGCAGCCGGGCTTGTTGACCCGCTGTGGGGCGAGGGGATCACCGCCGCCTTTGAGTCTGGACGTACGGCAGGAGAGGCGATCGCCGCCCATCTGCGGGGCAACCCAAAAGCGCTGCCGGACTACAGCGGGTGGGTGTCGTCTCACTTCGCCGCCCGCTACGGCGCGACACCGGAGCGCCGCTCCCTCGCTGTCCTGTCCGGGATTAGCTCCGAGCCTTGTTGATCGATACGACGGCGGGCAGGTGATCGCCGTGGAATTTGAAGATATTTTTCGCCTTCTGCCACCACTAAACGCGGATATCGATCGCGTTATCACCGCCGTGCGCCGGTCCCTTTCTCGCGAGGAAGGTTTGATGGCCGAAGCGGTGAATCATCTATTTGATGCGCCAGGAGGTTATGCCCGGCCAGCTCTAGTTCTTGCTGGGGCCTATGCCACCCAATTGTCGGACGATTTGGACGGGGCGAACGATGCCGTCATCACCGGCGCGGCAGCGGTAGAGCTGCTGAATGTAGGCACGCTGTACCAAGATGACGTCATTGATCATGACGACGTTCGGCGCGGCGTCCCAAGCGTAAACGCAAAGTGGGGCGACGGTCCGGCCATCGTTGCCGGCGACCAATTAATGTTTGTCGCGGTCCGGCTCGCGCTCGAGTTGGACCATGCGACTGCATTGGAGATCGTTAACACGGCCTGCGCGCTTTTCCGCGGCGAAATGCGAGAGCTTGAGGATCGCAACAATCCCGATGCAACCGAGACGAGCTATTTAAAAGCCGTCAGCGGAAAGCAAGCGGCGCTGTTGGCGACAGCGTGCAAGCTCGGTGCGGTCTTGTCGAACGGGGGGCCAGGCGCGGTGCATGCGCTTGAGCGATATGGCTATGGGCTCGGCATAGCCGGTCAGATCATTGATGATATTCTCGACATTACCGCCACCTCGGAGTTTTTGGGAAAACCGGCCGGGAGCGATCTGCGAGGTGGTACCTGTACCTTGCCGATCATCTATGCGCTTCGTCGTTCACCCGAGCTACGAAACCTTCTCAATTCCGGGGTAAGCGACGCAAATTTGGAGGAGGCGAAGCGCCTTGTCGTGTCGTCCGGCGCCATTGAGGAGGCCAGGCGAACTGCGGAGCAACATATCAAGGACGCGAACGCCGCGCTCGCTGCAGCTCCTCTAAACGAGCGCGTGACGAATGTGTTATCCGCTTTTGCCACGGAGATCCTCACCGGCGCGTGCTGGCGCGGCTAGCCCGGAATTCTCACCGGGCCGCTGCTGATGTTGGATTTTCGGGCATAGCGGGTTTGATTGTCGGGCTTGGTGGCCGAGGGCCGGTATTTTGTGCTCGTCGAGGCGCGGCTGAGCGGTCGCGGGCGGTGCGGCGGTGCTGGGTTATGTGGGCTCGCGGTTTCTGGTTTGTCAGCGGGCGGCGCCGGCGAGCCGTAGGTGGGCCAATCGGAACTCGTTCTGCCACGGGCAGCCCGATGCCATGGCGAGGTGAATACGCCGGACGCTGATCCGCACCAGGGCGCCGATCTTGAACAGCGTCAGACGGATGGTGCCGCAGGTGGCGGCGGCGAATTGGGTGTGGGCCAGGCCGATGCGGCGCAAGGCGCAGATCAGGGCGTAGGCCATCGAGGCCAACCACAGGCGCAGTTGGTTGGCGCGCATGGTGTGGCTGGAGGTCCGGTCGGCGAAGAGATCGAGCTGGCACTCCTTGATGCGGTTCTCCATCTCGCCCCGAGCGCAATAGACCCTCTCGTAGAGATATCGCGCCTCGGCCGCTTTTGGCTTGAGGCTGGTGACGATGAAGCGCGGGTTGGGTTCGCCCCTTGTGCATTCGGCCTTGCCGATGACCCGGCGCCGGCGGCTCCAGCTGTCGAGCGTGGTCCACATGAAATCACGGAAGCGGCGCGCCGGCCGGCCGGTGGTCCGGCTTTCCGCGGCCGCCTCGGCCAGTTCGCCGGCGATCTCGGCCTCCAGGCGGGCATTGCGGGCCAGGCCGAACAGGTAATCGACCCTGTTCGCTTCGCACCACGCCATCAGCGCCTCCCGGCAGAAGCCGGAATCCGCCCTCAACAGGATGCGCACGCGGGGCCAGCGCGCCCGCACTTGGGCAACGATCCGGGCCACTTCTTCGACCGACCCGGCCGCGCCGTCGATGTCGGAACGGCGCAGCTTGGCCGCCAACAGGTGGCGGCCGCAGAAGATGTAAAGCGGCAGGTAGCAGTAGCTGTCGTAATAGCCGTGGAAGAACCTTCCCTCCTGATGACCGTGGACCGGATCGTCGGTGGCGTCGAGATCGAGAACGATCTGCTCGGGCGCCCGCTTGTGCGCCTCCATGAAGAGGTCCACGAACAGCCGCTCGACCGCTGCCGGATCGTGGGCGATCTTGTGATAGCGGGTCGGCTCCGCCCGGCTCAACTCCAGCCGGTTCAGCGTGCTCTTTCCCGCCAGCGGCGCGCAATCCGAACGCCGCGCCGCCAGCTTGCCGGCGAGCACCGCCATCACCGGGTCGTGGCGCAGATGGTCGTGGTCGATCACGTCCTCGTAGCCCAGAGCGATCCCAAACACCCGCTGCCCGACCAGCGTCGCCACCTGATGTTCGATCAGCTCCGGCATGCGGGCATCGGTGAAGCAGGACGCAAACCGATCCACCAGCCCGATCGCCCGGTCGCTCGCGCCCAACAGCAGCGCGCCGGCATCCGAGGTCATCGCCCCGCCATCAAAATCGGCCGCCACCCGACGCCCCTCCACCCGTGCAAAAAGCATCGTCGTCGGGCTACACTCTGTCGGCATCGGGGATCTCCTCTGCAACCGGGTAAGGCTTTGTCGCAGAAGCAATTATCCCTCGTTCAGAGCCCCGATGCACCCGCTTACCGTGAGATATCCGGGCTAGGTCGGCTTGACCCCGGTCCGATAGATGTTGGCTGCCGCACCACTGGTCCGTAGAAGCCACCTGAAAATACCGTTTGTACTTTGTCCTTGTTGTCAGTGAGCACGAGCTTCCCGATCGAACACTCACCGACAAACACGTTCTGCCAGCCGATTACATAGGCGAGCGCGCGGAGTTCGACATCATAAATATTGCTACCTCCAGGTCCCATGAGGCGTAGCCGTGACGGCTCGACATAACGTTGCGCGATTACCGGTTTTTTCGGCCATGAGTTCCTGAACGGACCCCTTGAGCTCTCCGAGCCGCGTGGGGTGTTGGAATTTTAGAACAAACACGCCGTCACCCTGGCAACCAGTTGCGGTTTTTAATACCCAATTATCCAAGTCGTCGGGTAGCCGTCCAGCCTGCAACAAGCGTGTCGGGGGTGATCCCAGGATCGGCTCCTCGCCACAGTAAAAATTGATCATCTCGCCGACAAAGGGGAGGAAGCACTTGTGGCCAAGCAACAAGGTTCCGGGCGAGTTTAGAAGCGGAACGCGCAGCTGGTTGAAAGCCACATCATGGATTAACCACCATGTCTTACGTGAGGGAACGCCGAGATTTACAATGGCCTCGAAGCGCGCCCGCGGCTCCGGACCATGGCAGATGCGTTCAAATTCCGTGTCGTCGATTATCCGAACACCGAGCTGGCGTACCAGCTGAATGCGACGCCGGTCTTCTTCGAACCGTTTTGGCCGGTAGGCGGCGAGAGCGTCCCCGTCGCCGAGCATCGCGACCACCCCAGCGTCCCCTGGAGCGAGGCCAAGAGTATCGAGGAACAATCTGACGGCATGGCTTAGGTCGGGACGAAAAACGGGCCCGCCGGATAGCCCTGTCGCCTGCCTATAAGTTTCGAGTACGAAATAGCTATCGGCGCAGCCGCCGACGCAACCAACATTATCCTCAATGACGACCCAGCGGCCGCCGGGCTCGCGTAACAGATCTGGCGCGTAGACAAATCGAAGCGTTTCGGGATCGTGGCCACCCCACCACTGGCGCAGCTGCGCCAACGACGCGTCTACGGACGCGAGAATGTCGTCGAGTAATGTTTCAGACAACTTTGTGCCGCTGCGCAGATAGCGCCCGTCGCCAAGAAAGACATCCGCAAAGAACATTTGAAGCGCGCGCGCTCGTTGCGCGACGCCGGCCTGTATTTGCCGGTACTCACTATCCGACAAGGCCAACGGTATGGGCACTAATTGATGATCATCCCCCAGCGGCTGTCCGCTTAGACGCTCGACAACAGCGTCGGGCGGCTTCAGGGGATCCCAGCCCAGTCGTCGCCGAAGCACCTCGTAGGCCGGTCGATGACACCCATTAGCGGCTAAAGCCTCGTCGTAAGGGCAACCATTCCACGTGTCTGCCGCTGGCAGAGTCACGCGTCACCCGGCTCGCCGGTCCCTGGCTGATACGTAAGGTCGCACATATCGCATGGGTAAACCCGGCCGCATTCGGGGAGCCAGCATTCCACCCGCCGCTTGCGGTCGAGAACGAGGCGCTCGAGGTGATCCGCTGGGCCGGACCCTTTGAGCAGGACGAGATCGCCGGACGTCAGATAGCTTTGAAGAAAGGCGTTTGCTGCATGAACGGACCTGAAGACGAACATTTTGCCAAGCCGCTGCTCGTCGTCAAACGCCTGAGCACTCGATCCAGGGGCAGCCGGAACGACCGTCATTCGACGGATGATATCGGCTCGTGCTGGTGCAGCTAGCCCCTGGTGGTCACCCCAGAGCGCGGTAGCCCGCTGGCCAACGAAAACGACCGCATCTAGGACCGTCATCGCCTCAAAGGCGACGCGCTCATAGCTCTGCCGTGAGCGGCGGGGTATGTCGGAAATGCGGCCCAAAACGGCGAGCTTTCGGGGGACCGCCGCGGCCCGCATGAATGAGAGCACTTCGGGTAACGAGTTCAGCGGCGCCTTCCAATCGTCGCGAATGAAGGTGATCCCGTCGGTGTGGAGGACTGGACTCATCCGCCGGAAGGTAGGGCCGACGGCTACAAGCGCCCCGACGGCTTCCTCAAGGGTCATGCCGAACAGGCTAGCGACACAAAGCGCTGCCAGCGCGGAGCCGAGCAAATGCTCACCGACAAGCTGAGTGCGAACCTCGGCCGTCTCGTTTCCATAGCTAACTTTGAAGGAGAGCCGCTCGGGCCAGCGGGCGGTCACGTCCCACGCGCGCATGGCGGCATCGGAGGAGCGGCCAAAGGAAATCGTACGCGCCGTCGTCCACGATGAGAGCTCGCGAACAAGCGGGTCATCCCAGTTCAGTACCGCGCCGCCATGCGAGGGCAGACTTGCTATGACTTTCCCTTTCTCGGCCTGCGCGCCACGCGGACCTCGAAAGCTGCTGTAATGATCATTGCGAAGGTTCGTGACGACACCAATGTCAGGCCGCACGAGGGCAATGCCCTCATTGAGCGTATCCGGTCCCCATGCGCCGAGCTCTTGGACAAGAAAATCATCGTCCAAGCGGGCAGCCAGCACTGTGGCCACAAGATCCGGACCGCAGTTCCTTGTGTCGTCGTTCTTTGAACCTTTGTAGCGTGTTGCCAGGATAGCGGCAGCGAGGTCCTTGGTTGTCGTCTTGCCGCAGCTGCCGGTTACCGCGACAAACCTTACGTCGCGCAACTGATCACGATGGCGATGTGCCGTCGAAAGAAGGCTGGCAAAATCTGATGGCGCAGAGTTGATCGTATCGACGCTCATCGGCGTCCGATCAGCATGAAGCGATCGCCTTCCGGAAAATGGAGAACCCCTTCAAACAAAAGCTCACACATCGGGCATTGCTGTTTGAACTGCTCGATGCTGAAGACGCAACTAATGTGGTCAGGGCACGCGGTGTAGTTGTTGCTTTGTACGGCAACCAGCTGACCGCCCGGTATACGCGCCCACCAAGCCGGTGGATCGGCGAGGTGCTCACAAATTGTATTGATGACGACCGGAGGATCCCGCGTATCCAAAGCGTTGTAGTCTAGCTCCATCGCGTCGGCACAACGGTACTCGATATTGGAGTAGAGGGAGCCGATCATGCGGGCGCCCACCTCGCCTGCGGCCCCGTCGCTGTCGATGCAAATCATCTGAGGGGATGGCGTGCTAATACGCCAATTAATGATGAGCGGGAGCGTTCCGTACCATGCTCCGAGTATCACGAGCGACATAGCGGAAAAGTCGCAATGACGCTCTAGCTCCTCGGTGAGCCAAAGCTTCGAGTTGACTTGGGCGGGATGCATCGAGATTGCAAACTCTCGGCGTGTTTCCTCGGTCATCTCGGCATCAAAATTCTTCACAAATTGCTCGACCTCGCCACGTCGGCCAAGCGCGTCGCATCGGACAAGCTGTTCGCGTATGACGTCGGCCTCCGCGAGCCGGCCCTCGTCCTTCAGGACCAGATTTGTCATATTGCGGGTAAGATCGCGAACAAGATCTCTGGAGAGCATTTTCCCAGGCCATGTGCCCATCGATATATCGTTCATGCGAGTACCCTGAAGGACGTAGCCGTCTCGAAAGTGAGCATTCGTATGTCGCACCGTACGTAGGCTCGCTGCAGCCACCGGTCCTGGCCGTCAAAGTAGGCCTCGTAGGCGCTTCTCGCGTGGGCGCATCTTTTATTGTCGATCACCAACAGGTCGCCCGGCCCCAGCCGCACGCTGCGGTGAAGCGCGGGATCGGCGCAGACGGTAGCCAGCGCTGCCAGCGCCTCCTCCGCCTCGGACGAAAGACCGCGAACGCCGCAGGCAATGTCAAACACGATCCAAGGGGCATCGAGAGGACCTCTGATCAACGCCAACGGATCAGACCATGGCCGGTCCGCGGTGCCGTGATCCGTGAACGAGTAGGGCGCCCGTAGTTGAAACTGCGGCTCTTTCAATGCCGCGAGGTGATATCGGTCCAATCGGCGACAGAGGTCGCCAGCGTCGATGACGGACGTCGTAGCCAAACGGCCCGGCCGCGATCGTAACCCGAGCAAAAGGACGAAGTCGGGTGCGCCTTTATCGAAGGATTGATCCGGCGCGGTGCGGCTGTAGGGAATTTCGGTATGGAAGGCGAGCGGCACAGCCGAACTCTCATTCGACGGGCTGTCGCGTTCGGCCTTGATCGGAAAGACGTTTTGAACGAGCGCGCCTTCTTTCTCCGCGGCATAGGCGATCGGCTCGCCGAGTAAGACCGCAATAAAGAGAATGCTGCTTTCACTGATGCGGCCCGATTTGACCGGCCCAGGCACGGTTTCAGTCGGTGTGGGGGGCAAATCTTCGTCGATCGGCATACCGGTGAGCAGCAGCGAGCTTGGCGCGAACGGCACCGCGCGCAACCGCAGCACGCACTTAAGAATATCGAGTGGGATTTTTGACGACGACTGAACCAATCGCGCGAGTAGCGATTCCAGATCGTCTTCTTCCTCCGACGCTTGCTTAAACTCGCGACGAAGGCACTCACCTACCGGATCGGGCAGATGGATTCGAAAAATGTCGGTGCCGCACAGGCGTTCATTGGCCATGACGTTCCCGCACGATCGTATCTCGGCGTATATTAGCGAGACTGCGCGCGTCATTCGAGCCTCGTCCGCTGCCCATGCCAAGCTGGCGCAGTGTCAGGCGAACGTAGTCTCGTCGGAACGGTCGGGAGGTAGCTTCGGTGAATGTGCCGACAACGCTTGCATTGACGCCCATGCTTTCGCTGGAGGTTTTGCCCCGGCCTGTGCTTGAGCAACTGCGCAGCTTGGCTAGCCGAGAGGGCGAACCGGTCAGCACGTATCTATACTGCCCCGATATTGCTGCTCAGCGAGCTAAACAGCTCCGTGCGGCCCTCCCGAACTGGGCCGATCTGTTTTATGCGGTTAAGGCAAACTCTTTTCCACCTGTGCTCGGGGCGCTTGCGGGAGAGGTCGACGGCTTTGAGGTCGCATCTGCTCGCGAGGCAGAATTGGCGGCATCAGCCACTGCGACGAGCAAGAAGGCACGGCTCATCACCAGCGGCCCTGGCAAGAGTGAGGCGTACCTGGCGCGTCTCATCGAGCTTGGCGCCGAATTGATCAATGTTGAAAGTACTCTGGAACTGCACCGTGTGGCCCGGCACGCCGAGCTTGTGGGCAAGCAGGTGCGAGTCGCTTTGCGCGTCAACCCAGCCGCTGCGGCCGTTACTGAGTCTCTTCGCTTCGGCGGCATCACCTCACCTTTTGGGATTGCCGAAGAGGATGTGCCCGCGGCTCTCGCGGTCGCGGCGGAGTTGCCCGCTATTAAGGCGGTGGGCTTCCACTTTCATGTGGTGTGCAACAATCTCGACGCCGCCGCACACGTCGCCTACGTCGAGTGGTGCCTCGCCTGGAGCGCACGGACGGCAAAAGCCTGTGGCATTGACCTGCAGGTCGTGGACGTTGGCGGCGGACTTGGTATTTCGGTCTATGGACAGGCGCCGCTTGATGTGGACCGTCTCGCGGACGGTCTACGAACTGTGCGCCCGCCGACCGGCATAAGGGTCGTATTCGAACCTGGCCGTTGGCTGGTGAATGATTGCGGCTACTACGCGGCCGAGGTCACCGATCTGAAGCGGGTGCATGGCGCCTGGTTCGCCGTGCTCCGCGGCGGGATCAATCATTTTCTGCGTCCGGTTTCGGATAACGCAGCGCATAATTTTACCGTGGTGCCCGTCAAGCGGTGGCCCTACGGCTATCCGCGCCCAGAGGTATCCAACGCTCCAGTTACCGTTGTGGGTGAGCTATGCTCGCCGGCGGATGTGTTAGCCCGCAATGTCGCGGTCGAGCGAATTCGTCCAGGCGATGTGGTCGTATTCCCTCGCGTTGGGTCCTATGGCTGGGAACTTGCGCTGCAGGAGTTCCTAGGCCACCCGCGCGCCGAGAGAGTGGTTGTCCAGCCGGAGTGACCTACTGTTGCGGTAAGCTGGCCCCGGGCGGCGCCCTGTCGCCGACGGCGATATCCGAGATGACATGCTCAAAATTCTATCGAGTGAGTGGCGCCTCGCCCAGCCATAGGCGTTTCCTAATTGGAATGCACGACAATCCCAGTATGTAGCGGGGTGCATCTGTGATAAATTCCGCTACGATCGGGTTTAAAGTCCTCGCCAAAACCGGGCGATGTCACTCACAAGGTCTTATCCTGTGGCAGAGGAGAACGCCGATGGCAGATAGCCTCTTGGATCAACACAAGGCTCTTGCGGCTCGCGCCGCCTCGGCGCAGTGCAGCAGCGCGGCCGCTGCGGTGGCAAATGCGGCTGCGGTGGCAAGTCCGGCTGCGGTGGCGAATAAGGCGGTTGATGATTTCTTAACGCCCGACGTTGTCATCCATAATACGTTTCCCGGGTTCGCTCGTGGCGCTGAGGGAACCAAGCGGTGGAATGCGGCGATCTTCGAAGCGTTTCCCGATTACAGCGTGACGATCGACGACCAGATCGCTGAGGGCGATAAGGTCGCGACACGCTGGACGGTCCACGGCACCCACAAGGGTCAATTTCAGGGTATCGCGCCGACCGGCAGGCACGTATCAATCACCGGAACGACGATCAATCGATATGTCGATCAGAAAATCGCCGAGTCCTGGATTGAACTAGACACCGGGGATTTGATGCGGCAGCTCGGCGTCTCTTCGACCAACGATCAGACGCCGCAAGGCGGCAAAACGGGGGTTTTCACGTTCAATGTCGCCGTAGGCGCTTAGCGTCTTTAGAGCCAATGCGCATGCCACCCCGCAGCTGAAGGTTGTCCTTCAGTCTGGGCAATAGGGAGAACTTCGATGGCAGATGTAAGCGTTGCCGAACGGGACACTCGGGTCCCGCACCCACAGGTCAAAGGCGCCGAACAGCAAAATCTGGCCACTACTCGTCAGATATTTGCGAATGTCTGTAACAGCAAGGACATTGATTCGGCTCATCAAGCGATCGATACGTATTTTTCCAAGGACTTCAGGGTTAACCGCACTCCTCCCGGAATCACGCCGACGATTGAAGGGACGAAGCGTTGGAAAATCAAAGTCCTGGAAGGTTTTCCTGACTATCATACCCAGATCGAGGATGAATTTGCAGACGGTGACCGTGTCGTAATTCGCTGGAGGTCTAGCGGTACCCACCTCGGTGAATTTCAAGGTATTGCCCCGACGGGGAGAAAGATTGCGGTCACCGGGATCACGATCAGCCGCTACTCCGACGGCCAAATCGCGGAGTCATGGGTCGGATTTGATACCCAGGACTTGATGCGGCAGCTCGGCGTTGCTGTTGACCAAGATATTCTCTGCAGCAAGCACAGCGGGGCGTAAGTCGAAGCGCGACTTTTGGTTCGGGCCGGCGCGCGGGTGCGTGCCGGCTTGAGAGGGAAGGAGGGCTTTCCTAGGCCACTCCTCGCACAAAAAAATGATCGAGACTGCGGGTGCATTCGGCGGATTGCGGGATAACAATGTCGCGCTACGATCATCGTGTCGCATGCCGGAACTAGCTATCAGGGAAGCAATCAGTACGTGCGTAGCGCGGCCCGAGGACGCGGCGGCGCTCGCCGATCTTCATATCCGCAGCGCTCAGCAGGGCTTCAAGCACATCTTTTCAGCGGAAGCGCTGGACCCGTCAAAAGACGAGCTGACCAGCGACTGGACCGCATGGCTGTGGGCCAATCCGGCGCTGGATCGTAAGGCGATCACTGTCAAACGCGGTGACCGAATTGTCGGTGTTATCGTCACTGGTCTTGACCATAAAGCCGATCCAACGTTGGGGCGGTTGACGCGCGCTTATGTCAACCCTGAGGTTTGGGGCTCGAGGGTTGCGCAGCTCATGTTCAACGCTGCCATCGGCCGCCTGCGCGAGATCGGCTGTACGCGCGCGGTCACCTGGATCATGGAACCCAATCACCGTGCCCGCAAAACGGTGGAGCATCTAGGCATGCGCATCACCGGTAAACGGCAGCCGACATGCGAGCGGGCCGCCGCCTCGGGGTGCAGCGCGGTCGAAGACGTCGAATACGAGATTTCGATCCCGTCCGGCTAATCTGAGGTTTGGGCTTTGCGGGAGGACTTTCATGCTCGCCGTTCTGATCTCCACATATGAATTGGGCCACCAACCCTTCGGGCTGAGCTCCCCGGCGGCGTGGCTAGCCGCGGCCGGTGCCGAGGTCAAATGTATGGACCTCTCGCTCACCAGGCTGGATGAGGAAACGGTATCGGCGGCGGACCTCATTGCCTTCTACCTTCCGATGCATACGGCAACACGGATTGCAACGCGGCTGATTGAGCGGGTGCGAACGCTCAATCCACGAGCGCGCATTGCGGCCTATGGTCTTTACGCGCCCATGAACGCCGCTCTCTTGCGATCGCTCGGCGTCCAACACATCGTTGGCGGCGAGTTCGAGGATCAGTTGGTCAACCTCCTGCGGCTAACTGATAAAAGCGCCACCGGCTCCGAGGAGAGGGTATCGCTATCGAAGTTGCGTTTCGTGGTTCCTGATCGGAGCAGCCTGCCGCCACTCGATCAATATGCCTTTTTGACGATGCCCGAAGGAGGCCGGAAGACGGTCGGGTATACTGAGGCGAGTCGGGGTTGCAAACACCTCTGTCGTCATTGTCCCATTGTGCCGGTTTATGGCGGTCATTTCCGCATCGTTCAACGGGACGTCGTCCTCGAGGATATCCGGCAGCAGGTTCGCTCGGGTGCGCAGCACATAACCTTCGGCGATCCTGACTTTTTTAACGGCATCGGGCATGCGATCGATATTGTTGAAGCACTCCGTGAAGAATTCAGCGGCATTACTTATGATGTGACAATCAAGATCGAGCACTTGCTCAAATTCCGGGACCGCCTGCCGCTGTTGCGAGACACGGGTTGCGCCTTTGTCACCACCGCGGTCGAGTCCTTGGACGATCGCGTTCTTGAGATCCTGAACAAGGGGCATACGCGCGCTGATTTTATCGAAGTTGTGCACACAAGCCGGATGGTGGGCCTTCCCGTCGTACCCACATTCGTTACATTTACACCTTGGTTGACCCTTGAATCCTATCGAGATTTGCTTTGGTCGCTGGCGGAGCTTGATCTGATCGAGCAGGTACCGTCAGTCCAGCTCGCCATCCGTCTGTTGATTCCGGCCGGATCACTACTTTTGGAAGTGCCGGAAGTTCAGTCGATCGTGGGCCCGTTGGATGAAGCGGCCCTGAGCTATCGTTGGACGCACCCGGATCCGCGAGTAGACCTTTTGCATTGCGATGTCGACAGCCAGGTCCAGCTGATGTCGGCGCAAGGTGTCGACCGGCGGGCGATTTTCGAGGAAATCTGGCGCCTGGTTCATCAATATATGGAACGGCCGCATACGCTATTGCCCCCGCGTAAAACTCTCTGGGCTGCGCCGCCTTATTTGAGCGAGCCTTGGTATTGCTGCGCCGAGCCGACCAAAGAACAACTGGAAGCCTTCTAACCGAACGAGCGGTCGGTCCACACGGCGCCTTAAAATGCGTCATCATAATTGATGGAGAATGACGTCATGGCAGCGGAATACGTGAAGCTTCATACCGATCTCCAACAAATACTGGGTCTGGCCGCGCCTCCGATTGCGATTACGTTCGCCAATGCGGAGCCGGACAATATCGGGCGCTTCGACGCGAAAATGCCGCCTCCCACAGAGGATGGACGCACCGGGCGCGTACCGGCGGGCTGTGTCTTCTGGATGCGGGCAACCGAGCAGGCGTTTGTTACTGTACCCGCTGACCACGCCAATTGCAGTGTCGGAAGTTATACGCATGGTCTCAAATCGATGCAGGAGATAGCGGCCAATGGCGACGTAGCGGCGCTGGTCGCGGCCGAATGGGTGAGCCCTGCCGATTTTCCGAAGGTCGCTTCGGTCAAGAGCAAGTCGGACTTTATCGTGTACGGTCCGCTGCGGGACATGACGTCCGATCCCAACGTCGTTTTCATCCGGCTGAACGGCAAGCAACTGATGATGCTTCATGACGCGTGGCCGGGTGCGCGGATGGAAGGGAAGCCCCAGTGCCACATCATCCCCATCGCTAAAGAGGACGGAGAAGTGGCGGTCAGTGTGGGATGCATGTTGAGCAGAGTCCGCACGGGGATGTCGAACAACGATATTTCGTGCGCCATCCCGTGGGCGGTGCTTCCGGACTTGATGGATAAGCTAAGGGCGGCCGTCGCCGCGGATGAACGCGTTGCTCAGTATGCGGCGGCAAACTCCCGGCGGTTTCAGTAGTGAAACCGCCGCCAGAGTGTTGACCGGTTAGCTAGTACCCCTGCACAGGGATTATGACTTCTTTGGCGGGTTCGGGATAAGCGCGCGCAAGTTTGGCGCGGGCGCGTTCGGTGGGGAACATCCATCTGACACGTGCGCCGGCGGCATTACGCTGGTCTTCCCAGGCGGTGATTTCGGTCACGAGCTGCTGACGTTCGCCGATGCGCCGGTCGAGACACTGGCGGCGCAGTACGCCGATCTCGATCTCGACCATGTTGAGCCAGCTGGCGTGTTTGGGGACGTAATGGAACTCCAGCCGACGCATCAAGCGTCGGGCTTCCGGCGCCGGGAAGGTCTGGTAGAGCGCGCCGGCGGAATGGGTCGAGAGGTTATCGAGAACGACCCGGATCTGTTCGGCTTGCGGATAATGGATATCGACAAGCTCGCGCATGCAGTGGGCGAAGTCTCGTCCGGTCCGATGTTCGGTGACCTTGACTTTGCGCCAGGGGCGGTGCGCGTCGAGGAAGACGAACAGATTGACCGTGCCGTTGCGCCGGTACTCGCAGTCATAGCGCTCCAGTTGGCCTGGCATAGCCGAGATCGGCTGGCGCGCCTCGCCGATCAGCTGGGTCGGGCTTTCGTCGAAGCACACCACCGGCCGCTGCAAATCAGGGGTTTCGGCATAGAGGTCGAGCACATCCTCCATGCGAGCGACGTAGGTGCCGTCGATCTGCGGAATGCACCACATCTCCTTGCGCCACGGCTTGAGGTGGTTCTCGACCAAGCGCGGACGCACGGTCTCACGTGACAGGTCGGTGTGCTCTGTCAGCTTGACCATTGCACCGGGCAACAACGCCAGGGTCCATCGCACACGGCCCTCGGGCGGGTTGGAGCAAGCAGTCGCCACCAGGAGTGCCTCCTCTTTGCCGGTGAGCTTAAGAGCGCGGCCCGACCCCGGCCAGGCCGGGGAGGGAGACGCGATCGAATCGAAACGGAGAAGAGGGGTGGAATTCAGGCTGCCGCGGCACGGATGCTCGCCTGTTTCGACGGTATCGGCAGGGCTCGATGGAGTTGGCCGGCATCGCCACGACGCGCCGGACGCGGGCAGGTCGCAGGACTAGAGGATCAGTCGACGAGCTCGATTGAATGATCTTCGCACCACAGCCGCAAGGCCGTCTCCGCGGCCCTTGCTTCGAACTCGTACCACTGATCGAGCGCGCCCCGCCGCGCCAGCAGATCCTTAAACCGGGCGTAGGCGCCTCTTCGGCTGAAAAATTGCCGGACCTCGTCGAAATCGCCGGATAGAAATTGGCGGGCGAAGTCGAGGGCGAGCGGCTTGCCGAGATCGAGTTCTCTTTTGTCCGGTATGGGCACAAATTTATCGGGATCGTCAACATCATCCGGCAGGGGGTCGAGGTCATCGACGAGTTCGGAATGGCACATGATCGTGCCAGACTGCCTGCAGAGAAAAGCCTGATGCTCGCCGCCGCTGGCGGCTCCGACGAAGTCGAAGGCCTCCTGCAGGTCCATGAAGCTGACGGGCATGGCGATGCTCCCGGCACGGTCCGGCGATTCAACGCCGGCATCTTCGGACATGTCAGCGCCGGCGGCGATATTCATTGAGCGAGACGACGCCGGCAACGCCGAAAAATCCCTGACCGCGCCCTCGTAACCGCAGGCGCCGCAACCCCGCGGCGTTGTCGGCGGACCAGCAGGAACCATCGAGGTTCTGCACGTCTTCGGGGATCGCGGCGCCGTCGTCGGTGAGCCGGATCGAGACGAAGGCGCATATTTCGATCTCATCGGCACTTCCGCTGTGGGGCACCGGTAGTTGAAGCGGTTGCCTTGGGTCAGCGGCGGGTAGCCTTGCGGAAGCCGGGACGCCAGATGCGCTCGCCGGCAGGCGGGAATTCAAGCATCAGGTTGATGGTCGCGTCGCGGGCATCGGGATGATCGAAAGTGAAAATATGAATGGCCGCCATGGGCAGCGGGGTCGACGCCACGTAATAGGTTTTGCCGCGCTTGCGCGCTTCCCGCGGGCGACATTGACGGTGATCACGGTGGCCGCCTTTATAAGGGGCTTCGTTGTCCTGCCGCGGCGCTCGGTGGTCGAGCGCACCTTCTCGTGGTTCGGGCGCAACCGGCGACTTGCCAAGGATTTCGAGAACCTCGCCGAAACTCTCGCCACCTTTGTCACCCTCGCTTCTATCCAGCTTGCCCTCCGGCGGCTTGCCCGGGTGTAGGCCCTGACGCCGGTAGGTATGATGGCGCCGGCCCTGGCTTCCGGCGAGCGGCCGGTTTCAGATCGGTCAGCCGACCTTTGCCGAAGCCTCCAGCAAGGACGCAGATGCGCCGAAAGCCGACTTCTCGGCGCTAGGGCGACCGTGTGGCCGTTATCACGTACGCCCTGATCCGGCCGCTGATCGGTCCGGAGCCGTACCGCGCAGTTATAGCGGCGGCCGCAACCTCGGTCGCCGCGGCCAGCGCCGCCGTACCATGGGCCTCGATCTCGTTCCGCATCGGCGTGCCCTGGCAATACCCGACTGCCACCGAGAGAGCGCTCGGCGACTTGCTCTCCCGCGTGAGCACCTCGACGGCCGCCGTCCGGAACCCAGCGGTCCGGAGTTGCGCCTCCAAGGCCGCAGTTTCGTGATGTCCATGCGGCGTGCGCGCCAAGAACATCGGCGGATCCTCCGGGAATAGCGTAGCGACCGCCTTCACCACGGCATCGGCGAACTCATTCGCCTCGATGCGGTCCCACACGCTGAACAGGAAGCGGCCACCCGGCTTCAGGACGCGGAACGTCTCGGCGAACGCGCGGGGTTTATCCGGGAAGAACATCGCCCCGAACTGGCACACCACAGCGTCGAACATACCATTGGCGAACGGCAGCAACTGGGCGTCCGCTTGACGCCAGGTCACCCGCTCGGACGAGAGCTGGCTCGACGCATAGTCGAGCATCGGCTGATTTAGGTCGGTAGCGACGATGGAGACGTCCCGGGGCAGAGTAGAGACCAGAGCGCGCGTGACCACGCCAGTTCCGGCGGCAGTTTCGAGCACACGGCCGTGCTTCAGGTTCGCCAGTCTGGCCGCTAGATCATCCGCGTATGGCGAGAAGATCATCGGTCCAAGGTATTGATCGTACAAAGCGGGGATTGAGCCCCGGAAGACTCGGTCGGTTTCCACGTCAACGGCCTTCGCGTGTTCTGCCGCGGCAAGCACTATCGCCGGCCGAAGTATGACACCTGCAAAGGTCCTGTGCGAATGTCCGTAGAGGGGCAATTTGAGCGGTTCACGCCGTCAAAGCTGAGCGACCGCAATGAGATCGTGAAGGAGACCTTCGCCGGCATTGCAGCAGCCGCCGGCAACGCGCCGATTCCGGCGCTTCGCCTGACGTGATCGATAGGAAGTGGCTCAAGTCGACCCCAAGCAGTCGTTTAGTTGCGACCTCCCTCGATCGTGCCTTCGGCAAGCCGACCAGACGACGCTTCGAGCAGGCGCCGAGGTCTCAGCCGATCAACAGCTTTGGCGCCATGGGTCTTGCCGCTGCCCGATGGACCCTGGATGGCGTTCGGATCGGCGCCCTGTCCTTGGAGTTCTCTGCCCTTAACGGTTACCGATCCCGATGATAGGCTAAAACGTCCAACCGGGATCGGGGGCGATTAGATTGATGCCTCACGCAGAGACGGGAAAAGCGGTGCAATTGCTCGACCTCGTGCTCGAGTTTTTTGCCGATGACAACCACTGGGCACGCGGCTGTTACAACGATGGAAACGGCGGTCGTTGCCTGGTTGGCGCTCTCCTGCATGTCGGCCGCCAGCATAGCTTGCCGACGGCGCCGGCGATCGAGTGGCGACGAGACTGAAGGCTTCGGCAGTCACCACCACCCGCAGGAAATTACTCAAGCGGCGCTGCGGCATCTTCGCGTTTGGCTAATGCGCAGATATGAAAAAGGAAAGCGCGGTCCTCGATGAGAGTGGGGCCGTCCTATGGGAACTTCCGCAGAGGCCGCGTCCGTTCCGCCGCCGAGTGGGCCATCCTTTACCCTATGCAGGTTCCAGGTAATGCGCTGGATGCTGGTCAGCCTACTCGCCGTCACGCTGGTGATCACTGGCGGCGCTATCGCGTTGCGCTTGTACATGGGCCGTGCCGCCGAAGACGGGTTGAGGCCCGACGAACGGATCGTTATCAGCGAATTGCGCGCCCCGATTCCAAGCAATGCTTTTCTCGCTTGCCCGCCCGGTTACTGCGCGGAGATGGCGGCACCGAGCCCTGTCTTCGCACTGCCAGTGGAACGCTTGTCGCAATTGTGGGCCGAGATGATCGCCAGAGAGCCACATGTCGTCACCGTCCTTAACGAGACCGCGCAGCACCGTTTGGTGGTGATCCAGCACACGCCGCTGCTGCGCCTTCCCGACATTATCACCGTCGAATTCGTTGCGCTGGCTGCCGATCGATCGAGCGTCGCTGTTTATAGTCAGGCACGCTATGGCAAAGGCGACTTTGGCACCAATCGCAAGCGCGTGTTGACTTGGCTGAGCCAGGTTGAGCCGTGGGCGGTTCGGTAGGATTACCGGGCTCGGTTCTCATCTTGGCGACAGCATCAAAGGCTTTGCGAAGTGCCCCTTTGATCTATGAGGCACAGCGAGTATGCCCGCTACCAAGATGGGCCGCGAGCTGGGGTCAGTTTCCGGCCGATCGAGCGATCTGGCTCGCCCCGAGGGCTGTCAATCCGAGTTTGGGTCATGCGGCGCTGACCTTGGATTTCCGGACCGGGAGTTCTCACGACGTCAGCCGACGACCCGTCGCAGTAGTTCTGCCAGGCTTGCAGCAGTTCGCGGCGCTCCTCGACCAGTTGGTCGTCGCGATACACGCGGTGGACCTTGTTACCGTAGGCGTGGTCGAGAGAGAGCTCGATTGCAATGTCGCGGAAGCGCCCCGAAGCGTAGGCCCAGTTGGTGAACGATTTTCTGATGCCGTGGACGTCAAAGTCATTGCGGCCGATATCGTTGCGTAGAAAGGAAATCAGGGAGGTGCCCGACATCGGCGTTCCGACCACGCCAGCGGGGGGCGACCAAATCCCCGGCGAATCTCGGTCGCGGCGTCTGCCCTGTGTCGAGCCCGGAAAGAGGTAGTTTCCGCAACGAACGTGTTGCAGTTCTCCGATAATTTCCAATGCGCGGCTCGTCAGCGGGATAACGTGGTCTTCGCCTTCTTTTACCTTCATGCGCGGCCGCGGCATGATGAGGATCTCTTGCTCGAAATCGATGTCTTGCCATTGGATCGCAAGAATTTCGGCCGTCCGGGGCGGTCCTGTCAGGATCAGAAATTCCAGCGCATAGGCCCGCAGCTTGCGATAATCGAGGGGCCGCCGCATCATACAACTGTGCCGTGCGATCCCTTTAGTTATTCCGAATTTTCTGCCAATTTCGACAAACGACTTACCTTCGGCACGCGCGGCAAGTAACTGTTCAAAATTTACCGCGCTGCGATGCCAGGGCCGAACGGCTTGGTATTCTCTTAATTGGGCGATGAACGCCGGCATTTGTTCATAGTGTAAGGCTTTGCGATGCCCGCCTTCGGCTTGCTTTGGCAGATATTTCTGAATGCCACGAGCCGGATTGCCTGCTCGCAATTCGTAAAATTCCGCATATTCAAAGAGCTGCGCCAGATTTGTTTGGATCGCGCGGGCGAGGGCGGGCTTCGCAGTCCAGATTGGATCGAGGACCTTACGAACGAGTGCGACGTTCATGTCACGCACCAACACTTCGCCAATTTCGGGCAGAACGTGGTTCTTCATGTGGTTTCTATAGCAGTATGCTGTCCAACGACCCCAGCCAGGATTTTTTAGTTTGTCGTATTCCTCAATCAGCTGACGTACGGTGTATTGCCTTGCGTTCTGTGCTCGCAGCTTAGAGCGCTCAGCTTGGCGATGGGCTAGCGGGTCGATCTGATCGACCCGGGCGAGTTTGCGTTGCTCACGTGCAATCTCGCGCGCCTCGGCAAGCGCGAGGGATGGGTACGATCCCAGACCCATTTCGGACCGCCGGCCGTTCAATTGATAGCGCAGCACCCAGGACGCGGCTTTCGGGCCAGTGATTTTAAGATAGAGCCCTGGACAGCCACTGTCACCGCGCCGGCCGGGCAGGCCTTCTTTCCAAAGCTTGTCGACGAGGGAGATCGTCAAGTGTGCCATTGTGAAAAATCCAAATCAGGTTAGTCCACCACCGAAAGGAGCGAAATGTGCTGGCGCGGTCTAGGCGACAAGGACGCTGACGCCTCTCACACAAAGTACTTCTAGCCTATCCATAGCCGTTCGCAATTATAAAAGTGATGCTCAGTTAGTTATCCTGAAATGAATTATCACATTATATCAGTGAGTTCGTGAGATTTGTCCCAAAATATTCTATAGAAGTCCGCCATCTAGTCCACCAATCCGGGACAGCACCTCGCATCATCTGCCATTTTATCCAAAGGTTGGTCGCAAATAGCTAGCCCGCCATTTGGTCCGCCACCGTGCGCATCGCGGACCGAGGTCGGCAGTCAGAGCTTCCGCGCTATCGGATCCGTAGCGTTCCGCGAACGGCGGTGCGACTAAAGCACACCTGCAGCTTCGCGGTTTGCTTGCGCGGTGCCGCAGTGGCAACTGACGGTGCAAGCTCATCTGTGCTGCGCGGCCGATGCCAGTCATCTGACACGCTCGCGGGGCCCGCGGTTCCGGCGCGGAGAAACGATCGGACTATCCCGTCGCTGACCCGATGCATCGTGGCTGCTGGCTTCCAGCGGTGCGCCCTGTCGTGCTTTGACCTTCGGGTTCGAGCTGGGGAGCTTCACCGACCCCTGCTCTGCGACTCGCCTCCGAACAAGGCGATCGTACGAGCTCAGAACAACGTGACGCCGGTGTCCCTCCAGGAATGTCTCCAGCTCCCCGGAAGCGATCCAGCCATACACCGTTGTCGGACTGATTCCCCGTTTCCGCGCGAACTGGCGGACCGGCTCCGTGAACGCGTATTCGAGTTCCGGTCTGTCCACCGGGCAGCCCTCAAAATGAAGCAGGACTGCCTGTGATGAGTGACGAAACACGCAATTTATGCAAACGGCTCAACCCATATTTTTTTAACCTCCAGGCGTTGGGGCTCGCGTTCACCCCATTTTCTTCTGTGTTTCTTCGAGCAATTCAGGGTCGGGGTTACCCCTTCCGATCCCTCGGGGTTCGATCTCAGAGTTTGGGCTTAGCCCTTCCTTGTTGAGCTTCCAGCGTTCGGAGCAGCGTTGCCATGACATCGATCTTCTTCTCGGAGCGCTCTCCGAGGGAATCGTCATCCCAGTGGTTGTCGATGTAGGATTTAAGATCGTCCTTTCTCATTTTGTGAATGTCTGGGCCTAACTGGGCGTTAGTCCTGTTCATGAATTTGAGGAATGGCGACCCCCAGGCATCTGCAGCGCGCCAATGGTCGAATTGCGACGCTGCAACGGGTGGGGGCGTCATGCGCGCAGCCGTTTTATTTTTATGCGCCTCAGAAATACGGTGGTCACGGCGCCATTTGAAATTACTGAGCACATCCTCAGTCTCAGAAAATAAGTCACTCGTGTGTGATTCTAGATCGCGGTAATTTGGAGGTAAGGCCATGGCGGCTAGAATTGAACGAACGTCATGAAATTCCTCTTCAAAGTCTAAAATCATGTTGGATCGGGTTTTTCCGTCGGAAGGCACCCAAAACGTTCTTCCATCACTAGTTTCAAAATACATTTCGTCCGGTGACGCACGAACTAAGACGACACGCTCCTCCAAGGCGTTTAGCAAACGAAGCAGGCCTGAGAACACCACTTCGTTAAATTGATCCGTCCCCAGCAGCTCGTGTAAATGCTGACTATCGCGGGACATCTGTTAGACTCCTCCCTTTATAACCTTGCTCCGACGAACTGAGCTACTTGGCCTGTCCTGTCATGACGCCACCTAGCTGTGCCGCGATAGGAGGCACCCGACGAGCCCGCCGCCGACGACGCCTGCAGGGAATACAATGGCGGTGGCTGTCACCGCCGGGACGAGCAGGCGGGGGGCTCGTGGCCCTTGATGTGTCGGGTCTGCTTCAGCCGCAGCTCAACATCGGCCAGCGCCAAGTCCGATTTGACGGGCTGCGGCCAGTCCTCGGTTGGTGATGGAGCGTCAGTCACAGCTTCACTCCATCGTGACCGGGGCTCGTAATGGTACGACGTTCGTCCTGGGAAGTGCAGCCGTGTCAAGCAGCGCGCCCCGCGCGAGCAGATCGGAGTGGTCACCAATATGCCGGCTGTACGTCCGCTCGATCATTGCGACGCTGGTATCGTGGTTGACCGCAACCACGCGGATCGGCACGCCGGCAAGGAGCTGGCGGACGATGTTGGAGTGCCGCAGCGCGTAAATCGTGACCTCTGCCGGGTTTTGATGCGCGGCCTTGACCACCCGCCGGAACAGACGCGAGTGATCCGATTTTCGCCAGGCGTCGCCTATTGGCTTAAGGAGCAGGGGGGCCGTCGCCGGACGATCCGTTGCTACGCCTTGTAAGCTCACGGCGAGCCCCGCCGGGATTGGCACAGGGTGGCGCTGGATCTTTTTCGTGCCCCTGCCTTTTCGCGATGTCGGCATCAGCAGCCGAGGATCGGCGCGACCCGCCTGCAGGTCCTGCACCTCAAGCCGGCTAAGCTGACTGACTCGGGCGCCCGTTACTGCTGCAACTTCAACGAACATCCCGAACTCGGGGCTTAGCGCCCGCGCCTCGGCGATGATCCAGCCTATGTCCCCGTCGCTGAGAATTACATTACGCGACTCCTCGGCGTCTGGAATGGTTCCCAGCCCAGTCTCCCAGGCGCGCCGGTTCGCAATCCGCTCATCATGGTCGGCGGCAAGATTAAGCGCGGCTTTTAGCGCCGTGCATGTCCGATTGACCGTCGACAGGGCCAAGGTCTTGGTTAAACCATCGCGCCAGCGCCGGAGATCGCCGGCCGCCAGAAGCGCGACAGCCATACCGCGCAGGTCAGGTGCCAGATGCACGCGCACGCGCGCCACGTTGCCAGCATCACCGCCACGTGTCCGCAGGTCGGCTTCGTAAGCTTCAAGAGCCTCGCCGACCCGAATAGGTCGCCCCAAGACCGGGCCATCAGCTCCTCGGGCAAGCGCGCGCACCCTTTCCTGCGCCTGCCAAAAATCGAGAATCCGGTTGCCGTTCGCATTCTCGTAATCGTCCGCGAGACCGATCACCTCCGTTCGGTTCGCGCCTTTCCCATCAGCGAACCGTCCGACCCAGGATCCAGCGGTTCGGTTTCGACGGTAACCGAGGCCGACCCCGGGGCCAACGCGCACAAAAATGGGCTTTTTGGCCACCGGCAGCTTCAACCGCGTGGAGCGGGTCTCAAGGTCGAAAAATCGAATGTTGCGCGGCATCGTGGGCGTTCGTTATGTTCGGCATGCGTATCCCGGAGTGTCCCGGCGACGGTCGGAAATTGTTATGGATAGAACGGGACAGCAATGCAAGCGTTTGCGAAGGATGGCTTGATATCTCTACATAAATGCGGATAGTGCAGGACATGTTTGAAGTGGTAGCGTTGCCCTTTCACGGCGGTAACAGGGGTTCGAATCCCCTTGGGGACGCCAAGTATATCAAGCCGGCTCGCAGTGTCCTGGTTGTGTCCCGCCGACACGTCGCATGCCCTGTGGGGACAATCACGGATCGCACCCTCGTTTAATGTGGGAAGTCGCCGTGCTTCGTTGACCGAGCAATACTTTTTTACGCTACGGCGGGTCCTCAAACTTGCCGGCGGCATGCTCCGCACACGTCAGCGTAGCTTACCCGATCGCACCAGCAAGGTCAGGGGCCAGCCTGTGTGAAAACAAAGCGAGATTTGCGGTCCTGGCGGATTCCGCCTGGGGCGAAGCTGCCTTAAAATCCTGAGCCCCGGGCTTCGGGGGATGGCGATGCATCGGTTCCTCGCGCCGCTACTCGCAGGCAAGTTGCGCTGCGCAGCCCTTTGCTAGCGCCTGAAGCTCGCCCGGCATTAAACGCTGCTAAGTGTCGACGCTACCTGTTAGCCGGGTCTGGCGGCGGGCCGCCCAGGACCGGCGGCGAACAGCAACCAATCCGACCAGCGCCGCACTAAGCAGCGCGAGGGAGGACGGCTCGGGTACCGCAGCGGCGATTTCGGTGATCACCACCTCACCGTTGCCGGTCTGGAGATCGGCGATCAGGATCTGGTCTGTTCCCGCGTCGAAGGAGCCACCACCGCCACCGGGAGCAGCACCCCCTAGGCCGGCATCACCGCCCCCACCGCCGCTGTAGCCCCCGCCACCACCGCCAGCAGCGCCCGAGGATCCTCCACCACCACCGAAGCCGCCGCCAATGCTCCCTCCTGTGAGATCAGGGAAAGCACCACCGCCATTGTCGTTGAGGGTGCAACCGCCCATGCTGAAAAATCCGCCACCGCCGTTGCCGCCCCTCTGAAAGCCACCACCGCCGTTACCGCCGGTGCCGCCGTTGGAGACGCCATTACAAAGGCCAGTACTGCCGCCATCGGGCCCTGTCAGTCCGCCTCCTCCGGGGAGCCCCACGCTTAAGCCAAAGCCGCCGAAGCCGGCGCCGCCGCCACCGCCACCGATGAGCAGCGGTGTATTACCCGGACCAACTACGAAACTACCGCCCCCGCCCCCGCCAATTATGCCCGCCCCACCGACGGCTATCTGCAGTATCTCACCTGTCGTCAGACTGAAGTTGCCGCCGATCTCGGCGCCTTTGCCACCCACGGCGCCAGGACGGTCGATGAAGTTTCCGCCCTGCGCGCCAAGGGCGAGGATCTGATAGGTGTCGGTGATCGGCACCGTAAAGTTGACAAGGCTACCAGTATAAATGAAGTCGATGGGCACGGCACGGGCCGCCGACCCTGACGCAGCGAGCCCAAGAAACACCGTTCCAGCCAGCATTAGCCGCTTCATTTGCCGTCCCTCCCGAACCAAATCGCCCTAGACGAACAGCCTGGGGCATCGCGCGTATGCCCGGCGACAGGCAATGGTCAGCGCGGTAGCCGGCGCAATCTCGCGATGAAACCAAACCCCAAGAGCGCCGTACCGAGAATGGCGAAGCTCGCGGGTTCCGGCACGACACTCGCAGGCACTTCGGCGTCGATTGTTCCCAAAAATGAGGGTAGGAACATTTCGAAGGCGGGGGCGCGCGTGACCTGGAACGTTGCCGTTTCGAACTCCGTCGGATCAATTGAAAGCGGGATGGCGGTGCTGGAAAGGGTGTCCAGCTGGTCCGTTTTGAACGTGATGATAAAGCCGATATTGGTCATCTCATCGCCCGACTGGATTTGAACCTCGTCGAGGCCCTGATGATTATTGAAGACCTGCATAGTCTGGAAATTACCAAGCCCCGTATTGCCACCGATGTCGGCGGAAAGTATCAACGGCGAGGTGCCGGGATTACTGCTGTAGAGGCCTTGGTCGGCCGAGGTGGACTGGTTCGCGAGCGAATTGTCGAGAGTGAGGGTAATTTCAATTTTTTCGCCAACGGTGACCCCGGTTGGAAAACCCGGATCAACGACATCGACGGTGCCCGCCCAGTCGTAGGCGATGATGGCGGCGTCTGCCGAACCGATCCACGCTCCGAAGGCCAAAGATAGGAGACCGACGGCGAATGATGTGCGCATAAGCTGCCCCCCGGCAAGCAGCGCCCCGTTGCCAGGGGAACAGTCTCAACTGCAAAACGGTTCCCGTGTGCGGCCTCAGGCCACCTCCTTCCCCCAGCTGATCGATATGTCGCCCTTGCCCCGGACGCCGCAGCCGCGACAGCGCGTGTGGCGCTGAAGGCTTTGCAGCGAAGGGTACGGTGGGAAGCCCAGGCAAAGCAGGAACCGCGCGCTTAACAGCCAGACATTGTTGCAGCTGTGGCACTCGACCACCATGAAGTCGAGACGGGGCCCAGGTCTTCGAGAGGGGAACCATGACGCGACCGTTGCGGATGTGCGTAGGGCGCCCCCCAGCCTTGATGCAGGGCGTGGTCCATGTTCCCTAATTGTTCGTGCCGATGCTAGAATCCATCACCCCGATCGGCGGGCTTGCGTCGCCTGCAACATCTTAGCCGAGGGCATTGAACTTGGTCGGCGACAGATACTCTTGCAGCACGCGGATGATCGAGCGTACCTCGCCTCCGCTGCCAGTTGCCAAGCGAGCACTGCGCCGTTTTCGAGGGGGACGATGCGCGGGCAAAGACGATCACGGCAGCGCGCTTCGCCGAGTTTTGCGGCGACGCGGGTTTGTTTGCGTCGGTCAGGAGATCATCGACCGGGTCTGTCGCTCGTTGCCCGGCCCGGGTCCCGCTGGGACCGACCCAATGTCGTCGTAAAAAATCCCGATTTCATGAGCGAGGCATTCTCCGCTGGCAAAGTGGCGGGAGTTTATACCTCACTCAGCGGCACCGACGCGGCGCGCTGAACATCGGGACCCGTTCGCCTCTAGTTTCGCCCGTAATGATCCTCGACCGTTGCTACGACACTCCGGGCGTTGGCCCTTTCGTTGGACACGGAGGATGGCGATCCAGCCACTCGCGCAGCTGCCGATGGCGCCAACCGGATCTAAGTTAGCGGATTCCGCTTGGCGCAGACTGGTCAGTGACCATGCGACCATCAGCCTGAACACAATTCATCCGCAATTGGTGTCATAGACGGCAGTTTCCGCAGCCAATTCGGTCCCGAATGCACCCGGTCGGCACCAGCGGCTCCGAAGTCAAGATACCTCTTGCCTTCACTCGCCGGCCGAGCGCGGCTATGGGTTGCTGGTGTATTGCGACGACCGGAGCAGCCGGTCAGTCGCACCTTGTGTCGTGTAGGCTGACGGACGAAGCAGCGTGTCGGCAGCGCTGTCGCCGGCATATTGCGAGCGAGGCGGCGGCGGAGGCGCGGCCGGCGACGCGCGGCCGGTCAGTGCCGCATTCCGCAGGTGCGGCTGGGTCGTGCCGTTCTTCAGGCTGATCAGCAGGTTCTGCAGGTCGCCATCGCCGAGCTCCCAGTTGCGCACGGCTCCCGTGTCGATGTGGATGAAGTGCGACCGCGGGTACCAGCCGACCCCGCCGCGCCGCATCCCGCGCGCTGCCGCCATCGCCTCGGCGAGCGCGGAGCCGATCGTGAAATCGATCGCCCGGGCGTACATATGCAGGCTGTGTTCGGCGACGCCGAATGTCGTGCGCGCCAGCATGGCGTTGGTCTCGGGCGTGCGATAAGCCGAGAGGATCGTGGCGCTGGTGGCGCCGACCTCGGCGAGAATGTCCCAGAGAAAGTCGATCACCCCGATATCCACAGATGCGGCGACACCGGAGTGATGATCGCGCAGAAACTCGGAAAGTTCGCTCGCCGCCGAGCCAATCACGCCTTCCATACCGCGATACGGTCCGTCGAATTTCTCCCCGGTATGCGCATTGTAAAGGCTCAGCCGCCGCGGCGCGGGCGGCGGAGGCCGGATCGCGGCGTGCGTGAGATGACCGAGGGCGACGCAAGGGAGGGCACCCAGCAGGGTTCGCCGCTTCATCGCGCGGTCACGATCCGCCCGCTTTTTCGCGGACCGATTGAGCGGGGTTCCACACGCGGAACTCCGCGCCCCGCAGCGAATAGAAAATGCCGAGTGCCGTCCCGGCGAGCGCGCCAAGAACCTCCCACAGCCGCGCCGGCCATCGGCCCCAGCGCCGCCAACCGAGCAACGCCACCGCGACGAGCAGCAACAGCGAGGCGGTGGCGATCCACGCGTACCCGGCGACCGCCAGCGCCAACTCGAAACAGGCGCTGCCCAGCGCCAGGCTGATGCCCGACAGCCAGCGCAGCAATTTGTGCGAGACGTATTTGTAGACGTTCAGCCGATCGAGCCGGCGCAGCCGCGGCCACAATTGGCGGTGGACATTGAACGCCTGGCAGGCGATGCGCACCTTGCGGCGAAATTCTTCGCCCGACACCGTCGCCGCCAGTTCATACGCCCTGACATCGCCTGCGCGCACGACGCGCCGCCCGTCGCATAGAATGCTCAGCGAGACGTACATGTCGTCGATCAGGTTCTCGGGGACCGGCCGGCTCAGCGATCGGCGGATCGCGAACAATGACCCGTCGGCGCCCATCGCCGAACCGGTGTCGGTTTCGAGCTGTTTGACCCACTCCTCGAACCGCCAATAGGCGGCGCCGAGCGAGGCGGTGGCGCCCGCCTCGGCATTGACGTAACGCAGATGCCCGCACACGCAGCCGATCGACGGGTCGGCAAAATAGCGCTCCAGATTGGTCAGCGCGTCGATATCCAGTATGACGTTGGCATCGGTAAAGACGAGAACCGATGCGTCGGCGAGCGCCGTCAGCCGGTTCATGCCATGGGTCTTACCGGCACGCAGCGGCGAGACATCGACCGTGACGTCGCGGTCGCGCAGAAGCTCCGCGGTGCGGTCGGTGGCCGCGTCGACGTAAAAGAGCGTCTGCAGGCCGGGGCGCGTCTGGCGCAGTGCCAGACAATTGTCGATTTTTGCGCCGATCATCCGCTCCTCGTTGTAGGCGCAGCAGCACAAGGCGAAGGTCTCGCGGGCGGCGGCGCAAGTTTGCAGCGGGCGATGCCGGAACACGCGGATCAGCCAGAGGCTGAGCGGATAGGTCGTGAACGGGTGAAGACCGAGCCAGCAGAAGCCGAGCCCGAACGCGAAAAGACACCAGACCATCGCATCCCCTGCGACCGTTTTCTCGGCGGAAGCGACCAGCCAAGGAGATGTTCCCGGATGGGGAACGAGGCTGGCGCATGTTCTTAAAGACGAGCTCGAGGCGGAACCCCGGGTTCCGAGGCCAAACGCGATAAGCAACGCTTGGTTCCGCAACAGACCAATGAACGTCCCGGGTGCGACAATTTATTCGCCGCCCGGTTTCTTCTCAACTACGGGTTTCTATTATCAACCAATGTTAATTTACGTACTTGCTGCGAGGAATTCGGAACCTAAATCCCTCAGTCATTGTTTCAGTTACTCCGATCCTGCCGAAATTTTATCGATTTTCGAATGACCAGATCGTTGTCGGTCGCACTTGGCGCCGTGGCGTTCGGCTTATCCGTCTGGGCGATCGCGACGCCGTATGCTCAAGCACCCGGCGCCGCCGTGGAAGCGCGGCCGGATGGCGATGGCGCTCCCCCTGGTTATGTAAAGGTGTTCGGCGACGAGTTCGACGGCGCCCGTCTCGACACGCGGAAATGGTGGACCCGGTACATCTATGACAATGGCCAGCGCGACTTCCTCAACGACGAGCAGGAGCGTTATCGCGAGACGGGAAACCACGTGATGACGGGACATTCCGTGGTCCTGATGGCAAGGCGGGTCGGCGCGGATGGGGCCGCAGGAGGATATTCCTCCGGGATGGTTCGTTCGAAATCGACGTTCAGATACGGCTATTTCGTCGCGCGGTTGAAAGTTCCGCGCGGCGTGGGCACTTGGCCGGCGTTCTGGCTCAACAGCGCGGCGCGCGCCTCCGACGGCAAGATCGCCTGGCCGCCGGAAATCGATATCGCCGAGATCGCCAATAACGGCATCGAGGACACGACCTCGATGCTCCATGTCGGGCTTATCTCGCACGGACCGCAGGCCGGCGACATCCGCTATGTCGACCGGAATTTCAATGGCGAATGGAGCAATTGGCGGGCTCCTGCGAACCTCGCCGACGATTTCCATCTTTTTGCGGCTCTATGGGCGCCCGACGACACGGTCAGTGTTCTCGTCGATGGACTTACCGTCGAAACCGCTGGCTACAAATGGATCTATGACGACGGCAGCCCGGCCGATTATGCCCATGTGATTCTTAACCTGGCGATCGGCGGGGCAAAATGGGCTGGGCGCCACGGTATCGACAATGCGGCCTTTCCACAGGGCCTTGAGGTCGACTACGTGCGGGTCTACCAGAAGCCGGGTGAGGAAAAGATCGGCACCGACAAGATCGGCAAGGACCTGTGTCCGCCGCTAGGCGGCTGCTGACGGTGTCATCAACATCGTCGCACTTGGGGACATTCAGCGAAACGAGGTGTTAACTTGAAGTTGAACCGCGGCGGTGGGGCGCGGCTTAACCCATGTTGTCGTCCGCCGTGCTATGTCTGTTACCGTACGTGCCGGGGACAAGGGGAAACCGGGCGATAATGGCGATCGGCTGATGACAACCGAGACCCATCGCGTCCCGAGGCGGGCCGTCCATTGCGTTCGATCCGCGGGTGTCGCCGTCATCGGCGTGGCGATTTGCGGGCTGGCCCAGCCGCTGCGGGCGCAGAATTATGTTCCCGGCGTCTTCGAAAGCGGACAGGACAACACGGGGCCCGATATCTCGCTCGACAAGCGCCTCTCCCGACGCCAATTGCCGGTCGGCGCGCAAATTGGCGCGTTCACGCTGACGCCGAGCCTGCAACTGGACGAAAGCCTCAACGACAATATCTTCGCGACCCCAAGCGGCAAGCAGGCGGACGCGATCAGCACGATCACCGGCAGAAACTCGCTCAATTGGTCCAAGGGGCTGAATTCGCTCGACATCGAAAGCTGGTTGGCGGGCCATGTTTACGCGGTGCATTCGAGTGAGAACGCCTGGGAAGGCTCGGTCCAGTCGACATTTACGAGTTCGGTGCACGATGATGTGCAACTGATCGCTGTCGGTCAGGCGCAGCGCCGCGTCGACCCGCGAACCGACCCGACCGGCCTGCAAGGCCTAACCCCGACAACCTATGAGTTATATAGCGGCAACGCGGCTGCGGTGATCGGCCATGCGGAGCGCAACCTTCTCGACCTGCGGGTCGGTGCCAATCGGGTCACCTACGATCCGCTGCAAGGCTCGACCGGCCCCATTGTCACCAGCGACCGCGACAACGTAGAAGTCTTCGGCGAAGCCAATTTTCGGCACACCTTCGCGCCCCGCCGCAGCCTTTATCTGAAGGTCCGGCCGAACGTCCGTGACTACGACCAGCAAGTCGACCAGGCCGGCTTTCAGCGCAGCAGCAACGGTGTGCGGGCCGATGTCGGCGTCGACTGGGACATCGATTCTGTCTTCCTGATCAACGCCGAGACCGGCTATCAGCGCCAAGCCTATGACGACCCGAGCTTCGGGGCGATCAGCGAACCGGACGGTAAGCTCACTCTGTCTTGGTGGCCGACCCGCCTGACCAA
This sequence comes from uncultured Alphaproteobacteria bacterium, assembly GCA_963778385.1. Taxonomy (GTDB): domain Bacteria; phylum Pseudomonadota; class Alphaproteobacteria; order ATCC43930; family CGMCC-115725; genus DATARH01. The sequence continues at coordinate 5,681 of CAVZUA010000010.1, read as the reverse complement.
CGTGACGGTGAACGGGATTCACGAATATTACGAGGCGTTCTTCACCCCGAGCCCGGGCGCGGTGCGTAACAAAGTCATCGCGCGGGTCGACCACGAATTGCGGCGCCGTTGGGTGATTGGCGCGTCCTTTTCGCTGGAACGCGATGAGCTCATAAACTCGCCGACGCGCTATAGAACTCAGATCGCCGACGTGAATCTGAAATATTTATTCGCCGACGGCTTCTCCGCCGGGGTCGACTACATGTTCACGCATCAGAAGAACACCGGCGGCACGGGCGGCACCGGCTCGTCGACCTATGAGCAGAACATCGTCACCTTCACCGTCAAAAAACTTTTCTAGAAAGGGGGCAAGGGCATGAAGCAGAGCGGTTTTGCGGTGCCGTCGCGGCTCGCGCGTAGCTTTGGCATTCTGCGGATCGGCTGGGCCTTGGGCCTGCTGCTTGCTCTCGGCGTCGGCGGTGTCGCTGCCTGCACGCAGGTGGTTCTGCCCCCCGCCCCGGAAGCGAGCGCGCCCTGGCCGCTCGGCCCCGGGGACCGTCTGCGCATCATCGTCTTCGAGCAGAACCAGCTCGGCGGCGAATTTGTGGTCGACCAGGACGGCAACGTCTCGCTGCCGCTGATCGGCCGGCTCAAGGTGGCGGGCATGTTGCCGCGCGATGCGGAGCGCCTAGTCACCGACCGGCTGGCCGGCAGCATCGTCAAGAACCCAAAGGTCAACATCGACGTCATCCACTACCGGCCGGTCTACGTCTACGGCGAGGTAACCCGGCCCGGCGCCTATGAGATCGTCGGCACCCCGACCGTCGTCGGCGCCGTCACGCTCGCCGGCGGCTATACCTATCGTGCGCAGACCGATGGCCTGGCGATCGTCCGCTATGGCGATCCCGAGCGACGCCGCTGGGCCGCCAACGAGACGACCCCGGTCGGACCCGGCGATGTCATCTTTGTCCCGGAGCGCTGGTTCTGACGGGCGGCCAGCACGGCGCGATAAAACTCCGTTGTCCGCACGGCGATCTCGTCCCAGCCGGGGATGGCCCGACCCAGCTCCGCGACCGCCGCCCCCATCGCCGATCGCGTCTCCGGCTCGCCGCAAAGGCGCGCCATCGCCGCCGAGAGCGCTCCCGGGTCGTCGGGCGGCACCAGAAATCCGTGGCGGCCGTCGACCAGCAGCTCGGCAAAGCCGCCGATCGCCGAGGCGATGATCGGCCGCTCGTAGCGTAGCGCCGCCATCAGGACCCCGCTGACATCGATCTCCCGATAGGGAAAAACGATCACATCCGCCTGCGCGAGCAGGTCGTTCATCTCGGCATCGGGTACAAAACGCAGGTCGAGCCGCACGCCCGGTTCCAATCCGCGCGCGGCTTCCTTGAGCGGCGCGACATCCATGTAGGGCTTGCCGACGATCTGCACCTCGACCCGATCGCGTAGCTCGGACGGCAGCCGGCGAAACGCCTCGATCAGCAGATCCGCACCCTTGTAGGACTTGAGCTTGCCGAACAGCAGAAAGCGGATGCGACCCGGCCGCCGTGCCGGCAGCGACGGCGCCGAGCAAACATCGTGCAGCAAGCCGTGCGCGATGCGAACGACGCAACTGGTCGGCACGCCATAGGCAACCAGCCGCTCGCGTGCTTCCTCGGTATGGACGACGAGGCCGTCGAACTCTTTCAAGATGCCGGTGGCGCCCCATTTCTGCAGACGCCACGCCGCACCGTTGAAGGGACGCGAATCATGCGCGGTCAGAAGGACCGGCGCCAATTCGCGCAGCTCGCGCAAAAACAGCCGATCGATCGCCGGCAGGGGCGACCACTGGAAATGGATCACATCCGGCCGTGACCGGCGAAGCTCGTCGGTCAGCCGCCGCATGCCCCGCCAATGCAGAGCGCCCTTGGCGAGACGCAACGCCTGGCGCGGCCAACGCGCGGTCGCGAGGCGCCGCAGCTCCGCATAGAACAGCGGCCGCAGCTCCGCGAGTTCCGCCGGCTCGTCGCCCGGTCCGCGGGCTTCGCCATACACGGTGACGCGATGCCCGAGATCGCGCAGCGCATCGGCTAATTTCGCATCGTAAGGGACGGTGAACAGCGATGGATCGACCAGCGCGACCTGCAAAAGCTCTGCGCTCACGCCGGACTCCCGGCAATGCGTGCGGCCGGCGCCAGGCGCCGCTCGCGAGCCCGCCCCGCGGCTGCCATGCGTGCCCGCCGGTGCCAGACCGCGAGAGGCAGGATCAACCCAGCGATAGGAGGGCTCAATAGATAGCCGCCGAACACGAGCCAGTTGAAGAACAGCGCACCGGCGAGGGTTTTTACCGGAGCATCGGCGAAGAAACTGCAGGTGACGAACAATGCGAACGGCAAGGTACCGACAAGGCCGTATTCGAAGAACAGCTTACCCCAAGTGGGATCGTGCACCTCGGTATAGTAATTGTTGAAAAATGACTCGATAGCGCCAGGGCCCAACCCAAAAAGAGTGTTGCGCGTACTGGTAAAGATGAAGTCGTTGAACAGATAAAGCGGCGACAGAAAGCGGGCGAAGCTGCTCGAATAAGTCGACCCGAACTCGCCAAATCGGTTGAGGTAAGGGGACAAATACGGGCTCCCAGCAAAAATCACGAGGAGGACCGCCAGCGCCGCGGCCAATAGCAATAGCACCGGGTTGCCACGGCGCAGCAGCAGCAGCGGAATGAACAACAGACACAGGACCGCGCCGGTCCCGGAAAACGAGACGAACAGTGCCAAGCCAATGACAAAGAGCCGATAAGAAGGCCGGAAGAACAGCACTTCGGAGAGCAATGCGAGGCCCATGACCTGCCCGAAAATCGACGGCTCGGGCAAAAAGAACCCGTTGCTCTTGTAAAACCCAGGCAGGAAATCGGTCGGGTCGACATAATTGTATTCGAGCGACAGGAACGCGTCGGGGATGAACCCGCGAAACGTGAACAGCGTCGGTCCCGGCACCACGATCTGCGCGAGAAACTGCGCGATGCCGGCGATCGCGACGATGAGATAGATGCGACGGAACGCCGCGATGACGGAGGCGTAGGTCACCTCGTCGCCGTCCACGACAAAAACGTAGCCGAGATAGAGCACCGCCAGCAGCAGAAGCGACATCGCCGAGACCCGGCCGGTCCCGCCCAATACCGTCGCCGTCATCATCGCGGCGATGCTGATCGCGAACAGGATCAGCCGCGGCAGATGGACGCGCAGGCGACCGATCGCCGCCAACCCAACAATGCTGGCAACGATGACGAGCAACGGCACTGCCAGCTGGCGATGAAAGAACGGGAGAGCAAAACGCGACAGAAAAACCCCCGCAATCAGCGGCAGCGTCAGCAGAAAGCAGGTGAGCCGGTCTTCCCGAGCGCTGGGCATGGCAGCGCTCTCGGCCGATGGACCTCGCAGGGCGTAGGCACGCGCGTTCAGGGGAAGCTCTCCGACTAAAACGGATCGATATCGGGGCGGCGGTGTTCAGGGATCGAACGTCCCTTGCCGGCGTCCGTTCCGCGCGCCCTTAACGTACCTCGATCCGACGACAGAGCTCGCCGATGATCACCATGGTAGTTCCCACCCGCGATCGCGCGCACACGCTACGCCGCGTCGCCGAAAGCTATTTTCGCCAAGAGGGCGTTTCTGAGATCATTTTCGTTGTCGACGCCGGTACGGACGACACGGCGGCTGTCATCGAGGATGTCGGTCGGCGATACCCGGCGGTGCGTCAAAAGCTCGTGTGCAACCCAAACCGCGTCGGAGCGTCGCAGTCGCGCAACCGCGGCGTCGCCGAGGCGGCCAACGACTTCATCCTGTTTTGCGACGACGACGAATACCTCGAACCCGGCTACGCCCTAACCTGCCTCGACAAGCTACTCGATACGGGCTGTGCGGCTGTTTCCGGGCGCCGTGTCTATATGCTTGACGGCGAGTCGCCTGAACAGGCGGTTCGCCGCTTCGGCATAGGCCTGCGTCAGGCGAAGCCCTTCCGCAAGCTGCTCTGCGAATACGTCAACGGCGCGACCTTCGACCACGATATCGAGCTGCCGTTCACCAATGCCGTGATCCTAACGCATCGCGGCTTGCTGCAGCGCTTTCCGTTTGATCCACATTACGCGCGCGGCAACGGCTACCGTGAGGAGACCGACTATCAGATGAACCTGTTCGTCCATGGCCATCGGATCCTCGTCACCAACGACACGCACAGCATCCATCTCCCGCCATCGCAAATCCGCCGCGGCGGGCAGCGCGTGTCGCGATGGCGGCGGGTTTATTGGTCGGTGCACTACACGCGGTATTTCTATCGCAAATATTACGACGCCTACGCCGCCCGGCTTGGTCTGCACACCCCGCGCTGGCTGGCCGTCGCGGTGTTTGCCGCCTTCGCCGTGTATCGCGAATATTTGCGGCCCGTGCCATACGCCATGGCGATGCGATTGCTGCGCCGGCGGCGCGGTCTCGGCGCGCGGCCGGCGGTCGGGGAGGCGTCATGGTGAGCGCCGCCGTGACCCAAGGCGGTAGCCGGCCCAACGACGTGGATGTGATCATCCTGTCGTGGAATCGCCCCGAAGACGTGGTGGCCGCCATCGCCAGCGCCCTGCAGCAAGTCGGGGTTAGCCGGCGCGTCTTGGTCGTCGACCAAGGCAGCGACCCGGACAATTTCGCGCGCGTCGAGCAGCTCATCGACGGCAAGCCGGATGTCGTGCTGCAACGGCTGGACAGGAATGTCGGCGTCGCTAGCGGACGCAACATCGCGACGGCAATGGGGCATGGCCGCTACGTTGTTGCGCTGGACAGCGATGCGGAATTTGCCGACTCCGCCGCGCTGGCGCGGGCGGTCGCCTACCTCGACGCCAATCCCAGCCTCGCCGCGATCGGCTTTCGCATCGACAATTACTTCACTGGCGAGAACGACGCGCTGTCGTGGGACTATCCCGGCCGCACTCCCGAAGAGGGGTTCCTGACGACACGTTTTATCGGTGCGGGTCATGCGATCCGCCGGGCCGCGTTCGAGGCTGCCGGCGGCTACGACGATCGGCTGTTCTTCTGCCAGGAAGAGCTCGACGTCTGCTATCGGATGCTCAATCTGGGTTACCAGATCGAGTATTTTCCCGACGTTCGAATCCGCCACAAAGTCTCGCCCGAACACCGCGTCGCCTGGGAGCGCGGGCGCTATTTCTTTACGGTCCGCAACGCGCTCTACACGTCGTACAAGTTCGGCGTCCCGTCGCCGCGCCTCGCTCTTGGCGCCGCCGCCTTCCTGGCCCGTGGACTGTTCAACGGGGTCGGCGGCTCGGCGCTGCGCGGACTGGGCGCCGCGATCGGCCTCTGCGTGGCATATGCGCGGTCGCCCGAGGACAAGCGCCTTTATCGGCTCTCGCCGAGGACCCGGGACTACATCGCCGCCTGCGAGCCATGGCGGCACCAGCCGACGATGAGGAAAATTTATCGACAATTCAAGAAATTGCCGCAGAGCACTTAACCCGCCGGCTGGTGGAACCATAAATCGATCGCCCTGTTTGCGATCGGGGGAGGGGACGGCCTGACGCATCCTTGCGCGTGGAGAAGGGATTGCTTGCATGGGCCGTGGCGAGTTTGAGCAGTTGGATGCGGGTCGCGATTTGATCCGCCATCCGGTCCAAGCCCTGTCGCCGGAAATCACCGAAGTGCCGCTGTCGACCATCGTGTCGAACGGCG
>CAVZUA010000009.1:0-350959 GCA_963778385.1 uncultured Alphaproteobacteria bacterium | reverse complement strand
TATGTTATGTACATATTACTCGTTCAGGATTACGTGCTGCTTATCATCCCGGTCGGCTCCAAAGGTGTCAGGACAATTGTAGCTGACGAGAGGCTATGCGCTCCTCCTGTTTTATGAGCGGGCAACCAGCCGGGGTCGAACCCGAGGCCACACTTTCCGGCGTCCACACGTTAACCGATTGTCACGTAGAGCGCCGGCCACCTTAGATGTGAGGCGCGGCGGCGCAGCATGGTAATGTTGGAGGCGCTTTCGAGTCAGGCCCTTGCGATCACGCTCCGCACCTGCGCAGCAGGCCGAACGCCAAATGGCCGCGGTCGTCGCTGCCGACATCGCCGGCTATTCGCGCCTGATGGGCGCGGACGAGGAAGGGACGCTCGCTCGGCTCAAAGCGTGCCGGCGCGATCTGATCGATCCCGGCATCGCCCGGCATCGCGGCCGCATCGTCAAGACCACCGGCGACGGTCTCCTGATCGAGTTCTCCAGCCCGGTCGAAGCGGTGCGCTGGGCGGTCGAAATGCAGCAGGGCATGATCGACCGCAACGCCGATCTCCCAGAGGACAAGCGCCTCCGTTTCCGGGTCGGGATCAACCTCGGCGATGTGATCGTCGACGACAAGGACCTCTACGGCGATGCCGTCAACATCGCGGCTCGCCTCGAAAACCTGGCCGACCCGGGCGGCATCTGCATCTCGCGGACGGTGCGCGAGCAAATCCGCGACCGGCTGGCTCTGCCCTTCGAGGATGCCGGCGAGCAGAGCGTCAAGAACATCGCCCGCCCGATCCGCGTCTATGCGCTCTCCGCCGATGCCGTCGCCGCCTTGCCCAAGGTGGAGGTGCCAGAGGCGCCTCGGCCGGCCGCACGGCATAACGCACGCCGATATGTAGCCGCCGTCGCTCTGGCCGGGTGTGCTGATCATCGCCGGGGGCGTGTGGTGGCTGTGGCCGTTGTCAAAGGCGCCGCCGGCAGCCGTAACGGCGTCGGCATCCGCTCCAGCGGCGGCTCCGGCGGCACCAGCGACAGCGCCGCGCCTGTCGATCGTCGTGCTGCCGTTCACCAATCTCAGCGACGACCGCGACCAGCAATATTTTGCCGACGGCATCACCGAGGATCTGACGACCGATCTGTCGCAGATCGCGGGCATGCTCGTGATCTCGCGCAATACCGCCTTCACCTATAAGGGCAAGCCGGTCGACACGAAGCAGATCGGCCGCGAGCTGGGGGTGCGCTATGTGCTGGAGGGCAGCGTCCGCCGGTCGGGCAACCAGGTCCGCGTCAACGCCCAGCTGATCGATGCCGAGACCGACGCGCATCTGTGGGCGGAACGGTTCGACCGCGACACCGGCGATCTGTTCGCCCTGCAAAACGAGATCACCGGCCGGATCGCCAGTCGCGCTCAACCTCGACGCTGGTCGGCGCGGAGGCCGCCCGGCCGACCGAGCAATCCCGATGCGCTGGACTACATTTTCCGCGGCCGCGCCGTAGCAAGTCGAAGCCGCCGTCGCGTGACAACTATGCGGAGGCGATCAGCCTGTTCGAGCGCGCATTGGCGCTCGATCCGCAGTCCGTCGAGGCACAGAGCCGTTGGCGACGATGCTCGCGGGCCGCGTGCTCGATCGAATGACCGACACCGCGCGCTGCCGACATCGCCCGCGCCGAAGACGCTGGTCGGGCAAGCCTTGGCGGCATCGCCGCGCAACCCGCTGGCGCATTTCGCCAAAGGCCAGGTGCTGCGCGCGCAGAACCGATGCGAGGAGGCCATTCCCGAATACGAGACGGCGCTCGCGCTCAATCGCAACTGAGTCGGCGCGATACTCCAATCTCGGGCAGATGCAAGTTCTTCACCGGGTCGTTCGAGGAGGCGATCCCGCTCAGCGAGCAAGCCATCCGCCTCAGCCCCCGCGATCCCTGACCTCGGCTATTGGTATTTGGCCGGATCGGGGAGGTGCATCTGCTGCAATCGCGCACCGACGAGGCGATCCTCTGGCTCGAAAAGGCGCGCAGCGCCAATCCGGCACTACCGTTCCTCATGCCTGCCTCGCCTCCGCCTATGCGCCTCAAAGGCGACACCGAACGCGCCGCCGCCGAACTCGCCGAAGCTCGCAGGCTGAGCGGCGACGGTTCTATTCGAGCATCGCCCGCATGCAGGCCGACCGGAATCTTCGGGGCCCCGACGATCCGCGCCTTGTCGAAGCCACTTTTTTCGCCGGCCTGCGCAAGGCCGGGATGCCGGAGGAATGAACAACTGGCGATCGGGGCGTGAACAACTGGGCTAGCCCGACCCTGTGTCGCATAATTTTCGGCCGCGAACGGCCGCTCTTTGCGGCTTAGCCGACGTTCGCCCGGTGGGCTCCCGGCCAGCCCATAGGGCTGCTCGCCGGCGGCACACCTAGCGTTCGACGAGAGGCTTATTTAAGCTGGTCCTTGATCTGGTCGAGCCCGGCCTGAGCGCAAGCATCGTCGAGGTCGCCGCCAGGCGCCCCCGCCGCGCCGATCGCGCCGACGACTTCATCGCCGGCCTTAATCACGATGCCGCCGCCGAGCAGAAGCAGATGCGGCAGCTTGAACAGGTTCGCCAGCACGGGGCTCGACTTCGATCGCTCGACGAGCGCGCTCGTGCCGGTCTTGAACGACGCGGCTGTGAAGGCCTTGGAGAAGGCGCTGTCAAGTGTATGAGCGCCGGCACGGTCACCGCGCAACACCGCCTGCTGTACGCCGTCCGCGTCGACCAGTACGGCGGTCTCCGCATAGCCCTGACTGGCGCATTTCGAGACAGCCGCAGCAACGGCCTGGTTCGCGAGATCAGCCGAAATGCGGTGCATCGGCAGCAAGCCCTCGGAGTGAGCCGCACGGGCTGTGAGGAGAACCGCGCAAAGCGCAAAAAATAGAAGCGGCCTCACGTGATTAACGCCCATCCGTTGCTCGGAGTTTCCCGCATCTTGGTCGTTGCGGGCCCAGGATTGCGCCGTTGAGTGACCTGGCAACTGCAAATCTTTCTCCTTGCTCTGGGGCTGAAACGCGCCGAGGGCGGCGCTTCATAGGCGTGAGAGCCACAGTGGTCAGGCAAACTCTGCGTTTAATGCCGCTGATAGGGCCAGAGCTTTTTAGCCGCACTCTGTTTGGCCCGACAACAGGGGGCCCTCGCCTTGGAACTGCGCGCCGCCGTGAGTCTGGCGCGCTTGCGCGTGACCCAGGGACGGCATGACGAAGCGAGACGTATGCTAACGCCGGTCTACAATCGGTTCACGGAAGGCTTTGACCCCCCAGATTTGGAGGCAGCCAAAAATCTGTTGGCGGCGTTGCTGTAGTATGTCGCCGAGCGTCTGGCCCTTCCGCCTGATGACCGTTTCGGGGCACGCATGGCGGTAGCCGCCGTCAAGACTGAGCGCCTGCTTAGTGATCAGACATGAGACGTTCGCCGCGACCCGAGGCGATGGGCGAGATGCGCCGTAAACAGACCTTCCTTGGGTCGCGAGCAGCCGGCCGGAGTCGACCCTCAACCGCCATTCGTTGTGGGTGGTGAGATCGGGCGGCCGTGATCGAAACGGACGTTCAGGTTTCCCCTGGCGTTCAACGCTTGAAAGATCGCGCAGCGGTTGCGCGCCTCGCTATAGTGAGCGGGGAGGAGCCGAGTGTGCCTGTCCACCCGGTAGAGCGTAAACTCGCTGCGATCTTTGCGGCCGACATTGCCGGCTATAGCCGGTTGATGGCCCACAACGAGGTCGGCACGCTCGCTCGGCTGAAGGCGTGCCGCATCATCATCGACGAACTGATCGCAGCGCACCGGGGCCGCATCTTTAACACCGCCGGTGACAGCGTCGTTGCCGACTTCGCCAGCGCAGTCGATGCCGTGCAATGTGCAGTCGCGATGCAGGCCGCGATAGCCACAGAGAATGCCGGCGGTACCGTCGGCGAGGCGATGCAGTTCCGCATTGGGGTCCATGTTGGCGATGTCATGGTTGACGGCGAGAACCTGCTCGGCGACGGCGTTAATGTCGCTGCGCGCCTGGAAACGCTCGCCGAGCCCGGCGGCATCTGTATATCGCGGACCGCGCGCGACCAGATCCGTGACAAGCTCGCTTATCGGTTCGCCGACATGGGCGAGCAGACCGTCAAAAACATCGCGCGCCCGGTACGGATATACGCGCTGGACGCCAATGCCGTCGCCGATCTGCCGGTGTCGAGCGTGGCGACCGCCATGTCCGTCTCAAAACCCACCGTTGCGCCCCGCTTGTCGATCATCGTGCTGCCCTTTGCCAATCTGAGTAGCGACCCTGAGCAGCAGTATTTCGCAGACGGCATCACCGAGGATCTGACGACCGATCTGTCGCGGATCGACGGTAGCTTCGTGATCTCGCGCAATACTGCATTCACTTATCGGAACAAACCGGTGGGCACGAAAGAGATCGGCCGGGAACTGGGTGTGCGCTATGTAATGGCGGGAAGCGTCCAGCGAGCTGGCAGTCGAGTGCGCGTCACCGCCCAGTTGATCGACGCTGAGACCGGCGGGCACCTGTGGGCGGAGCGGTTCGAGCGTGACACGAGCGATCTGTTCGCGTTGCAGAGCGAGATCACGGGGCGGATCGCGGCCTCTCTTAGCCTGGAATTGGTGTCGGCAGAAGCCACCCGACCCACCGACCATCCTGAAGTGCTTGATTATTTTTTTCGGGCACGCGCCGCATTACACAAGGGACCGGGGCATGACAGCTTCGCTGAGGCCATCAGTTTGAACGAGCAGGCGCTAGCGCTTGACCCTCGATCGGTCGTGGCGCTGGCCGGGTTGGCGCATGTGCTTGCGGGACGCGTAATGAACGGGTTGGTGAATTCGCCCGCTGCCGACCTCAAACGCGCTGAAGGGCTGATTGAGCAGGCTTTGGCGATATCGCCGCGCAGCGCGCTGGCGCATTTAGCCAGAGGCCATTGGCTGAAAGCATCAGGGCGATACGAGGAGGCCATTTCCGAATACGAGGTGGTCATCGCGCTCGATCCCAACTCGGTGCTCGGCCTCGCCAATCTCGGCCAATGCAAGCTCGTGACCGGGTCAATCGACGAAGCGATCGCACTCCAGGAGCAAGTCATCCGCCTTAGTCCCCGCGATCCCTTCAACGGCAATCGGTATTTCACGATTGGAAACGCACATCTCTTGCTATCGCACATCGACGAGGCGATCGTCTGGCTTGAAAAGGGGCGCAATCTAAGCCCCAGAGTGGCGTACACGCACGCCTATCTCGCTTCCGCCTATGCTCTCAACGGTGAGACCGAACGCGCCGCAGCCGAACTCGTCGAAGCCTACAGGTTTAGCCCCGACGGCAATTTTACGAGCATCGCCCGCATGAAGGCCGGGCCTTATATTTCCAATTCCGCACCGAAGGTCCTTGCTCTGTGCGAAACCACTCTTTTTGCCGGTCTTCGCAAGGCCGGGATGCCGGAGGAATGAACGCGACCCTCCGCACTGCGATCCTCGTCGCTGATGTGCGAAGGTGCGATTTTACAGCATGTGGCTCACCGGGCCGGGCAAATCGGGAACGGCCGCTGCCCACCCAACTGCACCGTTTCCCAATCGCACCTGCAAGGTCTCTTCAGGGGCATCTTGCGACAGCCCCGCCGCCGGAACTGACCGACGGCTATGTGATCAGAAAGCGGACCGCCGCCGGGACGCATGGCAATGGGCGAGATGCGCCGGTAGCGGCCGTTCGCGGCGTCAGCCGATGTGAGCCCCTAGTCGAACGAAGCCATTGCCCGTGCTCGCCTCCTAGTGATGCATCGGCATATCCATCCGGGGCATATTCATGCCACCACTTTGCCCGCCGGGTCCCGTCGATCCGACTTTCTGCACTGTAACGGTAGCGTCTTCGGATCCCGCTTTGGCGAAGGTCAGAGTGAGCGGAAATGTTTGGCCTTCCTTGAGCGGTTGGGTGAGGCCCATAAGCATGATGTGATAACCATTCGGTTTGAGGCTCACCTTCTGACCAGCTGGAACGTCGATGCCGTCGACTTGGCGCATCTTCATGATACCGTTATCCATTGTCATGATATGCAGCTCAGCCTTCTGTGCTACTGGCGTCGACGCCGCTGTTAACCGGTCGCCAGTGGGCGACTGCAGCGTCACATAAGCGGCGCCAGTTTGAGCGCCGCCTGGGGTTGCGCGCGCCCAGGCATCCTTGATTTCCACTTTGTTGCTCTGGGCTGGAGCGCTGAGAGCAAGAGAGGCGGAAGCCAGAAAAGCGCTTACAACGAGTAGCTTTGGTCGCATTGTCATCCTCCTGTTGTCACATGTTCATCATCGCCATGTTCGCGGGCGGCCAGGTGCCCAGCACAGCGACGACGGCAAGGATCAACAAGCCGATTGCCTGCTCGGCGAACACCGATCGCGCCAGTGTCCGCAGCGGGACAATCGCCGCCTCGCTGCGTAATCGCGGCATCAGGCGGAATTGGTTGACGAGCGCCAACCCGGTCATCGCGAGAAATAGTACGATCTTGACCGCGAGCAGCCGCCCGTAGGGGGTAGTCGCGAAGGCATCGAAACTGCCGACCAGCATGGCGCTGTTCACGGCACCGGTGATCACTAGCAGCGACACCGCGACGTAACCGATCTGAGAGAAGTGCGGGAGCGCGACTCGGGCGAGCGGCACATAGACTGCGCCGTCGGAGCGCGTCGCGCGGCGCAGTAGTATCCCAAGCGGCACTAGACCGCCGAGCCACAACCCGCCCGCAGTTAGGTGCGCCATCTGGTTGATCTCATGCGTGGGGCCGCCACCCATATCCATCGCCGCATGACCGGTGAGGCCAAGACTGGCCAATGCCAGCAGAGCTGCCAGGGTTGCGGCGCCGGGCTGCCAGCGTCGCCGTGGCATAGAGGCAAGAACTAGCAGCACGGCGGCGAAGCCGAGATGCCAACACCAGACTGCCCCGAATCGAGTCTCGAACAGCACGGCGTGCCAAGTAGCCGGATCGAACGCGAGCGCATCCGATCCGGTCATCTCGGCCGCGATAAAGGGAATGATCGCCAGCGCCGATAGCAGCATCAGGAGCGCACCGACCATGGTGCCGCGCGCCAGAACCTCGTCGAGTGCGACGGGCGCCTGCGCCTCGGCGGGGATCCTGCTACCGGCGAAGGCGTAGACGCGAAACGCCGCGATGCCGAACGCCGCCATCGCCGCGGCGAAATGGACGCAGCGGGCCGCGATCCACGCCTCAGTCATTTCGAGCAGCTCACGGCTGGACGTCGAAGCCGAAGCTGCCCTGGGTGCGGTGCGTGTCGACCGAGAGCGCGTGCCAGCTGACCTTGTAGTGCCCCGGCGGCAGCTTCGGCAGGTTCAGCACCATCTCGGCCTTGTTCTGCGGGTCGAAAATCGCCGAGCCGGTGGCTATTGACTGGCCGTTGGCGTCGGCGAGCGACAGGTCGGAAAACGATGGTTCGAGATCTTGGGTGAAGAACAGCTGCACCTGCGACGGCGCCGCGGAGACCGTCGAGCCGACCGCGGGTAGGGCATGGTCGAGAAAGGCATGGGCTTGCGCTGGCTGGCTAAGCGACGCCGCCGCCAGCAGCGCGGCGGAAAGCAGGGCGTTTTTCATGGCAAGCTCCCAAAGAGCGGCTTCCCGAACGAATTCGGGAAGATGTCGTCGAGATAGAAGTGGACCTGCACGACGCCGCCATAGCCGTGACCTGCTAGGCGAGTCACCGGGATGATCGCCTCGGCGCCGAGCTGCATGTATTGTCCGGACCAGATGATGCCCGGCTGGACGGTGCCAATGGTCTGGCCGCCCTGGCCGCGATTGAGCGCCGTCGAATACGACATCTCAACCAGCGGGATCATTTGGCTGAAAGGCGCCTTCAGCCCGATGTCCTTCACGTTCTGTTGGAGGTAAGGCAGGCTGTATTCGAACGCGAAGCCATAGTTGAAATTGTTCGGATTGGGGTTGCCGGCGCTTTCCGTCTTGGTCGGGAAATCGACACTTAGGTTGCTGGTGATCGCGAACGGTCTGAGCCACGGCAAATTGTCCGGCAGATCGCCGAAACCCTTGCCGAAGTTAATGAGTGGCGACAGCGTCGTGAAATCGTCAGCACCCAGCGCCTGTACCCGGCCGGTATGGGCCCAGCTCGAATTAATTCCGACTAGCGCGGTCGCCTCGTGCGGGGCGTTCTTGAAGAACTGCCAGTCAAGCTCGGTGTTGAGCGTGCCGAGACCGGTGGCCGAAGGCATTCCGCTCGGTTTCAGATGCTCCCATTGATTGGAAATGGTGATGCCGATATCCGGGGTTAACCGCTTCGAGATATCGACGCCGAGATCGATCTCCTTCGAACCGTCGGGGCCGGTTGGGTTGACAGTGAAAGTCGGTAGCGACATCTCGTCGGCGACAAAAGGGTCGTCAGTGAGGATCGTCGCCGGGAAAAAGCGGTCGCCGACAAACCCATGCGCGTGGGCCTGCATTGGCAAAAGCGATACGGGAAACGCGGCGCAAGCCGCGGCGAGCGCGGCAACACGGCCTAACTTCATGTTGTAAACTCCCTAACCGGAGAGCGGAATGCGCGCCGCCCGGCGAGAGGCCGGTTGCGGGCGCCGTCGAAATGCGTCTCAGGCTAGGGTTGGCGGGGCGCGGGCTTTGACCGGGTCGCGGCGTGGCTCAGGGATGATCGCGGTGTCACGCAGGTCGATCGGAACAATGCCAGCATACGAAATCGGCTGCGGCACCAAGATGGCTTGCCGCGTAATGCCGAGCGGCGCGTGCCACAGACAGCAGAATGCAAGATGGTCGTGCACCGGCGTGGCCGGTGTGCCAACGGGGTCGGTTTGCGACGCGTTGCCCGCGCCCGCGAGGCATAGGGCATGCCCGCCGAACGCATCAGTCGGCTGGGCAGGCGCCGCCAGCGCCATCATGCCCAAACTCGCGAAGGCGAATTGCAGGCTGAGCGCAAGCCCGGCGAGCGTCGCGCTAAACCGACGTGCAATTCTACCGCGCAAACGGTCCATAGGTAGAACGACTAAATTATCAGTTGGTTACGGCCACCCTAAACTAACCCTGTGGTGCCCGCAACGACGACCATCCAGCGTCACTGATATCGACTACCAGCCGTGAGCGGGCCCGATGATCGCACCTCCGTCAAAGTCGGGAATGGGGCACGAAGGGCGGTACCTGCCGTCAAGACTGAGCGCCTGCTTAGCGATCAGATATGAGACGTTCGCCGCGACCCGAGGCGATGGGCGAGTTGCGCCGAAAACGGCCCTTGCGGTGGAGCCGTCACACGTCGCCGAATACCGCCCGCCGTCGCGATCCGGCCATGACAGTCTCGCGTCACTGGGCTACGATGGGACCGCGTTTCCGACGCGGAAATTCGAAAGGCGAGAAAACGCCGATACTGAACAGGAGCAATACGTCGTCCGGCGGCCAGTCCTGCGGCCGCCAGAACAGGTGAGGCGTCGATCGAATGAACCCGCAGAAAATTCTTTTAAGCTGAAATGGTGACGGCCTCGTCCGTTCTGTGCGCCGCATGGTCCCCCGGCTCGATCGGACTGGGAGGTCCTGATGGCACACGCGGGTTTGGTTGGCCGGTCGGCCAAAGGGGCTGGCTTCGCGCTTGGTGAGAAGCTCGACAGCATTCCGTTCAGCGCCTACCACATTTCGATCATCGCCGTCCTCGCCCTCGTTGGGTTTATCGAGGGCTACGACCTGGTGATGACCGGCTCGCTCCTGGTTCTCGCCAAGGCGCCACTGCATCTCAGCGACACCGATATCCGCTGGCTCGCCGTCGGCCCCACCTTCATGCTGTGTATCGGTGGGTTTTTCTCGTCTGCCGTATCAGACCATTGGAGCCGCAAGGCGATCATGCTGATCGGCGTGATCGCCACGACCTTCTGCACACTGCTGGTTCCCCTGGTGCAAACCGCCGATCAGCTGATCATCGTGCGCCTCTTGACAGGGATTGGCGCCGGCGGCGCAGTATCCGCGGCATTCCCGATCGCCGCCGAGCTAATGCCGGCACATCACCGGCGCACCTATGGCGCGGTCTACGAGATGGCGCTCGCCGCGTCGTTCACCGTGGTGCCGTTTGTCGGGGGATTGCTCGCTGGTGACGAGCACGCCTTTCGCTTTCTCGCCTTGCCCGGCGGCCTGGCGATTACCGTCGTGCCGGTACTGATCTGGTTCGTGCTCCCTGAAAGCCCACGCTGGTATCTGCGCAAGGGCCGGCCCGAGGACGCCGTCGCTGCTGTCAACCGCATTATCGTGCGCTCGGGC
Source organism: uncultured Alphaproteobacteria bacterium (assembly GCA_963778385.1). Classification (GTDB taxonomy): domain Bacteria; phylum Pseudomonadota; class Alphaproteobacteria; order ATCC43930; family CGMCC-115725; genus DATARH01. The sequence continues at coordinate 340,726 of CAVZUA010000009.1, read as the reverse complement.
AACCACATCGCACCGCTGACCATCGGGCAGCTCGGCGATACCTCGGTTCGCGCGCGCGAGCAGCTGCCGCCCTACTGGGCGCTCTTTGCTCGGGGACAGCTGCGCTGGACGACCGTCGGCATCCTCTCCGGGATTTGCGCCGGCACAGCCTATTTCTTGATTTCCGTGCTCTTGCCCAAGGCGCTTCACGATCAGGGCTTTGCGGTCAGTGCCAGCCTCGGGCTGACCTCGGTTGTCTATGCCGCCAGCTTCTTCGGCAAGGGGTTCACTGGCTTCCTGATGGAAATCATCGGGCGGCGCTGGACGATCGCCTATGCTCTCTCCGGGTCGCTGCCGGGCCTCGCGCTGATGCTGTTGGCGAACCGCATGGGCGAGTACGCGGGCCTGACGATGACCGCAGGCGGGATCATCATTGGCTTTACCGTGCTGTCAGCATTCACCGCCACCCGCGTCTATCTGTCCGAGCAGTTTCCGACCGAGTTGCGCGGCCGCGGTCATATTTTTGGTAAGTCGTTCGGGCGTCTCTTCGCCGGCGGCCTGGCACCATTCCTCATGGAACCCCACACCGGGTCGGCGGTGATCTTTTTCGGGACGATATTCGTCGTCGTGGCGGTCGGTGCCTTTATCCCGCTGGTCTTCGGCCGCGAAACCGTGGGTCAGCTAGAGACGGTGACGGAATTGGTGCCGGAACCGGCCTGAGCACCTCGGTCGGAGAAAGGCAGACGGTTCCCGCAGCTAGCCAAGCCGACTGTCTGCCATCGGCCCCGTTAGGCTCCACCACTGGCCCGAACCAGCGGGCGAGCAACTGTGTTCGGCGGTCTGCCCGGTCGCCCATCGTTTGTGGCGTGTCAAGGCTGGCGCTGGGCGCCACCGCGGAACGCGGCGACGGCCTTGACCCGGCACACCCGCTGGGTGCTAGCCCCCTCAGATGGCCGGTACGGGGTGCCGGCCAAGGTCGGCGACATCGATTCCGAGCGCATGCTGCTGCGCGTCGAGCGCGGCAAGGGCGGCAAGGACCGCCACGCGATGCTGTCGCCGCAGCTGCTCGAACTGCTGCGCGCCTGGTGGCGCGAAGGGCGGCGGCGCAGCCTGCTGCTGCCGGGAGGCTGGCTGTTTCCCGGCCGCAACCCGGTCGAGCCGCTGTCGGCCCGCCAGCTCTGCCGCGTCGTCCGCGCCGCCGCCCAGGCCGCGGGGATCAACAAGCGCGTGTCGCCGCACACGCTGCGGCACAGCTTCGCCACCCACCTGCTCGAGCAAGGCGTCGATATTCGCGTGATCCAGACGCTCCTCGGCCACGCCAAGCTCGACACCACGGCGCTTTACACCCGCGTCGCCAATACCACGATCCGGGCCGTCACCAGCCCACTCGACCGGCTCGCACCCTTGATCGAGGGGAGGCCGCGACCCGAGGCCTAGCCGGCGGCCGTGCGCCGCCCGAGGCTGGAGGTCGCAGACGTCTTTCATCGCCATGGGGCCGACTGGCGCCGGGCCAATGCCGGACATGTGAGCCTGGGTCAGCTCCAGGTCATGTCGGCGATCGAGCAGTGCCGCTCGGCCGCGCTCGGCGGCCATGTCGAGCGTTGCGAGGATTGCGGCCACAGCCGCATCGCCTACAACTCGTGCCGCAACCGCCATTGCCCCAAGTGTCAGGGCGCGGCGGCACAGGATTGGCTCGCGGCCCGCGAGGCCGATCTGCTGCCGGTCGGCTATTTCCACGTCGTCTTCACGCTGCCGGCCGAGATCGCCCCGATCGCCTACCAGAACAAGGCGGTCGTCTACGACCTGCTGTTCCGCACGGCCGCCGAGACGCTGCTCACGATCGCCGCCGATCCCAAGCACCTCGGCGCGCGCATCGGCGCCACCGCCGTGCTCCACAGCTGGGGCTCGGCAATGACCCACCACCCGCACGTCCATATGATCGTGCCGGGCGGCGGGATATCGCTCGACGGCACGCGCTGGATGCGCTGCAAGCCCGGCTTTCTGCTGCCGGTGCGGGTGCTTTCCCGCCTGTTCCGGCGGCTCTTCCTGGCTGCGCTCGCCGATGCCCACGCGGCCGGCCGGCTGCGCGTTCTTCGGCGAGATCGAGGGCCTGCTGTCGCCGCGAGGCCTTCGCCGCGCATCTCGCGCCGCTGCGGCGGAAGAACTGGTTCGTCTACGCCAAGCCGCCCTTCGCCGGGCCGGAAGCGGTGCTCGCCTATCTCGCCCGCTACACCCATCGCGTCGCCATCGCGAACAGCCGGCTCGTCGCGCTCGACGAGCGCGGCGTGACCTTCCGGTACAAGGATTACCGCCGCAACGGGCAGGCGCGGTACCGCACGATGACCCTTGCCGCCGACGAGTTCATCAGGCGCTTCCTGCTCCACGTCCTGCCGAGAGCGGCCATTGGAGCAGGATGACGGCTCAATCCGCCCCCTAAGCAGCCAATCGCTGTTTGTGGGGAAATCGGCCGTCGCTGGCGGCGATTGGATGCTCGGTGGCTTTCGCTCAGCGGCTAGGCGATAGTGCGTTTGTCGATCGCTGCACTCTCTCGGAATTTGCACCTATGGCAGGGCATTGACCATTCGGTATGCCGATTCCTCGGCGCAGATGCGGGTAAGCCGGTTGCAATTCGATCGATATGTCCTGGATTTAGATCGCGGCTGCCTACTTCTTGACGGGAATGAGATTCCCTTGCGGCCGAAGACCTTCGGGGTCTTGCATTTCCTCATCGAAAATTGCGCCCGTCTTGTCTCGAAGGACGAGCTATTCGACGCGGTCTGGCCGGATCTTACCGTCACTGACGATGCGCTGGTGCAAAGCATCGGCGAACTGCGCCGCGCGCTTGGAGCCGACGGAACGCGCCTGATCAGGACGATACCGCGCCGTGGTTACCGGTTTGAATCTGCCGTTTCGGTCGTCTCAGTTAGTCAATCTTTAGTCGATGATCCGCCGGTCTCCACCGCTTTTCGCGACACGGCTCAAACGCCGGGGCCTGTTGCGGTCGCGCGCAGGCCGTTTGCTTTTCTCACGACAGTAAGCGCCGGGTGGCGCATCGGATTGTTCGCTTCGCTGGCCCTCGCGGCCGTCCTTGCGGCGGCGGGCCTAGCGACCGGGTGGAATTTTCAAACCGCGTTTGATCTCACTGATCGGTCCGCTCCCAAAAGCTCTGAAATCGGCACGAAGCCGGCGATCGCCGTTCTTCCCTTCTTAAATGAGAGCCCAGATCCAGGCCGTGAATATTTCGCGGATGGATTGACGCAGGACATCATTAACGCACTGGGTCGATTTTCCGAGTTGACGGTAATGTCATGGAACGCCGTACTGCCGTACCGGAGTAAATCCGCGAACCCCGCCGAGATCGCCCGCGGCCTTGCGGTACGCTATCAGGTTGAAGGCAGCGTCCGGCAAATGGGGAGCGGGTGCGGATAAGCGCTCAGCTCGTTGACGCGGAGGGACGCGTACTTTGGTCCGCCCGTTTCGACGAGGCGCTCGCCGACGTTTTCGGCTTACAAGATAAGATCACCACACAGATCGCCAGCGCGCTGCCGGTCCGAATGACACAGATCGAGCAACGGCGGGTAGCCGCCAAGCCGACCGAAAACCTGGAAGCCTACGATTACGTGTTGCGCGCCAGACCGGCGCTGCTGCGCCCTACGCGCGCAAACAATGTGGAAGCGCGTGCGCTCCTCAAAAACGCTATCCGGCTCGATCCGAACTACGCCGCCGCCTATGCCGGGCTCGCCGAGACCTATCATATCGCCGTAGCGATGGGCTGGGCGGAGTTGCCGACAGAGACCCTGAGCCGTGCGGAAGAGATGGCGAAGAAGGCGTTGAGCATTGACGGATCCGAGGTACGTGCCCGCATCATTCTCGGCCGTATCGATATATTTCATCATCGATACGAAGAGGCACAGGCGGAGATGGGCCGCGCACTAGCGATCAATCCTAACGATGCCGGCGGTCTGGCCGGCCGTGGCAATGTCCTGATGTGGCTAGGTCAGACGGATGCAGCGATTGAGTTTTTAGAGCAGGCCGAGCGCATCGATCCCGATATGGACGCAATCGACCGCTTTTCCCTCAGTTTGGCCTACTATCTCAAGAAGCGTTACGACGCGGCGATCGATGAGGCGGAACTCAATCTTCGCGATACCACGGGCGCAAACTTCAGCCGCATCGTCCTGGCGGCCGCCTATGCCGAAGACAACCGCACGGAGGACGCCGCACGGGTCGTGACCGCGATAGGCCGCGCCGATCCGACTTTCGAGCCTCTGGAATTCGGGACCAAATTCTTGAACCCAGTCGATCTCGAACATTTGCGCGATGGGTTTCGCAAGGCCGGTCTCATTCCGACACCGACTGGCACGCGATCAGATCCTTAGCTGGGGCTAATGTCGTGGAAGAATTGGCCGGTTCTCGTTCGCCTTGGCAATGTTTTCAGTAAGGTTCTGCTGGAACAGGACCGGTCCGGCCGGTGGCGCCTTGCCGAAAACATAGAGCTTGCCGTCACTGATCAGCCAATTCTCCGGGTTCGCCACAACGATCTCGCCCTTGGCCAGCGCCATTGCGCAATAATTTCCGAATTGCGGCGCGTAGCGCACGGGGTCGGCTTTGAAGAGATCGCGATGCTCGGCGCTTGAAAAGCGCCAGAGGTGCTCATCCCATTCATATTCGAATGCCGACACCCCAGGCGTCGGTTTCCCGTCGGTGAAATAAGCGACCGGATCGTATCCCTTGATGGACAGCGGTACTTCCTCGCCACCAAAGGATGGGGACGCCGTGGCAAACGCACAGCCGGCAGTCAATAGCGCGAAACTACGAATGGCGTCTCGCCGAAAAACACTGTGCATGGCGACCTCCTTAGGCACTTTACCGATGCCGGGATGGGCGTCGGATGGCGGTCGGCGTACCAGAGGGTAGCCGCAAAACTTGAAGCGTGCTAGATTTACCTCTGCGCCCGCTCGCGCCTCAGTCGAACTTGGTCGGCGAGGTGAAGGGCTTGGTGGCGTCGACCACGAACATCACAAGGACATTAAGATCGCTGGTGCCACTGCTAGACACTTCCATTGCCATTCCGGGAGCGTGTCCGGTCATCGACTGCCCGGCCTCGACATGCATCATGCCTTGGGGCGTCTTCTGCCCTAGCTCTCCACTCAGCACGTAGAAGGATTCGGAACCCGGGTGCGTGTGCACCGGTGTCTTGGCTCCCGGCGGTCCGCCCGAGTTGTTGATGCGCAACAAAACTTCGGACGCCTTGATTTCGGGTACAGGTCCCACCTCGGCAGCTTTTGTTCCGCCAGGTGTGGAGCCGTTTTTAGGACCGAGCGTGAAAAGCCACGCCTTGCCCGCGACGTCAGCGGCGAGTGAAGTCGCCCCCTGAGCGGCCTGCGCCTGTGCGAGCGTAGGAAAATTCTCGACTTGCCAGTACAGGGGGCCGGCGGGCAGTTGCGTGACCTTTTTCTCCGCGACCGTCTTGATATCGAATTTGGGTTCTGTTTGCGCCGCTGCTGGGGACTGCGAGAGCAGCAAACTGATCATGCAGAGCGAAAGCGCCAACAGATTGGCGCGCGATAACCGCAGTTCCATCGCTTCTCTCCTCGCCATTTGTGTCCGGCTCGTCGGCACGGAAACCGGCCGACTGGCTTGTTTTGGAGATACTGCGATGGGCGACCTTCGTAACGAAAGAAACCGGAGGAAACGCCGAAAAAATGCCGAGATTGAAGAAGCCGGCGGTCGTCGCGATCGCCGAAAGCGGTGAGCGGTGACTCTGGCTTAGCGGTGAGCGGGGCTGTGGCCTAGCGCGCCGCGAAGTGCCAACCACTCACGCAAGTCTATAGCGCCCGCTTTTCGCCCGATTGAGCAGTTCTCGGTCACCTCCGGGGCTTGCCTCGCGTCCCTTCCGACGGTGCGGCGGACGTCGCAAATGGGGCACGAAGGGCGGTTCCCGTCGCCAAGACTGAACGGCCGTTGTCGGCCTCGAAAGCGGTTCTTGGCTGTCGATGGTCGATGGTTGCCGCCGGGAGCTTTTGAGTTCAGTTTTTAAGTCGAAATTGAGGTCCGGATCGCGCGCCCACTGTGGCGCTTCAGGGCGTTAAGCGCCCGGTCCATCTCCGTCCACCGACGCTCGATGTCGCGGCGGGCTGCGACGAACGTGCCGCCGCCGGCGAGGTAGGCGTCGAAGTTGGCCGTGCCGCGGTCCCTGGCCCAGCGATCGAGTGCGCGTCGCTCTTCGGTGTGATAGGGCATGTCGTCCTCCGTCTCGTCTTGCCATAGGATTTCGCGCCCATGCAAAAGACTGAGACATTCCCTTTTGGGTTTTCCAACGCTTTTGCTAAGTGTTTGATTTCCCAGGGACCTCTTAAAACGGTTTTCCACTGCTATGGCATTGAATTCATGGGAAACCGGGGCTCCCGGCGAAGGCCGGTGTCCAGCCGTCGGCCGCACGAGCGGCTGGAACCTGGGTCCCGGCCTTCGCCGGGACGACGAAATCGAGGTTAGCTTCAGCTCAGCAATCTACCCCGGGCGTAGGCCCGGACCTCAAAAAACGCCGGTAGGGATGATGACGCCGGCTGCGCGGCCGGCGGCGAACGGCTGCTGTCGGATCGGTAACCGGACCTCGCCGGCTCGTATCGGAGTGACGCAGATGCGCCGTTATCAGCCGTTCAGTTCCACGCCGGGGAAGAACCAAACTGAAAGCGAGTCAGACGTCGGAGCGCCAACTAGACGGATATGAGCCGGGCACGAGTGTGGGTGCATTAGAACGCGATTTATTCATATACGCTGTGACCGGCTGTTTTGGATTGGCAGTGAGCGCCACCGTGCTGTCGTGTTGAGCGGTCATCTCCCTCTTTACTTGGATCGGACTCAGCAGAAGCCAAGAACGCATCCGGTTGCGCAACTCGCGCGGACCGATAACTTCCACCCGGCCTGACCGGACCCCAGCGTCCCACCCCAGCTTTCCGAACCATATGCCGATCATCGTGCGAATGTCGGTCGTCACGTATAGGTCCACGGGGAAGCCTGGGTCTTTTGGACAAAGATCAACGGTGCCGCGATCATTCACTACCCACCACTGAGCCTTATTTTTTGGCACATCGGTAAATTCGAATGAAACGGTAACGCGGCGTTCGGGAAACACATTGGGATCGACGCGACGCCGTATGTTCCATGCCAGAACCGTCACGTCGAGATCGCCCTCTTCGAGCGGATCTTGCGCATATTGCAGCCCCCACTCACCAAGGTGCTGGATCAGCGGAGCAAGCGCTCGGCCCGCCTCGGTCAGATGCCACTCATGGTAACGTTTGCCGTCGGCGCTCCGCTGTACGACGCCAACGCGTTGCAGCTCCTTCAGGCGTGCCGATAGCAATGTCTGCGACATGAGCGGGATACCGCGCCGGATATCGTTGAACCGGGTACTGCCGGCGAGCAGTTCGTGAATGACCAGCGGGGTCCACCGCTCGGCGACGATCTCCGCGGCCTTAGCGATCGGGCAGAACTGGCCGTAGCGCATCATGATGCGACCTCCTCTGCATCTCGGGTCCAGCCTATATTGTCTCGGGCCAATAGGCAGCTCCAGATTCTGGACTAGTTGAACCCGCGCGCTCCCGAATACCTTGCAGAAGACTGCTCAGAAACCCCGAGGGACGCTGATCATGAGGATCGGAACTGCATCGATTGGGATCGCCGCGACGCTCGCAATGCTGATCGGCGCCTCGGCGAGTGCCGCCGAGGCTGATCGGACCGCGGCAACACAGCACGATCGCACCAACCTGCAACCTGCAGCCGAGAAGCTCGGCGAGGTTCATTTCCCAATCTCCTGCAACCGCGACGCGCAACAGCGCTTCGAGCGCGCGGTCGCGATGCTGCATTCCATGTGGTACGAAGAAGCGGTCAAGGCCTTCACCGGTGTCGCCGAGGCAGACCCCGCCTGTGCGATGGCTTGGTGGGGAGTCGCTATGAGCCACTGGTATCCGCTGTGGTACCCGCCGACATCGGCGACGCTCAAGGTTGGCGCCGAGGCCGTCGCGAAGGCCGAGGCCCTCGGCGCCAAGACGGAGCGCGAACGCGCGTATATAGCAGCGATAGCTGCGTTCTATCACGATAGCGACACCCTGGATCACCGCACCCGCGCGCTGGCCTACGAGCATGCCATGTCGAACCTTCGAGCGCACTATCCCGACGACCGGGAGGCCGCGATCTTCTATGCTCTCGCACTCAATGCGACCGCCGTTCCGACCGACAAGACCTTCGTCAATCAGAAGAAGGCGGCGGCGATCCTCGAACCGATCTTCGCCGAACAACCAAACCATCCTGGCGTGGCGCACTACCTGATCCACAGCGACGATGTGCCGCCGCTGGCCGAAGCCGGTCTGCCGGCGGCGCGGCACTATGCGGAGATCGCTCCCTCGGTGCCGCACGCCCTGCATATGCCGTCGCACATTTTCACCCGGCTCGGCTACTGGCAGGAGTCGATCGACACAAACCTGCGCTCGGTCGAAGCCGGCCAAGCTTACGCCAAGAGCACGTTCGGCGACGGTGTCGCCTGGGACCAGTCGCTACACGCGATGGATTACCTCGCCTATGCCTATCTCCAGCTTGGACAGAACCGGAAGGCGCGAGGCGTGGTCGACGAGATCGTGGCCTTCAAGAAGGCGACGCCGGACAGCCTGCCCGCCGCCTATGCCATGGCTGCTATACCAGCCCGTTACGCGATCGAGAGGCGAGACTGGGCAGAAGCGGCGACGCTCGAATTGCCGCCGGCGACAATCGCGTGGGAGAAGTTTCCCTGGACGACGGCGATGATCACGTTCGGGCGTGCCCTCGGCAAAGTGCATACCGGCGATTTCGCCGCCGCCAAGGCCGAGATCGACAAGCTCGCTGCTATCCGCGACGAACTGAAGGCCAACAACAAATATTGGTCCGACCAGGTCGAGGCGCAGCGCCAGGCGGCCGCCGCGATACTGGCGCACGCGCAAGGCCGTCAGGACGAGGCGGTGCGCGAGCTGCGCGCCGCGGCCGACCTAGAGGACGGAATGGAGAAGCATCCCGTTACGCCCGGCAGCATCGTGCCGCTACGCGAACTCCTCGGCGATCTCCTCCTAGAAATCGGACAACCGGCCGCTGCCTTGGCTGAATATGAACGCTCGGGCAAAAGTGCCCCCAACCGGTTCCGCACGGTTTACGGAGCCGCCAAGGCGGCGAATGCCTCCGGCGATCCTGCGCAGGCTAAACATTATTTCCGGCAGCTCACCCGCCTAGCCAGCAACGCCGATACGCCATTACCCGAGCTCACCGAGGCAACGGCCTACTTAGCGCGATGAGCTGATCGACAGTCTACAAGCGTGAGAGCCGAATCGAGTTGGTCAAACACCGTGAGGCTGTGCCATGCCGCCAACGCTTGACCTGCAAGGAGTTGTACAGATCATCGGCCCACAATTCGCCGAGGGCACCGCCGAGCGCGATTCCGCCGATATCTTTGTCGCCAGCCATTATGACGTTCTGAAAGAACACAAAGTTTTCTCGGCGCTGATTCCTCAGGAGCTTGGCGGCGGCGGAGTGCACCACAGCGCGATGTGCGCGTTTCTCCGTCAGCTCGCACATTATTGTCCTTCGACGGCGCTGGCTGTGGCAATGCACCAGCAACTGGTTGCGGCAGCAGCATACAATCATGCCCACGCCCGGCCAGGGCGAGCGCTGCTTGAACAGGTCGCGGCAGCCGAGCTCGTGCTGGTTTCGACGGGCGCCAACGATTGGATGGAATCGAACGGTTCGGTAGTCCGCACCGACAATGGTTTCCTGGTGAGCGCCAGGAAGCCCTTCGCCAGCGGCTCACCTAAGGGTGACGTGCTAGTGACGTCCGCCCCGTTCGAGGATCCGGAAGAGGGATGGCAGGTCCTGCACTTCGCGATCCCGTTTAGCGCCCCGGGCTTGTCACTAGCGGACGACTGGCAAACCCTTGGGATGCGAGCCACTGGCTCACACACCGTCATCCTGGACGAGGTCTTCGTCGCCGACGATGCAATCGTCCTGCGGCGGCCGCGGGGCCGATTCCACCCGGCATGGAACGTGATCCTGACGCTAGCGATGCCGTTGATTATGTCGGTCTATGCCGGCGTGGCGGAAGCCGCCGCCGCAATCGGCCATGATCTCGCCAAGAAGCGCAGAAGCGATCCGACGGTTACCTATCTCCTTGGCGAACTAACGAATCATTTGACGACAGTACAGCTTGCCGTGGACGACATGATTCGCTTGGCGAGCGATCTCAACTTCGTCAGCGGCCTGGACATCACCAACGCCATCCTGGTGCGAAAGACGATTGCAGCCGAGCACGTGCTAGCAACTGTCGAAAAGGCGCTGGAAGCGGCAGGCGGTGCCGGATTTTACCGGAAGACCGGGCTTGAGCGACTGCTGCGGGATGCGCATGGGGCGCAGTTCCATCCTCTCGCGGCGAAGCGACAGCACCGGTTTACCGGCCGCGTTGCTCTCGGTCTCGATCCGATCTCGGAAGTGTAACCATCCGCGCCGCGCCGTTCGCGCGTCGGCGCTGCCCTGGATGACCGCTGAGGGGCACGAAGACCCATTCCCGCCGCCTGTGCTGAACGGCCGTTATAAGTTCAAAAAGCGGTCAGTCGCTCGGCCCACTCAGCTCGTTGAGCAAAAGAAGCGGTCCGGGGAGCGGCGGGATCACCAGATTTAACCGCGCCGAACACCCCATGCAGACGACATTTTGAGACGAGCCGCCGCGCGGCCCAGCCAGGAAGCGAATGCTGCGACAATGCGGACAGCCGTCGAACGGGATCATTGCGGCCTCTCCTTTAAGGGCGTGGTGGGGGGCACTTTCCCGACATGCCGAGGTCGATCTACACCAGCCTCGGCGCCCGCCGTCGCCCGGCTGTATCGTGCGCCGATATCAGATCGCCACTTCTTTTGCCTTGGCCGGGGATGTCGCCGGCGTGGCAGGATGCGAGCGGATGGCGACGATTTTCGGGAAGATCTGACCGACGAGCGTCTGTCGCAGATTGAAGACAAAATCCGCCGTATAGGTCGGCGTTGTTACCTTCTCCCAAGCTGATTTCATTGCGAACTCATCGGTCGAGCAAGCGGCAAGGGCTGCCGCTATCACATCGCTCGCCGGCTCAGCCGAACGGGCCATGCGCAATGCTATCCCATTAACACATTGTGAAATGCCCGAGCGACCGGCTTGATAATTTCTGGCATAAAATTGATAGCGGCAGCGGCTAGACGCCCCGATCTTCAGTCGCCCGTTCGGCGGTTGGGTCGCGTAGCAATGTCACGATCCATGCCGCCCATTGGGGCACGGCATTCTTCCCCGAGCACCAGCGATTGACCGCCTCGGGCGTCACGCCAGCTCGCTGCGCAAATTGCCGCTGCGGGATCGCCAGCTCGTCGAGCGCGGCGCGGAAGTCCGATGCCTTCATCCCGCAGATATTGATCGTGGGTCGATCGGCGTCAATCGGCGCTGTTGATCAACGATCAATGTTTTCCAATCGCGTCGGTAAGTCGTTGATGTCATTATCGGCACTTGTCACAGTGTTTTCCAAAAGATGTGGCAGAAACCCTCAACTCACGCATTCCGCCGGGGAGCGATAAATTATCGATTACGGATCGGATTACCGGTTCTGCCAGTTGGGCCTGCGGCGCTCGGCGAAGGCCTTGGGGCCTTCGATATAGTCCTGGCTGTCGAGATTGGCCTGCACCGCCGGATAGACCGTTGTCATTGCCTGTTGCAGGGTCGGCTCGTCGAGGCTGCGGTAGACCGATTGCTTCGACGCGCGGATCGCCATCGGCGAGCATTCGAGGATCAGCCCGGCCCAGCGTTTGGCGGCGTCCAGCGCCTGACCTTGCGGCACCACCTCGTTGACAAAGCCGAGCTCCTTGCCTTCGGCGGCGGAGACGCGCCGGCCGGTGAGGATCATGCCGAGCGCGTTCTTTTGGCCGATCATGCGCGGCAGGCGGTGCACGCCGCTGCCGGCGATCAGGCCGACACGCGGCTCCGGCAAAGCAAAGACCGCATTCTCGGCGGCGACGATGATGTCGCAGGCCAGCGCGGTCTCAAAACCGCCGCCCATCGCCACGCCGTTGACCGCGGCGATCAGCGGCTTGTCGAGGTCGAAGCGGTGCGACAAGCCGGCAAACCCCGTGGCGGGACGCGGCCCGCGCCGCCCGGCGGCCTGAACCTTGAGGTCGTTGCCGGCGGAGAAGGCGCGCTCGCCGGCGCCAGTGATGATGCCGACCCAAAGCTCCGGGTCGGCGGCGAACTCGTTCCAGATGCCGTCGAATTCCCAATGCGCCTCGCTGTGCAGCGCGTTCATCACCTCCGGCCGGTTGATTGTGACGATGCGGACGCGCCCTTCGTCCTCGACGCGGCAAAAGCGGTATTCGGCCATGTTTCCTCCCAATGCTCGTCCGATGATCGCCCGAGCGCGATCAAAATGACAAACCCAAAGGATTCTTCTTCTAAGTTGAATAATTCCGTCGCTAATCTACGTCCGCATACGGGAGGCGGAGCGGCGGATGAGCAAACTAATCGCGCGACGGGCGGCGCTACTCGCCCCGTTTCTACTGGCGTCGCCGTTGCGCGCGCTTGCCGAGGAACCCGACCACCGGTTGCCGCGACCCGAGATTTCGGCGATCCAAGCGGCCGAGACAGAGAGGCGACCGTTGCGCCCCGCGCCGGGCGCTGTCGAGATCCCGATATTGATCTACCACCATGTCGTCCCGGGCGGCGGTTCGCCAGTGCTCTATGTCACGCCCGGCGGCTTTGAGCAGCAACTGCAATACCTGCAGAGCAACGGCTATCAGAGCATTTCCTTTGCCGATCTCGCCAATTGTCTCGAATACGGCGCGCCGCTGCCCGAGCGGCCGGTGATCCTGTCATTCGATGACGGCTGGGCGAACCAGTACCAGTACGCCTTCCCGCTGCTGCAGAAATACGGGTTCACCGGCACGTTCTATGTCGTGAGCGGCTACATCGATCATCAGAACTTTATGACGACCGAGCAGCTCAAGACGATGATGGCGGCCGGCATGGTCATCGGCGGTCATTCGCGCACGCATCCGACGCTGGCGGGCATTGGCAGCGCGCGGCTGCAAGACGAAGTCGCCGGCAGCAAGGCCTGGCTCGAGGACCGGCTCGGCGTCGCGATTGATACCTTCGCCTATCCCTATGGTTCGTATTCGGCGGCGACTGTGGCGGCGGTAAAGGCCGCCGGCTACCGCACCGCGCGCACCGTCGATACTGGTACGCAGGCGAAGGGGGATAGTCTCGCGCTACTGCCGGCAGTTCTCTACTCGCAATACGTCAACCACTATCGTGGCAATGTGGAGATGGCCGCGCTGCGGTAATGCCGGAGTAGCCTTCCAGCTCGATCTTCTGTAATGCCGCGGGCGGCACCTTCTGTACGAGCTGAGCGAGCATAGGGTGGTGCAGAGTTTCAAAACCGTACACTACCGGGCATAAACTCGCTATTTTTGCATCGTGGTTGACGCCGTAACTTGTGGTGTTGGAAACCACTTTCCGACGGCAACCCCCGCTCCGAACACGACAGAAAGAGCGACAAGAATTTGAGCCACAGTCTTAATAGACAGCCGTCGTGTCAGCTCAGCAATGGTCCACTCTCCGGTGACGAATTCTACAGCAGCGTCGGCAACGGCATCAGATTTTAGATTTTCGCACCATATTTGAAGCCGCTGGCGAACCGCGTTGTCGTTGAGTGATGCAGGACTTATCGGGAGATGTTGAATATACCAATCGTATTTTTGTTCTAATAACCCTTCTGGATGCAAACCATTTTCTGCAAGAACAATAATAGGCAGCTCGCGCGCAAATGCTATAGCCGCCTCTATTTGATTCCATGGCGTGGTGATTCGGAGATCGTGGAGCGGAATTTCGTTGTCGGACGATCTGTTTTCGACACCCTCGGGAAAGAATTTCCTTTCAAACGCAACTATGATGACCCCATGACATTCCTTCATAATCTGAGAAATGCTGATCAGCGGATTTCCCGTTGGGTAATCTTTTCTTGTTTTATTCATTACCCGTGGAGTAACCCCGCATCCCTCTAAAAACTGCAGGAGCGAATCAAGAAACGCCTCTTGTTGAGAGGTGTATCTGCCCCCGATGCTGATAAATACGTGTTTATCTTTGGAGTCTGCCATGGTGTTTCAGGCCCCAATTCATATGTTGATCGCCGGTAGTATGCCTGAAATGAGAATTTTTTGTACGGCAACAGGAAAATAGTTTTTCAAATAGCTTCCCGAGTGGGATTCGGGGGCGACAACCTAACTAGGGCGACGCTCAGCTCAGCGGCGCAGTTCGAGGATATCGAGGCCGATATTGCGGTCGGCGAGGTAGATGAGGCCGCGTCCGTCGGTTTCGACATCGTTGGATTGCGGGCTGGGTCGGCCGCCGCAGGGCTCGGGGATGAACGACGCGACCTCGCGCGGCGCGCTCGGGTCGGCGAGGTCGACGACGCGCAGCCCGCCGCTGAACCAGGCGCAATAGACCAGGCTATCGTGCATGCGCTCGGCGAATTGATGCGCGCCGAAGCGGCCGCCCGGCGTGCGGGCGAAGGGTGAATCGAGCTCGCTGACCTCGAACATCGCCAGCGGCTGCACCCGCTCCCAGTCGGTGACGTCAAAGGTCCACAGCGCCGCGTGCGGCCGGCCGCGGCGCGCCTCCGCTTCGGCGGCACCGTAGAACTGGTCCTCCTCGTCGATCGCCGCGCAGACGCGCCGCCCGCCGGGGCGGAACAGCAGCGGCATCACCGTGTGTGTCGGCTCCGGGAAGGGCGGGTGGTAGTTGTACGCGGCGAGCGTGCGCGGCCGGGTGATGTCCGACACATCGATCACCCGCAGCCCGCCATGCCAGCAGCCGGCCCACATCTCGCCGCCGAAGCGCAGCGCGTGGTGCAGTCGGTGCTGGCGGCCCGGCCAGCTCGGCGTCTCGCCGCCGGCGATGTGCTGTCCCGGCAGCCACCAGCGCGACACCTCCTCGACATGCGCGGGATCGCGGATGTCGTAGATCACGAGAATGTTGCCGACATAGCCGGCCATCTCGGTCGAGATATAGGCGTAGCGCGCATCCATGTCGAAACGGTGGACGCCGATGCCCCCGGTGCGCTGGAACGCGATCAGCTCCGGATGCGCCTTGTTCGAGATGTCGTAAAGCTTGAACCCGCCATTGGCGTAGGGATGCTTCTCGGCCTCTTCGAGCAGCGGGATGTCGCTCGGCTCGACCCCGAGCTTCTCGGCGAGTTCGGCGTGGCTGGGCGCGCGGCCGAGCAACTCCCTGAGATGGGTGCGGGTGCCGGGCAGCGCCTCCGCCTTGCGGCCGATACCGCTGTTGTTGCGCTCGGAATTGACGATCATCAAATCACCGACGACCCTTGCCTTGTGGCTGTGCGAACCGGGGTCGTCGAGCATGATCGTCGACACGATACGCGGGTTCGCCGGGTCCGACACGTCGAGGATCGTCGTGCCCAGTCCCTCTTTGTTGGTGATATGGCCGATATAGGCGTAGTTGCCGTCGACCGTGACCTGCCCGGCACCCATCAGATCGAGGTGAGCGACGCGGCGTATGTTATGGGCGATGGCATCGCCGGTACGGTCGGTCATCGGTCACCCTTCGTCTTCGCGGCGAAGCCGCTTTATCTCACAATGAGACAGCGAGGCAGTGAGATGACAGGCGCTCTCCATCTCACTGTCTCTCCGCCTCACTGTGAATCATGTTGGCGCTGCGCGCTGCTGATCGCGCCGATGCGCCCCTACTCCGCCGCAGCCCGCGCGGGCTGCTGGCGGTGCGGCATGTAGTCGACGCTGACCGGCTGGTTGGTCTCGAACGGGCTCTTGAGGTCGAGTTCCTTGGCGATCTCGCGCACCGCCGGCATCACCTCCTGGCCGAGCAGGCGGATGCAAGTCTTGGCGTCCGCGTTGGTCACCGAGCCGTCATTGCCCCAGAAGCCGAGAATGCCCGGCCGGGTCTTCTCCAGCAGCTCGCGCAGCTTGGCGATCACCGTCTTCGGCGTTCCGGCGATGATCATCAGCTCTTCCATCTGCTTTTCGAGCGGGGGCCGGTAGCGCGGGTTCTTCGATACGCCGGAGGCGAACTCGACAAAGGCCCGGCGGTTGTCCGGGCTGCCATAACCCGACGGCGTCGACCACACCGGGTGCGCGAGGCCGGTGAACTCGCCCTGCATCCACATGAATTGCCGGGCGTTCTCGACCGCCTTCTCTTCGGTCTCGGCGACATGGATCTGCTTCAAGAGGCCATGATAGTCGGAGCCCGGGGTGAAGCCGACCTCTTCCGCCGCGTCGTCGTAGATCTTCCAGATCTGGTTGGTGCGGTCGACCGGGGTGTTGAGCGCGATATAGGGATAGCCGTGCTGCGCCGCCCAGATGATCGTCTCCTTGGAGATGACGCCAGGAATCCACACGCGCGGATGCGGCTTTTGCAGCGGCACCGCCCAGGGGTTGACGACGCGGTGCTGGTAATGCGCCGCCTCGAAACGGAATGGGCCGGGCACCGTCCACGCCTTGACGACCAGGTCGTGCGCTTCCTCAAAGCGCTCGCGATTGAAGGCGGGGTTGACGCCGGTCGCGAGCTGCTCCTGCCCGCCGCCGCGCACAAAGCCGGACACCAGCCGACCCTTTGAGATCATGTCGATCATCGACAATTCCTCGGCCAGCCGCACCGGGTTCTCGGCCAGCGGCAGCGGGTTGCCGAGCAGCACGATCTTCGTCTTCTTGGTGGCGGCGGCGAGGATCGAGGCGAAGACGTTGCACTTCGCCTGCATGCAGAACGGCGCATTGTGGTGCTCGTTCAGCATGATCCCTTCGATGCCCATCTCCTCGGCATAGAGGTAATGGTCGAGATATTCGTTATAGAGCCGGCTGCCGGCGACCGGGTCGAAATGCTTGTTGGAGAACATCAACGCCGTCGCGCCGAAATCGAGCCCCTCCTGCGCCGGGTAGGCGGACATCGGCTGCTCGGTGAAATACATCTGATGCATAGTGCTCTCCCTCCCGGTCGGCGCTGTTGCGCCTAGAATTTTGTCATAGTCCGCGACCGTCCGTCACGCGGCGAAGCCGCAAAAAATCACCACAGAGACGGTGAGGCTATGAGATCACCGGGCGTCGGAATCTCATAGCCTCACCGCCTCTGTGGTGAATTTATTGGCGCTACGCGCCCAGGGTCGCCAGCGCCGGGCGCTTGTGCACCCAGCCGGCGGTCTGCTCGTAGGTGTGGCCGACGCGCAGCACGGTGGCTTCGTCAAAATGCCGGCCGACGAATTGCGCCGAGAGCGGCAGACCGTTTGCCGCAAGGCCGCAGGGCTGCGCCATCGCCGGGTGGCCGGTGACGTTGAACACCGAGGCCAGCGGCTGCTGGCGCCGCCACGGCCCGTCATCGGTTTCCTCGAGCACGGGCGCGGGGCCGGGGATCACCGCGGTCAGCAGCACGTCCACCGTCTCGAACAGCGCGTCGACCTTGCGCGTCAGGATCCGGCGCAGCCGCTGCGCCTGGACGTATTGCGTCGCGGTAAGAAAACCGCCCAGCATCAGCCGCTCGCGGGTGACGCGAGCATAGAGCTCTGGCCGGGTGCGCAGCACATCGGCGTGGATCGCGAACGACTCGCTGTGCGAGATCGTGCGGGCGCAGGCCTGGAACTGCGCGTTGGGCGGCAGGGTGACCTCGATCACCTCGGCACCTTCCTTGGCCAACAGCTGCGCCGCCCGGTCGAGCGCCGCGGTCTGCTCGGGGCCGATCTCGCCGTCGCGGTTGAAGGTGCTGCAATAGCCGATGCGCAGACCCCTGACCCCGTCGCGCAGCGCCGCCCGGTAATCGGGCACCGGCACATCCGCCGAGCCCGGGTCGAGCGGGTCGTGCCCGGCCAGCACCTGCATCGCCAGCGCGGTGTCCTCCACCGTCCAGGTCAGCGGCCCGGTGGTGTCGAGCGTGTAGCACAGCGGCGCCACGCCGCGCCGGCTGACCCGGCCATAGGTCGGCTTCAGCCCGACCGTGCCGCAATAGGCCGCCGGCAGGCGGATCGACCCGCCGGTGTCCGATCCCATCGCCAGCGGCAGGATACCCGCCGCCACCGCCGCGCCCGAGCCGCTGCTCGACCCGCCGGTGAAATGTGCGGTGTTCCACGGGTTGCGCGCCGGCGGAAACGGCAGATCCCAGGCCGGCCCGCCGGTGGCGAATTCATGCGTCGCGAGCTTGCCGATGAGGATCATGCCGGCGGCTTCGAGCCGCGCCGTGGTGACCGCGTCGGTGGTCGCGACATTGTCGATCAGCACCCGCGAATGCGCCGTCGTGCGCAACCCGGCGGCGTCGTAGATGTCCTTGAGCCCGTACGGGATGCCGTGCAGCGGGCCCCGGCGGCGGCCGCCGGCAATCTCCCGCTCGGCACGCTTGGCGGCAGCGCGGGCGCGCTCCGCCGTGATCTCGATAAACGCGTCGAGCTCGGGCTGCAGCGCCGCGGCGCGCGCCAGCGCCGCCTCGGTCAGCGCCACCGGTGACAGTTCGCCGGCGGCGATCCGGCGCCCGGCTTCGGCGAGGGTGGGCAGCGCCAGGGAACTCAAATCGGTGTTCATGCTCAAGCTCCCCGGTCGAAGCGCGGCATGGCACCCGGCTCGTCCTCGTAGGCGAACGGGTCGTCGAGCACCTTTAGCAACTCTTGCATGCGGTAATACGCCTCGCGCATCGGCTCCCAGCGGTCCTGCGGGATCGTAACGCCAGCGCGGCGCACGGCGGCGGCGAAGTCGTCGGGGAGGTCGTCCGGCATAGGTGCTCCTGGGGCAAAATCGGCTAAAACATCGTGCGCTTTTCGTGCCAGCCGCTCAAGCCAGCCAACCGATGTCGCTTGCGGTGGGTCGTAACGCACGGCCGGCGACCCCACATCAAGGCGACCAGCATCACCATGACGATTTTTGCGGCTCGCAGCGGTCAACCCGAGAGCCGCGTCGACACGCGACCAGCGCCATGCCCCCCGATACGCACGAAACCATCTTTTCAACCGCCGAACCGCGTCTGCCGCACGCTCCGCAGGAGCTCGAGGTGCGCGCGCTGTTGTTGGGTGAGCGGCTGGATACGCGCGCGCTGGAGAGCGGCGCGGTGCTGGCGACGGCCCCGCTGGCGCTGTCGCTCGATCGCGGTGGCGTGGCGGTGGTGTTTCGCTATGGCGTCGCGGTGCTGTTCGGCGCCGAGCGCCAAGTCGCCGAGGCGTTTCTCGCCTCGCTGGCGCCGTTTGTCGCCGAGCCCTTTCCGCGGCCGGAAGTCGAGGAAGCTAGGCTGGTCATCGGCGGCACGAGCGATCAGCAGGTCGACGCCTCCGGCAATATCGTCCTGCGCGACAGGACGATCGAGCGCTTTCAGGTCGTCGCCGACGTGCTCGCGAAAAACCTCGTGCTGACGCATTACGAGACGCGCGTCGCCGCGGTCTTTGACCGGATCGAACCGCTGGCCGCGACTCTGCGGGATACCGGCCGCCCGGGCGCGCGCCGCAAGGAGCTATTGCATCTGATCGGCAGTGTGCTGGGCATTCAGCAGCGCACCGTCGGGCGCGTCGAAACCCAGGAGAAACCGGAATTGCTGTGGGAGCATCCCGAACTCGAACGGCTCTATATGCGGCTCGCCGAAGAATACGAATTGCGTGACCGCGACCATGCGCTCGACCGCAAGCTCGACATCATCTCGCGCACCGTCCAGACGTTGCTCGGTCTCGTGCAGACGCGCAGCAGCACGCGGCTCGAGTGGTACATCCTGTTGCTGATCTTCGCCGAGCTCCTGCTCGCCGCGTATCCGCTGCTGCTGCACCCTTGAACGGCCCATCACTAAAATGGCCCACCGCTAAATGGACTGATGATCTGGCGCCAGCCGGTCCTGTCGCGCGGGCGATGAAGGGCCTATGTTGACTTTTTGTGACCCCTGGCGGCGGCGTACCTGGGCCGGCGGGATAGGAGTTCGATGAGCCAAAGCTTTGCCGATATCGGGCGCGTCGTTTCCCGCGAGGGGTTTGCCTTTGTTCGCGGCGCCGACATGCGCGCTGTGCTCAAAGGCGCGGGCCTGCGCGACTGGGAGGCCTTTGCGGGAAGCTGGGACGATCTCGGGGTCGATACCTACATGGCCGATGGCGGGCGTTATCGCCGCCGGCGTTTCGCGGTGTTCCGCGCCACCGCCGAAATCATCGCCCGCAAGCCGCATCAGCCGCATTACCAAAGTCGCGACTACAACCCCCTCAACGGCGATATCGAGCGCTGGTTCGAGCCGGTGAAGCCGGAAATCACCGAACACCCGGCGTTACGCGCGGTGCTCGACACTTGTTTCCGGCTGTTCCACGGCTTGACCCCGGCAGCGACCCGGCCGCCGAGCTGGCATGTCGAAATCCACCAGTTCCGCATCGAGGCGAGCGGCGCCGAGGCCGGACAGCCGACCCCGGAAGGCATGCACCGCGACGGCGTCGATTGGGTGCTGGTGCTGCTGATCGACCGGGTGAATATCGCGAGCGGCGAGACGACGATTGCCGACCAGCGCCGCCAGCCTCTCGGCAGCTTTACCCTCACCGACCCGCTGGACGCCGCGGTCACCGACGACCACCGCGTCTATCACGGCGTCACCCCGGTGAGGCCGCTCGACCGGTCGCGCCCCGGCCATCGCGACGTGCTGGTG
Source organism: uncultured Alphaproteobacteria bacterium (assembly GCA_963778385.1). Taxonomy (GTDB): domain Bacteria; phylum Pseudomonadota; class Alphaproteobacteria; order ATCC43930; family CGMCC-115725; genus DATARH01. The sequence goes on along the minus strand of CAVZUA010000009.1, from coordinate 320,061 downwards.
GTGACGTTCCGGCGTGAATAGCGGGCCACCCGGCGGTCGCCACCGGCGCCTCCGGTGATTGGGATGCCGCGCGAGAAAAAATGATTATCTTCTACGAAGATCAAACGCGAACCTACAGCTCACGCTTTCTATAGTGCCGGTAAGCACACCATTAAGTATTTGCCCAGACAACTTCGCTCCGCCGAACGGCGAATTCCCAAAGCCGGAGATGGCTCCTGATCCATCGACACGGCCATTGATGATGACGTTATCCTGTTGATTGAAAAGAAATCTGAATGATCCGCCGCCTATTTCGATAAATTGCGGGATCGATGCGGAGTTGCAGTTTTCGTACGATGCGGTGCCGGCGCCTCTGCCGACTGAACCGAGGCGATTGGATTCGCTCTGTCCTGGCTGCAATCTGACAGTGCCCGCATAGCTCCCGTCATAGTTGCCGCCGGCACGCGGCAGGGTGGCCGCCGGAGGCGGTGGCACAACAATCGCCGGTTCCGGCTCAGCGCGGAACGGGCGGGGGGCGGGTTTCGGCGCTGGCGTCGGGCGCGTAATCGGCGCCGACTGGAAAGGGTCGGTTGGATCGGCCGCCGCGCGGCCGGCGACGACACCGAACATAGCGATCGCCGCGATGGTCCCGGTTCTCGACAAGCGGCGCATGCTTAGGGCCTCACCCATGATCGTCGGCTGAATCTAGGAAGCCATTCTACGTCGCGGGACTTACTTTGCCGTGGTTCACGGAACCGTGTTCCCTGGTCTCCGGGATTCACATTGGGATGGGCCCTCTTGCGCTGGCGCGGAAATTGCGCGGAAAATCGGTGGATCGGGAGGGTGCGGAGATGACCACGGCGCGCGAAAACGAGTTCCTTACCCGCATCGGTCCGGGCACGCCGATGGGTGCGCTGCTGCGGCAATATTGGGTGCCGGCCTGCCTGTCGTCGGAGCTGGTCGCCGACGGCGATCCGCTGCGGCTGATGCTGCTCGGCGAGAAACTGATCGCGTTCCGCGACAGCACCGGCGGGATCGGCGTCTTCGATCATCGCTGTCCGCATCGCTGCGCCTCGCTGTTCTTTGGCCGCAACGAGGAGGGCGGGCTGCGCTGCGCCTATCACGGCTGGAAGTTCGACACGCAAGGCAATTGTCTCGACATGCCCAATGTGCCGGGCGAGCACGACCTCGCGAACCACGTCAAGGCGCGTGCCTACAAGGCCGCCGAGCGCAACGGCCTCGTCTATGTCTATATGGGCGAACGCGCGGTGGCGCCATCGCTGCCGGCGATCGAGGCGCTGCTGACCCCGCCGGAGGAGACTGCGCTGTTCTGCCGGCAGCGCGAATGCAACTGGCTGCAGGCGCTCGAAGGCGATGTCGACACGGCGCATTTCACCTTCCTCCATGTCGGCAAGGTCATGCCCGACGAGGTCGACCCCAACCACATGGAGCACTTTCAGCTCGTCGACCGCGCCGCCGAATATCAGGTGAAGACGGCGGATTGGGGCACGATGTATGCCGCCTACCGGCCGGCCACGCCGGGCCATTACTACTATCGCTACGCGCATATGGTGATGCCGTTCTGGACGCTGTTCCCAAACGGTCCGTTCGCCGGCAACATCCTGGCGCAGGGGTGGGTCCCGATGGACGATACCCACACGATGGTCTTCACGCTGATGTGGAAGGGCGCGACCGCGCCGCTGCAAAAGAAGCTCGACGGCTCGCAAATTCCGCATCTCTTCCGCGAAAGCCCGATGCAGCCGAATACGACCGACTGGTTCGGCCGCTGGCGTACTGTGACGAGCGCCGAGAACGACTACCTGATCGACCGCGAGATGCAGCGCACGGTCAGCTTTTCGGGGATCAGCGGCCTTTTCCCGCAGGATTCGGCGATGACCGAGAGCATGGATGCGATCGCCGACCGCACGCTCGAACACCTTGTGCCAAGCGACCGGATGATCGTGATGACTCGACGCCGGCTCTACGAGGCGGCCTGGGCGCTCAAGGAGCACGGCACGGTGCCGCCGCTGGTCGACGACCCCGAGACCAGCGCGAGCGTGCGCTCGGGCGAGGTTATCGCGCCGGCCGACCGCGATTGGCTCGACATCTATACCGAGTGCATCGCCGAGGCTAAGCATCCAGCGCTGCGCCACGCGGCGGAGTAGGGCGGGGGTTGCCGCTCCTCCAATGGCGCGGCGTCTGGTAGAGTGGCGCGGGGAATCGTTGACGGCAAAGGATGGGGGGCTTGCCGCGGCGCTATTTGATTCACTGCGTTGTCCGGTCCGATCTGCTCAACCATGACCGGCGGCTGCGCGCCGTCGGCGGGGTCAACCCGGACGGCGCGCATTGGCGGATCAGCGAGGCCGAGGCGATCACCGCGATCGAAACCGGCCGCTGGAGTTTCCATGTCGAAAGCCGCGGCCAGGTGCAGCCGGTCATCATCGCGGTCAGCCGCTACGGCAGCAAATACTTGAAGGGCGCGGGCGACAGGCTGCAGCCGGACAGCCTGTTGGCGCTGCCCGACTGCGGCTGAGTCGCCGGTGCCCTATTGCGCGGGCGCTTCCTCCAGCGCCTGCCGCGCCATCGGGTTGGGGATTTCGAGGAACAGCGCGCAGACGATGGCCGACATCAGGCAGAGGAAGGCGAGCCCGTAGATGCCGCCGGCATAGGAACCTGTCCAATCCTTGAGCACGCCGACATACCACGGCCCGAAAAACCCGCCGAGATTGCCGATCGAGTTGATCCACGCGATCGATGCGGCGGCGGCGGTGCCGGTCATGAACATCGGCGGCATCGACCAGAACGGCCCCTTCGAGCCGTAGAAGCCGAACGTCGCGATGCACAGACCGACGACCGACCACCAGGTGCCGGCGGTCGCGCCCGCGATCACCAGGCCGACCGTCGACACCGCGCAGGCGCCGAGCAGGTTCCAGCGGCGCTCGTTCATCCGGTCGGACACAAGGCCCCAGCCGACCAGGCCGATGCCGCCGGAGATGTAGGGGATCATCGTCAACCAGCCGACGGTCATATTGTCGGTGACGCCGATGTCTTTGATCATTTGCGGCACGAAGAACAGGATGCCGAGGCTGGCGACGACAATGCCGAAATAATTGAGCGCCAGCAGCAGGACCTTGGGATTGTAGAACCCTTCCACGACTCTGAATTTCTTGACCGCCTCTTTGGCTTTGCGTTCGGAGGCGAGCTTGGCGAGCAGCCAGTCCTTCTCGGTCTGCGTCAGGAATTTCGCCTGGTTCGGCTTGTCGGTCAGCACGAAGAAGGTGATGAGGCCGAGAATCACCGTCGGTATGCCCTCGGCGATGTACATGATCTGCCAGCCCTTGAGACCGAACAGACCGCTCAGCCCGAGCAGCGCGGTCGACACCGGCGCGCCGGCCGCCACCGCGATCGGCAAGCCGACCAGGAAGCCCGAGACGATGCGCGCGTGGTGATAGGTCGGGAACCAGTAGGTGAAATACAGCACGATGCCGGGGAAGAACCCGGCCTCGGCAACCCCGAGGAAGAAGCGGACAACGCCAAAACTAGTCGAGCCGGTCACCGTCGCCGTCAGACCGGCCAAGATGCCCCAGGTGATCATGATCCGGGCGATCCACAGCCGCGCGCCGACTTTTTCGAGCACGATGTTGCTCGGGACTTCGAAAATGAAATAGCCCCAGTAGAACGTGCCGACCGCGAAACCGTATTCGGCGGCGGTGATCTTGAGGTCGCCGCGCATCGTCAGCGCCGCGAAGCTGGCGTTGATGCGGTCGATATAGGCCAGCAGATAGCTGATCACCGCGAACGGCAGCAGGCGCCAATATATTTTGCGCATGCAGGATTTTTCGATGGCGTCGTCCACAGGTACTGCTCCTCCCCACATCCGCCGCGACGTGCGGCAGTTATCCTTGAGCATATCATAGGATTTAGCAAAATGCGGGTCAGGTAACTTCATGTTGCGCCGAAAAATCGCGCCGGGGATTTACGACACCGCACGGCCAGCGGGGTGGGGGTGAGGACGCGGTTCCTGGCCCGGCCTGCGGGCGCTGATCAGGTCTTATCCAGCCAGAACGTATCCTCGCGGACGACGTCGTAGATGCCGAAATAATCCGCGGGGTTGTGGCCCTTCACATAATCGCGATAGACGTCGTTGATCCGCTCCCAGGCGATCGGCAGGACCGGGATCTGCTCTTCCATGATCACCTCGGTCTTGCGGATCAAGGCGAGACGCTTCGCCGGGTCCACTTCGGCGTCGATCTGGCCGAGCAGGTCGTCGAACTCCTTGTTCGACCATTGCGAGTAGTTCTGCGGCCCGCCGCTGCGGTACCAGGCATTGAAATAATCCGACGGGTCGAGCAACGTCGAGACGATAGCGCCGATCGCCAGATCGAAATGCCCGTTCGCCGTATCGTCGAACCACACCGACTCGACCACCGTGCGCAGGTTGCATTTCACGTTGAGCCCTTCCTGCAGCATCGCCTGGATCGCCTGCGCCCATAGCTTGAAGCTGGCGACATCGCGCACCAGGAAGTCGAGCGGTTCGGGTAGGCCATCTTTGTAGCCGGCGGCAACCAGCAAGGCCTTGGCTTCCTTGAGCGCTGGCCCGGTATCCGACTGGTAGCCGACACGCTTGAACAGTTCCTCCTTTGGCGTGGCGAATTCGGAGAACGGGTAGATAAACCCGCCAACCTGCATCGGCGTCACGTCCTTGACCACGTCGATCAGCGCCGGCCGGTCGAACGCCAAGTGCAGCGCGCGGCGCACCCGCGGATCATCGAGCGGCTTCTTCTTGCTGTTCATCCAGGTACCCTGGATCACGCTCTGATTGAACTGCGCGGTCTTGAAGCCTGCGGTGTCCTTCGCCTTGCGCGCCGTCACCGGGTCGGTGATGCGGATGTAGTCGGTGCGGCCGGAGAGGACCGACGAACCCAGTTCGGTCGAGAACGGCAGCGCGTGATAGAACTCGATGCCGTCGAGATAGGGCAGTGGGTTGTTCCAGTAATTCTTGTTCTTCTCGAACACCCAGACCTCGTTCTCGACCCGGCGCACGCTTTTGAACGGCCCAGTGCCCGGGTAAATCTCGACTTTCCGCAGGTTGTAGTTGTTGTCCTCGAGTGTTTTCTTGCGAACGACAACGTTCCAACCGCTGGCGATGGCCGACATGATGAAATTAGGCGGCCGCGGGTCCGACAGTTTAAACTGTACGGTATATTTGTCGGGCGCCGTGATCTCGGCGACGGCCCTGAACAAGACGCTGCGCGGGATGCTGATGCCCTGCGGCGGCTTGCTGATGCGGTCGAACGTGGCCTTGATGTCCTCCGAGGTCAGTTCCGCGCCGTCATGGAACTGGACGCCCTGGCGAAGGTGGAATGTGTAGGTCTTGCCGTCTTTGGCGATCTCCCAGCTATGCGCCAGGTCGGGGATAATGGTCTTGCCGCTGTCGCGCGGGTCGCGGCGGATAAGATTGTCGAACTGCACTGCCTGCGAGGCGAGATTGTTGATCGTGCCGGATTGATGCACGTCGAAATGCGGCGGCCGCATGGTGATGCCGTAGCGCAGCACGCCGCCTGATTTCGGATTGGGCTCGGGTGCGGCGAGCTTGAATTTCGAGCCATCGAACTCCATCGGCACATCGGCCATCGCACGCCACGGCGCGAGGCCGACGGCCATCGCGGCGGTCATCGCCGCGCTGCCCCTGAGAAAATCGCGGCGGTTCCACTCGTGGTTTAGCGACTCTGATCCGGACATGCGGCATTCCTCCCCGTAATTTGCTTCAGCTCAAGGCTATTTGTGGAGCGACCGCGCCATGCTCTAATCGGCATCGCGATCGCCGCGATCGGGCAAGCAATAACATAGCAGATTCACCGGAGTCACTGTTGAATCAGGGAGTTTCCGTCGCCGAAGCCGGGCAGGATGCCGTGCCCGTACCGGCCGACGCCGTCTTGGAGATCGACAATCTGCAGACGCATTTCTTCACCGCCGCGGGGGTGGTGCGGGCGGTGGACGGCGTGTCCTACGCGGTCCGCCCCGGCGAAATCTTAGGTGTCGTCGGCGAGTCGGGTTGCGGCAAGAGCGTCACTGCATTGTCGGTGCTGCGCCTCGTCGCCAGCCCGCCCGGCCGCATCGTCGGCGGCGCGGTGCGCTTCAACGGCGCCAACCTGCTCGACCTCTCCGAGCACGAGATGGAGGACATTCGCGGCAACGAAATCTCGATGATCTTCCAGGAGCCGATGACCTCGCTGAACCCGCTGCTGACCGTCGGCCGACAGATTAGCGAGGCGATCGTGCTGCACCAGGGGCTCGGCCAGCGCGAGGCGATGGACAAGGCGATCGAGATGCTGCGCCGCGTCTCGATCCCCGAGCCGGAACGACGCGCGCACGCCTACCCACACCAGCTCTCCGGCGGGATGCGGCAGCGGGTGATGATCGCGATGGCGCTCTCGTGCAACCCCAAGGTGCTGATCGCAGACGAGCCGACCACCGCGCTCGATGTGACGATCCAGGCGCAGATCCTCGACCTGATGCGCGAATTGCAGGAGACCACCGGCACCGCGATCGTCCTGATCACCCACGATATGGGCGTCGTTGCCGAGAACGCCGACCGGGTCGTCGTCATGTATGCCGGGCGCAAGGTCGAGGAGGCGAGTGCCAAAGAATTGTTCGATCACCCTGGCCACCCTTACACGCGCGGCCTGTTGGGTTCGCTGCCCAAGCTCGATGTCGCGGCGCATGCCGACGCGCGCCGCAACCGGCTCAACGAGATCAAGGGCATGGTGCCATCGCTGGCCAATCTGCCGGAAGGCTGCACCTTCGCGCCGCGTTGCGAATTCGCCAGCGACGAGTGCCGCGCCACCTACCCGCCGCTCGCCGAACGCCGGCCCGGACACTTTATCGCCTGCTGGCATGCGGACCGGTTGATGGCGGCCGCGTCGTGAGCGCTGCGACGAACGGCGCGACGCCGCTGATCGAGGTGCGCGGTCTCAAAAAGCACTTTCCGATCGTCAAGGGCGTCTTCAGCCGCCCGGCCGGAACGGTGCATGCGGTCGATGGCGTTTCGTTCCATATCAACCCCGGCGAGACGCTGGGTCTGGTCGGCGAGAGCGGCTGCGGCAAGTCCACCGTCGGCCGTACCCTGCTGAAGCTGCTGGAGCCGACCGCCGGGCAGATCCTGGTGCATGGCACGGACATCACCGGCCTCGACGGCGAGGCGATGCTGCCCTATCGCCGGCAGATGCAGATGATCTACCAGGACCCTTACGCCTCGCTCAATCCGCGCATGTCGGCCGGTGAGATCGTCGGCGAGCCGCTGCACATCCACCGTGTCGCCAATGGCGGCGAGCGGCAGGACCGCGTCGCCGAGCTGTTCGCGCGCGTTGGGCTGCGGCCCGAGTTGATCGACCATTACCCGCACGAATTCTCCGGCGGGCAGCGCCAGCGCATCGGCATCGCGCGCGCCCTGGCGCTGAACCCCGAACTGATCATCGGCGACGAGCCGGTATCGGCGCTCGACGTCTCGATCCAGGCACAGATCATCAACCTGCTGATGGACCTCCAGGACGAGCTGAAGCTGTCCTATCTGTTCGTCGCGCACGACCTCGCGGTGGTTGAGCATCTCTCACACCGCGTCGCGGTCATGTATCTCGGCCGCATCGTCGAGCTGACCGACAAGACCAGCCTGTTTGACATGCCGCTGCACCCGTACACCGAAGCGCTGCTCTCGGCGGTGCCGATCCCCAAGGCGAGCGCCCGCACCCGCAAACGCGTGATTCTCAAAGGCGATGTGCCGAGCCCGATCAACCCGCCGACCGGCTGCCATTTCCACACGCGCTGCCTCTACGCGCACTCCCGCTGCCGCAGCGAGGCGCCGCCGCTGCGCGAAGTCGTGCCCGGCCATTGGTCCGCCTGCCACCTGCACGACGGTGGCGTCACCTTTCCGCTGGCGAAGCCGGTAACGATGTAATTGTCCACCGCATCGCGTCCGAGGCCCACGGGTGTTAGAATGCGGGCAGACCGGATTTGGATGTCGGAACCGTGGCCGAGTCAGCCGTAAAGCCGATGACGTTGGACGAGTTTCTGTGCTGGGACGACGGCACGGAGACGCATTACGAGCTCATCGGCGGCTTCCCGATGGCGATGGCGCCGCCGGCCGAGGCGCACCGCCATTCTCTCGATGAGGCTTGGCGCGCAGATTGACGCAGCACTGTCGCGCCGGCGCCCCTGTAATGCGCAGACCGAAGCCGGCGTTGTGCGGGTCGGTCGAGCGGACACGTATTTTGAGGCCGACATCGCTGCGACCTGCGCGTCCAATGAGCCGGGACGTCAGGCGATCAAGGACCCGTTCCTGATCGTCGAAATCCTGTCGCCCGGGACGGAGCGGCACGATCGCCGGGTCAAACTGCCGGCCTACAGGCAGATCGACACCGTGCACGAAATCCTGCTGATCGCTTCCGACGATCGCCACGCCGAGCTGCACCGCCGGGCCGGCGGTCAATGGCTGACCGAAATCCTCCGCGGCGAGGACGCGATTCTCTCGCTGTCCTCTGTCGAGGTCGAGCTGCCGTTCACCGATCTCTACGATGGGATCGCGCTGGCAGCCTAAGCTTTCACCGCGCCGCGCAGCCGCGGGTCGAGCGCGTCGCGGATGCCGTCGCCCAGCAGGTTGAAGGCCAGCACGGTCAGCGTGATCGCCGCGCCGGGGAACAGCACCAGCCACCACGGCGGTATCAGGCCGGCGTTGAGCGAGTCGGCGAGCATGTTGCCCCAGGTCGGGGTCGGCGGCGGGATGCCGACGCCGAGAAAGCCGAGCGCCGCCTCGATGATGATTGCCACGCCGAGATGCGTCGTCGCCAGGATCAGATACGGGGCGACGCATTGCGGCAGGATGTGGCGCAGCATGACGCGCAGCCGCGAGGCACCGAGGCCTCGCGCCGCCTCGACATACGACAGTTCCTTCAACGACAGCACGACGGCGCGGATCACCCGGCCGCCGAACGGTATTCGGGTGATCGCGATCGCCACGATGACCGTGCCGAACCCGGCGCCGAGCGCCATCGCGATCGCCATCGCCAAGATCAAATCGGGGAAAGACTGCAAGAATTCGATGATCCGTTGGCTGACGAGATCGAACCGGCCGCCGAGATAGCCGCTTGCCAATCCCCAAAACGCGCCGAAGGTCGTGCCGAACAGCACCGAGCCCAAAGCCACCGTCAGCGAGGCGCGGGCGCCGTAGATCACTCGGCTCAGCACGTCGCGGCCGAGCTGGTCGGTGCCGAAGACATGCCGCTCGTTCGGCGGCTTCGACATCGCGCGGAAATCGGACTTGATCGGCTCGTAGGGCGCGATCACCGGCGCGAGGATCGTCATCGCGAGGATCGCCGCGGCGATGACGCCCCAAAACGCCGACATCGGCGAGCGCCGCGCGAAGCGGCCGAGCACGCGACCAGCCCGCCGCAGGCGGCTTGGTTTGACGGCAGCGCCGGGATCGAGCGCGATGGTGGTCATTGGAAGCGGATCCGCGGGTCGAGCCAGGCGATCAGCAGGTCGATCCCGATATTGAGCAGCACGAACACCACTGAATACAGGAACACCAGGTTCTGCATTACAAAAATATCGCGCTCGGCGACCGCGGTGAACATCGAGTAGCCGAGGCCCGGCGTACCGAACGCCCGCTCGACGGGGATCGACCCCGCCAGCACAAAGCCGAGCAGGATTCCCGACAGCGTAATCACCGGCAGCAGCGCGTTGGGCAGCGCGTGCAGCCGGATCACCGGCCGCCCGCCCAATCCCTTGGCGCGCGCCGTGCGCACGTAGTCCTCGCGGATCACTTCGAGCAGGCTGGAGCGCGCCATCCGCGCGATATAGGCCGCCTGCCCCAGTCCCAGGACGATCGCCGGCCCGACGATAATCTGCAAATTGGCCACCGGATCGCTCAATAGCCCGGCCCCGGCCAGCGGCGCGCGGTAGCCGAAAACGAACAGCAAGCCCAGTACGATCAGCATCCCCAGCCAGAATCCGGGGATCGCCAGAAACAGGATCGACAGAAAGCGCGAGACATTGTCGCCGATGCTGTTCGGCTTGAGCGCGCTGACCACCGCCACCGGCACGCCGACCAGCCACGACACCGCCACCGAGACGACCGCGATCTCCGCGGTCAGCGGGCCGCGGCGCGAGATCATGTCGCCGACGCTCTCGGCGCGGAAGAACGAATGGCCGAGATTGCCGCTGACGATATCCTTCAACCAGTGCAGGTATTGCACCGGCAGCGGATCGCTCAGCCCGAGCTGCGTCATATAGCTGGCCCGATCGGCGGCGCTCAGCTTGGTGAAGCCCTCCATGCCGAAGATCGCGACCAGCGGGTCGCCGGGCAGGATGCGCAGGATCACAAAGACGATGATCGAGACGGCGACCACGGTCACCATCCCGAACGCCAGACGCCTGATCAGATAGCTGTACACGCGCGGCACCGCCTGCAGGCGTCGAAGAGGCTGGCGGACCCGATACGATTCGAACGTACGACCTCTGCCTTCGGAGGGCAGCGCTCTATCCAGCTGAGCTACGGGTCCGCACTGATCCGCTGATTACCGCCAAGCCGCGCGCCGCGCAAGGCGATTGCCGTTACTTGGCCTCGGCGCGTCCTTCGAGACGCCCGCCATGCGGGCTCCTCAGGTCGCGTCTCGAAGGACGCAAGAACGCCAATGCAGCTACCCGCCCGCGGCCAGGGCCATCGGCGGCCAGGGGTGCTCGGAGGCGGCGGTATCGGCATGCGAGGGCAGTGGCGCCGCGCGGTTCAGCACCCAGCTCGCGACGTCGTTGGCGACGGTCTTGCCTTCGAGGTCGCGCAGCAGCATGTGGTAGCCATTTTTGTAGTACGCCAGCCGTTGGCGCGATGCGGCGTCGGGCGGCAGCGCCGTGGCGAAAGCGCGGACCGGGTCGGCCGGGATCACCGCGTCATGCGCGCCATACATCAACAGCAGCGGCGCGGTGAGGCGCGGCGCTGCCTCGATCGTGTGGTCCATCAGATCGACGAGCCCGTATATCGCGTCAACCCGCGCGCCTTTGATCACCACGGGGTCCCTGCCGAGCGCGATCAGCATCGGGATGTTGTCAGAGGCGAGAATGTGCAGGCTCTCACCGGTAAATACCGCGCCCGGAAACATCCGCACCCCCGCCCATAGCGCCAATTTCGGCAGGAACTGCATCGACTCCCGCGTCCACACCGCCGGCGCCGACAGGATCACGCCGTCGACCGCCGGCCGGATGCCGGCCTCGCCGGTGGCGGCGGCGACCGCCACCGCGCCGCCCATGCTTTCGCCGAGCAGATAGAGCGGCGTGTGCGGGTACTTCCCGCGCAGCAGGTTGGCGGCAGTTACCGCATCCGTCGCCAGCGCCGCGCTGCCCGGCCACAGCCCGCGGCCCGGCGCGCCGCCGAAGCCCCGCTGGTCATAGGCGTAGGTGGCGATGCCGTGTTTCAGCCACTCCTTGGCCGGCGCGTTGAACGCCTTGCTGTAATCGTTGAAGCCGTGCAGCGCGAGGATCACCGCCTGCGGTTCGCCCGGCGGCAGCCATTTGCGCAGCGGCAGCGTCTGGGCGTCGGTCGTGACAAGAGCGGCGTCGGTGAGGACTGGATGGGGCGGCAGGCGCACCGGCAGCGTTTGGGCCGCCGCGAGCTGCATTCCGGGAGTCTCGTCGGCGGGACCCGGCGCGCAGCCGGCAAGCCAGGCAAGGGCGGCACCAAAGAGGGCGCGACGACACAAAGATGCGAAACGCGTCCGGCCGCGAAAACCGCTAGACCCGATCATTGAAACTCCCTGTGCGCAACGGGTATCATCGCGCCAACCGAGCGGTCAATTGGCCGGCGCCCGACACGTGGGTTTTCGGCCTCGCAAATCCCTGACCTCCGACACATTTGGATGTGTGCATGGTTCCGTTTGAAACCGTCGAGATCGACGCAATGGTCACCGCGTGCAATGGCAATGGCGGTGCTCTCGGCCATCCCCGCGTCTTCCTCAACCTGGCGCCCTCGGGCCAGGTGGAATGCCCCTATTGCTCGCGGCTGTTCGTCAACCGCCGCGTCGCCCGTCCCGGCGCCGGCGAGGCGGGTTATTCGAGCGTTGCGACGCCCGGCGCGCACGGTCCCGACGCGGCGCGCGACGAGGACCGGCCGCCGCCCCGCCAGCCCTAGCCGGCCAAAGGACCCGCGCGCATGAACGATCTTGCCCCCGCCGCAGCCCCTGCCGACGAACACCGCCCGGCGCTTGGCCGCGACGGCTCGACGCTGACTCCGCGCCACGTCTATCTGGTCGACGGCTCGGGCTATATTTTCCGCGCCTATCACGCGCTGCCGCCGCTCAGCCGCTCCGACGGCACGCCGACTTCTGCGGTGCTCGGCTTTTCGAACATGCTCGCCAAGCTGCTGGCCGAGACCGATGCCGACCACATCGCCGTCATCTTCGACCATTCCGGCAGCTCGTTCCGCAACCAGATCTACGACCTCTACAAGGCCAACCGCAGCGAGCCGCCGGACGATCTGAAACCGCAATTCAAGCTGGTGCGCGACGCGACCCGCGCCTTTAGCGTCTGCAGTATCGAGGCGGAGAATTACGAGGCCGACGACCTGATCGCGACCTATGCGCGCGAGGCCGACGAGGCCGGCGCCATCGTCACCATCGTCTCGTCCGACAAGGACATGATGCAGCTCGTGCGCGAGCGGGTGACGATGCTCGATCCGATCAAGAACCGGCCGATCGGCGACGCCGAGGTGCGCGAGCGGTTTGGCGTCGGCCCGGACAAGGTGATCGAGGTGCAGGCGCTGTGCGGCGACAGCGTCGACAATGTGCCCGGCGTGCCGGGCATCGGCGTCAAGACCGCGGCCGAGCTGATCAACATCTATGGCGATCTCGAAAACCTGCTCGAGCACGCGCCGGAGATCAAGCAGCCGAAGCGACGCGAGTCGCTCATTGAGCATGCCGCCAAGGCACGATTGTCACGCGAACTGGTCAAGCTCGACGACCGCGTGCCGCTGCCCTGCCCGCTGACCGACCTCGCCGTCAAGCCGATCGACCCGAACGTATTGCTGCCGTGGCTGCGGCAGATGGAATTCCGCACGCTCGGCACGCGCATGGCGCAAAAGCTGGAGGCCGCGCAACCGGCAACGGTCGAGGTGGCGGTCAGCGAGCCGGTCGTTCCGGAGATCGCGCCCTTCGTCGAGACGGTAAAATATGCGCTGATCGACACGCTTGACGCCCTCGACCACTGGATCGAGGCGGCGACCGAAGCCGGCGCGGTGGCGGTCCACCCGGCGCCGGGGCTGGCCGGGATCGCGCTGGCGCTGGGACCGGGGCTCGCGGCTTATGTGCCGCTGACCCAGCGGGCGGGGAGCGGGCAGGGCAGTCTCGACCTCGCCGCGCCGGGGTCGAACGCGCTGCCGGCGAACGAGGTGCTGGCGCGGTTGAAGCCGCTGCTCGAAGACCGCGGCACGCTGAAGATCGGCCACGACATGAAGGGTGCGGCAAAGCTGCTGCTGCGCCACGGCATCCGGGTCGCGCCCTACGACTGCACGATGCTGATGTCCTACGTGCTCGACGGCGGGCAGTTCAGCCACGAGATCGAGGACCTGCTGAGCCGCGCCGCCGGACGCAATCTGAAGCCGATGAAGGAGCTGGTCGGCAGCGGCAAAAGCCTTATCCCGTTTGCCGAGGTTGCCCCCGAGACGGCGCGCGACTTCACCGCCGAGCGCGCTGACGCGGCGCTGCGCCTGCACGCGGTCTTGAGGGCACGCCTCGTCGCCGAGCGCATGACCGCCTTCTACGAGACCGTCGAGCGGCCGCTGGTGCCCACGGTAGCCGCGATGGAGCATGCCGGGATCAAGGTCGATCGCGGCGCGCTTGGCGAGCTGTCGACCGATTTCGCCCGCCGTATCGCCGAGATCGAGACGGCGATCTATCGCGACGTCGGCAACGAGTTCAACATCGGCTCGCCGAAACAGCTCGGCGATGTGCTGTTCGACAAGCTGCAGCTCCCCGGCGGCAAGAAGGGCAAGACCGGCGCCTATGGCACCGACGCCTCGATCCTCGAACAGCTGCAGCCGCTGCATCCGGTGCCCGCGCGGGTGCTCGAATGGCGCCAGCTGACCAAGCTCAAATCGACTTACGCCGATGCGCTGGTCGACGAAATCGACCCCGAGGATCAGCGCGTCCACACCACCTACGCGCTCACTGTCGCGGCGACCGGCCGCTTTTCGTCGAACGATCCAAATTTGCAGAATATCCCGGTGCGCACCGAGGAAGGCCGCAAGATCCGTGCGGCCTTTGTCGCCGAACCGGGGTCCGTGCTGTTATCCGCCGATTACAGCCAGATCGAGCTGCGCCTCGCGGCGCATGTCGCCGACATCGCGGCTTTGAAGGACGCCTTCCTCGCCGGCCATGACATCCATGCGGCGACGGCGAGCGAAGTCTTCAACGTGCCGCTCGACGAGATGACGCCACTCATTCGCCGCCGTGCCAAGGCGATCAATTTCGGCATCCTCTATGGGATCAGCGCGTTCGGGCTCGGCAACCAGATCGGCGTGCCGCAGGCCGAGGCGAAAGCCTATATCGACCTCTATTTCGAGCGCTTCCCCGGCATCCGCGCCTATATGGAGCGGATCAAGGCCGAATGCCGCACCGCCGGCTATGTCGAGACGATCTTTGGCCGCAAATGCTTTATCCCCGGCATCCGCGACGCCAACCCGGCGCGGCGCATGGGGGCCGAGCGCCAGGCGATCAATGCGCCGCTGCAAGGTTCCGCCGCCGACATCATCAAGCGGGCGATGGGCCGCATACCGGCCGCGCTGCAAGCGGGGGGCCTCAAGGCACGGATGCTGCTCCAGGTGCATGACGAACTGCTGTTCGAGACGCCCGAGGACGAGATCCAGGCGACCGCCGCGCTGGTCAAGGAAGTCATGGAAGGCGCCTGCGCGCCGCGCTGCGAGCTGTCGGTGCCGCTGGTGGTCGATACCGGCTGGGCCAAAACCTGGGACGCCGCGCATTAGCATGGCGGGCGCCGCCGCTCGGCCGGAAATCCTTATCTCGAAGCAAAAGCTCGACCGGGACATCGCCGGGCTGGTCGACCGCATGTCGCCGAATCGCGGCCGCTGGCGGGCGGTGGTCGGCGTCGCCAATGGCGGCATCTACCCGGCCGGCAGGGTCGCCGATGGGCTCGGCCTCGCCTATGACGAGATCGAGCTGAGGGGCTATCGCGGCCGCGAGAAATCGAGCATCGAGATCATCCGTTCGCTCGATGATCGCGATGGCGGGGGCGGTCTGCTGATCGTCGACGACGTGGTCGACAGCGGCGATACTGCGCTGGCGATCCGTGACATGCTGCCCAGGGCCGATTTCCTCGTGGTCTACGCCAAGGCGGATGGGGCGCGAAAGATCGAAGCGCACGGCTTGCCCTTGCTCTGCGCCGAGCGCTATCCGCAGGATTTGTGGATCGTCTTTCCCTGGCATCAGGATGGCTGGACCGGCGAGGTGCCGGCCGCGGTCGCGCGCTATCGCGCCGGCAGCAACCTCGCTGCCGGCATCCCGATTACACGGCAATAAACGGGTAGAGGCCAGGCGCCGGACTTCTCATGTTGAGAGCATCAACACGAGGAGAACGGTCATGAGTTTTCGCATCACCGGTCTGCCAGCCGAGGAATTTACGCCGTTTTTTGCGATGTCCGACGCCGAACTTGCCGCGCACGGCGCGGTGCGGCGCTTCGCCGACGATCGCCAGCCCGGCTATCCCTGCCGCATCAGCCTGACCGATTCGCGGCCGGGGGACGAGCTGATCCTGGTCAATTACGAGCATCACCCGGTCGCCTCGCCCTACGGCATGCGCTTTGCCGTCTATGTCCGCAAGGGGGAACGGCGCTTCGATGCGATCGACGAAATCCCCGCGCAGCTGCGCTGCCGCACGCTCGCCGTCCGCGCGTTTGACGAGGCGGCGATGATGGTCGGCTGGGAACTGATCGACGGCGGCGACCTCGATGCCGCGATCGAGCGCCTCTTCACCGACCCGCGCGCGGCCTATCTCCACATCCATTACGCCGCACCCGGCTGCTACGCCGCCCGCGTCGACCGGGTCGAGACGAAGTAGCGCGGAAAAGCGCAGCGTGCTCCGCCCCTCCGCTCGTCATGCCCGGACTTGATCCGGGCATCCAACTGACGTCTCGACCATTCGAACTGTTGCTGCCGTCCGCTGGATGGCTGGGTCAAGCCCGGCCATGACGATGAGTGAAGGCGTTCGCCGAATTCGGTTCCAAAAGCGACACGGAAGCAGCGGATGGCGGTTTGCTGATCCGCCCGACGCTGCTAAGGCACCATCCGCCGGGCCAGTGCTTCGAACACCGGCAACGCGACGCGGTGGGTCCTGCGGCCGAGCCGCAGTGGCTTCAGCAGCATCTGCACGCACATGCGGTAGGGAAAATGCGGCCGCACCAGCGGGCGGGCGGCGCGGCGGAACCGACGGTAGAGCCGTGCGTCGAACGATTGGCCAGGATGGCGCGTGCGGTAGATGTAGCCCATCGCCATCTGGCTGTCGGCGCCGTCGGTCATGCGCAGCCGGTTCCATAAAGCGAGGGCGATGCCGGGACGGCGCTGGCCCTCGCGCGGCTGGTATTTCTTCAGGTAGCGGTAGAAATGCTTGTAGTGGCTGACCTCGTCCTCGGCGATGCGCTGCGTGATCTGGCTTAGCACCGGGTCGTCGGTCATCCGGCTCAGCGTTCGGTAATAGCCCGCGGTGCCCATCTCGACGCAGCAACGCGAGGCCATTTCGCGCGTCCGGGTCGGCTCGACGCCGTCATCGGCGCATTGCGCCGCAAATGCCGGCCGGAATTGCTGATAGGCCTCCTCCCAGTCGAAATCCGGCCAGGCAAGCTCGACGTAGCGCCGCAGCGCACGGCCGTGCTGCAACTCCTCCGGCAGCCAGTGCGCTTGCAACCACGCGGTAATCTCGGCGTCGTCGGCGAAATAGTCGATCAGATTTCGCGTGTAGAGATGCGTCGTCGCCTCGACGAACGAGGCGGCGGCGATCAGGTAGAACAGCGCCTCGTTGTCGGCGACGGCATCGCGCCGCAACGCCGACCAGTCGATGCTGTCGAGCGACCAGCGCGGCGCTGCGGCGCTGGTCGAAGCGATGGTGTCGGTCGACAGGCTGCCCATCCGTAAGCGGCTTTCGTCAGCCGAGAAAACAAAACGCTTACCCGCCTACTTTTTCAACGTGAAGGTAACCTGCCCGCTGTCGTCGTCAACCACGAACATCACGGGCACGTCATGACTGTCGATAAAGACCTTGTATTTGGTCGATCCGGTGATGTCGTACTCTTTCGCCGGGGTGCTGCCGCCGGCGACATTGATATTGGTCTGGCCGCCGCCGCTGATCGTGACTTTCTCGACCTTGCCGTTGTCGACCCGCATCATTTCATTCGAATCGATGCTGCGCTTCGACCAGGGATTGGCCGGCCTGACGTTGGCGGGCGCGTTGACCGTCCCAGCCGGCGAGTTAATCACGAAGTTGTTGCCGGCGGCTTTGCCGCTGATCTCCGTCGTCTCGCCGTTCTTGATCGTGACGCCGTGGAAAAACACCAGCCGGTCGCCCTGCCATTGCTCGACGCGCTCGGCGTCCTCGCGATGCAGACCGACCCCCAGCGCCTTTACCAGGAAATGCGCCGCGGTCTTGATGGTGATCACCGCGCCCTGCGCTTCGATCGTGTTGGTGTAGGTCCCGATATCGCCAAACACCGAGTGCTTGACGTCGTAGACCAGTTGCCGCGGCGACTCCGCCATCGCCTGCGCCACCCCGGCCAAGCCGCCGACCAGCAGCACCGCCGCCAGCATCGCCTGCCGAATCCATCGACCCGCCAGCCGCAACGGCCAGCGCTCCCACTTCAATCCTGTCATCCTTACCGTCACCCCGCGCTCGATCGAACCGTGCTGCGCCCCAACCCTATCTATAACCGCGGCTGCGGCGACGCAACGCTAACGCCTCGACAACGCCCCCATTCGCAATGAATAAATCCAAACGGCAATATCGTGCAATGTTGCTCGTCTGTTATTCACACATTATTTTCTCTCCACTCTACTTCTCTGACCAGTGGGAAGCGACTTTCACGCGCTATAAGCGATTTCGTTTGTGGCCTTAGGCGATTTTTCCATCGGCGGCGCGGTCAACGCAGAACCTTGGGAGGCGTGATGCACTTTGGAAGACTGATGGCCGCTGTAGCGACGACTTTGATCGGCGCCATCCCTGCGTTCGCCGACGGACCGGTCAAGGCGAGAATCGGCTGGGTCGTCGTTCCCGCGGATCTGAGCCTCGCAAAGGACGCGGCAACGCGGCTCGCCGAAGCGAATCATTAACGGGTTAACCGTAATAATCCTGTTCCGACAGGGTGATGTGCCGATCTCCGGGGCGCGCCGATCGATTGTGAAAGGCGCGCGACAGCCGCGGTTAAAGGTTCGCATGGCTGACCTGTCGGACTAGCGTTTGTGCACTGCAGCATCGATCGCTAGATATCGTGCGACGATGAGTGGCGAAGCGCGCCGCGCGTCATCGATGGTGTCAACTTTTGCCTGGGGCGATCATGGTCTCGCCGGTGGCGGACCGGGTCGAGTGAAAAATGCGTGCAACGTTCAAGAAGATGCGGCGGCCCGGCCAGCTCATGGAGCGGATCGACAAAATCGCCGCGGACCTCAATGTCGTGCTGCTGATCTTCGCGGTCGGCCTCGCGACGCTCGACCTGACCTTTATGGTCACGCAGAAGGTCGTCGACCGGCTGCCGCAGGTGACCCGTCTGGTCGATGACGCGGCTCCCGTCGCCAGCCCGGCTCCCGCCCAGCAGAAGTAGCCGCGCCGAGGGCCGCTTTCCGGCGGCTGCCGGTCACTCCACGGTCACCGGCTTGATCTCGCGCAGGCGCGGCAGCACCTCCTTCGAGAAGAGGGTGATGTTTTTCACCGCTTCCTCGTGGGTGATGAAGCCGGTCTTGCCGACCATGATCAGCTGGCCGAACCCGCCGACCTTCTCATAGAACTCCATGATCTGCCGGTAGACCGTGTCGGGGTTGCCGGCATACATGCGGCCGCCGGCCATCGCCATGTCCGCCGTCACCCCGGCGCGGTTGAGCGGTGAGTCGCGGCCGGGCCGGCCGAGGCTGCCGCCCGCGTTCGGGTCGCGGTAGAGCTGCGGCGCCAGCTCGGGCGGTGTCGTGCCGGGCAGGAACTTCTGGTATTGCGGCGCCGATTTCATGCTGGTGTTGACAAACCACAACAGCTTGCTGCCGACGCGCACGCCCTCCTCGTCGGTGTCGCCGACATAGACAAAGGCGGAATAGCCGAAGCGGTCGGTCGTCGCCTTGGGCAGCCCGGCTTCGTCGCGCGCCTGGCGATAGGCCGCCCAGGCCCGCTTGGTAACGTCGACGCCGCGCATCACCATGATGTTGACCATGCCGCGCCGCCCCAGTTCGGCGGTGTCGACCGGGTCGGAGGTCGCCGCCCACATCGGCGGGAGCGGCTGTTGGTAGGGCCGCGGCCAGATGTTGATGTGGCGATGGGTGAAGTGCTTGCCCTCCCACGAAAACGGCCCGTCGTGATGGGTCAGCGTCTTGCCGATCAGGTCGATCGCCTCCCAGAACCGCTCTCGGATGCCGATCGGGTTGGCGTTGCCCGAGGCCATCTCGGTGCCGCCGGATTTGACAAAGCCGATTTCCAGCCGCCCCTTCGAGATGACGTCGGCGGTGGCGTATTCCTCGGCGGCGCGGACCGGGTCGTTGCGCACCGTGATCAGCGTCCCCATGCTGAGCAGCCGGATGTTCTTGGTCTGACGCGCGACGATCCCCAGCACCAGCGGGCTCGCGCCATAGAGCGCGTTGATCCCGGCATGGTGCTCGCTGGAGGTGATATTGAGACCGAGCTCGTCGCACAGCATGTATTCGTCGAGCGTTTCCTCAAACAGGCGCGCGGCGATCTTGGGGTCGCAATAGCGGTTGGGCAGGCTGGCGCGCACCGAATTGCTGGCTTCGAGCACCGCGTCGGGCACAAACGGATAGGGGTTCTCGCAATGAAACCACGCATCCATTCCGGATTTTCCTCTCTGGCCGAGCCCTCGCTGTTGTATCAGAGACTCGACCGAACCGACCCTGCCTGTTCGTCGAGGAGCCTGCGATGAACCCGATGAAGCCGCATCTCGAGTTTTTCCGCCTCGACATGGATGCCGGCTGGGAGGTGCCGCCCGGCTATCCGCCGGGGATCGAGCAGAAAATCCTGGCCGGCACGCTCGACGAGACCAACAAGGCTGGCAGCCGCACCCGGCTCTTGCGCTTCCAGCCGGGCGTCTACACCACCGACCCGTTTGTCCACGACTATTGGGAGGAAGTCTTCCTGGTCGAGGGCGACCTGACTGTCGGCAACGACGCGCAGGGCCAGGGCGGCGAGAATTTTCAGAAAGGCACCTATGCCTGCCGGCCGCCGGGCGCGGCGCACGGGCCGTTCAAGTCGACCGGCGGATGCCTGCTGTACGAGCAGCACTACTACGCGGATTGAGCCAGCCGAGCGCGACGCGGTAGCGCCGCCGCGCCGGCGGCGTCAGGTCTTTCTTCGCCAGCCGGCGCTCGATCTCCTGCGCCCCCAGGGTCAGCGGGAACAGCACGATGAAGTACAGCACCGCGATCATCGTGTAGACCTCGAGCGGCCGGTAGGTCGCGGCGGTGATCATCTGCCCCTCATAGAGCAGGTCGGCGACGGCGATGGTCGAGACCAGCGAGGTATTCTTGAGCTGGATGATCGACTGGTTCATGAACGGGGGAATCATCCGGCGGAAGGCCTGCGGCAGGATCACCAGCCGCATCATCTGCACGTAATGCAGCCCAATTGACCGCGCCGCGTCCCACTGCCCGCGCTCGATTGAATTGACCCCGCCGCGCACGATCTCGGCGTAGAACGCGCCGGTATAAAGCGACAGCACCAGCCCCGCCGCGATGACCCCCGGAATGTTGATCCCGATCACCACCGGAAATGCGTAGTAGAACCAGATGATCTGCACCAGCAGCGGGGTGCAGCGAAACACCTCGACATAGGCGGTGAGAGGGAGGGTGATGAGCCTGTTCGACGACAGCCGCAACAGGCCGACCGCAAGCCCGATCACCATGCCGACCGCGATCGTCGCGATCGTGTAGGCGATGGTGACCCAGAGCCCCCAAACGATCAGCCAGCGGTAATGCCACAGGAACGAGAAGTCCCAATTGTAGGTGACGTGGTTCATGCGCGGGACCTGCGCCGATGGGCGGTGCGTCCTTCGAGACGGATGCGCCGCAGCCTCCTCTGAGGCTGTCTCAAAATCAGCATTGTCATTCCGGGACGGCCCACAGGGCCGAATCCGGAACCCATGAACACAGTCTTGTCCGATAGGTGCGTCGGCGTCGGAATGTGCTTTTCGCGGTCCGTGTTCATGGGTTCCGGGTTCATCGCTGCGCGACGCCCCGGAATGACACGGCAAACGGCGGCTGGTGGCGGTTCAAACGCGCTTCCCGTCGGGTTCTCCGCCTCCGAGGCCCCCCGGCCTCCGTCATGCCGAGGAGGCCGCAAAGCGGCCGCCTCGAAGCACGCAATAGTCCTACAATTCCACATCGGCGGGGATGTCCTCAGGCTTGACGCCGTTGATCGCCAGCCCGTCATAAAGCCATTGGCGGATCTGCTCGATGCCGCGGTTGTAATCGACCCAGGCGTTGAGGAAATCGCGCCAGCGCTTGTCGACCTCCATCTGCACGCCCATGCAGGTCGGCAGCTTTACGGTCGGGTGGTGCAGCATCATGAACTTGCCGAGTTCAGGATTCTTCTTGACCGCGGTGAGGCCGAGATTGACGGCAAGGACCACGCAATCGGCGCGCCCCGACTGCACCGCGAGGATGCAATCGTCGCGCTTGGGCAGCGCGACGATGGTGGCATGCGAGGCAAACCGCCGGGCGGCGATCTCGTGCGCCGAGCCGATGTCGCAGGCGACCTTGACGTCCGGCTTGTCGAGGTCGGACCAGTCGGTCGCCGTAAACCCCTTCTTCCCAACAATGCCGAAGCCGTGCAGGTAGAATGGATGAGTGAAGTCGATGACCAGTGCGCGCAATGGCGTCGGGTTCAGCGAATAGGCGAGGTCGACCTTGTTGGCCTGCAGGTCGAGCACCGAATTGCCGTAGGTGGATTCGACGTATTCGATCTTCGCGTCGAAAATCTTGGCGAGGTCCTTGGTCATCTCGATGCACATGCCGGACCACTCGCTGGTCGCGATGTCCTTGTTGAAATAGGGCGCTTCGCCCGGCAGCGCGGCGATCCGCAGCGTCTTGGTCTGCTTGATGCGGTCCATGGTCGAGGTCTGCGCCGGCGTCCCAGTCGCGTTCTGCTGCGCTCGCGCCTCGCTGGCGAGCAGGACCGACGCGCCGGCGGCGCCAAAGGCTAAGGATCGACGTGACAGCACTGGAAGCCTCCCCCGTTCGGTTGCGGCGCGGTCCTTGCCGCCGCGACGCGGCCGCGCGCTCCACGCGCAGGGTTCATGCCAAGTCGCGCCGCCGGCGCAAACGGTAGCAGAGGGTTGTGCCCCTGTCATTGCGGGGGAGGAAGGAACTCTTTAACGCAGAGGACGCGGAGCGTTCGCAAAGGACGCGAGGTCATCTGGCGCGCAGCGCCTTCAATTCGCACGGACAAGGAGGACACGGAGCCCAAGAAAATTTCCGTGCGCTCCGCGTCTCCGTAGCGGCGCTGTGCGTAGCTGAGACCGCTTCGCGTCCTCCGCGTTTCCTTTGCGTCCTCTGCGTTAAAGCGTCCCTTTTTCGATGGGGTCCAGCGGGGCCGAGCCAGCCGGTCACCCTATTTGCGGTCGAACAGCTTCAGCGCCTCCGCGGCTAGCACGCCGCCGGTGATCTCGATCGTGTGGAACGGCGTCCGCGCGGCGATCTCGGCGCTGGGCACCATGATCTGGCCGAGCTTGGTGCTCAGTTCCTCGATCGACGCAGCGTACACGACGCGCCCGATCCGGCACCACAGGATCGCGCCCATGCACATCGGACAGGGTTCACCCGAGGTGTAGAGCGTCGCGCCCTGCAGCGCGTCCGCACCGTGCGTCCCGACGCACGCATGGATCGCCACCATCTCGCCATGCGCGGTGGGATCGCCGCGGCGCTTCCCCGAATTGCCCCCGCGCGCCAGAACCGCCCCGTCCTTGACGACCACCGCGCCAAACGGCGGGTCGGCCTCGGCGGCAAGCACGAGTGCCTCGCGCATCCAGGCGATATCGGCTTCGGTGATGTCAGTCACGCTCGCCTCCCCAATCACCTTGGCCGGGCTTGACCCGGCCATCCACGAATAAGTTGAAGCTATTCGTGGACCCCCGGGTCAAGCCCGGGGGAGGCGGTTTTGTATTTGGTGTTTGAATCTGAGGCGATCGGCGGCTAGCCAACCACCTTTAGCGCGGTCTGCTCGACATAGGGGCGCAGCAGTTCGTCGGCGGCCTTCTGCGCCGCGGCGGCGGCGTCGGCCGGGGCGGTCTTGCCCGAGAGGATCGCCTGCACCTGGTCCTCCATCGCCTTGCGCACCGCGACGGTGTTGAACGTGTCGAACCACGGCACCGCGAACTTGAGCTGATCGAGCGCGATCTTCGCGTCGGGGTGCTCGGCGAGGAATTTCTGCATGTCGGGCAGGTCGTAGGCGGCCTTGCGCGGCGCGAAATACCCCGTGAAGCGGCTCCATTCGCCGGCGGTCTCGGGGCTGATCAGCCAGGAGATCAGCGTCCAGGCGGCGGTCTGGCGCTCCGGCGTGTTGCCCTTGGGCAAAATCAGCGAGGCGCCGCCGATCGGCGCCGCGTTGCGCACCGCTTTCGGCAGGAAAGCCACCTTGTAGGGCGCCTTCATGTTCTCGCGGATAAAGCTGAGCGATCCCGTCGACAGCAGCATCATGCCGAGCCGGCCGGCAAAGA
This sequence comes from uncultured Alphaproteobacteria bacterium, assembly GCA_963778385.1. Taxonomy (GTDB): domain Bacteria; phylum Pseudomonadota; class Alphaproteobacteria; order ATCC43930; family CGMCC-115725; genus DATARH01. The sequence goes on along the minus strand of CAVZUA010000009.1, from coordinate 296,117 downwards.
AGGCGCTGGTGCAGGCATTGGCGTCGCTGACGCCGGGCGGCATGACCTTCGCCTTGTTGACCAGCGTGTCGAGCAGGGTCAGCGCGCCCTGCGCCGATGGCGCGTTGTAGTAAACCTCGCCGCCGTAATCGTGATTGTAGTATTGCCCGCCGTTCTGCATCACCAGCGCGCTGGTGATCCAGCCGCAATAATCGTAGGTGCCGGGGAAATTGATGCCCCAGCGCTCGCCGCCCGGCTTGGTAAGTTTCTTGGCGGCATCGAGCCATTCGGCCCAGGTCGCCGGCGGCTTGTCGGGGTCGAGCCCGGCATCCTTGAACGCGTCGATGCTGTAGTACATCAGCGGCGTCGAGTTCTGGTACGGGATGCCGTAGACCTTGCCGTCGATCACCGCGTTGGGCTTCAGCGCCGGCCAGAAATTGTCGAAGAAGTCGGCCGCCTTGGCCCCGCCCTTCTCGATGATCGGGTCCCACGGCTCGACATCGCCGTTGATGACGTATTCGCGCACGAAATTGGCCGACATGATCACCGCCGCCGGCGGCTTGCCGGCCTTGATCGCGGCGCGCGTCTTGAGGTTGGTGTCGTCGTAGCTGCCGGTATAGACGGCGGTCGCCTTGACCGCCTGCTGCTGGCTGTTAAAGCGCTCGATCAGCTCTTTCATCTTGTCGGCGAGCTTGCCCTGCACCGGCACCGGAAAGAACAGATCGATCTCGACCGGGTCGGCGGCGAACGTGGTCTTGGTCATCGCCGCCGCGGCAGTGACGGCGAGCGCGCCCCCCAGGGACGTTTTGAGCGCGGTGCGCCGGGTAATGTCGGTCATGGCTCCCCCTGTTACTTGATGCCGGAATAGATAAAGGACGAGATGAAGCGCCGCTGGAACATCAGGAACAGAATGAGCAGCGGCGCGGCGACAAAGAACGTGCCGGCGGCGACGACGCCCCAGGCCGATCCGGCCTCCGCGCCCGACGCAAAGCTCGCGAGGCCGACCGTCAGCACCTGGTTTTTCGGCGACGACACCGCCATCAGCGGCCACAGAAACTCGTTCCAGTGCGCCGTGACCGAGACGATCGCAAAGGCGACGAGCCCCGGTCGCGCCAGCGGCAGCAACACATCGCGGATCAGCACTGCGACCCCGGCGCCGTCGAGCATCGCCGCTTCCTCAAAATCCTTGGGGATCGCGCGAAACGTCTGGCGCATCAGGAACACGCCAAACGCCGAGGCGAAATACGGCGCCATGACGCCCAGCAGCGTGTCGTAGAGGTGCAGGCTGACCAGGGTCGCGAGGTTCGGCACGATCAGCAGCGGCGGGATCAGCAGCAGCTGCAGCAGGAACAGCGCGAAGACCACGTCACGGCAGGGGAACGCGAGCCGGGCAAAGGCGTAACCGGCCATGCTGATCGTCATTAGCTGCACTAGGAGGATGCCGCCGCACATCAAGAAGGTGTTGAGGTACCACAGCGGGAAGCTGCCGCTCTTCCATGCCTCGGCGAAATTCGTGAGGCCGAAGGGGCCCCTCGGCGTCAGCGAGGCGATGTCCGGCGGCACCCCCGGCCGCAGCGAGGCGACTGCCATCCACGCGAACGGCACCGCCCAGATCAGCGCCGCCGCGCTCGCCGCGAGCATCGCCCAGAGCGAAAGCCGGCGAGAACCGGTCATCCAACAGCACCCGGCGGCTGCCCCTCACCCTCCCACGCTTCGCGCGGGTCCCTCCCTCTCCCCGTCGCGACGGGGAGTGGGCTGGGGTGAGGGGCAGCCACGGCCGCGATGTTAGCCCTTATCGCGAGGTCAGCTCTCATAATGCACGCCGCGCTCGATAAGCCGGAACGAGATCAGCGACAGCGACAATAGCGCCGCGACGCTGATCACCGTCGCCGCCGCGGCGAGGCCCGTGTCGTAGTTCTGCGCGGCCTGCTGGTAGATATAATAGAGCAAGAGGTTGGTCGCGTCGGACGGGCCGCCCTGGGTCATCGTCACGACATGGTCGATCTGGGTCAGCGCATTGAGCAGGGCGATCGGCACGACAAAGCCGAAGGTCGGGCCGAGCAGCGGCAGGACGATGCTGCGCAGCCGCCGCCACGCGCCGGCGCCGTCGATCGTCGCCGCGTCGACCAGGTCCTGCGGCACCCCGGCGAGCCCGGCGAGAAAGAACAGCATGTAGTAACCGGTGTTCTTCCAAACGGTGATCGCGATCACCGAGCCCAGCGCCAGATCGGTGTCGCCGAGCCAGTTGATCATCGGCACGCCGATTTTGTGCAGGTAGAAATCGACCAGCCCGTCACCCGGCAGCAGCAGAAAGCTGAACAGCGCCGCCGCCGCGACCAGCGGGATTAAGAGCGGCATCACCACCAGCGTGCGCAACAGCGCGGTGAACCGATTGGTCTCGCGCAGCGCCAGCGCCAGGGCCAAGGCCAGCACCAGGCTCGGGACGATGGTGCCGAGCGCATAGACGAAATTGTTAAGCGCGGCACGCGCGAAATGCGGGTCGGCGAACAGCCGCTGGTAATTACCGAAGCCGATCGCATGATCGCCGGCAAACCGCCCGACCACCAGCGATTCGCCGAGCACGCGGAGCACCGGCCCATAGGTGAACAGCCCGAGAAACACCAGCGACGGGGCGAGCAAAACGAGCACCGGCAGCCAGCGGCGGGGCCGCCGGCGCACCATGGGCAATGGCCTCGCACCGGCGCCGAGCGCGCGTTCCTCGATCGACATGGCGTTGGTCACGCCCCGGTCTGTAGTGAGGCCCGATGAAGCCAGGATGATACTTATGAGACAGTCTGATGACATCCCCGCTGTCATTCCGGCCGGAGCGAAGCAGAGAGCCGGAACCCATGAACACGGACCGAGCCGGGTTCGTCGAGGCCTGTGTTCATGTTGGGGTGGACGGCCCCCGACGGCATCTGGTGTGCCAGGCTGTGATGTTGAATCTCAGCAAAAGGAGCCGTCCGATGGCGATTATCCGAGTTGGCGTTGATACCTCCAAGCATCTCTTTCAAGTGCACGGCGTCGATGAAGCGGAACAGCCGGTGCTGCGCCGTCAGGTGCGGCGCGGGGCGTTTGTGAAGGTGATGAGCGCGCTGGCACCGACGCGGATCGGCCTGGAGGCGTGCGGCGCCTCGCATCACTGGGCGCGAGTGCTGCGCGGTCTGGGGCACGAGGTGGTGCTGCTGCCGCCGCAATACGTCAAGCCTTACGTCAAGCGCGGCAAGCACGACGCGGCCGACGCGTGGGCCTTCAGCCCACGGGCTTGACCCGTGGGGGCGATCTGCGAGGCGATGAGCCGACCGGGGATGCGGTTTGTGGCGGTGAAGAGCGCCGAGCAACAGGCAATGCTGATGCTCTTGAAGGTGCGCGCGTTGCTGGTCAAGCAGCGCACGATGCTGATCAACGCGATGCGCGGGCATGCGGCGGAGTTTGGGGTGATCGCCGCCAAGGGAGCCGGCAAGGCGGGCGAGCTGCTGCAGCAGGCGCACGACGCGGGCGCCCCGGCGTTGGCGCTGGAGATGCTCGGCGTGCTGTCCGGCCAGGTCGCGGCGATCGAGGCCCGGCTCAAGGCGCTCGAGGCCGAGCTGATGGCGTGGCATCGCGAGGACCCGGTGAGCCAATGCCTGGCGACCCAGCCCGGCATCGGCCCGATCGGCGCGGTGAGCTTCACCCTCAAGGTGTCCGACCCCAAGGGGTTCCGCTCGGGCCGGCACTTTGCCGCCTGGACCGGCATCACGCCCAAGGAGAATGCAACCGCCGGCCGTCACCATCCCGGCAGGATCAGCCGGCAAGGCGACCAGGACCTGCGCCGCCTCCTGGTGCTCGGCGCCACCGCGGTGATCCGGACGGCACGACCGGGGCGGGCTTCGCCCTGGTTGCTCGCCCTGCTGGCGCGCAAGGGCAAGAAGCTCGCCGCCGTCGCCCTCGCCAACAAGATGGCCCGCACGCTGTGGGCGATGATGGTAAGCGGCGAAGTTTACCGCCGGCCGCACGCGGCGTGACCGGCACATCCTCTTAACCCGCCTGGCGATTGCGAGGACAGCAGCGAGATGGCAATCGGTCGAACCGAGGATCGGGACACCCCGCGGAACCCAATGGCGTTGCAACGTCACCTTCATGTTCGGGACCCGATCCGCGCAACCCATCTGGGCCAGCGGTCACACCGACCGCACACAAAGGCCGGACATATGACCGCAAGCGACCAGACCAGCTCACCGCTGACACCTTGCACAACGGGGGCCGTCCACATATGGGTTCCGGGTTCACCGCTGCGCGGCGCCCCGGGATGACGGCGGCATTTACATCCAGGCGAGATGGCCGACGAACTGGTCGATCGAAGCTTGCCAGCTGAAGCGCCTGGCATGCGCCAGGCAGCGCTCGCGGGGAATGTCCAGCGCGGCAAGGGCGGCGCGGCGGAGGTCCTCGTCGATGATTCCGGCGCCGCTGTCGCCGACCACATCGTTCGGCCCCGCCGACGGAAACGCCGCGACCGGCACGCCGCAGGCCATCGCCTCGAGCAGCACCAGGCCGAAGGTCTCGGTGCGGCTCGGCAGCACCATGACATCGGCGGCGGCGTAGTGGCGCACCAGCGCCTCGCCAAACTGCGCGCCGGCGAAATGCACCTGTGGATAGCGCCGGCGCATCGCCGCGAGCGACGGCCCGTCGCCGACGACCAGCTTCGACCCCGGCAGGTCAAGGTCGAGAAACGCCGGCAGGTTCTTCTCCACCGCGACCCGGCCGATATAGAGAAACACTGGCCGCGGCAGCTCGACCGCGGGTGCGCAGCCTGGCCGGAACAGCGTGGTATCGACCCCCCGCGTCCAGGCGACGATGCGGTCGAAGCCGCGCGCCGTCAATTCGCGGCGCATCGTCTCGGTGGCGACCATAACGCCCCGCGAGGGCGTGTGAAAACGGCGCAGCGCGGTATAGGTCCAGGACAACGGCACACCGCAGCGCGCCTGCACATATTCGGGAAACCGGGTGTGGTAGGCGGTGGTGAACGGCCAGCCTTGCGCCAGGCAATGGCGGCGCGCGGCGATGCCCAGCGGCCCCTCGGTGGCGATATGCACGGCGTGCGGCGCGAATTCCGCCATCTGCCGGGCGAGCGCCCGGCCGGCACCGATCGCCAGCCGGATCGAGGCATAGCCGGGGCAGGGGATGGTGCGATAGCGATCGGGACCGAAGACGACGGTCTCATACCCGGCGGCGGCGAGCCCGTCGCACACCGCCGACAGCGTCCGCACCACGCCGTTGACCTGCGGGTGCCATGCGTCGGTGACGATGGCGACGCGCCTTTGCTCGAAGCACGCCGCCGGCGCAACGCGCAGTGCCGCAGAAGTGCTCAGCTCTCGACCTCGACGAGACCCGGCGCCGTGTCTCGCGTGTCCGCGAAGAGCGGCAGTTCCGGGTACAGCAGGTCGAACTCGCGCGTTTCGGTCCAGGCGACGATCTCCAGCCGGCCGTCAAAATGCTCGACCAAGGCGGTGCAGCTCTCGACCCAGTCGCCGTCATTGCAATAGAGCACGCCATCGAGGTCGCGGATTTCGGCGTGGTGGATATGGCCGCACACCACCCCGTCGAGGCCGCGCCTGCGCGCCTCATCGCTCAGCGCCTCGGCGAACGAGCCGATATATTGCACCGCGTTCTTGACCTTGAGCTTCAGATAGGCCGAGAGCGACCAGTATTCGTAGCCGAGCACGCGGCGCAGCAGGTTGAAGTAGCGGTTGATGTAGAGCGCGACCGTGTAGGCGTTGTCGCCGAGCGCGGCGAGCCATTTCGCGTGCTTGACCACGGTGTCGAAGATGTCGCCGTGGATCACCAGCAGCCGGCGCCCGTCGGCCGTGATGTGTACCGCCTCGTCAAGCACCTCGACCCCGCCGAAATGCAACAGCGCATAGGGCCGCAGCCATTCGTCGTGGTTGCCCGGCACATAGATGACGCGCGAACCCTTGCGCACCATGCGCAACAGCTTCTGCACGACGTCGTTATGCGCCTGCGGCCAGTACCAGGATTTCTTGAGCCGCCAGCCATCGACGATGTCGCCGACGAGGTAGATCGTTTGGGCGTCATTGTGGCGCAGGAAGTCGATCAGGTACTCGGCTTTGCAGCCGCGCGTCCCGAGATGGATGTCGCTGAGCCAGATCGTCCGGTAATGGTGGGACGCGGGGTGCGACAGGGTGTTGGGCAGCAGGTCGTTCATGCGGTCTCCCGCGCGGTATCGGAAAACATTGAATAGGCCCAGATCTGCGACGGCGGCAGGTTGCGCCAGACCCGAGCCACCGGGCGGCCGGCGATCCCCAGCGGTCGCTTCGCGATCGGCGAAGAAAACGCATTGGTCATTTGCAGGAATCGCCCGTCCGGTCCGAGCCGGGCCAGGCAAGGCTCGACGACCTGGCGCTGCGCGGCGAGCGAGAACCATTTGATCGGCAGGCTCGACACAACGGCGCAGAGCCGGTCGATGCCGAGCCGTTCCAGATGCTCCGGCAACGCGGTAGCGTCGCCGACGATCGTCCTGATGCCGGGGAAGCGCCGCCGCAGCGCCGCGGCGAGGCGCGGCTCGCGCTCCATGGCGATCAGCCGCTCCGCCGGGCAGCCGGCGCGCAGCAGGCCATGGGTCAGGCTCCCGGTGCCGGCGCCGAGCTCCAGCACCGGTCCCGGCCGGCGCAGATCGACGAGGTCGGCCATGACGCAGGCAAAGCGCTGGCTGCTCGGCGTCACCGCCGCAATCTGCAGCGGCTTCTGCAGCCACAGGCCAAAAAACAACGCGTAGTCCCCGCGCATGTGATTCTGTCACAAGGAATAGACGCGAGGGACGCTAGCAGAGGTATGTTACAGTTTTCGCACGTCAACTGGTAGTACTCGGCAACATCGACGTCCTAAAACTGTCATCGCCGCATGCTAGGCCAAACCCGTCACAATACGGGGGTGGCGATGAATTCCGAGCCGGTCCACGCAGCCGCGCGTCCGCATGCCTTCAAGGCCGCCTTGTCCAAGGTCGCGGCGGCGAGTTGCCGGCTGCGGCGGCAGCGCGAGAAGCCGGCGCGCTCCGCATGGCTGCACGAACTGGTGCGTCGCGCGCCTGCAATGGTCCACGTTGCCGAACCGGCTCAGGCGGCGCTACAGCCGGACCCGGTGAAGCTCGCGGTGCTGGCGATGGATAGTTTGGGGCGGGCGTCGATGCGCGCGTCCTTTACCGGCATCGAGGTCAAGGTGGCGGTCCCGGACGATGCGACAGCGGCGATCTTCCGCGCCGCCCTGTCGGAAACCGTGCGCACCCGGCCGACCGACCGCCTCGTGCGCGTCGTCGTCGATTAACCCACCCCGGAGCTTCTGTCGCGACGCGCCGGCGCGCTTCTCGTCATGAGAAGAGCGCGTACACGGCCTCCGCCGTGACCCCGTTGGGACGAGCGACAAGGATGTTCCTATTCCTCTCGCGCATCGCTTCGGCTTAAATCCCCGCCGGGGAGACACTGGCGGGAAACATGATCGATAAATTCGTCCGTTCCGTCGCCGACGCGATGGAGGCCATCAAGGACGGCTCGACCGTCATCGTCGCCGGGTTCGCGCAGGTCGGCGAGCCGCGTGCGCTGGTCGACGGGCTGATCGAGCAGGGCGCCAAAGACCTCACCGTCGTTCATAACACCGCCGGCCGCGGCCGCGAGGGGGTGGCGCGGCTGATCGGCGAAGGCCGGGTCCGCAAGATCATCTGCAGCTTTGCGCGCAGCCGCGGCTCGGTGCTGTTCGAGGAGGTCTATGCCCGCGGCGCGATCGAGCTGGAGATCGTGCCGCAGGGGACGCTGGCCGAGCGCATCCGCGCCGGCGGCGCCGGTATCCCGGCCTTCTTCACCCCGACCGGCGGCGGGACGCTGCTCGCCAACGGCAAAGAGACGCGAATCATCGACGGGCGCGAATGCGTGCTGGAGCAGGCGATCGTCGGTGACGTGGCACTGGTCGAGGCTTGGCGCGCCGATCGCTGGGGCAATTGCGTCTATCGCGATGCCGGGCGCAACTTCAATCCTGTCGCCGCCGCGGCCGGCAAGCTCACCATCGTGCAGACGCAGAACATCGCCGATCTGGGTGAACTGGCGCCGGAAATGATTGTGACGCCGGGCGTCTATGTCGACCGCGTCGTCCATGTGCCGTCGGGCGACCCGCCGGTAGTGATTTCGTGATGTCGGCGGCGTTGCAGCCCCCACCCCGACCCTCCCCCGCCAGCAGGGGAGGGGGCGCGCCTGTGCATTGGCGATTGCCTACTCCCTCCCCCGCTAGCGGGGGAGGGTCGGGGTGGGGGTACGTAGCGCTGTTGGTGGGAGAATATCGATGACCAACTGGAAACCCTGGAGCCGCGAGGAGTTGGCGGCGCGCGCCGCGCAGGACATCCCCGAGGGATGGTCGGTCAATCTCGGGATCGGCATCCCGACGCTGATCGGCAACTACATCCCGCCCGGCCGCGAGGTGATCCTCCATTCGGAGAACGGGATCATCGGCATGGGGCCGGCACCAGCGCCGGAAAAGCTCAACCCCTGGCTGGTCAATGCCAGCCGCCAGCATGTGACGCTGGTCACCGGCGCCAGCTATATGAACCACGCCGACAGTTTCGGCATGGTGCGCGGCGGGCATCTCGATCTGTGCGTGCTCGGCGGGTTTCAGGTGGCGGAAAATGGCGATCTTGCCAACTGGTCGCGCTCGGCCAACGATCGGGCGCCGGCGATCGGCGGGGCGATGGACCTCGCGGTCGGCGCCAGGCGCATCTGGGTGGTCATGGAGCACGCCACCAAGAATGGCGAAAAGCGCATCCTCAAGCGCTGCACCTACCCGCTGACCGCGACCGCCTGCGTCAAGCGCGTCTATACCGACCTCGCGGTGATCGATGTCACGGAGAACGGGTTTGTCGTAGTCGACATGGTGCCGGGGATCAGTCTCAAGGAGCTGGAAGCCCTCGGCGACGCGGAGCTTCACGCCGGCTGATGTACCTGCTCCGCGTCATACCGGCGAAGGCCGGCATCCACTTATCCGGGCCACGGGCAGCTGAAGGGTGGGTCCCGGCCTGCGCCGGGACGACTTGTAACGTGAGATGAACCAATGAACTTCGATCACGAAGCCGACTTCATCATCGTCGGCGCCGGCTCGGCCGGCTGCGCGCTGGCCAACCGGCTCACCGCCGATGCGCAGACCAAGGTGCTGCTGCTCGAAGCCGGCGGCAAGGACAGCAACGCCTGGATCCATATCCCGGCCGGGTTCTACCGCAATATCTTCAATCCGCAGATCACCTGGGTGTACGAGACCGAGCCGCTGGCGGCGCTTGGTGGGCGACGCATGCAATGGCCGCGCGGCAAGGTGCTGGGCGGCTCGTCGTCGATCAACGGGCTCATCTATATCCGCGGCCAGAAGCAGGATTTCGACCATTGGCGCCAGCTCGGCAATGCCGGCTGGTCGTATGACGATGTGCTGCCCTATTTCCGCCGCGCCGAGGGCCAGGAACGCGGCTCCGACGATTTCCACGGGGGTGAGGGTCCGCTCGCGGTCACCGACATGCGGGCGGCGCACGAGCTGCACGACGCCTTCATCCAGGCCTGCCAGGAGGCCGGCTACAAGTTCAACCCGGACTTCAACGGCGCCGAGCAGGAAGGTGTCGGCACCTATCAGCTCACCGTGCGCGGCCGGCGGCGCGCCAGCACCGCCGTGACCTATCTGCGCCCGGCGATGAAGCGGCCGAACCTCAAAGTCGAGGTGCGCGCGCTGGCGCAGCGCGTGATCTTCGACGGCAAACGCGCCATCGGCCTCGAATACCGGCAGGACGGCGTCGTCCGCCGCGCCCGCGCCCGGCGCGAGGTGCTGCTCGCCGGTGGCTCGCTGCAATCACCGCAATTGTTGCAGCTATCGGGTATCGGCCCGAGCGCGTTGCTGAAGCAGTTCGGCATCGAGATGGTCCACGATCTGCCCGGTGTCGGCGAGAACCTGCAGGACCATATCGGCTGCCGGGTCATCTACAAGGTCAAGAAAGCCAACACGATCAATGAAATCTCGCGGTCGTGGATGCGCCAGGGCTGGGCCGGGTTCCAGTATCTGACCGCAGGACGCGGGCCGCTGATGATGGGTGCGGCGCCGATCGGCCTGTTTGCTCGGACCCGGCCGACTTCCGCCTCACCCGACTGCCAGTACCAGTTCCTCGCCGGCAGCCTCGACGCGCCGGGCAAGCCGATGCACCCGTTCCCCGCCTGCTCGCTGGTCTGCATTCCGTGCCGGCCGGAAAGCCGCGGCTGGCTGCGCATCAAATCGCCGGACCCGATGGTGCTGCCGGCGATGCAGCCCAACTACCTGATGACGCAAAACGACAAGGACACCATGGTTGCCGGCCTGCGCGCCGCGCGCGCCATCTTCCAGACGCCGACCTTGCAGCGCATCACCACCGAGGAATTTTGGCCCGGCGCCGGCAAGGACAGCGACGCCGACTGGCTGGCGCATGTCCGCGACACCGGCAGCACCACCTTTCACCAGACCAGCACCTGCATGATGGGCACGGCGCCGACAGCGGTGGTCGACAACGAGCTGCGGGTGCACGGGCTGCAGGGGCTGCGCGTGGTCGATGCCTCGGTGATGCCGACGGTCATTTCCGGCAACACCAACGCCGCGACAATCATGATCGCCGAGAAGGCCAGCGACCTGATCCGCGCCGGGCTGCGGGCCGGACGGACGACGGCGGCTCAGGCGGCGTGACGACCATGGCGGCCTCGTTTCAGTTCGGCCTCGTCGTGCGCGGCCAGGCCGAGCCCGGGGAGGACATTGCCGGGCGATTTGAGGAAACGATCGCGCTCGTCCGGCTCGCGGACCGCCTGGGGTACGATTCGATCACCAAGACGGCGCATTACAGCGCGCATCCGTGGCAGATGCTGCAATTGGTGCCGATGCTGGCGCGGTTTACCGCCGAGGCGCCAAACCTGCGCCTCAATGCCGGCGTGGTGCTGCTGCCCTTGTTGTCGCCGCTGCATGTCGCCGAGGAGTTCGCGACGCTCGACGTGATGTCCGGCGGCAAAATCATCCTCGGCGTCGGGCTCGGCTACCGGGATGTCGAGTTCAAGGCGTTCGGCGTCCCCCGCTCGCAGCGGGCGCGTCGCCTCGAAGACAATCTGATCGCGATCCGGCGCCTGTGGACCGAGGACAAGGTCACGATGCAGGCGCGGCATTTCGAGCTCGACGGCGCGTCGTGCTCGTTGAAGCCGGTGCAGAAGCCGCACCCGCCGATCTGGATCGGCGCGTTCGCGGATCCGGCCATCGAACGGGCCGCCCGGCTCGGCGATTGCTGGTATATCGGTCCCAGCGTCACGATCGATGTCACCGCGCGGCAGATGGAGCTTTACCGCCGCGCGCTCGATGCCGCCGGCAAGCCGTTCCCGGCCGAACTGCCGTTGCGCCGCGAGGTGTTCGTCGCCAAGACGCGCGCCGAGGCGTTTCGCCTGTGCCAACCCTATCTCGGCGCCAAGTATGCCGCCTACCATAGCTGGGCGCAGGAGCTGCCGTCCGACGACGGCGGCCTCGGCCAGGATTTCGCCAGCCTCGCCGAGGATCGCTTCCTGATCGGCTCGCCCGACGAGGTCGCCGAACAAATCGTGGCAATCCACCGCCGGCTCGGCGCGAACCATCTGGTCATGAGCACCGAATGGGCCGGCATGCCGCACAGCCTCGCGACCGAGACAATCGAGATGATCGCCAACGAGTTGATACCCCGCGTGCGGCAGGGGCTGTAGGGCTGGCCTGCCGGACGCGTCGCCGGCGCGGAGGATCATCATGCCGCTTGCTCCCGATTGGGGAGACATTGCGCTGCGACTTGTGCTGAGCGCGGCTGCCAGCGCCGCGATCGGGGCCAATCGCGGCGAGCAGGATCGGCCCGTCGGGCTGCGGACGACGATGCTTGTCTCGCTCGCCGCGACGGTCTCGATGATCCAGGCGGATCTGCTCCTGCCCGTTACGGGCAAGACAGCGGAGTCATTCGCGGTGATGGACGTGCTGCGGCTGCCGCTCGGCATTCTCTCGGGAATGGGCTTTATCGGCGCCGGGGCGATCATCCGCCGTGACAACCTGGTCCAAGGGGTCACCACCGCGGCGACGTTGTGGTTCGTCACCGTGATGGGGCTCTGCTTTGGCGGCGGCCAGATCTATCTCGGGTTGGCGGCCTGCGCCCTCGCCGTGTTCGTTCTGTGGCCGCTCAAATGGGTTGAGCATCGCGTCGGCCACTCGCGGCGGAGCGAACTCTCGTTTACGGTCGACGGCGATGATCCGCTCGAAGACGCACTCCTGTCCGCGTACGCCGCTGCCGGCTACCGGCTTGGGGAATGCTCACTCGCCTTCGACGGCGAGGGGCATCGGCGGACAGTGCGCTGCGAGGTGCGATGGCGCGAGACATCCGCGTCGCGATCGCCCGTCGAGCTGGCGCGGGAACTCGCATGTCGTCCGGGGGTAAGCGGACTCGAATGGCGCCCGCTTAGCCATCAGTAGCGGAAACTTGCCGGTTTCGATATTGGCGTCCGCGCTCGTTCGCCGTGCCGGGCACAAAAGATTGAATTCTCGTCACATTGCCGCTGATCTTTAAATGAACGTTTACTGCGTTCGACGAGGCTGACCCATCAGCACGGGGGCCAATTGTGGCGCGAGACATTCTTGAGTTATTCCAGACATCGGGGTTTGGATTTCCCTACGAAGGAACGTTCGATCCCGCTTTGGTACTGCTGTCGATCGCGATCGCCATCATGGCGGCATTCGTCGCGCTGTCGCTCGCCTCGCGTATCGCCGCCTCGGATTCGCTCTGGGGCAGTTGGGCCTGGACGGCTGCCGGCGCGGTCAGCATGGGCGGCGGCATTTGGTCGATGCACTTTATCGGCATGCTCGCGTTCACGCTGCCGTGCGGCGAAAGCTACGACCTGATCGGCACGATCTTGTCGATGATCCCCGGCGTGCTCGCCAGCGGCGTCGCGCTGCGTTTTATCAGCAGCAGCCGCGAACTCAGCTTCTGGCGGCTTGCCGCCGGCGCGGTGCTGATGGGTGCCGGGATCGGCGCGATGCACTATTCCGGCATGGCGGCGATGCGGCCCCGGGCGCTGCTGCGCTACGACCTGCTGCTCGGCGTGGCCTCTGTCGTCGTCGCGGTGGCGCTCGCGTTCGTTTCGCTGACGGTACGCTACCACCTGCGGCGCTACAGGGTATCCGACACCGTCGCGACGGTTATCGCGGCGTCCGTGATGGGGCTCGCGGTCGCCGGCATGCACTACATCGCGATGCAAGCCGCGGTGTTCTTGCCGACGGACACGATCCCGACGCTCGGCGAAACGATGCCGGCGACATTGTTGGCGCTGCTGATTGCCATCATCGCGCTGTTGACGGCGGCGATCACGTTTGCCGGCTCGATCGCCGGCCGCCAGTCGGAACTTGCCGCCGGGCTGCGCACCGAAATCGCCGAGCGCATGAGCGTTGAGGCGGCGCTGGTCCGGTCGCGCGAGCAGGCCGAAATCGCCGAGCGCGCCGCCGAGAGCGAGCGTGTCCAGGTGCAGGCGATCGTGGACGCGGTCGTCGATGCGATCATCACGATCGACAAGACCGGCCATATCCAGCAATGGAGCAAGGGGGCGCAACGCATCTTCGGCTATACGCCGGAGGAGATCATCGGCCAGAACCTGATCATACTGATGCCCGAACCGCACCGCAGCCGGGACGCCGGGCATGTCGGGTGGTTCCTCGATACGCGCGACGCTCAAATCATCGGCATCGGCCGCGAGCTCACGGCGATCCGCAAGGATGGCACCGAATTTCCGATCGAGCTCGCGGTCAGCGAAGTGAAACTCAACGGCGAGAGCTTCTTCACGGGCATTCTGCGCGACATCACCGAACGCAAGCGCGCGGAAGCGGAGCTGGTTCGGGCGCGCGAGGAGGCCGAAGCCGCCAATCTCGCGAAGTCCCAGTTCCTGGCGACGATGAGCCACGAAATCCGCACGCCGATGAACGGCGTGCTCGGCATGGCCAATCTGCTTTCCTCGACATCGCTGACTGACCGTCAGCGGCGTCTCGTCGACAATGTCACGCATTCCGGCCAGGCGCTGCTCGGCATCATCAACGACATCCTCGACTTCGCGAAGATCGAAGCCGGCCGGTTCGAGTTTTCCGCCACGCCGTTCGAACCGCGTGAGACCATCGCGGAGATGGCCGAGCTGTTTGCCGAGCGCTGTGCGCGCAAGGGGCTCGAATTCGTCTATTTCGTTGCCGAGGACGTGCCGCACATGCTGGTCGGTGATCCGATACGGCTGCGTCAAATCCTCGTCAACCTGGTGGGCAACGCGGTCAAGTTCACCGAGCGCGGTGAGATATTGGTCGAGGTGTCGCTGGGGCGGATCGAGGGAGATGCGGTCGTCCTCAATGTTGCCGTCGAGGACACCGGCATCGGCATCCCGCCCGAGCAGCGCACCCGCATTTTCGAAATCGTTCCACCAGGTCGATGCTTCGCTGACACGCGCGCGCGGCGGATCGGGGCTGGGGCTGGCAATAACGCGCCAGCTGGTCTTGCTGATGGGCGGCGACATCTCGGTCGAGAGCGAGCCCGGCCGCGGATCGCGCTTTTCTGTTGTTGTGCAGCTCAAGACCTCACCGCTCACCGGCGCAGCGCCGTGCGGGCCACGCCACCTGGCGCGCCCGCTGCGCACGCTGCTCGCCGAGACGAATGCCGTCAGCGCACACGTGACCTCCCTCTACCTGTCGAGGTGGCAGGTCGACGCGACGGTTGTCACGGCACTCGACGAGGCCAGGACGGCCTGGCAGGGGGCGATCGATGCCGAGCAGCCTTTCGATGTGGTGATCCTCGACATCAACGGGCAGGAGGCGGAAGCGGTCGACTTCGCGCGACAAATTCGCGGCGCCGCCAAGCCGGCGGAGCTGATCCTGCTCTCGGCGCTCGACGGCTATTTGGACAGTAGCCTCGACGGGTTCGAGGCGGCGGCGGTGCTGCCAAAACCGGCCCGCCCGTCCGAACTGTTCTCGACCCTTATGTCAATCTCGCATGGCGGCAGGTGCATAGACCGCGCGCCCGGCGCGCGCCGCCGCGGCTCACGTGCCCGCCTGCCCAATTTCGGTGCCCGCATTCTGGTGGCCGAGGACAATCCGGTGAACCAGGACGTTGCTGCCGGCGTGCTCGAGCTGATGGGCTGTAGCACCATTGGCGCGCCGAACGGCCAGGCGGCATACCGTCTGTTTGCGCAGGAAAAGTTGGACGCGATCCTGATGGATTGCGAGATGCCGATCATGGACGGCATCGAGGCGACGCGCCGCGTGCGCGAGCTTGAGGCGATGGCGCAATCTCTCCCTGACGGGCCGCGGGATAAAGGCCGGATCCCGATCATCGCCCTTACCGCGCACGCGCTCGGCGAGATGCGCGAGAAATGCCTCGCGGCCGGGATGGACGACTTCCTCACCAAGCCGTTCGACGAGCACCAGATGGCCGCGACATTGTCGCGTTGGCTGAAGCCGCGCGATGTCGACCCTGAGAACGACGCCGACGAAGACGATGACGATGTGGCGCTCGCATCGAACGGGGCTACAGTTCCGGCACGGGACGAAGTGATCGATCTCGCCGTGATCGAGGGGTTGCGGGCGATGGCGCGGCCAGGCAGGCCGTCGCCGTTCGCGCGGGCGCTGCCCACCTTCCTCAAATCGGCGCCGGCGATCGTCGCCGCGATCCGCGACAATTGCGCCAACGACGATGCCGAGGCGCTGTGGCGTGCCGCCCACAGCCTCAAGTCAAGCGCCGCGGCTCTTGGCGCCAAGCAGCTGTCGCGGCGCTGTGGTGAAATCGAAGTGCGCGCGAGAGAGCGGGGGACTGAGGCCGCCCGTCCGCTGGTCGACTTTCTTGCCGACGACCTCGCCGCCGCGATCAACGGCCTCCAGGCCTTGGAGGAAAACGTCCATGAGCCCGCCTGACGGCAGCGGAACGATCGAGGCTGATCTCACGACGGCCGCACCCGCAACGGCGCAAACGCTGCTGATCGTTGATGACGATCCGGTTGTGCGCTCGCTCATGCGCGACGCGCTCGAAGACGACGGGTTCACGATCATCGAGGCGGAAAACGGCGCGGAAGCGTGCGCGTGTTGCGATGAGGCGGTGCCGGCGCTGATTGTCGTCGACGCGGTCATGCCGGTCATGGACGGGTTCGAACTGTGCCGAGCGCTGCGCTCGCGCCCGGAGACCGCGCAAACTCCCATCCTCATGGCGACGGGGCTCGACGATTCAGGATCGATCGCGCGAGCTTACGAGGTCGGGGCGACCGACTTCATCGCCAAGCCGATCAACTGGCTAATGCTCAGTCAGCGCATTCGCTACATGCTGCGCGCGTCGCGGGCGTTTGACGAACTGCGCGAGAACCAGGAACGCCTGATCGCCGCCTTTGACGAGTTGCGCGAGAACCAACAGCGGCTGATGGCCGCCAAGAACGCCGCTGAGGCCGCCAGCAAGGCGAAGTCCGAATTCCTTGCCAATATGAGCCATGAGTTGCGCACGCCGTTGAATGCGATCATCGGCTTTGCGTCGATCATGCAGCAGGGCATTCGCGGGCCGATCGACCCGCGCTACGTCGACGACGCCCAGATCATCGTCGATAGCGGGTCCCACCTGCTCGCGATCATTAACGATATCCTCGACATCGCCAAGGCCGAGGCGAACTCGCTCGACCTCGCCGAAGATCTGCTCGACATCGGCGAGACCGTCAAATTCTGCGCGGACATGGTCGCCGAGATGGCGAAAACCAACGCCATATCGTGCGCCTACCGGGTCGAGGATGCGCTGCCGCCGTTCTGGGGCGACATGAAAAAACTCCGCCAAGTGTTGATCAACATGCTGTCCAACGCCATCAAGTTCACCCCCGAAGGCGGCAGTGTGACGCTGAGTGCGCGGCGCGAAAGCGACGGCGGTGTCGCGATCACCATCTCCGACACCGGGATCGGCATGGCGCCCGAGGACATCCCCGTGGCGCTCGCCCCATTTGGCCAGGTCGACGGCACGCTCGCGCGCAAGTACGAGGGCGTCGGACTCGGCCTGCCACTGTCAAAGCGCCTCGTCGAAATGCATGGCGGGCGCTTCGAGATCGACAGCGAGATCGGCAACGGAACGATCGTCACGATCGTGCTTCCGGCGGTTCGCTTTTCCGCCGGCGCGACGTCCGTGCGGGCCGGCTGACCGTCTATCGCCGTCGAATTGGGTGGCTTTCGGCGATAATTAACCGCGTATTAACCGAACCAGTTAACGATTGTCGCGGTGCTGAAGGGCGTCCTCGAGCCGTGGCAATGCACGGTGTTCGGCACGTCCTGCACGCCCGAGGCGCCGGTGGGCGCGCTGACGGTGTCGTCGGAAGGCGCCTGCGCGGCCCATTACCGTTACGCCGGCGCGCGGCGCCAGAAGGACGCGGCATGAACGACATCTCGCCCATTGCGCGCCGCCGGCTCGGCGCCTTGTCGGTCGACACCGTGACCTTGGCGCATGGCGGCGGCAAGGCGATGAAGGATCTGGTCGACGACGTCTTCGTCAGCGCCTTCGACAACCCGCTGCTGGCGCCGCTCGACGACCAGGCACGCATCCCTCTGGGCGATTTCTCGCTGCACGGCAATCGGCTCGCCTTCACCACCGATTCCTATGTCGTCGACCCGCTGTTCTTTCCCGGCGGCGATATCGGCCGGCTGGCAGTGTGCGGCACGGTCAACGACCTGGCGGTTGGCGGCGCGACGCCGCTCTATCTGTCCTGCGCCGCGATCATCGAGGAGGGCTGCCCGGTCGAATTGCTGCGCCGCGTCGCGCGCTCGATGGCCGAGGCGGCGCGCGAAGCGGGCGTGCGCATTGTCACCGGCGACACCAAGGTCGTGCAGCGCAAGGCGTGCGACAGGTTGTTCCTGACGACGAGCGGCGTCGGTGCGATCCGCCGCGGTGTCGAGCTCGACCCGACCCTGGTGCGGGCGGGTGACGCGGTGCTGGTGAACGGCGTGCTCGGCGATCACGGCGCGACAATCCTCGCCGCACGTGGCGACCTCGCGCTCGACGGCGATATCGCCAGCGACTGCGCGCCGCTCAACGGCCTCGCTCAGGGGCTGCTCGCGACCTGCCCCGCGACCCGCTTCATGCGCGATGCGACGCGCGGCGGCGTCGCCGCCGTGCTCAACGAAATCGCCCGGGCCGCCGCGGTCGAGATCGTCATCGACGAGGCGGCGCTGCCGATCCGCGAAGAGGTCAAGGGGATGTGCGAAATCCTCGGTCTCGATCCGCTCTATCTGGCGAATGAAGGCAAGTTCGTCGCGATCGTGCCGGCGGAGGACGCCGACGGTGCGCTCGCCACGATGCGCGCGCACCCACTCGGCCGCGAAGCGCGGATGATCGGGCGCGTCAGCGAACGCTGCGAAAGCCGGGTACTGATGCGCACGCTCTTTGGCGGCACGCGCATCGTCGACATGCTGGTCGGCGACCAGCTCCCCCGGATTTGCTGACGCACGAGCTGGCGATCACCCGCAACATCGTCTCGCTCGGTGCTGATGATCGAAAATGTCGGCACCTCGTCTGCCCGGCGATGTTTGATCGCTCGGAATCGAGTCCGGGGCCGGCGATAAACTGTTCAAGCTGGCGGAGCCATCGCCGGCACCCCAGTTTCTTTGCGTCGCCGGCGCGCGGCGGTATCGGCGCCGGCAGTACGTTGCGTCGCCGATCGAGGATCCGCGACGCACGCACGCACTGAGGTGATCGCATGAGGCGACGCGATTTCATCACGGCGATCGTCGGTGGCGCCGCGGCCTACAATGCGTGGCCGCGGGTGGCGAGCGCGCAACGACCGCCGTTGCTCGGCGTGTTGATGGCGGGGCTCGAAACCTCCCCGGACAATCAAAAGCGCCTCGCGGCGTTTCGTCAGGGACTTGCGGAACTCGGCTGGAGCGAGGGCGGCAACATCACGATCGAATATCGCTGGTCGTCGGGTAAGGAGGAGCTGATCCGCAAATATGCCGAAGAGCTGATGGCGCTTGAGCCCGCCGTCATCCTGGCCAACAGCACGCCGGTGGTCGGCGAATTCAAGCGCATCAACACGACCATCCCAGTCGTCTTCGCTCTCGCCATCGATCCGGTTGGTTTTGGTGAAGTGCAGAGCCTCGCTCATCCGGGTGGGGTTATCACCGGATTTACCTTCATCGATCCCGAACTCATCGGCAAATGGCTGCAATTGCTGCAGATGCTGTCGCCCGACCTTACCGGCGCGGCCGTTCTGTTCAATCCGGCGACCACACCGACATACGATAAATGGCTGCGCGAGATCGAAGCCAACCCGATTCCCGGTGCTATCGCGACCACGGCCCTGCATGCCGCCAGCGCCGCCGACTTGGAAGCGGGCGTCAAGGCGCTGGGCCAGGCCGGTCGCAAGGGGCTGATCCTCGGACCGGACCCGTTCAATCAGGTCGCCATGAAAGAGGCGGCGCGACTCGCGCTGGAAAACCGCGTGCCTGCCGTTTCGGTTTATCGTCCTTTCGTCCTCGCGGGCGGCCTGGCGGCATATGGTCCCGACACCGCCGACGTCTTCCACCGCGCCGCCGCTTACGTCGATCGCATCCTAAAGGGGGCAAAACCCGCGGACCTGCCGGTTCAGCAGCCCACCAAGTTCGAATTCGTTATCAATATGAAGACCGCAAAGGCACTCGGTCTCACGGTGCCGCAGCTGCTGCTGGCGCAGGCCGACGAGGTGATCGAATGAGAGGGCATGGGGCCTTGCGCGTTTCGGTTTCGTCGCGTGCGCGTTATTGGCGCTCGCCGGCAAGCGACAGCATCTCGGTGCGTGCCGCTGCAAGCCGCCGCTGCTGTGGGCTCCTCTTCCCGACCTGCCCTCGCCGGTTACAGATCGAGCCGCTCGATGGTTCACCGCCGGTGGAAGCGCGCAACGGCCGGCGAGCGCGGCGCTGAAGGATTATTTCCTCGCGCCAGGCGTTTACGAGGCAAGCAATAATTTCCCGCACTGCGGGCCCCGGAATCCACAAGAAACGCGGGTGATCCTAGCGGCCAGCTCTCACCGGGGCTGGCCGGTCTTCTTTCGGCTGATTCCTCCCTTTCTGCGCGAAGGAGGGAAAAACGCGAACCCAATGCTGCCGTGTTGCATGGAGTTTTTTATCATCTCGGGAAGTGTCAGGAAATCAGCGAGAATTACAGAGACCGTAATGCAACACGGCAGAGCATCCCATCAACGTGCAGCCTTGCTCGCAGGTAGTTGACAGCGCTGGGACAAATCGATGGAGGCCGGAAGCGGAATCGAACCGCTGTACACGGATTTGCAGTCCGTTGCATAGCCACTCTGCCATCCGGCCGGGATGATCGGTGGGGGAGTTGATATAGGCGGCGCGTCCCGGCGGGGTCAAGTTGCATCGGCCAGGGACCGAACGGGCATCTTTGGGCGTTAATGCCGCGGGAGGCGGTGTTGCCGGGCGCCGGTCGCACCCATATATTTGAGCAAATCCAGAAGGCTGACGGAAGGGTTGCAGCATGGCGCGGGTAACTGTCGAAGATTGTGTGGTCAAGGTGCCGAACCGGTTCGACCTCGTGCTGGTCGCGGCGCAGCGGGCGCGCGAGATCACCGCCGGCGCGCCGCTGACCCTCGACCGCGATGACGACAAGAACCCGGTCGTCGCGCTGCGCGAGATCGCCGACGAGACCGTGGCGGTCGACCGGCTGCAGGACCAGCTGATCCGCGGCATGCAGAAGCATGTCGAGATCGACGAGCCGGAAGAGACGATCGAGCTCGAATCCAACCTGTTTGGCGTCGCCGAGGCGCTCGGCGTCGCCGGGCGCCTCGAGGAGATCGAAGAGGAGCCGGCCGAAGAGGACGAGCTCGCCGAGGATATGCTCTCGCTCGAAGAAGAGGAGGATGTCGATCTTCCCGAGCTGCCCGAAGGCGAGCCGGAGAGCTTCGAGGCCGAAGGCGAGCCGGAGAGCTTCGAGGCCGAAGGCGAGCCGGAGAGCTTCGAAGAAGAGGTGCCTTGACGCGCGGTCAGGTCACCGGTCCGCAAATCTTCCTTCAAGGAAAGCCGCGGGATGATGCGGCAGCCTGACCTCGTCGATCTGGTCAAATCCTACGATCCGGAGGCGGACGAGGCGGTGCTTAACCGCGCCTACGTCTATTCGATGAAGGCGCACGGCGCACAAATGCGCGAGTTGGGTGATCCGTATTTCTCCCACCCGGTCGAGGTGGCCGGGCTGCTCGCCCAGATGAAGCTCGACACCGCCTCGGTGGCGACCGGGCTGCTGCACGACACGGTCGAGGACACCGTCGCGACGCTCGGCGACATCGAGCAGCGCTTCGGTCCCGAGATCGCCCGTCTGGTCGACGGCGTCACCAAGCTGTCGCGCCTCGAACTGCAGTCCGACGAGTTCGAAGCAGGCGGAGAATTTCCGCAAGCTCGTCCTCGCGATGTCGGAAGACATCCGCGTGCTGCTGGTCAAGCTCGCCGACCGGCTGCACAACATGCAGACGCTGCGCTTTGTCAAAGACGCCGAGAAGCGCCGGCGCATCGCGCGCGAGACGATGGACATCTACGCGCCGCTCGCCGAGCGGATCGGCATGCACCGGATGAAGGACCAGCTCGAAGATCTGGCCTTTGCCGAGCTCCATCCCGACGCGCGGTCGAGCATCACGGCGCGGCTCGGCTTTCTGCGTTCGAAGGGCGGCGACGTTGTCGCGCGGATCACCGCCGAGCTGACCCGCAAGCTGATCGAGGGTGGGCTCAACGCCACCGTCTCGGGGCGCGAGAAATCGGCCTACTCGATCTGGCGCAAGATGCAGCGCAAGGACGTGCCGTTCGAGCAGCTCGCCGATATCATGGCGTTTCGCGTGCTGGTCGACGATGTCGGCGAGTGCTACCACGCGCTGGGTGTCATCCATTCCGCCTATCACGTGGTTCCGGGCCGCTTCAAGGACTACATCTCGACGCCAAAGCCGAACAATTACCACTCGCTGCACACCGGCGTGCTGGGGCCCGAGCGGCAGCGCATCGAAATGCAGATCCGCACGCACGAGATGCACGAAGTGGCCGAACTCGGTGTCGCCGCGCACTGGCTCTACAAGCAGCACGCCGGCCGCACCGACGGCACGCAGTATCGCTGGCTGCGCGAGCTGGTCGACGTGATCGAGCATTCCTCGCCGGAGGAATTTCTCGAGCACACCAAGCTCGAAATGTTCCAGGACCAGGTCTTCGTGTTCACCCCGAAGGGCGAGCTGTTCGTGCTGCCGCGGGGCGCGACGCCGGTCGATTTCGCCTATGCGGTGCACTCGCAGATCGGCGACACCTGCGTTGGCGCCAAGATCAACGGCCGGCTGCTGCCCTTGCGCACCGCGCTGGTCAACGGCGACCAGGTCGAGATCGTCACTTCGAAGGCGCAGACGCCGTCGCCGACCTGGGAGCGCTTTGTCGTTACCGCCAAGGCGCGCGCCCGCATCCGCCGCTTTATCCGCACCCAGCAGCGGGCGCAGTACCTTGACCTCGGCAAGGCGATCGTACAGAAGGCGTTTCGCCAGGAGGGGCAGGAGTTTTCCGAAAAGCCCCTGCAGCCGGTGCTGAAGCAGTTCAACTGCACGACGACCGAGGACCTTTACGTCGGGGTCGGCGAGGGCATCCTCACCGGGCGCGAGGTGGTCAACGCTGCGTTCCCGCATACCCCCGACGAAGACAAGGACAAGGTGGTGCCGCTGTCGCGTGCGCGGCGGCGCACCGGCGGCAAGGACAACGCCGTTTCGATCCGCGGCCTGATCCCGGGCATGGCGCTGCATTTCGCCGGCTGCTGCCATCCATTGCCGGGCGATCGGATCGTCGGCATCGTCACCACCGGCAAAGGCGTGACGATCCACACGATCGATTGCGACACGCTCGAAACCTTCAACGACGAGCCCGAGCGCTGGATCGATGTCGCATGGTCGACCGATGAGGCCGAAAACATCCATGTCGGCCGGATCAACGTCACGATCGCCAACGAGCCCGGCAATCTCGGCAGCCTGACGACGACGATCGGCAAGCAGGGCGGCAATATCAGCAACCTCAAGATCACCAACCGCTCGCGGGACTTCTTCGAGATCATGGTCGATATCGAGGTCGGCGACGTAAAGCAGCTGTCGACGATCATCGCGGCGCTGCGGGCGACACCGGTCATCAACTCCGTCGAACGCGCGCGCGGCTGATCCGATCGTGCTTATTCTCGGCCTCGGCAGCGACTTGATCGATATTCGCCGTATCGAAAAGACCATCGCGCGGTTCGGCGACCGGTTTCTCAGTCGCATCTTCACCGAAACCGAACGCAGCAAATGCGATCGCCGGGCCAATCGCGCCGCCAGCTATGCGCGACGCTACGCCGCCAAGGAGGCTGCGGCGAAAGCGCTCGGCACCGGGTTTCGCCGCGGCGTTTTCTGGCGCGACCTCGGCGTCATCAACCTGCCGGGCGGGCAGCCGTCGATGCTGCTGACGGGCGGTGCGCTGCGGCGGCTGGAAGCGATTACCCCGCCCGGAATGACCGCCCGGCTGAACCTGACCATCACCGACGAGCCGCCCTTGGCCCAGGCGGTCGTCATCATCACCGCCGAGCCGCGGCCGGAGCCGGTGGCGGTGGAACGGCCGGTGGGGGCTGCCGTTGGCTGACGGTTCGGCAGTGTCAGGGGGCGCGGGGCCGCGCTTGACTCGCCGCGGTGCGCGCGGCCTTATCGGCGTCCTCGGTCGCCCGGACAATCCATGAAAGCCATCGCCAAGAAGAAATCATCGGGCGGCGTATTCGAGACCGTCAAGACCGTCATCTACGCGATCCTGATCGCGTTGGTGGTGCGCACCGTCGCCTACGAGCCGTTCAACATCCCCTCTGGCTCGATGATCCCGACCTTGCTGGTCGGCGACTATCTGTTCGTCTCGAAATTCTCTTACGGCTACAGCCGCTTCTCGCTGCCTTTTGGCCTGCCGCTGTTTCATGGGCGGATTCTCGCCTTCCATGGGCCGGCACGCGGCGACGTCGTCGTCTTCAAGCTGCCGACCGACACCTCGGTCGACTACATCAAACGCATCGTTGGCCTGCCGGGCGACAAGGTCCAGGTGATCCACGGCCAGCTCTTCATCAACGGGCAGATGGTGCCGCGCCGCCAGGTGGACGATTATGTCTACCAGGAAGGCGGTGCGGTGGTGCTGATGCGGCAATACATCGAAAGCCTGCCGCGCGGGCCCGGCGAGACGCCGCTGGAGCATCCGATCATCAAGATCGGTGATGACGGGCCGCTCGACAACACGGCGGTCTACGAGGTGCCCGACGGCTATTATTTCGCGATGGGCGACAATCGCGACAACTCGCAGGACAGCCGCGTGGTGTCGGCGGTGGGCTATATTCCAGCCGACAACCTGGTCGGTCGCGCCCAGTTCCTGTTCTTCTCGACCGACGGCTCCGCGGCGTGGTGGGAAGTGTGGAAATGGCCCTTTGCCATCCGCTATTGGCGGTTGTTCAACGGAGTGCACTAGCGGCGATGAGCGAGGCCGCTGCGCCCGTCCTGGCCGGTGATGATCTTGCCCAAACGGATCTTGCCCAAACGGATCTTGCCCCGCCGGATCTTGCCCAAGCGATCGGTCATGTCTTCTCCCGGCCGGCGTTGCTGACTGAGGCGCTGACCCATCCGAGCGCCGTTTCGCCGGCGCGCGGCAAGGGGCGCCGCCGCTCGCAGCAGCGGCATTACGAGCGGCTCGAATTTCTCGGCGACCGGGTGCTCGGTCTGGTGATCGCCGAGATGCTGTGGCATCGCTTCGAGCGCGAGCCGGAAGGCCCGATGACACGGCGGATGGCCGATTTGGTGCGGCGCGAGACCGTGGCGCGGGTCGCGCTCGATGTCGGCCTCGACCGGCATCTCGTGCTGGCGCCGGTGGAGGCGGCCGCAGGGGCGGCGCGCAAGCCGAGCATCCTTGCCGATGTCTGCGAGGCGGTGATCGCGGCGGTCTATCTCGACGGTGGGCTGGCCGCGGCGAGCGCCTTTATCCACCGCTGGTGGGAGCCGCTGGTCGAGACCATGGAACGCCCGCCGCGCGACCCGAAAACGCGGCTGCAGGAATGGGCGCAGGCGCGGGGGCTCGGTCTGCCGGCCTACCGCGTGGTCGCGACCGAGGGGCCGGACCATGCGCCGCGCTTTACCATTGCCGTGCGGGTCGCGGCGTCGGAGGAAGTGAGCGCCACCGCGTTGTCGAAACGCGCCGCCGAGGCCGAAGCGGCCGCTTCGTTGCTCTCACTGCTGACGCATGATGGCTGACGAAGTCGGCAAGCCCTCCCGGACGCGCTGCGGCTATGTCGCGCTGATCGGCGCGCCCAATGCCGGCAAATCGACGCTGCTCAACCGGCTCGTCGGCCAGAAGCTGGCGATCGTCACGCCGAAGGTGCAGACCACCCGCAGCCGGCTGCTCGGCATCGCCACCGATGCCGGAACACAGCTGATCTTTGTCGACACGCCGGGGATTTTCGCGCCGCGCCGGCGGCTCGACCGGGCGATGGTCGCCGCCGCCTGGGCCGGCGCTTCGGACGCGGACGTGACCGTGCTGCTGGTCGACGCCGCGCATGGCATCGATGACGACACGACGCGGATCACCGCGCGCCTCAAAAACACACGGGCACCCGGTATCCTCGCGCTCAACAAGATCGACCTGGTGCGTCGCGATACGCTGCTCGGCCTGACCGAGCGGCTATCGCAGCTCGCCGAATTTTCGCGCATTTTCATGATTTCGGGCCTGACCGGCGACGGCGTCGACGATCTGCGAGACCATCTCACGCGGCTGGCCCCCGAAGGACCCTTCCTGTTCCCGCCGGATCAGCTGTCGGACGCGCCGGAACGCTGGCTCGCGGCGGAGGTCACGCGGGAGCAGGTGTTCCTGCAGCTGCATGACGAATTGCCCTATTCGGCGACGGTCGAGACCGAAAGCTGGGAAGAACGGCCGGACGGCAGCGTGCGCGTCCAGCAGGTCATCTACGTCCGCAGGCCCGGCCAGCGCGCGATCATGCTCGGCGAGGGCGGCAAGCGCATCAAGACCATCGGCGCCCGCGCCCGCGCCGAATTGGGCGCGATGCTCGACCGCAAGGTGCATCTGTTCCTCTTCGTCAAAGTCCGCGAAAACTGGCTCGACGACCCCGAGCGCTACCGCGCCATAGGCATCGAATTCAATGCGTGAAGGTTGGATGAAGCCGTTGCGTTCTTCGAGACGGCTGATGTCGCAGCCTCCTCGAAGTCTGACTCGAAATTACCGTCGTCATTCCGGGGCGGCCTGCAGGGCCGAACCCGGAACCCATGAACACCGGCCTCGAAAAGCGCGTTCCGACGCCGCAACCGCATTGGATGAGGCCGTGTTCATGGGTTCCGGGTCGTAGAGTGCGTCTCGAAGGACACACGATCCTCATGCAGCGCTGGCACTAGCTGATGGACTGGCGCGATACCGGGTTTGTGCTGACCGCGCGGCGGCATGGCGAGAGCGCGGCGATCGTCGAGCTGCTGACCGAGACGCATGGCCGGCGCGCCGGGCTGGTGCGCGGCGGGCAGTCGCCGAAACGGCGCGCGCTGCTGCAGCCGGGGAACCTGGTCGCCGTGAGCTGGCGCGGGCGGCTTCCCGAGCATCTCGGGACCTTCGAGATCGAGCTGTTGCGGGCGCATGCCGCCGGGCTGATCGATGATCCGGACCGGCTCGCCGCCTTGTCTTCCGCCGCCGCGCTGATCGCGCTGGCCCTGCCCGGGCACGAGCCGCACAGTGACGTGTTCCAGGACCTCGCGCGGCTGATCGCGGCGCTCGATTTCGACCGGCTGGCCGGCCCAATACGTCGCCTGGGAATGCGCGCTGCTGGCCGCGCTCGGCTTCGGGCTCGACCTCACCGCCTGTGCGGCGACGGGCGTCAACGACGACCTCGCCTATGTCTCGCCGCGTTCGGGGCGCGCGGTATCGCGGTCCGCCGGCGCGCCCTATCACGACAAGCTGTTGCCGCTGCCCGATTTTTTATGGCGCGACATGCCCGCCGAGCCGACCGATATAATCGATGGCTTGGCGCTTGCCGGCTACTTCCTGCGGCATCATCTGTTCGAACCGCAGGGCCGTGCGCTGCCCGAAGCCCGCGCGCGCCTTGCCGACCGCCTGCGCCGCGTCGTGCCGGTGATATGATCGCAGTCTCACCGCAACGAGGATTTGACGACCATGGCTGATGTCGTGGAGCGCATCCAAAACGTCGATTTTGCGAGCGCGCTCGGCGAGCGGTATCTGTCCTACGCGCTGTCGACGATCATGGCGCGCTCGCTGCCGGATGTGCGCGACGGGCTGAAGCCGGTGCATCGCCGCATCCTGCATGCGATGAACCAGCTGCGCATGGACCCCGGCGGCAGCTACCGCAAATGCGCGCTGGTCGTCGGCGAGGTCATCGGCAAGTACCACCCGCACGGCGACGTCGCGATCTATGACGCGCTGGTGCGCCTCGCGCAGGATTTTGCGCAGCGCTACCCGATGGTCGACGGGCAGGGCAATTTCGGCAATATCGACGGCGATAACGCCGCGGCGATGCGCTACACCGAAAGCCGCATGTCGGCGGTGGCGCGGGCGATGCTCGAAGGCATCGACGAAGACGCGGTCGATTTTCGCGCCACCTATGATGGGGAGAACTCAGAGCCGGTCGTCCTGCCCGCGCGTTTCCCGAACCTTCTCGCCAACGGCGCGGCGGGGATCGCGGTCGGCATGGCGACGAGCATTCCGCCGCACAATGTCGGCGAGATCTGCGCCGCGTTGCTGCATCTGATCGACAACCGGAACTGCGAAATCGCCGAGCTGGTGGCGCTGATGCCGGGGCCGGATTTTCCGACCGGCGGCGTCATGGTCGAAGCCGCCGACAGCATCCGCGCTGCTTACGAGACCGGCCGTGGCGGCTTCCGGCTGCGCGCCCGCTGGGCCAGGGAACCGCTGTCGCACGGGCTCTACCAGATCGTCGTCACCGAGATGCCGTATCAGGTGCAAAAAAGCCGGCTGATCGAAAAGATCGCGGCGCTGCTCGAAGAGCGGAAGCTGCCGCTGCTCGCCGATGTCCGCGACGAGTCGGCCGAGGACGTCCGGCTGGTGTTCGAGCCGAAGACCCGCAATGTCGATCCCGACGTGCTGATGGAGCAGCTCTTCCGCTCGACCGAGCTCGAAGTAAAGGTGCCGCTCAACCTCAACGTGCTCGACCCGCAGGGCGTGCCGCGGGTGATGAACCTGAAGGAGGTGCTGCAGGAGTTTCTCGACCATCGCCGCGTCGTGCTGCAGCGCCGCAACCGCCATCGCCTCGCCGCGATCGAACGGCGGGTGGAGGTGCTGCGCGGGTTGGTGATCGTCTACGTCAACCTCGACGAGGTGATCCGCATCATCCGCGAGGAGGACGAGCCCAAAGCGGTGATGATGGCGCGCTGGGGTCTCACCGATATGCAGGCCGAGGCGATCCTCAACATGCGGCTGCGCGCCCTGCGTCGGCTTGAGGAAGTCGCCATCCGCAAGGAGCTGGAGGCGCTCGGCGCCGAGGCCGGCGACATCGAGAAGCTGCTCGCCAGCGACCGGCGGCAATGGACCGCGCTATCCAAGGAAGTCGCCGCGACGCAAAAGGAATTCGGCGAGGACTCGGTGCTCGGCCCGCGCCGCACCACGATCGGCGCGGCGCCGGAGCCGGTCATCATCCCCGTCACCGCGCTCATCGAGCGCGAGCCGGTGACGATCCTGTGCTCGGCCAAGGACTGGATCCGCACGGTCAAGGGCCACAACGTCTCGGCCGCCGAGCAGCGCTACAAGGAGGGTGACGGGCCGCGCTTCGCGATCCCCGCCGAAACCACCGACCGTCTGCTGATCTTCGGCAGCAACGGGCGGTTCTATGCGCTGGGTGTTGACGGGCTGCCGTCCGGGCGCGGCCAGGGTGAGCCATTGCGCCTGCAGATCGATCTCGCCAACGAGCATGCCGTGGTGGCGATGTTCCCCTATCGGCCGGGCATGAAGATCCTCGTCGCGGCGAGCGACGGGCGCGGCTTCCTGGTCGATGGAGACGAGGCGCTGGCGCAGACCCGCGCCGGCAAGCAGGTGCTGAGCCCCGGCAAGGACGCGGAGGCCAGCATTTGCGTCCCGACCGATGGCGATGCCGTCGCGCTGGTCGGCGAAAACCGCCGGATGCTCGTCGTCGAGCTGGCCGACATCCCGGAAATCGCGCGCGGCCGCGGCGTCATCCTGCAGCGCTACCGGATGGGCAAGCTCGCCGATGCCAAGATGTTCCGCCTCGCCGACGGCCTGTCGTGGCGCCAGGGCGAAAGCCGCACCCGCACCGAGACCGACCTGACGCCGTGGCGCGGCCCGCGCGGCGGCGCCGGCCGCAGCGTCCCCAACGGCTTCCCGCGCAACGGCAAGTTCGGCTAGCGGTTTATCGCCTTGGCCGGGCTTGACCCGGCCATCCACGTCTTCTTTCTTTACGTCGACGAAGACGTTGACCCGCGGGTCAAGCCCGCGGGAAGCGTAGGAGGGTTGGAGCTTGCCATGCCCGACGCCGCACCGGCCGACGCGGTTCTCGACGCCACCGGCCTGTTATGCCCGCTGCCCGTGCTGAAGGCGCGGCGCGCGCTGCGCGATGTGCCGGCCGGCGGCATCCTCGAAGTGCTTGCCACCGATCCTGGTGCGGCGAGCGATTTCGAGCATTTTTGCCGCACCACCGGCTGCGAATTGCTGCTAGCGAGCGAAACCGATGGGGTTTTGCGGTTTCGGCTGAAAAAGCCGGGTTGACATCACGGCGGCGGTCCCCCATTTGCTGCCCGCCATGAACGACGCTCTCTGCGCCCTGCGACGACGAATGCGCTAGCAGCCCCTGCGCGGGCTGCAAACGGCGCGCCTTGTCCAGCGCGTCGCCTTTGTCGAAGCCCCAGCCTCGCAGGGAATGGTCCGATGACCCAGAGCGTCATTGCCCGCCGCATTATCGGTGGGCATCTCTTCGAAATCGATACCGCCAAGGACCGGCTCGATATCGCGCTGATCCACGATTTCCTGTCGCGCTGCTCGCATTGGGCGCGCGGCATTCCGCGCGGGACGGTGGAACGCGCGATCACCCATTCGCTGTGCTTCGGCCTCTATCGTGCCGACGTGCAGATCGGCTTTGCCCGCGTCGTGACCGACGAGGCGACGTTTGCCTATCTCGCGGATGTTTTTGTCGTCGCGGCGCAGCGCGGCGCCGGGCTCGGGCAATTCCTCGTCGAGGCAATCCTCGACCATGCGCCGCTGCAGGGATTGCGGCGCTGGCTGCTGGTGACGCGCGACGCCGCCTCGCTCTACCGGCGCTGCGGGTTTACCGACACCGTCGACGGCTGCACTTATCTCGAACGTTTCGATCCCACCGTCTACCGGCGTTTCACGCCGGAGAAGGCTGCGGCGGACTGAGCCGCTTTGCTATGCTGTCGCCGGCCAAAGCAGGGAGGGTTCGATGCCGGCGCTGATCACCACACCGCGGCTGTTATCGGTGGGCGGAGGTGCGCTCGGCGAGTTGCCGGCGCTGATGACGCGGCTTGGTCTCGGGCATCCGCTGATCGTGACCGACCCGTTTATCGCCAAGAGCGGCATCCTCGACCGCGCGACCGCGCTGCTCGATGGCGCGAAGATGGCGTGGGCCGTCTTTCAGGACACGGTCGCCGACCCGACGACTGCGGTCATCGCCACCGGCGTCGCGAAGCTCACCGAAGCACCCTATGACAGCCTGATCGCGATCGGCGGCGGCAGCCCCATCGATACCGCCAAGGGCATGTCGGTGCTGCACGCCAATGGCGGCCAGTTGCGCGACTACAAGGTGCCGGGCGACATCCCGAAGATCGGCCTGCCGATCATCGCCATCCCGACGACCGCCGGCACCGGCTCGGAGGTAACGCGCTTCACGGTGATCACCGACACCGAGACCGACGAAAAGATGCTGATCGCCGGGCTCGCCTGCTGCCCGACCGCGGCGATCGTCGATTTCGAGCTGACCCTGACCATGCCGCTGCGCCTTACCGCGGATACCGGCATCGATAGTCTCACCCATGCGATCGAGGCCTATGTCTCGAAACGCGCCAACCCCTACACCGATGGTCTTGCCCGAAACGCGATGGGGCTGATCGCCAAGAACATCCGCACCGCTTGCGCCGAACCCGACAACCATGCGGCGCGCGAGGCAATGATGCTCGGCGCAACGACCGCGGGGATGGCGTTTTCCAACGCCAGCGTCGCGCTGGTGCACGGCATGAGCCGGCCGATCGGGGCGTTCTTCCACGTGCCGCACGGGCTGTCGAACGCGATGCTGCTGCCCGAGATCACCGCGTTCTCGGCGCCCGCCGCGCTCGACCGCTACGCCGATTGCGCGCGGGCGATGGGCGTCGCCGAGGAAGGTGAAGGGAGCCAGGCTGCCGTCGCCCGGCTGCTCGACGCGCTGCGCGGGCTCAACGCCGACCTCAAAGTGCCCAGCCCCAAGGACTACGGCATCGCCAAATCGCGCTACGACGAACTGCTGCCGACCATGGCCGCCCAGGCGATCGCCTCCGGCTCCCCGGCCAACAACCCGCGCGTCCCGTCACAGGACGAGATCATCGCGCTGTATCAGCGGGTCTACGCATAGCGGTTGCGGGGAAATCGGATCGGATAGCATCTCTGGCTTCTGTGCCGGCCCCCTCCCCAACCCTCCCCCGTGGTCACGGGGGAGGGAGACTTGCAGCGCCAGCTGCAAGTGGGTGGGGCCGGCACCACCGGTTCGGTCAAATCCGACCCGCTTGACGCGGCAAGCATCAGCCCAACGTCGGGTGACGGCGGTGCCAGTCGGTGGCCTGCTGGTAGACGTGCGCGATGCGCAGCGCGGTCGCTTCCTGGAACGGTGCCGTGGCGATTTGCAGCGATAGCGGCATGTTCTCCGCGCGGCTGAAGCCGCAGGGGATCGCCAGCGCCGGGACGCCGCTGATGCTGAACGGCATAGTGATGCTCGGCGCGCTGGCGTGGCGGTCCGGCCGGTTCGGGTCGGCGAGATCGGCGATGGTCCGCGCACCGGCGGTCAGCAGCGCGTCGAAGCGTTGGAATGCCGCTGCCTGTTCCTTGGCGAGCGCGGTGCGCCAGCGCTGCGCGGCGAAATAATCCTCGGCGCGGATCAGCGCGCCCGGCAGCACGCGGTTGCGCAGGATGCGGCCGAAATCCTGCGGCCGGGTGCGTAGATCGTGCTCATGGATTGAATACAGCTCGACGCTGGAGATCGTCGTCTTGCAGTCGGTGTAGTCGCGCAGGCTCGACAGCTTGACCGGCTCGACGCTGGCGCCGAGACCTTCCAGCACTGCCACGGCGTCGGC
This sequence comes from uncultured Alphaproteobacteria bacterium, assembly GCA_963778385.1. Classification (GTDB taxonomy): domain Bacteria; phylum Pseudomonadota; class Alphaproteobacteria; order ATCC43930; family CGMCC-115725; genus DATARH01. Next base: position 263,769 of record CAVZUA010000009.1, on the reverse strand, counting down.
GATCGCGCGCCCGAGATCGGGGTGCGCGTCGTCGCCCTCATGCCAGCCGTCGATCAGGCCGAGGCGCAAGCCCTTGACACCGCCTCCCAGCGCGGCCGCGTAGTCGGGCACCGGGCAATCCTCGCTGCCGGGGTCGGCCGGGTCGAACCCGGCGATGACCTGCAGCATCAGCCCGATATCCTCGGCGCTGCGCGTCATCGGGCCGATATGGTCCATCGTGAAGGTGTTGGGAAAGACGCCGCGGCGGCTGACCCGGCCATAGGTCGGCTTGAGCCCGGCGATGCCGCAAAACGCCGCCGGGCCGCGCACCGAACCGCCGGTGTCGGTGCCGATCGCCGCCGGGACAAAGCCCGCGGCGAGGGCGGCGCCGGGTCCGCTCGACGAGCCGCCCGGCGACCGTCTGGAGTCCCAGGGGTTAAGCGCCGGCGGCCAGGGCAGGTCGAAGCTCGGCCCGCCGAGCGCGAACTCCCAGGTTGCCAGCTTGCCGAGCAGGATGCCGCCGCTCGCCTTGAGGCGCCGCTCGACCTCGGCATCCGCCTTCGGCACGTGATCCTGGCGCAGTTTCGAGTGCCCGGTGGTCGGGATGCCGGCGGTCTCGACGATGTCCTTGAGGCCATAGGGGATGCCGTGCATCGGACCGCGCCGCCGGCCGGCCATCAGCTCGGTCTCGGCGGCCTTGGCGTCTGCCAGCGCGACGTCTTCGGTGACGCGGATAAAGCTGTGCAGCTTGCCGTCATGCGCTGCGATGCGGTCGAGCAGCGCCCGCGTCACCTCGACCGGCGACAGCTCTTTCCTGTCGTAGGCGCGGCCGAGCTCGGCGATGGTCAGGAAAGCAATGTCCATGGCTCGGCTCCGCCTGTCGCGAAAACCGCGATCATATTGGATCGCCATCTCCGCGGAAGCCGGTATTCGCGCGAAATTAATGCACGATGCCGCGTTCGCGCAGCGTTTCGATCAGGGACTCGGCCAGCGAATCCACCGTCTCGCCGATCGTGGTGAGCCGCAATTCCGGGGCCTCGGGCGCCTCATAGGGCGAGTCGAGGCCGGTGAAGTTGGGGATCGCACCGGCCTTGGCGCGGGCGTAGAGGCCCTTGGGGTCGCGGCGCATGCATTCGTCGAGCGGCGTGTCGACAAACACTTCGATAAAGCCGTGCGGCGCGACGATCTCGCGCGCCATCTGCCGGTCGGCGCGGAACGGCGAGATGAACGCCGTGATGATGATCAGCCCGGCATCGGCCATCAGCTTCGCCACCTCGCCGAGCCGGCGGATGTTTTCGACCCGGTCGGTGTCGGTAAAGCCGAGATCGCGGTTGAGCCCATGTCGCACATTGTCGCCGTCGAGCAGCATCGAATGCGCGCCCATCGCCAGCAATTTCGATTCGAGCGCGTTGGCGATGGTCGACTTGCCGGCGCCGGAGAGGCCGGTGAGCCAGATCACCGCCGCCTGCTGGCCCTTGAGCGCGGCGCGGTTATCGGCGCTGACGTTGAGCGCCTGCAGATGGATATTGGTGGCGCGGTGCAGGCCGAACTCGATCATCCCGGCGCCGGCGGTCTCGTTGGTGACGCGGTCGATCAGGATGAAGCCGCCGGTGTCGCGGTTGTCGGCGTAGCGGTCGAAAGCGATGGGGCGCGATGCCGACAGGTTGCAGAAGCCGATCTCGTTGAGCGCGAGGGTGCGAGCGGCGATATGTGCGCCGGTGTCCACATCGATGCGATGCTTGAGCGCGGTCACCGTCGCCGGAATCGTGCGCGCGCCGAGCTTCAGCCAGTACGAGCGGCCGGGCACCAGCGGCTCGTCCTTCATCCAGATGAGGTGCGCCGCGAACTGGTCGGCGAACTCCGCGCGCGATCTGGCGCCGGTCAGCAGGTCGCCGCGGGTGACATCGACTTCGTCGTTGAAGGTCAGCGTCACCGAATCGCCGGGGTTGGCGCGCGCAACCGCACCATCGAAGGTGACGATCTCCTTGATCGTGGTGGTTACGCCCGTGCCGGTAACGACGATCGGATCGCCAGGCGCGATCGAGCCTGCCGCCACTGTCCCGGCCGCGCCGCGGAAATCGGCATGCGGGCGGTTGATCCATTGCACCGGAAAACGAAAGCCGGTGACCTCGCTGCGGTGCTCGACATCGACGGTTTCGAGATGATCGAGCAAGGTTGGACCGGCGTACCAGGCCATGCGCGGCGACCGGGTCGCGACATTGTCGCCATAGCGCGCCGAGATCGGCACCGCTTGCAGCGACGCGAAGTTGAAATCGCTCACATAGCGGCGGTATTCGGCGGTGATCGCGTCAAACACCGCCTGGTCGAAATCGACCAGGTCGAGCTTGTTGACCGCCAGTACGAGATGCTTGATGCCGAGCAGCGAGCAGATCAGCGAGTGCCTCCGGGTCTGCGCGATAACCCCTTTGCGGGCGTCGACCAGCAACAACGCGAGGTCCGCCGTCGAGGCGCCGGTCGCCATGTTGCGCGTGTATTGCTCGTGGCCGGGCGAGTCGGCGACGATGAACGAGCGCCGTTTGGTGGCGAAAAAGCGATAGGCGACATCGATCGTGATGCCCTGCTGGCGCTCGTCTTCGAGCCCGTCGAGCAGCAGCGCGAGGTCGATTTCCTCGCCGGTGGTGCCAAAACGGCGCGAATTGCGTTCCAACGTGGCGAGCTGATCGGCGAGGATCGCCTCGGAATCATAGAGCAGACGACCGATCAGCGTTGATTTGCCGTCGTCGACCGAGCCGCAGGTCAGAAAGCGCAACAGCGGCTTGTCGGCCATCGGGGCCGAACCCATCAGAAATAACCCTCGCGCTTCTTGCGCTCCATCGAGGAATCCTCGTCGGAATCGATGAGCCGCCCCTGCCGTTCCGACTGCCGCGAGCCGCGCAGCTCGGCGACGATCTCCGCCGTGCTGGCGGCGTCGGACTCGATCGCACCGCTCAGCGGGTAGCAGCCGAGAGTACGGAAGCGGACGCGGCGCAGTTCCGGCACCTCGCCGGGTTCGAGCGGCAGGCGATCGTCGTCGACCATGATCCACACGCCGCCGCGGCGCACCACCGGCCGCTCCTTGGCGAAATAGAGCGGCACGACCTCGATGTTCTCGGCGACGATGTATTGCCAGACATCAAGCTCGGTCCAGTTCGACAACGGAAAGACGCGCATCGATTCGCCGGGACGCAGCCGTGTGTTGAACAAGCGCCACAGCTCGGGTCGCTGGTGGCGCGGATCCCAGGCATGGCCGGCGGCGCGAAACGAGAAGATGCGCTCCTTGGCACGGCTCTTTTCCTCGTCGCGCCGGGCGCCGCCGATCGCCGCGTCAAAGGCGAATTTGTCGAGCGCCTGCCGCAGCGCCTCGGTCTTCATGACCTGGGTGTGCAGCGCCGAGCCCGAGGCGATCGGGTTGATGCCGCGCGCCAGCCCATCTTGGTTGGTGTGGACGATCAGCTCGACCCCCAGCCGGGCCGCGGTCGCATCGCGGAACGCGATCATCTCGCGGAACTTCCAGGTCGTATCGACATGGAGCAGCGGGAAAGGCGGCTTTGCGGGGTGGAACGCCTTGAGCGCGAGGTGCAGCAGGACGCTCGAATCCTTGCCGATCGAGTAGAGCAGCACCGGCGCGCGGAACTCGGCCGCCAGCTCCCGCAGGATGCCGATCGACTCGCTTTCGAGTTGGCGCAGATGCGCCGGCAACACCTGTCGACTGCTCAACGACCGCCCTTTTGCGCCGCGTGTTCCGCCTTCGAGAGCGTCAGCTTCTCGGGGTGGACGATCTTCTTGTTTACCGCGTCGCGTGCCGCGCCGAGGCTGGGGAATTCGCTGTCGACGCCGTCGCGCTGCAGCACATAGCTCTGCGACATCGGCTTGCGGGTGATCTGGTCGGCGACCGTGCGCTTGACGATGGTCCAATGGACCCGGCGCGTGCCGCTCTCCTCCTCGACATCCTCAAAGCCGCGATCGACGACCGAATCCATCGAGTAGAGCTTGCGCTCGATCCTTTTCGGCCGGTCGTCGCGGCCGCGCCCTCGACCATCCCTGCCGTCATGCCGGTCGCGGCGGCCCCCGGGGCCATCGCGCCGTCCCCCGGCGCCGTCGCTGCGCGGGCCGCGTCCGGCGGCGGAGCGACGATCGCGATCACCGCGGGCCTCGCGCGGCGCGGTTTCGCCCGACGCGGCCGGGCGCTCGCCGGGTCTGTCGCCTGATCTCTCTCCCCGGGGCCGGCGGCTGCGGTGGCGCGGTGGACGGTTGGGATCGCGCGCCGGTTGCGCTGCCGCCTCGGTTGCGGCTTCACCGTCTGCGGGATGCTCTCCGGCGCCGCCGAGCTGCGGCGGGCGGCGGCGACGGCGCCTCCGGCGCAGCGGCTGACCGTCGGGACCCAGGCGCGGCGCCGGGGTCGCGGCAGGCGCCGAAGCGGAGGCTTCGCCGCCCTCGGCCGCTGCCGGCGCCTCCGCCGTCCCCTCTAGCCCACCGCCCGGCTGAGCAATCGGCGGCCGGCGCCGGCGGCGCGGCGGCCGGATTCTCAAGCGGAGGGTATTTTCGCCGGGCGCCCGCGTCGCGGGGGCCGTCTCCACCGCCGGTCCTTCTCCGGATGGCGACGCAACCGACGCGTCGTCGGGCGTGGTGGCGGTCTCTGCCGCGGCCGGACGCGGCGGGCCGCGGCGTCGGCGGCGGCGGCGACGGTGGGGCGCACGCGGCCCGTCGGTCGGGGCATCCGCAAGCGGGCTCGCGGCCTCGCCCGCCGTCTGTGCTACCGGTTCCGCTGGCTCCGTCGATGCCGGGCCCTGGGGGTCATCCGGGGTCAAGAACGCGTCCTCAAATCAGCCGTCTTGTCCGTCAGTCGCCTTAAATTCGGCTGACACGTGATCCTAGCGTCCGCTTGAAATCAAGGGAAGCACCCCGGCGGACCTGCGCCACCGGGTATGATCGATTATTCGTGATGCTGCCGGCGCCGCCGCTGGCGGAGCGATTTCTGCTGCAAGCCGGCGATGCCGCTGCGGTCGAAATCGTTCTGCCAACCGGCCAGCTCTTCTTCCGAAAGCATATAGTGGGCGCGTACCTCCGCCGGGGTCAGCGTGCCGTTGCGTATCGCGCGAATGACCGCGACCTTTTGCCAGGCGGTCCATCGCAGGGTCCCCGGCGGCGGCAAATCCATCAACCCGTTCCAGTCATCGTCCACCCGTTGTGCGAGGACACCGACGAACGGCGGGTCAACCTCCGGTTAGGTCAATCGTCGCCGCGCGCGAACCGTCGTACCGGCACCTGGCTCGGTGTCGCCGCACGCGGAGTAAACATATTGCCCTTGCTGTTGTTCCGAACCGGGACGTGTTTGCGCTTCATCTCGGCCTGGAGTCGTTCCGCGCGTTCGCGTGGGCTCATTGCCGGCACCGTTCCCAGCAGGTTCTCGTCATCGGTATAAGGCGTGAGACGGAACCGGGCGACGAGCGGCAGCACGGCGGGCGGCGCGAGGGCCTGCTCGGGGGGAGCTGGTTCGAGCAGAGCTGCAGGCTCCTCGGGTTCCAGCACGTCGGGCTCTAAGAAGACCTCCGCCTCAGGCATGACGTCATCGGCCGCGGGCAATGATGGCGCCGGCGCCGGCGGTGGGAAGATGAAATCCGCGACCATCTGCTTGATCACCGGCTCAGGCGTGCCGGTGGGAAACTCGACGATCCGCCCATCCGGGAACTCGACGATGGTCATTACATCGGCTCCAATTCGCCGCTAACGGAATTGTAGCGGAACCGGCGCTTGCCAGGTGGGGCGGGCGCCGCGTCCAGCGCCGGCGGAGACGCGGAACGCGTCGGCCTGGTGAGGTGTGGCCTGACCGGCTCAGCGCGCTGTGCGGGCTCTGTGCGCGTCGGCCTGGCGATCGGCGCTGCTGCAGGCTCGGCGTGTTGTGTAGCCTCAGGGCGCGGCCGTACGGCGCCCGGCCGGTGCGGATCGTGGAGGTCGCGCAGACCGGCTTCGCCGACCTCCAGCAGCCGGCGAAACAACGCCCGCTGACGTTTGAACTCCGACCAACCCGCCGGACAGTTCGGCGACGCCGATCACCGGCTGATTTTTGCCAGCTGAAGGAGCTTCCCTCACCGCCTTCGAAAGACGCCAGCCATGACCGAAAACCCCATCTCCGATCTCATCGAGTTTCTCCCCGATCCGATATAGCCAACCCCGGTCTTTTGGCTGCTGATGATCGGGAGCGTGGTGATCGTTGGCGTCGCTTTCCCGAGCACGCTGCTTCTCACGGCTAGCGCAGTGGAGCTTTCGTTTTGTGATGGGTGGGTTCTGGTGGCAGCAAACCCTGTGCAACTTTGCCCCCGCTCTTTGCCCAGGAAGCCTCCGCCCCGCTCACCACCGGCCTGGGTACTGGATGAGCCAAATAGGCAAGTACGCGGCGACCCCGCTGCAAGCCGATGTGTTCAACAACATCGTCCTGCCGCACTTTTACGTCTTCGCGCCGATCGTTTAGCCGCCGAAGTGCTGACCGGCGTGTCGCTGATGCTCGGTGTTTTCATCGGCTTCTTCACGGTGTTCGGCGCGCTGCAAATCCTCAACCTATGGCTCGGCCCGTACAACGCGCCCGGCGAGTGGCCGTGGACTTATTTCTTCTTGCTTGTTCTCCAACTGATGTTCCCAGTCCACTGCTACGGCCGCAGTCTCGGCGTGGACGCGATGCTCGCTTCGGGGCAAGGCAGTCGCAGCGATCGAAAACTGATCCGCCGCTTCATCACGGCCGCAGTAGCCTTGATCTAACTGGGTGTCTCAGTGTCAGGATCCCGATCCTGCGGATGGCCGCTTCCGGTTAGGGTTTCGGATGCCGGCCTGGCGCGAACAGTCGGCGCGGTGTCGGGGCCGGCGTCCGAAGGCCTCCGAAGAACGAACCCGCGGGATAGCGGCGAGCAGTCGCCGTGTTATGGGGATTTGCCTTCGCACGAGAGAACCTGGCCACCGCTGAAGTAGCCGCGGTCGGCCAGGGCGGTGACGGGCGAAAACTTTGCATGCGAGGGGCAGTTCCCCCGCGCTTCTCGCCTTCCGAGTATCTACTTGTCCGGCACCCACATTTGGTCCCACGTTTTGCTAGTCGATAGGCCCCTGTGCGCCTAATGTTCTCGTCCATGTCCGTGCGCGACAAACGAGCCCCGCGGTCGAAGATCGCCAGCGACCCTAATCGCGTCCTGATCGAGCGCGCGCTGGCGATGGGTATCCCGATGGCCCGCATCGCGCAGCGGTTCGGCTACTCGGTGCCATCAATCCAGCGCTACCGCGATCGCATGCCGCAGCAGCTCAAGGCGGCCATCGTCGCCGCGGCGCTGAAGCCAAAGGAGACTGATCTCGATCAGCTGCGGGCCGACGAATCCGAGGGTATCCTGGGCAACCTGGCGCACCAACGCGCCCGGCTGCTGATGTGCCAGGACGAATGCATGGACGCCGGCGCCGTCGAGCAGGTCGCCCGGCTCTCCGGGGTCATCCACAAGAATATCGAACTGACCGGCCGTTATCTCGGCCTGTTTGCGCAGCATCACGTCAGCTCGCAAGTCAATATCATGATCAGCGAGGATTACCTGCGGCTGCGCCAGGCGTTGACCATGGCACTGCGGCCATTCCCGGAAGCCCGCCGTGCCGTTGCCGCGGAACTGCACCGCATCGAGGACGAGATCGCCGGTAAGATGCTGGCCAACGCCGACGACCCAGCCGCCGCCGCGGCCGACATTGACGACGATCGACATTACGCCGGCGCCGGCCTCCGGTAAGCTCGGGCGGCCATCCTGATGACCTGCCACCAGCCTCGCCCTCGATTTTGCCCGGGCCCTCGACCCGACGCTGATCGCCCGCGATGTCGGGCTCGACCGGCTCGACGAGTGGCAGGCCAAATTGATCGACGAGCCGCCGAAGCGCCTTCTCTGTTGCTGCGGCCGCCAGGTCGGCAAGATCAACCGCGGCCGCGGTGTGCGCGCTGAATTCGGTGATCTATCAGGCCCCGGCAACCGTCGTGCTGATCAGCCCGTCGCAGCGCCAGAGCGTCGAGTTGTTTCGGACGGTTCACGCGATGTATCAGCGGCTGCCGGGCCGCCCCGACGCCGCGTATGAGACCTTGCAGCGGCTAGAACTTGCCAACGGTTCGCGCGTGATTTCTTTGCCCGGCAGCGAGCGCACGGTGCGCGGTCTCGCCAGTGTCGATCTCATCGTCATTGACGAGGCCGCCCGGGTCGATGACGAGCTGTTGGCCGCCACCCGGCCGATGCTGGCGGTCGTCCAATGGCAGCCTGTTCGCGCTGACCACGCCGGCCGGAAAACGCGGCTGGTTTTATGAACAATGGCTGCACGGCGTCGGCTGGCAGCGCATCAGCGATCAAATCCACCGAGTGCCCGCGCATCAGTGCCGAGTTCCTCGACCAGGAACGCGAGCAGCTCGGCCCGCTGATCTTCGCGCAGGAGTACTTGTGCGAATTCCATGATGAGGTCGGCGCTGCCTTCCTGACTGAACTGATCGAGGCCGCCTTTGTCGCCGACTTCCCGCCATTTCTCCCTGTCGCACGGGCGCCGGCATGAACGCCCACTACTATATCGGCGTCGACCCCGGCCAGGCGATCGACCCGACCGCGATCGCGGTCGTGCAGCGCATCCCAAACGCCAATGGCAAGCCAACCTTTCGCTGCGGCCATCTGGAGCGCCTGCCGCTCGCTACGCCTTATCCCGGCATTGTGCAGCATGTGCAGCGGCTCGTCGGCCACGAGCCCTTCCTCGGCCAGTCCGAGCTGATCCTTGACCTGACCGGGGTCGGCCGGCCGGTCGCCGATCTGTTCCAGGCCGAAGGGTTGCGCCCGGTCAAAGTCTCGATCACCGCCGGCGATAATGAGACGCGCAACGAGCAGGGCATCTGGCATGTCGCCAAGCTGTTGCTCGTCTCGACGGTGCAGGCGCTGCTGCATGATGGCCGACTGCAGATCCAGAAGGATCTACCTGAGGCGCCGATCTTGAAGCTTGAGCTCGAAGATTTCCGCGCCACCGTCACCGACAGCGGCCGCTGGACCTTTGGCGCCCGCTCCGGCGCCCACGACGACCTTGTGCTGGCACTTGCGCTGGCGCTGTGGCGCGCCTCGCGCCGCGCCCCGATGTATATCCACCCTAGCGTGTTGGCGCGTTCGGCATTGCTGCGCCCCGGCTACAACTCGTTCGACGCGACGTCTCATTACGAACCGTATCCGTGGCGGGTGCATCAGAGAAGAAGTTGACCGATGCCTGGTTCAACCCTCCGGAAGAGCCGAGGTGACAGTGACGCGTCACCCGCCATGGCGCCACCCGAGGCAGTGCCACAGGCCGACAGCGACGACCTGATCACCTTAGTGAAGCTGGTCCTGTCGCATATGGATGACGATGAGGCGGCCAGCTTTGCTGCCCAGCTCGCCACCCTGCTCGACGATTTGCGCCGTACGCTGCAGCCCCCAACACACCTGACCGGTAGGTCGTAAAATGTCGAAGAAATCGTCGCCCTAGCCCGCGATGAGATGCGTTACCCCGTCGGGACCGATGACTGTACGCGAAGGAGAAGGTCCCGATCGGTCACGATTGCCCTGACCTCCGAACCAGAGCCGTGGGCGAGCTCAGAACGACGATTGAACAACAATTGACTTCTATAGCGCCCTTTTACGGCGGTAACAGGGGTTCGAATCCCCTTGGGGACGCCAACATTTTGAATTACTTATCGAGCACTTCAAAAATCTCAGTCCAATTTGAGTCCAGTCGCTGTTCGAGACACCAGGCCACCCTGGCCACGCTGTTTCGAGACGCTTGCCCCGACCGCTTGCCGCCATTACCGCGCGTTTGGTATCTAATTTGCTCCTGAAGTTTTAGCCGAGCCAAATGACGCTGGGAGCAGCTAAGGCCATTTTCGGCGCGGCTTGCCTCCTGATTTTGTTTTCCGGGGTTACTGCCGCCCGGGGAGCAACGGCTTGCACTGCGGCCCCCTTAGGCAGCATCGTTGTCAAAATCCTTGACCGAGTGCCCTTGGTAACAGGGTCCGCGAACGGTAAGCCGGTAACCTTGGTTCTTGATACCGGTGCCGAGCAGACCGTGTTAACCGGAGCGGCCGCCGAACGCATCGGGGCCGAAACGCCCAAGTTCGAATTTTCACGGCAAATGCGTGGTGTCGCTAATTCGGCGCCAACGCGCGAAGTCGAACTCCGAAGTTTTGCGATCAATGGCGTCGCGGTACCCCCGCCGTTGCGGGTCAGGGTAATTCCGCCGATCACCGCCTTACCTGCCGATGGCCTTTTCGGCAGAGACAACCTGGGTCAATTCGATATTGATTTTGATATGCCGCACGGCCGCGTCGTGCTGTACCGGCAGGGGTCCTGCGATACCCCACCGAATTGGCCTAGATCGTACGAGACGCTTGAAGTGATCGGCTTGCCCGGCGCGCTCCTGCAATTCCCGGTGCAGCTCGACGGCCGCAAAATCACCGCAGCGATCGATACGGGCACGCAAGGCACCACGCTCGCGGCCAAAACTGCGGCGGAACTCGGGGTAACGGACAGCGTGCTGGCAAGGGATCGAGCGGTTACTGTCCGGGGCGCCGCTGCCGAGCAAATCGGCTCCCACATTCATCAATTCTCGCGATTGAGGATCGGCGGTCTGCTTATCACCGACCCCGGCATCGTCGTATCGAATGTGAGCTTCAGGGGTGTGGATATGCTGCTGGGAATGGATCTTTTGAGCACTCGCCGGTTTGGATCTCTCATACGGCACGCCGGATCTTTCTCGCTCAATGAGCCTCCGCAAGTGTCCTCAGCGTAAGGCGTGAAAGACTGCTCGCGATTCAATGAGCGACCTCCGACGACAAGGCCGCCTCGCCGCGCTGCTGCGCAAACGATCACGGTGTCGCGGCCGGCGCATCAAGTCTCGAATGCCGGCGCCTAAGCCCACGCCGTTCATCGCGCCGCCGGGAACATTAGGGCATGCTTGCGGGTTGCGAAGAGGCGCGAGCGGCGAAAATGATGTCCCGTCACGCGGAGGCACTTCGAGCTGCACCGCATCCGGGCCGGGAAGTCACCGGAGAAATAGAAACCGGCCGAGGCGCGCCGCGAACCGGCTCCGCAGCACCCTATGCGGACCACGATCCCTGGCGAGCTGCTGTATCGCAGGCTTATTGCGAAAAAGTCCCGACGAGCAGGGGTGCAAAGCTAATTCTCGACAGAATATAGCGCGACCAGCCGCCCGTCGGCCAAACGCGCATGCGCGGATTCGAAGAATTGGCGATGGAAAATTGGGAGTGGGCGAAGCGGTTTGGTGTCCAATCGCCGAAGTTGTTCTAGGGGATCGCGCAGGGCCGGTGTCGCGGCAGCGCGATTGGCGGTCGGCGGGTGCAGCTTCTTCCAACCGGAGCGCGCGCCCGCCGGCCAACATTAAGACACCGAGCTCCGCACATGGGCTGACGCCTGGGCCGCTGAGCATCGCGCTTCGGTGGCCTTTCTTGTACCCGATCGAAGGTCGCATCGGCCCCGATTAAATCTCGCGCTCGGCTTCCTTCGCCAGCGCGTCGTACTGCTTCGCAATCGCTAACAGGTCGTCTCTGATCGACCAGTCCCGCTCGCGGGACGCTTTGGCGCGCAGTGTTTCCGCCTCCTTGCGATATTCCTCCGCCCGCTCGCCACCCGACTGGATCATAGCCCAGTTAACGGCGATCGGCGTTTACCGTCTCAGAGACGAACCCCACCCGGCTAGGTTCGCGAGCTAGCCTGAGTACCTGACGTTGAATCGACGATAAGGATGGGTGGCCGCTTAGTGGCCGCCATCGAGCGTGCCTAACACAGTTCCGCGCTTGCGCACAGACCTTCCATGGCCGCAAGGCTTCGTCGGGCCTGGCGCGGCGAGCAGCAGCAGTCGGGAAGTCGAAGCCGGCTAAGCAGAGCTTGAGACCGCCGGGACACAGGTCGACGCGCTGGCGATCGTCTATCCTATCAAGCTTTTGGCCGGAATTATCAAGCACCGGAGCCAGACAACGGCCTAACTGCGGCATGACACAAATGCCTCTGGCCGGCGATGATCGAACTTCCCCCACCCGATACCAAGCACTGGACCGTGCGGCGCAAGGCCGCCATCGTCGAGGCCGTTCGCATCGCCGCGATCAGCCTCCAGGAGGCGTGCCTGCGCTATGACCTGTCGGTCGAAGAGTTCCTAGCCTGGCAGCGGGCCGTCGAGCGACAGGGCCTACCCGGTTTACGGGCCACCCGGCGGATTGACTGCGGGAGCGAAAAATCTAAAGGACGAACAACTAGAAATAACTATGATTCAAAATCAATCAATTCGTGGGATGGTTCGTATAAATCTTTGAAACAGAAAAATTAAACTGGTTAACAGATACAGAGGAAAGGTTAACAAAGATGATTAACGCACGTTCGGAACTTACCCAATGCCTGTTTTCTCTTGATCTTCTGAGAAAATATCGATCTTTATAAGCGCCAGTGCTGAGGAACTATCGTGTCTGAATATTGTCTAACAAGGGCTCTGTGCGCCGGCAAGAGCGTACATCGTGGGGGGAAAATGGCTCGGGTTGTTTCCGTTGTGGTGGCGACGCTACTGGCGCTATCAGCGTCGGAGGCCGTGGCCGCTCCCATTGCCGCGGCTGATGCCATTGTTGTAACGGCTGGAGAGCCGGGGTCGCTTTTGCCCGATGACAATATGGCGAGTTCTATCAATCTGGACGGCGCGGCACCGGGTCTGTTGCCATATTATGTGTTCGATAGCGGGGGGCCCAACGGGGCAGTAACCCTCACCGGCACTGGTGTTGTCGCGAATACAAGTCTTGATGGTGTGTATGCCCAACCGGCTGGCGTCATCGGAAACTATCTGGCCGTGTCCGGCAAGAGCGCCGAGGGCTCCGTATCGCTCGCATTCTCGGTGCCGGAAAACTATTTCGGCTTATTTTGGGGGTCCATCGACCCGTACAATTCGATAAAATTTCTCAATGACCGTGACGTGGTCTCCGCATATTCCGGAGACACGATAGCTAAAATCGTTGGGCTGAGTTCAGACGGAAGCCAGAATTCTGCGTCGAGCAACCGGTATATCAATTTCTACACGGGTGACAGTTTCTTTGATCAGGTGATCCTCAGCACGACCAACTTCAATTTTGAAGTCGCGGATATCGCTTTCGGTGATCCGCCAGTCTCGGTTGCCGCCGTCACTGCCGTTCCCGAGCCGAGCAGTCTCATCCTGCTCGGCTCCGTTCTACCCTTGATGGCCGTGATCCGTCGCAAGCGGCCTCTCGTCAAAGGGAATAGTAGAGCCGATGACACGTAACGGGCTCAGCAACCCGACGCCATTCCATATGTGAAACTCGCGGCGAGCAACGCGCGAATGGTTGCCCGATGCCTACGCCACCGCCCTGCATTACGCCGCACGACAAAGATAAGGCTTATGTCGCAAGTGTGCGCTTGGCGGCTGCATAACCGGAGTTTGTGGCCCGCGAAGTGGGGCGACTATCGGAAGAAGCGGGCCGGCTCAAAACCAATCTCGGCTTCAACTATCGGCCGCCGAAGCTGTCGAGGCGGGGCCAATTAAACGATCCGTGGGAGGCGGGCTACTTTCAGTGCCATCAACCAGAAAAACATTTTGGACGATAGCCAAACATTTGGCGGAGATGGGAGGGTCAGCGGCCAATGACGATGCAGAACCCGATGGCGGATGAAACGGTCTCGATACAGCGGCAACGTCATTGGTACGTCGATCGTGTCAAACGCCTTACCGATCTGCTGATCGCTTGTTCTCTGATAGCGCTTACCCTGCCGCTGATGCTGATTGTCGCGCTCGCGATCAAGTGCGACAGCTCCGGTCCAGTGTTCTATCGGCAAGAGCGCGTCGGGTTGAACGGCCGCCGCTTTGTGTTGCTGAAGTTCCGCAGCATGAGACAGGATGCAGAACCAGATGGTCGGCCGGTCTGGGCAGCAGCACAGGATCATCGGGTCACGCGTGCGGGCCGCTTTATTCGGTGGGCACGCATCGACGAATTGCCACAACTGCTGAACGTATTGCGCGGCGAGATGAGCATCGTCGGCCCACGCCCCGAACGTCCGTATTTCGTCGAGCAGTTCAGCAAACTGATCCCCTCCTACGATGATCGGCACGCCGTATTGCCGGGCATCACCGGTTGGGCACAGGTCAATTACCCGTATGGCGCATCGCTTGAGGATGCGCGGGAAAAACTTCGGTACGACCTGCAGTACATCGCCAATTACAGTTTCTGGTTGGACTTAAGAATTTTGCTTGCCACTATCCGTGTGGTGCTTAGCGGAGAAGGTGCGCGATAGCCTTGCGCCGCTGCTCCCGCTTCAGGTCTTGATACCGCAACACTGGACCAAATTAATGCGCGCCGGACCAGCATTCCTCTGCACCATTGCGCTCTGCGTGACAGTACTGAGACCCATTGACGCCGCTGCCGAAACTCCCGGCAACTTGTTCTCTGGCCGTATCGATGCCGCCGCTCGCGCCACTTCATTACCTGGCGAGATCCTGACCCGGCTGCTTTGGGTCGAGAGCGGATTTCGTCCTCTGGCCGTCAGTCCGGCTGGGGCGCAAGGAGTGGCCCAATTCATGCCTTCGACCGCAGCGGAGCGGGGCCTAGTGGACCCTTTCGTTCCGGAGCAAGCCATACCGCAGGCGGCAAAGTTTCTCGCCGACCTTACTTTGCGATTTGGCAATATTGGTCTGGGGCTTGCTGCGTATAATGCGGGGCCGGGAAGGATAGCCAGATGGCTTGATGGCACAGCATACCTGCCGGATGAGACACAGCGGTTTGTGACGACCATTACCGGCCAGTCCGCGGAAAAATGGGCTGCATCTGCAAGCTTTGACCCGAGGAGGCTAGGTCCTATCGGGTGCCGATCTTGTCTTATTCTTGGAAGGCTGCCCGTCACAGGGGTAGAGCACGCACAGATGCTGCCGATCCTGGCACAAAGCGGCCGGCCCTTGCCTGTCTTGGAAGGAAGCGGCCAGCCCCTGCCGGCGCTGCAGCAAATTGGCCAGCCTATGTCCGTCCCGCGGCGAAGTGGTGAGCCTCTGAAAGGATCAGGCATCAGGCTCTCCCGTCACCATCAGTTAGTTGCGAGTGGGCGTGTGGCTCAATGGTAGAGCGCCGCTGTTACACGGCGGAGGTTGGAGGTTCGATTCCTACCCGCGCCCACCAGGAAGCTTTTAGATGAAAATGAGTTCCCCCACGGTGGTAGTGTCAAAATAAGTCCACATCGCGCACCATGGCGACGGGCGAGACATGCGATACCGGGGGTGTCGGCCCGGCTCCAGGCCGTCCGAATCAGTGGACCTTTTATGGCCGCGTCACCCACCGCGGGTTATCCGGCCGCGAGCACTACACCGGGTTTGCGCTTGATGTCGCCCCGTACATGCCCGCTTTCGTGCGAAACTCAAAAGACGTTTACGACTACTATAACTAGGTACGGTCTGATCACGGACGATGAAGGAGGGGTACGTTGGCAAAGACACAGCCGAGTAGCGCGGTGGCGGGGCTACAAGACCAGATAGAGACCATTCGCCGGGAAGCCTTTGACGCGGGCTATTCGGCCGCGATGCGTGCGGTGAGCGAGTTCACTGCGGGGCCAGCCAAATCCAAGACAACTACCGCGAAGGTTGCGCCGCTTCGTGCGGCAGAGCCGAGCGCTGCGACGCGACCCGGACGCTCCCAAGCGAAACCCGCTGCTCGCAAAGCGGGCAGACCTACCGGGGTTGCTCGGCGAAAGACCAGCCGGGGCGACAATGCGCGGCATGTTGCGGAAGCGATGAACGGGCTCCCCGATCGCACCGGCCCGGCCGCCGCTATCCGCAAGGCGCTCGCCGGCAAGGGTATCGATATGTCCTACACGAGCGTTAGGCACTCGCTCGGCCAGCTACAGGCACGTGGCGAAGCATCGGTCGCCGACGACGGCAAGACCTGGACTTATGCCGCGCCGCCTACTAGCTAACCGAACGCGCGCTTCCTTCATACGGATCAACATATGCGCGGCTACGGCGCCGGCAACTTATCGAGACCGGCGATGTCGAGATCACGGGGCGCGATCTGCGCGATAAGACGCCGCCGGTCGGCCAGGGGAGCTTGTTCGGAAACAGACGGTGAGCGCGTTCTTTGAAGCCCGTATCGAGCATCTGACGATCCACGACCGGGTCCGTGTCGAATGCCTAGGCAAAATGCCCGACGGATCGCATTGCACCGCATCGCCCTGATCGCGGCGCAGGGTCCTCTTGCAGCACTAGTCTGAATGGGCAAGGTCACTAGGCTGGCATCAAGATCAGTCCACGATACGGGAGGACCGCCCCAAAAAAGGGCAGTCCTCCTCATCTCAAAGGTCAGCCAGCGGGCCGAGCAACCCCGACCAGTTTGTGGCCATCCGGATCGCGCAGATAAGCGAGGTACGCGCCGTTCGCACGCACACCAGGCGGGTCCTCGATTGAGGTGCCGCCATTTGCGACACCGGCCTTGTGCCATGCCTCTGCCTGTGCTGCATCCTTCATCTGAAAGCCGATCGTGCCGCCGTTGGCATGGCTGGCGTCCTTGCCGTCGATGGGTTTGGACACCATGAAACGCCCGCCATTGTGCGAATAAGCGAGGCGGCCGCGGGCGTCTTCTGTGGCTGGCTGAGCGCCCATTGCGGTGAACAGCGCGTGAACTTCTTTGACCGGGCGATATCGTTACTCCCGATCATGATGTGGCTGAACATTCCGTTCTCTCCCTCTCAGAGCCCGTACCATGTACGGGATGAGGCATTATGCCTTGGCTCGGTCCATGAGGAAAAATCTCACGGTTTCCACCCCGTGATTTGGCATCGCCCGCGAACCGCCGGCCATGCTCCCGCTGGCGCCAAGACCAACCCCAAACTAACATTTAGCCCGGACCACCAAATGGGGGCCGATCACCCCCCGGCGGGAGGTTAAAGGTCGCCTCATGTGCAGGCCCGTCGAAGATAGGGCGATGGCGACCACCAGGGGCGCTCATACGGGCAGCACTTTTGGGATTTCGTGCGAGTTCGTAGTCATGCCCAGTCCACACAGCGGGATGGACCACCGATGCACCCCAATCCGTCGAAGCGCGGCGACGCCATCGGGTCACCCGAAGATCAAGAGACAGGATTGGGTGAGCATCCGGTACGTTGCTGGTAGCTTTCTGCGGCCAGCCAGGCATCGTAGGAGCGTGCCCGCAGCGTCACTATGGCTGGGGCGGCCTCGCCATCGCGCTGCGCCAGCAACATCAGTTCGCGGGCAGCGTCCAGATCGCGCAGCAATTGGTTGAATTGAGCATCCATGGGACAGCCGCCCCAGAAAATGGCGTGTGGATAAGTTGGGCTGGTTCTGAATAAATTCAACCCGTTTTTGCCTACCGCGAGCTACCACTGGTTGAGAAAGGCGATTGGCGCCAAGAAGCCAGCCCGCGATCAAAAATAAGCACGCGGGACACGCATAGGGGGACGGTCATGAAGGATCACGTCGCCGAGATTGTTGCGGCCTACGTTCGGAAAAATGCGATTGCGATCGACCAATTGCCCGCTCTGATAGCGACCGTCGCCGAGTCTCTTGCCGGTCTTGGACGAGGGCGGCCATCTTCACCGCCAGAGCCGCTTAGACCTGCAATTGCCATCCGCCGGAGCGTGACGCCCGACGCCGTCATCTGCCTGGATTGTGGTCACAAGGCACAGATGCTGAAACGCCACCTGTCGAACGCGCATAAACTGACGGTCGATGATTACAAGGCGAAATGGTCCCTGCCGTCAGACTATCCCATGGTTGCTCCGAACTATGCGCTGCGCCGATCGACGCTCGCGAAGTCATCCGGGTTTGGGACACGCAATAGCCGCCGCGGGAAGGGCTAAAAATCGAAGAGGTTTCGTCGCAGATAGGGACTTCATGGGGATCCGGTCGGAGGGCGAGCGTCTCACGCTGACGTATCGAATGAGACGGCGACAATTTGTTTCACTTCTCGGTGGAACTGCGTTGGCACCGCTCACGGCGTTGCCGGTATACGCGGACCCGCCTGGCGACTGCGGTATTCCGGTCGCACGAAACGACGGCTGGCCCACCGCATCCGTCAATGACGACAAGCTCATCGATCACGATGCGCTGTGCAGGATGACCGATCGGCTCGTGGCTTCGAGCGCCAATGTGCACGCCGTCCTGGTCGCACGCGGTGGCAAGCTGGTGTTCGAGCGGTACTTCAAGGGTTCCGACGAGATCAATGGCCGTCGGGTGGAAAGCGTCGCCTTTGACGCCGATACACCGCATAACATCAAGTCGGCTACGAAGAGCGTCGCATCGCTCGTACTCGGGATCGCGATTGATCGCGGGCTGATACGAAGCGTCAACGAACCGATCTTCAGCTTCTTTCCCGAGTTGTCCGATTTGCGTTCCCCCGAGAAGGCCCGCATCCGGTTGGTGCACGCGCTCACCATGACGATGGGGCTGAAGTGGGTCGAGGCCATTCCGAGCAACGAGGACGACAACGATGAGGTGCGCATGCACATGGCGGCCGATCCGTGTCGTTACGTCCTCGGTCTTCCGGTGACTGCTCCGGCAGGACAAGACTACTTCTACAATACCGGCGCGCTGACGCTTGTGTCGGCCATAGTCCGCAAGGCTACCGGACGCCCGCTTGACGAATTTGCGCGCGAGACCTTGTTCCTGCCCTTGGGCATTACCCACGTCGAGTGGGTTCGGGTCAAAGGGGATAGCGATGCCGGCGGGGGATTGCGCCTGCGACCGCGCGATATGGCAAAAATCGGGTGCGCCGGGAGACTGGCAAAGCGCAGATGGTGCAAGTCCATTACGATGAAGGAGCAGCGATCCACATCGGCCCCGAGCCATGCGCGGGCGGTCGTGAGGCCGTACGTGAAGCGTTGACAGGGGAGTGTGCAGGCCAGCCATTGAGCCACGAAAAGGTCGATATTCCGGGTGCCGACGCTGTCCGATACGCGGAAGGCCACACGACGGGGCGCGCTATCGCAAGCTCCCCGACGACCCGGCGTGGTCGCAGACCCTGGCATGTGCAGACACTCTTTGTACGGGAACCGGGAGGTCTCGTGGTTGACCAAGGCGGCATGCCGCGATTGGCCCGCATCGGGAAGGCGAGGAGCCGAAGCCGATGATGAACGACCGCGAGAAGTCAGAACTCCGTCATAGTAGCGGTGAAGTTGCCGAACAAAACCGGGGAACCGGCAGCGGAGGCGATGGAGCGAAGGACGGGGGCCGAGGAGAACGCGAGCCAGCAACGCACGCGCCGGACACAGAGCCGGGAAAGCGTGTCACAGATGCCGGAGCGCGTACGGACGGCCGCAAGGTTTTGCCGTCACTATCCGAGGTGGGAGCCGGATGCGGGAAAGCCGCACGTCCGGTTCTGGGCGGGGGGACCAGGGTCACCTGGTTCCCTACCGCCATCCAACTCGTGCTCGCGGGCGGCCGCTGGAACGACAATCAGATCGTTTCTAAAGCGTGGATCGAGACCTCGCCGCCCCGAAAATCGAGGCCACGGGCGGTCAATTTTATGGGTACCTATGGTTTATCGGGCGGTAGCTACCCAATGGCCGTGAGGTCCACTGGGATGGTGCGCTTGGTCGAGGGGGACAGTCGATCCGCATCGTCCCTGAACTCGATCTCGTCGTCGTGGTGACTGCGGGATACTACCAGGACTACAGCCCGCAAGCGTTTCAAGTGCAATCCGGCATTTTCAGGGACACCTTACGGGCGATTTCTTTACGGTAAGTTCGCCGTTTTAGCAAGCAGGTGGCCAAATCATGCCACCTTGCGCCCTCCCGCTTTCGGCGGATTGTATTGAAAAAGTCGGGAGTTGCCGTCGCGGGGTTGTGCTGATTCAATCCGGTCGGAGGCCTGGAGTACAGCCGATGATGGGGGAACGCCGGAGCGGGCAGGACGCTGGGCCGTGGGGGCGGGAACCGCTCCTAGCGCCCTATCGAGGAGGTCATCCGCGAACGTCGCCCTGGTTACCATAGAGCCACCGGATCGCCCGCTGCATGGTAAGTCCCTGCACCAGCATCGACGCGACGACGACGGCATAGCAAACGACGATCATGCGGCCGCGATAAGGGTTGGGCGGCAGGCTCAGCGCCAGTGCAATCGATACGCCGCCGCGAAGACCGGCCCAGGTGAGCAGCGCGATGCCCCGGCGCTGCTGCGGTCCAGTGCCTTGCAGCACGAGCATCGGCAGCATCACCCCGACGAGGCGCGAGAAAAGCGCAAGCGGGAGGGAAGTGACCACCGGCAAGATCACGAAGCGGGCAAAATTGACCGCGAACATCTCGAAGCCGATCAACACGAAGAGCATAGCATTCAACAGCTCATCGATGACGTTCCAGAACGCCGTCACCTCGTCGATCAGCGCGCGCCCCTCGGCATCGCGCGGGGCCTGGATCAGCAGCACCAGCCCGCAGGCGACGACGGCTGTTGGACCCGAGATGCCGAGCGTATCGGCGAGGCGGTAGGTGCCGGTGACGAGAGCCAGCGAAATCATCAGTCTGAGGCCCGGCTCGTTGACCTGGCGCATGAGCCATGCCGCGACATACCCAGTGATGCACCCCAGCGCGCCGCCGCCGAGAGCCTCGAAGGCGATCGCCATTGCGATCCGGCCGTGACCGACGAGTCCCGCCTCGCCCTGCGCAGCGCGCAGCAGGATTTGGAACAGCACGACCCCGGCCCCGTCGTTGAGCAGGCTCTCGCCGGCAATCGCGGTTTTGAGCGCCGAAGGCAATGCGGCGCGACGAAGGAGCGAGTCGACGACGACCGCGTCAGTCGGCGCCAGAACCGCACCCAGCACCATGCACCAACTGAGCGCCACCGGCGATCCAGCGAGCCGGAACATCGCCCAAATCCCGATACCGAACACAACGGTCGCGATGATGACGCTCGCCGTCGCGAGGACCAGCACGGCCCATTTCTGGCGCCGCAACTCGGTGAGATCGACGTGAAGGCTCGCCGCGAAAAGCAAGAGGCCCAACACGATGTGGAGCAGGACCTGCGGCAACCCGGCGTCGCCCAGCATGCCGCGCACCCACCCAGAAAGGCCGGGTGCCATATAGGGATCGATCAGGGCGATGAACGCCGACGCCAGGAGCGAGCCGAGCAGCAGCGCAATCGCCCGCGGCAGACCAATCAGGCGGTGATTGATGGTCGCAACAATGGCGGCGAATACGAGAAGGATCGCGACCAGATTGGCCGAAGGCGCCATGCGACCGACCTTAGCAGGCGCATTTCATCGACCACCAGAGAACCGTCAATCTAGCCGCGAGCGAGGTGGCTGCCCGAGTGCGCCGACAATTACAACATCGTCTCACACCCATTGCAGCCCCCATGAAGAACGGCTCCTTCAGGCGCATTGCAGTCGTCAGCAGCGCTGATCCGGGGGTCGTCCGAGGCCGTGGAAAAACGCGCCATACAAGGCGACCGGCTGTGCTGTGTTTCGCGGATGCCCAACCGAAAGCATTCGGCGCGCCGACCGACGCACCACCAGCGTGATCCCCGGTTTGCCAGATTTTGATAAAATCACCGGCTCAGAGACCATTCGGGTAAACCGAACGACGTGTGCAGGGTTACGGCGCTGAAGATACGGAATTGGCCTAAAGTGGCCTAGGCAATGGCTGATCGGTCGATTACACGGCTATAGTCCAGGTCATGCTCGTCCTCCATACCAAGACCGGCGAGAGCCGCGAGGTGGCTGGCGATCCGGTTCCTGTTAGTCTCACGCCGGACGTGATCTGGATCGATTTGTTGCAAGCCACGGCGAACGAGACCGCGTTTGTCGAGCGCTACACTGGTCTGAAACTGCCCAACTTCGAGGATTTATCGGAGATCGAAGCGTCGAGCCGGCTTCGCAGTGAGAATAACGTGCTCTATTTGAGCGGTCCGTTGGTAAGCGGCGCTGACAGCAATAACCCGAGGACCACCCCGTTGGGCTTGGTTCTGAGCCCGGAACGGCTGATTACCATTCGCTTCGAGCCGCTGGTCGCATTTACTGCGTTGGGTGAATTGAAAGAGCCGACGGCGCCTGGCGTCTTTGCGGCGCTGATAGAGGCGATTGTCGATCGGATCGCCGACATCCTTGAGCGTATTGCCGCCGAACTTGATACGTTATCGCATCGGCTTTTTCGGTCCGGGCCGACTGAGAATGAGGTCAGCCGATGGCCAGCGCGCGAGAGTGCTGATCTTCGCGCAATTTTACGCCGCGTCGGGCATGGCGGCGATCTCGCCTCAAAGATTCGCGACACTCTGCTTGGGGTCGCGCGCATCGTACCTTACGTCGCAGGCGCCGGCGATGCATGGATTTCAGCGGACACAAAGTTGCGTCTGGAAACTGTGCGCCATGATCTTGCTTCTCTCAGCGACTATGACGCGCATCTCGTGAATAAGGTTCAGCTGCTGCTCGACGCGACATTAGGACTGATAAACATCGAGCAGAACAACATTATCAAGGTTTTGACGATCGTTTCTGTCGTCGGGGTGCCACCAACGCTTGTGGCCAGCATGTACGGGATGAACTTCAAGCACATGCCGGAACTAGACTGGGCCTGGGGTTACCCGTACGGCCTCGCGCTAATCGCGCTCAGTGCGATAACTCCGCTGCTATGGTTTAAGTGGCGAGGGTGGTTTTGAGCGGCTGCTGGACATTCGCCCTATGAACGGCGTTTGAAAGAGAGCTTGTTCCGACCCGATGAGACCATGCCGATACGCACCCTCGCTCCCGAAAAGATCGACCCGCCCGCCTGGATCAAGCGAGCTGGCCACGCTGGTAAAAGCGGCTCCGGAGGGCGCGGAATGGCTGCATGAGATCAAGTTGGACGGCTACCGCATGCATGCCCGGCTTGAGGGAGGGACGGGTCCTGGACATAGTGACTAATCGGCTGGTTTGGCGACGCCGCTTCCCCATTGGCCTATCTCCGATCAACCTAATCGGCCATCTGAGACCTCGGCCCGCACGATGGAACGAAGTCACAACGCGGGGCCTCAAACCGGCTACCTCGACGGTGGCGTTCGTCGCTCGGTAAGTCCAACGTGCTTCAGATGCTTCAGCCGCCGCAACTGCCTCAATCCGGTCAATGTGAACTCTGATCGACCGTCGCGACGCCAGGAGCGGCGATCGTCGCCAACGGTGCGCTTGGGCCGGGTCCGGGGTTTTGATCTCAGTCTGACTGGGATCGGTCTCTAAAGAGGAGATGGCCGGCGAGAAGCTCGTGGATGCAATCCTTTCGCGAAGGTGGTCACATACACGTTAGCCGCGCCCTGCGTTCCTGCCGCGTGTACCGTGCGCGGAACAGCCCCCAAGTTCCCAAGCGGGGGCTCTTGAGCAAACGTGTGAAACGGGTCGCTCTGTGCTTGGGTCGACATTTGGTTTAGGAAGCGCCAGGTCGTCGCGGCCGGCAAAAATCAGTGGCTTCGGGCAGCGCTCGTCTTCGGAGTTGAGCGGTTGTAGTTCGTAAATCATCAGCGACTTAATCCAGATCGACCGCTGCGCGACAAGCCTGAGCGTGAAATTTGATTTTCCGATAAACCTGTAGAACAAGTCGAGATCGGAATCCGACGACAAGAGTAGGTAGACACGCCCGCGTGCTGTCAAACGCTCGCGGGCCTGATCGAACAACGGAAGAATATCGCAGCAACCCGCGCCGGCATGCCAGGCACGGTCGGCGAGGTCGCGCGGCTCGCCCTGAAACGAGGGCGGGCTGGATATGATCACGTCGAACAGCGGCCTCGGAGCGATCGCTGACAGCAGGGCCCACTGGCGTAACACAGTCGCCGTGGCCATTACTGCGCGCATTTTCCGCGGCGGCGGCGGCTGCATTAAGATTCACGTCGATAGCGACGACACTGGAGGCTCCCGCTCGGGCAGCCGCCAGCGCCAAGATACCCGAGGGCCGCAATGTCGATCGCTGTCACGGTCGCACCGAGATGCAGGTCAATCTCGGCCGCGGCATAGAATTCTTTCGGGCGCAGCGGGATCCAGTTTTCTGGCGCCGTCCCCGCGAGATAATCCTTCGACAGGTTAGGGCGGTCATAGGGCGGCGCATCATCCGCGCTAATGATTGTGACTTAGCCGCCGTAGCCCTCGCGTCGCAGCATGTCCGCTGCAGCGTACCCCGCAGCGCCACCACTGATAATGACCATCCCTTCCGCAAGCCGAGCGCGAGGTTGCCGGTTTGCTGGTTGGCCCTGGGTTTTGGGCGCCCGCCCGCTAACGAAAGTCTGTCCATCGGGCCGTTCAACACGCCAGGAGGAGGTCGCAGTCAGCGCCGGAGCCCGCTACAGCTCAGCTTCTCCGGTGCGCAGGCTAAAGCATGCATGGTGCCAAGGGCATCGCACTGTATCTCCGACGATCAACCCTTCACCGAGTGGTCCTCCGATCAGCGGGTGTTGAAGGACGAAGTTGAGGCATGGGAAGCTGACCGCAACAGGAAACACGCCAAGGCGAATTGGCAGTTCACCACCACGGACGCGCGGGTTCAAACTGAGCAGGTTGTACCCCGCGCTATGAACGACTCGGCCGACTAGTCGCAGAACACGTTTTTTGTGACAAGCGGCGGACGCCATAGGCGTGTGTTGCTTGCCGGGGGACGCGGCGCCCGGTTACCTCAGCCTCCACGGGGTCCTTTTAGTAACAGGGCCCCTTCGTTGCGAATGCGGTCGATGATCGCGTTTGAAAAGATCCGCAGCAGTAGCGGCAAAGTGATCTCTATACGCACGATGTCCTCTTCGACATCAATGCGGCCGGCCATCATCAGCCGCATGGCGGTCAGACTGAATTCGAGTCTGTAGCCGCTCCATTCGTACTGTATCGCGGTCGCGAACGGGGCCAGTTGCCCCCGGATGTGTCCGACCCCTTCGTCGAGCCGCTGCTTTGCCCCATCGCGGCCCAGCCGGTGCGAAACGGTAACGATGAGGGGATCTGCCGGACCGGTTGGCATGCCTACCGTGCTCTCAGCATTCCGAAATGCTCGTCGATGATATCGATGTTGCGTAGGTTGGCCTTCCAGACGACGTCGAACAGATCGCCCAGAAACGGCGCGGCTCCGAGAACCGCCTCGATCGCGACATTAAGCAGCATTCGGGCAATTTTGATTTTTGGCAGGCCGAGGCTTTTTGCTTGATAGACGATATAAAGCGATATCACCGCCAGCACCACATCGCCGGCCTCCGGTGCCAGACCGATGACGCTGTTCAGCCCGAAACGAAAGCGCGTCCCGGGCACGCGTCCGGCATCCATGAGCCAGGCGAGCCGTCGCAATCGCGCGATCCTGGCAAGCGGCACGAAGGTGTCGCGATAGGTCCAGTTTACCGCCGCTGTCATCGGGCAGCGGCCTTTTTCCGTCTCGACGCGGCGACCGCCGTCGCCGAAGCGGTGCTTCGCTTTCCCTTGCCGGACACGGGGAGAAGAAGATGGCCCTGTCGCCGGTCGCCAGTGCTCTTGCGCTTGGATTTGGCGGATGGCGGGCTGGTCTCTTGGTCCAGGCTGCGCTTGAGAGCCGCCATGAGATCGACGACCATGGGCGGCACGACGGCCGGCTTCGGCTTGATGCTCCGGCCTTTAAGCTTTGCCTCGACCAGTTCGCGCAAAGCGTCCTGATAACGATCCCGGAACAGGGCCGGGTCGAAGCTGCCAGTGCGCCGCTTTATGATCATTTCGGCGACCGCAGCCATCTCTTCGTCGACCTCGCCCGCCGCGTCGAATTGAGCCGGCCGGACCTCTTCGGCGGTTCGCAGGGTCAGGAGCACCATGCCGGCCCCACGCGGTTCGATGAGAACCATGCGCTCCCGCCGGCTGAGCGTAATGCGCCCCAGGCCGGCCATTCCCGCTCTGACCATGGCGGCGCCGATAACCCGAAACGCCTCGGTCGCAAGAGCGCCGTCCGGAAAGACGTAATACGGCACATTGAAATAGATCGGGTCGACCTCGGCCCGGGGGACGAAGGCCGTCAGATCGATCTGCTTTGTGCTTTCGACGTCGAGGGCCTTCAGCTCTTCCGGCGTGAAGGTCACGAACTGGCCCCGTTCGTATTCATACCCCTTCACGACCTCCTCCCGTTCGATCTCCTCGCCCGACTCCGGATCGTGCGGCCGAAGAGACACGCGACTGGCGGGCGCGAAGTCCTCCGGGTTCGCCCGACCGGACGGGTCGTTTCGGGTGGGCAGCTCGTCATCTTCCCGGGGATCAAAATTGGAAGGGCCGGCCGCCGGACGCGGCTGCCAGACCTGGTGCAGGCGGACTGATTTCGCCCGTGTGGTCGCCGGGGACAGATAGACGGGGCATGAAACCAGGGAGAGGCGCAGGAAGCCTTTCCAACTTGCACGCGGCATAACGGTCTCCGCGCCGCTTTTGCGGCGTATGGAGTCAACGAGCCTCGGTTCATCGCGATCCAGCCGGGCCTGCGAACGATCGAACGGGCTGTTGCTGAAAGTGCTTTCCGATCCGATCCTCAGCCGAAGAGCCTCGTCAGGAACAGCTTTGAGGAAGGTGACGTTTGGCGGCCTTCCGCGCGATGAGATAAACGCAAAGTGTCACACACGCGGCCGTGCTGAAGCTGCACAAGCTGTTCCTGCAGGAGGCGGAGCGCGGAAACTACTGATAGCTCTCGTCCGGTTCGTCCACACGCGCATCGTGGCGTCGGCGAGCCGGTAATGCGGGAAATGCATCGTCGCGAGCAGCCCCGCCGGGTCGCGGCGATTGAGCGCCGCGATAAAACCGGTCGAGCACTTCTATCGCAGCGGCGACCGCAGCCTCGTCGGCTCTACATGGGGCTCGTCGATCATTGTTTGATGTATTTCCTCAGACCTTTGCCGACATTTCGGGCCCAAAGACATTGCCGGCCGTATCGGCCGCGACACCTTCGCCATCCGATTTGTCGGTACCGGGGTTGGGGCGCGGGATGGCCGCTGCGACAGCGGCGTGCCGCGGCCACTCGGCGCGTCTCAGTTCGGTCACGGCACCCACGAACTGAAATCGCGGGCCTAATCTATCAATTTTTGGCCGTGATTATCAATCGGGCGTCCTTAGGGCACTCCATCTGTCGACTAGTTCCTGCTTGCCCGCCGTCCCGTGGCTTCGAGCTGCTCAACGGTAAAGTCGTCGTGGGCGCACGAAAGCCAGTGCCCTTTTCCCCATCGACATGCAGATCGATCAGTTCCGACGTGGAGGTCCGCCGCCGGGCATCGCTGATTGGATCGCCCAGCCGCGGATCTTCTGGCCCCCGTGCCCGGGGTTTTGCCTCCGCCGCGCGCTGCGGCGGACCCACGACTGCGCGAACCCGCCGCGCCGGAGAAAGGGAGCGGGCGATTGCCTCCAGTGTTCAAGCAGCAGGAACAGGAGGCAGGTATGGCGGGAGAACTCGATCAATCGTCGGCTAAAGACCGGACTAAAAAGCGTCGTCTGGCTAAACCGTATGACGCACCGGCGGGAGGATGGGGGTCGGTCAAATCGCTCATCCGCGCGCTGACCCGCGAGCGGGTGGTGGCGAGTGCGCCGCTGGCGCTCTTCCGCCAGAACAAGCCGGACGGGTATGCCTGCGTCAGCTGCGCCTGGGCCAAGCCCGCCGATCCGCATCTATTCGAGTTTTGCGAGAACGGCGCAAAGGCGACCACCTGGGAGATCACGTCCCGCCGCGCCGACGTTACGTTTTTCGCCGCCCACATGCTGCAGGAACTCGAAAGCTGGAGCGATCACGAGCTTGAGGAAGTGGGCCGCCTGACCCGGCCGATGCGCTGGGAGCCCGAGACCGACCGCTACGTCCCGGTGGAGTGGGAGGAAGCCTTCCAGGCAATCGGCCAGGAGCTGAAGGCGTTCGACCCGAAATCTGTCGTGTTCTATGCGTCTGGACGCGCTTCGCTTGAAGCATCTTACATGTACGCGCTCTTCGCGCGGCTTTATGGCACCAACAACCTGCCCGATAGCTCGAACATGTGCCACGAAAGCACATCGGTGGCGTTGCCCGAAAGCATCGGCGTGCCAGTCGGCACCGTTACCTTGGACGATTTCAAGGAAACCGACTGCATTTTCTTTTTCGGACAGAACGTCGGCAGCAACAGCCCGCGCATGCTGCACGACCTGCAGGACGCAGTACGCCGCGGTGTGCCGATCGTTACTTTCAACCCGCTGCGCGAGCGCGGCCTTGTCGAATTTATTAACCCGCAGGCGGTGGGCGAGATGCTGACCGGCTCCGCGACTCCGATCAGCTCGCAATATCACCAGCTCAAGGCCGGTGGTGACATTGCCGCGCTGTATGGCTTGTGCAAAGCGCTGATGGAAGCCGACGACCGCGCCAAAGCGAACGGCGGCCGAGGTTTGTTGGACGAAGAATTCATTGCCGCGCATACGCATGGGTTCGGCGCCTTCGCTGACGCGGTGCGCGGTATCGACTGGAGCGACCTCGAAAAGCGCTCCGGCCTGAGCCGGGGCGCGATGGAGGCCGCGGCGACGGTTTATGCGCACGCCGACCGGATAATCGGCATTTACGGCATGGGATTGACCCAGCACCGCAAGGGCGTCGAAACGGTGCAGATGCTGGTCAACCTCCTGCTGCTGCGTGGCAATATCGGGAAGCTCGGCGCCGGTATCTGCCCGGTGCGCGGCCACTCCAACGTCCAAGGACAGCGCACCGTCGGCATCAGCGAAAAGCCCGAGCTGGTGCCTCTCGCCAAGCTGGAGCAGCAGTTCGCCTTCACGG
This sequence comes from uncultured Alphaproteobacteria bacterium, assembly GCA_963778385.1. Classification (GTDB taxonomy): domain Bacteria; phylum Pseudomonadota; class Alphaproteobacteria; order ATCC43930; family CGMCC-115725; genus DATARH01. The sequence goes on along the minus strand of CAVZUA010000009.1, from coordinate 235,078 downwards.
CACCGCGCGACAAAGGCCTTAATACGGTCGAGGCATGCGAGAAGATCATGTCCGGCGCAGTGCAGGCGTTTTTTGGCCTCGGCGGCAATTTCGTTCGCGCCATTCCGGAGCGCGGCCGCATGGAGCCGGCTTGGCGCAAGCTCCGGCTCACGGTGCAGGTCGCAACCAAGCTCAACCGCAGCCACCTGATCCACGGCGAGATCGCCTATCTCCTGCCCTGTCTCGGCCGCATCGAGCTTGATCAACAGGCCGCCGGTCCGCAGTCGGTGACGATCGAGGACAGCACTTCCTGCATCCATGGTTCGCTCGGCATGCAGCCACCGGCCAGCGCCCATCTGCTGTCGGAGCCGGCGATCATCGCCGGGATTGCCAAGGCGACACTGCCGTCCAACCCGAACCTCGACTGGGACGCCTGGGTCGCCGACTACGGCAAGATACGCGAGGCGATTGCCGAGACCTACCCGGAGAACTTTCACGACTTTAACGCCCGGATGTGGCAACCGGGCGGGTTCCACCGGCCCCTTGCCGCGCGCCACCGGGAATGGAAGACGAAAACCGGCAAGGCAAACTTCATCGTCCCGGCCGGGCTCGAAACCGACCCCGACGCGACCCCGGCCGACCGCGACGTGCTGCGGCTGATCACGCTGCGCAGCAACGACCAGTTCAACACCACGATCTATGGCTACAACGATCGCTTCCGTGGCATCCACGGCACCCGGATGGTGGTGCTGATGCACCGCAACGACATCGACCGGCTGAAGCTGCACGAGGGTGACCAGGTCAGCCTCGTGACAGCGGCAGATGACGGCGTCGACCGGCGGCTGGGCGGGCTCACCGTTGTCGCCTACGACATTCCCGAAGGCTGCTGTGCCGGGTATTACCCAGAGTGCAACGTGCTGGTGCCGCTGTGGCACCACGCCGAGCGGGCCAAGGTACCGGCCGCCAAGTCGGTGCCGGTGCGCGTCGTCCGAGACGAGACCAAGCATGAGGGCGGCGGGGCGCCTCGCGAAATGGCGAAAGCGCCGTCGGACATGGTCTCCGGTCATCCTCTCGGCGACATGGGCCGGGATGTAACCGGGCTCGGCGGCCTGGTGCTGAACGCGGTGAAGGCGCAGCCGGTGAAGGCCGCGGCGGTGGCGCTGGCCACCGGCCTTGCGGTCGGCCTGCTGGCGCAATTGCGCCGGCGCGGGCCCCGCCGATGAACATGCTCCTCGCGGAATGCCCGCCGGCCGTCTTTCACGAGGCGGCCCGGCGAGTGTGGCGTCACCCCGCCGCTGAAGCGCGAACGCCGGCGCCGCGCCGGGTGCCGGAGGAAACGCCGATCGCCTTCGCCTATCAGGGCGCGAGCTACGCGGTGATGATGGCAACCCCCGCCCATCTTGGGGACTTCGCACTCGGCTTCAGCCTTAACGAGGGCGTCGTCCATTCGGCCGACGAGATCGAAACGCTCGACATCGTTCCGACCGCCGACGGCATTTTGCTGCGCATGACGCTAGCCGAGGGTGCCGCCGATGTCTTCTGGGAGCGGCGGCGCTATCTCGCTGGCCCTAGCGGCTGCGGGCTTTGCGGCCTGGAGAGCCTGGCCCAGGCGGTGCGTCGGCCTCGCCGGGTGACTGGCGATATCCGCGTATCCGGAGAGGCGATCTGTGCGGCGATGACGGCGCTGCCGGAGCGGCAGGCGCTGAACCGGCTTACCGGCGCGCTGCATGCGGCGGCGTTCTGGACGCTCGACGACGGCATCGTCGCGGTGCGCGAGGATGTCGGCCGTCATAACGCGCTCGACAAGCTGACCGGCGCAGTCACGGTCGCGAGATTATCGGTTGCCGCAGGCGCGGTGCTGCTCACCAGCCGTGTTTCGGTCGAGATGGTGCAGAAAGTAGCCTCGCTCGGCGCGCCGATCCTGGTCGCCGTCTCGGCTCCGACAGCACTGGCGCTGCGCGCCGCCGATGCGGCCGGGATCACGTTGATCGCCGTGGCGCGGGCCGACGGGTTCGAGACCTTCACCCACCCGCAGCGCATTCTTTAGCGGCTCGCTGACGCCTCGCGGCGGAACGGCTTCTGAAGGCCGTCGTTCTGCAAAGCCGCGTTGGCGGTGCCCTTGAACTAGAAATTGCCGCTCCTGAAGCAACGTCGCCGGATGCCCTTTTTGGGTCCGGTGACGATTGTTTCCTCATGTTGCTTATTGGAGGACGTCGCAATAACTGTCGAAATTAATCTCAATTCTCGATCTGAAATCGTCCGAAGGGCGCTCCGTTCGCCCCCAGGGAGCAGCAGTCTACCTCGGTCTCGTCGCGCGAACTGGCCGGCCGCGGGGCCACCAAGCGCCAGCACGGGCGTTAAGTCGGCAAGGCAGAGGTGCCGAGCGATTGCTGACCCAGAGTTCGTGCTTTCGCCCGCGAGTGGAACGGTCGGGCCACAGTCGGAAAACGACCGCACCCGGGAGGGACGCCGCGCCCCCGCTCGACCCGATACGGGGACTAGTAGGAGCCGATGGCAAGCGAGGTCGAACTCAATTAAAGGCCGTCAGCCATCACATCGGCGATCGGGGCGGCGACCAATGTATCGAAAGATACTGGCGGTGGGCGAAGAGCAATCGGGGCGCTGGATAACTCGCCAAAGTCTACCGGTAGGGCGATGCCAAACTGCCGCATTTCGCCAAAACACCGGCTCATACTTTCACGTGACTGCGGCGGAACTCCGCTCTGCACCGAGCGTAGAACCTCTCTGAGTGAGGGTCAGACCAGGGGGAAGTCGCGAATGAGAAGCCAGGTGCACGTATGTTCAACCCGGCGCATCCTCTGTGTTTTCCCGCGCTACGCACCATCCTTCGGCACGTTCGAGCATGCCTATCCGCTGATGGATGGAGTGCGCGCTTTTATGCCGCCGCAGGGGCTTCTGGTCATAGCCGCCTACCTGCCAACCGCGTGGCAGGTGCGACTTGCGGACGAGAACATCCGGGCTGTCAGCGACGATGATCTCGCGTGGGCGGATGCGGTTTTTGTCAGCGGCATGCACGTGCAACGCGAAGCGATCAAAGCGATCGGCCGCCGGGTGCGATCGTTCGGCAAAACGTCGGTGCTCGGCGGGCCGTCGGTCTCGTCCTGTCCAGAGCATTACCTCGAATTCGACTACCTTCATCTCGGTGAGCTGGGTGATGCTACCGAGGCGCTCATCGCGACGCTTGATGCCGACCCGAGCCCGCCGGCCGAGCAGCAGATCTTCACTACGGCCGAGCGCTTGCCACTGGCCGAGTTCCCGATGCCGGCCTACGAGCTGATCGAGGGGCGGCGCTATTTTCTCGGCAGTATCCAGTTTTCGAGCGGCTGCCCGTATCGCTGCGAGTTCTGCGACATTCCGGCGCTTTACGGTCGCCGCCCGCGTTACAAGACCCCCGCGCAAATCACCGCAGAACTCGACGCGATGCTCGCCGCCGGCATTGTCGGCTCGATCTATTTCGTCGACGACAATTTCATCGGCAACAAAAAGGCGGCGCGCACCTTCCTACCGCACCTCGTCGCGTGGCAGAAGGCGCGCGGCTATCCGGTGCGGTTCTCATGCGAGGCGACGCTGAACATCGCCGCCTGCCCGGACATCTTGGTGCTGATGAGGGAGGCATTTTTCTACGCGGTCTTTTGTGGCATCGAGACACCCGAACCAGACGCGCTAGATGCGATCCAAAAATCGCATAACAACGCGGTACCGATGCTCGACGCGATCCGTACGATCAACAGCTACGGGATGGAGGTCGTGTCCGGCATCATCCTGGGGCTCGACACCGAGACTTCGGCAACGATCGACAATCTACTCACCTTTATCGACCGCTCGCAGATCCCGCTTCTGACGATCAACCTGCTACAGGCGCTGCCAAAGACGCCGCTATGGGATCGCTTGAGCATTGCCGGGCGAATCGAGAGCGACGGCATGCGCGAATCCAATGTCGTCTTTGCGCGGGGCAACGCGGAGGTCCTGGCCGACTGGCACGTCGCAATTCGCCGCGCCTACGCGCCAGAGGCGATCTACAGCCGCTTTGCATGGAATTCGATCCACACCTATCCGAACCGAATTCGGCCGGCGCTCAGCCGTGCACGGCTCAGCGCCGCCAATCTGCGGCGCGGCCTCGTCACGTTGGCGAAGATCATCACGATGATCGGCCTTCTCGGGGACTACCGTAGCGTTTTCTGGCGCATGGCATGGCCGGCGCTCTGCAAAGGTCGTATCGACGAACTGATCGCAGCGGCGCTCGTAGCGCACCATCTCATCCGCTTTGGCCGCGAATGCACTGAAGGCCGGCAGAACGCGGCGTTTTACGCCGACCGGCCACCTGTGGTCCCAGCGGTTACGTGATCAGCTTGCCTGCCATCCGCGAGGGCCAAACGGGCCGCGATTGACGATGCCGCTATTCTGGTCGCTGGTCGTGCGACGTTCCGTGCAACGATTTCGGGCACGTTGGCCAGGCAGCCTTATCGGGGTGAGCCTTGCCGTCATACCCCCCATTCTTAGAGCGTGCCGCGGGCGTAATCCTGGAACGGTTCGAGCGCCGACCGAGAGCGGAGAAACCTAATGGATGATGATCTGACCGCCGAACAGCAACACCCGATCCAGCCGTGTGCAGGGCACTCGGTGAAACCCTGTCGGCGATGCTGCCGGTCGAGGAAGCCGGCGGCGGGGGCGGCTTGGGCAAAGGCGCTCAAGCTAGAACTGCCCTTTGATGCCGCGGACCAGATCGCAAGCTACCTTCCGACCGATGCTGCGTTCGCCGTGCGCCGCCCCAGTCTGCTTCTCGACGTCCAGTTCCATAAGCCGCCGCGCGGCGAACCCGATCATCTCGCGCAGAAGATCGGTGTCCGAACTCTTCTTCAAAAGCGCCTGAAGGCTCATCATCTCATCGGTCATCGTCGGGTTTCGGTTCGGTGGAAGGGAGCCAACCGAAACCCTACCGAGACCTGCGATGACTACCGCCGTGGATAAGTAGCCCGCCGCTAATCTCTCAGAGGTCGCTGCGGCGGGCTACTTACCCACAGCTCCTACACCACCCCCAGGGACACGAGCCCCTAACACCATGGCGTGGCCTGTCCGAGACTGCGCGACTGACCCAGTGGGGCCCCTTCCACACTGTATCGAGCGATCAAAACTGGCCGCTTTCTGCGGCTTCTGTTGTCTCGCGCAACGTAGCGGTCTGACGCGAGCAAATTGGCGCGCACCTTTGCAATCGTTGCACCGCGCGGTCGCGCGAATCGCGGTGCTGAAAAAAAGAAAGGTACTTGGCCGGTGGGGCCCGGCCGGTTGTAGCCAGCGGCTTTCGGTGCGCGGGACCCGATCGAACGAACCGGACGCTGGCGTGCCAAAAGCGCGTCGCCGTCCGCCGGTTTATCTCGCAAACAGTTGAGATATGTCTCACCGCCCGGGCTCAATGGTGCCGAAGCGAGAGTTCTGGCAGTCAAAGTCCGGGCCGCGCCGCATCACTTGCGACGGCGGCTTATCATCGCGCTCGCCCAGGTAGACAACGTGCCAGAACAGACCATCGGGTGTCCATTCGACGCAGCTGACCTCGACGACCATTTCGGGCCGGTCCCAGTGAACACGGCACCATTGGCGACCCAAACCGGCCGCCGCGCGGCGGAGGCTCAGTCAGCGGCATTGCCGTCTTACGAGCGATCGTGCCGGCCTCGTCACGGTAGCGTTGGTCACTCCCAGGTTGCTGCATCACCGGCGATGAATGAGGAGAGCCAGCCCAAATCCGATCCCGCCGGCTAGCAGCAAACCGCCTAGCGGGTTTCCCGCGTAACATCCTCAATGGCATCTAGGAGTTGGTTGCCCTGACTGCAAACTCTGCTTGCGACGGTACGCGCCTGCTCCCCTGCTTCGCGCGCAGCCTCGCTTACTTTTTCCGCTGCTCCGCCCACAGTGTGGGCTATAGCGGTTCCGCCACTCGTAGCATCCGTCGGATCGCTCACGTTCACCACCTTTCACGCAGCTGGTTATCCCAAGCATGGTTCCGCTAACGTCGCCGGCGGCCTCCTAGACTGATCCGATTGACCTTGAGGCTGCTGACAGCGGAGCCTCCCCAGCCGTCTCGATAGACCAGTCGCCCGATATCTCGACCGCGGCCGCGGCACGGCGCGCATCTCCGCGGGTCTCAAAACGGACGGCATTATCGCGCTCGGCCCAGCGCGGCGGCTCTAACGATGAGAGCCACGTGGTCGCACTGTCGCGGCGCAGGGCGATCACAAACATTTCCCGATCCTCCAATGCGGTTAACGCGGGCCACTGGAGGTCGCTCCACTCGAAGCCAACTCGTCCCCCGCTCCGAACGTTGGATAGGCATTCGCTCGGCACCGAACACTGTCGCCCGCGCTTCCCGATCGCATCAGGTTCTTTTGATTGGCCTTGAAGCCATGGCCTACGGGCTACCACCAAGATTGTCGGCGTTCCCGTCGGCACCACCCGATCACGACTATCGCGCGGCCGCGGCGCTTCGCCACCTTATGGGCATTAGTGAGGACAAGGAACCGAGGCCGCCGTGGAGCGCCGCGTTGCTTAAAGCTCAACGGCGACCGGGCAGCCTGCAAGACGTCAAAACAGTCGCTTGAGCCGCGCATGATCGGCTCGGTAGCACTCGCAGGCGAGCAATTGCAAACCTTCCGGGTCGCGGATGGTGATCGAACGCTGTCGATATTCGATCAGCCCCGAGCGTTGTAATTCACCGGCCGTCGTGGTCACACCCGCGCGCCGAACACCAAGCATCATGGCCAGAAACTCATGCGTCATCGGCATGGTTTCGGACTTCACCCGGTCGTAGGCCATCAGCAGCCAGCGGGCACATCGTTGTTCCATCGAGTGCAGGCGGTTGCACGCCGCCGTCTGGGCGCTCATGCCGAGAAGACTACTAAGGAACCGCAGCATCAATGTGCGCACCGCAGTGCTGCTGTCAAAGGCAAGCCATTGTCGTTATCGGCGGCCTGTCGGTACTGTCATGGGCGGCTGTCCTATCGGTGATCGTAGCGCTTCGCTACGATCCATAATTAAATAGCCGCCGTTCAAGCTCGTCGTTCGACGGCCTGCGCCCCCTGCGCGACGCCGGCTTATGCCCTTAGTTCCGCCAATTCCTGGCGCTGTTGCTGGTGCCCACCCCGAGAGCACGACGGCGCTGCTGCGTTCGGAGCGCATGGATCTTTCTTCACGGCGCGCCCTGACCGGCTACTTGGTTTTGTTCGCGACGCTGTACGCCGGGTTCGGGGTTCAGTCGCCATATTTGCCGGCGCTGTTGAAGGAGCACGGCCTCTCGTCCGAAGCGATTGGAACCGTGTTGGCGACAGGGGCTGTTATCCGTCTCGCCACAGGCCCGGCGGCCGGCCGGCTGGCCGATCGGCTCGACGCGGCACGGCTGGTGTTCGCCGGCTGCGCTGCCGTGGCGGCAATCGCCGGGATTTCCTATCTTGCCGCTTACGGGTTTTGGCCCCTGCTGGCAGTCGTATTACTGCAGGCCGCCGTGCTGGCGCCGCTTGCCCCCCTCGGTGACGCGCTCGTGCTGATCGCCGCTGGTCCGCTGCAGGCCGGGTTCGAATACGGTTGGGTGCGTGGTGTCGGGTCAGCAGCTTTTATTGTCGGCTCAGTGTTGTCGGGTCAGATCGCCGGCCGGTACGGCCTTGGCGCTGTGATCTGGCTCAATTCGGTGCTGCTGTTGTCCGCGGCGCTCTACGCCCCGGCCGTGCCGCGATTGCCGTCGCAACCGGCGCGTCAAAGAGTTACGACGGCGGAACGAGGCGGCGTCGCCGCGCTGGTGCGAATGCCGCCCTTTCGCCGGGTAGTGATCGTCGCGGCTCTGGTGCTTGGTAGTCATGCTCTGCATGACGGCTTCGCGATGATCCGGTGGAACGCGGCCGGCATTGGACCGGACACCGCTGGGCTGCTCTGGTCGGAGGCGGTGGCGGGCGAAGTCGTCGTATTCCTTACTGGCCGGCCCTTGCTTGACCGGTTCGGTCCGGCGGGCGCGGCTGTTTTGGCGGCGACGATTGGTGCGTTGCGCTGGATTGTTTCCGCCGAAACCGTTGCGGTCTGGGCGATCGCGGCGATCCAGCCGCTGCACGGCATCACCTTCGCGCTGTTGCATCTCGCCTGCATGCGGCGGCTCGCCGAAATGGTGCCGCCGCACCTTTCGGCGACGGCGCTGGCGGTTTATGGCGCGGGGATTGGCGGCGCAAGCGCCTTGCTGACTCTGCTCTCGGGCTGGCTGTACGGCGCGATCGAGGCGCAAGGATTTTGGGTGATGGCCGCGCTGTGTCTCGCTGCGATACCGTTGGCACGCAAACTCTGAAGCGGTGCATTCGATTTCCGCCCGTATGCCCGCGAACAAACCCGTCGGCGCGGCCGCAGACCTCGATCGTCGCCAACTCATGCCGACAGGCTGCAAGCCGGCGCTAAAGCTTAACGCTATCTCCAAGCGGTCTAGGCGTCGGGCAAAACCGGAAGGGCTTTTTGAACTCCCGTTAGCGCTGGAAGCGGCCCCCTTACGCTCGTGAGCAACAAGCGCTCCACGCATGAAGCTCATCGACAGCGAGCACTCAAAGCAGCGCAGACATTTGTATCAAAAATCACTTTCCGTAACACCACAGTTAAAAAATATTACGTTGCTTTACATGAACCGGAATGTTCGTTTTGTTGTTTGTGGAATAACTGAAACGTTCTCAGGTGAATCCCATGCCTATATTACTCTGGCTTCTGGGTGTGCCCTTGTCGGTCGTCCTCCTTCTTTTGGTGTTTCACGTGGTCTAAAGGGGCCTCCGACATTCCACGATATCCGCGCTGGTAGCGCCATTCCAACCAAAGCGTCACCAAGGCAAGATACCAATGAACGTGTTGCGAAAGGGAGGGGCGCCGGCGGCACTCGCCAAGCCTTACCCAAATACCGACGATAAAAGAGCCGCCGCGGCACGAGCCGCCGCGGAGGCTCTCTTTCGATCGAAGTCAGTCAACGAGGGAAGAGCGCGGTTCGAACGAGGTCGTCGATCGCGCGTGTTGAGTGCGGAGCCCAGGCCACAATGAAAATCGCACAAGTGTCACCCCTCATCGAAGCCGTTCCGCCCAAAACTTATGGCGGAACGGAGCGAATCGTCGCCTACCTGACCAACGAGCTTGTAGAATTAGGTCACGATGTAACGCTATTTGCCAGCGGTGACAGTCAGACTAAGGCCACGTTAGCGCCGAGCTGGCCATCAGCCTTACGCCTCGATAAAGCGACGCATGACCATGTCGCTCCGCATGTATCAATGCTGGAGACGGTGGCGCGTCGTGCCGAAGAGTTCGACATCGTCCATCTCCATCTCGACTATCTGGGCTATCCTTTCTTACAGCGTACTGAGGTGCCGTTCCTCGCGACGCTGCATGGGAGGCTCGATCTCCCCGAGCTTGTCTCGATCTTCGAGTTGTTTGACGATGTTCCCATTGTGTCGATTTCCGATGCGCAGCGTAGACCGCTTCCACACGCAAATTATGTGGCAACGGTGCCGCATGGCCTACCGGAGCGCATGCTTCTTCCGGGCTTCGGCAGCGGTGGCTATCTCGCCTTTCTCGGACGAATTGCACCGGAAAAAGCCCCGGATGCGGCGATTCGCATTGCCGCGCTCTCCGGCCTCCCACTGAAGATTGCAGCGAAGATCGACAATGCCGACAAGCAATATTACGAGGATCGCATTGCGCCATTGCTCGGCGCATCGCATGTCGAGTTTGTTGGGGAGATTGGCGAGTCCGACAAAGCGGAATTTCTCGGCAATGCCGCAGCGCTCCTATTCCCGATCGTGTGGCCGGAACCGTTCGGTTTGGTGATGATCGAGGCGATGGCCTGCGGCACACCGGTTATCGCCTATCCTAACGGCTCGGTACCAGAGGTCATCGAGGATGGAGTGACCGGGTTCATCGTCGACAGTGAGCAAGCCGCGGCCAAGGCCGTCTCGATGCTGCGCCGTCTCAATCGTTCGCAAATCAGACAAGCATTCGAAAGGCGTTTCACAGCGCGGCGAATGGCTGAGGAGTACGTGAAGGTTTATCAGCACGTCGTCTCCTTCGGCTCTCAGCTTCAAGAGGCCGTTTAACAGTATCATGGGGATCTCCAAGGGGTTCGGCACCGCGCTTGATATCCGACCGGAGCAGTCGCGGGGCGCGGTCGCCGTGTTCTGAAGAGCGACAATGATGATTTTGGAACCTCGCGCCAGGCCATATAACGCGAACGTCTGCGCCGGGCGATTAGACAAGGCCTGCGGTCGGCGGTGAATGCATCTTGGCCATCCCCTGAGCCTAACCGGAACAGTTTCGCCGCACCGGAGTTTGCTGCTCGATTCCCTGAAGAACGCGCTCAGGCCATAGAGATGTCCGATCGTCTCATCGATCTGCATGTCCGTCGAGACGAAGCATGTCAGGACGCCAATTGGCACGAGGTCCGCAGCCTTCAGAAGCAAATAGACGAAATAACTCCCGAGCGGCACGGGCTCCTCGCCAGCGCATGAGGGAAATTAGCAGCATGAATACCGACCGGACGAAGCGGCGCCACGTGCGCGACCGAAAGACAAGATCGGCACGGTCGACGACGTCATCCTCGGCGATAACGGACCAAGGACGCGCTCAAGTCGGCTCCGGGGCTGACGTTCGACAAGCAGAAGACGGCCTGGATCCACACTAAGTCATAAGGCCGCACAACGGGAGTTCACCTGATCACGAATTGACGGCTGCCGTTAGCTCGGCAGCCGTTTTTTGTTTAGAGCCAAAGCGGGGGGCGCCGGTCGGTCGTTGCTACCCTTCGATAAAATGCCCGAGGCCTGACAAGGGCTGAACTCGGTCGCAGACGATCTTGAGCGTCGCGAGCATCGGTGTCGAGAGAATGGCGCCTGGCACTCCCCACATCCAGTACCAGAACACCAGTGAGATAATGACCAGCACCGGGTTCAGCGTGAACCGGCGCGCCAGCAGCCAGGGCGTCAGATTTTCACCTTCGATGATGTGGATCGCGAGATAGAGGGCGGCGGGAACGATTGCCCGCCACAGCGTGTCGAACGACAGAAGCCCGGCAACAAAGAAGATGGCGACCCCTGCCGTCGGGCCCAGCACCGGCACAAAGTTCAGCAGAAACGCCAGCGTGCCCCACAGGATCGGGTCGCCAAGCCCGCAGAGCCAGGCGGTCAAGCCCGACAGGGCACCAACTGCCAGGTTCATCAACGTGATTGTCAGGAGATAAGAGGCGATATCGCTCTCGATCTGTTGGGATATTTCAACTGCCTGGCGTTTGTTTCGGAAGCTCGGCAGCACCTCAACTAGCCGGCGCAGGAACGTTTCCCCGGACATCAGCAGAAAGAACAGCACGACGATCGTTTCGAGCAGGCTGCCGAGAAAACCGCCGATCACACTCAGCAGCCGCTGCGGTACGTTTGTTCCCTCGATGGCAACCACCGGCACCGACTCAGCCGCGGCGGGTTGTGCCAGATGCTCGGCGTGACTGATGACCCTCTGAACAACCGCAATGGGTTCAGAGAGGAACTTTAGCCGCTCTTGCAGCTTGGGTAGCGCTGTCGGCAGTTTCTCGGCCCATCCTGCCGCCGGCGCGGACAGCACCGTTGCCAGCATTGCTGCCACGCCGAAAAGCAAAGCGAGCAGTGTCAATGCGGCCACGATGCGGGGAATGTGCCAGCGTTCGGTCAGGCGCATCGCCGGGCGGAGCACCAGCATAAGCAGAAACGCCAGCGCGATTGGCAGAACGATCTCTGACGCGACGTAACAGGCCGTCAGCACTGCGAGCAGCAAGAGCCCGCCCCCGACCAGTAAAAGGCCGAACAGCAACCGCTCGCTCGTCGCCGGCGCAAGGTCTGGAGCGCCCTCCCGAATGTCGGCAGGCAGCTCCACCGGTGCCCGCGTTTCACGCGCCCCTAAAGTCATGACGCGAGCCGCCTCTTGGGCTCCTGTCGTTGCCGTCTCATTGACGTCCATCACGATGTCCCCCTGGCGGCATGCTTCCGCCTCGGCGCAATTGGATCAACGTCGCTGGCGGAAAAGCGTCCAGCCCGCAAATCATTTGATTGGGACGTTAGGCTTCATCGACGGGTCCCGGTGTGCGCCGTGCGTCCCTTACGACTAACATTCATCCATCCTGGGTAAATCAAGCGCACGCAAACGCTTTGCGATTGCGCAACGATCCACGGGGCTATAGCGTAGAGATGTTGAAATAATTACACGTACATTACAGTTATACCTGAGCAGATACATCGCAACATTTTGATACAAAGTATTGTTCGGTAGTCGACATTAGAAACAGGGACTCATGAACGGCATCGCGACTGGCCAGCGCGCCGTCAGAGACGCGACACCGCGGCTGGTTTACACCGCGGTCGTCCTCGTGTTGCTGCAAGGGTTTGTTCCCGTCATCAACGCATGGGCTGCCGGCAGCGGTCTACCCGCCGCGCATCCCGGCGATTTTGACAATGGCTCGCCCGACTTGCAGTCCGGAGAAAAAAAGAGTGCGAGCGACAAGCAGGCAGGGAGTGACAAAGACGGATCTGGCGACAAGCAAGGATCCAAAGACAAGGCAGGTGCCGACGCTTGGAAAAACGACGACCAGGATTTGTGGTCGCGCTTCAGCCTACTCGGCGATATCGGCGGGTTGCGCGCGTGGATGCTGGACCACGGCGTGACCTTCGGGATTACCGAGACCAGCGAGATACTGGGCAATGTCACCGGGAGCATTCGCCCTGGGGCCATCTACGAGGGTGTAACCTCGGCTGGCCGACCCTGCCCGGCACCGACCTGCCATCAGGCGGCCCGAACTATCCGCTAGGGACGCCGGCGGTACGCTTCCGGATCGATGCCATTTGGTCGAGATGAGGAATTCCTGGCCGGCGCTTTGTTGACCAAGCCGGATGCGCAGCCAGTCCCAAAAATGGTGCTCGTACCACAGCTCGTAGAGCCGCGTCGTGCGATCGGCCTCGATACCGCTGGCAATATTCAGATTGTCGATGCGCTGACCTTTTTCGCCGGTGTCTTTAACGGCAGCCCAACCGGAGCGCCGGCGGGAGCGCCGGACCCGCAGCGCCTCGATCTTTCCGGCACGGCCTTCCGCGTCAATGACGGCGTGTTCGCTATTTTCGAGACCCGCTACAACCCGGACAACTCTCCCAAGAACGGCACCTACCGGCTTGGCGCTTGGTACAACTCCGAGAAATTTCCGGATCAGCATTTCGCGAACAATGGCGTGTCGCTGGCGAGCCCACTGTCAAGCGGCATGCCGCGTTTGCTCGCCAACAATTACAGCGTCTACGCCATTATCGATCAGCCAATCTTTCCGGCGAAAGACGAGCAGGACGACACCGGTTGGAATTTCTTCGGTCGCGTGATGGGCGCACCGGGCGACTGCAATCTCGTCGATCTCTATTTTGGGTAATAACATACTTGACTCAGTAATAAAGCAGAGTGCGCTCGCATTGCGAACGCGATCCCACTGCCAGCTTGGCTTACTCGTTAGGGTTTGTAATCGGCTTGATGCGCTTAGTGTAGGTGATGCCTTTTGGCGGAAGGATCGTGATTGGACCGCTGCCCTGGTACATCAAATCGAACGCATCTGCCGCAGTCTTGAGCCATTTCATTCGACCATCGGCGTCCCATTGATCGCCAAGTTTCGGCAGCGAGAGCAGCAATCCCTTTATGAAAGGATGTTCTGTCGCCTCGGGCATCGTTACCGCACTGTGCGGCGGACTTGGTGGAGGTGGTGTAGCGGTTTCAGCACTCATGGTCGCTGGCCGGTCTCCTATAGGTCCAAGCACAGGCTCAACCAGCTTGTCATTGCCATGGTCGAAAAATCCTGCCAACCGAGCCGAGTTCTCAAATGCGCGCCGCGCCTTATCTGTCTGTTTTCGAGCAACGCCAAAGCTGGCAAACGCATTCTCCAATCCATGGGGGCGGGGCGGAAGCTGTCCGTTACGGAATTCATCATAAGTCCGCTTATAAAGGGGCACATTGAGGAATGCCTTAGCCATTGCCACCTTAACGCGCGTTTCGTTCGCATCGAGAATGTCGAAGCCGAGCCGGGTGAGTTGGTATTTCCCAGCTACAGTTTCCGCGAGACCGAACATGCGGGCGGCGCCGACTTTAATGGAGAAATTTCCACTACCGGCCTGCTGCCCTAATGCACCTGCAAGCTGGTCGCGCGATAGCGGCACTGCGCCAGCCTTCAAGATGGTGCGCGCAGCCTCTATTGCTACCTTCAAGTCCGTATATGGGAAGCCGATCGTAGATGCGTCGCGGGAGTCCTTTGGCGCCTCAGATGAGGGAGCCGCTTCCGTAATTTCTAGCTCTGGATTCGGATTAAAAGAACCATCAGGCATTTTGTTCCTCCAAGTTGCGCGGGCCGCATTTATAGCGGCCTCGCGCGGCTAGGGGTTGATTAAGGGGTGATTCGGCTTGCGGCTGCCATCGCTAGACCGGAAACCGAGCGACGTTACGACAGAACGCCTACACTACGCTCAAAGGCGTAAGTGCGGGCGAACCTTGCGGACACGAACGCGAACGTCGCGTCGCTTGGGACGCGGCAATCGGCTCTTTGTCGGCATGGGAAATCTCCCATTTCAAGGGCAACCCTTGAACGGAAGACGGGGTTGTGCCATAGTTCCACCGTGCGAGTTGCACGGCGTCGGTGGCATCTCTTGGCCCGACGTCCGCGTTGATGACCGGGGTGCTTCTCGGCATCAACACCGAAAACCGGGCCGGCCCCGTGGGTCTAGACCACCCTGGGGCTGGTTTGGTTTCCAGCTCACACCACGATAATCGCGCAGATTGGGGATGCGGTCAAGCATATCGCACCATAACGCAATGCGCTCGGCATCCCTAACCGGCTTGCCGCCGCTTCCTAGTGCGTGATTCCGCAGATTTCCGCTGCTCTTCAGCCAATTCCTCTCGGGGGACACGTAGCAACTGCCGGGTGAGGCGCTTAAATCTCTCCATGGCAGCGTCGGCCGAATCGGCCTCGCCGCCGTCCGCGCCCTTGGCGTTGCTTCTCTCAGTGCGTCGTTGGCGTTCCGCCATCCCCGATCAATTCCTTGTAGGTGATGCGCTTTCCGGCGACGGATGACGCGACCTTGCGGAAGCGGCCGCCGTCGTTGTCCTCGCGCTCATTGAACCGAAACGCTTGCTCATCGAGATAGCGCCCTAAATGCACCGGATCGACACTGACATAGGTGCTCTTCAGCGTCCGCTTTAGCAAGCTCCAGAAGTTCTCGACGTTGTTGGTATGCACGTTGCCCCGCACGAACTCAATCGCATGGTCCACGGTCTCATGCGTATAGGCGTTGGAGAGGCCGAGGTAGGATTTCAGAGCATCCGTATAGATCGTTGCGCCCGGTTCGACGGCTTCGCGGATTTCCGGAGAGAGGGTCTTGCGGCGCACGTTGGGGACATGAACTGTTTTGATCCGGCTCGGCGCATCCCCACTATCGCGCTGGGCGATGCCGAGTACCGCTTCCTTGCCAGAACCGCCGGTCCCCTTGATCTTCCGGGCGCGATCATGCTTGTGCATATTCTTTGCCAAGCCGCCGATAAACGTCTCATCTGCCTCGACTTCCCCGCTCATTTTGAGAAATGAGCCAGTCTTCATCGCGAGGCGGATGCGGTGATCCATGAACCAAGCTGTCTTCTGCGTCACGCCTAGAGCGCGGTGCATTTCGTAGCTGGAAATGCCGTTCTTGCAGTTCGCAACCATCCAGATCGCCGCAAACCATTTGCCCAAGTCGATTGGGCTATCTTCAAAAATCGTGCCGACCTTGGCAGAGAACTGCTTCCGGGGATGCCGCTCTTTACACTCCCACATACGGCGCGTCGCAATGAAGCGCGGATCGGTGCGGCCGCACGTAGGGCAATGCACGCCATTGGGCCAGCGCAACTCAACCATGGTGCGCAGCGCCACATCCGGGTCGCCGAAATACCGGATGGCTTCAATGAGCGTCTGAGGCTGTGGGATGGGAGCTTCGGTCTTCATGCCCTAAAGATAGGGCAGCGCGCTTACTGAGTCAAGTATGTTATTACCCTATTTTGATACCGGTGTCGAGTACAAAGGGCCGTTTGGGCGGCCGAACGACACGGTCGGCCTCGCCTATGGCTACGCCCGGATCAGCAATGCGGCCCGTCTGCTCGACATGGATGTTGCAGCGACCGGCGTGTTTCCTCCGGTTCGCTCGACGGAAACCGTGGTCGAGCTGACCTACCAGTTCACCCTGAACCCGTGGTGGCAGCTGCAGCCCGACTTCCAGTACATCACAAACCCCAGAGGCGGGATCGCCAACCCCAATTCGCCCGGTCAGAAGATCGGCAGTGCCGCCGTCCTGGGCCTTCGCACCATCTTCCAGTTTTAGTTTGGAGAGTTAGCGGTTCTGCATGATTGCCACTGACGGTGTGCACATGCGCGGAATACGGGGGGAGCCCCGCCGACCGATCGGGCTAACGCGTCTCGGGAACGGCTCATCCGATGTCGTCGGAGCGGCGCTGCCACGCGACGCGCGGGACGCTGAAATAGCGGAACGAGCGGCGCCGGCGGCGTTCAACTACCGCTTGAGTATGCAAACACATCTTCGGCCAGGGGTAGCCATTTCTTTTCCGTGCGCTCCGCGCGCTACCGTAACGTCAGAACGAACCACCGAGATGATGGGCTAATTCCAGTTGAAATCTTTAAATGCCGGGGGCGGGTCTGAACGAGCGACAAGGGAAGCCCCTAAATCGCGGGCCGGGGTTGAAAATCTGCTATCGTCTCCAATTTACCATCCACATGGATGGCATTGAGATGGAAGATGATGACCAACAACGTTCGCGAACTGCGGCCTAAGGCAGCCGATACTGAGAAAATAACCATCAACCTCGGATGCGTAGACCTGGGGCAAATCGATCTCCTCGTGCAGGAGGGATTTTATTCCAATCGAACTGATCTTATTCGAACGGCCATTCGCAATCAGCTCGACCGCCACGGCGATGCGGTGAAGCAGTTGATCGCTCGACATCAATTGCAGCTTGGACTCAGGCGTTACACACGCCACGACCTGGAAGCCGTACAGGCCGCCGGTGAGACACTTCACATCCAGGTTCTCGGCCTCGCTAGCATCGCCGACGACGTTTCGCCGGAGTTGGCTTTGCGAACCATCTCCTCAATACACGTCCTCGGAGCACTGGAGGTCAGTCCTGCGGTGAGGTCGGCTTTGGGTGATCGCATCCGATAGCTCCGTGCCCTCGCTCGTCTCGCTTTTACAAAGGAACAATCAGGTGACTTCGGATCGGAAGGTACGTATGGGCGAGGCGCTTCGCCTGACGAGCGCGGGGCGATTGGCAGAGGCGACAGCGCTCCTGCAAGGACTGCCTCAAAATGTAAAATCGTCGGAAGTCTCGAAGAGGACTAGGCGTAAGTCGACGAGAACGGCGGCGCCCGCCGGGCAAGTGATAGACATGGTGCCGCCGCAGGTCGGGGGTCATTGGACCGCGCCCGGGATGGATACACAGGAACACGATGCGACTCTGGCCGAAGGCCTAGCCCTAACGCACATGCCGCCTGCGTTGCAGGAATTGCTTGATCGCTTTGGCGGTCGGGGCCGCTCTTTGGGGCTCGCTGGGCTGGCCGGTAATCACTCCCCGGCGGCCAAGACACCGTTGCCGGACGGAGGTCGCTTCGAGGAGCACGCATATGTCAATCAGGCTGGGAGCCGAAGGTACAAGCTTTTCGTCCCAGGCCGTTATTGCGGAGAACCGCTGCCACTGATCGTGATGCTGCACGGGTGCAAGCAATCCCCTGACGACTTCGCCGCCGGCACGCGAATGAACGAATTGGCGGAAGAGCAAAGCTACCTCGTCGCCTATCCGGCGCAATCGCCGACAGCGAATTCTTCAAGGTGCTGGAACTGGTTCAATCGCGAAGACCAGCTCCGGGACACGGGCGAGCCTTCTCTGATCGCAGGAATCACTCGACAAATCATGGGTTATTTCGCCGTCAACCCAACGGGCGTCTTTATCGCGGGGCTATCGGCTGGCGGCGCTGCGGCGGCGATAATGGGTTCAGCTTATCCCGATCTGTATGCCGCGATCTGCGTCCATTCCGGCCTCGCGTGCGGGGCCGCAAAGGACTTGCCGTCAGCCTTCTCCGCGATGCGGCACGGTGGATCACTGCCCCTGGCAACACGCCCGCTCCTACCGACGATAGTGTTTCACGGTGACCGAGATAATACGGTGAGCCCATTGAACGGAGACCAAATCATCGCGCAGTCAAAGGGGGATATGAAATTCCACCAGACGATAAGTCACGGCCAATCTGCGGGAGGCATCAGATATACGCGCACCGTGCACGCGGATGGAGGCGGCAGTCCTGTCCTCGAGCAGTGGGTGTTGCATGGAGCCGGGCACGCCTGGTCGGGTGGGAGTCCCGCTGGGTCCTACACCGATCCCCGCGGACCTGATGCAAGTCGTGAAATGGTCCGCTTCTTTCTCGAAAGATCCCGACGCCGCGGATAGCATGCGAAAGCGCTCCGAAACTCTTTTTCGCAAACCGCTCTAAGCGCGACAGCTGCCCGAACAAGCCGTCGTCGCGAGGGCTATGCCTTAGGGTCGGTCATCCGTCGATCTAACTCGTCGACCAGATGCTCAACAGCAATGTGCTGGTTCATCTCGCGGCTGTCGGCGTCCCGGTGCTGCTCTAGGCCCAGATGACTATTGATCCGATCGAGCATTTGAATAATCCGGGCGCTGCCAATAGCACCGCCTCCAAGGAAGTGGTCGAAGATAGCAGCGACAGATGTGGGAGCGCGTTCCTGCGTCCTTTCCGACATGGGTCTTCCCGGCGGCCTCCCCCCAGAAGCCGGCTGCCCCCAGTGGACAGCCGGCTCTCCAGTCCAGGCTATTTGTGCGAGTGCCCGTGTGCGGTGGTCGAATGCTTGTGAGCGGCCTCGCTGTGCTCGTGCGCTGAGGCCGCGTGGGCTTTCGCCTCGTCGTGCTTGCCCTGCGAATGCTGATGCGCCGCTTGATGATGGTGATGAGCAGCGGCTTGGTGAGCAGCAGCAGCGTTGTGATGATGCTCCTGCGAAGGATGCTTCGTCGATTGAGCCATCTGAAATTCCTTTTCTGGGTTACGGTGTCGTCGTAGCTTATTGACGCCGATTCGGCGTCCTGGTGGCCGCGCCGGGATTATTTGGCCTCCGCCATCATTCCCGATTGGGCCATAAGCTCGGACTTGCGCGCCGCCAACTGCTTGCCGATCGCGACCACATCCATTTTGGATTCTTCGATTTCCGGGAAGAGTTCTTCTTCCTCCTCCTTCACGTGGTGTTTGATCTGCTCGCCAAGAACCGTGATTTTGGCGTCGTAGAGATTATCGCCGACTTCCATCGCCTCGATCTCACCGATCAGGTGCTTTGCCCCGGCGTGCTCGACCAGCGCCTCGTCGAGAAGGTCTTCGTCCCCCGTGGCTTTCCGTGCGGCGGGGTAGAAAATTTCCTCCTCGATCCGGGTGTGGACCTTCAGCGCCAGGCAGATTTTCTCGGCTAATTCGGCCTTGGCGTTGTCGTCTTCGAGTTCTTCGTATTCCTCAAAGAATTCCTCGACCTCCCGATGATCCTGTTTCAGAAGCGCTATAGCGGAGTCCGGCGGAGCGCCTGACCGCGACTTACGCTGTGCGGCCCGTCTTACCTTCGTCTTTGCATTGGTTGGCATGCTCGACCTCTGCGGCGTCTAGGGGGTAAGGGTAGAACCGCAGCCAGAGTGATGCGTTCCTCTGTCGGTTAGCGGGCAATGAGCGCGTCGCGATGATGTCCGCCAATCTTCGCAGCAACCCCCGCGATGAACGCGCCAATCAACATGGAGAAGCCGATGCAGATGGCGAGATTACGGGTCGCCTTGCGTGCGGCATCCGCGGCCTGACGGGACTTAGTGATCGCATCGTTAACTCGCTGTTGCGCCTCACCCTCGCTGATGCCGGTGCGGGCCGCGACGAGATGCGCCAGATAGGTCCGGTCATCATTGGAGACATCGCTGCCCGGCAATAATCCTGAAGCCAAAATGCGCGAGGCCTGCGGTCTCGGGTCCTGACCCGCCGCATCGGGCTTGTCGCTTCGGAACAACGTGTCAAGCGTATAGGGCGACGGCGCGGTGGCAGGGTTCTGAGCCACACCCTGCGCGGCTCCTGAGGCCACCGTGGCTGCGGTTCCAACCAGTCCCGAGGCGACGCCGGTCAGGACTGCCGCGCTGAGCACGGCGGCTACCGCCCAGGCCATGATGCCGTGTGCGGTATCGCGGAAATGGCCTTCTTGCGTATGCAAGCCCGTCCATCGGGTTCGGAGCCGTCCGGCCACATACGCGCCGATGCCGGATGAGATCCATTGCACGATCACTAACCAGATCGCTGTCATCACGGCGAAGGTGGTGGCCGACACGCCGACGCCCGGCCAAGGCGAAACTGTTGAGAGGCCGAAACCTGCACCTATGGCGAGAAGTAGAAGGGATATGGCGACGATAACAAAGGCCCCGCCTAGGATGGCTCCCCACGATGTGCCGGAAACGTTTACGGATTGACCGGTTTGGCTCGGCACTTCGACAACGACTGTATCGACCATTGTAGCCTCCCTCAGTGGAAGAGAAGGGCAAGGATGATGATGATCGGAATAGGAAGGCCCAACAGCCAGAGCAGGATGTAGCCCATGACGTTCTCCTGAGTTTTGTGCTCAGGAAACGAGCAGATTTCGTTCGCGTTCCATTCTGGCGAACTGTCCTGAAAGGCTATTTAACTGTTGGTTTTAATTAGTCCTCGGAGACGCTTGGGCCAAAAAAAAACCCGCCCGGTGAAGAGCGGGGTTTGTTTCCAGCGTACTTCCGGTCTAGTAGCCGTAATATCGATCAACGCTCTGGCCGTAGGCCCTATCGGACCAATTCGGCGCGTCAGTCGCGGTGTAATTGGGAGCACCCTCAAGGCGCCCACGGTCGATGTCCACCACATAGCCGTCCTGGCGTGTATCATAATTCAATGCCCGCCAGGGCAGCGGATGATAGCTTTCGCCCATCCCGAGAAAGCCGCCGAATGACATGATTGCGTAGGCGACCTGTCCCGTCGCCTTATTGAGCATCACGTCGTAAACCGACCCCAGCTTTTCACCTTGCCGATTGTAGACATTCGTCCCCGTCACTTTGTCAGCTGAAATCAAAGTTCCGGTTTCGTCGGTCGCAACGTCGCCGCTACGCGGTATGTTTGCGCTCATTTTGCATTTCCTTGTTCTAGAGACACGTAGAACATCAAGGAAGGCCGACACGTTCCGGCGGACGAGGTGATCCAGGAACGATAGTTTCGTTTGGCTGTTGGCGGTGACACACAGATTGAGGGTGAGCCAGTGAGCGACCTAAGCGGCGCGACACAGCGGGCCGGTGATGCGATTGCTGACAAGGCGAGCCAAGTCGGCGGTCACGCCAACGAGGTTCTGAACCAAATCGAGGACAAAATCCGTCGGAACCCTTGGCTGTCGGTCTTAACGGCGGCGGCGCTTGGATTCACGTGGGCGCGTTGCCGCCGCTGATCGACCGCTGCACGGTAGCAAGGGGCGCATCAAATCCCGTTTGCGTGAGAAGGCGAGTGAAGCACCACAACAAAGTCCAGCACGTACAGCATTCGGCGCGAGCTACTGTTCATCACTTCGCTCGCGCTACGCCCGCCGCCACTGGTACAAAAGAGATCGGAATCCAGGGATCGGGGCGCCCAAAGTGGCTCTAGGGGAAGAGTGAACAAACGCTGGGGTGCCTCTCCCCGCCGCCGCGGGTGGTTCGTTTAGCTGTCGCCCGCCGCCGGAACCCGTGACCCGCAACCGTGGTTTTTTCCAGGCCGACTAATCGTCGCAGCAGTTGCGGCGCTCGGCCGCCCCTGCTCTGGAGATAATTTAATGAACTCGACCAGGCGATCCCAATCTCTGTCAAAAGCAAAACTGGCGGATGCTGAAATCGCACGCGGGGCTGGCGGGGAGACCCATCAGACGGCCGGGCGCGGCGTCGATGTGCTGACGACGCAGCAGGGCGCGCCGATCGCCGACGACCAGAACTCGCTGAAAGCCGGCGCGCGTGGGCCAACGCTGCTCGAAGACTTCGTATTACGCGACAAGATCTTTCACTTCGACCATGAGCGCATTCCGGAGCGCGTCGTCCATGCGCGAGGCTTTGGCGCGCATGGCTTTTTCGAGACTTACGAGCCGCTCGCCGACATCACCAGCGCCGACATCTTCCAACGCGCCGGCGAGAAGACGCCGGCTTTCGTGCGCTTCTCGACCGTCGCGGGCAGCAAAGGTTCCGCCGATCTCGCGCGCGACGTGCGCGGCTTCGCGGTCAAGCTTTACACCAGGGAGGGCAACTGGGACATCGTCGGCAACAACATCCCTGTCTTCTTCATCCAGGACGCGATGAAGTTCCCCGACCTGGTCCATGCCGTGAAGGAGGAGCCCGACCGCGGTTTCCCGCAGGCGCAGAGCGCGCACGACAATTTCTGGGACTTCGTATCGCTGATGCCGGAATCGACGCACATGCTGATGTGGGCGATGTCGGATCGCGCGATCCCGCGCTCTTTCAAATTCATGGAAGGGTTCGGCGTCCATACCTTCCGGATGGTCAATGCTCGGGGCAAATCGACTTTCGTCAAGTTTCACTGGAAGCCGAAGCTCGGCCTGCAATCCGTGGTATGGAACGAGGCGCTCAAGATCAATGGCGCCGACCCCGACTTTCATCGCCGCGATCTGTGGCACGCGATCCAGAGCGGCGATTTCCCCGAATGGGAGCTGGGGGTGCAGTTGTTCGACGACGATTTCGCCGACAAGTTCGCATTTGACATCCTCGATGCCACCAAGATCATTCCGGAGGAACAAGTGCCGGTACGCCGCGTCGGCCGGCTAGTGCTCGACCGCTGCGTCGACAATTTCTTCGCCGAGACAGAGCAGGTCGCCTTCTGCACGCAGAACATCGTGCCGGGCGTCGACTTCACCAACGACCCGTTGCTCCAAGGGCGCAATTTCTCCTATCTCGACACGCAGCTGAAGCGGCTCGGCAGCCCCAACTTTACCCATCTGCCGATCAACGCGCCGAAATGTCCGTTCCACACGCTACAGCAGGACGGACATATGGCGATGATCAATCCCAAGGGGCGGGTCAATTACGAGCCGAATTCCTGGGGCGAAGGCCCGCGCGAGCGGCCGGAGCGCGGCATCACCAGCGTCCCCGAGGAGATAACGGCGCCAAAGCAGCGGGTGCGCGGAGAAAAATTTGCCGACCATTACAGTCAGGCCCGGCAGTTCTTCATCAGCCAGACGGAGTCCGAGCAGACCCACATCAAGGACGCCTTCGTCTTCGAGCTGAGCAAATGTGAAAACCCGGCGATCCGCACCCGAATGGTCTCGCACCTCATGAATGTCGACAACGAGCTGGCCGCGAAGGTGGCGAACGGACTCGGCCTGAAGGACATGCCGAAAGCGGCAGAGCCGGCGCGCAAGCCAATCACCGACCTGCCCGCCTCGGCGGCGCTCAGCATCGCCAGGAACGGGCCGAAGAGCTTTAAGGGCCGCAAGCTCGGCATACTGGCGGCTGATGGGGCCGATGCCGCATTACTGGCGGCGCTGGAGAAAGGCGCGGCCGACGAAGGCGCCGTGGTGGAGTTCATCGCGCCCAAGATCGGCGGCTTCACCGATAGCGACGGCACGCCGCATTCCGCACAGCAGAAAGTGAATGGCGGCCCGTCCGTACTTTACGACGCGGTGGTCCTTCTGCTGTCGGCCGACGGTGCGAAGCTTCTCGCCAACGAGGCCACTGCGAAGGATTTCGTCAGCGACGCCTTCGCCCACGCAAAGTTCGTTGGACACACAGAAACCGCGATGACGCTGATCCAGAAAGCCGGCGTCGAACCCGACGAAGGCGTGATCTTGCTCAAGGTCGCCGCAGACGCGGTGGCGTTTATCGACCGTTGCCGCGAGTTGCGGCTGTGGAAGCGCGAGGCACGAGTTCACGCCGTTTGAGTAAGGCGGTGCCGCGCGGGTGTGCTGGAAGGTGAGGCCGTAATAACGGCACGCGTTTTTGGGCCGTCTGGCGGTGCCTCTCAGTGCGCCGCCTGCACCCGGTCAATTGTTCCTCGCCGTTAGCGCAGCCACGCAATGTGGGCCTTCGCGCTTGCCGGTGACTCAAGGTTGGCGTCATAGGCGGGCCGATGAAATTGAAAAGCGACTTTGCCGACCGACCCAAGCTACCAAAGCCGGGGCCGAAGGCTGGACCTAACTAAACGCGTCCTGTCGGCGACAACGCTTAATCTCTTCGCACGCGGCTACATCGGGCAACCGAACCTTGAAATTCAGGGTGTCACGGGCCCCAGGCGTGCGCTCGCCGTATCTAGGTCAAAACCTTCCGTAGCCGGATAGTAGCTAGAGGATCGAAACGAGCAGCAGGATCCCGCCAATGCCCATCCCGCCTCGGTGGCCATAACGCCAATAGCCATAGCCGCCGCGGCCGAAGACAAGAATGATCAGCACAATCAGCAGAAAGTAGACCCATGGGTCCGGTCCGTCCGTCGCAGGTAGTATATTTTCTCGCTACTTTAACTTCGCAAAATCGAAAGCAGGACTGCTGGTTAGCTGTTCCTTTGTCAGGTCGGTTGTGAATTTGGCCTCGCTACCGACCTTGACGGCAGTCACTGGCACCGCGACAAGTTTGTCACCCATACCCAGGAAGCCCCCGACCGAGAGGATCACCGCGGCTGTGGTCCCGTGATTAAGGTCGACCAACACATCTTCGATTTGACCGATGGAGGTGTCGCCTTTGTAAACTTTGCTGCCGATTATCTTGCTAGCCCTGGCGCTTCTCGCCAATGCCGCGTCATCGATGCCGGCTATCGGCGTTACGGTTTGTACCTCCTTAGCGCTCTGCGCCTGGAGGTGGCCCGCGGTGAGGACGAAAATCGTTGCAAATATCGCGACCGTGGATTTCACCTGAAGTGCCCCATGCTGGAGGGAATTAGCGCGATGATCGCAAAACGCCGGACAGGAGGGATTGATCCTTACATGCAGCGTGATCACTGCGAGCCGCCGAGGATGACGCCGGTCTGCCTGACCCGGTAATGGGTGGCCCCTCGCAGTGTTTGCCGCCACCCTTTCGAGTAGCCGATGGTGGGCTTTGGCGTTGCCGCCGAAATGCTGGTGGTGGGGATTTCGCCCAAGGTGACGAATTTTGTTCCGACTTGTATTCCAATGCGGCGCCGGATGCTGGTGAATACCGGCGTCTCCTAGGGTTTTATTTCGATGATTAACCTAGGTATTGACATCTTTGCCGCGTCTTCTTAACGCTTACTCACTCAGAGCTTTCCAGAAAAGATGTCGCGGCATTCGAACATTTAGAACGAAACATCTTCCGCTTCCGAATGCGGTGTGCGACAGCTATGTTCGGCATGGTACATTGGACCCCAACTCCGGATGCAGTAAAAATCGTCTATTTTTAATGAATTTCGTCCGGCGCGGAACGAGTGATCGGACTTTTTGTTCGGTTGTTACGAGACGGCCGGAAGATTTCGCGGCCGCTGCACTACGAGAGTTTTTAAATGACTGCGACCGGCGGCGGTGCCGGCGCGCCGGCAAGCTATGCGAGGACGATCAGAATGGATCAAGAGATTAAAACTGGATACGCGGCGGAAAGTCCAACCGAACCGAATGGTGCGGGCGGACAGATCGCCGCCGCCGCGAGCGATATTGCCCGGGATGCGCAATCCCGCGCGGCATCACTGACGGGCGAGGCTAAGGATCGCCTGGGTGCGGCCGCTGAGGACGGCAAAGGCGAGGTCGCCGACGCCCTCGACGCGATGGCGGGCGCAGTCCACAAAACTGCCGAAAATATCGAAGGCCAGGATTGGCTTGCTCAAATGGTCGAGCGCGGCGCGGGCGAACTTGGCGCTCTGGCCAACACCCTTCGTGGCAACGATTTACAGGGCCTGCTCGGAAAGCTCGATGAGCTCGCCCGCGGCCATCCCGCAATCTTCGTCGGCGCTGCGATGGCGATTGGGTTTAGTGCTGCGCGACTTGGCAAGACAGTCGTGGCCGGTGCTTCGGAAGCCGATTTGCCCAAGATGCCGGAGGTGGCGCATGGCGCAGACTAGACCTTTGATGCCGCCGGGTCCCGTGGTCCCGGTCCGCACGGAAAGTCCCCCCGGCATCGGGGAGCTCATCGGCGGGCTGGCCGGGGATATCCAGGATCTGGTGCGGGGTGAAATCGCGCTGGCACGCAGCGAGCTCGACCAGAAGCTCCACCACATCCTTCTGGCGTCGGTATGGCTGCTGGGCGGCGCCCTTCTGGGCTTTGCCGGACTCGTCGTGCTGCTCCAAAGCTTCGCTGCAATCCTTGCCCTCTTTTTACCGGTCTGGCTTTCGGCGCTGATCATCGGCGTAGTCGTCGTAGGCGTGGGCGGGCTCTTCGCCACATCGGGACTTTCCAAGCTCTCTCTGAAGGAGATCTCGCCACACCGGTCGGTCACCAATATCGAGAAAGACGCCCATATATTGAAGGAACACGTGTGATGACTGACACGACCGCTCTCGAACAGAACCGCATCGAAGATAATCTGGAGCGCACCCGCTCCCGCATGGACGCCCGCCTCAGTGAGTTGCAGGAACGGCTGTCCCCGGGTCAGGTCCTCGATGACCTGATGACGTATTTCCGGGGCAGCGAGGGGGCGGAGTTCGGGCGCAGCCTCCTCGACAGCGTCAAAAGCAACCCTCTTCCGGCCGCCCTTACCGGCATCGGCCTTACGTGGCTGATGGCTGCGAATCAGCACCCCCAACCCGCAACGAACGAAAAGCTGGCCTCGACCGGGATCCGTACCTCCTGGCGCACGATCGGTGAATTCGACGAACATCTGCGCAGTGCCGAGGCGGCGGTGGTTCGTCGGACGGAAGACGATGACGTGATCTACCGGGAGCGGCTCGACGAAGCGCGAGCGAAGGCCTTGGGAGTCACTCGCACCGCGGGCGAAAGCACTCAGTCATTTGGCCAGCGAGTTCAAGACGCGATCAGTGCCACCCAGGGCAGCCTTTCCCAGGCCGCTCAGGGCTTGGGCGATAAGGCTAATGCGGTCAAGGACACAGTAACCGCGGCGGTCGGCCAAGCGACGAACCAGGTCGGCGGAATGGTTCACGATGCTGCTGACAAAGTCGCTAGCGGCGCTCAGACGATCCAGCAGATGAGCAACAATCTGTTCGCCACTATGGGCGACAACCCCATCTTGCTGGGCGGCGTCGGATTGATGGTTGGCGCGCTTTTGGGCTCGCTTGTGCCGCAGTCCGAGGCAGAAGAGGAGGCGCTGAGTGATCTGGCTGGTACCGTGCGGAGCACCGCCACCGGTCTGGCGCAACAAGTCGTCGACCGTGGCAGCGAAGTGGCCGGAAAACTGGTCGAAGGCGTACAGGACAGTGCCGAGGCGCGAGGGCTTTCAGGCGATATGTCCATCACCGACGTCGTTAAAAAGGCCGGCAGTGGTGAATTGCTCAGCAGCGCAAAGGACGTGGCGCACGATGTGCTGAAAGCCGGCGAAGAAGCGGTTCGCGCTGAGGGCTCGCCGCAAACCTCCAGCTCGCCCCAATCTGATGCGCAAGGCGCGGGATCGGCACAATCGGGCTCCCCGCATCCGTCGGCCGGATCGCCGTCAGAGGGGTCTTCGTGGCCCTCCTCACCGCGGCAAGCGGGCCCCGGACCAAAGTCCCCTGGTCAGTAAAACCTCGACGCGACGTCAGCGAAAAAGTGAGAGAGCCATGGGCGGCGTTTGGCGGCTGATGAAGGAAACCGTATCGGGTTTCATCGCGACGACGCCTTGAGTCATGGTGCGGCCATGGCCTTCTATGCCGCGACCTCGATGGCCCCGGTGCTGTTGATCGTGAGTGCGATTGCGGGCTTGGTGTTCGGCCATGACGCCGCCCAGAACGCCGTGACGGTGCAACTCACCGGGCTACTAGGACAGCAAAGCGCTGAGATGCTGCAGACCGCGATCAATAGTGCATCCAATAAATCTGCGGGTATCTTGGCGACGATTATCGGAGTTGTGATGCTCCTGATTACCGCCTCAGGCGTCTTCGGCGAGATGCAAGCCTCGCTTAACGTCATTTGGAAGGCAGAGCTCGAGGGCTCCCCAGTGTTGCGCCTGG
The DNA here is from genome assembly GCA_963778385.1 of uncultured Alphaproteobacteria bacterium. GTDB lineage: Bacteria > Pseudomonadota > Alphaproteobacteria > ATCC43930 > CGMCC-115725 > DATARH01. The sequence continues at coordinate 206,897 of CAVZUA010000009.1, read as the reverse complement.
TCCGGGCGCGGGCCGCGAGCCTGGGTCTGGTGGCAGCGCTCGGTTTTCTGTTGATGGTCTCGGTGGTTTTTAGCGCCGCCATTTCTGCGTTTGGTCACATCGTCGATGCCTATCCGCCGTTCGGGAAGTTCATCCTCATGGCGCTGAATTTTGTCATCTCCTTTGCTCTAATTTCACTGCTGTTTGCGGCCATCTACAAGTACTGCCCGATCGCGAGCTGGAATGGCGCGACGTTTGGGTCGGTGCGATCGTGACGGCGGCCCTCTTCACCATCGGCAAGTCGCTAATCGGCTGGTATATCGGCAGCAGTGCGGTCGCCTCCTCTTATGGTGCGGCCGGGGCGCTGATCGTCGTGTTATTCTGGGTTTACTACCAGATCTTCCTACTGGGTGCCGAATTCACCTACGCCTACTCGCGCCGCGACAGAAGTCAGCGAGACAACCCTGCCGACATAAAGTCGCGACCAGCTCGCACCGCCACGGCCTGACGTTGCGAATGGGGCCACAGAGCAACTTTAGATGTTTAGCTCAGTCTCCGTGGTGCGCGCGAGCACAGGAGGCTCTTGTTTGCATGCCGAGAACGAGAACGACGCATGGCCAGCAACGTGACGTCAGTAAATGAATTGCCCCGAAATGTTGAAGAGTCCGTGCGTTCGGTTGCCGAGCTTCATATCGAGCACCACGCGACGGCCACAGCGCTCGATCGGGTATTGGACGGCGTAACCCAGCTGGTGGGGCATCCGGTCACATTAAGCATGGCCGTGGGAGCCACGCTTATCTGGCTCGCCGCCAAGACGATTGAACCGAAGTTGGGATTGAGCCTGATCGATCCGCCCGCCTGGCTGGATCGATCAGTTGGTTTGGTATCGATCTATCTGGCGCTGCTCATCCTCGCCACGCAACGGCGTGCCGACCGTCTGGCGCAAAGACGCGATCAGCTCACCCTGAGGAGCTTGCACTGGTCAATGAACAAAAGACGGCAAAGGTTGTGGCTCTACTGGAGGAACTCCGGCGGGACCATCCGCAAATTGCCGATCGGCTCGACAGTGTAGCGGCAGACATGTCGGAACCCGCTGATCCCGGCTCCGTGCTGACGGCGATAGAACGAACCCACAGCCCACCGCGCTGAGGCGAACCATTTCGATAGAAACGCTAGACCGCGGTGATCGACCGAGTGCTAAATATTGAGGGAAGCGCATATGGCCGGCTCACAATTTTTTCTCTCACCGCACAGTGGACATCGCGCCAATGCGGACCGCCGTTGCCCTTCGGCTTGGCGGTTGCCGTCGTCGTGGTCTGGGGCGTTACTGGGCCGATGTTCAATTATGCCGAGACGGCAGCTCGTTATTAACAAGACGTAGCCGACACGAAGCCGACCCGTTGGCCGCTGTCGCCCGCAACCTCTGCGACGACTGTGTCCATCGTCGCCTCCTTAATGCCAGACCGGGGCGAGAAGCATGATGATCGGGATTGGCACCCCGAGGAACCAAAGCAAAATCCCGCGGCCCACGGCGACCTCCCTGAGTTAGTGCTCTAGGAATTTTCCATTCCTTTCGCCGCACCGGTACCTTCTTGTCACGGGAGGTGCGGCAACGTTCGGCGTCGCTTTGTGTTGAACTGGAGTTAGCACAGGAGAGCGCGATGGCGGACGAGCCTAATCGGCCGGCCTACGACAACCCGGTCGGCAACAAGGGCGAACTCGCCGAGGGCAACAACGCCAAAAAAGAGCCCCGCCCCAAGCCGTCCGACCAACCGCAAGGCCATGAGAGCGACAAGGTGCTGGGACAAAAACCGCCGAAATGAAGTGCGGCGACGACCTAACTTGTTGACCTCGATGTGTCAGCAACCACATCCCCTACTCGGACTACCTCGCGACGTTCAGCCAGACCCGCTTACCCGTGACATGGCCGAACTCAGCCCCGAATCTCAAACCGCACGACGAGATCTGGCGGACCGACCAGGCCCGGTGATCCGCCGGCTTGAAGACGGCTCCAATGAGTTCACCGAATTCCGATGGGGTTTTCCGCCGGCCCAACCGAAACGCCCGTCGGTCATCAATTAGGATCCGAGGGTCGACGTTTTCCAGTCGGCCGATGTCTCGAGTTGCCGTCGTCCTTCTATGAGTTCGCAGGCAAGAAGTCGCCCAAGACGAAGTCCAAGGTGGGTGGGCCCTGGTTCTGTTTCACTTGTGGCGTCCGATGTCGGCTGGTAGGTGCAGCCTTCATGGCGCCGGCGCTCTACCTGGCGCTCTGATCAACCCCGAGTTGCATGCCACACCCACAGCGCGCCAACTAGACGGTAGCTCGCCACGCCAAGCGCGACGACAGCCACTCCGGCCGAAGCTCGTAGGAAACGCGAGGCGTTATCGTACAGCGTGATGCTCATCCACTCCGCATCGTCCAGATGCCTGTAGGAAAATAGTCCAAGCCAAAACGCGGTGCCCAGCACAACGACGATTGCGACAAACCAAGCGGCCGCGTAAAGCTGGTCAACTGGCGGGCTAGACCGGCGAAATTTCTTCCTCGCCGGCAGGAGAACGACGAGAAATAGCGCAAGCGCGATTGCCTCTTCCCATGCGAAGCCTTTGAGCAACAGCGACACAGCCCCCGTGCCTAGCAGCATTGCTGCGAACCCCCAAGCCTGCCGTAACCGCTGCTGCAAGTCATACGCGAAAATTAGCAGCAGCAAGCCGACGATACTGCCGACCCAGTGCGAAGTCTCGATGACGCTAATCGGCAGCACTGTCTCCGCAAGGCGCAGGCGGGCGGCGCTCACCGGCAGGGCGCTTGAGAACAACAGCACGATACCGCCGGTGAAGGCGCAGGCTGCCAGCACGGCTGGCCTGACTTCGTCGAGCCAAATACCGATATTTTCCGCAGTCAGTGCGAACAGCCGCCGAGCCGCCACGGCCTCCACCGCGGCAAACAGCATGCCTGCGGCAACCGCTGGGATCAGTTGGTAGATGACCCGAAACGCGAGGATCCCGGCGAAGATTTGATCGGCAGGAAGACGGGCGTTGAGACCGACCAAGACAACCGCGTCAAATACGCCGAGGCCGCCGGGAACGTGGCTGATAATTCCAGCCACAAAGGCCAGAACGTACACCGCTAAGACGTAAGGATACGCAACGGCCAAAGCATGAGGCAGACAGGAGTAGAACACCGCGGCGACGAGCAACAAGTCCACGACCGACAAAGCGACCTGGGCGATCGCTTCTCGAGGCCGTACAAGATCAAGCGAGTAACCCAGCAGGCGGAGCGGCCGACCTATCCACCAGCCTATTCCAACATAGCCCGCCACCAATATCGCAGCAACCGTGCCGATCGCAATACCGGCTGGCTGAGATATTCCGAGCGTCTCAAGAGATGATGGATCCCAAAGGACAATGAGCGGAAAAACAGCACCAATTCCGGCAATGAAAGTGACGACCACGAATGCCGAGGCTTCGGCGACCTCGCCGGCGGTCAGCCCTAACGGCGTATAAATCCGGTAGCGTACCGCTGGGCCGATGACACTACCGAAACCCAGCATGTGGCTTAAGGCATATCCAATGAAAGAAGCGAGTGCGATTCGCAGATATGGCAGTGTCCGTCCAATGTGACGAAGCGCGAGCACGTCATAGAGGGTTAATAGCGAGTAGCTTGATACGGCCAGTCCTAACGCGGCAAGCAGCTGCCAACCCGACAGGCTCACGAGGGCGCGCCGCACCTCGGCTGGCCTGAACGTATGCGCATGGCCATGCAGGACAATGAGTGCGCCTGCAAAAAGAAGAAGCGCCGTAACTCCACCAAAAAAGGGTAGAAGGCGACGCCAGCCCGGGAGCCCCCGTTTGTTCGATCCTATCTCCGGCCGTTGGGCGTTCATCTACGATCTCCAAAGGAACACGCCTCGATACCGCCAGGGACTGCCTCGTTGAAAGGCCATGAAAACAGGACCTCATGGCCGTCGCGAGCATCTGCTCTGGTTTCGTACCGTTAGCGGCCTCGGTCGAATGATCTGGCGGAGGACTATCCTCAAGCGTCTTGCTGCACGGGTGGAGTGCACCCCGTTTCGACCGGACACGGGCACTAGCCCGGAGGGGCCTAGGGATAACACCCAGGCATACGCCTATGTCCGACACGTTCTCGAAAGTCGAAGTGATCACCGGTGTTGCTCGCCGACGCCATTTCTCGACCGAAAGTTGGCTGTGGTTGCCGAGACGATGCAGCCCTGCATGTCGGTCAGCTATGTTGCCCGCCGTCATGGGTTGTCACCCAGCCTGGTATTTCGCTGGAGGCAGTTGATGAGCGAGGGCGTCGCACCGAAGGCGAGTGAGTTTCGCTTGAACGCACCGGCAAAATGGGCCATCAAGAACTTCAACTCCGCATCAGTCCGCGATATCTCAATGCAAGCTAACGCGCATTAAGCAACGGCATTCGACTCGCACGCGTCAGAATGTGAGGGATTGTAAGATTTAGGGTATTTCGACCTGTAAACACTTACAAAGCGGCGCTTCAATTAATTCGCACGGTCGTCTTGTTTTTCCCGTCTTTCCGTTCGCTTTCGTACGTTGGGGAGTTATTTTGCCTTTTCCCGGAACCTCAAACCGTTGGTCGGCGATTGCGTAGCACATGTTTTTGAATGGTGGCAGAAATGGAAAGCGAAGAGGCAGCCATCCTTCTCGTTGAAGATGACGAGCTGGTTCGCGAGACCGTAAACGAAGTCCTGATCGCGGATGGACTACGGGTGACCATGGCGGCGACCGGTCCCGCCGGTCTCGATAGGATCAAAGATACCGAATTCGATCTCGTCGTCACGGATATTGCGTTGCCCGGAGGCCTCGACGGCGTGCGAATGATGCAAAGGGCGCGCACTTTGTACCCGGGCTTGCGTTGCGTGTTCATGTCGGGCGGGCAACCGCCGTCGGATCCCGATCAGCGGCTGGATGAATTTGTTGCAAAGCCCTTTCGCCTGGCGGAATTGCTTCGCTCCGTTCGAAACATGCTAAGAGGCCGTCGCGGTGGTCGGAGCGTGGCACCTGCCTAGATTCCGTTGCCGTGGCTACGGAAGCCGCTTCGGCAGCGCGGCACAGATTGAGAGCCCGATCCACTTGTCGGTGACAGGCGATCCCCTCCCCCTATCGTCTGACGTCATACCGAAGTCTGCGAAGTCTGACATGCTTGGGGTGCCGTCTTCACCAGGCACCGGAGCACCTCGGCGACGCTCCATGCCTGCGCGATGCAGCCCCGCGGACGATACGGCGCTTCCGCGTCGAATACTTCGCTGATTGTGCCGACGCCGGCATCGGCAACATGCGCTTCGAACCCGTCGAGAAAATGCCGCGCGGTGGTGGTGTCGCCTGGATGGACGCGCAGCCACGCATCAATGAACGGACCGATCAACCATGCCCACACCGTGCCCTGATGGTAAGCGGCGTCACGCGCGCGTACATCGCCAAAATACCGGGCCTTATAATCGCGTTCGCCAGGCGCCAATGAACGCAAACCGACCGGAGTCAGCAGGCGTTTCTTGACCGCCGAAACCACCGTCTCCCACCGGGCCTCATCAAGGACCGGGTGCTCCAATGACACCGCGAAAATCTGGTTCGGCCGGAAGGCTCGATCATCGCCGTTTTCGCCATCGACGACGTCGTAAAGACAGCCCGCATCGTCGCGCCAAAAGCGGGTGTTGAACGAAACCTGCGCCCGATCAGCATGGCGGCCGATCTCCGCCGCCTCCGGATCGCTGAGTTTGCGCAGCCAGCCCTCAAGAAGACGCAGTGCGTTGTACCATAGCGCGTTGATCTCGACCGCCTTGCCCCGCCGCGGGGTCACGACCCAATCGCCGATTTTCGCGTCCATCCAGGTGAGCTGGTAGCCCTCGGCGCCTTGCGTCAGCAGACCATCCTGCGAATCGACCCGTATTCCGAAATGCGTGCCAGTCAGGTGACGCTGGACGATATCCTTGAGAATGGGCATGACGAGCCGCAGCGTGTCGTCGTCGCCGGTGTAATCGAGATAACGTCCCAGCGCGTGAAAAAACCACAGCGTCGCATCGGCGGTGTGGTAAAGCCCCCGAGTGTCGCCCTCGGGAAAGAGGTTCGGAATCAGCCCGTCGCGCACGTAGTGGGCGAAGGCATGCAGGATCCACCGTCCCTCCGCAGCACGCCCGGTGGATAGGGTCAGGCCCTCCAGCGAGATCATCGTGTCGCGGCCCCAATCGGTGAACCAATGGTAGCCGGCGATGACCGTGCGCAGATCGTCGCCCTCCGCGCGAGCCCGGGCAAGGTCGGTAACGCGGCCGACAGGGGTGATGACGAACGTATCGGCAGCGAGCACCAGATCGCTTGCAAACCCCGTGCGAGCAACCGGCGGCGCCATTTCGATCAGCCGGCGGCGCCGCTCGATTTCAAAGCGGCGTGCGTCTTCGGGCTTGAGCGATAGGATGGTGCGCCAGGGCTCGGTGCCGGCGATCAAGGTCAGTGGCGCGTTGCCGGACAGTTCACAGGAAAAATAACCGGGGCTCCATTCCGGTCCGCGCAACTCGTAGCCGCGTTGCGCCTCCGTCTTGAAGAACAACTCGCGCTGGGAGCCGCCGTCGGCGGTGAAGGTCGCTCCGTCGGCATTCTCGAGCGTCACCCGCAGCGGCGGAATTTCCCCGGTACCGGCGGCAATCTCATACAGCGAGCCCTGGGCGGTAATCCTGTAGCCGGTTTGCAGCGGCGCGCTGACGGGCTCCTCAAGCGGCCGAAAATGAACCTGCGGCCGCAAGCGCAACCGGATGCGTGACGCGCCTTCGAGCAGCCTGAACGACACATGGACAATGTTATGGTGCGACGGCAACAGTACCGATTTCTCGAGCAGCACATCGCCGACCGCGTAGCGCCAGCTCGGTAGTCCCGACACGAGCGTGAAATCACGGACGCAATCGTCGCCGGTCAGCGTGACGAATTTCCCAGTGTCGATTTCAATCTCGGCAACCAGATCGCTCAACATCACCACCCGACCGAGCGGTGAGGGAAGGGCGGCGACTAGAAAGCCGTGATAGCGGCGCGTGATCTCGCCGGCGACGGTCGCCGAGGCATAGCCCCCAAGGCCGTTGGTAACGAGCCATTCTCGCGGGATTGCATCCCCCGAGTTTGCCTCGTGTGGCACGCTAATGACATCGGCCATGCCGTTCTCCAGACTGCCTGTGAGACCTTGGGGACACTTCGAAGGCTAACGCCGCGATAACCAATCGGCTCACGAAGAAGCGAGAATTCGCCCGGATCGAATTTGCCGCACCGGCGTTGGCAAACACCTTACTTCGGGGATAACCATGGCCAGTGTCGAATCTTTGTGCGTGGCGGCGTGAACACGCGGCGGTTGCCGGTCGGGGCGGAACCCAGAGAGGCCGGCGGCGTACATTTTCGCGTGTGGGCACCGGCGGCGAGCGCTGTCTTTGTTCAACTTGACGACAGGCCGACATACCCGCTGGCAGAGGAAGCAAATGGGTATTTCGCCGCCCTGATCGCCGATGCAGCTACAGGGACGCGCTATCGCTTCAAGCTCGACACATCGGATGTGCTGCTGCCTGACCCCGCATCACGGTTTCAACCCGACGGGCCGCATGGCAGCTCCGAAGTCGTCGACGCCGCGACGTTCGCATGGAGTGACGCCGGGTGGCGCGGCGTGGCCCATGCCGATCTGGTCATCTACGAACTCCATGTCGGCACCTTCACGCGGGAAGGCACGTGGGACGCGGCGATGCGGCACCTGCCGGCGCTCGCCGAACTGGGGGTTACCTGCATTGAGATGATGCCGGTCGCCGATTTTTCCGGGCGTTTCGGCTGGGGTTATGACGGCGTCTCCCTGTTCGCGCCCACGCGGCTTTATGGGCGTCCTGACGATCTTCGTCGTTTCATCGATCGCGCCCACGCGCTCGGCATCGCCGTCATTCTCGACGTCGTCTACAACCACCTCGGGCCGGATGGGAATTACCTCCCCAGCTTCTCGCCAGACTACTTCACCGACCGCTACGCGAATGAATGGGGCCAGGCGCTTAACTTCGACGGGCCAAATTCGGGACCGGTACGGGAGTTCTTTATCGCAAATGCCGCATACTGGATCGACGAGTTTCATTTTGACGGCCTGCGTCTCGATGCGACACAGCAGATTTTCGACGGGTCCCCCGAGCATCTTGTCGCCGCGGTCACGCGCCGTATTCGCGACGCTGCCGGCGAGCGCATCAGTTTCGTCGTCGCCGAAAACGAGCGTCAGGAGGCGCGGCTCACACGCGCTCCAAAGCGCGGCGGCTACGGGCTCGATGCGATGTGGAACGACGATTTTCACCACAGCGCGCAGGTCGCGCTGACCGGCAGAAGCGAGGCCTATTACGGCGACTACGAGGGCTCAGCCAAGGAGTTCGTTACGCTCGCCAGGCATGGTTTTCTTTTTCAAGGACAGCGCTCGGCCTGGCAGCAGCAACCACGCGGCCACGCTGCACTCGACCTCAAACCATTGCGTTTCGTGACGTTTCTACAAAACCACGATCAGGTTGCGAACTCACTAGCCGGCACCCGGGGACATCTGCTGACCAGCCCCGGCCGGTGGCGCGCGCTCACCGCCTGCATGCTGCTGTGGCCGGGGATCCCGATGCTGTTTCAGGGCCAGGAATTCTCGGCGTCGGCACCGTTCCTGTTCTTCGCTGACCACGGGGACCCGCTGGCGGAGGCGGTTGCGAACGGCCGCCGGGAGTTCCTCTCACAGTTTCCGAGCCTTGTCTCGCCCGAGATGCAGGCAGCGATCGACGACCCAACGGACGCCGGTACGTTCGAGCGCTCCATCCTCGACCATGGCGAACGCGACAGGCATTGCCATGCTTACACGCTGCACCGCGACCTGCTGTTGTTGCGACGGGCATTGAAGATTACTGAAGCTATAGCCGTCGACGCCGCGGTGCTAAGTCACGAGGCCTGGCTGGTGAGGTATTTCGATAATGCCGGTGCCGACCGGCTGTTGCTCGTCAATCTTGGGCGGGACTTGGTGCTGCAGACGATTGCCGAACCGCTGATCGCGCCCGTCGAGGACCATATTTGGCGGTTGCGCTGGACCAGCGAGGCATTGGGTTACGGCGGCTCCGGTACGCCTGAACTGCTGCAAGACGGTATTTGGCATATCCAGGGCCATGCAGCGGTGTTGCTCGTCGCTGACCAATCGGTGGCCGACGCCGCGTAATACGCCCTTTGACAGGCGTCTTAAAAAAAGGAGATCAGAGATGGAGGGAACATACGGCTTTGTCTATTCAAGTTTTAATGGACTCGGAATCGGCGTTTTTACTATATGTCGAGGCATAGTTGAGGGATATGATAGTGGCGGCTGCAAATACAGGGGAACTTTAACAATCAATTCGGCGGCAAATTTTTTGATTAAATTTGATCAAGTGCTTCGCGGTGAGTTGATTTTTGTGCAAAGTGCCGACGAACCAATGGGGTTCGCCAGCAACTGGTCGCGCGAGTTAACGCTGCCTCCGGGCTTTGCGGATGGAACCCCGCACACTATCGAAATGGCGCCTGGAGCTGTCACGGTCATATTCAGAAAGTTGCCCGACGAGTTCGCGCCATACGCGTCCGGTTTCGAGTTTGTGACAAAATAGGTTAGCGTTGCGTGCCAGCCTGCACGCGAACCGCGTGTCGAACGTCGCCTGTGCGCCGCTGCTCACCGGACGACGTGCAACTTTCGTCCCCTCGGCATCCGCTCCTTAGCCTGAACCCGAGCCATAGTCGTTCAGGTTGGCCGAGCTCGCCAGCTTTGATCCCCATGCGCTACTAATTTAGGAAAATCGTAGCTTTGGGCGATTACTACGGAGAGCGCGGGGTTAGGTTGATGTTTGATGCCCTTTCTCCGGCGTATTTGGGCTTGGATCACGACCTGCGGGACAAATTTATAAATTGGGAACGCCATAGAGTTGCGGTCGTTGTTCTCTGACCAACCCTCCGGAGAACGATATGGGACGCGGCATTCTTCTATGGCTTCTTGGGGTGCCCATCCCCGTCATCATTATCCTCGCTCTCATTTGGCACTGAGGAAATGTCGGGGCTCTGTCATCATACCCGCCACGACCATAGCTGCGGGGCACCAGAACACCGGGCGTACCAACGGTCGGGGCTGTCCCCGAAAAGATAATCTGCATGGCTGGCGTACCGCACACCGGGAATGGGTTGCCAAGACACGTTGAAAAATCCGTACGGTCCGTCGCTGAGCTTCATATCGAACACCATGCCGCAGCCACCGCTCTTGACCGGCTGCTGGATCGTGCGACGCAACTCCTGGGACATCCGGTCACGCTCATCGTGATCGTGAGTGCCACGCTGGTTTGGCTTGTTGGCAAAACTATCGAACCAAGCTTTGGATTGAGCCTGGCCGATCCTCCCGTATGGCTGGATCGCGCGATTGGATTGACTTCGATTTACCTGGTGCTGCTCATCCTCGCGACGCAGCGGCGAGCGGACCGTCTGGCGCAACGGCGGGATCAGCTCACTTTGGAACTTGCGCTGGTCAATGAGCAAAAAACCGCGAAGGTCGTGGCGCTGCTGGAAGAGCTCCGCCGGGACCATCCCCAGATTGCCGACCGCCGCGACGGTGAAGCTGAAGCGATGGCAGAACCTGCAGACCCGGAGTCCGTGCTGATCGCGATCGAAGGACACCATCGGCCGCGGTAGCGCTGATTGTTGCAACACCGAGCTGAGCCGCCTGCTGCGGGACTTACGTCGACTATCCGTTTGAACTTGGGGAGGCGCGTATGCCCGCTTCACACTTTTTCTCTCAAGCCGCGCAGTGGACGTCACGTCAGTGCGGACGGCCGCTAACGTTCGGCCTAGCCGTTGCCATTGTTCTGGTCTGGGCCGTGACGGGGCCGATGTTCAACTATTCGGACACATGGCAGCTCGTGATCAACACGGGCACGACGATCGTGACCTTCCTGATGGTCTTCCTGATCCAGAACACCCAGAACCGCGATGCGGCAGCCGTGCAGCTCAAGCTGGACGAGCTGATTCGGGCCAGCGCAACGGCGCGCAACCGCCTCCTGACCCTGGAAGATTTGAGCGAAAAAGAGCTCGACCAGCTCAAAGCGAGTTTCGCACAGAGTTGCCACGCAGGGCGGCATCGGCGAGGGCCACCTGCGCCGGGCGGAGGTGGACCTGGACAATGCCCAAGAGGATTTGGCGAAAGCGAAGGCCAATATTCCCTCCGACAGGCATCCAACGATTGCCGCGCGATAAATAGGCCAGTATCAACGCGCCGCTTGGGAGGACAGTTGGTCGAGACGGGCGCGCGCCAGGATCGCGAATTCGCCGTCGGGAAATTTTTCAAGATAGGCTTTCAATAGGGCCGGATCGTCGGTGTCACTCACGCCTTCCCAAAACGCCAGTTCGACCGCCTGCTCGCCGGCCTCGCTCTGAGCCTCGATGCGAGGAGAGACCGCACTGCTATGGCCGACGCGCGCCCGTGCTAGCGAGGCAAAATGCCCGTCCGGATGCTGTTCAAGGTAGGCCGCCAGTTCCTCGTCGGTCTGCGTGTCCTTGATGGATTCCCAAAACGCGGCGTCGAGATCAGCCGCTCGCTCTTCGGCATGGTCCGCCTCGGCGGGTGAGGCCTGTCGTGTACGCGCCAGTGACGCGAAAGTGCCCTCGGGATAGTGCTCGAGATAGGAACCCAATTCCTCGGGGCCGCCGTCCTTGACGCTATCCCAAAGAGCCAGCTCGAGCGCCACCTCGTCGGAGCCACCGTGTTCTTCTGCGGCAAGCACGGGCGTCGGCGTGTCGATTTCGGAAACCGCCGCATCTTGCGTCTCCCCGATCCGTAACCGAAAGGCGCGCACCGGATGGGCGATGTTCTTCACGAGCTGCTCGCCAAGGTCCTCAAATACAAAATTGGCCCGATTGCGTAGATGATCGCGAACACCGCGCGACACGCAGATACCGCCGCCTTCGGCCAGGCTTTCAAGCCGCGCGGCGACATTGACGCCGTCACCGAAGATGTCGCCGTCCTTCACCATGACATCGCCGACATTGATGCCGATCCGAAAGCGCATCGTCAGCTGCGGCTCCGCCGCGTCGGCCATGTCCATCGCTTGTTGAACGGCGACCGCGCAAGAAACCGCGTCGAGCACGCTGCCGAACTCGGCCAGCACGCTGTCGCCGGCGGTGTTGGCGATGCGACCGCGATGCCCGAGGATAAGATTGTCGATGGTCGCGCGGCGCGCTGACAGCAGCGCCATCGTCGTCTCTTCGTCATGATGCATCAGGCGGCTATAGCCCGCGACATCGGCGGCGACGATCGCGGCCAGGCGCCTTTCGAGATCCGGTGTCTCCATCGAGACCCTCGCTTGCTTTTTCAGCTGTGCCAATCGAACGCCGCCGGGGAACTTTGTGTCCGAGATTTTATTTGCCATTTGCACTTTGGGGGTCTTGGGCGCCGGTGGCGCGCACGTTCGCCCGTAAACCATAGGCCGAACGTGAGGGCATATCCTCGGGCTGCTATTAGGGCGCGAAACATGGTGTCGGCGCTTCTTGGCGCGGGCTTCGTTCTCGCGCCGTGGTTTGCCGCGCACGCCGCTGAAGGTCAGGCGCACGGCCCCTCCGAGATCGTCTTCCTCTGCCAAATAGTCGCTCTGCTCGCCTGCGGCCGGCTGATGGGCGAAGTTATGCAGCGTATCGGCCAGCCGGCGGTGATGGGGCAGCTGATCGCCGGCATCGTGCTGGGGCCGTCGGCCCTCGGTGCCCTCTGGCCCGCTGGCCAGCAGGCGCTGTTCCCAGTGGGCCCCGACCAAAAGGCGATGCTCGACGCGGTGGCGCAGCTCGGCATTCTGCTACTGTTGCTGCTAACCGGGATGGAGACCGATCTTTCGGTTGTGCGGCGCTCGCGGCGCGCGGCGTTCAGCATCTCAATCTTCGGCATCGCGTTGCCCTTTTTGTGCGGCTTTCTGCTCGGCGAATTGTTGCCGGACACGATGCTGCCCGATCCGGGCAAGCGCCTGATCACCACGTTGTTCCTTGGGGTCGCGCTGTCGATCTCCTCGGTCAAGATCGTGGCGATGGTAGTGCGCGAGGTTGGCTTTCTGCGCCGCACCATCGGCCAGGTCATCGTCGCCGCCGCCATCATCGACGACACGGTCGGCTGGATCATCATGTCGGTCGTCTTCGGCCTTGCCTCGCATGGCGCCATCGACCTGTGGGCGCTCGGCCAGAGCTTGCTGGGGACGGCCGTATTTCTCGGAATCAGCTTCACCATCGGTCGGCAGATCGTGTTCCGACTGATCCGCTGGGCCAACGACCGCTTCATCAGCGAACTACCGGTCATCACCACAATCCTCGTGATCACGGGGCTGATGGCGTTGGCCACCAACGCGATCGGTGTCCACACCGTGCTCGGCGCCTTTATTGCCGGCATCCTGATCGGCCAATCACCGATCCTCACCAGTCACATCGACGAGCAGGTGCGCGGCATGATCGTCGCCCTGTTCATGCCGGTGTTCTTCGGTCTCGCCGGATTGACAACGAACCTCGCGGTGCTGGCCAACACCGATCTGTTGCTGCTGACAATCGGCCTGATCGTGATCGCGAGCCTCGGCAAGTTTGGCGGGGCCTTTCTCGGCGGCCGCGCTGGCGGGATGAGCTGGGCCGAGTCGATGGCGCTCGGCTGCGGCATGAACGCACGCGGCTCGACCGAGGTGATCGTCGCCACGATCGGCTTGTCGATGGGGGTCCTCAATCAGAACCTCTTTACCACCATCGTCGCGATGGCGGTGGTGACGACGATGTCGATGCCGCCGCTGCTGCGTTGGGCGCTCGGCCGGCTGCCGATTACCGACGATGAAGCCGAGCGGCTCAAGCGCGAGGAATTCGAGGAGACGGGGTTCGTGCCGCAGATCGAGCGGATGCTGGTCGCCGTGGATGCGAGCCCCAGCGGGCAACTCGCGGCGCGGTTGGCCGGGCTCCTCGCCGGCGCCCGCCAGATGGCGACAACAGTCATCCACTTCGACTACACCTCGTCGGAAGAACCGCATGAGGGTAAGCGGCAAGCCGCGCGGACCACGGCGGTCGTCAAGGAGAATGTCGCCGAAGGCGACGAAGCGGGGCAGCAGGAAGGCGGGATGCGCGCCCCAGTCACCACCCGCATAGAGGAGCCGGACGAAGCCGCGATCACGGTGGAAGCCGAAAAAGGTTACGGGTTTCTGGTGATCGGGCGCGAACCCGCATCCGAGGGACGCCAGTTCCATCCGCAGATCGCCGCCAGCGCCGCCGCGTTTTCGGGGCCCTTTGCCGTCACCATCGCCCGCGGCATCGACCGCAAGGAAGCGAAGGTTCCTCGCCCCAACATCCTGGTTCCAGTCACCGGGACCGCAACATCCCGCCGTGGCGCAGAGTTCGCCATCGCCCTGGCGCAAGCCTCGCGCGGCTCGGTGACGGCGCTCCACTTCGTTCCCTCGTCCCAAAGGGCGGCACCGCGATCATGGCAGCGGGAGGTCGAGGCGGCGATCGCGCCTATTGGCAGCGCCGATGCCGTCACCCGTGAGATCGTCCGACTGGGTGATCCCTACGGCGTTGTGGTGAGGCCAGCCGTGCGAAGCGCCGGCACCTCGCAGGACGCAATCCTTCATCAGATCAAATCGGGCGGTCACAACCTTGTCGTCTTGGGCGTTAGTCTACGCCCTGGCGAACAGCTCGATTTCGGTCAAACGGCCGCCGCGCTGCTCGACAAGGCCGAGTGCTCGCTGATGTTCGTGGTCAGCGAGCAGCCGACGACCGTCGCCGAGACACCCGCATCGTCAGAGCGCGAGACACGTAACAACGCCGCCGGCCGCGATGCGGCCGTTCAGGAGGCAGTGAGGTGATGGACAGGACCGAAGTCAGCGAAGGCTTGCCACGGCCAATGGGTGCATCATGGGATGGCGAGGGCGTCAATTTTGCACTGTTTTCCGCGCATGCAACGCGGGTTGAGGTCTGCCTCTACGAACCGACAGGGCGCGAGACCGCGCGTTTCGACCTTCCCGAATATACCGACCAGGTCTGGCACGGCTATGTGCCCGGCCTCGCTCCGGGAACACTCTACGGTTACCGGGTGCACGGGCCCTATGAGCCCGAGCAGGGACACCGCTTCAACCCCAATAAACTCCTTCTTGATCCCTACGCGCGCGGTCATGCCGGAGAACTCACATGGGATGCGGCCCTTTTCGGCTATCAGATGGAATCGGGCGACGACACCACCTTCGACGAACGCGACAGCGCGCCCTTCATGCCCAAATGCGTTGTCGTCGACCCCAATTTCGAATGGAGCGGCGAACACGAGCGCCGAGCCGGACCCTGGGAACGCACGATCGTCTACGAGGCGCATGTTCGCGGCTTTACCAAGCTTCATCCTGCCGTACCGGAAGCGCATCGCGGCACCTACAAGGCTTTGGCGGCAAAACCGATCGCGGATTACATCAAGTCGCTTGGCGTCACCTCGATCGAGCTGCTGCCGGTCCACGCCTTCATCAACGACAGCCATTTGCTCGAACGCGGGCTGACCAACTATTGGGGCTACAACAGCATCGGGTTTTTCGCGCCCGATAGCCGCTACGCACACGAGCCCGAGCAGACCTTGCGCGAATTCAAGGAGATGGTCGCGGCGCTTCACGCGACCGGCCTCGAAGTCATCCTCGACGTCGTCTACAACCATACCGCTGAAGGCAACGAAAGGGGTCCCACCCTCTCGTTCAAGGGCGTCGACAACGCGTCGTACTACCGGCTCCTGCCCGATCAGCGGCGCTACTACATCAACGACACGGGCACCGGAAACACTCTCAACCTCAGCCATCCGCGGGTGATCCAGATGGTCACCGACAGCCTGCGCTACTGGGTGAGTGAAACCCATGTCGATGGTTTCCGCTTCGATCTCGGCACGATCCTCGCCCGCGAGCCAAACGGCTTCGACGACCAAAGCGGCTTCCTCAAGGCGTGCTGCCAGGACCCCTTGCTCGACACCGTCAAGCTCATCGCCGAGCCTTGGGATTGCGGACCGGGCGGCTATCAGGTCGGAGGGTTCCCGCCGGGATGGGCGGAGTGGAACGACAAGTTCCGCGACACGGTGCGCGATTTCTGGCGCGGCGAGGCGGCGGCGGGAGCCCTCGCGCCGCGCCTGACGGGCTCAGCCGATTGCTTCAATCACCAGGGGCGCAAGGCCTGGGCCTGCGTAAACTTTGTCACCGCGCATGACGGCTTCACCCTTAACGACCTCGTCACCTACAACGAGAAGCACAACGAGGCCAACGGTGAGGATAACAACGACGGCAGCAGCGACAACCGCGCGTGGAATAGCGGCGCCGAAGGGCCAACGGACGACCCAGACATCAATGCGGTTCGACTGCGACAGATGAAGAACATCATGGCGACCCTGTTGCTCTCCCAGGGCACACCGATGCTGCTCGCCGGCGACGAGTTCGGCCGCTCGCAGGGTGGCAACAACAACGCCTATTGCCAGGACAACGAGATCTCCTGGCTAAATTGGGATCTCAAGGAGAAGGGCGAAATCCTGGTCGGTTTTGTCCGGCAGCTCACCGGCCTCCGCCACAAATATCCGATCCTACGCCGCAGCCGGTTCCTTACCGGAGACTACAATGAGGATCTCGACGTCAAGGACGTGACCTGGATCAACGCCTCCGGCATCGAGATGCCGAGTGAGGCGTGGGACGATGACGGCATGCACTGCTTCGGCATGGTCCTCGACGGATTGACCCAGGCAACAGGCATCCGGCGGCGCGCATCGGATGCCACAGTCCTGATTGTGTTCAATGCCCACCACGACCTTGTCGAGTTCACCTTGCCGGAGCTGCGCGGCGCGTGCCGCTGGGTCCTCGAGATTGACACCAACATCGATGATACGCAGGAGCCCGGCATCTTCGCTTCCGGCGAGATCTACAGCGCGACGGGCCGTTCCCTCCTGCTCTTCGCCCGTCAGCACACGTGAGGACAACCATGTCCCGGAGCGATCCCGAATTTGTCCGGTTCGACCAGCGGGCCGAGCCCCTCCGCGAGACCCGAAATTTAAAAATGGCGGGCTCTGCCCATGCCTATGTGCGGGGCAATACCCTCAAGTTCTACGAATGGCTCGATACGACCGACCGCAGCAAGATCCCCGAAGGCCCGCCGGTCTGGATCTGCGGCGACTGCCATGTCGGCAATCTCGGTCCGATCGCCGATACCGAAGGTAACATCGACATTCAGATCCGCGACCTCGATCAGACGGTGATCGGCAACCCGGCCCACGATCTCATCCGCCTGGGCCTGTCACTGGCGATGGCCGCACGCGGCTCGGACCTGCCGGGGGTGACTACCGCCCGGATGATCGAGCAGATGGTGCTCGGCTACGAGGAGGCGTTCGCCGTCGACAATCCCGACCTGCGCAGTCGTCGCCCCGAATGCGTCGATGTCGTCATGAAGCAGGCGGTCGGCCGAACCTGGCGGCATCTTGCGAACGAGCGGCTTGAGGACACGAAGCCGACGATCCCGCTCGGTAAGAAATTCTGGCCCCTCAGCCCGGAAGAGAAAGCGGAGATCGAGCGGATTTTTGCGACTGAAGACGCCAGGCGGCTGGTCACCTCACTGCGATCCCGCAAGGACACCGCCACGGTCGAAGTGCTAGACGCGGCCTACTGGATGAAGGGGTGCAGCTCGCTCGGCCGTCTACGGTTTGCCGTGTTGCTGGGGGTTGGCAAGAACCACCGCAGAAAAGGCGGGCTTTGCCTCATCGACATCAAGGAAGCGACGCAGGCTGCCGCGCCGCGCAATGCGCAGGCGGCCACGCGGCCGCGCGACAATGCTCAGCGGGTCGTCGAGGGCGCCCGGCACCTTTCACCGGGCCTGGGCGAACGCATGCTCGCGGCGCGCTTTCTCGATCGCGGCGTTTTTATGCGGGAACTCATGCCGCAAGACCTCAAGCTGGAAATCGAGGCAATCAGCCGGGAAGAGGCGATGAAGGCGGCGCATTACCTGGCAATGGTCATCGGCGTCGCGCATGCCCGCCAGATGTCAGTGCTCGATCGCCCCAAATGGCTTGACGAGCTAAGCCGGCATCGCTCGGCCAGCCTTGATGCGCCCAATTGGCTATGGACGAGCATTCTTGAGCTGATGGCCAGTCATGAGGTGGCCTATCTCGAACATTGCAGGCGATACGTCACCGACCCTGCGCTCGCCGCTTGAGACGCTACGGAAGGGGAAAAAATGACCGAACTCATCGGCTGGTTTGCAGCGGCGGTTCTGCTCGCCACGATCGGACGGCAAGTTTACACGCAGTGGCGTGACGGCAGCACGAAAGGCCTCTCGCGCTGGCTGTTCATCGGCCAGATCACCGCTTCCATCGCTTTCGTCATCTACAGCTGGCTGCTTAGCAACTGGGTGTTTGTTGTCACCAACGCGCTGATGCTCGTTACGGCGGTGACGGGTGAATGCGTCCTGCTCGCCAATCGCCGCACATCGGCCGCCTTCTCGGGACGCGGCCGATGACGGTTTCTACGCCTGACGAAGGTTTGACGCCGCGTGTCGTCGCCCTCTCGCGGAACGACCCCGAGCCGCCGCCGGAAGCCCCGGCCGAGCTTCCTGACGATACGTTGGCTCCTTCGGCGCCCGAGCTGCGCACGGTCTTTCAGGGCGGTACCTTTCTGCTCCTGTTGCTGGCGGCCTGTTACGGCGCGGCCGAGATTGTGTTGCCGATCGTCGTGGCCTTTGTGCTCATGCTGGTCCTTCAACCGGCAATGCGCTTTCTTCAGCGATGGAGCGTGCCGCGCGGTCTGGCCGCGGCCGCGCTCATCATCCTGTTGTTTGGCGCCCTGGGCGCCCTGGGCACCGTCCTGTCGGGTCCCGCGGCGAGTTGGGTCGAAAAGGTTCCGACCGGGCTTCCCAAATTGCAGGGGCGTCTCAGCTTTTTGAGCAAACCCATCACGGCGTTCCAGCACCTCGTCGCGCGCGCCGAGAACCTGAATTCGGAAACAAAGCCACTAGCCGTTGCAGTCGAGGGCAACCGCCTGTCCGACCGGCTGCTGAGTGGTACCCGAAGCGCCGTCAGCGGTCTGCTCGAAACAATCCTTGTCCTGTTTTTTCTGTTGGTCTCGGGTGACACGTTTCTGCGGCGACTCGTCGAGGTGCTGCCGCATTTTAGGAACAAGCGCCAGGCAGTCGATATCGCTCAGCAGATTGAGAGCGATATCGCGGCTTACTTGGTCACGATTACGCTGATGAATGCCGGTGTCGGCATCGCGACTGGCATCGTCGCCGCCGCGTGCGGCCTGGGCGATCCTGTATTGTGGGGGGTCATTGCCTTCCTGTTGAATTATGTACCTATCCTCGGCCCGATGATCGGGGTCATCATTTTCCTGCTCGTAGGCCTTCTCTCGATCGACACTCTATGGGTCGCGTTTCTGCCGGCCGGCCTTTATCTCGCGATTCATATGATTGAGGGCGAGACGGTCACGCCACTGCTCCTCGCGCGCCGGTTCACCATCAATCCGGTGCTGGTCATTGTCTCCTTGGTATTCTGGTACTGGATGTGGGGCGTGCCAGGCGCCATCCTCTCGACGCCCATGCTCGCCGTTACCAAGATAATCTGCGACCGAATTCAATCGCTGGCGGCCTTCGGCCACTTCATCGAAGGCTAATCGCGGCTGAGTTTTGCGCCGAACTGCGCCGCTGCGAGGGCGCTCTGCGCTAGCCAGCGGCCTCATCGGCCAATTCCTGCACCGCCTGACGCCAATGCTCGTCGTGCCGGCCCTCCGGACGACCCTCACGTTCCCAGATGTCGTACGCTCGCGCTCTGACCTTATGGTCTTCGTTTTCGGGGTCCGGCGCGGCCCGGCTTTTCCCGATCGCCTCGGCCTCCCGCAGCTCCTCTTGCTCGGGACCGTCAAGTGCCTGCTCGGCATCGCGAGCAGCCGGTTCGACGTTGCCGCCGCTTACAAAGCGGCGCTGCGCTTCGTTGTATTCGCGTGCCGCCGTCTTGTTTCCCTCGCCCTCGTTGCGGTTCCCGCTCATAGACTGCCCTCTCCTCGCCCGTGCCGCCCCCCACACGAGGGCTGAGCATGTGAGAAACGCGGCGGTCACCAGACGGTTCCGCCACCCGGGGGGCAGGTTTGTCGCCACCGTCGCGCTTATTCGGGCACGAGCATCACAGCAGGCATCAGTGCGAACAGGTCGCGAGTCCGCAGGTGGTGCAGCACCTCGGGAAGCGAAATGCCGTCTTCTGCGCCGGTACCTTCGATTGACGGCGGGAACCTGAATTTGGGCGTCGCGTTGGCTCGGTAGGCTCGCGCGGGAGGAAGGCTATGAACGGGTTGATCTACTTGATAGGTCTCATCGTGGTGGTGTTAGCCATCATGTCCTTCTTGGGCTTGCGCTAAGGGGGCCAGACCGTGTCAACCGTAACCGCTCCCATAACTGTGCCAGTCGAGAAGACCGGCCTGTATCTCCAGTGGACCCCCGTGTTCGCCGGCGCGGCTATTGGTACCGCGCTGTCGTTTATCCTTCTCGCGTTTGGGGCTGCGATCGGATTGTCGACTTCCTCGGCGGCGCCGACGTGGCGGGATGCTTCCCCCGCGCTCGCACTCGCCTCCGGGCTATACCTGCTGCTCGCCGCGATTACCAGTTTCGGTCTTGGCGGGTATGTAGCCGGCCGCCTGCGCGAGCGGTGGTTTCCGGCGGGGCATAGCGATCTTGTCGAGTTTCGTGACGGCACCCATGGGGTCGTCGCATGGGCGGTTGCGGTCGTCATCAGCGGTCTCTTGCTCGCAGTGACTGTCACAATGATCAATTCGAAGACTCCCGCCGCGTCCAACTCACCGACAGCAAACAGCGGCGAGACGCTTTTCCCGTACGATCTTGATCGCCTGTTTCGCAGCGACCGGCGCCCCGACGGAAACCTGAGCTACAGCCGAGCGGAAGCCGCGCGCATCCTACTCGCGGCGACCGGCAGAACGGGAATTACAGACGAAGACAGAGCCTATCTCGCCCGCGTCGTCGCGAGCAGCACCGGTATTGCCCAAGCGGATGCAGCAAAGCGGGTCGACGCGGCGATCACGAATGCGGCCACGGCGGTGCGGAAAGCCCGCCGCAGCGCTGTGATCCTGGCCTTCTCAATCGCCGTGTCGCTACTTTGTGGCGCGGCGGCGGCGTGGTACGAAGCCATCCAGGGCGGGCGCTTCCGGGACGACAGGATGTAACTTGTCCGCTGAGCGAGGCGTCCCCTCCTTTCTCGGTAATTCCCTAGCGAATGGGCGGCAAGCGAGATCATGCCGCCCATCGCTTCGGGTTGCTCGGCCACTGCCATCGCCACCGCCAACGCCGCCGCCACAACGCGTGGACCTTCTATGTCCCGGATTGTCGCCATTCCTCGACCCTCGCTTCGGGGATGCGTGCCAGTCCAAGCTGACCCACATCGAACGGCGCGTATTCCAAAATAATGCAAGCTCGAGATCATCGGCCACCCCGCCGTCAAAACTCGATTTCAACAGGCCTGGAACGTGGAGGTCGTTCAATTATTTAAGTATAGTTTGTACAAGATCGAACATTTATTTCACTGCCATATTAAGTTTTTCTTCAGGAACGTTCCTGGTGTACCTGCGTTTTTTTGGGTTACAAAACAGTTCCCAAGCCAAAAGTCTATAATGAGACACCACAATGTTCACCCCTGAAGAACGCGCTCAGGCCATAGAGATGTCCGATCGTCTCATCGATCTGCATGTCCGTCGAGACGAAGCATGTCAGGACGCCAACTGGCAGGAGGTTGACCGCCTTCAAAAGCAGATCGACGAAATAGCTGCGGAGCGGCACGGGCTGCTCGCCAGCGCATGAGGGAAATTAGCAGCATGAATACCGACCGGAAGCGCCGCCACGTGCGCGACAAGGCAGTGATAGATCACCTCGCAGACAAGGCGTTCGAGCCGTCCAGCACCCCCGATACAAAGCAGCTAAAGTCGACGACAGCGACGGGTTTGTCAGTCGAGAAGCAGATGCGAAAGAAATGGGACAGGTAGAAGGGCGGGTTGCCGATCTTCTATCCGATGCGCAACTGACCGTGGGTAGCTAACTTCCCCGGACCGCGGCCCGCACTTCGAGAGGCCCCGTTGCTGATCCGACAAAACGTCGGCTATTGAGCAATGAGTGTGGAACAAATTTCGCCAGCTAATTGAATATTACCACGGCAACGAATGACAATATAAGTGACGCTACTGGTATGTATGCGCAACCCAATTGGTTATCGCGACGCATGGATCGATGTTTTTGGCTGTCTCGAGGTCCCGGAGGCGTAGCGATCGATGTGGCGCTCAAGGGTCACGAACGCGTCAGTAATGGCTCCGCATCGAACGGAAAATTCACCATCGCCGGAGGCAGAGCTGGCCGCATTGATGAAGTCGTTAAATCGATAGACAACCTGACGGGTCTCGGGAACGGCGGAAAAATTTGTAGTAATCCATTGCCGAAGGTGGCTGGTTCGCCTCTCAGACATGCCGCAATAGCGAGCTGCGCCAATCAGAAAACCGGCCCGACCTGCCAGATTGAATGTGTCCATCGCTTTGACCGATGCAGTCGAAGCGATGAGGGCCGCGGCGGAAGCAAGCACGACCTTGCGGAACATGATTACACCCCCAGGACAACGCCGCCTTTCTTCAGACCGGAAACGCAGCGGCCCCGATCGTCGGGCAAAGTGCCGCTATGGTCATGGTCAGGAGTAGGCGGTCACCGTAGTTGCGATGAGGCCGACCACCATGATCATCATTCCTATTGTCTTTGCCGCAAAGAACACGATGGAATGGAGGGCTCTATCCGCACGAACGCCGGTTCGTGCCGTGCCACGCTACGGTCGGCGAACACCGCTCCGAGAGACATGACGAGGCCAATGCTCGCCAATAATAGGTAGGTCAACATTGACACCTCCCAGGTGCTGTTGTGTTGCTCGTCAAACAGCAGCAAGGGATAAAAGTTTCTCGGGGCGTATTTATAAACGAAGAATAATCGCGAGATGCTGATACACCCCGTTATAGTTTTTCACAAAGTGAGGCCGAAACGTCATTGTCGGTTTCTGGGTAGTGATCTCCGATACCTGCTCTTCATCGATTGATGCGCCCGGATCGAGGCCACCACCAAGGGCTTGATGTCCGCTTCGTCGTCACCAGCATCAAGCCCGGTTCGGCCGAGCAGATCTACCGACGTCTACCGCGCGCGAGGTTAGGCCGACAATCTGATCAAGCTACACAAGGCTCAATTGGCTTCCGATCGCACCAGCTGCTGCAGCCCGCTGGTCCGCGCAGTTCGGCCTGGGTCGCCTTTGCCGGATCGAGCTTGCCGAAGACGTCGAGCTTGGGCGCTGGCGGAACGTCGAGCATTTCCTCGACATCGGCCATGAAGTCAACCTGACTGCCGCGCTCCAGCGGGTTCACTCCCTTCTTCGTTGCGATCGCGATATCGCCGTCGAAATAGGCAGTGCGCTGCTCGAATTCGGTGAAATCCTCCACTGTCTTCAGGGCCCGCTGCGAGCCGAACAGCCGCTGAATGTTCAGACCGCGCAACGAGATGGTCTTGATGCGATGGCGGAATGCCTGCGGGCGCGTGTCCGGGGCCAGATGGGTCGCGCCGTTTTTGGTGGCCATTTGAATGGCAATCAAAGCAAGCCGCCCCCTGGCTGGGTAATTCGGCGCGGCGGTCCTCGGTCGCGTTGAACTGCTGTTGTGGGAACGGCGTCAGCAATAGACGCAGCCCTTCGAGTTGCCGCGGCGTCAGCAGACCGTTGAACAGCTCGTAATAATTGGTCAGCGAGACCAGCTTACCTTGCGTGACGTCGCCCAGCTCAGGGCGTGGGGTCAGATACATCGCCGGCGGAAACTCTGCGAGGAATTGGTCTGGCAGGTCAAAATCTATATCGAACCGCTTGAGATCGCGCCATCCTGCTGTTTGAGCGCGTCAATCACAAAGTGCGGAAAGACAAAGCCGCCCTCCTGGTGCTTCGGATGCGGCAACGGGTAAAAGCCCTTTGGAAACAGGTTCTGGTCACGGATCTGGTCTGGGCTCATCGCCGCCAGGCTGTCCCAGGTGACCCCTGCCGGTAATTTGACCCGAAACCCCCTCCTGCACCGGTTTGCCGCGGTCCATCGTGACGCCTTGGGCCGGGCGGTCGCTCAGATCGTAGCGTTCGTTGAGCACGGCGTCGTGTTCTTGTTCGGCGCCGACCTTCTCCCCTGACAGACGCGTCATCATGCGAACCGCTCCTTGATATCCACGGGCATGTAACTTGATTGCCCGCGTTCTGCCTGCTGGCCAAAAGCGTAACCAAAGGTCGCGATGAAACCCACTAACGAAACGAGGGCCCAGCGTTTGGTCCTGCGCGATAAGTTCAAGCCGAGATCCTCTGCCGCTCGGAGCGCGCAGCGGCGGTTTTTGCGTCGCGCTCTTCGCGCCCACCGATCAAGTGCCGGAGCGCTTCTCGGCCACGTGACAGGCGTGAGCGAACGGTCCCGACCGGGACGCCGACCACCTCGGCGACCGCCTCGTAGCTCATGCCTTCGAGACCGACCAGGAGGATTACGGTCCGCTGCTCTTCGGGTAGTCGGGCGAGGGCGCGGTCGAGATCACGCAGCTCAAGGCGTTTGCCCTGATCCGCCGGACGGGCCATAGACGGTTCGTCCTCGCGCACGGATACGGCAGCGCCTTCACGCACGGCGCGGCGCACCTGATTGACATATTGATTGTGCAGGATGGTGAAGAGCCAGGCCCGCAGATCGGTGCCT
The DNA here is from genome assembly GCA_963778385.1 of uncultured Alphaproteobacteria bacterium. Taxonomy (GTDB): domain Bacteria; phylum Pseudomonadota; class Alphaproteobacteria; order ATCC43930; family CGMCC-115725; genus DATARH01. Next base: position 182,130 of record CAVZUA010000009.1, on the reverse strand, counting down.
TCCTGCCACAAGTGCAATTTGCTGAGCCCGCGCATTAGGCAGTCCTGGACGAGATCGTCGGCCGCGACTTGATCGCGGGTTAACGCGCGTGCGTAGCGACGCAGCCTCGGGATCTCCCGCTCTATCCGCTGGCGAAGCTCGTCGTCCATAGGACCATCCCCTGTCTACTGATGGTCGAAGCTTACGAGTGCCACGCAACCCGGTGATGACCCGGAGGTATCTATTTGTGAGGAATTGTGTGTCAACGGTGTCCGGGAGTTCTCCGCGGTGCCGTCCGTGCCTGCGCAGGACCTTTTGCCGGCGCTGGATGTTGTCCGACAGCTCCCGGTTTCCCCGGGCGCCGCCGTCTCCGCACGCTAAGCGGGACAATAAAAGGTATAGACACTAATGAGCAATCTCTTGAAAGCCACCGCAATCGCCCTCGCCCTTGCCGGGGCATCGGCCATCGGCGCCGCTAATGCTGCTGACGTCGTCGTGTTCGATCCGGGCACCGTCGCTTATGGCTATCACGACGGTTATTGGTCCCGGGCTCACGAATGGCACGCTTGGGAAAAGCCGGAATACCGGGAAACCTACAGAGGCTCAGAGGCCAGGTATTACCACGACTGGAATCATGACCGGGATGCCGATCATGGCTGGCTCGGGCCTCGGTAACAGCTTCTTTGCTCGTCGTCGCCCCTGACTTTTGGAGGGAGCGCCGGCGAGCGTTTCGTTCCCCGCCCAAAATGAAATAAACGATTTGACGCGAGCGCGCCCAAGATCGTTTTCAGGGCCGTGCGCCATCACCATCGCCCGCGGCATCGACCGTCCGGAAACCGTAGGGCCACGCCTGAATATTTTGGCCCCGGTTACAGGCACTGCGACCTCTCGCCGTGGCGCGGAATTCGCCATCGCCCTGGCGCAGGCCTCACGCGGATCGGTGACGGCGCTGCACTTCGTGGGCCGGTCCCAGGGCTCCGTGGCCATGCGGTCCTGGTAGCGCGAAGTGGAGGCGGCAATTGCGCCGATGCGAACCGAAGATGCGGTCGTGCGCGAAATCGTCAAACTCGGTGATCCTTACGGGATCGCCGTGAAGCCCGCCGCGCAGAGCGCCGGCACCTCGCAGGACGCGATCCTTCATCAGATCAAATTCCGGCCGCAACAACCTTGTCGTCCTGGGCGTCAGCGTACGCCTCGGCGAGCAGCTCGACTTTGGCCAGACGGCCGCCGCCCTACTCGATAAGGCCGGCTGCTCCCTGATGTTCCTGGTCAGCGAGCAGCCGACGAGCACTGAGAAACTCCCGCAGGGTCAGAGCGTGACGCAAGCAATGGTGATTGCCGGCCGCGATGAGGACACGGGCCTTCGACCGTCGGAAGGTGGGACAGGTGCTACTTCCAGGAAAAGGAGTGCAACCGCTAAGGCAGTAGGGAGCGGGGCGGAACCATGAAGATTTCCGGGCCTGGGGCGCGGCTCGAACGCCGAGCCATGGTCATCATCGTTCGATAACTTTCGTGACCTTGCGAGCTGCCTGAGGCCGTGCCCAAAGTGCTCCGAGACTTCCAAATTTACGAGGATGGGCTCTGCGCGCTGAGCAGGCTCGCGGTTCTCTGCCTCTCGATTTCATTCCCAGTATCATCGCCGCAGCGTGCTACCACCAAAGCCGAATGGCCATCTTCGCGGTCAACCTTCGACCAAACGCGACAAGGCTTCGTTATACTCCCTCATGGTCCGCCCTCCTTGCACGGCAAGCTGCATTTTTGCGACGAGGCGGGGCCGAACGGGTACGGGTTGTATCGTCAAATCAAAGCTCTGGGCCACGCCTGTCTGGTGGTCGCCCCGGCGTTGATTTCGAAGTGGCCAGGAGAGCGGGTTAAGACCAATCGGCGCGATGCGGTGACGCTGGCGCGGTTGCACCGGGCTGGTGAGCTGACCAGGGTATGGGTGCGGGATGCCACCCACGAGGCGGCGGCGGGAGCCATTGGACGCTGACGCATCGGCGCTGGTTGGCCAAGCAGCCTTACGGAACAGGCTTTCGGCGCCGGCGTTCTTTCGGTCAATCCGAGGGAGGAAATTGTGACCGGCATATGGCCTCCGTTAGAGCTGCTCGCGGCCCTTCCATGAGCCGGTTCATGCAAGTTTTTGCAGCGGCGCTGGCGCTGGCGCTGAGGTCGGCCTTTGCCGCTGAGAAGCGAACACGCGAAACCGCTGGCATGCGGTTACTATCTCCAGCAGGCCCGGTGAACTTGCGCACCAGACCGATTCAACAGGGCATAATCGAGGCGAAACCGGTGCCCCGAGGGTTGGGAAAAGTCTGGGACCTGATTAAACGTACGGCTGCAGAGTTTATGGAGGACGAGGCTTTAACTCATGGCGCCGCCATCGCCTATTACGCTCTGTTCTCGATCGCGCCACTGCTGCTGATCGTACTGGCAATCGCGGGTTTGGTGTTTGGACATGACGCGGCGCTTACAGCCATGATGAATCAGCTCACCGGTCTGGTGGGCCAGGCGAGCGCCAAGATGCTGCAAGAGATGATCGAAGGTGCCAGCAACAAGTCCTCCGGCACGCTCGCCACGGTCATCGGCGCCGTCACCTTGCTGGTGACAGTCAGCGGCGCGTTCGGCGAAATTCAGTCCGCACTCAACGATATCTGGAAAGCTGAACCGCGTAGCGGACTGACGCGGCTCGTGCGAGCAAGGCTGGCTAGTCTGGGGCTCGTTCTGACACTCGGCTTCCTGATGATCGTCTCGCTGGTGGTCAGCGCTGGTCTCGCTGCGCTGGGCGGCTATATGGAGGCTCGCTTTAGCGGCGCCCACGCCGCGATGGCCGTTGCCAACTTTGTGATTTCGTTGCTGGTGCTGTCAGTGCTGTTTGCAGCGGTCTACAAGATCCTGCCCGACACGCCCATCGCTTGGCGTGATGTGATCGTCGGTTCGCTCGTCACGGCGCTGCTCTTCATGATCGGCAAGTCGCTCATCGGCATCTACATCGCGCGCAGCCATCTGGCCTCCAGCTATGGCGCGGCCGGGGCGCTGATCGTGGTGCTCGCCTGGATTTATTATTCGGCGCAAATCTTTCTACTCGGCGCCGAGTTCACCAAGGTCTTCGCGGGGCGAGATATCATTATCGCACAGGCGGATCATGTTTCGGTGGGACGAAAATAGGGAAATAAAGCACCATCTAATCGAAGCCCCGGGGGCTTTGCGGCTGCCGCGCCGATAGTGTCGTCGACTGTCTCGGTTGTGACTGACACCAAAGTTGCCTGCCAAGTTCTATGACCCCAAGACCCCAATCACCGGGAGCCGAAGGCGAAAACGATGGCAGTTTGTCTATGCCTTCTCGCGGTGGGATGAAACCGGAGCTTATAGCCGCCAGATGGACGAATACCATGGCCTATCTCCCACGTGGCTTCCGATCAGCCGACCAATGCCTCGCCCATGTCAAGATCAACGTACCGAGGCATCGGTTGCGCCGTCGATACCCTCGGCTTCGTGCGTCCTTTTCGCAACCAACTGTCGACCGCGCTGTTCGCCTCACACGCGAAGACTGACAGGCGTACTCCCCCAAGCTCAGCACACACCCCCGCCGGGTGAGCTACCGCTCCTCCGACGGCGCTACCCTGAGCCTCTTAAGGGCCTCGGCGAGCGTCTATTTACGACCCGCGCCTGCCGTGCCACGGCGCACAGTGGGAAGAAGGGGCCTTCCCTCCGACACCCGCAAGCCGTACATCCACTCAGCAGTGCGTCAACCTCTTTAGGATTTGCCGCTGGCTGATTCGGAAAGGAACGATCTAGCTTTCGGAGGAGTGGTGCTCCTGGGTGTTTAGAAGGAGGTTCTCTTTTGGTGCGCCTCAATGGAAGCGGATTACGACTATTTTGAACGCAAGTACGCTGAACTCGCCCTAATCGCTCAGTCCTTAGGAGGCGTTGATTGTGTGCGGCCGCAGACCATCGAAGAGGTGATCGAGACGAAATTCAAATTGGGCGCTGCGTTGCGGGCGAGGCATGCTCTACAGGCTTGGGGAAGCACGCAGACAAATTGGAATAACGACGTAGAGTTGCGGTCTGGCCCATTCACGTTTGCGTATCGGTACCAGCGCGCTGACTTGGCCGTCACCGGTCCATTCCCCTACGACCGCACAGATCGTGATGCGGGAGCCTACACGAAGGGACCAATCTATACCTGTTCGGGAATGGCGGCGATCTCCGCTCTCTTGTTGGCTATTGCATCCGGCGCGGCAAGTAGCCTCGTACACCTGCCCGGATGCTACAAAGAAACTCTCGAATTTGCCGCTTACGCCGGTCTGCGGACAGTTCCTCTCGAACAGGACCGCAGCAGCAACCGGGTGAAGGTGATCCGCACAATCCTGTGGCTCGACGAGCCTCCTTTTGGCCAATCTGCCAGAGATCTGTACCGCTGCGCTCAAGCTGCTGACCTTATTGTTTTCGATACGACCGCGTTTAGCGCACAATCGGGTCGGATCGCTCGATTTCTCAACTGGGCCAAAAAGGCGCGGACCCCCGTTGCCCTGGTTCGGAGTCACACGAAGCTCGACAGCCTGGGAACCGAATACGGCCGGCTCGGTTCGGCGATGTTTCTGGCCTTTCCCGAGGTTCCGCTTGCCAAGCTCGCGCGATGGCAAAAGACCGCGAGTAGAACGCAGAGATCTCGTTCGCCTACTGGGAAACGCGGCGTTACCGGCTCACTTCTGTCCGTTCATTGGCAGCTCAGGCTATTGGCAACTCTCGTCGCGCCGTAACGCGGCCACGCTGCGCAATGGTCGCTGCATGGTTCGTACCCTGATGGATAAACTCGGCAGGGCCGCCGTCCGGCCGTACGTCCACGGTATGTTTGCTGCTCTGGTGCCGCCATCTTGCTGGTCAGAAACGGAGGCAGCCGGGGAAGCTGAGCAGCTTGCCGCGGCTCTCGTTAGTGGCGGCCTCCCGGTCCGGCACGCTGGTAGCTTTGGGTTTGATTTTGTCGCCGCCGACAGTTTCTTCGACACGGGCGCTAATCGGCATCTGCTGCGGGTGGCAATGGCGGATTTGCCGTCGCCGATTTGCGCCCGGGTCACGGACGGGATCTCGGATTGGTGGGCACGACGCTGGCGTACCCGAGCGGCTTAACCAACGCCGGCGCAAGCTTTCGCGGAGTTGCACTATCGAGTGCGGAACATTCAAATCTTCATCTCGTCTATTGAGCAATCGCGGTCGTCTCCAGGAGGGCTAACATGAGTGTCGCGGACCAATCGAACAATCCAGACCTCAAGACCGGCGTCCCGGACCAGGCGCTCGCCGACGCGAGATGTTGGTAGGGCATGTGGATGAGGACCAGGTCCTGCTCGCTCGCCGCGGCGGCGAGTTCTTCGCCATCGGGGCAACATGCACTCACTATGGAGGACAACTCGGTGAAGGGTTGATCGTCGGAGATAGCGCATCGGCGCCGCGGCTGCGCGCGATGGAACCAGGTGCTCGCGACTATGTTGGCCGGAAGTCGGTATACCTTACGAATTAAGCGAGGAATCACGTCATGGCGACCGCCCGGCAAAAGGATAAGGTCGAGAAGGTCATGCATGAGCAAAAGAAGGGCACGCTCAAGAGCGGCTCCGGCAAGAAGGTGAAAAACCGCAAGCAGGCAATCGCCATCGCGATGTCGGAATCGGTTCAGTCAAAAAAGCGCAAGAAAGCCAGCTGATCCTGGCGCGGCCGGCATGGCAAGCGCGGCGCCACTCTCGACGGAGGCCGACGATCCTCTTGCAGCCGCGCGAGCGGCGCGGCTGCGGCACGTCAGCGACGACATCCCCGGCATCACCCGCCGCCGCGCGCAGAGCGGCTTCGACTATCTCGATCCGGATGGCAAGCTGATCGGCGATTTCGCCACGCTCAGCCGGATCAAGTCGCTGGCGATACCGCCGGCATGGACGGCAGTGTGGATCTGTCCGTTTCCCAACGGCCACATCCAAGCGACTGGCCGCGACGCGCGGGGACGCAAGCAATACCGCTATCATCTGCGATGGCGGGAGACGCGGGACGAAAACAAATTCGACAGAATGCTGATGTTCAGCCGAGCGCTGCCGCGGATCCGGGCGCGCGTCGATGCCGATCTGCGGCGTCACAGGCTGCAGCGCGAGCGTGTGCTGGCGGCGATTGTGCGGCTGTTGGAGCTGACACTGTTTCGCATCGGCAATCGCGAATATTCAAAGACCAACCATAGTTTTGGGTTGACGACGCTTCGCAACCGGCATGCCGCCGTCAGCGGCGATACGATACGTATCGCGTTCCGCGGCAAAAGCGGTGTGTGGAACGAGAGCCAGGTGAACGACCGCCGTCTTGCACGTGTCATCAAAAGCTGTCGCGACCTGCCCGGCTACGAGCTTTTCCAGTATGTCGACGACGCCGGCGATCGGTTCACGATCGGCTCGTCAGAGGTCAACGCTTATTTGCGCGAAATCAGCGGCGAAGAGATCACCGCCAAGGATTTTCGCACCTGGGCGGGGACTTTTCTTGCCGCCTTGGCCTTGCGTGAACTCGCGCAGGCGACCGGCAAGGCACACCCTTCGACGCTGGTGCGCGCGGCCGAGCAGGTGTCGCGGCATCTCGGGAATACCGTGGCCGTGTGTCGCAAGTGCTATATCCATCCGGCGATTTTCGACGGCTACCTCGACGGGACGCTGGTCAAGACCCTGGAGCGACGGGTCAAGACCTATCAATCGCGCAACATCGATCGGATGAGTGCGGAGGAGGCCGCGGTCACAGCCTTCCTCCGCTTGCGGCTTCGCGCAGCGAGCCGATCCAACAGGGCATAACCGGGACGAAACCGACGGCCCGAGGGCTCGGAAAAGTCTGGGACCTGCTCAACCGTACGGTTGCTGGATTTATCGAGGAGGCGGCAAAGCGCAGCTATCGGAATGGATCCGAGGGAACTGACTGAGCAAAGCCACTCGACGACGGGTCGACCTGGTGACATCTAATCTAGGAAGCGCGGAACCGCTCGACGCGCCGCTTTTTGGGGTCTTCTAAGGCCGCCTTCACGGCTCGCGCCAGATCATATTGCAGGAATGGTTTGGCGAGGGTGATCTGCAACGAGTCAGTGCCGGACGGTCGCTCGGCATATCCGGTCGCCAGAATCACTGGCAGCTTCGGCCACCCGGTTTTGATCTCCTCGATCAATTGCAAGCCGGTCATTTGAGGCATGGCCTGATCGGTTAGCACGAGCTGGATCGCACTTTCACGGTGGAGGATGGCAAGGGCTTCGAGGCCGGAGGCTGCTTCGAAAACTTTATGCCCGAGGTCGTCCAACATCGCGGCCATATTGGTAAGCACAATCGGATCGTCATCGACGACCAGAACAGTGAGGAGTGGAACGTTTTCAGCTAGCGCGGGCGCTGTCGTTTTGGCTGCCGCGACAGGAGATTTTTCGGCCACCGGCAACCACAGCTCGACGGTCGTGCCCTGCCCCTTCTGGCTCTTTAAAACCAGACTGCCGCCCAATTCTTTAACCAAGCCATGCACCATCGCCAGCCCAAGGCCGGTGCCCTTCCCGACTTCCTTGGTGGTAAAAAAAGGCTCTATTGCCCTCGACAACGTGTCTTCGTCCATCCCCTCGCCGGTGTCCGTCACTGACAAGCAGACGTACGGGCCGGGTTGCAACTGCCCGTCGCTGTTCGCGATCGTTTCAGGCCGCGCAGCAACAGCGATAGGACCACCTTGAGGCATTGCATCGCGAGCGTTGACCATCAAGTTGAGCAGCGCCATTTCGAGCTGGTTCGGATCGGTCTTGACCCAGGGAAGGTTGATTGGAAACCGGATTTCGATCAGCATCGAGGGGCCGAGGGAGCGTTCGAGCATGTCGCCCATGCCCCGAACCAACGCCGGAAGATCGACCGGCTGGACATCGAGTTCCTGACGCCGCGCAAAGACGAGCATCCGTTGCGTCAGGCTCGCACCACGCTGAGCACCGTGCATGGCGTTACGGATAAGGCGCTGGACCGATTGATCCGATACGCGACGCTCCACGATTTCGAGACTGCCGATGATGGCGGTTAGCAGATTGTTGAAATCATGAGCGATGCCGCCGGTGAGTTGTCCGATAGCCTCCATTTTTTGCGAATGAAAGAGGGCTTCCCGAGTCCGATCGAGCGCGAGGCGGGCGTCTCGCTGTTCGGTAATATCGCGCGTGATTTTGGCAAAACCGATAATCTCGCCCTCGCCCTCGCCCTCGCCCTCACGGATCGCGTCGATGACGACATTGGCCCAAAATCGCTCACCGTTTTTGCGAACGCGCCAGCCCTCCTTCTCAAATCTCCCTTCGCGCCTGGCGGTTGCCAGCGCGCGCTCGGGCTCCCCGTGTTGGCGATCTTCTTCGGTATAGAACCGCGAGAAATGTTGGCCGATGATCTCCTCGGGTGCGAAGCCCTTGATCCGTTGCGCACCCGCGTTCCAGGTCACCACCGTCCCGTTCGGATCGAGCATGTAGAGCGAGTAATCGGTAACACCCTGCACGAGGCGTCTAAATTGCTCCTCGCTGCTTCGGAGCGTCGACTCAGCGGCTTTCCGCTCGGTGAGGTCGCGGGTGGTTTTGGCGTACCCGATGAGTTCGCCCGCGGAGTTGCGGATCGCCTCGATGATCACATTGGCCCAAAATCGCTCGCCGTTTTTGCGGACCCGCCAACCCTCGCCCTCGAACTTGCCCTCGGCGGCGGCTGTGGCGAGGGCTCTTGCCGGCAATCCCTTCGCGCGGTCTTCCTCGGTGTAGAACCGCGAGAAATGCTCGCCGATGATCTCGGCTTCCTCATAGCCTTTGAAGCATCGGGCGCCCGGATTCCAACTCGTTACTATGCCATCTTTATCCAGCAGGTAGATGGCATAGTCGGTCACCGCCTCGACCAAGAGACGAAAGCGCCCGTCTTCGCTGAGGGAGGCGATGAACCGATCGGGCGGCATGGACCGCGACATGAAATTCCTTTTCGACAAGCGGATGAGCGGACGCCGCAAGGAGCGAACGACAGGCAGTGATCTGTGATCCCTAGCGTATTTTGCGCGGCACCTACGCGCCTGCACTGGGGCGCAGGGACGATCGCCAGGGCGTCGAAAGGGGGAGCGTCGGCGGCGTGTGCAATTCGACCGGTTCGCTCCGTTGCATAATCGTGGGCGATCCCCCTTGACGCGGGTTGTCGCCAATATACGAGTAATCATCGCTGCCGCGGGGTCGGGCGACGCGGCTGGTATGATGGGCAATGGCCTGCGCAAGACCCACTCCTCGTCTACGCCGACGCGTTCGGCTGCGCTCGCCACCGCCCATCGTGTTCGTCGCTGCGCCGAAGGTATGATTTGTTTTCACCCTAAAAATCTACACGCTGGTGTACGGGGCAAATCCACTATGATTCCTCCCCGCACACCCAAAATTGCTTTAGCGATGCCAGCCACGATTTCCCCAATCGTCCTGGCGATGATACTGGCTGTCTGCGGCAATCGCTCCACCCACGATGGCTGCCCCAACGATGGCCGCACCAGGGTCAACTTGGGGCGCGCCATAACCGTATGGCGCGGGCTGCTGGTATTGGGAGTAGGCCGGAGCGTAAGCACTAGGGTCAACTTGGGGCGCGCCATAACCGTATGGCGCGGGCTGCTGGTATTGGGAGTAGGCCGGAGCGTAAGCCGGGTCGGAGTAAGCTTGTGGTTGCGGGGATTGGTACGATGCTCCAGAGAGACAATGCGAATTGTAGTACGGCAACATCTGAGCATATGCCGGTGAAAAGGGGTCTGCTTGATAGATTCCCATCATGTGGCTGTACATCGCAGGGCAACTTTCCTGTGCCCGCACGGCCGTTGAGCCCAGCAAAGTAGAAAGGGCGATCGCGGTGACCGCAATCGCTGATACCTTATTGATCATGGAAATCCTCCGGGGCGCATTTTTAGCATGTGCCAAAAATGGCATGCGCACGGTTGCACCCAACACTGAGCAACGTTGAAGAGCTGCCCATCGTTCCTACGTTGCCGATGATATGATACCAATTTCAGATATCTGGCAGACCAACTCACCCTCCCTCGCCTATGCAGACTCTAAACAATCGGTGGACCCGTGGGCTGAGGTGGGGCTGAGTATGGAACAGCCAGGCCAGGCTGCTCCAAAGTGGCAGAGAGCCTAGCCATTCGAGCCTATCGACGTAGAGGGATGCTGCGCTGGTGCCCAGCCATCCTCTTCCCGTCCTTCTTCAATGGCCACCGGATCGTGCTCGATGACCTTGGCATTGACGATCTCCATGATCTTCGCCAGGTACTCGTTGGCGTCTCAATATAGCTGATCTCTATCTGCTTTTTGTCGATGAACAGCCCCAAATGCTTGCCGATCAGCTCGACCGCCCGTTGGCCGCAGCCCGGTCGCCGTGCCGCATAGCCATCACCGCATTGCGGCGCAACATGCGCATCACCCAAAAGGCGTCGAGGCCGGCTTTTTCTGGTTGTGGAAGACGATTCCGAGGTTCGTGCCCATACGACCGCAATCCTGCGTGAACTCGGCTATCGTGTGTTCGAAGCACACGAGGGCGACCACGACGCTTGGCTCCTCGCTAGCGAGCCGGAGGTCGAGCTTCTGTTCACGGATATCGGGCTACCCGGTCCTTTCAACGGGCGTCAGTTATCGGACGAGGCTCTCAGGATACGGCCGGATATCAAGATTCTGTTCACCACCGGCTACGCGCAAAATGCCATCATCCACCACGACCGGTCCCGGCGGAGCTCTTCCAATAGCGCCACCCACCTTGGCGTTTTGCCGCGGCGGCTGTAACCACCGGTTGCCATCTTTATGCTGATGTATCTGGAAGCCTTTCGGATCAACCACGCCATTAGCGAGGACAAGATCGTGAAAACAGGCTGAGATCGATTTTCCATGATTGCTCCCTTTGCGTTGACCTCCGACGCCCCCAGGAAGCCGTAGAGGATGTGGAACATCCCATCCGCAAAAGCATGTTGGACGACGAAGGTTTCTGCGGCATGGCGGCCAGCATTTCTTGAGTTGTCGGGTGTACAAACGTCATCGTGCTTCCCGGTTCCGGAATATCGGCCAATCTCGTCGACAAGGCCCGCAAGGTGGGCATCCCATGTGGCTCTTCAGCAAAGAGGGCGCCGTGTAGGCGCCCTCTTGCTGCATCTTGCGCTTCGAACGGCTCATGGGCCGTCGGCGCAGACGTCTTACATCGGCGAAACGGCGTAGTAGGCGTCGATGCGGTCGCGCTCGCGCAACCATTCGGCATCAGCTGTGCTCGTGTAGTGCGGCGCGTTCTCAAGTCGCGACCGGTCGAGATCGATCAGATAGCCGTCGAGGTCGGTATCGTAGATCAAGACTCCCCACGGCAGCGGATGGTAGCTCTCGCCGACGCCAAGGAAGCCTCCGAACGACATAACCGCATAAGCGACTCGGCCGTTGAGCTTGTTCAACATCAGCCCATAAACCGAGCCGAGCTTCTCGCCCTGACGGTTATAAACGGAAGTGCCGACGACCTTGTCGGCGGAGATCAGATTGACGGTCTCATCGGTCGCCACATCGGCGCCGGAAACCGGAGTGATGCCGTCCATCGAGGACTTCTCCTTCGAGCGATGGAGCCTATAGAACGCCGCCTGTACTGACCCGTTCCATGCCGAGCGCTGCGGTCATTCGTTCGCGTATTTAAGCTCGGGCAGCATCCGCAGGCTCTCCTTGGAACCGCCCTGCAAAACCAGCTTTTTGTCGACCACTTTCAACTGCTCATAGGGCACGGCCACGAGGTGGCTCCCGATGCCGAGAAACCCGCCTACCGACAGCACCTCATACGGCGTTTTCGTAACCCTCGGGCATGTAGTCCGCGCCGCTCTTCGCCGCCAGCAGCGACCAGTTTAGTGCGCCTCGGGTCGTTACTGCGCTTCGCAAAGTGAGCGCGTTAAGGGGGTAGGCCCGCATCGTCAGAGCGCGAGTAGTTCCAAATTCAGCGATTCGGTCCTTTGGCGGCCTCCGAAGGATCCTGATCGTCGAGGACCTTGGCGATCAGCTGGTATTTGACCCGAGCATTGGTCATGTCGCGAAAAAACGTGACGAGGTCGTTCCACGGATCGTTGACCTTGGTAAGACCCGAGATAAAGGCGACGACGGTGCCGACCTCCGTCTTGCCCTGCATCACGAACCAGCCGCCGACGAACAGAATGCCGACCGTGCCGAAGTGATAGAGCAGATTGATGAGGAAGTTCATTGCGTACTTGCGCCGATAGATTTGCATGTTGAGCGAGTAGACGCTGCCCACGCGACGGCGGTAGGAGCGCTCTTCGTGCTGAAGCGCGCCGTCTGCGGTCTCGGCGACGATGTCGGCGCTCAGCTCCCGCATGACCTGGATGCGGGCCTCCGTGTGCTGGTTGATCGCCTTCTGCACCATGGGCACGAAAAAGCATTGCGGCACGAACAGCGCCAACGCGACCGCCGCCATCATCGGCTGGAGGTAGATCAGGTAGCCGAATACGCTCAGCAGCACGCCGCCATGCAGCACCGGCTCGGATACGCTGGTCGCGACAAATAGGCCGACCGGATCGGCCTCGCTGAGGATGATCGAGATGCCGACCCCCTCGCGCGTCGTCGTGTCGGGTTCGGGATGGCGCAGCGCGGCGTGAAAGGTTTCGAGCCGCAGCCGCCGGCTTGTCGCCTCGCCGACCGCGTTGCGGTAGACATTCCAGGTGAGCTTGGCGACGCCCTGCACCAGGGCCGTCACCGCGTAGGCGCCGCATAGCCAGATCAGCGCGCCAAAGGCCTTTTGCCCGATCGCGTCGTTGACGATCCGCCGCTGCAGCTCGAGCGGTACGAGATCGAGCAGAAAGATGAAGATCGACAGCAGCGCCAGCAGCACCTGCGCCCGCCCGCTCACCGCCCAGATATAGCCATAAAGCCCCATCTGCGCGAAGCGGCCCGGATGCTGCGGACGGACCGCAGCCCGCTTGCGGCGCCGGTGCCGTTGAGCGGCCTGCGCGGTGGGAGCTGCGGTCTTGTCGGCCATGTTAATGCCGCGACCAGAACAGCATGATTAGTGGCACGTCGACCCCACGACCATCGCTACAGGCGAACGAGCCCTGCCTTGCCGCGTTCCAGTCGCGGCTATTTCCGCATGCGGCGCCGCCGATATTTCGGCTGGGTCACCGACGGCGCGGGCATTAAGTTGCAGGCGCATCCGATCTGAAGGCCGCCTCAGCATATCCAATCAACAAACGTGCGCCGCAGCAACTCCGAAACCCGTGCGCGGTCCGGCGCATCCGCCGCAGGACCTGCTTTAGCGCGCTCGACCCGACCGGGCGACGGGCCGCGTGCCGGGGAACACATAACCGTTGCGTCTGAGCGGCGCCACCGCGATTCGGATCGCCAGCGCCGGACCGGAAAGCAGCACCTTGTGCTCGCGGTGCGCCCTCATCCTCTCCTTTGGCACCGTCCATACCCGCTCAGTGAAGTCGCAAAAGAAGAACCTTATGCGCGAGTGAACGAGTCGAGCGATGTCGTTGTTAGCGTCACGATGAGGGGGGCTGGGAGATTGGCCAAGGAAGCGCCTGATTTTCTCGCTGGCGGCGGCGAGATGGGTGCTCTGATACGAGCAACTGATTGGTCGAAAACGTCACTGGGACCGGTTGAGGGCTGGTCGCCGGCCCTGCGGATGATGGTGAGCTTTCTGCTCGTCAATCGGTTCCCTCTACTGCTGTGGTGGGGCCCGGACTACGTCTCGATCTACAACGACGCCTATCGGCCGATCCTTGGAGCGAAGCACCCCAAGTCTATGGGGCAACCAGTCAGCGAGTGCTGGTCCGAGATATGGCACATCCTGAAGCCGCTGATCGACACGCCCTTCTTCGGCGGTCCGGCGACGTGGATGGAAGACATCGAGCTGGAGATCAATCGTCACGGCTTCGTCGAAGAAACGCATTTTACGATCGCGTATAGTCCTGTCCCTGATGAGGGCGCCCCCCGCGGTATTGGCGGCGTTCTCGCCACCGTGCACGAGATCACCGAGAAAGTGATCAGCGAGCGGCGCGTTGATGTGCTGCGCGCCCTCGGCGCGCGTGCGATGCAGGCAAAAACAGCCGAAGAAGCTTGCGCCCTCATTGCCGCCACCTTGGCGTCGCATGAGCGGGACGTACCGTTCGCCCTGCTTTATCTGATCGACGACGAAGCCGGTCTGGCGCGGCTAGCCGGATTGGCGGGAATTGAGCCGGGTGAGGCGATTAGTCCACGGACCATGGCGCGTGATGCCGACCTCGCAAGCGGCACATGGCCAGTTGCAGATGTCGTCCGTGGTGCGGACATCGTCACGATCGAAGATTTGACCAGGCGGTTCGGGAAGGTGCCGGCCGGTCCTTGGGTCGAGCCGCCGCGTTACGGTGTTGTCGTTCCCGTGCGCGCCAGCAAGGCCGATGAGTTGGCCGGCTTCATGGTGGCCGGGGTCAGCGCACGTCTGTGCCTCGACGATCAGTATCGCGCATTCTTCGAGCTTGTGGCGGGCCAGATCGCGACCGCTATTACCAATGCTCGTGCATACGAGGAAGAACGTGATCGGGCCGAGAAACTGGCAGAGATCGATCGGGCCAAGACGTTGTTTTTCTCAAATGTCAGTCACGAATTTCGCACGCCGCTCAGTCTTATCATTGGCCCCTTGACCGACGCTCTCGAGGCGCGCCGGGGGTTGCATGGGGCCCAGCTACAGCTGGCTCATCGCAATTCGCTGCGCCTGTTGAAGCTCGTCAATTCGCTCTTGGATTTTTCGCGCATCGAGGCCGGCCGTGTCGAGGCGGCTTATGTCCCCACGGATCTTGGGCGGCTGACCTCGGAGCTGGCCAGCAATTTTCGTTCGGCTTGCGAGCGTGCCGGTTTGAAACTGCAGGTTGATTGCGAATCTCTGTCCTCTTTGGCGTCAGTCGATCGCGATATGTGGGAGAAGATCGTCCTCAATCTTCTCTCGAACGCCTTCAAGTTCACCTTCGTCGGCGAGATCGAGGTTCGCCTGCGCGAGGTCGACGCCTGTGCCGAGCTTTTGGTGCGCGACACCGGTGTCGGCATATCGGCGAATGAGCTTCCCAGGCTCTTCGAGCGCTTCCACCGCATCGAAGGACAGCGAAGCCGCACGCACGAAGGCAGCGGTATTGGGCTCGCTCTTGTTCTCGAACTGGTCAAGCTGCACGGCGGCACGATGGGGGTCGAGAGTGCGGTCGATCGCGGAACGACCTTCACCGTGCGCGTGCCTCTTGGCGCCACCCATGAACACGCGGATCGCGACGAACCCCGACAATCGCCCGCCTCGTTGCGCGCCGATGCATTCGTCCAAGAAGCACTGCGATGGCTTCCTGAGGGGGAAGGTGCCGACACTGCAGTGCTCGACAATCTCGGCGATCCCGAGACGGCCTCGGTCCTGCGCCCTGGCAGCCGCGTCCTGCTCGCCGACGATAATGCCGATATGCGCGAATACGTCCGGAGCCTGCTCAGCAGCAGGTGCGACGTACAAACGGTCGCGAATGGCAAAGCGGCCCTGGCGGCCATTCGGGAGCAAAGGCCCAACCTAGTCCTAGCCGATGTCATGATGCCGGAGATGAACGGTCTCGAGCTGCTGCACGAGATCCGCATCGATCCCCTATTGCGGGACACCCCGGTCATCTTGCTGTCGGCGCGCGCGGGAGAAGAAAGCCGCGTCGAGGGCATGGAAGCCGGGGCCGACGATTATCTGGTAAAGCCTTTCGCAGCGCGGGAGTTGATCGCGCGGGTGAGCGCAAACCTCGAATTGGCCCGGGTGCGTGCGGAGGCGACAACGTCCTTGCGAGAACTCAATGAAAGCCTCGCGCGGCAGGTAGAGATCGAGGTCGCGGAGAGGATGAAGTCCGAGGACATCTTGCGCCAGGCCCAGAAGATGGAGGCAATCGGCCATCTAACCGGCGGCGTCGCGCATGACTTCAACAACCTGCTCCAGGTCGTGCTTGGCAACCTCGACAACTTGAAGCGCCGCATGAACGGCTCGATTATGCCATCGCGCAGTGATATTGGGCAGGCGATCGAACGCGCGATGCGCGGCGCAGAACGCGCGGCGATCTTGACGCAGCGTCTGCTGGCGTTTTCGCGCCGCCAATCGCTCTCGCCGCAGCCAATGGACGTCAACCGGCTGGTGACGGGCATGTCGGAGTTGCTTCGCCGCACCCTGGGCGAAAGCATTACCATCGAGACGGTCCTGGGCGGCGGGCTGTGGCGCACCTTTGCGGATGCGGGTGAGCTCGAAAACGCCGTTCTCAACCTTGCGGTCAACGCGCGCGACGCGATGCCAGACGGCGGCAAGCTGACAATCGAGAGCGCCAACGCCCATCTCGACGAAGTCTATGCGTCCGAATACCAAGAGGTGCAGCCAGGTCAATATGTGATGCTCGCAGTCAGCGACACCGGCATCGGCATGACGAACGAGGTGATCGCACTAGCGTTCGATCCTTTTTTCACCACCAAGGAGGTCGGCCAGGGCACCGGACTCGGCCTCAGCCAGGTTTACGGCTTCATCAAGCAATCCAACGGTCACGTGAAAATCTACAGCGAGCCCGGAGAAGGCACGACGGTGCGGATCTATCTTCCACGCTTGGTGGGGGAGGCCGTTGCCGAAGAGAAGATTGTTGCCGCCTCCATGCCATCGGGGGATGGCAACGAGATCGTTTTGCTCGTCGAGGATGACGAGGCGGTACGCGAGGTTAGCGCGAACATACTTCGGGAACTGAACTACGCTGTACTCCAAGCGGAGGATGGACGAAAAGCGCTGCAGTTCCTTGAACTCGTCCCCAACGTTCGCGTGCTCTTCACGGATGTCGGGCTACCCGGCGGGATGAACGGCCGCCAACTCGCCGAGGCAGCGCTGCGTCTGCGGCCCAACCTTCAGATTCTCTTTACGACGGGATACGCTCGGAACGCCATCGTGCATCACGGGCGCCTCGATCCCGGTATAGACCTGATCAGCAAGCCATTCACGGCAGCGGCGCTCGCCATCAAGATCCGGGAGCTTCTAGAAAAGGGCTGAACGGATAGAGGTGCCGGTAGGTGCTGAAAAATCCGAGGACCCGCTCGGGCTGCTGAAATGGCTGGATGAGGCCGTTGAGCAGAATCCGGTCAGACCTTCGCACGGTAAATCTCATAGGCGGCAGGATCGGTGATTTCCCCTTGGGCATCGTCGCTTCCTCTATGCGGGGTGGGAGCAGCCATAGCCTAGGTCTGGCCTGTAATCGAGTGGCGGGGACCTTATGAGGCGCGGATTGAGGGCCTGACGCGATACGTTCACTGACACGGGATAGTCGTTCGCGAACGGTTGGGCTCGGTGGTGAAGGATTCCATGATTGTCGCTGGCGCATCTACTGGCCGGCCGTCTTCCGAGTGATCAAGCGGGCGAGCATCGGCCCTGAAGCCCATACAAAAAACCTGGCGAAAAGCGGAGGCGCGAAAGCCGCACAAAAGCTTGTGCCGGGACGCCGTCTCGGGCACATACAAGAACCGCGCGGTTTTTGTATGGATCAATGACGATGCGAGTGGCGATTTACGCGCGGGTGTCGACCGACGAGCAAGAACCCGAGAACCAATTGCGGCAGCTGCGGGCGTGGTGCCAGGCGGCCAGTCACGAGATCGTCGGGGAATACATCGATCACGGCGTCTCGGGGGCACAGCCGGCGGCGCGGCGCAACCGGTTTACCGCGCTGCTCGAGGATGCGCACAAGCGGCGGTTTGACATCGTGCTGTGCTGGGCGCTCGACCGGCTCAGCCGCGAGGGGATGGCCGCGACAGTCGGCACCTTGCAACATCTGGCGGCGGCCGGCGTGGCGTTCCACAGTTACACCGAACCGATGCTCAGCACCGACAATGAGATGGTACGCGACATCCTGCTGGCAGTGATGGCCTCGCTCGCCAAGCAGGAACGAATCCGCCATGTCGAGCGCGTCAAGGCCGGCATCGCGCGGGCGCGGGAGCTCGGCACGAAGAGCGGCAAGCCGATCGGTCGAGCTCGCATCACCGCCGCTCAGGAGAAGGCGATCCGCGCGGCGCTTGCGGTTGGCGACAAGGGCATCATCAAGATCGCGCGCCAGATCGGGGTCGGGGTCGGTACGGTGCACCGCATCGCGCGCGAGGGAAGCGCCGGCGCGTCTGTGCCAAAGGTTTCCCGAGACGCCAGCGTCGCTGTGACGGCGTCCCAGGGGCCGGTCCGGCGCTAAGGTGCTGAGCTTAGGTGGACATTTTCGTATCGGCTAACAACAGCGCGCCAGCATGGGTGGGTGTCGGCGCTGTTGGCGTCTACACCTCTGGTAATGCTTCAAGTTTTTGCCGCCGGCGGCCCCATTCGAATATAACAATAATTCGTCCAGCCCGCCCCCGGGAGGGCCACGGACGCCGCTATGAAATCTCGCAGCCGCGTCCGAAAAGACATCGAGGAGGTTTTCGGTAGGTCGAGATGGTGGTCAGCGCGCACAAGATGTGCCCCCGCTGCCTGCTCAAGGTGGACTAGCAAATCACACGGGCGGTGTTCTGATATCGCGGGGTTGTGCTGGCCCGATACCGCCTGTCAACCTTCCGGCCGGTAGGAACCAAATCAAACGTCGCGAGGCATGTGTTGGGTCAGCGGCTTCGTTGCCGTAAAAGTACCAGCCGGCGGCTTCGCGCTTGGCGCGGCGGACCCGCTCGGCCGCGGGGTCGGGATAAGCCCGGTAGTACATTTCGAGCTTGGGCGTGCTTGGCCACAGCCGCGAGAGGTGGTCGGCGAAGATTTCAGGCTTCTGCGAATGGCGCGGATAAGGTTTGGGCGCCTTGATGATACCGTCGAACAACCCCTCCCACGGCTCGACCGCTTCGATCGCCGCATTAGGCTGCTGGCCAAAGGCCGGCCAGACCGGGTTGCCGCGCGAGGCGATCAGCAACAGCTCGCAATTGTCGCGCAGGATGTAGCCGGTGCCGATATGGGTCTTGTGCCAGGCCTGCATGGTCTTGAACTCAAAGCCGCGCTCTTCGAGAAACCGTTCGGCCGCGATATGCCGGCGGTCGCGGAACGACCACATCAGGGCGACCGAATTGTCGGCCGCTGGTAGCTCGGGGACCGTCTCGGCCCATTTTTCAAACGCCATCACCGGGTAGTGGTTAGCGGCGTGGCGGTCCATCCCGGTGGCGCGCGAGTAAGGCTCCCAATCGATCGGCGGGTCGATGTAGAGGATGCCGGCGCGAATTGTCGGCATTGCCCAGAGCTGCGCGCCGAGCGCGGCCTCGCGCGCGTTGCGCTGCTGCTGCTTGGCGACGGTCTTGGGATCGGGGTTGTCGCGCTTCAGACGCTGGCGGTAGCGGCGCTGAATTTCGGCGCGGGTGTAGGAGCCCTTCTTGCGGGTTGGCGGCCCGGCCATGGCGGGCTCCTCATTAAGTAACGGTCGGGACGTTACCGAACCCGGTCAGCTTTACGGCCCCCACCAGCCCTCCTTGCCGTCCGGGGCCGGCACGTCCCACCAGCCCTCAGGCCGCCGCAGCGCGGCACCGAGCTCGGCGAAAGCAGCGTCGTAGAATTCGGCGCGCTGCGCCTCGTCGGCGACATGCGCATCGACCCGCATGATCGCATCGAACAGCTCGTCCGCTTGCTCCTTATCGTCCTCATCGAGCAGCGTGGCGACTTCGGTGAACATCTCGACGATGACCTCAAGCGCCGCCAGCTTTGGCTCCGACAGCGCGTATTGCCGCTTTGGAAAGGTGAAAACGTAACCGAGCAGCCCCGTGGACAGGATGCCGATGGCGGAACCGCACGCGCCGTAAGCCCAGATCGCATGCGATGGCGAAAGCGGCTTGACCTCGGGCTCGACCAATTCGGCGATCAGCGTGCGTAAGGCTTCCTCGGCGCGCCCGACGATGGGCGGGTCGGCGAGGCTCTGGATCAGCCGGATGATCTCATGGGTGCAGTTCATGGGCTCGACGCGGGCCTGTCGCTCATGTCCGCCTTTTCCGCCGCATATCGACAACCGGCCCTCGCGGCTCGGGGTCCGGTGGTGACTTCGACGGGTCCCAGAGGGCGTCGGCGCGGCGGGCGCGCAATTCCCAGTTCTCGTCGAGACCGTAGGTGCGGATCAGAGCCCGCTTGAGGTCGTCCTCGGTCATGGCGGGGTCGGTGAGGATCTTTGCCAGATCGTCGGCGCGTTGATCGGCCCAATCGGCAGCCGCTTCGAGGACATAATGGGCGTCTTCGGCGTGGAAAACCTCGATCAGGGTGAGGCCGTCATCGCCGCTGCTGTAATCATCGAACTCAACGGCGATGTCGAACTCGCGGCAGATTTCCGCGATTTGCGATCCGATCATCATGCACGCGCTCCGTAGCTCGTAGGCTGCCTCCTGCGCGGCTCGCGCTTCGGCCTCGATCTCGCGCTGTCGGTCGAGCAGTTTCTCAAGGCGGGCTCGCAGGCGCGCGGCGCCCGTGTCGTCATTCTCGGTGGCCATCACACATCCTCGTCGTCTTCGGGCTCCGACCAGGCGCGGCGCATCCGGTCATAAGCGCGGCGGGCTTCCAGCTCGCCCAACTCCTGCCATTGCCGCGGCAGGTTGCGCCAGGTGTCGATAACAAAGGCCATGCCCGTGGAAGGGCGTGGGGCGGCCGGTACGGCCGCGGCCGTAGGTTGGGCGCCGGGACGCCGGAGTGGCCGTACGGGCGCCGCAGCACGGTCTGCGGGAGGTTCATTCATGTGGCGGGTCCTTGATGCAGCCCTCCAGCCACGCCCGGCCGGCCTCGGTGGCGCTATAGCGCCACTGCCGCTTCCAACTGTCCTCCGGGTAGGGTTCACCGCTGACGAGGCCGAGACGCTCCAGGCGGAGCAGAACCTCGTCGGCGTGGCGGGTGCGGGCCTTCCCGTCACCGCGTGCGGCATAGAACAGTGCTAGGACTTCGTGCGCATCCAGCATCAGCGGCCCGGTCCACCGGCTAGCCGCGTTCCGTTTGAGCCACGACGGTGGGTGACCACTGAGGGGGAGGTCTTGCGGGTTAGCGTTCAGCATGCCGTTCCTTTGGCGACCGCGAGGCGCTATCTGTTTCCCGCCAGGGGCATTATACTGTTTTTGTACGCATTGTGGACAGCTAGATCAAGCGGAAACACCCATGACCGGTGATGAATTGCGCCAACGGGTTCAGCAGCTCGGGGTGACTTTCAGCGCCGCCGCGGGCATGGTCGGGCTCTCACGCAGCGGGCTCTACCAGCAGATGACCGGCGAGCGCCGGGTCAGTCGGCAGACCCAGCTTATCCTCGACCTATTGGAGCACGCCCCCGGCCGCCCTGGCGCAGCCTGCGGGTCGGCCGAGCTGGCGGCGCCCAAGTAAACCAGCTTCCGGCCTATGCCAGCGAGGCAGGTGCGGGCTCTGGTTAGGCGCCGATTCGCACCGCGGCCAGCTCCGTTTTGGCGCGGCCTGGTAAAGCAGCATTTTCCGAACAAATATCCACGGGTTAGCGGTACCCATGACAAATATTTCAGGCGGGTGCGGTTGCGCAGGATGGCGCGGCTAACTGATGCCTGACGGGGGTCGCGACTGTCGAAGGTACGAGCGAAATAGTCGGCATAGGTCCCCAACTCATTCGCCGGCGCCGAGCCGATCGAGCAGCCTCTCGCAGGCGCGCGTATGATTATCGACCTGTTTACAGTAGCGCTCGATCTGTCCCCGGTAGTGCCGGGGATGGCTGCTAATCACCAGCGGCTTGATCTCGCCGAGCAGCGCGATCTTCTCGCGGTAATAGTCGATGAGGGCGGCCTGTGCGGCGGCAGTCATCGCGATGCAGCGGCCGCGGTCGGGTCGCACCAGGCGGTGCTCGTGCATCGCGGCGGTGGCTGGTGAACGTGGGCGCGAGCCTTCGAGGCGTGTGACCTTGTGCGCGTAGGCGATGTCGCTGAGCCATACCTGATAAGGCGAGTTGCGATAAGCGGACTTATCGATGATGCGCCCCTCGGGCGACTGCACACCAAACACCGCGAACACTGTCGTGGTCGCAGCGCTATCGGCAAAGTCATGAACCTGCCAGCGCTGTAACAGCTCGACCGCAGCAACGCCCGGATTTGCGGTATCAAGATCCATAACTGTCATTTTGACGCCTCCATTGCGCTCCGGCTCCTTACTCAGGGTTTTCGTTAATCGAGTCGCTACAAACCCCACCAGACCCACCAGACCCACCGCCTTGAACCCGGCAAACCCCGGCGGTGGGTCTGGTGGGTCTGGTGGGTCTGATCCACCTAATATATTTTAAATATATAACATATAAATAATGTAATACGTTTTCCCCGCATTGGGATAACAAGACCCACCAGACCCACCAGACCCACCGCCAGTGAACCGCCAGTGAACCGCCTTTGGGTAAGATGGGGACGACCTCACTCCCACCCCTTGCTGCGTTGGTGTTGTAAGCGCCATTGAAAATTGCCCTCAAGGGTACCGTCGCCGACGATCCGCCGGCCGGCGGAGACGCGGTTTTTGCGCTTACTCAGCCAGTTGCCGAGGCGGTTTGTATTGATGCGTCCGTCGTCGCCGGCGACGGCCAATAGGGCCTGTCGCAGTTCGGGATTGGTATAATCATCTTCGCTTATTCCCAATCCCTCGTGCCGCATCGCGGCGCTGACAATGTCCTTGGCCGAGACGCGGCGATGGCCAATAACCCCCTCCCATTGCGCGATCACCGCCTCGAACTGCATCAGCTCCGGGTCGTCGCTGCGGGCGGTTTCGAGGGTCTGCACCGGGTCCGCCTCGCCGAGCCAAACCAGACAATCACGCACCAGCCGCGACCAATCTTCAAAGCCGCCGAGCGGCGCCAGTGCTTCGGGCGGGGCGCCCTCCTGCGGATAAAACGGCGCCGGCTGCCCGGCATGGAGATAGCTGCGCAAGGCGGTCAAGGCGGCGGTGACATAACGCGGCCGGTCGCGTTTGAGCACCTTGACCGGATCCTCGGTCTCAAAGGTCCGCAACTCGGGGCGCTCGACCCCGGCATCGAGCCGGCCGACAAAACCGCGCCGCAGCATATCGCCGGCAAAGCGGAAATTGTTGCCGGTGGCGAACAGCATCGCGTGGTTGGGAATGGTCGCGGTCTTGGAGAAGCCGAGAATGCGAATCTGCACCAGCGGCTGGGTCAGCACCATACACAAGAGCGGGTGGTCGATCGCCTCGGTGCAGTTGTCGATCGCCACCAGCGGGTCGCCGGCCAACAACACCGCGCCGAGCTTCTTCTCGAATTCGGCATCTTCGGTGGCCTGGCTGACCACCGCGGGCTCGCGGCCGGTCAACAGCACCGAACAGCACTCGACCAATTTTGATTTGCCGGTGCCGGCGGCCGGCGCGTCAAAGGCGTGGCAGGGGACAAACGGCATCGCCATCCGCGCCACGCTCGACAACAGCGCCGAGACCAGCACGCCGCGCGCGATGGCATCGACAAACGGGAAATCCCTAAACGGAGCAAGCAGTCGATCGAGCGCGTCCCGCCCCTCATCGGCCGAGGGCGCCGCCGGCACCGGCGGGAACGCCACCCCCTGCGGGTCGAACAGGACGCCGCTCTCCGCGTCAAAGCCCGGCTGTTCGAGGATGCGTCCGCCCGGCAAGAGCAACGGACAAGTGGTCAAGGCGGAGAGCTGCGGCAGCCGCCACAGGCCGCAGCGTTGCAGGTAGGCTTCCGCCACCGCACGCGGGCAATCGATCGGCACCCACTTCCGCGCCGTGCCGTTGTACTTCTGAAAATCGACCTGGCGGGTGAAACGCTCGATCATATGGGCGAGGGCGATCGGCACCAGCCGCAAACCCTTGATCATCATCTTGTCAAAGGTGCGGATCGGCTGCATCGCCGGCCGCACGACCTGATCGCCAAAGGCATAGATCGCGTTGTCGCCGGCGATGAGGATTTGTTCGGCGGCATCGATCACGGTGGGCAAGGCGCCGCCGATGACCTGCACGACCGGACGCAGCAGGGGAACCTCGACCTCCTCGATGTCGTCGGCCGCGCCATTGGCGCCGTTAGCGGCGCCGGCGGCGGCGGTGTCGGGCGCCGCGGGCTCAGGCGCCGCGTAGCCAGGCCGGTGAAGCCGGCGGGTCTCGCCGGCGGAACCGTCACCGGTGGCGGTCATGACAGCCGCCCTCCTGCCGCCTGAGCCGCACTCGGCGGCGATAAGCCGTGCTGTCGCATCAAAAGGGAGTTGAAGTCGTCACATGTGCCGGGCTTGATGACGCGCACCTGGCGGCCTTCACGGCGGAACCGCTGGGCCGCCTCGGTCGCGGCTTGGAGCCCCGGTTCGTCGTTATCGGCGCAGATCGTGATGTTCTGCACGATGTCCGGCAGCACGACGTGCGCCATAAAGCCGGCGCTGATCCCCGACCAGCCCGGCAGGCCAAAGAGGATCATCGCCGCTGCGGTGCTCTCGACGCCCTCGCCGAGCAACATCGTCTCGGCCGCCGGCGCCAGATGGATCGCGTTGCCCTTGGCTTCACCGCCGAGATAGAGCATGCGGTTGGGCTCGACCGGCGCCTTGATCGGGTCGAGATGATGCAGCCAGGTGCGGTGCAGCGAGCGCGGCCGGTTGTTGATGTCGCGCACGCAGCCGACCATGCACGGCCACCACGTATCGGTCGGCTTGTGCCAGGCCTTGGGGTGTTGGCCGATATCGTTGAGGTCGGTGACCTCGATGCCGCGCGCCCGCAGATAACGCTCGACGACGCCGTTCTTCGGGTCGACCGATTTGGTGGCGAATTCGATCAAGCCGGGCGGCAGTTCGAGCTTCGCGGCGACCTCTTCGATGCGGATTTTGCGCGCCGCGGATTGGTCGGTCTCGACCGGCCATAGCTGGCGCCCTTCCAGCGCGTCGAGCACCGCCTCCTGCGAGCAATGGGCGTGGCAATAGACCAACACGCGGCCGAGATGCTGGGTGATCGAGAAGGAACGGTTGCGGTCGCCGCGGCCTTTGCCGTGGCCGGGGACCGGGCAAGGCGCGCTGTATTGGCCGCTGCTGCCGGTCTCTTTGGCGTCGAGCGCGGTGAGGAATTCGTTAAAGGAAATGCTCATTGGCGGTCGTCTCCCGGTTAAAGCGGGAGCGGCTCGCAACCCATACCAGCTTGCGAATTAATGGCGCCGGCCGTATATGACGCGTCGAGCTGACGCTCCCACTGATGCTCAAAGCAAGGCGGTTCCCGGCCGGGCGTGGCACCCCGGCCGGCGCTGTTTTGGTATTACGGTATCTACTTATGACCACAAGACAGGTACTCGGCTAATTCGATCAGACGCTTAGGTCGTCGGCGGCGGCTCAGGCGGTGCAAGGGTAGCCCCCTCGCCAGGGTAGCTCTCTCCCGGCGCCATGGCGTTGAAGCGCTGGCGCAAATGTTCGGTGCGGGCCTTGTGGGCGTCGTCGTTGGCGCTGATCCATACGGTGCAGCGAACGCCGGTGTCGGGACGTGGCCGCTTGATGCCGGCATCGAGCACCAAGCCCTTACCGACCAGGCGCGGCACCAAAGAACGCCATTTTGAGGTGTAGGGGCCACCAAGCAGGTCCTCGATCTCAAACTGGGTCCGGCCGAAATCGCCGGCGGCACGGATCACGATGAGCACCTTCGCCTCGGCTGGGGTCGGCAACGCTTGGGGGTTGGGTGCCGGTTCCGGTGCCGCGAACAGCGGAGCGGCGTCATCGAGCAATCGCATCGTGACAAGGCGGTGGATCACCCGCCCGTCGATCGGCCGCGTACCGCGCTGCCAAATCGTGCCCCGACGCTGATCGATGCGGTCAACCGCGCAGAGCCTCCCTGAATTGTCGAAGTAGGCGACGTAAGTGCCACGGTTAAAATTGAACTGTTTCATTTTTGGTGCTCCTCAGGTCGGATTGGCGCCGCCGATATCGCGGCCGGCGGGCGCCAATTCATTGCTCGGCACTCTCCGCCGTCCGCTCGCACGTCACCGCGAAGTCGAAATCCCTGGTGAACTGCGCGATCAGGAGATCAAGCTCCTTGAGGGACTCGCGCAGGTTGAAGACGGCGCCAACATCCGTCTCTTCGTCACAGCCGCCACCGTCGCCGTGGACGCCCTCGGCGGCGTAACCGAGGTCGTGAGTGTAGTGCCGCCATAGCGAGGCAAAGTAATACGCCTCGTCTGCATCAAAGGCCTCGGGCGGCGGGCCGTCTTCCGCTGCGACCGCATAGGCGGCATCGCGCGGCTCGCGCACCGCATCGAGCAACAGGAGCGCCTGCGCCACCGCGGTGCGGTACGCGATGACCTGGTCGCGATACCGCGCGGCGCGCTGCCACTCGGGGTGATCGGCGCGCGGCTTAAAGCACGCCTTGCCGTTATCGTCGGTGTACCACATGGTGTTACTTCCTCCTCTCAAAGCTCGGCCGGCGCGTCAGCCGCTCGCACTTCACCGAGAAGTCGCAAGCCTTGGCGCACCGGGCGGTGAGGTCGTCGAGCTCCTCGATGACCTCGCTCAGGTCGTTGATGATGCAAACATCCGGGTCAACGTCGCCGTGGACGTTGGCGGCGGCAAAGCCGATATCGTAGGCGAAGCCCTCCCATAACGACTTGAAGAAACGGGCTTCGTCGAAGGCCACGGGCGGCGAACCGTCTTCTTCCAAGATCGCGAAGGCGGTGTGGTAGGTCGTCGCCGCGTTCTCAAGCAGCACCATGGCCGCCGCCAGTGTCGTCCTAAGGGTCAGGAGCTGGTCGCGAAACCGTGCGACGCGCTGCCACTCGACGTGGCTCGCCCGCGGCTTCCAGCACCGGGTGCCATCGTCATCGATGAACCAAATGCCGGTGTCCTTCCCGGCGATATCATCGTGGTCACACATGCTGCCCGCTCCTAGGTTCGGATCATCGGTGCGGAATTCGGGTCTGGACTTGATCCGGTAGCGAAATGGCATCGCGGTACCCCCTCAGGTCAGGTTGAAGCGTCCGCAGGGCATTGCGCCGGCGGCCCTCGCGCAGATTGAAGGCGGCACCGATGGCCAAACAATTCGTCGTCGTACCGCCTGGGATCGGCCCAGCCGGGGTCCCAGATCACCAGACAGGACGCGATGCCAGTCATCAGACAGGACGGAGAGCACGCAACAATGCCTGCTGTCGGCGTGATGGTGACAGTGTCGGGAAAGCTAGCAGTACCAGCCGCCTCCGGCGTGCCGGTGTCGAGAAAGCTAGCAGTGTGAAGGATGACGAGCGCGCCATCGTAGTGGGCTTGGGCACCACAAGCCGAAATCACTGCGTCGACGTATTTCTTCATGAGCATCTTATCGCTCCCATTCACTCGTTATCTTCCGGCCAGGTGGCTCCCTGGTCGGTCCTCCGCGGCACGCCGCCGCGTTATCTCATTGCGTGGGCCGCCTCAGCGTCTTGTGCTGCACCTGCGGGGTCGGCATGTACTGATCCGCGGCGGCTGTGGCGCTGTCGTCGTCGACACCGGCATAGGCGGCGGTCAGGTTCGATTTGCGCCGGCG
Source organism: uncultured Alphaproteobacteria bacterium (assembly GCA_963778385.1). Classification (GTDB taxonomy): domain Bacteria; phylum Pseudomonadota; class Alphaproteobacteria; order ATCC43930; family CGMCC-115725; genus DATARH01. Next base: position 154,702 of record CAVZUA010000009.1, on the reverse strand, counting down.
CGGCGGTGGGGTGTTCCCCGCGGCAACCCGGCGCGCGCTGATCTGCTTGTGGACTTCCAGCGCCCTGGCGGCGCGGCGTGCGTCGGCTTCGTCGAGCAAGAACACGTCGTAAAGCACCGGACCCCCTGGCGTGATCGGCACGCCTGTGGGGAAATCGATGTTCGGGTCGACGCTATATCTGGCTACCGTGCTCGTGGAACAGTCGTAGCGCTTGGCGACAGCGGCGCGGGTCAGATACCGCGTGCCGCCGGAGATCGGCGTCAGCAGGTCCGGCCGGTCATCGTAAAAACTCTTGGCTCGGGTCATCTCTCGCACCCCGTTTGTGGCGCGGAGACTTAGGGCACTTCTGGGGGGGAGGACGGTAGGAGGATAAATATCCTGGCTAAATATCCTCCCCCCGCCGGCTGCTACGTCTTGCGGGGGATTTTCTTGTACCGACTGGCCAAGCCCCGCAGGTAGCGCGGATCTCCACGCCCTCCCCGATCCTTCCAGAGCTCGGCGAGTTTGTGGTTGTTATCGGGCTGGTAGACCTCGTGCTCCGGCATGCTGTCGAGCATGTCAAAGAACCCGTTCACTACGGACTTCCCACCCGCGGCCGATGACCCAGCGGGACCCGGCGGCGCCACAGGCTGCACCGGCTGCACCGGCACGTCGTACAGACCGATCGAGCGCAACGCATGCGTCGCCCGCCGGGCCAGCTCGGGGTCCATCGGCGGCAGCGGCGGCAGCTCGGCCGGCTTGGGAAGCGCGTCGGCCTGGTCGGGATCGAGCCCGGCGAAGATCGCCACCTGGCGCGCTGTCGGGTTGCGCAGCGCCGCACGCAGCGTGCTCCAGTCGCGCCGCTTAGATCCGATCGAATCGGTCTGCGGGCGCCCCTGAGCCCCGCGAGGGCGCTTTGGTGCGCGGGCCATCGCCACCGGCCCTTATTCAGCGGCCTCCCGATCAAGGACATTGAGCGAGCCGGCCGGCTTTGCCGCGACCAGCGCCGCGGCAAAATGATCGTTCCAGCACCGCAGGGCTTCTTTCTTTTCCTCTACGTACTCCCAGCGATCGTAGGTCCGCCGCAACTTGGTATCCGCGTGGTTAAGCAGCTTTTCGGCGAGGTCGCGATCGATCTTGAGCGCGGAAAGTGCGGTGCGGACGCTCCGGCGAATATCATGGAAAACCCAAGCCGGCATCGGCTCGCCGCCCTGTTGGGCAAGCGCGGCGTCGAGCTGTCCCTTGAGGTGGGCATAGCCACCGGCGATCGGGCCGCGGCCGGCGCGGGAGAAGAAATACGCGCCGGCGTCCGGGCAGGCCGCGAGCACCGCCATGGCCAGCGGCGGCAAGGTGGTGACAAAGTCGCGGCGGCTCTTGTTGCGGTTTGCCGGCAATAGCCAGACATCGCCGTCGACCTCGGCGCGCGGCAGCCCGAAGGCCTCGTCGCGTCGTGCCGCGGTGCAGATCAGGAGCTGGACGGCACGCCCGGCGGGACCGCCGATCGTCTCGGCCGCCTGCCAGACCCGGACGAGCTGCGGCACGGTCAGGGACACCTCGCGCGGCTTCTCCTCGCTCTTGCGCAGCCCGATCGCCGGCGAGGCTTGCAAAATGCCGTCGCGTACCAAGAAATTAAGCCACGCCGAGATCGCGGTGCCGCACCGATTTGCGGCAACCGGGCCGTTCCTCTCTCGGACACCATCGAGCAGGTCGGCGATCTCGCGCCGCATCAGCGAATGCACGCTGCGCTCGGCCCACACCGGCAGGATGAACCTGTCGAAATAACTGGAAATCGCCTCGCGGTGCCGCCTGCTCTTAGCGTCCAGCACGGGCTCGTAGTGCTTGAACATCTTGGCGACGGTGTCGATCGGCGCTTCGGCCGCAGTAGCGGGCGCCTGGCGCCGTTGCTGGCTGTCGCGCGGGTCGAGCCCCTCGTCGATCATCACTTGCAGCTTGCGCGCCTTGACGAGGGCGGCATCGGCCGTCCATTCCGGGTAGTGACCGATCGTGAAGACGCCGGTCTTGCCGTTGAGCCTGAAGCCGAAGCGCCAAGCGAGCCTGCCGTGGAGGTATACCCCTGACGGCGGTGTCGATCGCAGGCTTAGGTTCGGCATCCGGGTGTCGAAATAATCGACGACCCAACCTTTGACCGGCTTGATGCGCCGGCAGTATGTTTCGGTCAGGCTCGCATGCTTTGACCGACTCGGCAGAGACTTCTTGTCCGGCTTTTCCGGCATCGCAAAACGCTCCCCAAAAGTACCCTGGTCGATCGGCCTGGCCGTCCTGGCGGGCGGTGTGCAGGTGGCAAATCGACAACAGATCAAGTGATCTGAGTTAAGGTAAGATGAGGATGGCTAGGGCGGGTGTCAAGCCGAAAGGCTAGGGTTTCTGCGGGTTATCGTGGGTTAATTTAGGGCACGATGAGGTTGGCTTGAGTTAGATTTCCCCTGCTTGCGCTTCATGTGCAGCGCGCGGTCGTCCATGTCCCGGAACGGCGCCGCCAACGCGGAGAACAGCCGGAACCGGCGCTTGCGCGGCGGATTCTCGAGCGTTTCCTGGGTATCGAGCAGACGAGTTTTTGACGGATAGTCAGTAACTGCGACCATGACCTTTCTTGCACCCCGTAAGATAAAATCCGCCGGACAATGAGCGCGGCGGTATCGGGTGCCAAGTTTTTAAAAGGTTAATTATGATAAGTTGTCATTATTATCACTAAATGTTTATGAAACTAATGCGCTGCATAACCATCGGTAGAATTCATCGTTAATTTAGCCGCGCGTAACATGCGCCGATACTGTACGCCACGCGCCATTCCGGCGCACCCAGACATCGGTGTAGCGACCCGATTTGGCTTGACCGTCGGCCGTCTTGTAGGTGGTTCGCGCGTGGATGATCGCGACATCGCCAAACAGCCGGATTTTGACATCGCTTGCTTGGAGCCCGGAAATCGTCACCGGGCGTGCGGTCTGGATCAGAAATTCGCGACGATCCACCAGCGACCCGTCGGGGTTCGAGCAGTAAAATTCATCGGCGAGGATGTCGTCGAAGCGGCGCACGTCGGAATTTTGTACTGAGGCGATGTAGTCTCGGTTGAGCTGTTCGAGGACGGCGTGGTCATCCGGCATGGTCGGCTCCCCGGTTCCTGGGACTGGTATGCGCTGATCGTAGCACCCGGGGTGCGGTCCGCCGTTGGTGTTCGTTTCGGTCAAGCTCGAAATGAGCGGATGTCGGGGCGGTCCGGCTGAAGCGCCCGCCGCGACGCGTCCCGCGCATGACGCCATTCGCTACCGCCGCGCTCGCAATCCCGCTGTCCTGCTATAGTGGCGAAAATCGAAGGGAAGGGAGCGTCGGATGGCAGAAATCGTCGGCCAGGGCAAATACCGTTACCGGGTGCATTGGGACTGGCAGCACGCGCCCGACAGCGTCGAGGTGCGCGCCTGCGCGGTCGCCGTCGATGCCGAGGACCGCGTCTACTGTTTCAACCGTAACAAGGACCACCCGGTCGTCATCTTTGATCGCGACGGCCAGTTTGTCGGCTCGTGGGGCGCCGGGCTGTTCCAGTTCCCGCACGCGATCCGCTTCGACAAGGACGACAACGTCTGGCTGACCGACGAGCATTACGGCCAGTTCTTCAAATTCACCAAGGACGGCAAGCTGCTGCAGACGATCGGCGAGCGTGACGCGCGCTCCGATACCGGCGTGCCCAATGACGACTACAGCTCGACCGCGTGGAGGAAGGTCACCCATGGCGGCGGCCCGTTCAACCTGCCGACCGACATCATCCAGGCCGAAGACGGCTCGTATTTCATGTCCGACGGCTACGGCAACGCGCGTGTCCACAAATTCTCCAAGGACCTCAAGCTCATCAAGTCCTGGGGCCAGCCGGGCAACGCGCCGGGGCAGTTCAATCTGCCGCATGGGCTGTGGATCGACAGCCGGGGCCGGCTGCTCGTCGCCGACCGCGAGAACGACCGCGTCCAGGTCTTCGACCAGGACGGCAATCTGCTGTCGGTCTGGCCGACCGAACTGGTCGGCGTCGCGTTCTTCTATGTGGACAGCGACGACGTGGTCTACATCCCCGAGCACAACGCCGGGATGATCAGCCTCGTCACTCTGGACGGCGAGCGCCTGGCGCGTTGGGGCAACGAAATCCACAAATCGACGCACGGCATCTGGTGCGACTCGCAAAAGAACATCTACGCGGTGCAGCCGGGCGAATGGGGCCGCATCCGCCGCATCGTCAAATACGAGCGGCTGTAGGAAAGAACATTTCAACGCAAAGGACGCGAAGTGATTACGCAAAGGACGCGAAGGTTTTTGAGCGCGCCCAGCGCAAAAATTCCTATCGTCGCTTAGATTTTTATAGGCACTTCGCGCCAGTACCGGCGTCTTCGCGTCCTCCGCGTCTCCTTTGCGTCCTTCGCGTTAAAGCGTTGGTTTTATAGTAGCCCCAACGCCGCAAGCTCCGCGCGCAACGCCGGGGCGCCGGTAAAGTGGATGCCGTGAATGCCGAGGGGCCGCCCGCCCTCGGCATTCACCGCGACATCGTCGATAAAGACGGCACGACGCGGGTCGATCGCGTAGCGGTCGACCAACAGCCGATAGATCTCGGGGTCCGGTTTGAGCACGCCATGGTCGCCCGACACGATGCCGCCGGCGAACCATGAGGAAAACGGGAAGCGCCCGAGCGAATGGCGCCAAGTCTCGGCTGAATGGTTGCTGAGGTAATAAAGCGGCGTGTTCCGGGTGCGCAATTCGGTGAGGATTTCCAGGCTGCCCTCGATCGGCCCGGGGATCATTTCGTCAAAGCGGTCATAATAAGCGTCGATCAGCGCTGCCTTGCCGGGGTACTCGGCTTTGAGCAGTGCGCAGGCATCCGCGCAACGCCGGCCGGCGTCCTGCCCGCGGTTCCACTCTGCGGTGCAGACGGTCGCGAGGAAATCCTCCATCGACGCCTCGTCGCCGGGAAACAGCTTGCGGTAGAGGTGCCGCGGGTTCCAGTCGAGCAGAACCCCGCCCACATCGAAAATCACAATCTCGCGTCGCACGCGGCCGCCCCTGTTTGATGAGGCGCCATTCTAGGGGAAAGCGCGACGCCAAAATCGCCAAAATTGCTTGCTATGCTCAATGCAAGCTGTAACTCGCGACCGGTGCTGGCTGTAAATTTCCTGTATTAAACAGCGAAAACAGCCAGCACCGTCGTCGTAGGATGGGTCGAGCGCAGCGATACCCATCGCTCGATCGGAGGGAGACCCGCCAATGCCGCAGACCATCCGCGCCATCGTCGTCGACAACGCCGCGCCGGGACGGCTGGCGATCGCGCCGGTCGAGTTGCGCGATCCCGACCGCGACGAGGTCACGGTCAGGGTCACTGCGATCTCGCTCAATCGCGGCGAGACGCGACGCGCCTTGCAGCAGGCGGAGCCGGGCTGGCGGCCGGGCTGGGATTTCGCCGGGATCGTGGAGGCCGAGGCGCGCGACGGCAGCGGCCCCAAAGCGGGGACGCGGGTTGTCGGCCTCCTGCCGAGCGGCGCCTGGGCCGAGCGGGTCAACTGCCGCAGCCACGCCGTCGCGGCGCTGCCCGAGTCGGTGTCCGACGCGCAGGCCGCGACTTTGCCGGTCGCCGGGCTCACCGCGCTCCACGCGCTGCGCCAGGGCGGGCTGCTGCTCGGCCGCAAGGTGCTGGTCGACGGCGCGACCGGCGGCGTCGGGCATTTCGCCTGCCAGCTGGCGCTCGCCGCCGGGGCAATCGTCTGGGGCCACGTGCGGCGCGAGGACCAGCGTGCACAGGTGGCCGAATGGTGCGGCGGCCGGGTCATTGTCGGCCGCGATCTTTCTGCCGCGAAAGCGGAGGGGCCCTATTGGCTGATCGTCGACTCGCTTGGCGGCTCCGCGCTCTCGGCGGCGCTGGGCATGCTGGCGCCGAACGGCACCTGCGTGACCCTCGGCGTTTCGGAAGCCGGCACGGCCAATATCGAAAGCCGCCCCTTTTTCGGCACCGGCGGCGCGCGGCTTTACGGTTTGACGCTGTTTCACGAGCTGATGAGCGTCGAGCGCGGCGGCATCGGCTTGGCGCTGCTGGCGGGCGAAATCGCCGCCGGCCGGCTCAAGCCGCAGATCGCGGTCGAGGCCCGCTGGAACGAGATCGGCACGATCGCCCAGCGGCTCATCGACCGCGATTTCGTCGGCAAGGCGGTGCTGCACATCCGGTAGCCGCGTTGCCACACCGGCAAAAGACGACTATCTCGACATGCGAACAGATTGGTCAGCGACCATGGCCGCCACTGGAATTCTCAAACTTCAACGCGCAGGCTCAACGAGCAGCAGGTCGAAGCGCTCGCTGAATATTTTGACGATCAGATGGTGACCAAGGCTGACTTGGCATCGGGCTTGGCAGCAGTTCGTGCCGAACTGGCGACCGTTGAGGCGCGGCTTGAAACGAAAATCGAACAAGCGCGATCCGATACCATCAATTGGGTCGTCGGTGTTGCCTTTGCTCAGGCCGCGATGATTCTAGCGGTGCTTCGGTTCCTTCCTTTTGGACATTCTTGACCGAACGGTAACGGCATCCAGAGTCTCCGCAGCGCTCATCCCGGATACTGGTATTTGATGTCTCCAAATCTAGAGCGCCGACCATTGCTGAACTGGCCGGATACGCTGGTCAACGACGCGGCATTCCGGCGCGAACAGGCGCAGCTTGCGCGCGTCTGGACGTTTCTGGGCCACACCCGCGACGTCGCGAATGACGGCGACTGGTTTCGCACCAGCCTCGCCATCCGTTCGGTCTTCGTGCAGCGCTTCGGCAGCGAATTGCGCGGCTTCGAAAACCGCTGCGCCCACCGCTCGTTTCCGCTGCGCACGGCCGACAAGGGCAACGGCCCGGTCGTCTGCGGCTTTCACCATTGGCGCTACGACAAGGACGGGCGCGCGATCGGCATCCCGCAATCGCAACCGCTGTTCGGCACGACACCAAAGGACATGGGCGCCGCGCTGACGCCGGTGCAGGTCGCGACGTGCGGGCCGCTGATCTTTGGCCGCTTTCAGGTGTCGGGCGACGACGAGACGCTCGAGCAATTCCTTGGGGAGAGCTTTCCGATCATCGAGGCGTTTTTCCGCGCGCCCGCCCCCATTTTCACGCTGACCCGCGAGGTCAAGGCGAACTGGCGGCTGTGCGTCCACATCTCGGTCGAGGAGTACCATGTCCCGGCGGTGCACCTGCCGTATTGGGGCAGGGCCGGCTATTTGAAGCGGGAGGCGATCGGCTATTTCCGCTTTGGCCGCCACAGCGCCTACATCACCAACCCCGAACCCGACGCCTTTTCCCGGATGACGGGGGAATGCCAGGCGGGGACGTGGCGTTCGGCCAATTACCGGGTGCTCCACATCTTTCCGGGGTTTGCGGTGGCGCATGCCCGCGCTGACCGCGAGCACTGGTACGTCTCGGCCATGCAGTTTCAGCCGCTCGCGCCGGATCGCACGCTGGTGCGCTATTGGGCGTGCCTGTCGCCATTTCCCAGCGCCGTCCCGCCACCCTGGTATGACCGCCTGCTCGACCGGTTCAGCTTCAACCGGCGCCTGCGCGACCGCGTCGTGCGGTACTACACGGAGAAGATCAACGCGCAGGACACTGGCGTCTGCGAGAAGCTGCAGACCATCGCCCGGCAGAACCTCCCCGCGCCCCTCCTCGGCCGGCTCGAAGAGCGGATCGGGTGGTTCGAAGACGCCTACGAGCAGGCCATGAACGCGCCGGCGATCGCGGCACGGGAGTGAGCGCCGATGCTCCCGCTGCTGCTAAGCCGCGCCCTGGCAGACGTGGATCTCGCGGTTGGCGAGCAGGTCCTTGGTCTTGGCGGCATAGGCGGCCATGTGCGGCGAGGCGGCGTGCGCCTTCAGATGGTCGAGGCTCGCCCATTTCTCGACGACGACAAAGGTATCGGCCCCGAACTTGGCACCAAAACCGCCCTCTGCATCGATCACCGGCCCATACTCGATGCAGCCGTCCTCGGCATGGACGGCCGGCATGTTGGCGCGGAACAGCGCCAGGACCTCGTCGCGCATGCCGGGCTTGGTGGTGATTATCGCCAGCACATGGATCATCGCTTCCTCCTCGATGGGCTTCGTGCGGCACCATAGGCGGAGGGCGCGCGTCCTGTCACCGGTCTGCGCGCCTGCGCGAGCAGGTCAAGCGGTCGGGGAGGAGCGGTCGCCCCGGTCCGGCCCGCGCCAGCGACGCAAACCGCCTCCCAGCCACACGCCGACGACCAGGGCGGCGATCAGCAGGGCGCCGATCTTGACGGTGCCCGGAATGGCGCTTGACGTCGATGGCTTGTCGCTTGCCGTCGGCCTGTCGTTTGCCGCCGGCTTTGCCTCCTGGCGCGCTGGCGCGCCGCTGGGCGCTTCGGTGGATGTGGCGGCCTGGTTTTGTTGTGCCGGCGGGATGCGGATCGCTGGATTCGACGATTTGGCGGCAACCCCGCTGTCCGGCGGTGGCGCCTCTGGCTGTGCCGGTAACGCAGCGGGCGACGCGGTGGCGGCGGGTGATGCGATGGCGGGCGGCGCGGCGGCCGGCGGCGCGGCGGCGGCAGGCGGCGTCTCCTTCGCGCCCGCGAGGCCATAAGAGCGCAGGTAGGACAGCCGCTTGCGCCCGGCATCGGCGAGACAGTCCTTTACCGAGGATGCGAGCGGCAGCGCAGGTGGCTCCGCCGTCGCGAGCCCGCAGGCCTGGGGATAGGACAGTGCCCAGCCGTTTTGATCGGCGGTGAGCACCTTCTGTTGATCCGGCGGCAGACGCGCATTGGCTTCGTTGAAGGCGCGCAGGCGCTCGAGCGCGAGCTTGCGGAGCTCGTCGTCGCTGCAGACGGCGAAATTGATCGCCGTCGTCTTGCCCTTGCACCACTCGTCGAGCTGATCGCCGCGGGCGAGCGACGGCGGCGCCGGGAAGGTCGCCTGCCCGCCCGGATCGGCGGGCGGTTTCGGTGTGGGGGGCAATGCCTGGGCTTCGGCGCCGGCGCCGGCCCAGCCGAGGAAAAGGACGGTCAGCAGCCAGGGGACCGACCGATGGATCGTGAGCGAGGACATCTGCCGGAGAACGCCGGAGGGAAGATCGCCGTTCCCGCGGACCGTCGATCACAGCGTGCGTCTTTCGCCGCAAGCGCGCGCGGTGTATCAGAACCGGCGATGCCCGATGCCGATGCCAAGACCGTCTACCGCGCCGAGGTGAGAAAACTCGACACCTGGCCCGAGACGCTATTCGACGAGGCCGCGTTTCGTCGCGAGCAGACGCAATTGGCGCGGGTCTGGACCTTTCTCGGCCATACCTGGGATGTCGCCAAGGACGGCGACTGGTTTCGCGCGACGATCGCCACCCGCTCGGTCTTTGTGCAGCGGTTCGGCGACGAGTTGCGCGGGTTCGAGAACCGCTGCGTCCATCGCTCCTACCCGCTGCGCACCAAGGACAAGGGCAACGGCGCGATCCGCTGCGGCTTTCATCATTGGCGTTACGATGCGGACGGCCGGGCGGTCGAGATCCCGCAATGCGAGCAGCTGTTCGGCACGACGCCGCAAGAGATGGGCGCCCAACTCAACCGGGTGCAGATCGCGACCTGCGGCGCGCTGATTTTCGGCCGCTTCCAGGCGCTGGGCGATAACGAAACCCTCGAGGATTATCTCGGCGAGGCGTTTCCGATCTTTCAGGCGATGTGGCCGCCCGCGGTCAAGCCGCAATTCCTGACCGGCCCGGTCAAGGCCAACTGGCGGCTATGCTTTCAGATCGCGGTCGAGGATTACCACGTCGTCGCGGTGCATAAGGGCATGTTCGGCAAGGACGGCTATCTGAAACGCGAGAATATCGGCTATTTCCGCTGGAGCCTGCACAGCGCTTTCTTCACGACGCCCGAGCCCGACGCCTTTGCGAAAATGGCGGCCGAGTGCCAGGCGGGCACTTGGCGGTCGGCCAATTACCGCGTGTTTCACATCTTCCCCAACCTGACGATCTCGCATTACCGGACCGACGGCCAGCACTGGCATGTGATGGCAATGCAATATTCCGCCGTCGGCACCGACCGGACACTGATGCGGGCGTGGTTCAACCACGCGCCGTTTCCGCCCGCCCAGCCGCATCCCTGGTACGAGCCGATCGTCGGGCCCCTCAAGGACGCGGCTCGCCCGGCCATCGTGCGGTACTACTCTAAGAAGGTCCTGTCGCAGGACACGGGGGTCTGCGAGAAGCTGCAGACAGTGGCCCGACAGATCAACCCGGCGCCCATTCTCGGCGGCCTCGAAGAGCGGATCGGCTGGCTCGAGGACTCGTACCAGAAGATCGTCCACGACGCGACCGGTGGGACAGGCCAGCGTTCGCGGTCGGCTGCCGAATAGGTAAATGAACGCCACGTCGCGTGTTTGCGTCGAAAACCGCCGTCTGCGAAACCGCTAGTGGAATGTTTACATTCCCGGTCGACGATAGCGTTGGATCGCTGTGAGGTTTCCTCGTGGATTCGATTTGGCCGCAATTGCAGCCGGCGTCACGCAAACTCCTGACGGCGTGGCTGGAGCTGCCACCACCCGACATCGTCCCGACGCGGGCCGATTTCGACCCCTGCGCGATCGCCGGCATTCTGCCGGTGATCAGCCTGATCGAACGCGTGGCCCCGGACGAATGGCGTCTCCGGCTTACCGGCACCGAGATCGAGCGGCGCTGGGGGCGCGATCTTGCCGGCCTCACCTACGCCGAATTCCTGTCGACACAGGCGGTCGAGGTCACGCATTGCGAGTTCGACGCGATCTGTCGCCAGCCGTGCGGTTCCTGGTCGTTGCGCCGCCTCGATCTGCGGTCCGGCCGGCGGCTGCAGACCGAGACGCTGCGTTTACCGCTGCGCGCGCGTGATGGCCAAATTCGCCTGATTTTGAGCTGCAACGGCGAGCTCAGCCCGGAGGCAATGTACAATGCCGATCAGCCGCGCCAGATCGTCACCGTCCTGGCGCAGCAATTTTTCGACATCGGCGCCGGCGTGCCCGCCTTCAGCTGCGTCCACGCCGCCGCTTAAAATGCCATTCGAGGAATTTCGAGCAGTCTCATCGTCATGGCCGGGCTTGACCCGGCCATCCAGCGAAATCAGGCAACTGCCCGAGACTTGGAGGCGTCGGTTGGATGCCCGGAACAAGTCCGGGCATGACGAATTGAGGGGCGCCATCTGACTTGGTCAGATAGCGCCCTCATCCGGTTTCCAACAGCGACCGTGCAGGTTTCGTGCGCTTTACGACGCGAGCGCGGCCGCCTTGTTGTTGAGCGCGGTGATCAGCCCGTTGATGCCCTGGGCGCGCAGAATGCCGCTGAACTCTGAGCGGCGCGTGGCGAGTTCGCTGATCGTGCCGTTGAGATAGACGTCGGCGACCTGCCAGGATCCGCCGTTCTGCCGCATCAGATAGTTGACGTTCACCGGCTCGCCATTCGACTTGACGATCTGGCTCGTGATCACGGTGCCGGCCGGCGAGGCTTGCTCGCCGGTCACCTTGAGCTGCTCGCCGGCATAGCTGTCAAACCGCTCGGCATAGACCGCGGCGATGTAGCGTTCGAACGCCTGGGTCACCTGGGCCTGCTGGCCCGGGTTCAGCGTGTTCCAGTCGGGGCCGACCGCGAGGCGGGTCATCAGCGGGATATCGAAGGTCTGGGAAATGGCCGGAGCCAGCTTGGCGTAGCGGCCTTGCGCGCCAAGCTGACGCCCGTTGCGCATCGTGTCGAGCAGCGTCGAGTAGAAGGCGCGGACAGTGTCGGCGCCGTTCCCCCCCGGCACCGCGCCGGCGTAGTGCACCGGGAGGGCCAAGCTCGCACAAAGCGCCAGGGCGGAAACGATCAAGGTGCGTCGTGTGGATTTCATTGCGGTTACTCACCAGGGGTCAGGGGGGACCGGGGCTAGAGCTGTGATCTGCGCCGGCGAATGCAAGTGCGGGGCTGGGATGCGTCATCAGGCGGAAACGCGACCTTGCACATTCCGCTTTCGACACCAAGCGATTTGCGCGCCAACGGCGAATTCGCCGCATCATGATCGGTCAGCAACATGGCACTAATCTGCCGTGTTTGTGGTGTTTTTTTGTTTAATGCCGGGTCCACGCACAAATCTATCGCGCCTCCCTCAGTCCGATAACGATGCGAGACGGCGGATCGATCCGATCATTCTCCAGCCGTTTCGCGCTCGGGCGCGCTCGGCTAGAGTGGCGCGTCCTGTCGCGAGGGAAGCAACGTCATGTCCTACATCTACTATGTGCAGATGGACATTCCGCAGAGTTTGGATGCCGAGCTCAATCGCATCTACGACACCGAGCACGTGCCGATGCTGTCGAAGGTGCCGGGCGTGAACCGGGTCACCCGCTATCGGCTGGAGCAATCCAACGACAGCCGGATGCAGAAATACCTGGCGATCTATGAAATCGACGCGCCGGAAGTGGTCGACTCCAAAGCCTGGGACGAGGGCAGCGCCTGGGGCGAATGGGCCAGCAAAATCCGTCCGCATACGACCAGCCGGCACCACAGCTTTTTCGAAAACATCGGCGAATTCGGGCCCGGACGCACGGCGACGCCGTATATCTATATCGTGCAGATGGACATCCCGGCCGCTTATGAGGCCGAGTTCAATCGCATCTACGACACCGAGCACGCGCCGCTTTTGTCGAAGGTCTGCGGCAAGGGAACCCGCTACCGGCTCGCCAAGTCCAATGACACGCGCATGCAAAAATACATGGTCATCTACGAAATGGATTCGCCGTCGGTGACCGAGACCAAGCCTTGGGAAGAGGCCGGCGCCTATGGTGACTGGGCGACCAAAATTCGCCCGCACACCACCAGCCGCCATCACAGCTTTTTCAAGAGGGTCTGACCTGAGGCATCACGACCTGCTGGCGGCGCCCGGAACGGCCGGTGCCGTCACAGCGGGGCGGCGACCGCTGCGCACCCAGCGAAGCGCGCGTTTCTCGACGCCGTGCCATGACAGCCATGCGAGCGGCAGGGCGAGCGCCAGCGCGCCGAGCGTGACGCCCCACCATGCCGCGCGGCCGGCGGTCAGCCACATCGCCAACTGCTCGCACGGCCAGCCGTAGATGTAGAGGCCGTAGCTGAGATCGCCGACACCGCGCGCGTAGTCGAGCCGCGGCCAATAGCGTGCGGTCGCGGCGTAGACCGTCAGGTAGCCGCAGGACGGGGCGAACAAGGTGGTGAATTCGCCGAGCTGGCTGGTCAGCACCAGCGGCACCAGCGCGGCCAGTGCGTAGTACCAGCGGAAGACGATCCGGTCGCGCAGGAAATACATGACCATGCCGGCCGCGAAGTGGCTGAGCATCCACAGCCAGCCGCGCAGATAGCCGAGCCAGCTGAGCGACCAATGCTCGTCCCACCAGATCGCGACGATGCCGACGACGAGCAGCGCCAGCGCCGTCTCCAGCCGCAGCAGGCGCGCGACGCCGAGGATCAGCACCGTCGCGTACATCATCACCTCGAAGCACAGCGTCCAGAATGCACCGTTGACCAGGTCGTCGACGGTTTTCGTCGGAAACAGGACGCCCGGAAGCTTCAGCGGGCCGGGCCACAGCGTCGCGTATTCGAAAAGGAAACTGCGTAATCCCGGATGGCCGAAATAGGCGGCGAGCGGCAGGGTGGTGACGATCGGCCCGAGCACAAAGGCAATCGCCAGTCCGTTGGCCGCGAGCCCGGGATAAATTCGCGCCGCGCGGCGCAACACAAAACCGCCGGGTTTTGGATCGCGGCAGAAGCTCTCGGTGACGAGATAGCCGCTGATTACGAAGAACACGAAGACCCCGACCAGCCCCAGCGAGCACTGGTTATGCGTCGCCCAGACCAGCGGCTCGTCGCGCTGTGTGCCGTAAGCGATCAGCCCGGAATGCGACAACACCACCGAACAAGCCGCCGCCAGGCGCAGAAAATCAAAATTATTGGCGTGGCGACGGGGGACGGCTTGCATCAACGGACTCCGGAACTCGCGTAGGATAACGGCTGTGCGGCCGGAAAATGCGGTTCAACTCTTGCGACGGTGCGTCACGGGCGCGCAACATTCGGAAACCGCAACCGCGAGCCTGCAATGGCCGTTCGACCCGCTTCCACCCCTATCGTGATCCGGCCGGCGCAACCGGCGGACGGCGCGGCGCTGATGCGCGCGGTAGCGCGGATCGACACCGAGACCGAGTTTCTCGGCGTTCCCGGACAGCCGCACCCCTGGGCCGAGCGGCCCGAGGCGGAACTGCGCAGCCTCAACGACAAGGAGCGCGGTATCGTCCTGCTGGCGCTCACCGAACGCGGTGAAATTATCGGCTATCTCTCGGCCTTCCTCGGCCATTTCGCGCGCAACCGCGGCAACCTCTTCATCGCGGTGGTCGGGCTGCGTGAGGCCTACCGCGGGCAGGGGATCGGCACGCGACTGTTCGAGGCGGTCGAGGAATGGGCGCGGGCGCATCGCGTATGGCGCCTCGAATTGCGGGTCAGTTCCTTGAACGAACGCGGCCAAGCGCTTTACCGCAAGCGCGGCTTCCTGGTCGAAGGGCGCATCCGCGGCGGCGTGTTCCGCGGCGGCGCATGGACCGACGATCTGTGGATGGGGAAGCCGCTGGAGCCGTTGCCGGGTCGTCCCTTGGGCGTCGTCCCCGCGGACGCCGGCCGCGATGCGCAGGCAAGGCCGTCTGCCAGCCCGTCACCGGTGCTGCGCGAGATGAAGCCCGGTGACGGCGCGGCGTTCCGCGGTTGGGATATGCGGATGTCGGAGATGATGCCGTATGCGTTGAAATTGCCGAGCGAGGTTCCCGCCGCCGAGGCAATCGAACGCGACATCACGCATGTGTCGAGCGACCCGCGCTATTGGCTGGTTGCCGCCATGCCGCGCCCGCGCGGCGGCGAGGCGATCATCGGTTTCGCCTCGGCCAATATCGAGTACGGTTTCCGCATGCAGCACGACGCGTTCCTCAACGTGGCCGTGCTGCCGGAATGGCAGGGTCAAGGCCTCGGGCGCAGGCTGCACGAGCGGGCCGAGGCCTGGGCGATCGATCGCGGCGTGCGCCGGCTGACCGCGACGGTGCAGGCGCCCAACCTCGCCGGTCGCGCTTTCGCCGCCGCGCTCGGCTACGAGCCCGAGGTGACGATGCGCGGCTATTCCTTTATCGGCGGTTATATGGTCGACCGCCTGCGCCTGGGGAAACTGTTCGGCGGCTGAGCGCTTTATCGGCCCACCAGCCGGTCGATCAGCGGATCGAGTTGCGGAGCAAGGCGCTGGTACCCGGCGGCGCCGAAATGCAGCAGATCGGGCGAGATGCCCCTGGTGAGCGCGCCGTTCGGCTCGAGCAGCACGCCGCCGATATCGGCGTAGAAAGTCGTGTCGTTGTCGCCGCAACTGGCGATCAGCCGGTTCACCGCCACGGTTTCCTGGCGGAGACGATCGGCAGGCGTCGCGCCGCGCGGCCACAACGCGAGCAGCAGGATGCGGGTGTTCGGCAGTTTCTGGCGTAGCTGGATCAGCGTCGCGCGGATGCCCTCGGCGGCCTCCGCGGGAGGCCGGCCATGACCGAGATCGTTCGTGCCGATCAGCATCACGACGCCCTTGGGTGCAGGGCCATCGAGGTTGCCATGATCGAGCCGCCAGCGCAGATGCTCGGTGCGGTCGCCGCTGACCCCGGCATTCAGCACGCCGCGCGGCACCATATTGGCGTCCCACACCGGCTTGGCGCCCCATAACGGCATTTGCCAGCGCTCAGTGATCGAATCGCCGAGAAACAGCACGCGGTAAGGCTGCCGTTTGACCGCTTCGTTGATGCGGTTGAACGTGGCGACGGCTTCCGGCGCCACGCGCGGCTCGGGCGCGGCGGGCTGCCAGTTGTCGAATGCCGCGCAGCGCAGCTGCGCCCGCGCCGGCATCGCGCCGACGAAAGGCAAAATCACCGCCAGGACAATGATGATGCGCTGCATCGGCTTTGTGCGTGGTTCGAGACGCCCGCTTCCCGGGCTCTTCACCATGAGGTGTCGTATTGATGGCATGAAGAAAGTTCCTCATCCTGAGGAGCGCTCAACGAGCGCGTCTCGAAGGACGCTGGTGGGTTATCCGATTTAACGACAACAGCACGGCACGACGCCGGCATAGAATAGCCGCACACCGGTAAGGGCACGAGGAACGACCATGGAATTCCGTCCGCTGCACGGCGAGTTCGCCGCCGAAGTGCTCGGCGCGCCGCCCGACCTCGGGGTCGATGACGGGACGCTGCGCGAAATCGAAGCGGCGTGGTTTCGACATTCGATCCTGATCTTCCGCGATCTCGACATGACCCCGGCGGAGCATGTCGCGTTCACCCGCCGGCTCGGGCCGCTGCACATCATGGTGCCGGGCGAGTTCAACCTCCCCGATCTCCCCGAGGTCTGGGCGGTCGGCAATGCCGAGCGCGGCGGCAAGCCGGTTAGTCTGCGCGGCGCCGGGATGGGCTTCCATACCGACGGCGAGGACAAGACGGTGCCCAATGCCGGCTCTTTCCTCTACGCCAAGATCGTCCCGCCGGAGGGCGGCGACACGCTATACGCCGACATGTATGCCGCCTACGCCGCGCTGCCCGACGACATCAAGGCCAAGCTCGCCGGCAAACGCGCGCGATTCAGCCGCGCCGAGATGCACAGGATCAACTACCCAAATATGCGCCCCTACACGGCGGAGGAATTAGCGGCGCGGCCTGACGTGTATCATCCGCTGGTGCGCCGGCACGACCGCAGCGGCCGCGTTTCGCTCTATGTCGGACGCTGGGCCTGCGACATCGAAGGCCTGCCCTCGGACGAGGGATGCGCGCTCGTCGCCTATCTCCAGGAATTCGCCCGCCAGGAGCGTTTCGTCTACCGCCACCGCTGGCGCGACGGCGACGCGGTGCTGTGGGACAATCGCTGCACCCAGCACTGCGCGACGCCGTTCGACGAGACGCGCTACACCCGCCTCATGCACCGCACCACGCTCGAAGGGACCGCGCCGATCATGGCGTAACTACTCCCTCGTCACCCCCGCGAAGGCGGGGGTCCAGGGACCGTTGTTCAGTCGCTTGCGCTGGATTCCCGCCTGCGCGGGAATGACGAAGAAAGAGGAGAGGGGAAATGTCGAATTACGCCGAGCGCTGGCCCAATTTCACCGAAGAGAACTTCCTCCTGAAGGACTACCGCTTCGCTAGCGGCGAGGTATTGCCGGAGCTGCGCCTGCATTACCGGACCATGGGCATGCCGCGGCGCGACGCGACGGGAAAGATCGTCAACGGCGTGCTGCTGCTGCAAGGCAATACCGGCACCGGTGAGAACTGGTTGCGCCCAAGCCTTGCCGACCATCTCTACGGGCGTGGTCAGCCGCTCGACGCCCGCGAATACTTCATCATCATGCAGGACGCGATCGGCCGCGGCGGCTCGTCGAAACCGTCCGACGGCCTCAAGGGTAATTTCCCGCGCTATCGCTACCGCGACATGGTCGACAGCGGCTATCGCTTTATCACCGAGGGGCTGGGCGTCGGCCATTTGCGGCTAGTAATCGGCAGCTCGATGGGCGGCATGCATTGCTGGCTGTGGGCCGAGGCCTATCCCGATTTGATGGACGGCGTCGTCGCGTTGTCGTGCCAGCCGGTGGAGATCAGCGGCCGCAACTGGCTCGGCCGCCGCGCCCAGGCCGAAGCAATCCGCAACGACCCCGACTGGAACGGCGGGTTCTACGAGAAGAACCCGCGCCACTACATCTATGCGGCGGCCGGCAATTTCGGCACCGAAAGCCCGACCCGCGTCCAGGAAATGGCGCCGACCCTGGCCGCTGCCAACGCGCTTTACGAGAAGCGCCTGGCCGACGCGGCGAAAGGCGATGCCAACAACCAGCTCTGGGCGATCGAAGCGATCCAGGACTACAACCCCGAACCCGACCTCGACAAAATCACGGCCAAGGTGCTGCTGATCAACGACGCCGAGGACCACGCCAACCCGCCCGAACTCGGCACCGTCGAGCGCGCGATGAAACGTGTCAAAGACGGCCGCTACGTGCTGATCCCGGCCGGGCCCAACACGCATGGCCATTTCAGCCATTATTACGCCGAGCTGTGGAAGCCGTATCTGGTCGAGTTCATGGCAACGCTCGGCCCGGCGCGGGCGGAGGCGGCCGAGTAGACAGCGGCGGCGCCGCGTGAAGAGCCGCGCAGGCTATGTGCTGGCGGCGATCTGCCTGCTGACCGGCGTCGGCATCGCAGGGTGGTTTGCCTGGACCGGCATCGGCGATCTGCGAGCGGCGCTTACCCGCTTTGTTGTGCCCGGTAATATCGACCTGACGCTCGGCGAGCCGGGCCTGTACACAATTTTTCACGAGAGCGAGAGCGTCGTCGACGGCAAGCTCTACGCCGCGCCGAGCATCGGCGGGTTGCGGATCACGGTCGTCGGTGACGACGGCAACTCGATCCCGGTCGCGAACCCGAATTTCAGCGCGCACTACGCGGTGGGCGGACATACCGGCGAGGCGGTGCTGGTTTTCTCGATCGCCACGCCGGGGCGCTACCGCCTCAGCGCGACCTACCCGTCCGGCCAAGCCGAGCCGGAGACGGTCCTGGCGGTAGGACGCGGTTTTGTCGGTGCGCTGCTGCAAATGATCTTCGGTGCCTTGGCCTCTGCCTTTGTCGGCTTTGCGGCAGCACTGGCGCTCGCCCTGACAACGTATTTCCGGCGGCGGCGGTTAATGCAGGCGCCCCAGCGAAACGCCCTATAGCATTGGGTGCCACCATTTCAGGAGACCGGTCATGCTGCAGCGCGCTTTGATCATCGCCGCGATGCTCGCCGGCGCCGTGCCGGCGAGCGCCGCCGAGGTCAATGCCAATTGGCCCGGCTACCAAGCCGGCGACTACATCATCAAGGACTACAAATTCGTCAGCGGCGACACACTGCCCGAGGTCAAACTGCACTACCGCACGATCGGCACGCCGCAACGCGACGCTGACGGCAAAATCGTCAACGGCGTGCTATTGCTGCAGGGCAATACCGGAACCGGCGACAACTGGTTCCGGCTGACCCTTGCGGACGAGCTGTTCAAGCCCGGTCAGCCGCTCGATGCGGCGAAATATTTCATCATCATGCCCGATGCGTTGGGCCGCGGCGGCTCGTCGAAGCCGTCTGACGGGCTCAAGGGCAAGTTCCCGCATTACCGTTATCACGACATGGTCGACCTGACGCATCGCCTGGTCACGGACGGGCTCAAGGTCGCGCATTTGCGCCTCGTCATTGGCAGCTCGCTCGGCTGCATGCAGCAATTCCTCTGGGCCGAGTGGTACCCCGACCTGATGGATGGGACGGTCGGGATGTCGTGTCAGCCGGTTGAGATCAGCGGCCGCAATTATCTCTCGCGGCACGGCACCGCTGAGGCGATCCGCCACGACCCGGACTGGAACAACGGCTTCTACGACAAGAACCCGAGCCATTATCAATACGCCTCGGCCGGCAATGACTCGACCGAGAGCCCGGTGCGCATCCAGGAAGAAGCGCCGACCATGGAAGCCGCAAAGGCGCGGTACGACAAGCGCCTGGCCGATCTGCAAAAACGCGACGCCAACGATCAGCTGTGGGAAGTCGAATCGATCTACGACTACAGCCCGGAAGCCGATCTGCCGAAGATCAAGGCGCATGTGCTGCTAATCAACAACGAAGAGGATGTCGCCGACCCGCCGACGCTCGGTACCGTCGAGCGCGCCTTCAAGAAGATCGCGCATGGGACCTACGTGCTCACCCCGGCGGGCGAGGACACGCACGGCCATTTCACCCATTACTACGCTGCGGTATGGAAACCCTATCTGGTGAAATTTATCGCCGAGCTGCCGCCGGAGCCGAAGGGAAAATAGCGTGGAGCGGCGAGATTGCGTCCCTCGAGACAACCGCTTTGCGGCTTCCTCAGGATGACGTCTTTTTTGATGCCATCCAACGCAACCCGTTATCCTCAGGGGTCCGACTCAAAATTACCTTCGTCATTCCGGGGCGGCCCGCAAGGCCGAACCCATGAACACGGTCCTCTCCCAAGGAACCGCGGCGTTGGAGTACGCCTTCCGAGGTCCGTGTTCATGGGTTCCGGGTTCATCGCTGCGCGATGCCCCGGAATGACATGGAAAACGACATTTGGAAGCGCTTTCAATTGCCATTTTCAGTCAGGCTCTGAGGAGCCCCGCTAGGCGCGTCTCGAAGGACGCAGCGGCAATTTTGCAGCGAGGCGCAGGATGCACACCTTCAATACGAGCGACGGCCTCAGCCTGGCCTATTACGTCGACGACTTCACCAATCCCTGGGCCAAGGCGCCGACCGTGCTGCTGCTGCACGCGGCGATGGGCAGCGCCCGGCGCTATTTCGGCTGGGTGCCGCATCTCTGCCGGGCGTATCGCGTGGTGCGGCTCGATCTGCGCGGGCACGGCGCGTCGCAAGTGCCGCCGGCCGACCAGGCGCTGACGCTGGAGCGGTTGGTCGCCGATGTCGTCGAGCTGCTCGACCATTTGGGGCTCGCGGCGGCGCATGTCGTCGGCAATTCGGCCGGCGGCTATCTCGGCCAGCAATTGGCGATGACCCGGCCGGAACGTATCACCAGCCTTGCGCTTTACGGCTCGACACCAGGGCTGAAAAACAGCCAGGCGCCGAGCTGGATCCCGCAAATCCAGGCCAAAGGCATGCGTGGCTTTCTCGCCGAGACGATCCGCGACCGCTTGCCGCGCGACGCCGATCCGGGGTTGGTCGAGTGGTTTCTCGACGAGGCGGCCAAGAACGACCCGGCCTATATCGGCAAGTTCGTGCTGCTGATGGCGAGCTATGATTGGAGCGGCGAGGTCGAGCGCATCACCTGCCCGACGATGGTGGTGATCCCCGGCGCCGAAACGGTCGGCTCGCTCGACAATTACGAGCCGTTCCGCCGGCTCAAGGATGTCGAATTCAAGGTCTATGACGGCCTGCCGCACAATATCTGCGACGCAGTCCCCGACCGCTGCGCCGCCGATCTGCGCGACTTTCTCGACCGGCGGTTCCCGCCGGGCTGAGTTCCGCATTATGCTAAAAGCCCGTTGACCGACGGTGGGCTGCGTGGCGCGCGGCCGGCCCGGGCGTAAAAGGGGAGAAAATGCCGGAGACACCATCGCCGCTGGCGGTTTATCAGAGCTATCTCGACCAGGGCCAGCTTGCCTATCAGTGGGACAAGATGGCGGGGCGCGCGGTGTTCTACCCGCGTGTCGTCAGCCCCTATTCGGGCAACACCGAGATGGAATGGCGGGTGGCGTCGGGTCTCGGCACGGTCTACGCGACGACGGTGACCTACCCGTTCAAGGGTGACGGCCACAACATCGTGCTGGTCGATTGCGACGAGGGCTTCCGCATGATGAGCCGGGTCGAGGAGATCGACCCGCTGGCGGTGAAGATCGGCCTGCGGGTCAAGTTCCGCGTCCACCGGGCCGAGGGCGAGCAGCCGGCCTACCCCGTTTTCAGCCCGGTGGGAGCCTGAGCCATGAGCGACTTGAAGCGCGGCGGCGCGGCGATCGTCGGCGCCGCGGAAAGCGATATCGGCCAGGTCGGCCCGGGGTTCAACGTCATCGACCTGATGGCGCAGGGCATCACCCGCGCGCTCGATGATTGCGGCCTCGCCCTCAAGGATGTCGACGGACTCATCTGCGCCTCGACGCAAAGCCGCACCTCGCCGCTCAACCTCGCCGAATATCTCGGCATGTCGCCGCGCTATATCGACGGCACGATCATCGGCGGCTCGTCGTTTATGTTCCACATCCAGCACGCGATGGCGGCGCTGCAGCTGGGGCTGTGCGAGGTCGCGGTCATCGCCTACGGCTCGACCCAGCGCAGCATCGGCCGGCAAAACGCCAGCGTGCGCGAGATCAACCCGTACGAGACGCCGTACCGGCCGTTTCTGCCGTCGAGCGCCTATGCGCTCGCGGCCTCACGCCACATGCACGAATTCGGCACGACCCGCGAGCAGATGGCCGAGGTCGCGGTCGCGGCGCGGCAATGGGCGCTGAAAAACCCGGTCGCCTGGGAGAAGAACCCGCTGACGGTCGAAGAGGTGCTGAAGGCGCGCATGGTCAGCTACCCGTTCACGGTGCGCGACGTCTGCCTGGTGACCGATGGCGGCGGCGCGATCGTGCTGACCCGGCCCGACCGCGCCAAGTCCCTCAAGAAAACGCCGGTTTATGTGCTGGGCCAAGGCCAGCACATCACCCACGCCAACATCTCGTCGATGCCTGACCTCACGGTCACCGGCGCACTCGAAAGCGGCCGGCAGGCCTACGCGATGGCCGGATTGGCGGCGAAGGACATCGACGTCCTCGAGCTCTACGACGCGTTCACGCTCAACACGATCCTCTTTCTCGAAGACCTCGGCTTTTGCAAGAAGGGCGAAGGCGGCGCCTTCGTGACTGGCGGCCGCATCGCGCCGGGCGGATCGCTCCCGGTCAACACCAACGGCGGCGGGCTTTCCTACTGCCATCCCGGCATGTACGGCTTGTTCCTGTTGATCGAGGCGGTACGCCAACTGCGCGGCGAATGCGGTGACCGTCAGGTGAAGGGCGCCGAAACCGCCATCGCCCACGGCAACGGCGGCGTGCTGTCATCGCAATCCACCGTGATTTTGGGGAGCGAGGCGACCCTATAATTTCTCCACAGTGAGGCGGTGAGGCAGTGAGGGGACGGTGACGTGGTTATGCCCAACCAGAACGATCCGCTGACCGAAAGGATTATTGGCTTCGCCATTGAAGTTCATCGTCATCTCGGCCCGGACTCTTGGAGTCGGCATACGAAGAATGCCTCTGCTATGAACTTTCCCGAGACGGCTTGGTCTTTCAGCGCCAAGTGCCTCTACCGGTGGTCTATAAGTCGGTTCGACTGGATTGCGGTTACCGGTTGGACATTGTGGTTGAGAACAGCGTGATCATCGAATTGAAGGCCGTCGAGCGGCTCCTGCCGGTCCATGAGGCGCAGCTGATTACGTATTTGAAGCTAAGCGGGATTCCCACGGGGCTCTTGTTAAATTTCAACACACCGGTACTGAGAGAAGGAATACCGCGGCTGACGCGATAAAAACCTCCTCACTACCTCACCGCCTCATTGTGAAACTAAAAGGAGTTCGAAAATGGCCGAAGGCGAGTTGGTCCGGTTCGAGAAGGACGGCGATATCGGGATCATCACCGTTGACAACCCGCCGGTGAACGCGCTGTCGCCGGGGGTGCCGCAGGGTATCGTCGACGCGCTCGACAAGGGCAATGCCGACGCCTCGGTCAAGGCGATGGTGCTGATCGGCGCCGGACGCAGCTTTATCGCCGGCGCCGATATCCGCCAGTTCGGCAAGGGTCCGGCGACCCCGCCGCCGACTCGCCGGCATTACGATGTGATGGACCAGAGCCCGAAGCCGGTGGTCGCCGCGATCCACGGCTATGCGCTGGGCGGTGGGCTGGAGACGGCGCTCGCCTGCCATTACCGGGTCGTGGTGCCGAGCGCCAAGGTCGGCCTGCCGGAGGTGCTGATCGGCATTCTGCCCGGCGCCGGCGGCACGCAGCGCCTGCCGCGACTGATCGGCCCCAAGGCGGCGTTGGAGATGATCACCTCCGGCCGTCACGTCCCGGCTGAGGAAGCGACGAAGCTCGGCATCATCGACGAGCTGGCGCCGGAGGGAAAACTCAAGGAAGCGGCGATCGCCTTCGCCCGCAAGATCGCCGATAAGAAGCCGCTACCGGTGATCCGCAATAGCGACGGCAAGCTCGCCGAGGGCACGCCGGAATTATTCGATGGCATGCGCAAGTCGATCGCCCGTCGCGCCCGCAATCAGCGCGCGCCTTATGCCTGCATCGAGGCGGTCGAGGCGTCATGCAAGCTGCCCTTTGACGAAGGCGCCGCGCTCGAACGCAAGCTGTTCGACGAGCAGGTCGCCTCCGAGGAGGCGAAAGCGCTGCGCTATGCGTTCTTTGCCGAGCGCGAGGTCAACAAGATCCCGTTCATCCCCGCCGAAACCAAATTGCGCCCAACCGACAACCCGGCCGTGGTCGGCGCCGGCACGATGGGCGGCGGTATCGCGATGTCGTTCGCCGATAACGGCTACGACGTGAAGATCACCGACGCCACCAAGGAGGCGCTCGACCGCGGCATGGCGCGGATCAAGGTCAATTACGAGACCAGCGTCAAACGCGGCAGCCTGGCGCAAGACGAATACGAGCGGCGTTTCGCCCGTATCCACCCGGTCGCCAGCATCGACGACCTCCGTGATTGCGATGTGGTCATCGAGGCGGTGTTCGAGCAGATTGACG
The DNA here is from genome assembly GCA_963778385.1 of uncultured Alphaproteobacteria bacterium. Classification (GTDB taxonomy): domain Bacteria; phylum Pseudomonadota; class Alphaproteobacteria; order ATCC43930; family CGMCC-115725; genus DATARH01. The sequence continues at coordinate 130,426 of CAVZUA010000009.1, read as the reverse complement.
TCAAGCAGGATGTCTGGAAAAAGCTCGACGCGGTCATGCCGCAAGGCGCGCTGCTCTATTCCAACACCTCCGGCATCGACATCGACATCATGGCCAATGCGACCAAGCGGCCGCAGGACGTCGCCGGCACGCATTTCTTCGCCCCCGCCAACGTCATGAAGCTGTTCGAGGTGGTCAAGGGCACCCAGAGCGCCAACGACGTGTTGGCGACCGCCATGTCGCTCGGGCGCAAGATCGGCAAGGTGTCCGGGCTCGCCGGCAATGGCGACGGCTTTCTCGCCAACCGCAGCCGCGCGCCGTTCAGCATGGAGATGAGCATCCTCGTCGAGGAAGGCGCGTTGCCTGAGCAGATCGACAAGGTCATGGTCGATTACGGCTATCCCGTCGGCCCGTTTGTCGTGTCGGACATCTCGGGGCTGGACATCGGCTACGACACGCGCAAGCGGCGCGCCGAGATGTACCCGAACTATCGCAAATCGCCGATCTCCGACCGCATCGTCGAGGCCGGGCGGTTGGGTCTGAAAACGAACGCCGGCTGGTACCGCTACGAGCCCGGCGACCGCACCCCGCACCCCGACGCCCAGGTGCATCGCATCATCAAGGAAACCGCCGCCGAATTCGGTTTCCCGCAGCGCGGCGACATCACCGACGACGAAATCCTCAAGCGCCTGCTCTTCGCCTCGGTCAACGAGGCGTGCAAGATCCTCGAAGAAGGCGCCGCGCTGCGCGCCAGCGATGTCGACGTCATGTGGCTGCACGGCTTCGGCTTCCCGCGCTATCGCGGCGGGCTGATGTACTGGGCCGACACGATCGGCGTCCGCGAGGTCTACAACCAGATCGCCTCGTGGCATCAGCGCTACGGCGACCGCTGGCGCCCCTCCGACTATCTCCGCCAACTCGCCGAATCCGGCACACCGCTGAAAGAGGCGAAGGCCCAGCGCGCGATGCCGTAGCCAGCCTTCGTCATTGCGACCAACGCAGCGACGAAGCAATCTCATCGATAGAGGGCCGAGACGGAACGAGATTTGCTTCGTTCCGCTCGCAATGACAGGGGGTGCTGATGACCCGACAGGAAATCGATGCGGCGATGGCCCGGTTAGGCCTTCAGGTGCCCGAAAAGGAGCGCGACGACCTCGCCGCGGCGTCAAAATATATCGAGGACATGGCGCGGCTGGTCAACAAACCGCGGCCGGTCGGCGCCGAGCCGCTTAATACTCCCGAATTTCCGGAGAACTGAGCGATGGTGCCCGACTACCTGACCATCGCCGAAGCCGCGAAGCTCATCGAGAAGAAGGAGCTGTCGCCGGTCGAGCTGACCCAGAGCCGCCTCGACCGCATCGCCAAGCTTGATGGCCGACTGCACAGCTTTATCCGCGTGCTGGCCGATCAGGCGCATGCCGCGGCGCGGGTCGCCGAGAGCGAGATCGTCGCCGGGCGCTACCGTGGGCCGCTGCACGGTATCCCGATCGGTCTCAAGGACATCTACGAGACCGGCGGCATCCCGACCACCGGCCATTCCAAGGTCATGCAGGATCATGTCCCGGCAGCCGACGCGTTCACGGTCAAAAAGCTGAAGGCCGCCGGCTCGGTCGTCATGGGCAAGCTGGCGACGCATGAGTTCGCGCTCGGCGGCCCCAGCTTCGACCTGCCCTGGCCGCCGGCGCGCAACCCATGGGACACGACGCGCTTTACCGGCGGCTCATCGAGCGGCACCGGCGCGTCGGTGCCGGCCGGGTTGGTGCTCGGCGGTACCGGCAGCGACACCGGCGGCTCGATCCGCGGCCCCGCGGCCTATTGCGGCCTCGCCGGCATCAAACCGACCTACGGCCTGTGCAGCCGCGCCGGTGTCCTGCCGCTTGCCTTCTCGCTCGACCATGCCGGGCCGATGGCGTGGACCGCCGAGGACTGCGCGATCATGCTGCAGGCCATGGCCGGCCACGACCCGGCCGACCCGGCGAGTGCCGCCAAGCCGATCCCCGACTACCGCAAGGCGCTGACCGGCGATGTGAAGGGGCTGCGCATCGGCCTCATCCGGCATTTCTACACGACCGACCACGAGGCCAACGCCGCGACCCGCGACGCGATCGACGCCGCCGCAAAAAAATACGTGGAGCTGGGCGCCGAGGTGCGCGAGATCACGCTCTCGCCGCTCGCCGAATGGGCCGCCTGCGGCGTGTTGATCATGATGGCCGAAGCCTATGCGATCCACGAAGCGAACCTGCGCACCCGCTTCACCGATTACGGCGAGGCGTTCCGCGACCGCATGGCGCTGGCCGGCCTCTTTACCGCTGCCGATTACGTGCAGGCGACCCGACGACGCCGCGAACTGGTCGACGAGCTAGACCAGGCGATGGCCGGTCTCGATCTGGTGATGACGTCGGCGGCGCCGACCGAAGCGCCCAAGATCGACGCGGTCGGAAAGTTTACGCTGCTCGAAAAGCCGTCGATGACGATGCCGTTCAACGTCACCGGCTCGCCGGCGATGTCGGTGTGCTGCGGCTTTACCACCGATACCGGGTTGCCGCTGTCGTTCCAGATCGTCGGCAAGCGCTTCCAGGATGCGACGGTGCTGCGCGCGGCGGATGCTTACGAGCGCGCGACGCCGTGGCGGCAGCGCCGGCCGGCGCTCTGAACCCGGCCTACATCGGGCCCAGGTAGGTCAGCGGCGCCAGCAGGTAGAGCGCCTGGTTCGGCTGCACCTGACGCAGGTACGACACCTGCGGCGGCGTGCAGGCCCAGGCGCCGTTATCGTCCTGCTGCACCTCGATCGCATATTGCACGTTCGACTGCAGCGTCATGGCTTGCCCGGTCCCCGCCTGCGGCAGGCAGTTTTCGACCGTGAAGGCATATTGGCCGGGGGCGAAATCGCGGAAGAATGCCGTCCCTTCGGCGCTGCGGGCGATCGGCGTTCCGTTCACATAGACCATCGGCGGATGAAAATTCGTCCCCGGCAAAAGCTGGCGCACGAACCAGACGCGCGATTGCCCGGGCGCCAGCGGCGGCGCGTCCCGTGGTGTCGCCGCCAGCCCTCCGCCGATCCAGCCCAGCATCGCCAGACTCATGATCGCCGCGATGCGGATGGCTCGCGGCCGGCGTATCGTTTGGGTCGATTTCATGGCAGCATCCTTCTTTCGCGAGACGCGGCGATCGGAGGGGCGCATGTTGGTGCTCAAGAATGCACGACTGATCGACGGCACCGGCAAAACCCCGTCGAACGATGCGACGATCGTCCTCAACGGCAATAAGATCAGTGCGATCAGCCCGAAAAACGAGAGTGACTTTCCCGCGGATGCCGAAATTGTGAACTGTGCGGGCCTGACGGTGCTGCCCGGTCTGATCGATTGCCACGACCACATGGCCAACCATCGCTACGATTTGGCGCATCGCTGGGGCATCGACGAGCCGGAAAGCACCCGCCATCTGCGCACCGCCGCGGTGCTGCGCCAGACGCTCGAAGCCGGCTACACGATGATCCGCGAGGCGGGCGGGCTCGACGCCGGCTTCAAGCGGGCGATTGAGGAAGGATTGACCGTTGGCCCGCGGCTGATCCTGTCGATTTCGATCATCTCGCCGATCGGCGGCATCGGCGACCGCATGGCGCCGTCAGGCGATTGCTGCTGCCTGCCGGGCGACCCGCTGCTGCCGAACGGGGTCGCCGAGACGCCCGGCGATGTGCGGCCGGTGGTGCGCAAGATGGTGCGCGCCGGCGCGGATGTCATCAAATGCGCGACCACCGGCGGTGCCAGTTCGCGCCCCGGCCACGGACCGCGCGACAGCGCCTTCAACCTCGACGAGATGCAGGCCCTGGTCGACGAGGCGCACGCGCTCGGCCGGCGGGTGATGTGCCACGCGCTCGGCGGCCGCGGTCTCGATATCGCTATCGAAGCCGGCGTCGACTCGATCGAGCACGGTTGCTTTCTCGACGAGAACCCGCGGCATCTGGAGCGCATGGCCGAGCGTAACATCGTCTTTGTGCCGACCCTCCTGGTCTACGAATACCACCGCAAATCGCCGCAGCCGCATGTGCGCGAGCGCGCCCAGGACCTTTACGAGCACCACATTCTGGCAATCCGCAAGGCGCTCGAGGCCGGGGTGAAGGTCGTCGCCGGCACCGACGCCGGCGGCCACGGCCACCCGGCCAATGCCGGCGAGCTCGAATGCCTGGTCAAGGCGGGGATGACCCCGATGCAGGCGATCCAGGCCGGCACGCAATGGGCCGCCGAATGCTGCGGCAAGGAAGCCGAGCTCGGCACCGTCGAAATGGGCAAGCTTGCCGATCTCGTTGTCATACGCGGCGACCCGCTCGCCGACATCAGCGTGCTGCGCGACGCAAAAAACATCGCCCTCGTCATCAAGGACGGCGCTATCGCCGCGAACCGGATGACGGGGCGTTAGGGGCAGATACAATTGAATCGACAAGCCTTCGTCGCCTCCCCCGGGCTTGACCCGGGGGTCCATGAATAGCTTCAGCTTGTTCGTGGATGGCCGGGTCAAGCCCGGCCACGGCGGTAGAGAGGTATGCCCTCTACCGACCGTGGTAGAGGCGCTTTGCTGAAGCGACGCCGGCCCCCACCCAGCCGCTACGCGGCTCTCCCTCCCCCGTGTCGACGGGGGAGGGTTGGGTGGGGGCCGGCACCGGCATCAGATGGCTCTTAATCCGCGGAACCGGCCGGCGTGGCGGCGGCGAGGATGGCGGCGGCTTCCTTGGCGACGACGGTGCCTTCGAAGAAGCGCGGGTTCTGTTTGCCCCACAGCATCACCGGGTTCTTGAACACGAAGGCGCGGAAATCGTCCTCGTTGATGTGGCCGTCCTCGACCAGTTCGTAGGCTTCGGGGAGCGGGTCGCGGAAATCGATCACGTCGAAATGGCCGATATCCGATGAGTAGATCGCATTGAGCTTCGAGCCGAACGGGTTGCCCTTGCCAAACGCGGTGGCGTTCATCCGGTCGTCCGCCTCGCATCCGAAATAGTACGGCTTGGCGTAGAGATCGACCCAGTCCTCTTTGCGCGTAATCTGGCACGCCGCGAAATCGTCGAGCTCGGTGCGGTTGCCGGTGAGCTGCTTGGCGTTCGGGTCGGGCCAGCCGTCGCGCGATTTCAGCACGCTGGCAATGTCGTCGTAGCCGTGCTTTTCGACGAGGTCGAGCAGCAGCTTGCGGTCGAGCTTGTCGGGGTCCATGCGCCTCAGCGCCGGGGCGCCGCGCCGTTCCCAATGCTCGATCAGGTCGCCGAAGAGCTGGCAGCCCCAGCCAACCCCGCCTTCGAGGAAGGCGAAATTGAGTTGCGGGAAGCGTCGCGTGACGCCGCCCAAGAAGATGCCTTTGGCGACTGCGTGGCCAGCGGCCGCGAAATGGCCGATATGGTTGTAGACGAAGTTCGACGGGCTGTTGCGCAGCCCCTGGCCGCTGGCGCTGGAATGGAAGGTCGGCGCGATGCCGACCTCGACACATTTCTTCCACACCGGGTCGTAGTCGTACGGGCTGTCGATGCCGAGCACGTCGTATGACACTGTGAAGCGCTGTGACTCGGGGTCGTTGGTCTGCGCCGCCGAGACCGGGCGCGACATGCCGCTGCCGAACATGCCGACCTTGGCGCCGAGCTGCGAGGTGACGAACTCGAGTTCGGCGACCGCCTCCTCGGGCGTGTGCATCGGGATGATCGCCGCCGGGGTCATGCGGTCCGCGAAGGGCCGGAAATACTCGGCCGAGACGATGTTGTAGGCGCGGATCACGGCGCGGCGGGTCTCGTCGTCCTTGATGCGCGGCAGGCGCAGGCCGGCGGTCGGGTAGATCACCGCGAAATCGGTGCCGATCTCGTCGAGGCGCTGATAAAGCAGCTTCGGCATCATCGCGGTGGCGCGGTCGAGCGTGTTCTCGGCCTGGCGGTTCCAGAAATTGGGCTGGGCGACCCGGCGCGCGTCGCGCTCGTCCTGGGTCATCTTCAGTGCATCGGTGGTCGATTGCAGCGCCTTGAGGAAACCGTCCGCCGCCTTGTCGCCGCCCGCCTTGCGCATCTTCTCGCTGAAGACAGGACCGAACTCCAGCCAGTGGCCGTCGCCGTCGACGACCGGATGTTTCAGCTTGGCGTGAACCTGCTCGGGGCTCTGATGACGGCTCATGATTTCCTCCCGTGTAGCGATGGACCTCGCATGGAATTTGTTAAGCCAAAGCGTAGGCCCGCCGCGAAGAGCAAGTCAAACGCGCTGGGCGCATGGCTAAAGGTTAAAGCAAGCTTTTGCGATCCGTGTCGGCGCGAGACGCTTCAGGGAGACACGGAGAAAAGAAAACGCTTTAACGCGAAGGACGCCGAGGGGGCGCAGAGGACGCGAAATTGGTGGTACGCGCGAAGCGCAACAACCTGCTCGGGTGCGAAATGGCCGACAGGCGCTCCGCGCCAAAGGACCGCTCGTTAAAGCGTTTTCTTTTTTCCTCTGTGGTCATCCAAAAAGCGCATTCGCCGCGCTTCTTGCCTGGCGGCGGATAGGGGCTACGATAAGCCGGGCTTAGGGAGGGCGCGCAATGACGATCAGCAAATTCGACAGCCTGTTCGCCGGTCATGTCGATATCGAGGATGTCGGCTATGGCGGGGTGCCGGTCAACGACCGCCGCTATCCCAACGAGCATCTGGCGAGCGTCTTCGACAAGGCCGAGGCGATGGCGAAGCTGATGGACCGCGTCGGCTACGACACGTTCTGGATGGCCGAGCACCATTTCCAGCACGAGGGCTACGAGTGCATCCCCAATGTGCTGATGATGGCGGTGCACCTCGCGCAGGCGACCCAGCGCCTCAAGATCGGCTGCGGCTTCAACATCGCGCCGATGTGGCACCCGCTGCGCCTCGCCGAGGATTACGCGACGGCGGAAATCCTCACCAAGGGGCGCACGGTGTTCGGGGTCGGGCGCGGCTATCACACGCGCGAGGTCGAGACGTTCGGCTCGCCGCTACTCGACCAGGACGGCAACCGCGAACTGTTCGAGGAGCAGGTCGATCTGATCTTCAAGGCCTTCAACAACGAGAGCTTCTCGCATGAGGGCAAGCACTACACGATCCCGGCGCGGGTGCCGTATCGCGGCTATGACCTGAAGGAGCTGACCGTCGTGCCGCGGCCGTTGAAGCTGCCGGTCGAATGCTGGCAGCCGATCCAGGGTGGCAGCGAGCGCGCGTTGGACTTCATGGCCAAGCACGGCATCCAGGGCTTGGTCGGCGGCGGCTCGGCCGAAGGCGGCGCGATGCACAATGTCGTCGTCAAATGGCAGGAGGCGCACAAAAAGCGCGGCATCGAGCTGGAATTGGGCGAGCGGCTTGCCTTTGGCTTCCATTTCCTTATCGCCGACAGCCGCGAGGAGGGCATCAAGCAGGCCGCGAAGTACTACGAAGAGAACATGAAGATGTTTGGCGAACTGCGCCTGGTGCGGTCGCTCAGCGACGAACAGATCGAGATCATGCGCGATCCAACCCGCGCGCCCTCGGCCAAGCTTCCGCGCATCGAGGATGCGATCAACGCCGGCGGCGTGCTGTGCGGCAGCCCGCTGCAGATCGTCGAGCACCTGAAGCATATCGAGCAGCGCTATCCGGGCCTCGATCGGGTGTCGGTGAGCCTCTCGGTCGGCGTGCCGAAAGCGCTGTGCCTCGAACAGCTCGAACGCTTCGCAACCGAGATCATGCCGCATTTCACCAATCAGGCCGAAGCTGAGATGGAGATGGCGTTGTAGGTACCGGATCGCCTTGGCCGGGCTTGGTCCGGCCATCCACCTCTTTTTCTGCTACGTTCGGTTTTGAAGACGCGGATGCCCGGATCAAGTCCGGGCACGGGGAGATGGTATGGCATTGACCGCGATCGAGGCGGCGTCGCGCACGCCGGTGACGTTGCTGACCGGGTTTCTCGGCAGCGGCAAGACCACCGTGCTCAACCACATCGTCAAACAGCCCGAGATGGCGGCGACCGCGGTCATCATCAACGAGTTCGGCGAGGTCGGGATCGACCATTTGCTGGTCGAGAAGGCGACCGACGATGTCGTGCTGATGCAGAGCGGGTGTCTCTGCTGCACGATCCGCGGCGATATCGCCGATACGCTGGTCAACCTGTTTGTCGACCGCGCCAAGGGGCGCATCCCCGGCTTCGAGCGGGTGGTGATCGAGACCACCGGGCTCGCCGACCCGGCGCCGATCCTGCACGCGCTGATGCAGGACCCGATCGTCGCCGAGCGTTACATGGTCGACGGGGTGGTGACGACGGTCGACGCGGTCAACGGCATGGGGACGCTCGACGCCCAGGTCGAGGCGGTGAAGCAGGCGGCGGTCGCCGACCGGCTGCTGCTGACCAAATGCGATATGGCCTCGACCGAAGCGCGGCGGGCATTGGAGGAAAGGCTCGCAGCGCTCAACCCCGGTGCGCCGATCATCGAGGTCACTGGGGGAGCGGTCGACCCGTCGATGCTGTTCAATCTCGGGCTCTACGACCCGACGACCAAGACGGTCGAGGTGCAGCGTTGGCTCGGCGATGAGGCGCTGGCCGAGGCGCATGATGATGACGGCCACGAGCACCACCATCATCACGACGTCAACCGGCACAACGCGCAGATCAGCTCGTTCTGCATCGTCCGCGAGCAGCCGATGTCATGGACCGCGCTATCGGGGTGGTTTGACGCGCTGACCTCGATGCGCGGCGCGGATTTGTTGCGGGTCAAGGCGATCGTCGCGATCGACGAGCGGCCCGGGCAGCCGGTCGTACTGCACGGCGTGCAGCATCTGTTTCACCCGCCGGTCTTGCTTCCCGAATGGCCCTCCGACGACCATCGTACGCGGATCGTCTTCATCACCCGCGACTTGCCGCGCGAGACCATCGAACAGACCCTCGCCACCTTCGTCGACGCCGACCAGCCGCCGGATTTGGCCTCAACGCCGGCCTGAAGGGCAGGACCTACAGGTCCAGCTGAATGCAAATGGCTCGCTCGACGGCTTCGAGGTCTTGGCGGTTAAGCTGCCCTAACCTGTTGCGTAGGCGCAGTTTGCTGATTGTGCTCAACTGATCCGCCATCGCTTTTCGCTGCGCTCCGCCCAAGCTGACATAAGCCTCTGATGGATGGAGCCGCGTGACGTTGGTGCTGAGCGGGACTACTTGAACCCGATTTAGTCTCCGATTGGCAGCGTCATTGCTGACGATGACCGCGGGCCGCGTCTTGCGGATTTCGCCGCCAATCGATGGGTCGAAGGCGATCCACCACACTTCGCCGCGCTGTGGTGCGGGCTCAGGGCTCATCGGCAATGTCCGCAATCAGCCCCTCGGACCATTCGGTCGCTTCACGTTCCCGCTCCTCGTCCGCAGCCATCTCCGCATAAGCTGCGTCGAGAGCATGCTTTATGACATGAGGGCGTGCGAGGTCGTTCAGAAACCGGCTGATGCGTCGGCGGCCGACCGTCTGATGGAGCCCGGCATAGACGTCGTCATCGACGGTGATCGTCAGTTTTTTCATACCACCATCCTATACGTATTGAATACGTATAGGATGGTGGTCATCCGCTTTCAATCCGCCGCACGCTCTTCCTCGACGTGGCGGAAGGGCGAGTAATGCTCGGCGAGATGCTCGATCTTCTGCTCGACCATTTCGCGCTCGCGGGCGAGGAATTGCGCCACGGCGCGGCGGAAATTGGGGTCGGGGATGTAGTGCGCGCTGTAGGTCGGCACCGGCAGGTAGCCACGCTGCAGCTTGTGCGGGCCTTGCGCGCCGGCCTCGACGCGCTTCAGCCCGTGGTCGATGGCAAACTCGATCGCGCGGTAATAGCAGCACTCGAAGTGCAGCATCTTATAGTCGCCATGGCTGCCCCAGTTGCGGCCGTAGATCGTCTCGGTGCCGAGGATGTTGAACGCGCCGGCGACGTACTCGGCGCCCTTGCGCGCCAGCACCAGCACGATCTTGTCGGCCATCCGCTCGTTGATCAGCGCGAAGAATTTGCGGTTGAGATAGGCCGAGCCCCATTTGCGGTCGGAGGTCGCGAGGTAGAAGCGGTAGAACGCATCCCAATGCCGCGGCTGGAGGTCGGCGCCGGTCAGCACGTCGATCTCGAGCCCTGGGTCCAGCGCCTCGCGGCGTTCCTTCTTGACCGCCTTGCGCTTGCGCGAATTGAGCGCCGCAAGGTAGTCGTCAAAGGTCTTGTAGCCGTCATTGGCCCAGTGGAATTGCTGGCCCATACGCTTGAGGAACCCGGCCTCAAACAGCGCTTCGGCATCGGAATCGTCGGGGAAATTGATGTGCAGCGACGAGATGTTGCGTTGTCGGGTGAATTCGGCGAGCCCGGCGATCAGCAGCGCGCGGGTGTCGGGCGGCGCGTCGGGGTGCACCAGCAACCGCGGCCCCGGCACCGGCGTGAATGGCACCGCGGCGAGCGCCTTCGGGTAATAGCGGCCGCCGGCCCGCTCATAGGCGTCGGCCCAGCCGTAATCGAAGACGTATTCGCCGTGGGAATGGCTCTTTAGATAGAGCGGCACCACGCCGACGATGCGCCCACCGTCGTCGGCCAGCGACAGGTGCTGTGGCGCCCAGCCGGTGCGGCCGCTGGCCGAGCCGCTTTCCTCCATCGCCTGCAGAAAGGTGTAGCCGACGGTCGGGTTGACAGGCCCGGCACAGGCCTCCCAATCGGCCTCGCCGATCTCGGCGATCGCCTTGTGGACGGTCAGCGAAACCTGTTCGTGGGTTTTCTCCATGGCGCGTCAGGCGATCTCGAACATGGCTTCGACCTCGACCGCGACGCCGAGCGGCAACGAGGCGACGCCGACCGCGGCGCGGGCATGCTTGCCGGCCTCGCCGAACACCGCGACCATAAGGTCCGACGCGCCGTTGACGACTTGCGGCATGTCGGTGAACTCGGGCGTGCAGTTGACGAAGCCGCCGAGGCGCAACACCCGCTTCACCCGGTCGAGATCGCCGCCGCAGGCGGTCTTGAGGTGGGTGAGGATGTTGAGCGCGCAAATCCGCGCCGCCTTCTGGCCATCCGGTATGCCGACCTCACGGCCGAGCTTGCCGATATATTCTGCCTTGCCGCCCCAGAAGGTGATCTGGCCCGACACCACGACGATATTGCCGCTGACCGTATAGGGCACGTAGTTTGCCACCGGCGCGGTCGCCTGCGGCAATTCGATACCGAGTTCCCCAAGTCGCGCGTCGACTTTCCCGCTCATTGCCCCTCGCTTCCGCTGCCCCGACGCTGCATAAACGACGCCAAGCGAAAGGATAGGGGCTCAGCCGTCGCTGTCCAGTGGCACACCGTCCCTGCCGCGAAACCGCCTTATTCCTCCATTAGCGCAGTGCCCTCTTCTCGTCATGGTCGGGCTTGACCCGGCCATCTCCCGGGCGTCACGGATCCCCGGGTCAAGCCCGGGGACGACGCGCGTATTGAGTGCGATGAAAATTCAAGCCTTTGCGATTTCGCTGCTGCTGATCAGTACTGCCTCCGTCTCCGCGGCGACGCTGGGCGAGGCTAAAATCGGCTTCAGCGCCGATCGTGTGCTGGTCATCGACGGCAAGACCTATCAGGGCAAGCTGTGGACGATGCCCGGCATGGAGCGGCACGAGCAGAATTTGAACGGCATCCCGGCCGCATTCGTGCTGCGCGGCGACACCCCGGTCGGCGATCTGGTGCTGCCCAAGCTGCACACGGTCGTCGAGTTCATGCTGCCGCCGGAGTTGCATCTCTTCGCCGACCCGCGGCTGACCCGCAAGCCGATAGGTCATGAGTTGGTCAACGGCGTCGTCACCACCAAATACGCGATCGACGAGACCATCCCCGAAGGCCACGGCGAAGGCTTTCTCTGGCTCAGCGACAACGGCATCCCGATGAAGCTTGACGGTGGCTTTACCCGCAACAATGGGAAGACCGGCCATCTGCACTGGGAGCTGAGCCATGTGAAACTCGGGCCGCAGCCTGGGGCGCTGTTCGAGCCGCCGCGCGATTTCGCCAAACTGCCGGCCGAGGCTATCGCGCCGCTGTTGGGGCTAAAGTTCAAGGGCGCGCACTGACCCTGCCCCTCGTGTAGAGGGAGGGACCCACGCCGACGGGGTCGGAGGGGGTGGTGAGGATCAGCCCGGCTATACCGGCTCCAGCGGGGCGTGGAGGCGGGTCTTCTCGCAGATGATGCCGCCGCGGTCGCCGACCGCCGTCGAGCCGTAGCGCGGCGCGTAGATCGGCGGCAGCGGCCGGGCACCCGGCGCGGCGAGCCACAACCGCAGCAGATGCCGTTTCCGCTCCGGCTCCGCCCAATCGACAAAGGCGGTGCGGTCGTGCAGGCAGGTGTGGTTGTGCAGGAACTGCATGTCGCCCGGCTGCAGCTCCATGTCGAGGCGCAGCTCCTTGTCGTTGGCCAAATCGTCGAACATTTCCAGCGCTTCCGTATCGTGCGGCGAAAACCGCGGAACGTCCGGGAAACGCTGTGCCGAGCGGATATAGGTGCCCGAATAGATCGCCGAGACGTACCCCTGGTACTCGTTGTACACGGGCATGTCGAAATACGGTTTCTCGCCGATCGGTACCTCGCCGCGCCGATCGGTGGCGAAGGGCTGGAGCAGCCGGTCGAGCAGGTCGGGTCGGCGCTTCGCCAGCTCGTTATACATCGCCATCGAGCTGACGATCGACGACAGCCCGCCCTGCCGCGCCGTCTTGAGGCAGAGCAGCCCGACGATGTCGCACGAGTTGGTGTGGAAATGCTGCCGCTCGGTGGTCTGGTAGGTGCGGACGTTGGGGTCGGTCGTCGCCACGCCGAGATCGCGCACATGGCCGAGCAGATGCCCCATCGCGTTCTGCGAACGGGCGTTGCCGAAGCGCGTGCCGATCGCCCAATAGGCGGCGGCGCTGTCCGCGATCGGCTTGCCTTCGACCGGCAGGCCGCGGATCAGCACAAAGCCGCGGCCGTTCAGCACCTCCTCGCGCAGCCCTTCGAGCACCGGCGTCAGGCGCGGCAGGTCGAAATCGGCACGGCTCAGCGCCGCCAGATCGTGCCCACGCACCTTGGCGACGGCCGCCTCGATCTCGTCGATCTCGGCCGGCGACAGCGTGTAGATCCATTGCTCGGGATGGCGCGCGAGCTCGGCACCGATCCAGGCGGAGGGACCTTTGACAAGGGGGCGGGCGACCAGCGGGCGGGACAAAGCGGATGCGGGCATGGGCGGCTTTCGTCTAGGTGATTGTTCCAGGCGGCGGCGACGGTAACATAAACCGTCACACGTCCGCAGCATCGCCGGCGGCCGGGATCATCGGGGAGGGGCAGGGAACATGGCCGCGATCATCAGGCGCAAGGAGGACTACAGCCACAGCTCGGCCGAGGACATGAACCGTTACCTCGACGCGGCGCAATGGTCGGCGGCGCAGAAGCTGGCGTTGGCCTGCCGCATACTCGCGGCCGAGGACCACGGCTCGGCGCTCGCCGGACAGTTGACGACGCGTGGCGATGAGCCCGGCACCTATTGGACGATGCGCTTCGGCCTCGGGCTCGATGAGATCAGCGCTGACAATCTGCTGCTGGTGGACGACGACCTGCGCGTGCTCGAAGGCGACGGCATGCCCAACCCGTCGAACCGCTTTCATTTGTGGATCTACCGCCAGCGCCCGGCGGTCAATTCGATCATCCACACCCATCCGCCGCATACCTCGGCGCTGTCGATGATTGGTGAGCCGCTGGCGGTCGCGCATATGGATACGGCCGTGTTCTGGGACGATTGCGCTTATCTGCCGGAATGGCCCGGCGTGCCGATCGGCGACGAGGAAGGGCGCATCATCTCGGGCGTGCTCGGCGACAAGCGGGCGGCGCTCCTCGCGCATCACGGGTTGGTGACGGCGTGCGGCACGGTCGAGGAAGCAGCGATGCTGGCGCTGTTTCTGGAGCGCGCGGCCAAGCTCCAGCTGCTGGCGCGAGCGGCGGGCGAGATCAAGCCGATCGGCCGCGCCGCGGCGCAGGAGGCGCATGACTACCGGCTGCGCGCCAGCATCATCGGTGCGACCTTCTGCTATTTCGCGCGCAAGGCGCTGAAGGAGGATGCCGCGATCATCTAGCGCCGGGTGGGACCAAACGCTCATGCGGTTGGCGGGAAGCCGTAAAGAATCTGCGGATTATCGACCAGGATGCGATTGCGCATAGCCGCATCCGGCGCCCAATCGGCCAGCAGATCGAAGATCTGCGCATCGTCGGGCTTCTCGTTTTCACCGGGATGCGGCCAATTGGTGCCCCAGATGAGGCGCTCAGGCACGGTTTTGACATAGACACGGGCGAGCGCGCTGCTATCCGCGTAGCCCGGCGCCCCGATCTTGCTGGCATCGTACGGCGCGGCAAGCTTGACCCAGGTCTTGCCTTTATCGACCAGGCGAAGCACCCGGGCAAACAGTGGGTCGCTCGCCCCTTCGGGCTCGGGAATATGGCCGAAGTGGTCGAGCGTGACCGGCGTCGGCAAACGTTCCAGAAACGGCGTCATCGCTGCGAGGTCACGAGCCCATGCGTTGATCTCGATGTGCCAACCGAGCGGCTCGATGCGGCGTGCCAAAGGTTCGATCATCGCCGGCGTGATCGGCCCGGCCGGCGCGAAATTGACACGTGCGCCACGGACCCCAAGCCCATGCAACTCCTTCAACTCGGCATCGCTGGCGCTGGCGGCGATGACGGCGACGCCGCGCGCCTCGGCACCAAACAGCTTGAGCGCCTCCAGCATGGCGCGATTGTCGGTGCCGTAGGTCGACGGCTGGACGACGACATGACGCGCGATGCCCAGGCGCCGCATGAGGCCGCGATAATCATCCGCATTGGCTTCATCGGGATGCGATATGTATCGCGAAACGGCCGGATACCGGGGGTTGTAGACGTAATGGTGGCAGTCGGTGGTGCCCGGCGGCACGCGGAGCGCCGGTGGCTCGCTGCCCGACGACCAACGCGCCGGCTGCGCCGCGGCGATCCCGCCGCTCAGCGCGACGGCCGACGCGGCGCCAAGGAAGTCGCGGCGGCGCATACTTGTCCCTCCTCTGGCTCTTTCGCGAGCCGTGGCGGTGCGGTTAAGCTCTGGCACCCCCACTATGGAGGAAGCCATGGCCAACGTACCGGGTCTCGTCACCGACCCCAGCAAGATCAACGGTGGTCTCGTCCACGTGCCGGCCGGCGGCAGCAAGATCCCCGCTTATTTCGCCAAGCCGAATACCCCCGGCAACTATCCCGGCATCGTCGTGATCCACGAGGCGTTCGGGCTGGCCGACCATATCTGCGACCTGGCACGGCGTTTCGCCAATATCGGCTATTTGGCGATCGCCCCCGACCTCTACTGGCGCGACGGCAACCCGCAAGACCCGGGCGACATCCAGACAGTGTTCCCGGTGATGTTCGGGCTCAAGGATTCACAGGCGGTGGGCGACCTTGAAGCTTCGGCCGATTTCCTGCGCGCGCAGGCCGGGGCGACCGGCAAGGTCGGCGCAATCGGCTTCTGCTCGGGCGGGCGCCACACTCTGCTATTTGCCTGCAGCAGCTCGAAGGTCGATGCGGCGGTCGATTGCTGGGGTGGGTTTATCCACCGCGCGACGCCCGACGCCGAGACCACGCCGTCGCGGCCGACGCCGGTGCTCGACCTGATGGGGAATTTGCACTGCCCGCTGTTCGGGGTGTTCGGGGTCGAGGACCAGAACCCGCCGGTCGCGCTCGCCGACGAGATGAAGAAACGCGGCGGCGGCAAGGACATCACCACCAAGGTGTACCAGGACGCCGGCCACGCCTTCCTCGCCGACTACCGGCCGAGCTACAAGGAAGCTGCGGCGCACGAGCTGTGGAACGACGCGACCGCGTTCTTCGCGAAACACCTGAAGTAGGGGCTGGATTCCTATAGCCTGAAGAATGCGCCGCGGCCGGGCCGACAATCAGCCGGCTCGCGGCTGCTGCCCAATGGCTTCGCTAACGGAGGGCGTGTTGTGCCGCAGACCCTCGATACCCGTCTCCACCCGATTGCGGCCCTCCGCGCGGTGCGCGCGTTGTTGCGCGACCCCGAGGACACGCCGCAGGTCTTCCTGTTGTTGGACGCGCTACGCGGCGGGACTTCGCAGCGGCAGTTTGCCCGCTTCCGGCAGACCGAGGTCGGGCATGCCGTGCTGGCCGAGCGACGCCGGTTGTTCGACCGCCTGAACGATCGGGGGGCACTGGCGGCATTACCCTCCGGTACGCTCGGGCGCCTCTACCACGAATTCACCGCCGCCGAGCACATTTCGGCCCAGGGCCTCGCCGGGATTTCGAAATTCGACGAAGTCCTGCCGCCGGGCGAGGACATGACTCTGTTCCGCGAGCGCAGCCGCGATGCCCATGATCTGCTGCACGTCGTTACCGGCTATGGCCGCGATCCGCTTGGCGAGGCCTGCCTGACCGCGTTCACCTTTGCGCAGACCGGACTCAAGGGCTTTATGCTCATCGCCACGGCGGCCGCGCGGCGAATTGCCCGGTCGCTGCCGGGCGAGCCGGTGCGGCGCGCGGTGTTCGAGGGATACCGCCGCGGCCGCCGCGCGCGATGGCTCGTTGCCGCCGATTGGGAAATGCTGCTCGCCGAGCCGATTGACTCGATCCGCGCCCAGTTTGGCGTCGCGCCGGCGGTCTACTACCCACGCGTCCTAGCGGCGTTTCAGGCGGCGCTTTGTGCCACCGACCAAACCGCGATGCGGGCCGCCGCGTACGCCGTGCCGACGCCCGGGCCGCCTAATAGCTCGGCTTGACCGGGTGAGGAGTCGAGCTGGATTTCGTGCGACCAGCAGGTGCGATCCTGCGTGTGCAGGTACCAGAACGCCTCGGCGATCTTCATCGCGTTGATGATCTCGGCGCCGCGGTTGGCGTTGCGCGGTAGCGCGCGGGTGCCGGGCGAGTTGATCGTGCCGTCGATGATGACGTTGGCGACATGCACGCCCAGCTCGGAATATTCCTCGGTCAGCACCTGTGCGAGCGTGCGCATCATCACCCGCGGGTAATAGAGCGACTGCCCGGTGTAGCGCTTGCGGCCGCGCAGCGAGCTCGAATTGTTCGAGAAGAAGAACGAACCGTCGCCGCGCTTGCGCATCGCCGGAAGCACTTCCTGCGCCACGAGGAACGGCCCGCGGATCGCGACATCGATCGCGGTGTCGAGGATCCTGACCGGGACGTGTTCGAGCAGTTCCTTGTCTTCCGGCAGCTCGCGCCCGTCGAGATAGCCGGCGTTGTAGATCAGCACATCGGGCTCGCCGGCCTCCGCGCGAATCGTCTTGAAGGCGTTGGTGATCGAATCCTGCGACGACAGGTCGAGCTCGACGATCATGCCGTCGCCGCCTTGTTCGCGGATCGCGTTGGCGAGCCCCGTCGCGTTGTTTTCGGTGCGCGTCGTCACCACCGTGAAGAAACCTTCGGACGCGAATTTCTGCGCGATGGCGCCGCCCACGCCCCACTGCACGCCGACCGGCACGACGTTGGGGTCGATGCTGCGGCCGTGCAGCATGTTGGTCATCCGTCCGTCGGCTTGCCATTTCGAGGTCGCGCCGATGACGACGCAGACTTTCTTGCCCTTGGTGTTTTGCATCTAAGGTTCCTCTTTCTAGCGATTTGTAGGGCGGATAAGCGAAGCGTCATCCGCGATCATAGTCGGCGGAAGGCGCGATGCTTTTCCGCCCTACATATTTCTCTCCCAGCCCCACCACGCGCACAGCGCCTCGCCCATGACCAACGTCTTGTCCACGTCGCTGAGCCAGGGCAGTTCCTCGGTGAACATCGTCGCGCATTGCCGCCAAGAGCACGGCATCTTGCTGATATCGGTGCCCCAGAGCATGCGGTGCGGCCCGAAGGCGTCGAAAATCCGCCGCAGATAGCCCTGCATGATCGGATAAGGGTACGCCTCGGCCGAATAGCCGGGCGCGCCGGTCGCCTTGACCGCGACATTGGGGAATTTCGCCAGCGCCACGAGGTCTGGCATGTGGGTCATTGCCGCGTGGTCTTTTAGCGTGGTGAGCCCGCCGCGGCCGCCGAGATGATCGATCGTCAGCCGCAGCCCGGGGTGCCGCTCCGCGACCCCGCCCAGGTATTGGAGTGAATCGGTCGCCAAGGTGGCGATCGGTACGCGGGCCTTTTCGGCAGCGGCGAACAACCATTCGTATTCGCCGTCATGCAGCCGCTGTTTGGCGGGATCGTGCAGGAAGGTGTAGCGCAAGCCGAGCATGCCGGGTTGATCGCGCCAGGTCGCGATGCGGTCGCGTGTCTCGGGCTTGTCGAGCGGCAACGCGCCGCCCATGATTGCGAAGCGGCCGGGATAGTCGCGCACTGCCTTGAAGGCCATCTCGGTCGAGTTGGGGTCCCAGCCCGGCGGGTGGATCACGGCGGCGTCGATGCCCCCCTCGTCCATCAGCTTGATGGCCTCCTCGGGGGTGAAATGCGTCACCTGCCAGTGCGAGGCGTTGCTCGGCAGGCCGGTGCCCCAGGTGTGGATTTGTGCGTCGACGATCTGCATGGGTCTAAAGGTCCTTGATGCGCGGCAGCACGGTCTTGCCGAACAGCTCGACGGCATCCATCAGCGCGCCGAGATCGCCCGAGCCGGGGCTGGTCAGCGACAGGTCGAGCACCCCGGCGCCGACCACCTCGCGGCATCTCCTGATCTGCTCGACGACCGTGTCCGGGCCGCCGACAAAGGTCACCGGCAACACGCCGTTGACATTGGCCTGGCGCGTCTCGCCGGCGATATTGCGTTTGTCGGCGGCGATCATCGCCTCGCGCAGCGCCGGGCGCATCGGGAACGGCGCTGCGCCCTGCTGTTTCTTCAGCCGCGTGTCGGCCTCGTCGTCGGTCTCGGCGAGCAGCATGTTGGCGCGGTAGATGATGTCGTCCGGCCCCGGCTCCCAGCCGTATTCGCGGCATTGCTGGCGGTAGTAGTTGGTCGACTTGGCCATGATCTCGAACGGCCCGTACGACACGCCGAGCCCGAGATGGTTGCGCGCCGCGAAATCGCAGCTTTCCTTGCTGGTGCCGAGCGCATAGGTCGGCGGATGCGGCTGCTGCAGCGGGCGCGGCCAGACCGAAACGGTGCGGTACTGGAAGTAGCGGCCCTGCCAGCCGAAGGGCTGCGGCTCGGTCCATGCCTTGAGGATCAGCTCCATGCCCTCGTCGGTCTTCTCGCGGCCCTCGGCGGGGTTGAGGTCGAAGCTGAGATATTCGTTGGTCGTGCCGCGCAGCAAGCCGACGACGAGCCGGCCTTGCGACATGGTGTCGACCATCGCCAATTCCTCGGCGATGCGGATCGGGTTGGCCTGCGGCACGATCGGGCCGAGGAGCGCGATCTTGATGTTCTTGACCCTGGCCGCGACATAGGCGGCCGAAACGATCGGCGACGGCGTCAGGATGCGCGGCGAATAATGGTGTTCCGACAGGCTGATCCAGTCGAAGCCGATCTGCTCGCAATACTCGACCCGCTCGATCATCGCCTGATAGGCCTTGTCGCCGGCCTCGGGCGAGTAGTTCGCCGGGGCCGCCGGCCATTCCGCCGGCAGCGGCGTCGGCGTCTGGTAGCGCCCGGTTTCGAAGAACGAGACTTTCATCGCAGCGCCTCCGCCGTTCGACCTGTTGTCGTCATTCCCGCGAAGGCGGGAACCCAGCGCAAGCGACGAGAGGCGGTCCCTGGACCCCCACCTTCGCGGGGGTGACGAGGAAGCATTTCACCGCGTCCGGTTGTAGGTGTAATCCTCGCGCTCGCCGCCGCCCCGGCGCAGGCCGGCGGGGACCGGCGGACGCGCGGCCTGCAACTTGGCGTGCGCATCGAGCGCCGCCTGCGACTCCCACAGTTCGAGCAGCGTGAAGCTCTCGGGGTCGAGCGCGCTGCGAAACACTTCGAATTGCAGACACCCGGCATCCTTGGCCGAGGTCAGGCAGCGTTCCTTCATCGCCGCCGCCAGTTCGTCGCCTTTGCCGGGTTCGGCGCGAAAGGTGATCACGAGACGCACCGACATGGTTTCCTCCTCCGCAAATTTCCCTGGGCGAGATTTCGCTTTGGATAAAGCATGACGAGGTGCGACGGGTGAGGTCAAACGCAAAAGAAACCGGCTAAGATCGAACCCAACCAAAAGGAGGGATGCCGCTTATGCTGTTTACTTGCACGCCGCCCGGCACACGAATTCCCGGCCGCTTTCCGGGGCCGCCGCATCCGCGCGGCAAATGGCACACGATCGACATCCACTGCCATGTGCGCAGCGACAAGGCCGCCGAGATGGTCGAGGGCAACGAGGCGGTGTCGAAATGGTATCTCGAAACCCAGGCGAGCCCGCAAAGCCAGGCGGTCAATCGCGCCAATGGCGTGCGCACCGCCGAACAAGGCCGCTCGCCCGAGCAACGCATCGCCGACATGGATCTGATGGGGATCGACGTGCAGGCGATCTCCCCGGCACCGCGCCAGACCTATTACGGTGCCGATCCCGATCTCGGCCGCGCGGTGTCGCGTGAGATCAATGATTTCATGGCCGGGATTTGCGCCAAGCACCCCGACCGCTTTATTGGGCTCGGTACGGTGCCGTTCCAGGCACCGGAACTCGCGGTCGCCGAACTCGACCGCATCCACAAGGAACACCGGTTCCCCGGCATCGAGATCATGACGCATGTCGCCGGCGAGGATTTGTCGGCCGAGCGGTTCCGGCCGATTTTCCGGCGCTGCGAGGAGCTGGGGATGCTGGTCTTCATGCATTCCGACGGGTTTACCGAGGCGCGCCGCTTCCATGACCATTATTTCGCCAACGTGATTGGCAACCCGCTCGATACGACGGTGGCGCTGCATCACCTGATTTTCGGCGGGGTGTTCCAGGATTTCCCGAACCTGAAGTTCTGCGCCTCTCATGGCGGCGGCTACCTCCCGGCCTACCCCGGCCGCATCGACCACGCCGCCTCGGCGCGTCCCGACACCTGCACTTGCCTGCAGCACATGCCCTCGACTTACCTCAAGCGGCTCTATTTCGACGCGCTGGTCTATACGCATCACCAGCTGCAGTTCCTGGTCGAGGAATACGGCGTCGACCACATCCTGGTCGGCACCGACTACCCGGCGGATATGGGCGAGATCGACCCGGTCGGCTTTATCGAGACCGCGCCGTTTCTCGACGACAACGAGCGCCGCGCGATCCTTGGCGGCAACGCCGCGCGTCTGTTGAACCTTCCGATGCCGCCCAAGCCGGCGGCTTGATGCAGCGTTATTCGTTTGGGGCGCTGGTTCGGCATGCGCTTGGCGGCCATCGCGGCTGGCGGCCGCTGTGGCGCAAGCCGAGCCCGAAGCCGCGCTACCACACCGTCATCATCGGCGGCGGCGGGCATGGGCTCGCCACCGCCTACTACCTCGCCAAGGAGCACGGTATCCGCGATGTCGCGGTGCTGGAAAAGGGGCCGATCGGCCTGGGCAATACCGGGCGCAACACGACGATCATCCGCTCCAACTATCTGTGGGACGAGAGCGCCCGGCTCTACGAGCATTCGCTGAAATTATGGGAAGGGCTGTCGCGCGAGCTGAACTTCAACCTGATGCTGTCACAGCGCGGCGTACTGAACCTGGCGCATACCCTGGCCGATGTGCGCGAGGGGGTGCGGCGGGTCAACGCCAATCTGCTCAACGGCGTCGACGCCGAATGGCTGGAGCCCGCGCAGGTCAAGGCGTTCTGCCCGGTCCTCAGTATCGACCGCTCGGTGCGCTACCCGGTGCTCGGTGCCACCTTGCAGCAGCGCGGTGGCGTGGCGCGGCACGATGCGCTCGCCTGGGGCTACGCCCGCGCCGCCGACGCGCTGGGCGTCGATATCGTCGAGAATTGTGAGGTGACGGCGATCCGCACCGCGGGCGGGCGGGTCGGCGAGATCGAAACGACGCGGGGCACGATCTTCGCCGATAAGGTCGCGATCGCCGCCGCCGGCCACAATTCGGTGCTGGCGGCGATGGCCGGGGTGCGACTGCCGCTGCAAAGCCACCCGCTGCAGGCGCTGGTCTCGGAGCCGGTAAAGCCGGTACTCGACTGCGTCGTGATGTCAAACACCGTGCACGTCTATGTCAGCCAGTCGGACAAGGGTGAATTGGTGATGGGCGCCGGCATCGATGCGTTTAACTCCTACGCTCAGCGCGGCTCGTTTCACATCATCGAGGCGCAGATGGCGGCGGCGCTGGAGCTGTTCCCGATCTTCTCGCGGTTGAAGATGCTGCGCTCCTGGGCGGGGATCGTCGATGTCTGCCCCGACGCCTCGCCCATCATTGGCAAGCTCCCGATCGCCGGGCTGTACCTGAATGGCGGCTGGGGCACCGGCGGGTTCAAGGCGACGCCCGGCGCCGGTCATGTCTTCGCCCACACCATCGCGCGCGACGAACCGCACCCGCTCGCCGCGCCCTTCGCACTCGACCGTTTCCGCACCGGCGCGCTCGTCGACGAGCACGGCGCGGCCGCCGTGGCGCATTGAGGACGCCTAGATGCTCCTGATCCCCTGTCCGTGGTGCGGCGAGCGCGACGAGGTTGAGTTCCGCTGTGGCGGCGAGGCGCACATCTCGCGCGCCAATCCCGCCGCGGATGACGCGGTGTGGGCCGACTATCTCTACATGCGCAACAACCCGAAGGGCATGTTCGCCGAGCGCTGGGTGCACCAGGCGGGTTGCCGGCGCTGGTTCAACATGCTGCGCGACACCGTCTCGCACCGCATCATCGCGGTCTACAAGATCGGCGAGCGGCCTGGTCCGGGTTCGCATGGCGGCGATCCGTGACGCAGCCATTTCGTCTGCCGACGGGAGGCCGCATCGATCGCGGCAGGACGATCCGCTTTCATTTTGATGGACGCGACTACGAAGGGCATCCCGGCGATACGCTGGCTTCGGCTCTGCTGGCAAACGGCGTGCGTTTGGTCGCGCGGAGCTGGAAATTTCACCGGCCGCGCGGAATTTTCGCCGCCGGCATGGAAGAACCGTCCGCGCTGGTGCGGCTCGGCTCTGCGGAATCAGGCGAACCAAACCGGCGGGCCACCGATGTTGCGCTCGCGGACGGCCTCGGCGTATCGAGCCAGCATGCCTGGCCGGGCGTTGCTTTCGACATCGCCGCGCCGATCGGCTGGCTCGGGCGGCTGTTCCCGGCCGGTTTCTATTACAAGATGTTCTTCCGCTCGCCGGTTTTGTGGCGCCGGGTTTGGGAGCCCTTGCTGCGCCGCATGGCGGGGCTCGGTGAGGTGCCGCGAGGGGCCGATGACACTCGGCGGCACGACAAGCTGCACGCGCATTGCGACGTGGCGGTCATCGGCGGCGGGCCAGCGGGTTTATCGGCCGCGCTGGCGGCGGGGCGAAGCGGCGCACGGGTGATCCTCGTGGAAGCCGATCGCGAACTCGGCGGCTCCTTGCTGCGCCGACCCGGCGCGCTTGAGCCGGGATGGGTCGAGCGTGTCTCGGCCGAACTCGCGGCGTTGCCCGAAGTTCGCGTGCTGGCCGACACGGTTGCGTTCGGCCGCTACGACGGCAATTACCTGATGGCGGCGGAACGCGGCGGGCATAACCGGCTCTGGCATATCCGCGCGCGCCGGGTGGTGCTGGCGACCGGGGCGATCGAGCGGCCGCCGGTGTTTCCCGGCAATGACCGCCCCGGGATCATGCTGGCTGGCGCGGTCGAGACCTACATGAACCGTTACGCGGTCGCGCCGGCCCGCCGCGCGGTGCTGTTTGCCAACAATGACGATGCCTATCATGTCGCGGCGACGCTCCGGGCTACTGGAGTTGCCGTCGCGGCGATCGTCGATCCGCGGCCCGAACCCGGCGACGCGGTGCGCGCGCTGATCCCGGACATTCCCCTCTACGCGGGTCACGCGATCGCAGGCACATCGGGGCGACGCGCGTTGCGGCGGGTCACGCTCCGGCCGGTCGCCGAGGGTGCGAAAATCCATGTCGATTGCGATCTCCTCGCGGTTTCCGGCGGTTGGAATCCCGCGGTACATCTCTTTGCCCATGCCGGGGGGAGGCTGCGGTACGAAGAGACGCTGGCGGCTTTCCTGCCTGATACGGAGAGCGACATCAGCGTCGAGCCGGTTGGCGGGGCGCGCGGCAGCTTCGACCTCGCCGCCTGCCTCGCGGAGGGGGCCGAGGCGGGCATCCGCGCCGCTGCCGCATGCGGGTTTTCCGCGACGGCTCCCGAACTGCCCTCGATGGCGCCGACGGTGACGCGTGCGGGGCAAGATCTCTGGCTCGATCCCGGCAAGAATGGCCGCAGGAGCTTTGTCGACCTGCACAACGACGTTACCGCCGCCGATATCGGGCTTGCCGTGCGCGAGGGATTTACCGCCGCCGAGCACGTCAAGCGCTGGACGACGCTCGGCATGGGCACCGACCAGGGCAAGACCGGCAATATCCCCGGCCTGGCGCTGCTGTCGCGCGAGGTCGGCCGGGCGATCGCCGACACCGGCACCACGACGTTTCGCCCGCCTTTTGTGCCGGTGAGCTTCGGGCTGCTCGCCGGCCGCGAATGCGGCGCCTTCTTCGACCCGATCCGGCGCACGCCGCTGCACGATTGGCACGTGGCGGCCGGCGCGGTATTCGAGGATGTCGGCCAGTGGAAGCGGCCGCGCTACTACCTGCGCCCCGGCGAGACGATGGACCAGGCGGTGCGGCGCGAATGCCTCGCGGCGCGCGACGGGGTGGCTCTGCTCGACGCCTCTACGCTCGGCAAGATCGAAGTCTCCGGACCCGACGCGGCGCGGTTTCTCGAGCGGATGTACATCAACCGCTGGAGCAATCTGGCGACTGGCCGCTGCCGCTACGGCGTGATGTGCCGCGATGACGGCATGGTGTTCGACGACGGGGTCGGCACGCGGCTCGCCGCCGATCGGTTCTTCATCACCACCACCACCGGCAATGCGAGCGCGGTGCTCGACTGGTTCGAGGAATGGCTGCAGACCGAATGGCCCGCGCTCGACGTGTTCTGCACCTCGCTGACCGAGGAATTCGCCAACGCGACGCTGGTCGGCCCGGCGGCCGGGCAGGTGCTGGCGACGCTGGCGCCGCGGCTCGATCTTGCGGCGTTTCCGTTCATGGCGATGCGCGAAGCCGACATCGCCGGCATCCCGGCGCGCGTCTTCCGCGTCAGCTTTTCCGGCGAGCTGAGCTACGAGGTCAATGTGCCGGGCGCCGCCGGTCAGGCGCTGTGGGAGCGGCTGATGGCGGCCGGCGAACCGCACGGCATCACCCCCTACGGCACCGAGGCGATGCATGTGCTGCGCGCGGAGAAGGGCTATTTCATGGTCGGCCAGGACACTGACGGCTCGGTGACGCCGCTCGATCTCGGCCTCACGGTTAAGGCCGAGGATTTTCTCGGCCGCCGCTCGCTGGCGCGCCCCGACACCGCGCGCGCCGACCGCAAGCAACTTGTCGGCCTGCTGCCGGACGACCCGAGCCTGGTGTTTGCCGAAGGCGCCCAGCTGATCGCCGAACCGCAATCGACCGCGATGCTTGGCCACGTCACGTCGAGTTATTTCGGTGCTCGGATTGGCCGGGGTTTTGCGCTGGCTCTGGTCCAGGGAGGGCGGCAGCTGCACGGCGCGCCGGTTTGGGCCTTCCACGGCGGAGGGACGTTCCCTGTGCGAATCTGCTCGCCGATCTTCTACGACCCCGAGGGGCAGCGCCGCGATGGTTGAGCCGCTCTGGTCGTCGCCTTCTGTCTCTCTCTCAGAGATCAATTCGGTACGGCAGGTCGGGCTGAGGCTGCGCCCGCCGTTTCCGGCTTATCTGGCCGGCGTCCCACTGTCGTTGACACCAAACCACGTCGCCGCGAGCGGAACGCTGCGCGTGCTGTGGCTTGGGCCGGACGAATGGCTCGTTGTCGCCGAGGGTGAGGCGCCCGAGTTGATGCTGCGGCTGGAACGCGCGGTCGCCGGCCGCCGCGCGGCGCTCAACGACCTGTCGTCGAGCCGCGCCGTCATCGAGCTGCGCGGCCCCGGCGCGCGCGACCTGGTGGCCGCCGGCTGCGGCCTCGACCTGCACCCGCGCGCCTTCGCGCCGGGGCATTGCGCGCAGACGCTCCTGGCCCGCGTGCCGGTGATCCTCGACCAGATCGATGCGACACCGCATTATCGGCTGCTCGTCCGGCGCTCTTATGTGCGTTGGCTGGCTGACTGGCTGATCGACGCCGCAGAGGGATTGGATGCCGCCTCCGGTCAGCGTTGAGCCTCATGCAAGCCGCTCTGCGCTATCCGCCGGTTGCGGCGCCAATAAAAGCATGGCTAACCTTATGATCAGTCAGCGAGGGAACTAGAACATGGCCGGGTGGAGCGACCACGAAGTCGATCTGGGTGGGTTGAAGGTGCGAGTTGGGCGCGGCGGCGCCGGTCGGCCGGTTTTGGTGCTGCATCACGATATCGGCACGCTCGACAAGCTGCCGTTTTACGAGGCGCTGTCGGCGCGGTTCGACGTGATCGTGCCGGTGCATCCCGGCTTTGGCGAGAAATCCGAGCGGGCGCAATGGCTGCGCCATCCGCGCGACATCGCCTCGCTTTACCAATGGCTGCTGGCCGAGCTCGGCGTCGAGCGGGCGAGCCTTGTCGGGCTGGGGTTCGGCGGCTGGATCGCGGCCGAGATGGCGGCGCTGGCGCCGCGCGACTTCCACCGGCTGGTGCTGGTCGGCGCGATGGGCATCAAGCCGCCCCAAGGCGAGATCAAGGACCAGGCGATTGTCAGCTATATCGACTACGCCAAGGCCGGCTTCCACGATGCCGCAGCGTTCGCGCGCAATTACGGCGACGTGTCGACCGAACAGTTGGTCGACTGGGATTTGTGCCGCGAGATGAGCTTCCGCATCGCTTGGAAGCCGTACATGTACAACACTAGCTTGCCGCATCTGCTCGGCGGGGTGAAGGCGCCGGCGCTGGTGGTGTGGGGCGACGACGACCAGATCGTGCCGAAGAGTTCCGGCGAGGTCTACGCGAAGTCGTTGGCCGGCGCCCGGTTCGAGACCGTCGCCGCCTGCGGCCACTGCGTCGAGATGGAAAAGCCGGACGAGCTTGCCCGGCTGGTGACGGGCTTTGTCGACGTGAATTGAGGGAACGCGGGCGTTACGCCCGCCTGTTTTGGGTTAATGGCGGCCGAGACGGCCGCGGTCCGAAAGGGAGACCGCCATGCATGTGATGTATTTCACCGAGCAGCCGATGTCCGCGTATCCCGCCGATATCGGGCTGGAGACGGGCCATACCGCACTCCTCTTCTCGAACAAGCACTTCGATCCGGTCGCCGGCAGCGAACTCTATAACCGCTACCTCGAGCATTACATCTACGCCGAGGAGCAGGGCGTCGAAGGCTTCATGCTCAACGAGCACCACAACGCGCCGTTCTGCATGCAGGCGAAGTGCAATGTCTTTGCCTCGATCCTCGCGGCGGTGACCAAGAAGGCGAAGATTGTCCTTCTCGGCAACCCGCTGCCGCTCGCCGAAAACCCGGTCCGGCTGGCCGAAGAGCTGGCGATGATCGATATGATCTCGAAGGGCCGGCTGGTCTCGGGCTTTGTGCGCGGCGGCGGCCAGGAGCAACTGGCAACCGGCGTCAACCCGGCCTTCAACCGCGAGCGCTTTGAGGAGGCGCACGATCTCGTCGTCGCCGCGTGGAGCCGGCAGGGGCCGTTCCGCTGGGAAGGCCAGCACTACCAGCACCGCGTCGTCAATCCGTGGGCGGTGCCGCTGCAAAAGCCCTATCCGCGCGTCTGGATCCCCGGCGTGCTGAGCCAGGAGACGATCATCTGGGCGGCCAAGCAGCGCTATCCCTACATCGCGCTCAACACCTCGATCGAGGCGACCAAGAAAATCTGGGAGCTCTACGACGCGACCGCCGAAGAGGTCGGCTACACCGCCGGCCCGGAAAATCACGGCTACCTGCAGCAGGTCCACGTCTCCGACACGGAGGAAAAGGCCGAGAAGAACGCCCGCCAGTTCCTGTGGATGCAGGGCGAGTTCACCGGCCTCGCGCACCCGGTCTGGGCCAACCCGTCGGGCTATTTCTCGCCCTCGCTGCGCCGCAACTTTGTCGAGTTCGCGGTCGGCCGGGCCGAGAACCCGCGCGGCCGGCCAACTTTCGAGCAGCAGGTCGCCGATGGCCGCATCTTCTTCGGCACGCCAAAGACGGTCATCCCCAAACTGCGCCGCGTGCTCGAAGAAACCCGGCCGGGTATCTATGCGCTATGGGGCAATGACGGTTCGGTCAGCGACGCCGATGCGCGCACTTGCATCCGCCTCATGGGTCAGGAGGTCATGCCGGCGATGCGCGAGATCGGCAAGGAGCTCGGTCTCAACAGCCCGTTCGAGGTCGACGCGCCGGTTCACCTCAAATATTCGACCGACGTCAAACAAATGCCGCAAGCGGCGGAGTAACGGTTCTCTCCGGTGTCGTCCCAGCGACAGCCGGGACCCACGTCTCACTCGTCATCCCCGGGCTTGTCCCGGGGATCCACGTGGATGGCCGGGTCAAGCCCGGCCATGACGATTTTGGGGGTTACTATGCCGCGCGCCGTACCGGCCGGCGGTGGCGGGTTTCGGCTCGGAGCAGATAGAGGCCAGTCAGCGTCACGATCACGGCGCCGATGATGATGGGCGGGGTCGGCCAGTCGCTCCACACCACAAGGCCGATGATCGAGCCCCAGATCAGCGCCGTGTAGTTGAACGGTGATACCGCCGCGGCCGGGGCGTGGCTCAGCGCCAGCGTCGTCCAGTATTGCGACACGCCGCCAATCAGTCCGATCGAGCAGAACAGGGCGAAATCCCCCAGCGTCGGCGTCTTCCAGAAGAAGGGCAGCGCCGGCAGCGCCATCAGCGTCATGAACACCGCGGTCCAGGTGACGATCGAGGCGGAATGCTCGGTGCGGCACAGATCGCGCACGGTCAGCGTGCCGATCGCGTTGCACACGGCGCAGATGATCGCGCCAGCGACGCCGAGCGCGTTCTCCGTGCCGCTCGGCCGCGCCATAACCAGCACGCCGACAAACCCGACGCTGACCGCGATCCAGCGCTCGCGGCTCACTCGTTCCTTGATGATCGGATAAGACAGCGCGGTGAGGAACAACGGCGCGGCGAAGGTCAGGGCTACTGCGTCGGCGATCGGCAGCAGATGAAAGCCGAAGAACGATGCGACATTGGAGCCACCCCAGATCACCGCGCGGCCGAATTGCCCGGCGAGCCGGTTGGTGCGCATCACCCGCAGCCCGCCGGCACGCATCACCAGGATGAACGACGGCAGCAGCGCGATAAAGCTGCGGAAAAACACCAGCATCGGGATCGGGTAGTTCTCGGCCAGCCATTTGCCGATCGCGTTCTGGATCGAAAACAGAAACACCGCGGCGCACATATAGAGGATGCCGAGCCGGACATCGTCGACCCGCTGCGACGGGGCGGCAGTCATCGGTGCTTCCCCACGCTTCCCGGCGAAAGCCGAGACCCAGTTTTCAGCGCCCGAGACGGCTGATGGGTGGGTCCCGGCTTTCGCCGGAAAGCGGTAAGAGGCATTACGTCGAGGATTAAAGCTGATCGGGGTCGAACCCGACGACCGTGGCGCCGCCTTTGATCGCCGGGAGATAGCCCGGCGCGGCGGCGAGCACGTGCTCGCCGAAGAAGCGGGCGGTGGCGAATTTGGCGGCGGCTAGCGGGTGCTGTGACGCCGCGGCGGCGGTCGCGAGCCGCGCCATCAGCCAGCCGCCCAGCACGGTGCCGAACAGGTTGAGGTAGGGCACCGATCCGGCGGCGGCCAAGCTTGGCTCCGCGTCGACGAGATAGGCGGTGGCATCTTCCAGCGCCGTCAGCCCGGCGATAAGCGGCGCGCGCAGCGATGCGCACGCACCGGATAGATCGTCGACGCTGGTGCCGATCTCGGCGAACAGCGCGCGCGCCGCCTCGCCCTTGTCGCGGCCGAGCTTGCGGCCGACCAGGTCGCCAGCCTGGATGCCGTTGGTCCCCTCGTAGATCGCGGCGATGCGCGCGTCGCGGTAATGCTGGGCGGCGCCAGTCTCTTCGATATAGCCCATGCCGCCATGCACCTGGACGCCGGTCGAGGCGATCTCGATCCCCTTGTCGCTGCACCATGACTTGACCACCGGGATCAGCAGGTCGGCGCGGTGCTGTTGCCGGGGATCGCGATGCGCGGCGTCGATCGCCGCAGCGCCGAAATAGGCCAGCGCCCGCGCCGCCTCGGTCTGCGCCCGCATTGACAGCAGCATGCGGCGCACATCCGGATGATGGATAATCGGTGGCGTGCTGTCGCCCCGCGGCATACCGATCGGCTGCCCTTGGACGCGGGTCCGCGCGTAAGCGATCGCGCCCTGATAGGCGCGTTCGGCGATCGCGACGCCTTGCACCCCGACCAGCAGCCGCTCGCTGTTCATCATTGTGAACATCGCTTCGAGGCCGCGATGCGGCTCGCCGATGCGCCAGCCGATCGCGCCGCCATCCTCGCCATAGGCCAGCACGCAGGTCGGCGAGGCGTGGATGCCGAGCTTTTCCTCCAGCCTCAAGGTGCGGACATCGTTGCGCTCGCCGGGCCGGTCGTCCGCGTCGAGCAGGAATTTCGGCACCAGAAACAGCGAGATGCCGCGGCTGCCCGGCGGCGCGTCGGGCAGCCGCGCGAGCACCATGTGGATCGTGTTGTCGGTGAGGTCGTGATCGCCGTAGGTGATGAAGATCTTCTGCCCGGTGATGCGGTAATGCTGGCCCCAGCGCGCGTCGCTTGCCGGCACCGCGCGGCTGCGCAGCGCGCCGAGATCAGAGCCGGCCTGCGGCTCGGTGAGGTTCATCGTCCCGGTCCATTCGCCGGACACGAGCTTGGGCAGGTAGCGCGCTTTCTGCTCCGGCGAGCCGTGCGCGTTGAGCATTTCCAGTGCGCCGTGATTGAGCAGCGGGCACAGCGCCCAGCCCATGCAGGCCGAATTCCACATCTCGGTCAGCGTCGCGGCCAGCGCCTGCGGCAGTCCCTGGCCGCCGATCTCGGGCGGCGAATGCACCGCGTTCCAGCCGGCCTCGACGTATTTTTGATAGGCCTCGCGAAAGCCCGGCGGCGTGCGCACCACGCCGTTTTCGAGCACGCTGCCGACCTCGTCGCCGATGCGGTTGAGCGGCGCCAGCTCGTTCTCGGCAAATTTCGCCGCCTCATCGAGGACCGCGTCGGTGACCTCGGCCGCGTCCTCCGGCAGGTCGCCGAGCGTGTCGAGCACCAGGCGCATATCGGCAAGCGGGGCGGCATAGGTCATCAGCGTCTTCCCACGGTCTTGTCCGCAGCATAGCCGATCGTTGCGATACGGGCAGCGCGCTATGATCCGGCCATGACGACCACCTGCCGCGCCACGATTGCCCTCGCCCTTTTGTCGACCCTGTGGGTGGCGGGCGCCATGGCGCAGCCGAGCTTCGACTGCGCCAAGGCAAAGACCGAGGCCGAAAAGGCGATCTGCGGCAACCCGGAGCTGGCTGCCGCCGATACGGCGATGAACAAGGCGTTTGCGGCGCTTTCGAAGAGTATTGCGGCGGACCAGCAAGCGGCGCTGCGCCGCGATCAAATCGACTGGATCAAGAGCCGCGACGGAACATGCTTCGAGAAAAAGGACGAGGCGCTGGCGTCTTGCCTACTGGCGGAGACAGACAGGCGCCAGCATTTGCTGCTCGGCGAGGGCAATAACGGCCCGTCGGGCGCTCCGCCGCTGCTCCCGACCTATTTCCGCGAGGTCCGCCCCAAGCTGTACGAGATCATCCTCGCGTTTCCGCAATCCTCGCCGCCGGCTGGCGCGAAGTTCAACAAGGCGGTGCGCGAACCGATCTTCGGCCGGAACGCCGTGGCGGAACACCGGCAGAACACACCGAACAAATTCAATGGCAGCAGCAATTTCTATCAGGTGACCTACGACGTCCCTTATCTCAGCCCGAAGCTGGCCTCTGTGGTGTTGCAGTTCGGGTCCTATACCGGCGGCGCGCACCCCAACAATTGGCGCGTCGGCGTTCTGTGGGACATGCCGGCGGACAAGCCCGTGACGCCGGGAGATTTTCTCGCCGACCCGGCACAAGCGGTGCCGGCGATCTCGGCCCTGTGCAAGGCGATCGGCGAGCGGGAGGATTGGGGGCTTTTCGGCGATGCCGATTTCGCGGCGGTCGTCGGCGACATGAAATCCTGGGCGATCGACAAGGACGGGGTCACGATCATGTTCGACCCGTATTCGGTGGCGCCTTATGTAGCCGGGCCGCACGATTGCCGGCTGTCCTATGCCGAGCTGAAAGATTGGCTGAAACCGGGCGGCATGCTGCCGCCGCAGTAAAGGAGATCGAGATGGCCGATTTTTCCGGCAAGACGGTCCTGGTGACTGGCGGCGGCAGCGGGATCGGCGCCGCAACCTGTCGGCAATTCGCGGCATCGGGCGCCGACGTACATGTGATCGACCGCGACGGCGCGGCGGCCGAGCGCGTCGCCGCCGAGATCGGCCATAACGCCAAGGCCAGCGCGCACCAGCTCGATGTCGTGGACGCGGCGGGCTGGACCAGGCTGGCGGACGGAATCGCCGCCGCTGCGGGCGGCGTCGACGTGCTGGTTAATTGTGCCGGCACGATCACCCAGAAGACGCTGGCGACAATGACCACCGAGGAATGGGACCGGGTGGTCGGCGTCAATCTCGGCGGCACGTTCAACGGCATCCACGCGGTGATCCCGCATATGCGGACAAAGGGCGGCGGGGCGATCGTCAACATCGCCTCGGTCGCCGGGCGGCGCATCTCGTTTGGCGGTGGCGCCAATTACTCGGCGTCGAAAGCGGGTGTCCTCGGCCTCACCCGCCACGCCGCCTACGAGTTGGCGCCGGACAAAATCCGCGTCAACGCCGTGTGCCCGGGCCCCACCGCGACGCCCTTCTCCGGCACCGCGCCGACCCCCGAGCAAAAGGCTCGGCGCGCCAAGAAAATCCCGCTCGGCCGCATGGTCGAAGCGGAAGACATCGCCGACGCGGTGCTGTTCCTCGCCGGCGACGGTGCCAAGATGGTCACCGGCATCGCTCTCGATGTCGACGGCGGCGTGCTGATCAGCAACGACATCCCTTACGAGGATTATTTTGCGAAGATGAAGTGACGCCGGCTCCCGCCCGGCTTGACCCCACCACGACCCTCCTCCGCCAGCGGGGGAGGGGAAATTGATACCGGCGCTTTCGAGCTCCCTCCCCCGCCAGCAGGGGAGGGTTGGGGTGGGGGAAGCTACTCCGCGGCCTTGGCGTAAGGGGCGATCAGCTCGCCGGTCTTGAATTGCGACGGGTAGAGGATCGTGATGTGCGAGTCGTCGCGGAACTGCTCGATGTCGTTCGACTTGATGCCGTGATACTGCACGAAGAGGTTTTGCGGCTTGGTCCACTCGCCGTCCGGGCCGAAGCTGATCTCGCCGACGACGGTCTTGAACGGGTGCGAATGGATGTAGTCGGCGAGCTTGTCCTCGTCGAGCCCGCCGGTCTTGGTGATCGCCTCCTCCAGCACCTGCATCTCGGCATAAGCAAAGGGCGGCAGGAAATAGCCGAGCGGGTCGATCCCCTCGGCGACCGCCTTGGGCTGGTATTGCCTGAGGAAATCCCAGATGCCGGGAAAGTCCATGGTCTTCGCCGGCTCCCAATTCTCGCCGACCACGACCCCATTCAGTAGCGGCCCCAATTGGGTACGGAACGCCGCCGCCGCGGTGCCGACCATGGTGCCGCCGAAGAAATTCGGCTTGTAGCCGATCTCGCTGACCGCGCGCAGGATGCCCACGGTATCAGGGGGATAGGACGCGACATAGACGATGTCCGGGTTCGCCGCCTGCACCGCGCGCACGATCGGCGAATAGTCGACCGTGGTCGGCGGGTAGGTCCGGTCGTAGACCACCTGCAGCCCGGCTTCCTTGACGTTCTGCCGCGCGCCGTCGAGGGCGTTGCGACCGAACTCGGCGTCGGCGGTCACCAGCGCGATAGTCTTGGGCTTGGGGTTCTGCGCTAACGCGATCTCGAACCAACCTTTCGAGAAGGTCGGTTTTGGGTCGGGGCCGAACACCAGCATCGAGAAATATTTCGGGTAGCGGAACTCCACATTGATGCCGAGCGCGAACAGGCCAAAGAACAGCCGGCCCTTCTGCATGATGATCGGCATCGCCGGCGCGACGAGGTTGGTGGCGTAGCTCGACACCACGAGGTCGACCTTGTCGACGTCGAGCAGCTTTGTGTAGATGCCGGGCACGTTGGCCGGGTTCGACTGGTCGTCGTAGAAGATCAGCTTGACCGGGCGACCGAGCAGTCCGCCGCGCTTGTTGACGTCCTCCGCCCAGATCTGGAACGCGAGCAGCCCGGTTTTCCCGACCGCGGCCAGCCCGCCGGTCTGCTCGATGCTGAACCCGATGGTGATCGGCTTCTTTTCTTCCGCGCGCGCTGGCGACAGCACGATCAGCAGGATCATCGCAGCGAGCCCGGCAACGGTGCGCCCCGTAAACTTCATCGCCATCCGGCTGTCCCCCCGTTTGCCGCCCGTCGTTCCGGGCTTCGGCGGCACTCTAGGGGGCGCGGTTCAGTCGCGCAATTCGGCGACTTGGGCCGGCGTTAGGAACTGCGTCTTGGCGCCGCGCAGCAGCAAATAGAGCTTGGCGGTTTCTTCCAGCTCCTCGATCGCATTGACCGCGGCGTCGAGGCTCGATCCCGCGACGACCGGGCCGTGATTGGCGAGCAGTACGGCATGGTGTTTCGATGCAAATCCGCGCACCGCTTCGGCGAGCGCCATGTCGCCCGGCTTGAAATACGGCACCAGCGGCAGCCGGCCGACGCGCATCACGTAATACGCGGTGATCGGCGGCAGCACGTCATGCGGGTCGACCTCCGCGAGACAGGACACCGCGACCGAATGCGTCGAATGCAGATGCACGACCGCCCCGGTATCGTTGCGCTCCTCGTACATGACCCGGTGCAGAAAGCTTTCCTTGGTCGGCGCGTCGCCGCCGGTCAGCTTGCCGCTGTCGTCGAGTTTCGAGAGCCGCGCCGGGTCGAGCCGGCCGAGCGACGCGTTGGTCGGCGTCATCAGCCAGCCGCCGTCGACCCGCATGCTGATATTGCCCGACGAGCCGGCGGTCAGCCCGCGATTGAAGATCGAAGCGCCGAGCGTGCAGATCGCCTCGCGGGCCTTTGCGTCAGTCATGGCTGAACCCCCACCCCAACCCTCCCCCGCCAGCGGGGGAGGGGGTTAGGGACGCCGGGCGGTAGCGGCCCCCTCCCCCGCTGGCGGGGGAGGGTTGGGGTGGGGGTCGCCGTCATCGCGATGCCTCTTCCAGCGCATCGAAGGCACGCAGGAAAAAGTCGGGCTTGCCGAAATTGCCGGATTTGAGCGCCAGCGCCAGCGGGGGGTCACCGAGGCTTACCGTCCACGGCACGCCGGGGTCGATCTGCCGGCCGATCTGCAATCCGCTGACGCCGAGCGCCTGCACCACCGCGCCGGCCGTCTCGCCGCCGGCGACGACCAGCCGGCGAAAGTCGCGCTCGACGAGGCCTTTGGCGATTTCGGCCATGACCTTTTCAACCAGTGCGCCGGCGCGCTCGCGGCCGAGCTCCTGCTGAACACGGGCAACGAGTTTCGGCCCCGCGGTAGAGGCGAACAGCAGCGGCTTGTCGTCGGGTTGCTCATCCGCCCAGCTCAACGCGTTGGCCGCGAAATTGTCGCGCTGAGCGGCGACAAGCGGATTGACGATAAATGTCGAGTAGTTCGCGTTGATCATGTGGGCGACTTGGCCCTGGGTCGCTTGTGAGCATGACCCCGACAGCACCGCCGCCTTGCCGCCGATCTTGGGCAGGATGTCTGCGCCGCCGCCATCGCCGATCAGCCGCAGCCGGCGAAAATTCTCGGGCAATCCGAGCGCGATCCCCGAGCCGCCGGTGATCAGCGCGAAATCCTTCGCCGCCTCGCCGATCGCCTCCAGGTCATGGTCGGCGATCGCGTCGACGATTGCATGGCGATAACCGTCCCGTTTCAGCGCGGCAAAGGCGTCGGCAATCGCTGTGGCTCCTTTCGCCACCGTCGCGTGCTGCACGAGGCCCACCTTGCCCTGGCACTGGCGCTGCAGTACCCGCACCAGCGACGGATCGCGCATCGGCGTCAGCGGGTGGTCGCGCATCCCCGATTCCGACAGCAGCACATCGCCGACAAAGAGGTAGCCCTTGAAAATTGTCCGTCCGGCTTCGGGAAAGGCGGGGCAATAGAGGGTGAAGCCTGCCCCGCGCTCCGACCCGGGGTCCGAGCCGAGTGCGTCGAGCAGCGCCTCGGCGACCGGGCCGATATTGCCTTCGTCGGTCGAATTGAACGTCGAGCAGTATTTGAAGAGGATTTGCCGCGCGCCGGCCGCCTTGAGCCAGGCGAGCGCGTCGAGGCTCATCGCCACGGCGTCGCCGACCGGGATGGTGCGGCTCTTGAGGGCGATGACCACCGCCTCCGCGTCTGGCGTGGGCGCGTTGCCGCCGGGTACGTCGATCAGCTGCACGGTCTTCATGCCGCGCCGTACCAGGGTGTTGCAGAGGTCGGTCGCGCCGGTGAAATCGTCGGCGATCGCTCCGAGCAGCACCGGCATCGTCCACTCCCTCAGCCTGTGAGGAAACAGTAACCGCGCGGCGTACCGGCGGCCAATAGTCAACGCCGTACGCATCGATCTCGCGCGAGGCCGCGCGAACGCTATGATGACCGCAAACGGTGCGAGGAAATGCCGATGGATTTCGACCTGTCGCCCAAGACCGAGCGTCTCCGGGGCCAGCTTCAGGCGTTTATGGAGCGTGAGATCTATCCGGCGGAACCCATTTTCGAACGGCAGATCGAAGAAGCGCCCAGCCGTTGGCAAATCCCACCGATCATGGAGGAGCTGAAGCAGAAGGCGCGGGCGGAGGGGCTGTGGAACCTGTTCCTGCCCGAGTTGGCACTGGGCGCCGGCCTCACCAATCTCGACTACGCGCCGCTGTGCGAGATCATGGGCCGATCGCCGATCGCGCCCGAGGTGTTCAACTGCTCGGCGCCCGACACCGGCAATATGGAAACGCTGGTGCGCTACGCGACGCCCGAGCAGCAGGAGCAATGGCTGAAGCCGCTGCTCGCCGGCGAAATCCGCTCGGCCTTCGCGATGACCGAGCCGGCGGTCGCTTCGTCCGACGCGACCAATATCGAGGCCCGCATCGAGCGCGACGGCAATCAGGGCTACGTGCTCAACGCGCGCAAATGGTGGACCAGCGGCGCGATGGATCCACGCTGCAAGATCTTCATCCTGATGGGCAAGACCGATCCGAATGCGGCGCGCCATCAGCAGCAATCGATGATCCTGGTGCCGCGCGACGCGCCGGGCATCACGGTGATGCGGCCGCTGACCATCTTCGGCTACGACGACGCGCCGCACGGCCATGCCGAGGTCGACTTCAAGGATGTGCGCGTGCCGGCCGAGAACATCCTGCTCGGCGAGGGCCGCGGTTTCGAGATCGCGCAAGGCCGGCTCGGCCCCGGCCGCATCCATCATTGCATGCGGATGATCGGTCTCGCCGAGCGTTGCCTCGAAGCGATGGTGGCACGGGTCAAGAGCCGCGTCGCGTTCGGCCGGCCGCTCGCCGATCAGGGCGTGATCCGCGAATGGATCGCCGATTCCCGCATGGAGATCGAGCAGACGCGGCTGCTGACGCTCAAGGCGGCGCACATGATGGACACGGTCGGCAACAAGGTCGCGCAGGCCGAGATCGCGATGATCAAGGTGATCGCGCCAAAGATGCTGCTGGCGGTGATCGACCGGGCGATCCAGGCGCATGGCGGCGCCGGCGTCAGCCAGGATTTCGGCCTCGCCTATGCCTGGGCGCGCTCGCGCATCATGCGCATCGTCGACGGGCCGGACGAGGTCCACAAACGAGCGGTGGCGCGCATCGAGCTGCGGAAATGAATTTGGAAGCGGCCGAGCTGATCCCAGAGCGGCCGGATGAACGTCTCGAGACGAGCCGTCTCGAACCATACCTCCGGGCACATCTACCCGGCGTCGCGGGGCCGCTGACGGTCGCCCAGTTCCATGGCGGCAAGGCGAACCTGACTTATCTGCTGCGCTTCGGAGAAAGGGAATTCGTGCTGCGCCGGCCACCGCTGGGGCCGATCCCGCCTGGCGCGCACGACATGCGGCGCGAGCACCGGGTCCTGTCGGTGCTGCATCGCCGGTTCGCGCTGGCGCCGCTGAGCCTGCTGCTCTGCGAGGACGAAAGCGTCATCGGCGCGGTGTTCATCGTCGAGGAGCGGCGGCGCGGTTTTGTCGTCCGCGACGACATTCCGGCGGAATTTGCCGGCCGGCCCGAGCTCAACCACCGCATCGGCTTCGCGCTGGTCGACGCGCTCGCCGATCTGCACCGCGTCGATCCGGCGGAGATCGGCCTCGACGGCCTCGGCCGTCTCGAGGGTTTTCTCGAACGCCAGCTTTCCGGCTGGATTCGCCGCTGGGAAGCGTCGCTCGGCGGCCGGGAGGAAGCGCGATCGCGCGCCGAGATGGCGCCGGTGCTCGACTGGCTCGCCCGCCGGCGCCCGGCCGAGCGGGTTGGCGCGCTGCTGCACAACGATTACCGTCTCGACAACTGCCTGCTCGACACCACCGACCCGGCACGCATCGTCGCGGTGCTCGATTGGGACATGTGTACCCAGGGCGACCCGCTCGCCGATCTCGGTTACGTGCTGAACTATTGGGTCGAGCCGGGCGACGATCCGGAATGGCGCGAGATCGCCGCGATGCCGACCTGGCGTGATGGTTTTCCATCGCGCGCCGAGGCAATCCGCCGCTACGGCGAGCGCACCGGCAGCGATGTCGGCGAAATCCTTTGGTACCAGGTCTTTGCCGCGTTCAAGCTCGCGGTCATCATC
Source organism: uncultured Alphaproteobacteria bacterium (assembly GCA_963778385.1). GTDB lineage: Bacteria > Pseudomonadota > Alphaproteobacteria > ATCC43930 > CGMCC-115725 > DATARH01. Next base: position 91,583 of record CAVZUA010000009.1, on the reverse strand, counting down.
CAGCAGATCTATATCCGCTATGTCCGCGGCCAGACGCAGGACGCGCGTTTCGCGAATTACTGGCGTCGAGTCCTCGGTTTGGCGCGCAAGGCGCAGGTGTTGATCGGCTAGGCCGCGAGGGGCTGCTCGGCGACGCAGCTGTTGAACGCGCCGAACGCCAGGTGGGTCAGCGAATTCTCCTTGACGCCGACCGGGATGAAGGCGGCGCGGTACAGTTCGACCTTGCCGTCCGGGCGCGGGACCTCGCCTTCCAGGCGCACCGCCTGACGGGTCTGATGCGCGTCGCCGCAGCCTTGCATGAAGACGCTCGACAGGTGGCGGGGCAACTGGCGCACCATCGGGACATGCGGCGTGCCCTTGGGCGGTAGGTCGAGCAGCTTGGCGAAATCCGAGCCGTAAAGCAGCAGCGACGAATTCTCGACCACCGGGTCGACGGCGATCACAAAGCGATGCGACCAGTCGGCGGAGTTGATCTCGCCGAGATCGAGGGCGGCCACCGTCGCGGCGCGGCCGAGCTTTTCGACCTTCTTCTCCCAGTAGCGGATGGCGCGTTCAGCCTCGCGGCGCTCGCGCCCGGTCAGAGCCGAGTCTTCGTTCTCTCTGACGCCGCCGTCTGAAAGCATCGGCGCATCGGTCATCGACATCGGGTCCCCCAACCTTGCTGCCACCTACAACGATGACAGACATGGTAAATGGTTATGCTTAACTTTCGGTGAAGATGGACCGAAGCGCCCGGCCGGGGACCGCCAGGCACGCCGGCGACAAGGTTAACGCGTCCCGAGGGCGGCGAGCCGGCGCTGCGCGTCCAGCACGTTGGCCTGCGGCACGGCGCCCGCCGGCTTCAACACGAAATCGAATTCGGCGGTCAGCACCGGCCCGGCGATGCCCAGCTTCGTGGCTTCGGCCGTCGGCGTCTCGTGGCGCACGAAGTCGCAGATCAGCGAGTCCTTGACCGCGAACACGGCGTCGCTGTCGAGATACTCGTCCGTGCGGTCGAAGATATGCGTCGTCACTGCCTCGTAGCCGTCGGCCATGACCACGAAATGGATATGCGCCGGCCGCATCGGGTGCCGGCCGGTCGCCTTGAGCATCGCGCCGACCGGCCCGTCCGAGGGGATCGGGTAGTTCACCGGCCGCACGGTGCGAATGAGGTAGCGGCCCTCGGCATCGGTGGTGAACTTGCCGCGCATGTGCAGCTCGCTCGGGTTCTTGTCCTGCGAATTGTAGAGCCCGTTCGATTGGGTCTGCCAGACGTCGAGCACCGCGCCGGCGACCGGCTTGCCGTCGAGGTCGAGCACCCGGCCGCTGACCAGCGTCGGCACGCCAACCGTGTCGCGATGCGCGATGTTGCCGCCCGGCGGCAGATTGGCCGCGCCGAGCCGGTGGAACGGCCCGAACACCGTCGATTTGGTGGCGCCTTCCGGTTTGCGGTGGCCGATCAGATCGACCACCATCGAAACGCCGAGCGTATCCGAGAACAGGATGAATTCCTGCCGCTTGTCGCTGCACATCTTGCCGGCTTCGGTGAGGATTTCGATCGCCTGAAACCATTCGGTCTCGGTCAGCTCGACCTCCTTGACGAAGGCGTGCAGGTGTTTGATGAGCCCCAGCATGACCTCGCGCAGACGCGGATCGGGCGTCGCCGCGAAGCGCGCCAACACGGTCGCGGTGATGTCGTCCTCGGTGGTACTGTGCCGCGTGTTGTCGTGCCCTTCGGGCATCGCCGCCTCCCTTGCTAAAAGCACCGCAGCATAGAGTAATTTACCCCGGTGCGGAATCGCCGCCGCGCCGGAAGACGGAACCTTGAGCGAGGGGACATGGCCGATTTGCGGGTAAAGAGCGAGATCGCCGGTGCGGTATGGAAGATCGAGGTCGCGGTCGGCGACAGCGTCGGCGAAGAGGACCCGCTGATCATCCTCGAGTTGATGAAGATGGAGATCCCGCTGCTGGCGCCGCGCGCCGGCGTGGTAAAGGAAATCCTCGTCGCCGAGGGCGACCCGATCGACGAAGGCGATGTCGCGATCGTGCTGGAATGACCACGACACCAGGCGCCGGCGCCGCCCAACCGCGACGCGAACCGGCGCCCTGAAAGCAGCCGGCGTTCGCTGTAAACGACAGGGAATCTACAGCCAGCGGCCGAGCGATCGCGGTGGAAAACATGGCCTTGTGCCAACAGGTTGGATGCAATAACAGCGAACACGGCGGCGGCTATCGGCACGGGGTCAACGACGCCGCGTACCAAACCATACAACCATGGCAAATTTGCGGTCCGCGAACCCCGCGTCTCTGGCGGCTCCATGAACAGCGCTTTTGCCCATTACGGCCATTGTCGATGCCGACCCGTGCGTCTCAGATCGGTGCGACGCGCGGACGTACTTATTTGCTCTCCAACGTCCACTCGCCGGTCCAATCCGGGGCAGGCGGCTGGTCGCGGAAATGGGCGATGCGGGGCAGAAAGATCTTGCTCGGCTGATCGTCGGGAACGATCGAGAGGCATTGGTGGAAGCCGGCGACGGCCGCGTCCCATTGTCGACCTCGGTAGGCGGCGAGAGCGGCGGCAAAGGCGTCGCGCATTTCCAGGCGGTCGGCCGCAACCTCGCCCTTGCGGCCGAGCAATTCGAAAATCCGCTCGGGCTCGGTCTTGCCGACGACAAGCACCGAATCGATTTCGCGCGTTTCGACCGCGTCCGCGGCCAGGCGTTGCGTTGCCTCGCTGATCAGGATGCGGGTGCCATAGGCCTTGCTCGCGCCCTCGATACGGGAGGCGAAATTGACGGTATCGCCGATCACCGTGTAGCTCCGCGTCATTTCCGATCCGATGCTGCCGATCACGACCTCGCCGGTGGCGATCCCGACTTGGATATTGATCGGCGGGATCCCCCGCCGGACGCCGGTCAGGTCCGGCAATTCCCTTTGGAAGCCCGGCATCGCAGCGAGCTGCTCGATCGCCGTGAAACAGGCCAGTTGCGCGTGCTCGTCGGCATTGGTGAAGGGCTCGCACCAGAAGGCCATGATCGCGTCGCCGATATATTTATCGATGATGCCCTGGTTGCGTCGTACCGGCTCCGAGATCACGGTCAGATAGCGGTTCAGCACCGTAACGAGCCCGGCCGGCGTCATCCCTTCACTAAAGCTGGTAAAGCTCTGCATGTCACAGAACAGGACGGTAATCTCGCGGCGCGAGGCCTTCGCGTCGGCCAATTCCGGATGATCGAGCAGTCCGGCAACGATCCGTGGGTCGACGTATTTGCCGAAAATGTCGCGGACCTGCGCCTTGATGCGCAACTCCCCGACCATGTTGTTGAAGGACACGGTCAGGTGGCCAATCTCGTCGCGCGAGGTGACCGGTATAACCGTATCGAGCAGTCCGCTCTCAACCGCGGCAGTCCCTTGCAGCAACCGACGCACCGGACGCACCAGCCCCATCGTCACCGCTGCCGCAACGGTCAGCCCAAGCAATCCCGCGGCGACCAATATCAGGAGACTGATCACGACGGTACGCCGCTGAAAGGTGCGGGTGCCGTTGACGGCCGCCTCGGCGAGACGCCGCATCTCACCCTGGTTTGCGGTGATCCGATGGTCGAAATCGTCGCGAAGCTCGTCAAGGTCATCGAGCAATGAGGCCGCTTCGGCCGCGCGGTTGTTCCGCGCCGCATCAAGCAGCTTGAGGAAGACTGCGTCGGACTTCTTCCGCTGCTCCTGCAAAAAACCCATCTGGGTGTCGAGTTGGCCCAGCGCCACGTCATCCTCGGGGCTGAAAGCAGTGGCGATCTGCCGGTTGATCAGGCGGCGGCTCTCGGCGAGCGCCTCATCGCTGATAGCGGCCGCGGCCAAAGTCCGACGGTAGAGATCTCCGATCTTGCTTTCATCTCGTGGCGTCTCGTCGAACGCCAGCATCAAGCGGCGGAGGTAGGCCGACCGCTGCTCAGAGTAGGTGTTCGCCTGCGCGAGTGCCGCATAGGCCGGGAAATAGTCGTCGATGAGTTCGCCAAGCTGGTCATCGACCATGCGGGTCATGCGCAGGCCGAGCAGTGCCGCCAGGACCATCAGCACCAGCAGCCCGATGGCGATGCTAAATATCTTGACGCCGATGCTGGGTCGCATGCCGTCCCCTAAAGCGGTGCGCGGGCCGATGGTCAACGGTCCGGTAGGATTAAGACGGTGAAGTCTGCACGACGCAACACACTGATATCCTTAAGCGCGGCGTTGTTGCCCCTGGCTTCGGCCGGAATTCGCTTCAGCCGACTATTCTCGTCCGTCAGCCGCTTGGCCTCCGTCAGATCGAAACTGCCGAACTTGGCTTTCGACAATCGAATGCTGTCCCGGTCCGGAATGTCTGGTCGGCGGAACGGACGGGTTACACGGTGCTCGGCACCGAAGGCTTGAGCGTGATACTAGCGATTTGACCGACGCCACGCATGATCGTTCCCGGCGCGTTGGCGGCCTTCGTTGTCGGCGCGGAGTGACAAAGCGGTGGGGAGGCTTCATCATCACGCGTCAACGAGGAAGAAAAGCGGGCGCGGGGGAAACGTTGAGACTGCCGTCCTTTGGGCATGATGCGCGGGTCAATACGCTGATCTGCTGCGGCCATACGCTGTCGCATTTCTACATTCTGTGCCTGCCGACGATGTTTATCGCCTGGCAGAAGGAATTCGACGTGCCCTTTGCGGTGCTCGGCATCTCGGTCGCGGTGATGTCGGGCACCACGGCGATCGTGCAGACGCCGATCGGCTTTCTCGTCGACCGCCACGGCGCGCGGCGCTTTCTGATTGGCGGCACGCTGGTGATGACGCTCGCCATTGCGCTGATGGGGCTGGCGACGCAGTTCTGGCAGATCGTCGTGCTGGCGATGCTGTCGGGGCTCGGCAACGCGGTGTTTCACCCGGCGGATTACGCGATCCTGTCGGGGTCGATCTCGCCGGCGAAGATGGGGCGCTCGTTCGCGATCCACACCTTTACCGGCCATGTCGGCTTTGCCAGCGCGCCGCCGGTGACGGCGGCGCTGATCTGGCTGATCGGCTGGCGCGGCGCGCTGCTCACGGTCGGGCTGGTCGGCTTGCCCGTCGCGCTGGCGATCGTCTGGCAAAGCCGCATCCTCAGCGACCAGAAGCGCGCTCCGGCGCGCGAGATCGGCGCGGGGGCCAGCGCCAGGATGCTGTTGTCGCCGTCGATCATGTTGTTCTTCGGCTTTTTCATGGTGTCGTCGATGGCCGGGGCGGGGGTGCAATCCTGGCTGATCACCGTGCTGCACGGCACGCATGGGCTCAGCATCGAGGCGGCCTCCTCGGCGCTCACCGGCTTTATGGTCGGGACGATGAGCGGCGTGCTGGTCGGCGGCTGGGTCGCCGACCGCACCGATCGCCACTTCTCCTTCGTACTGGTGCTGACGCTGGTCGGGTCGGCGCTGATGCTCTTGGTCAATCTCGTCGACCTGCCGCAGGTGACGACGGTCGCGCTGCTGTTCGTGACCGGCCATCTGATCGGCGCGAGCCGCACGCCGCGCGACGTCATGGTCAAGGACGCCGCGCCGCCGGGGCAGATCGGCAAGGTATTCGGGTTTGTCAGCGCCGGGCTCGCGCTCGGCGGCGCGATCATGCCGGTGCCCTACGGGATGCTGATCGACGCCGGCAAGCCGCATCTGGTGTTGACGCTGGTCGCCGCGCTGTGGGTGCTGAGCCTGCTGTTTGCCGGCAGCGCCCGCGCCAACGCGCCGCGTACGGCGGAAGCGGCGGTACCGGCGGAGTAGCCGTCTGCCGCATTGCACTGGCACGATCCCTGAATTAGACCCGGCACCTATCAATGCCGGCTGACTCTACGACAATCGAACCGTCCGACGCGTCTGGACCGCTGGCGCTCTACCGCGAGCGCTGCGCGGCCGGGTCGATCCGCCCGGACGCGGCGCAGGAGCGCGCGGTGGGTCGGCTCGATCGGCTGCACCGGGAATTGGCGAGTTGGGTGCCGACGCCGCCGAGCTGGCGCGGCTGGCTCGTCCGGTTGAGCCTTGGCGAGCCGCCGGCGCCAGCGCCGCGCGGACTGTACCTGTGGGGCCCGGTCGGCCGCGGCAAATCGATGCTGATGGACCTGTTCTTTGCCGCCGCACCGCTCTCCGCCAAACGACGGGTCCATTTCCACGCCTTCATGCTCGAAGTTCACGACCGTATCGAGCGGGAGCGCCGCCAGCGAACCCCGGAGCCGGTCCCCAAGGTCGCGGCGGACCTCGCGGCCGAGGCGCGGCTCTTATGCTTCGACGAATTCCAGGTCAACGACATCGCCGACGCGATGATCCTCGAACGGCTGTTCCGCGCGCTGTTCGAGGCCGGGACAGTGGTGGTGGCAACCTCCAACCGCCATCCCGAGCGGCTCTATGAAAACGGGCTGCAGCGCGACCGGTTTCTGCCGTTCATCGCGCTGCTGCAGGAGCGGCTCGACGTGGTCGAGCTCGACAGCGGCCGCGATTACCGGCTGGCCCGGATGGTCGGCAAGCCGGTCTATTTCCAGCCGCTTGGCGAGGCGGCGCACCAGGCGCTCGCCGACACCTTCGCCGGGCTGACCGAGGGCATGACCGAGCATAGCGAGACGCTGACCGTGATGGCGCGGCCGCTCGTCGTGCCGCGCGCCGCCGGGCATACCGCCTGGTTCAGCTTTGAGGAATTGTGCGCGCGGCCGCTCTCCGCGGTCGATTACCTGGCGCTGGCCGAGCGCTTCGCGGCGATCCTCGTCGAGGGCGTGCCGCGCCTGCCGCCGAACTCGACGCAACGAGGCGCAGCGCTTCCACATCCTCGTCGACACGCTTTACGAAGCCCGCACCTTGCTGATCGTCTCGGCCGAGGTGCCGCCGCAGGAAATCTATGTCGAAGGCGACGGCAGCTTCGAATTCCAGCGCACCGTCTCGCGCCTGATGGAAATGCAGAGCGAGGAATACGTCGCCCACGCGGCGCCGAAGTGATACATTGTCATACAGACGACTACAGGAGCAGCCTCATGCCCGACGGCAGCAACAATGCGATCCCCATTTCGGTCCGGCTTCCGGCCGATATCGTGGAGAAGCTCAACAAAGTTGCTGCCGTTATGGAGCGCCCGCGTTCGTGGGTGATCCTCGATGCCATTCGCGAGTACCTCGCCGATGAAGGCCAGGAGGTGCTCGACATCCAGGCGGGGATCGACGAAATGGATCGCGGCGAGGGAATTCCCTTTGAACAAGTGCTCGAAGAAATGCACAGGAGGGTCGAGGACGCCGAAGCCAAGGCTAAAGCCGCCAAGGACGCCGCAGGCTGATGGCGCAGCTGGTTACGACCTCACCACGAGCCCAACTTCAGACTTACGACATACTCGACTACCTGAATGGTCGAAATCCGGCAGCCGGTCGGCGCCTGACTGAACGATTTGAAGCGGCTTATCGGCAGCTTTCGGAATTTCCCCCGAGCGGTGCTCGGGGACGCGCCGGGACGCGGCGCCTGATCGTGAGCCCTTACGTATTGACGTATAGGATAACGGCGGCCGGTGTCGAAATTCTCGACATTCGCCACGGGCGGCAGCGGCCGGTTGAGTTGCCGGAGGACGTGTGATTCTCCCGGCGGCCCGCCTTGCCGGTCCAGGCAAATCGCGCTAAGACGCCGATCAGTCATTCACGAGGCAGATCATGGCACGCAAGAAGATCGCGCTGATCGGCGCCGGGCAGATCGGCGGCACGCTCGCCCTGTTGATCGGGCTGAAGGAGCTGGGCGACGTCATCCTGTTCGACATCGTCGACGGCGTGCCGCAGGGCAAGGCGCTCGACATCATCCAGGGCAGCTCGATCGAGGGTTATGATGCCAACATCATCGGCACCAACGATTACGCCGCGATCTACGGCGCCGATGTGGTGATCGTCACCGCCGGCATACCGCGCAAGCCGGGCATGAGCCGCGATGACTTGATCGGCATCAATACCAAGGTCATGGGCCAGGTCGGCGCGGCGATCAAATCGCATTGCCCCGACGCCTTTGTGATCGCCATCACCAACCCCCTCGACGTGATGGTGTGGGTGCTGCGCGAAGCATGCGGGCTGCCGCACCACCACGTCGTCGGCATGGCCGGCGTGCTCGACAGCGCGCGTTTCCGCTATTTCCTCGCCGAGGAACTTCAGGTGTCGGTCGAGGACGTGACCGCTTTCGTGCTCGGCGGCCACGGCGATACGATGGTGCCGTCGGTGCGGTACACCACCGTCGCCGGCATCCCGCTGCCCGACATCATCAAGATGGGCTGGACGACGCAGGCGAAGATCGACGCGATCGTTCAGCGCACGCGGGACGGCGGCGCTGAGATCGTCAATTTCCTCAAGACCGGCTCGGCGTTCTACGCGCCGGCGAGTGCAGCGGTCTCTATGGCCGAGGCCTATCTGCTCGATAAGAAGCGTGTGTTGCCCTGCGCGGCGCATCTCTCCGGCGAATACGGCGTCAACGGCCTTTATGTCGGCGTGCCGGTGGTGCTCGGCGCCGGCGGTGTCGAGCGCATCGTCGAGGTTTCGCTCGACGCGGGCGAGAAGGCGGCCTTCGACAAATCCTGCGCCGCGGTGCGCGAACTGATCGACGTGGCGAAGAAGCTGCAAGCCTCGGCCTAGGCCGGGCGATGAATATCCACGAGTACCAGGCGAAGGAGCTGCTGGCGGGATACGGCGTGCCGGTGCAACCGGGCGGCGTCGCCTATACCGCGGCCGAGGCGAAGGCGGTGGCCGCGCGGCTCGGCGGGGGCCTGTGGGCGGTCAAGGCGCAGATCCATGCGGGCGGCCGCGGCAAGGCGGGCGGCGTCAAGCTGGTGCGCTCGCCCGAGGAGGCCGAAGCCGCCGCGGCCGGCATGCTCGGCAAGCGCCTGGTGACGCACCAGACCGGCCCGCAAGGCCGCGACGTCAAGCGCGTCTATGTCGAGGCGGCGTCGGATATCGCACGCGAGCTGTATCTCGCGCTGTCGATCGATCGCACCAGCGGCCGGATGACGCTGATCGCCGCGGCCGAAGGCGGTGTCGAGATCGAGGAACTGGCCGCGCGCGCGCCTGAGAAAATCATGCAGCTGGCGATCGACCCGGCGACCGGCGCCGAGTCGTTCCACGGCCGCCGTCTCGCGTTCGAGCTCGGGCTCGGCGCGGCACAGGCGAAAGCGATGGTGGCGTTGGTCGCCAGCCTCTATCGCGCGTTCGGCGAACTCGACGCGTCGCTGATCGAGCTCAACCCGCTGGTCGTCACCGGCGCCGGCGGGCTGGTCGCGCTCGACGCCAAGATGGGCTTTGACGACAACGCGCTCTTCCGCCATCCCGAGATCGAGGCGCTGCGCGACGAGGACGAGGAAGATCCGACCGAGCGCGAGGGCGCGCGGCATTCGCTCAGCTACGTCAAGCTCGACGGCAATATCGGCTGCATGGTCAACGGCGCCGGCCTGGCGATGGCGACGATGGACATCATCAAGCTCTACGGCGGCAGTCCGGCGAATTTTCTCGATGTGGGCGGCGGCGCGACGCGCGAGCGGGTCACCGCCGCGTTCAAGCTCATCCTCTCCGAGCCGAATGTCGAGGCGATCCTCGTCAACATTTTCGGCGGCATCGCGCGCTGCGACGTGATCGCCGAGGGCGTCGTCTCGGCGGCGCGCGAAGTGAACCTGCATGTGCCGCTGGTGGTGCGGCTCGAAGGCACCAATGTTGAGCTCGGCCGCAAGATTTTGAGCCAGTCCGGCCTGCCGATCATCGCCGCCGAGAATTTCGCCGACGCCGCGGAGAAAGTCGTCAAGTCGATCAAAGAGGCGGCGTGATGGCGATCCTCGTCGATGCCGCGACGACGGTGATCTGCCAGGGCTTTACCGGCGCGCAGGGAACCTTCCATTCCGAGCAGGCGATCGCCTACGGCACCAGGATGGTCGGCGGCGTCACCCCCGGCAAAGGCGGCACGCGGCATCTCGACCTGCCGGTATGGGACACGGTGCACGAGGCCGTTGCCGCGACCGGCTGCACCGCCAGCGTCATCTATGTGCCGCCGCCTTCCGCGGCCGATGCGATCCTCGAGGCGATCGACGCCGGCATCCCGCTGGTGGTGTGCATCACCGACGGCATCCCGGTGCAGGACATGGTGCGCGTCAAGCGCGCGCTCGGCGGCACGAAAACGCGGCTGATCGGGCCGAACTGCCCCGGTGTCATCACCCCTGACGAATGCAAGATCGGCATCATGCCGGGCCATATCCATCGCCGCGGGCGGATCGGCATCGTCTCGCGCTCCGGCACCTTGACCTATGAGGCGGTGGCGCAGACCACCGCGGCGGGGCTCGGCCAATCGAGCTGCGTCGGGATCGGCGGCGATCCGGTGCACGGGCTCGATTTCACCGATGTCATCGAGATGTTCCTCGCCGACAAGGAGACCGACGGCATCGTGCTGATCGGCGAGATCGGTGGCCGCGGCGAGGAAGACGCCGCGGCGCTGATCAAGTCGGCGCGGCGCAAGAAGCCGGTGGTCGGCTTTATCGCCGGCACCGCCGCGCCGCCCGGCCGCCGCATGGGCCATGCCGGCGCCATCATCGCCGGCGGCAAGGGCAGCGCCGCCGACAAGATCGAGGCGCTGAAAAGCGCCGGCATCACCGTCTGCGACTCCCCCGCCGCCATCGGCAGCACCGCGAAGGCGGTGATGGGGTAATTCTTTGTCCACCCCGGCGAAGGCCGGGGCCCATGTTTCAGCTTTTCGGGATGTGGATGAACGGGTCCCGGCCTGCGCCGGGATGGCGTTATTTTTGCGCCCGCGGATGCGCCGCCGCGTAGACCTTGAGCAGGTGCTCTGGTTCGACTTTGGTGTAGCGCTGGGTGGTCGACAGGCTGGCGTGGCCGAGCAACTCCTGGATCGCCCGCAGGTCGCCGCCGCCGCTCAGGAGATGCGTCGCGAAGCTGTGGCGCAGCGCGTGCGGCGTCGCGGTCTCCGGCAGGCCGAGCATGCCGCGCAGAATCTGCATCTGGCGTTGCACGAGGCGCGGGTTGAGCGGCCCGCCGCGCGCGCCGACGAAGAGCGGCCCGTCTCTCGTCAGCGGGTAAGGGCAGGCGGCGGCGTAATCGGCGACCGCTTCGCGGACCGCCGGCAGCACCGGCACGTACCGCTGTTTGTTGCCCTTGCCGGTGACGATCAGCACGTCGCCTTTTGGGGCCTCGCCGCCGCTCAACCCCAGCGCCTCGGAAATGCGCAGGCCACAGCCGTAAAGCAGCGTCAGGATCGCGATGTCGCGCTTCTGCTGCCAGACGCTGGTGGCGACATCGCCGGCCGCGTCGAGCGCCGCGTCCGCATCCTCGACGGTGAGCGGCTTGGGCACGCTTTGCGGCAGTTTCGGTGCGCGCAGCACCGCGAGCCCCGGCGCGGAGGCGAGCTTGCGGCGTTCGAGAAAGCGCACGAAGCCGCGCAGCACCGAAAGCCCGCGCGCGATCGTCGTCCGCTCGCGGCCGTCCATCGCGCGCCGCGCCAGGAAGGCGCGGAAATCGGCCGGTGTCAGTTCCGACATCGTCGCCAGACCCGGCACCTCACCGCGATGCGCGCCGAGAAAGTCGAAAAAGGCCGCCAGGTCGCGTCCGTAGGCGGCGACGGTATGCGCTGAGGCGCGCCGCTCCGCGGCCAGCCAGTCGAGCCAAGCGCCGATCGCCGCGCGCAAATCATCGGTGACCGCGAAGCGCGCCAGGGGCAGGGGTTCGGGAAGGGAGGGAAAAGGCTTAGGGGGGCCCGCCTGCGCCGGTGTCAGCGCACGGGATTGAGCCATAAGCCGATCGCGATGCCGACGATGCGGCCGAGAAAGCCGAGCATCTCGGTGCCGAGGCCCGGATGGAAGCGGCCCGGCTTGCGCGTACCGATGCACAGCAGGCCGGTCGGCGCCTCGCGCCCGAAGCGCAGCCGCAGCAACGCTTGCGACCGCACCAGCCCGGCAGCGCCGCCGAACAGCGACGGGTCGCCGATCACATCCGCCGCGTAGACTACTGCCTTGTCCTCGCCGAGCAGTTCCTCGACCGTGCCGGCCTCGACAAGGTGCACGCCATGCGTCTGAAAGCGCGGGGTGAGGCCGGCGATGTTCTCGACCGCGATGGTCACCGCGTCGACATCGAGCAGCACCGCGAGGTCGGTGGTCACGATTTGCAAAAGCTGGCCGAAGCTCGGAGCAGCCAGCACCGCCAGCGCCGCCTTGTGCACCCGGTTCTGGCTTGCCAGATTGCCGCGGCTGACCGCGATCAGGTTGCGGTATTCGAGATTGACGCGGTTGAGCTCGCGGCGTTGCCGCTCATGGAGGAAATGCTGGAAGTCGATGACGCCTTCGCCGATCTCGCGGTTCGGCGGGCGCAGCAGCCGCACCGCCTCGGGGTGCTCGTTGAGAAAATCGGGGTGGCGGCGCAGATAGGCCATCACGTCGCGCGCTTCGATGTTGCGCCGCGCCGCCTCGCGCGCGAGTTCGCCCGGCGCGGCTGCTGCGGCTGTGTCGCGCGCGGGTCTCGTCTGGTCGCGAGGCCGATCCACCATGCAGGGCTCCAACCGCTCCTTGATCTCGCCGGCTTGCCGTCAGCCGGGCCGCGAGCGAGTGTAGCCGATGGCCGATGGCCCTGCCACCCTCACCCGTTCGGAAAGCGCGCTCGCCGGGGGCACGCGGGTGCGCGTGCTGCTGCCCTTGCCGTTGCCGGCGGCGCTCGACTACCTGGCGCGCGGCGGCGAGGCCGCACCGGAGCCGGGGCGATTCGTTCGGGTGAGCCTGGGATCGCGCCCTGTGATCGGCGTGGTCTGGGAAGGCGAGGGCGACGACATCGCCGAAGAGCGGCTGCGCCCGATTGCCGAGGTGCTGCCGACGCCGCCGCTGCCGACGGAACTGCGCTGCTTTATCGACCGCGTCGCCGGCTACACGCTGGCGCCACCGGGCATGGTGCTGCGCATGACGATGAGCGTCGAGGCGGCGCTGCTGCCGCCGACGCCGCGCCGGGTCTGCGTCATCACCGATGCCGGCCGCGGCGCGCTCGCCGAGACGCCGGCTGTGAAACTGACCCCGTCGCGCCGCCGCGTGCTGGAGCTGCTGCGCGACATGCCGGCGGAAACGGCGGCGGAAACGGCGCGGCGCGCCGGGGTCGGGGCGGCGGTGGTGCGCGGTCTTGTGGCAATGGGGCTTGTCGCGGAGCATCGCGCCACGCCGGTGCTCCCGGGCGTCGAGATGCCCGATTGGCGCAGCCCCGGCCCGCTGCTGTCGCCGGCACAGACGCGCGCCGCCGGGCGGCTCGTCGAACATGTCGAGACCGGCGGCTTTCAGGTGACGGTGCTCGACGGCGTCACCGGCTCGGGCAAGACCGAGACCTATTTCGCCGCGATTGCCGCCGCGCTCGCCAAGGGCCAGCAGGTGCTGGTGCTGCTGCCCGAGATCGCGCTGTCGGCGCAATGGCTCGAGCGCTTCCGCCGGCGCTTTGCCGCGGCGCCCGCCGAGTGGCACTCGGACGTCAGCCAGCCGCAGCGGCGCGACACCTGGCGCGCGATCGCGGCGGGGCGGGCGAAGGTCGTGGTCGGCGCCCGCTCGGCGCTGTTCCTGCCGCTGCCGGAGCTGGGGCTGATCGTCGTCGACGAGGAGCACGATCCGTCGTTCAAGCAGGAGGACGGGGTCTGCTATCAGGCCCGCGACATGGCGGTGCTGCGCGCCTCGCTGGCGCAGATCCCGATCGTGCTGGTGTCGGCGACGCCGTCGCTGGAGACGGTCGTCAATGTGTCGCGCGGTCGCTACGAGCGCGTTCACCTGCCCGAGCGGCATGCCGCGGCGACCCTGCCGGCGGTGATGCTGATCGACATGCGGCGGGAGCGGCTTCCCGCCGCGCGATTCCTGTCGGCACCTTTGGTCGCCGCGCTGGAAGCGACGTTGGCGGACGGCGAGCAGGCGCTGCTGTTTCTCAATCGCCGCGGCTACGCGCCATTGACGCTATGCCGCGCCTGCGGCCATCGCTTCCAATGCCCGAGCTGCACCGCCTGGCTGGTCGAGCATCGTTTTACGGCGCGGCTGCAATGCCATCATTGCGGCTACGCAACTCGCTTGCCCAAATTCTGTCCGGAGTGTCTCGCGGCGGGGACGCTGGTGCCATGCGGACCGGGCGTCGAGCGGCTGAGCGAGGAGGTCGCCGAGCGCTTCCCCGAGGCGCGGGTCGCGCTGATGGTGAGCGACCTGCTGCCCGGCCCACGCGCCGCCGCCGAGCTGGCCGACGCGATGACGGCGCATCGCTACGACGTGTTGATCGGCACGCAGATCGTTGCCAAGGGGCATCACTTCCCGATGCTGACGCTGGTCGGCGTGGTCGATGCCGATCTCGGTCTCGGCGGCGGTGATCTGCGGGCCGCCGAGCGCACCTATCAGCTGCTGCACCAGGTCGGCGGCCGCGCCGGCCGCGCCGAACGCCCCGGCCGGGTGCTGCTGCAGACCTACATGCCCGAGCAGCCGGTGATGCGGGCGCTCGCCGCCAACGACCGCGACCGGTTCCTCGAAGCCGAGGCGGCGCAGCGCCGCGAGGCGCATCTGCCGCCGTTCGCCCGTCTCGCGGCGCTGATCGTCAGCTCACCAGACGCCGACGCCGCCGATTTCGCGGCCCGAGCGCTGTCGCGCGCCGCGCCGCACATGCCGGGCGTCACGGTGCTGGGCCCGGCGCCGGCCCCGCTCGCGGTGCTGCGCGGCCGCCACCGCCGCCGCCTGCTGGTGCAGGCCGAGCGTTCGGTCAATCTCCAGGCCGTGCTGCGCGAATGGCTGGCAAAGGTGCGCATCGCCGGCTCGACGCGCCTCCAGGTCGACATCGACCCGTACAGCTTCCTCTAGGGTGGCGTTCAGCGGGCAGGACATTCCAAATTCGCCATGCCCGGACTTGCTTCGGGCGCCCAGCGAACGCTTCTGGCAGTTCCAACGGTTGCTGTCGTTCGCTGGATGGCCGGGTCGAGCCCGGCCGTGACGAGCAAGTGGAGATGATCTGGTTCGGTATAATTTCCAGTCGAATCTAGCTCTCTTGCAGTGGGCGCAGGCGGCGGTAGGCGTAGCCGATGCCGACCAGCGCCGCGCCGAGGCCGAGGAAGGACAGCGCGCGCAGCACGCCTTCCAGCTCGGCCATGTCGGACAGAAAGACCTTGGCGACCACCAGCCCGATGCCGCCGAGCGACACGCGGCGGAGCCACTCGTCGCGGCGGAGCAGGCCGGCGGCCAGCGCGACCGCGGCGAACACCAGCCAAATTGCCGAATAGCTGTACCACTCGGCGTCGCCGAAGTTGTGGCCGAAGAGGCTGAGGCTGATGTCCTCGCCCCGGAAGGCATGGCGGACTTCCAGCGTCACCCAGATAAAGGCGAGACCGGCGGCGAGGATCTTGCCGGCCAGCCGCAGGGCGGGCGGGCCGAGCCGAAGCACCACGATCGCCGTATACATCAGCGCCGGCAGCAGATAGGCGAGCGACAGCAGGTCGAACAGCATCGCGCGGCCGACCGAACTCGTCGACAGCAGCGGGCTCTTTACCAGCGCCTGCCACACCACGATCTGGATGCTGGCCAGCGCGAACAGGATGATCCCACCCCAGCGCAGCACCGGCCGCTCCCGCCGCTCGCCGAGCCACAGCGCGAAACCCGACAATCCCAGCCACAACAGCGGCGTGAGCGCATCCTTGCCGAAATCGGCGAGCGGCGCATCGATCCGGCCATATAGCGCATGCCGCAGCTCGAAGGTCAGCAGCAGTGTCGCGAACAGCGCGCTGCCGGCTTCGAGCACGTGGACCAGGAGGTCGTCGGCGCGGCTGCCGAATTGCTTGGTGGCGACGATGAAGGCCAGCGCCGGCAGGCCGTAGCCGTAGAGCAGCCAGTTGAAGATTGGCGTCGGCCCGATGGGATAGCCGAGCAGATACGGGTTGAACGCCAGCCGCGCCAGCACGATGCCGGCGACGATCAGTGCTACCGGACGCAGCACTTTGAGGTCGAGCCGGCCCTCGATCCAGCCCAGCGCCGGCAAGTGCAAGACGATGGCAACGGTCAGCCAGGCATTGCTGAGCGCAAAGCAGGCGGCGAGGATTGTCGCGCCGAGCACGCCGACCGCATAGGCGCCGAGCCCGATCTCCAGCTCCAGCGCGCCGTCGCGACGCTTGGCGACGCTCGCCGCGGCCGCGAGGTTCAGCCCGGCCAGGGCCAGGGCGATGGCCGTCCAGGCGATGTCGATGCCGTAATCGTGCAGCCGCCAATAGGCGATGATCAGCACCAGCACGGAGCTGATCACCGACAGCGCGGCCCAACGGCCCGGCCGTGGCGCGGTTCGCTGTGCGACAAACCCACCGCCGCCGAGCAGCAGCGCCGCGCCGCCGCAAGCGAGCGAGAAATCCCACAGCGCGACGGGCAAGCGCAGTTGCGCCATGAACAATTCCTCATCGCCGAGGAAGGGCAGGTGCCAGCTCGCGAGCACCGCCGACACCAGCACGGCGGCCGTCACGATCACGTCGTCCAAGTCGCGGTCGCGATAGGCAAAGACCAGCAGCATCGCCGCCCCCGCGTATGTCGTGGCGAGGCTCGGCCCGTCGAAATCGGCGACGTGCGCGAGCACGAACGCGGTGAAGGCGAATAGTCCGAAGGCTATGCGTACCAGCAGCCGGATATGCGGCACCTCGGCGACGCCACGCAGGAAGCCGACGCGCGGCACGCCGCGCCGGAACGCCGCAAACAGCGCCAGCTGCAACAGGATGTACAAACCGACGACGGCGCTTTCGGGCCGTCGCGGCTGCAAACCGAGCCAGATCAGCACCCAGACGAACGCACCGAGCAGGGTCGGCGGCCCCAGCCACCACCAGGCGCGATGACGCAGTACCGCGAGCATGCCGCCGGTGACAAAGGCGAGATAGAGGAACAGCGGCAACGCCTGCGGCGTCTCGCTCGCGACTAGCGCGGGCACGACATAGGCGCCGACAAGGCCGAGCGCGGCAACGTAAATACCCTGCCGCAACGCCAGCGCTACGGTCGAACCGGCGGTCGCCGCGAGCAGCACGAAGGCTGGCGTGCTGCCGATCAGGCCGTAGAGTTGATAGGCGGCATAGATCGCGGCGAAGACGGTGGCCGCGCCCGATGCGGCGAGGGCTTGCGGCACGTAGGAAGGGCCAGCCGCATCATCGGCTTGCTCGCGGCGCGACACCCATTCCGACGCACCACACAGCCCGATGCCGAGCAGCACCGCCAACAGCAGCCGCACCGGCGGGGTCAGCAGCCCGTAATCGATCGACAGCTTGACCAAGAAGGCGCCGCCGAGGGCGAGCGTTACGCCGCCGAGCCATACCAGCCAATTCTCGGCCAGGCGCTGCTCGAAGGGCTTTCTTGCGGCGGGCGCCGGCGCCCGCACGACTGCCATGACCGGCTCCGGTTCGGGTTCGGGCGCCGGCGGCTCCGCGGTGGCGGGCTCAACGGCCGGCGCGGCGCGCGGCTCCTCCGCCGGGGGCGGGGGCGGCGGGGTGGTTCCACCCGCGAGCGCGCGGACCTGTTCGTCGAGCCGGAAGATGCGGTGATCGAGCATGCCGACCTTGCCGGTCAGCAGCTCGATCTGCGCCTTCAGCCGACGATCCGCGACGATCGACCGGATCGACAGCACAAAAGGAGCGATGAACAGCAGAAAGGCCCAAGGGAGCGCGTCGTCCCAATCCATCATGCACCTCGCGAGCCGTCGGCAGCGCGCTGCCGCTTGCGCCGGCTTTGGCGCGATCATATAATGAGTGAATATTCATTCACAAGAGGCATGCTTGCGGGCGACCGGCGTCAAGGAGAAGGTGGGCCGCGCCGCCGTCGCGCTGTTCGCGGCGCGCGGCGTCGATGGCGTCTCGATTGCCGAGATCGCCGCCGCGGCCGGCGTGGCGCAAGGCGCCCTCTACCGCCACTACCGCAGCAAGGAGGAATTGGCGGCGCGGCTGTTCGCCGACGCGTACCGCCGCACCGGTGCCGAACTGGCGGAAATCGGCGCCGCGCACCAGCCCTTCGGACCAAGGATCGCCGCGATGGTCGCGCATTTCTGCGCGCTCTATGACCGCGACCCCGCCCTGTTCCGCTTTATGCTGCTGGCCCAGCACGAGCTTCTGCCGGCTATCGATGACGAGGACGGGGACGCCGACCCCGTTGCGGCGATCGAAGCGGCCATCGCCGACGCGGTCGCGGCGGGCGAGATAGCCGCGGCTAACCCCGCGGAGGGAGCTGCCGTCATCATGGGCATCGTCCTGCAGACGGCGCTGTTCCATCTCTACGGCCGGCTCGACGGGCCGTTGCTTCCGCGCGCCCCGGCGCTGGCCCGCGCCGCGCTCGCGGCAGTCACCGCGCTCGGGCAGCTAAGCCATTGAATTAATGCAGGCCTCGTGCGGTTGCGCGGGCCGTTCAAAAATGCTAGGAACCGCGCGGATTTCGCGGGGTCACGGTGGCCCCGAGCCGCTTTCGGCAAGATCCGACAAGGGCAATGCCGCGACCCATCGCTCCCCGGCGCGCAGATCGAGGACCGTCTCACTTTGGCTAATGAATTGGCAGGCGTTTCCGGCCTGGCAGAACGTTATGCGGCGGCATTGTTCGAGCTCGCGGACGAACGCCATGCGCTCGACGAGGTCGCCGGCGATCTGCGCGAATTACGCGCAATGCTCGGCGCGAGCGGTGACCTGCTGCGGCTGGTGCGCAGCCCGGTGCTGTCGCGCGCCACGCAAGGCAAGGCGATGGCGGCGCTCGTCGACAATGCCCAACTCTCGAAGCTGACCGCCGATTTCGTCGCGGTCGTTGCGCGCAACCGGCGGCTCTTCGCGGTGCCGGCGATGATCGAGGCCTATCTCAGGAAGCTCGCCGAGCGGCGCGGCGAGGTCACCGCGGAAATCACCGCCGCGCAGACGCTGAGCGAGGCACAGCAGAACGCCCTCGGCGATCAGCTGCGCCGCGTCGTCGGCGGCCGTGTGACGATGGATGTCAAAGTCGATCCGAGCCTGCTGGGCGGCATGGTCGTCAAGATCGGCTCGCGCATGGTCGATGGTTCACTCAAAGGCCAGCTGCAGCGGCTGCAGCTGAGCATGAAGGGCATCGGGTAGGGGACAAACATGGAAATCCGCGCGGCGGAAATCTCCGCCATCTTGAAGCAGCAGATCGCGAATTTCGGCAGCGAGGCCGATGTCGCCGAGATCGGCCAGGTGCTGTCGATCGGTGACGGCATCGCCCGCGTCTATGGCCTCGACAAGGTCCAGGCCGGCGAGATGCTCGAATTCCCCAACGGCATGCGCGGCATGGCGCTCAACCTCGAAACCGACAATGTCGGCGTCGTGATCTTTGGCGAGGATAGCGGCATCAGCGAAGGCGACACGGTCAAGCGCACCGGCGCCATCGTCGACGTGCCGGTCGGCCGCGGCCTCCTGGGGCGGGTGGTCGACGGGCTCGGAAATCCGATCGACGGCAAGGGGCCGCTGACCGATGTCAGCCGTATGCGCGTCGAGGTCAAGGCACCGGGAATCATCCCGCGCAAATCGGTGCATGAACCGGTACAGACGGGCCTCAAGGCGATCGACGCGTTGGTGCCGATCGGCCGCGGCCAGCGCGAGCTGATCATCGGCGACCGCCAGACCGGCAAGACTGCGGTCGCGATCGACACCATCCTCAATCAGAAAGAGATCAACGCCGGCACCGACGAATTGAAGAAGCTCTATTGCATCTATGTCGCGATCGGGCAGAAGCGCTCGACGGTCGCCCAGATCGTCAAGACGCTGCAGGATTACGGCGCGCTCGACTATTCGATCGTCGTCGCCGCGACCGCCTCGGAGCCGGCGCCGCTGCAATACCTCGCGCCCTACACCGGCTGTACGATGGGCGAGTTCTTCCGCGACAACGGCATGCACGCGCTGATGATCTATGACGATCTGTCGAAACAGGCGGTCGCCTATCGCCAGATGTCGTTGCTGCTGCGCCGCCCGCCGGGGCGCGAAGCCTATCCGGGCGACGTGTTCTATCTGCATTCGCGGCTGCTGGAACGCGCCGCCAAGATGAGCGACGAGCATGGCGCCGGCTCGCTGACCGCGCTGCCGATCATCGAGACGCAGGCCGGCGATGTGTCGGCCTATATCCCGACCAACGTCATCTCGATCACCGACGGGCAGATCTTCCTCGAAACCGAGCTGTTCTACCGCGGCATTCGGCCGGCGATTAACGTCGGCCTATCGGTAAGCCGCGTCGGCTCGGCGGCGCAGGTCCGCGCGATGAAACAGGTCGCCGGCCGCATCAAGCTGGAGCTGGCGCAATACCGCGAGATGGCGGCGTTCTCGCAGTTCGCCTCCGACCTCGACGCCTCGACCCAGCGCCTGCTGGCGCGCGGCTCGCGGCTTACCGAACTGCTGAAGCAGCCGCAATTCTCGCCGGTGCCGGTCGAAGAGCAGGTGGTAGCGATCTTCGCCGGCACCAACGGTTTCCTCGATCGGATCGAGCTCGCCAATGTCGGGCGCTACGAATCGTCGATGATCGGCGAGATGCGCGCCACCAAGCCCGAGCTGCTCGCCGCGATTCGCAACGAGGGCGCCATCTCCGAGACCTCGGACAAGGGGCTGCGCGAGTTCCTCGACGGCTTCTCCGCCCGCTTCGCGTAACCGCAAATGCCCAGCCTCAAGGACCTGCGCAACCGCATCCGCAGCGTCAGGTCGACCCAGAAGATAACGTCGGCGATGAAGGTCGTCGCCGCCTCGCGCCTGCGCCGGGCGGTCGAGCAGGTCGAGGCCGCGCGTCCCTATGCCGAGCGTATGGAGCGCGTGCTGGCCTCGCTCGCCGCGCGCATGGCCGGCGTCTCCGGTGCGCCGCCGTTGCTGTCCGGCACCGGCAAGGACGAGACGCATCTGCTGATCGTCGCGACCTCGGATCGCGGGCTCGCCGGCGGTTTCAATGCCACGATCCTGCGCGAGACGCGGCGGCAGGTCCGCACGTTGCTCGGCGCCGGCAAGACGGTCAAAATCCTGACGATCGGCCGCAGGGGCCGCGACGGGCTACGCCGCGATTACGGCCGCTACATCCATGACAGCCTGACCGATGTCGGCCGCCGGCGGCTCGCGTTCGAGGAAGCGCGCGACATCGCCGACCGTGTTCTCGCGCTGTTCGAGGCCGGTGAGTTCGATAGCTGCACGATCATCTTCAACCGCTTCCGCACGGCGATCACCCAGGTCGTCACGGTGCAGCAGCTGATCCCGTTCCCGCCGCCGGAAGGTGGTGCGGGGCCCGCGACCGCAGGCGGCGCGATCTACGAGTTCGAGCCGGAAGAGGACGAAATTCTGCGCGAGCTGCTGCCGCGCAACCTCGCGGTGCAGATCTTCACGGCATTGTTGGAAAACGCGGCGAGCGAGCAGGGTGCGCGCATGACCGCCATGGACAACGCCACCCGCAACGCCGGCGATATGATCGACCGGCTGACGATCAACTACAATCGCTCGCGCCAGGCCGCCATCACCAAGGAGCTGATCGAGATCATCTCCGGCGCCGAGGCGCTGTAAATATGTCCGAGCGCTCGCCTCATTTTCCTTCGTCGTCCCCGGGCTTGACCCGGGGATCCCGGGATGGCCGGGTCAAGCCCGGCCATGACGAGCGGTGGAGGCCGGCGAGCCCATTTGAAGGGATCAGTTGAACATGGCCACCAATATCGTCGGCACCATCACCCAGGTCATCGGCGCGGTCGTGGACGTGCGGTTCGAGGGCGAATTGCCCGCGATCCTCAACGCGCTCCATACCGAGAATAACGGGCAGCGGCTGGTGCTCGAAGTCGCCCAGCAACTGGGCGAGAACACGGTGCGCACCGTGGCGATGGACACCACCGACGGGCTGGTGCGCGGCGCGCAGGTGGTCGACACCGGCGCGCCGATCACCGTGCCGGTCGGCCCGGAGACGCTCGGCCGCATCCTCAACGTGATCGGCGAGCCGGTCGACGAGCGCGGCCCGGTCAACGCCAAGATGCGCATGCCGATCCACAGATCGGCGCCGGAATTCGTCGAGCAGTCGACCGACGCGGAAATCCTCGTCACCGGCATCAAGGTCGTCGACCTGCTGGCGCCCTACGCGCGCGGCGGCAAGATCGGTCTGTTCGGCGGCGCCGGCGTCGGCAAGACCGTCATCATCATGGAGCTGATCAACAACATCGCGAAGGCGCATGGCGGCTACTCGGTGTTCGCCGGCGTTGGCGAGCGGACCCGCGAGGGCAACGACCTCTATCACGAGATGATGGAATTGGGCGTCATCGTCGCCGACGGGCCGGGGTCGAAGGCGGCGCTGGTCTATGGCCAGATGAACGAGCCGCCGGGGGCGCGCGCCCGGGTGGGCCTCAGCGGCCTGACGCTTGCCGAATATTTCCGCGACGAGGAAGGCCAGGACGTGCTGTTCTTTGTCGACAACATCTTCCGTTTCACCCAGGCGGGCTCGGAAGTGTCGGCACTGCTCGGCCGCATCCCGTCGGCGGTCGGCTATCAGCCGACGCTGGCGACCGACATGGGCGCGCTGCAGGAGCGCATCACCACGACCAAGAAAGGCTCGATCACCTCGGTGCAGGCGATCTACGTGCCCGCCGACGACCTGACCGACCCGGCGCCGGCGACCTCGTTCGCGCATCTCGACGCGACCACCGTGCTGTCGCGGCAGATTGCCGAGCTCGGCATCTACCCGGCGGTCGACCCGCTCGATTCGACCTCGCGGATGCTCGACCCGCGCGTCGTCGGCGACGACCACTATGCCGTCGCGCGCGATGTGCAGCGCGTGCTGCAGACCTACAAGTCGCTGCAGGACATCATCGCCATTCTCGGCATGGACGAGTTGTCGGAAGAGGACAAACTGACCGTCGCCCGCGCCCGCAAGATCCAGCGCTTCCTGTCGCAGCCGTTCCACGTGGCCGAGGTCTTTACCGGCACGCCAGGCGTCTTCGTCAACCTCGAAGAGACGATCAAGGGCTTCAAGGGCATCGTCGCCGGCGAATACGACGAGCTGCCGGAGGCGGCGTTCTACATGGTCGGTACGATCGAGGAAGCGGTCGAAAAGGGCCGCAAGATGGCCAGCGAGGCGTAACAAAAAAGGAATTCGTTTCTCGTCATGGCCGGGCTTGACCCGGCCATCTGCGGGGCGCCCCGAGATCCCCGGATCAAGTCCGGGGATGACGATGGGAAAGGTTGCTGGTGATGGCCGATCGCGTGCAATTCGAGCTGGTGACGCCGGAGCGGCTGATGCTCTCGACCGAGGTCGAGATGGTCGTGGTGCCGGGCACCGAGGGCAATTTCGGCGTGCTGCCCGGCCATTCGCCGCTGATCTCGACGATCCGGCCGGGGATGATCGACATCTACCAGACGCGCCCGACGATTTCCGAGCGCATCTTCGTGGTCGGCGGCATCGCCGAGGTCACGCCGGAGCGCTGCACGGTGCTGGCCGAGGAAGCGATTCTTCCGAGCGCGCTCGATCGCGGTGCGATCGAGGCGGAATTGCAGGTCATCGAAGGCAACCTGCCGAGCCTGCGCGAGCAGGTCGGCCGCGCCACCGATGTCGACCGCGACCGGCTCGCGGCCGAGCTGCGCTCGCTGGAGCGCCAGCAGGCGGTCGCCCGCGCCAAGCTCCAAGCCCTCGCCGCCACCGCACATTGATCGCGGCGCGGGAACTTTCCCGCTCGCCGGTGTATAATTGTCGGGTACACGGTCCTTTCGGGGGCGGCCCAGGGGAGCATGATGGGCTCGTGGACGCTCGACGACATACCCTGGCGGCGATTCGACCGGGCGCGGGCCGATCCGGAAATCGTGCGGCTCGTCAAAGCCGCCGCGCTCGTCGAATACAATGGCGGCGCCTACGCGCATCATCTCTGCCGGGTTTTCGCCGGCGATCCTGATTTCAGCGCGAACGCCGAGCGCTGGGGCGAAGAAGAAGTGCAGCATGGCGTGGCGCTCGCGCGCTGGGCGCAACTCGCCGACCCTGATTTCGATTTCAACGCCGCCGTCGCACGGTTCCGCGCCGGTTTCCAGGCCAATTTCGACAGCGATCGCTCGCGTCGCGGCTCGCTGGCCGGCGAGATGCTGGCGCGCTGCATCGTCGAGACCGGCACCAGCTCGTATTACACGGCGCTGCGCGAGGCGGCCGATGAGCCGGTGCTGCGGGAAATCTGCCGCCATATTGCCGCCGACGAACTGCGCCACTACCGGCTATTCTACAAGACGATGCACGCCTATCAGGCACGTCAGCGGCTGGGGCTGTGGACGCGGCTGCGCATCGCGCTCGGCCGTGTCGTCGAGGCCGAGGACGACGAACTCGCCTACGCCTATTACGCCGCCAACGAAGCTGGAAAGGATTACGACCGGCGGCGCTGCGGCAACGCCTACGCGCGGCGCGCCTTGGCGCTTTACCGGCCGCATCACGTCGAGCGCATCGTGGCGATGACCCTCAAGGCGATCGGACTCACGCCGAACGGTCAGCTCTGTCGCTGGCTGGCCCGCTTGTCATGGGAGGCCATGCGGCGGCGCGCCGATCAGTTGGCGAGGACGGCGGCATGACATCGTTCGTCCTTCGAGACGGCCGCTTCGCGCCCTCCTCAGGATGACGACTTTTCTTCGGGCATTCACCAAGGGCCGTCATCCTGAGAACCTGGCCCGAAATTACCCTTGTCATTCCGGGGCGGCCCGCGGGGCCGAACCCGGAACCTATGAACACGGGCTTATCCGGGGTAGCTGCGGCGTCGGGACACAGTTTTCGAAGTCCGTGTGCACGGGTTCCGGGTTCATCGCTGCGCGATGCCCCGGAATGACAAGGTAAAAAGCGCCTCGCGAGCATCTCAAGCGCATTTCGGGTCAGGCTCTGAGGAGCGCCGCAAGACGCGTCCCGAAGGACGCACCAGGGGGCGAAGACTATGGCCGCGCGCGATGGTCGGCGAGCGCCTGGGCGATGACCTGGGTGATCTTGCGGCCGGTGGGGATGTGGAGGAATTCGTTCGGGCCGTGCGCGTTGGAATGCGGGCCGAGCACGCCGGTGACGACAAACTGCGCCGCCGGGAATTTCTCGCCGAGCATTGCCATGAACGGAATGCTGCCGCCCTCGCCGATAAACGCCGGCGGCGCGCCGAATGCGTCTTGCGACGCCTTCTGCAGCGATGCCTCCAGCCACGGCGCCAGCGCCGGCGCGTTCCACCCGGAAGAGCCGACCTGGCCCGAGAACGCTACTTTGGCGCCGTAGGGGGCCTCGGCTTCGAGCAGGGAGCGCACCGTCTCTGTCGCGGCCTTGGCGTCGAGCGTCGGCGGGATGCGCAGGCTCAGCTTCGCGCTGGTGAAGGGCAGCATCACATTGCCGGCATGGCCCGGCTGCGGCAGCCCGGCCATGCCGGTCACCGCGAGCTGCGGCCGCCAGCTGCGGTTCAGCACCAGTTCGGTAAGATCGTCGCTGACCGCGCCGGCGCCGGCGACAAACGGAAACTCGTGGCTCACCACATCGCCGAGCACGGCGGCGACCTGGCGCGCCTGCGCCAGCCGCTCGGCTGGGATTTGCGCGTAAAGCGCTTCAGGACGCACCGTGCCGGTCTCCTCGTCCTCCAGCCGCGACAGCAGCTTGCGGAAGATCCTGAAGCTCGACGGCACGATCCCCGACGCGTGCCCGGAATGCACTCCCTCGGTGAGGATTTCGACCGTCAGCGTGCCGGCCACCACGCCGCGCAGCGAGGTGGTCAGCCACAGCTGATCGTAATTGCCGCAACCCGAATCGAGGCAGACGACCAGCGATGGGCTGCCGATCCGCTCGGCGAGATGGTCGACGTAAAACGGCAGGTCGTAGCTGCCCGATTCCTCGCACGCCTCGATCAGCACGATGGCGCGGGCATGCGGCACGCCCTGTTCAGCAAGCGCGGCGAGCGCGGTCAGCGCGCCGAACATCGCATAGCCGTCATCCGCGCCGCCGCGGCCGTAGAGCTTGTCGCCGACGATGCGCGGCAGCCACGGGCCGTAGCCGTCCTCCCAGCCGACCATTTCCGGCTGCTTGTCGAGATGGCCGTAGAGCAGGACCGTGTCGCCGCCCGCACCGGGTACGTCGATCAGGATCACCGGCGTGCGCTCGCTGACCCGCACCACCTCAAGCGTCGCGCCGGGCAGGCCGGCGATCTTGCGGCGCGCCCAGTCCGCGAACATCGCGACCGCCGCGTCCATATGGCCGTGCGCCGCCCAGTCGGGATCGAACAACGGCGACTTGTTGGGGATCTTGATGTACTCGACCAGGGTCGGAACGATCTCATCGCCCCAGCTTTGATCGACAAAGCGGCTAAGTTTGGCGCTGTCGAGCATCTGGCAAATCCTTTGGCACCGGTGCGGCGAGCAACACAAGCGCTGCCGAAAGACCGCCGGCGATCAATGTGCAGCGGGGCGAAGGCCTGAGGTCGAGCATGTTCGGCCGCGTCTTTCCGCCAATCGCCGACCTGCGTCGGACGAGCTAGATACCTTCCGCCGCCGCCCGAGCATTCTCCATAATGCTTTCGCGTACCGAAGGGGGGGCGTCGAAGTGATATTTCCGCTCGAACTCGGTGAACCCGAGTCTACGTACGCTCGGCCCGACGAGAGCGCGAATGAAGTGAGGATATCGACGGTGGGATCGATCTTGAGGGTTTGCACAGCGGCATCCTTTTGCGCCGATGGTCGTCCTAGGGAGCGATACATACAACGCCGTCACCGCAACCCGTGACCAAACGGGACCGTAGGGAGATAATAGCAGTTGAGGGGAGTTTGAAGGCAACCGCCCGACGAACGCCCAGTGGATGGTGCCGTCGCACCCGCCCCAATGAGCGGAGCCCCGCCATGCTTGTTGTCTTCGGTTCGATCAACATCGACCTCATTGTGCCGGTACCGCATCTGCCGGTGCCTGGTGAGACGGTGCTCGGCGGCGATTACGTGCTGGCGCCCGGCGGCAAGGGCGCCAACCAGGCGGTCGCCGCCGCCCGCGCGGGGAGCGCTGTGACGATGATCGGCGCGGTCGGTCAGGACATGTTCGGCGAACCGGCGCTCAGCGTGCTGCGCCGCTGCGGCGTACATGTCGGCCTGGTGGAGACAATCGCCCAACCGACCGGCTGCGCGATCATCACCACCGACGCCGATGGCGAAAACCAGATCGCCGTGGCTTCCTGCGCCAATGCACGGGCGCGCTCGGGCCAGGTGCCCGAGCGCCTGCTCGACCTCAAGACCGTGCTGGTCCTGCAACGCGAGGTGCCTGACAGCGAGAACGCGGCGCTGATCGGCCGCGCGCTGCAGCGCGGGAGCCGCATCGTGCTGAGCCTTGCTCCGGCCGGGCCGATCGCGCCCGCGCGCTTTGAGGACATCGACTTTATGATCGCCAACGAAGGCGAGGCGGCGACGCTGGGCGACCCCGCCGAAATCGCGCGCGAATTGCGACAGGGGCTGGTGATCACCCGCGGCGCGGCGGGGGCGGTCGCGCTGCTCCGCGGCGGCGACACGATCACCGTCCCGGCCTTGCCGATCGATCCGGTCGACACCACCGGCGCGGGCGACGCGTTCGCCGGCGTTTTTGCCGCCGGGCTCGATCGCGGCGTGCCGCTCGACGAAGCGTTGCGGCGCGCCAGCGCGGCCGCCTCGTTGACCTGCCTCACGGTCGGCGCGCAAACAGCGATGCCGAGCCGCGCCGACATCGAGGCAGCGGTGGCGCGGTTGCCGGGATAGCGGTGCAACCGTCGTCTGGGATTTTTTGCGCGTCATTCCGGGGCATTGCGCAGCGATGAACCCGGAACCCATGCACACGGGACCTCGAAAAGGGCGTCCCGACGCCGCCGGCCCACCGGACAAGCCCGTGTTCATGGGTTCCGGGTTCGGCCCTGCGGGCCGCCCCGGAATGACGATGATGGGCGCTAGTCTAAGCGACTGTCTCGAAGGACGCACGGTCGGGTGCCAGCGCTTGGAGAGGCCGATATCATAGCCCCAACTGCTCGCGGAACTCCTTGAGCAGTGCCTCGTAGACCGGGCGCTTGAAATCGACGATCAGGCCGGGAAGCTCGGATGGCGCGACCCATTTCCAGGCGTCGAACTCGGCCTCATGACGGCCGAGGTCGATATCCGAATCCTCGCCGATGAACCGCATCAAGAACCATTTCTGCCGCTGTCCGCGATATTTGCGGCGCCAGCCGGTGCGAATCTCGTCCGGGAGGTCGTAACAAAGCCAATCCCGGCTTTCGGCGACGATCTCGGCCTTGTCGGTGCCGGTTTCCTCGTAGAGCTCGCGCAATGCCGCCTGCATCGGAGTTTCGTCGCCGTCGATGCCGCCTTGCGGCATCTGCCAAGCCAACCAGCCCGCCGGCATGTCGACGCGGCGGCCGACCCACACCTCGCGGTCGCCATTGAGCAGCATGATGCCGACGCAAGGTCGGTAGCGGGCGTGGTTATCCTTGCTCAAACGCGCCGGCCTCAGTTTTCGGCGCGTCAGTTCTCAGCCCGGGGGCCGCTGAACAGCGCGATCCCGCGGAGCATGTCAACCGCGCGGGAGAGCTGATAATCGTCGGCCGTGCCGATCACGCTCGGATCGACCGTCGCCTGGTCGCCCGGGTTCTCGGCATCTTCCTTGCCTTCCTCCGATTTCTTGGCGACGGCGCTGGCGTCGCCGGCGGGATGCTCGATCTTGGCGGCCTCGACGATGATGTCGGGGTCGATGCCCTTGGCCTGAATCGAGCGGCCGGACGGCGTGTAGTAGCGCGCCGTGGTCAGCCGCATCGCGCCGTGCCCGGGCAGCGGGATGATGGTCTGCACCGAGCCTTTTCCGAAGGAGCGCGTGCCGAGCAGAATCGCGCGGTGGTGGTCCTGCAGCGCACCCGACACGATCTCGGACGCCGAGGCGGAGCCGCCATTGATCAGCACCACCATCGGCAAGCCGCCGGAGATATCGCCGGAATGCGCGTTGTAGCGCTGCGCGTCGTCGGAGCGCCGACCGCGGGTCGAGACGATCTCGCCCTTGTCGATAAATGCGTCCGACACCGCCACCGCCTGGTCGAGCAGGCCACCGGGATTATTGCGCAGGTCGAGGACGAGGCCAGCGAGCTTGTTGCCGGCCTGCTGCTTCAGGCTCTTCATCGCGTTTTCGAGCCCGACATCGGTCTGTTCGTTAAAGCTGGTGATGCGGATATAGCCGATATTGCTGCCTTCGAGATGCGAGCGCACCGACTGGATCTTGATCGTTGCGCGCGTCAGCTTGACGTCGAACGGGTCCTTGCCGGTGCGGCGGATTTTCAGCGTCACGTCGCTGTTGACCGGGCCGCGCATCTTTTCCACCGCCTCAGGCAAGGTCATGCCCTGCACCGGGTTGCCGTCGAGATGGGTGATCAGATCGCCCGGCTTCAGCCCGGCGCGCGCGGCCGGGGTATCGTCGATCGGCGACACCACCTTGATGAGCCCGTTCTCCATCGACACCTCGATCCCGAGCCCGCCGAATTCGCCGCGGGTCTGGACCTTCATGTCGGTGAAATTCTTCGCGTTCAGATAGTTCGAGTGGGCGTCGAGCGAGGTTAGCATGCCGTTGATCGCGCCTTCGATCAGCGAGTCGTCGCTGACCTCGTCGACGTAATCGCTGCGCACCTTTTCGAACACGTCGCCGAACAGGTTGAGCTCTTTATAAGTTTCGGCGGTGTTGCCGGTCGACGCCGCGTCGACATCCTGCCGCAGCGGCAGGATAAACAAGGCACCGGCAAGCGCCGCGATCAGCCCCAATCTTTTCATTCGCGCACCCTGACATCCTCGGTCTTTTGATCGCGGCTTGCGAGCCGTGATTGGGGATCGACCGGCCGCCCCTCTCGGCGCACTTCAAAATAGAACGACGCGCCGGCGCCCTTGTCATCGCTGCCCGCCAGGCTGCCTACCGGCTCACCCGCCAGAAGCCATTGGCCCGTCGCCACATCGACATGCCCCAAGCCCGCCAGCAGCGAATGATATCCGCCGCCGTGGCGAATGATCAAGATCAGCCCATAACCGCGAAACGGACCCACATAGTCGACCCGCCCGTCGAACGGCGCGGTCACCACGCCACCCGGCATCGCCTGCAACGTCAAGCCCTGGCTGGGCCTTCCGCTCCGGTCCGCCTCGCCGAAGCGCTGCGTCAGCTCGCCGGCGACCGGCCAGACCATCTCGGCGCGCTGTGTGTCCAATGCGCGCAGCCCTTTGGGACGGGTCGGGTCGGTCGGCGGCGCGACGCCCTTTGCCGGGGCGCCGTAAAGCAGGCGCAAGCGAACCAGCAGGTCCTTGTCGCGCTGCTCGGTTGCGGCGTCGGCGCGCTTGATGAGATCGAACAGATCACTCGCCTGATCGCCGAGCGCGTCAGGCGCTTGGGTTGGCTTGCCGCTGTCGTGCAACAGCTCGCCGACCAGCATGTTGCGCCGCGACATCAGCTGCGCCAGCTGCTCGCGGCCCCTGGCGAGCGCCGCGCGCGCATCGTCGATCTCCTTGCGGCGGGTGTCGACCTGGCCGCGCACGCTGTTCAGCGCCGCAAGCTGGCCGGCCAATTCCTGTGCGCGCGCGGTCAGCGCCGGCACCGCCGCGGCGATCAGGATCGCGCTGCGCAGCCGGTCGACCGGGCCTCCGGGCGCGAGCGCCAATGCCTCGGGAGGGGCAAGCGCCAGCCGCTCCAGCGCGCCGAGCAGCGCCTCCTGTTCAGCGCGGCTCTGAGCGATTTCGCGGGTCTTGTTCTCGACGCCGCGCTCCATGACGCTGATCGCCAGGTCGAGGGCCCCGATGGAGCGCTCGCGCTGCTGCATCGCGAGCGCCGCCGCAACGGATTGCTGGCGAACGCCGTCGAGCTGAGTGATCTGGCCTTCGAGCGGCGCCGTCGGCGCCGCAATGCCCGAGAGTGCCGAGCCGGCAAACGCGATCAACAAGACGAGAAAGGCGGGTCCGAGCCCGCGGCAAGCACGCAACGCGAGAAGATCAATCGGCGGCGCGCATCCGCGCGGCGTCGTCGATCAATGAATGCCCGGTCATCGCCGCCGGCTGCGGCAAGCCGAGCAGCGCGAGCAGCGTCGGCGCGACATCGGCGAGTCGGCCGTTCTCCAGCCGGCCGATCGCCGCCGGCGGGTTGACGACGATAAACGGCACCGGGTTGGTCGTGTGCGCGGTATGCGGCTCGCCGGTCTTGGGATCGCGCATCATCTCGGCATTGCCGTGATCGGCGGTGATGACCAGCGTGCCGCCCGCCGCCTCGACCGCCTCGGCGAGCCGGCCGAGGCACGCAGTCGACAGTCTCGACCGCGTGCACCGCGGCGTCGATCAGCCCCGTATGCCCGACCATGTCGGTGTTGGCGTAGTTGAGCACGACGACGTCGAATTTGCCGGACTTGATCGCCTCCACCACCTTGTCGGTGACTTCGGGCGCCGACATTTGCGGCTGCTTGTCATAGGTCGCAACCTTGGGCGACGGCACGAGGATGCGGTCCTCGCCGGGAAACTCGGCCTCGCGCCCGCCGTTGAAGAAAAACGTGACGTGCGCGTATTTCTCGGTCTCGGCGATACGCAGCTGGGTCATCCCGGCTTTGGCGACGATCTCGCCAAAGGTGTCGGTGAGGTCGGCCGGCGGGAACAGCGTCGCCAGGAAACGGTTGAGTTCTTCGGAGTATTCGACGAAGCCGAGCGCGGCGGAGAACTTGACCGCGCGCGGGCGTTTGAAGCCGGAAAATTCCGGGTCGAGCAGCGCGCCGCCGATCTCGCGGATACGGTCGGCGCGGAAATTGGCCAGCAGCAGCCCGTCGCCATCCGCCATGCCCTTGTAGCTGCCGATCGCGGTCGGCAGCACGAACTCGTCGGTCTCGCCGCGGCCGTAGCCGGCGTCGACCGCGGCGATCGGGTCGCCGGCCGTCTCGCCCTCGCCCGCGGTCAGGATCGCGATAGGCCTTCTCGACGCGGTCCCAGCGCTTGTCGCGATCCATCGCATAATAGCGCCCGCTGACCGTGGCGACGGTAACGTCGCTGCCCTTGGTGTCGGCGGCGAACTGCTTCAAATATTCCTAGCGCCGATTTCGGCGGGGTATCGCGGCCGTCGAGCACGGCGTGCATCGCGACCTTGACCCCGGCCTCGGCGAGCGATGCGGGCGAGCGCGGCGATCTGGTCGCTGATGCGAATGCACCCCGCCCGGCGACATCAGCCCGAGCACGTGCGCCGTGCCGTTCGTGGCCTTTACCTTGGCGATGAAGTCGGTGAGCGCCGGCATTTTCGCCAGCTCGCCGGATCTCGACCGCGTGGTCGATGCGTGGCAAATCCTGCATCACCACACGGCCGGCGCCGAGATTGGTGTGGCCGACCTCGGAATTGCCCATCTGCCCGTCCGGCAATCCGACGAAATGCTCGCTCGCTTCGAGATGCGAATGCGGCCAGCGCGCGCATCAAGCGGTGCCAGACCGGCGTCTTGGCGGCGTGATCGCATTGTCGGCCGCCTCCGGCCGCTCCCCCCAGCCGTCGAGGATGCACAAAACGACCGGGCGGGGGCGGTGGGTCATCGGCGGAAACCTGGCAGTTGGCGAGGCGTTATATACGCGAAACAAGCCGCGCCGCGACACATTCCGGCGGTCAAGGTCACGCGTGCCGACCATTTTCATCGCCATCCCGCGCAGACTGACGAAGTCCGCAGCTCGATCCGATTAGCCCTATGCGTCGGTGCCGGCCCCCACCCACTTGCAGCTTGGCGCTGCAAGTCTCCCTCCCCCGTGGCCACGGGGGAGGGTCGGGGAGGGGGCCAGCACCAATGCCATGGGGCCCTATTCCCGATGATAGGGGTGGCCGGCGAGGATTTGCTGGGCGCGGTAAAGTTGTTCGAGCAGCATCCCGCGCACCAGCAAATGCGGCCAGGTCATCGCGCCCAGCGACAGCACGGCGTCGGCGTGCTCGGTGACGGCGCGGCCGAGCCCCTCGGCGCCGCCGATCGCGAAGGCGAGTGTCGCGACCCCTTGGTCGCGCCACGCCGCGAGCCGCTCGGCGAGGTCGCGGCTCGACCAGCTTGTCCCCCGCTCGTCGAGCGCGACGAGCCGGGCACCCGCCGGCAGTGCCGCGAGGATCAGCTCGGCCTCGCGCGCCCGCAGCGGCTCGGGTGGCAGCTTCGGCGCTCTTCCAGTTCGACGATCGCCGGTGGTGGGGTGAGGCGCGCGGCGTAATGCGTCTGCAGATCGCCGAGTGGGCCGCGGCGCTGCTTGCCGATCGCGAGGATGAGGATGCGGATGGCGGCGTCCCTACTGACCGGCCGCCTCGGCGCCGGGCAGCGCCGCGCTCCACATTTTTTCCAGATTGTAGTAGGCGCGGATTTCCGGTCGGAACAGATGGACGATCACGTCGCCGGCATCGACCAACACCCAGTCGCCCTGCGTCTTGCCCTCGACCGAGACGCGGCGCTTTTTCCCGAGTGCTTCGAGCAGGTGTTCGGTCAGCGCCGCCACCTGCCGCGCGGTGCGGCCGCTGGCGATGACCATGTAGTCCGCGAGCATTGTCTTGCCGGCGAGGTCAATCGTCACGATGTCGATCGCCATGCCATCGTCGAGGCTGGCAACGATCGTCGCCAGCAGTTCGCGCGCGGGCGGGTCCGCCGGCTGTGCCTTGCGTTTGCGGCGCGCGGGAAGCGGGGTGATCGTCGCGCTCTCCTTTGGTTTTCGAGCCGTGGGTTTTCGTGGGCGGCTCGGCCGCTTGCGGCGGATTTCGGTCGCCGAGCGCGGGTCGAGCTTTGTATGAAAGAACGCCCAGGCAGGCGATTTCATCTCGGCGAGCCGCCGCGCCGCTTCGGCCGGGACGCGGGCTTGGGCGAAACGCTGCGCTGCTTGGCCGGCGAGCGCGCGCAGCGAGGTCTGCGGCCGGTCGAAGACCGCGATCGGCACGCGCTCCATGAGCTCGACCCAGCGCTCCCAGCGTGGCAGCTGCGCAAGGTTGTCGCCACCCATCAGCCAGACGAAACGGGCGTGCGGGAAGCGCCGTTCGAGCGCGGTGATCGTGTCGGCGGTGTAGGTCGTATTGAGCGCGGCCTCGATCGCGCTGACCCGGACGCGCGGATGGCCTTTGGCGAAGGCCTCGGCGCCGGCCACCCGTTCGGCGAACGGCGCCATCCCCTTCACCGGCTTCAGCGGGTTCTGCGGCGAGACCAGCCACCACACCTCGTCGAGCTCGAGCCGGCGCAACGCCATCAGGCTGATATGCAGGTGACCGCCATGCGCCGGGTTGAACGACCCGCCGAGCAGGCCGATGCGGCGATGCGGCCTGCCGTAGAGCGCGCTTACCATCGCACCTGCCAGATGTTACCCCCACCCCGACCCTCCCCCGCTTGCGGGGGAGGGGGAACCCAATTCCCGGCATCGGAAATCTCCCTCCCCCGCAAGCGGGGGAGGGTTGGGGTGGGGGTGGCCGCCGCACGAGACATCACGGGCGCACCTGGCCGGTGCCGCGGACGAGATATTTGTACGTGGTCAGCTCGGCGGCGCCGACCGGACCGCGCGGCGGCAGGCGCTGGGTCGAGATGCCGATCTCGGCACCCATGCCGAACTCGCCGCCATCGGCGAATTGTGTCGACGCATTGACCAGCACGATCGCGCTGTCGACCTCGCGCAGAAACCGCTCGGCGGTCGCCGGGTCCTCGGTGACGATCGCATCGGTATGATGCGAGCCGTAGCGCTCGATATGGTCGATCGCCTCGCCGACGCCATCGACCATGCGCACCGCGAGGATCGCGTCGAGATATTCGGTGCGCCAATCCTCTTCGCTCGCCGGCGCGACATCATCGGCCAGAGCGCGCACCTCGGGGTCGCCGCGCAACTCGCAGCCGGCCTTCTTCAGATCGGCGAGGATCGGCGGCAGCATCGCCGCAGCCTTGCGGTCGACCAGCAGCGTTTCGGTCGCGCCGCAGACCGAGACGCGCCGCATCTTGGCGTTGAGAGCGATCGCGCGTGCCTTCTCCGGGTCGGCGGCGCCGTCGATATAGGTGTGGCAGAGGCCTTCGAGATGAGCGATGACCGGGATGCGGCTCTCGCGTTGCACCCGCTCGATGAGCGACGCGCCGCCGCGGGGCACGATGATGTCGATGACCCCGCTCATCCCGAGCATATGGCCGACCGCGTCGCGGTCGCGCGTCGGCACGAGCTGGATCGCCGCCTCCGGCAGATCGGCGGCGCGCAGCCCGTCCTGCAGCGCCGCGACCAGCGCGCGCGACGAATGAAAGCTTTCCGACCCGCCGCGCAGGATCGCCGCATTGCCCGATTTGAGCGCGAGCGCTCCGGCGTCGGCGGTCACATTGGGGCGGCTCTCATAGATGATGCCGATGACCCCGAGCGGCACCGCGACCCGCGATATCCTGAGACCGTTCGGCCGCTCCCATTCGGCGAGCACATGGCCCACCGGGTCGGGCAGCGCGGCGATATCCTCAAGGCCTTTGGCGACGCCTTCCAGCCGCTTGGGGTCGAGCGCCAGCCGGTCGAGCAGCGCGGCGCCGATACCGTTGGCCTTCGCGGCATCGATATCCTCGGCATTGGCGGCGAGGATCTCGTTCTGCCGGCTGCGCACCGCGGCCGCGGCGGCCTTCAGTGCGGCGACCTTGGCGTCGGCCGAGGCGAGCGACAGCCGCGCCGCCGCCTCGCGCGCGCGCCGGCCGAGCTCGGCCATCGTCGCCGCCAGTGCGGCCGGCTTCTCCAAAGGCAGGACATCGTTCATTGCGGGCCGCTTTCGCTCAGCACCAGATCGTCGCGGTGGATGATCTCGTCGCGGCCACGATAGCCGAGGATGGCCGCGATTTCACCGCTCTTGTGTCCGGCGATGCGCTGGATGTCGCTGCTGGCATAGGCAGAAAGCCCACGCCCCGCCTCAATCCCCGCCCTGCTGCGGATGACCACGCAATCGCCACGCTCGAAGCTGCCCTCGACCGCGACCACGCCGGCGGGAAGCAGGCTGCGGCCCTGGCGCAGCGCGTTGGCCGCGCCGTCGTCGACAGTCAGCGTACCGGCGGGGTTGACCGCGCCGGCGATCCACGCCTTGCGCGCCGAACGCGGCTCGGCGCGCGGCAGGAACAGGCTCGCCTTGCCGCCCGCTTCGATTGCGGCGAGTGGGCCGCGGCCGGGCCGTCCCTGTCCCGGACGCCCTTGGGCGATCAGCATATGGCAGCCGGCGCTCATCGCGATACGCGCCGCGGCGAGCTTGGTGACCATGCCGCCGGAGCTGTAGCCGGGCGGCGCGGTGCCTGCCATCCCTTCGATCTCCGCGCCGATCTCGCGCACCAGCGGGATGTGGCGCGCCTCCGGGTCCTGGCGTGGGTCGGCGGTGTAGAGCCCGTCGATGTCGGAGAGCAGCACCAGCATATCGGCACTGACCATCTGCGCGACGCGGGCGGCGAGCCGGTCGTTGTCACCGAAGCGGATTTCCGCGGTGGCGATCGTGTCGTTCTCGTTGACCACCGGCACCGCGCCCAGCGCCAGCAATTGCGCGAAAGTGGCGCGGGCATTGAGGTGGCGCTGGCGCGCCTCGGTATCGTCGGGAGTCAGCAGGATCTGCGCGACGGTGATGCCGTGCCGGCCGAGCGCTTCCTGATAGGCATGTGCGAGGCGAATCTGCCCGGTTGCCGCCGCCGCCTGCTTTTCCTCAAGGCGCAGCGCGCGGCCGGTCAGTCCGAGATGCCGCCGCCCGACGGCAATCGCGCCGGACGAGACGATGATGACCTCCTGCCCGCGCACCCGGCAGCGCACGATGTCGTCAACCAATCCGTTGAGCCAGGCATGGCGCACCAGCCCGCCATCATCGACCAGCAGCGCCGAGCCGATCTTGACCACGATGCGCTTGGCTCCGGCGAGCGCGGCGGCCGCCGTCGGCATAAGGGTCAAGGCGTCCACTATTACCCCCACCCCAACCCTCCCCCGCCAGCGGGGGAGGGGGCCGTTATCGCCGGCGTTTGCCGCCCCCTCCCCTGCTGGCGGGGGAGGGTTGGGGTGGGGGTTTGAGGGCGCCTGAACATCACGCCTCGGCGAGGGCAGGTTCGCGCGCGGCTTCGATCGCCTGGAACAGCGTGCCGACGACCGCCGGCACGCCCTCGCCGCTGACGCCCGACAGCGGCAGAACGGTGGCGCCGCGGCCAGCGGCACGCATCAGCGCGCGGCATTTGCGTTTCACGTCGTCCGGCGTTATCGCGTCGATCTTGTTGAGCCCGACGATTTCGGGCTTGTCGACCAGGCCGTGACCGTATCCGGCCAGTTCGCCGCGAATGGTCCGGTAGGCGTCGACGATATCGTCGGCCGTGCCGTCGATCAGATGGAGGATCACCGCGCAGCGCTCGACATGGCCGAGAAACCGGGTGCCGAGCCCGGCCCCGTCGCTAGCGCCTTCGATCAGCCCCGGCAGATCGGCGAGCACAAATTCGCGCTCGTCGCGGCGTACGACGCCGAGCTGCGGGCGCAAGGTGGTGAACGGGTAGTCGGCGATCTTCGGCTTGGCGTGGGAGACGCGCGACAGAAACGTCGACTTCCCCGCATTGGGCAGCCCGACCAGCCCGACATCGGCGATCAGCTTGAGCCGCAGCCAGATCCACGCCTCGGCGCCCGGCCAGCCGGGGTCGGCGCGGCGCGGCGCCTGGTTGGTCGCGCTCTTGTAATGCGCGTTGCCGAACCCGCCATCGCCGCCGCGCAGCAACGTCCGGCGCTGACCGGCGGCAGTGAAATCGGCGACCACGGTTTCGGCATCCTCGGCGATCACCTGGGTCCCGACCGGGACGCGCAGCACCAAGTCGTCGCCGCCCGCGCCAGTGCGGTTGCGCCCGGCGCCGCCGCGCCCGTTTGCGGCGCGGAAATGCTGCTGATAGCGATAGTCAATCAATGTGTTGAGATTGTCCTGGGCAACGAGGACGATGTTGCCACCCTTGCCTCCGTCGCCACCGTCCGGCCCGCCGAACTCGATAAATTTCTCGCGCCGGAAGCTCAGCGAACCGGACCCGCCGTCGCCGCTCTTCACGTAGATCTTGCATTGGTCGAGAAATTTCATTGTCGCTTCGCTTTTATCCTAGGTTCCGCTTGCGCGGAACCGGCACCAGCCCACTCCCCCACCCGGCCACCCAATCAGCATACTCTCGTTGGGTGGCCGGGTGGGGGAGTGGGCTGGTGCCGAAGGCGGGGCGGATGCCCCGCCGCACTTGATCGACCCCAAAACAAAAGGGAGCGGCGAGCCGCTCCCTTTTCGCCTAATTCGTTGGGAAGCGGCTATTCGGCGGCTTCCGGCAGCGGTCGGTCCTCTTGGGGAAGCACCGAGATGAATTGGCGGCCGCCAATCCCCTTGTGGAACTTCACCGCGCCGTCGACCAATGAGAACAGCGTGTGGTCGCGCCCCATGCCGACATGCACGCCGGGATGAAACTTGGTGCCGCGCTGGCGCACGATGATGTTGCCCGGCACGACGATCTCGCCGCCGAACTTCTTGACACCGAGCCGCTGACCCGGACTGTCGCGCCCGTTGCGCGACGAGCCGCCTGCTTTCTTGTGAGCCATCTCGCAACCCTCCTCGGCCGCCTAGCTTTCTCGCTGCTCAGCCGGCGCTGATACCGGTGATGCGCAGCACCGTCTGGTGCTGGCGGTGGCCGTTCTTACGCCGGTAATTGTGCCGCCGCTTTTTCTTGAAGACGATGATCTTGTCGGCGCGGCGCTGCTCGACCAGCTCGGCGCTGACCGAGGCGCCTACAACCAGTGGTGCGCCCGCCTTGGCGTCGGCCCCTTCGCCGACCATCAGCACCTCGTCGAGCGCAATTGAAGCGCCGGGCTCGCCGGCCAGTTTCTCGACCGCGATCACGTCGCCTTCCGCGACCTTATACTGTTTGCCGCCGGTGCGGATCACTGCGAACATTGTTGCCGCTCGATTCTGCCGCGCCTGATCCGCGCGAAAACACAACGGACGGGCCGCGCCCGTCCGGGAGCGGCGAATATAGTGTCGTGCCTTTTTGTGTCAAGCAGAGGCGTGGCACCTTCAGCCCATTGTGTCGTCCAGTGCGGGCGCTTCGCCGCCTTGCCGTCGCATCAGCCGGTCGAAGGCGGCAAAATCGGCTTGGTCGCGCCGCTCGGCGAAGAACTCGGCCGTACTCATAGCGGCGAGCTTCTCTGCAACCGCCGTCGCAACGAATTGATTGATGCTGATGCCGTCCTGCTTAGCGCGCCGCTCGACCTCCGCTTTGACCGAACGGGGCAGACGCAGGGGGTAAGTGCTCGGATTTTTCATGTCCCGATCCTTCGCAGCGCCTCGGCGGGCGTCAGCAGGTCGACACCAAAGCGGGCCGGCGCGCCGCCAAAATTTCGTGTGTTGAAGCTCACGATCGCGTCAGCGCGACCATTGACAGCGGCTTCCAGGACCAGTTCATCAGCCGGGTCGCGCAGTTGCGGGCGCCACATAAAATGAGTCTCGACGGGTTCCACCAGCGCGAGCACGGCATTGACGAACACGTTGACGTCGGCGAGCTCGATACCGGCCGCGGTGCGATGCTCGGGTAGTAAGCACGTCGCTTCGTACTCCA
Source organism: uncultured Alphaproteobacteria bacterium (assembly GCA_963778385.1). Classification (GTDB taxonomy): domain Bacteria; phylum Pseudomonadota; class Alphaproteobacteria; order ATCC43930; family CGMCC-115725; genus DATARH01. The sequence goes on along the minus strand of CAVZUA010000009.1, from coordinate 52,129 downwards.
ATGCGAGTGCAACGTTCGCGAGCATTGTCAAATCACCTCGGCGAGCAGCGACCAGCAACGCCGCCGAGGCACCGGTCGGGCTGCGCATCGCCGCGACAACGACATTGGTGTCGAGCACGTATCTCATTTAAAATGATATATCATATCGCATGTGATGTCATTGCGGCCCGTATGGACGATCTCGCCCCGACGCAAGAGCAACTTTACGACACCGGCCGCTACGGCGTGGTGCGTGTTGTCGACCGCGTCTGCCCGCTTTGCGAGGCCGCGGATGCGATGCCGCGCGCCGGTTACGGCGACGGCATCTGGCGCCTGGTCGAGTGCCGCGCGTGCGGTTTTGCCTATCTCGACCGCGCGCCGGACTACGCGGCGCTGTTTTCGGCAATGGCCTGGGAGAAAACGACGGTCGCCGAGGTCGAGCGCCGCGTGGCGGCGCGGCCGATGTCGCACCGTCTGAGCAAATGGTCGCGGGCGCGGATGCGGCTGCTGCCGCGCAAGAAGCTGCCGGACCTGGTCGCGCGCCATGCGAAGCCGGGCAATGTCGTCGATCTCGGCTGCGGCCAGGGAACGCAGCTGAACGGGCTGGCCGACCGCTACACGCCTTACGGGATCGAAATTTCGCAGGAGGCGGCGGCAACGGCGGATGCCGTCTTTGCCGCGCGCGGCGGGCGGGCGGTCAACGCGCCTTCGCTCGACGGGCTCAAGACCTTCCCGGACGGCTTCTTCGCCGCCGCCACGCTGCGCTCTTATCTGGAGCACGAGTTGCAGCCGCGCGCCGTGCTGGGCGAATTGCAGCGCACGCTCGCGCCGGGCGGCGTCGCCATCATCAAGGTGCCGAACTACGCCTCGCTCAACCGACGCGTGACTGGGCGTAAATGGTGCGGGTTCCGCTATCCCGATCACCTGAACTATTTCACACCGGCCAGTCTCGCCCGGATGGCGGAGGAATGCGGCTACCGCGCGCGCTTCGGCCCGACCGATCGCCTGCCGACCAGCGACAATATGTACGCGGTGCTGGAGAAGCGCTGAGACGGCGCCTGCTTTGACGGCAGGGTTGAGGCGCGCCTATGCTCCCCGGTTCCGATTAAAGAGACGATCTCGAAGGAGCGCTGGGTCGCATGGATACCGGCAAGATCAACGCCACCGAAGACGAAGCGCTGCGATTTCACGCCGATGGGCGGCCCGGCAAGCTATCGATCGCACCGCACAAGCCGCTGGTCACCCAGCGCGACCTATCGCTCGCCTATTCGCCCGGTGTCGCCTATCCGTGTCTGCGGATCCAGAAGGATCCGTCGAGCGCCTTCGACTACACTTCGAAGGGCAATTTTGTCGCGGTGATCTCGAACGGCACCGCGGTTCTCGGGCTCGGCGATCTTGGCGCGCTCGCCGCCAAGCCGGTCATGGAGGGCAAGGCGGCGCTGTTCAAGCGCTTCGCGGATATCGACTCGATCGATCTCGAAATCGACACCAAGGATGTCGACGAGTTCGTCAACTGCGTGCGCTTTCTGCATCCCTCGTTCGGCGGCATAAATCTCGAAGACATCCGCGCACCGGAATGCTTTGTGATCGAACAGCGGCTGCGCGAGCTGCTCGATATCCCGGTGTTCCACGACGACCAGCACGGCACCGCGATCATCGCCACCGCCGGCCTGATCAACGCTCTGCACCTGACCGGTCGCGAGCTGAAAGACATCAAGATGGTGGTCAACGGCGCCGGTGCGGCGTCGATCGCCTGCGTCGAGCTGTTGAAGACGATGGGGCTGCCGCCCAGCAACGCGATCCTCTGCGACACGCGCGGCGTCATCTATCGCGGCCGCACCGACGGGATGAACCAGTGGAAATCGGCCCATGCGGTCGAGACCGAGGCGCGCACCCTGACTGAGGCGATGGTGGGCGCCGACGTGTTCTTCGGCCTGTCGGCGGCGGGCGCGGTGACCCAGGACATGGTCCGTGCGATGGCGGACAAGCCGATCATCTTCGCGATGGCCAATCCCGACCCGGAGATCACCCCGGAAGACGCGCGCGCGGTGCGTCCCGACGCGATCATCGCCACCGGCCGTTCGGACTATCCGAACCAGGTCAACAACGTGCTGGGCTTTCCTTATATCTTCCGCGGCGCGCTCGATGTCCGCGCCTCACAGATCAACGACGCGATGAAGATCGCCGCCGCCGAGGCGCTGGCGAAGCTGGCGCGCGAGGATGTGCCCGACGAGGTGGCCGCCGCCTATTCGGGGCAGCGGTTGCGCTACGGCCCTGACTACATCATCCCGGCGCCGTTCGATCCGCGGTTGATCTGGGCGGTGCCGCCGGCGGTCGCCAAGGCGGCGATGGATTCCGGTGTCGCCCGCAAGCCGCTGCGCCATCTCGATCACTACAGGCGCGCCTTGCGGGCGCGGCTCGATCCCGCCGCGGCCAGCCTCGAATTGATCTTTGAGAAGGTGCAGCGCGAACCGAAGCGCATCGTCTTTGCCGAGGGCGAGGAGGAGATGACGATCCGCGCCGCGCTGCAATACGCCAATAGCGGCTACGGCACGCCGGTTCTGATCGGCCGCGAGGCGCCGATTCGCGCGACGATGGCGGCGATGGGGCTCGATTCCAACGCGCCGCTGGAAATTCATAACGCCCGGCTGTCGCACAGCAACCAGCGCTATACCGAGTTCCTCTACCAGCGCCAGCAGCGCAAGGGCATGCTCTACCGCGACTGCCAGCGCCAGGTAAATCAAGACCGTAACGTCTTCGCCGCCTGCATGGTCGCGTGCGGCGACGCCGACGGCATGGTCAGCGGCGTGACCCGCAACTCGTTCGACATCCTCGACGAGGTGACGCGCGTCATCGAAGTGAAACCGGGCTGCGCGATGTTCGGGCTGACCGTGCTGCTGGCCCGCCAGCGCACCGTGCTGCTCGCAGACACGCTGGTGCATGATACTCCGAACCCCGCGCAGCTTGCCGATATCGCCGTCGAGGCCGCCGCGAAGGCGCGCGAGCTCGGCATCGAGCCGCGCGTCGCGATGCTCTCCCATTCCAATTTCGGCAACCCGATGGATGCCGGCGGCGAGCGCATCCGCGACGCCGTCGCCCGGCTCGACGCGCGCGGCGTCGATTTTGAATATGACGGCGAGATGAGCGCCGACGTCGCGCTCGACGCCGGGCTGATGCGCCGGCTCTACCCGTTCTGCCGGCTCTCGGGGGCCGCCAACATCCTCATCATGCCCGAGCTGCACAGCGCCAATATCAGCGCCAAGCTGCTGGCGCATCTCGGCGGCGGCACGGTCATCGGGCCGTTGCTGATGGGCCTCGCCCATCCGGTGCAGATCGTCAATATCGGCGCGACGGTCTCCGATCTCGTCAACCTCGCCGCGCTTGCGGCGCACGATGCAATCCGCTGACGCCGGGATTCCGGTCGAAAGCGCCGTCGCGAGGCCGCGCGAGCGGCCGGCGCGACAGATCAACTGGCGAGGGCTGCGCCGCGTACCACTCTTTGCGCTAGGCCTGGTGTTGCCGAGCGCGGCGGCGCTGGGGGTACTCGTCGCGGCAGGGGAAATCGCTCCGCTGGCGGCGTTGCTCGCCGTGGTGCTGGTCTTTGTGCTTCTCGCATTCTTTGTTGCGCCTTTGGCGTCGTCGCTGGCGGCGGTGCAAGGCATGATCGAGACGATCGGCGCCGACAGCGAACCCGGCGCCGAAGCGGCGGCGACACGGCGGGTCGGCAAACTCGTCGGCACCGCCGACGGGATTTGGCAGGCGGTGGCGCGGCTCGCCCGCGATTGGCGCGAGCGCTGCACCAAGGCCGAAGCGCGGCTCGGCGCGGCCGAGGCTGTGTTTGCCGCGATCCCGGACCCGCAAATCTTGCTCGACCGGCAGCGACGCGTCGTGCGCGCCAACCCGGCGGCAACCGAGTTTGTCGGCGTCGCGCCCGAGGCGAGCGACCTTGCGGCGTTGTTGCGCAATCCGGCGGTGCTGGGCGCTGCGGATGCGGTGCTGGCCGGCGGCCCGGCGCGAGTGGTCGATTTCACCCTGTCGGTGCCGGTCGAGCGGGTCATGCAGGCGCGCATCGCCCGGCTCGAAGGCGCCTCGTCCGAGGGCGTCGCGGCGATTCTGACGCTGCACGACATCACCGCGCTGAAGCTCGCCGAGCAGATGCGCGCCGACTTTGTCGCCAACGCCGGGCACGAGCTGAAGACGCCGTTGGCCAGCCTCGTCGGCTTTATCGAGACGCTGCTCGGTGCCGCGCGCGACGATGCGGCGGCGCGCGAGCGGTTTCTCGGCATCATGCGCGGCGAGGCCGGGCGCATGACACGGCTCGTCGACGACCTCTTGTCGCTGTCGCGCATCGAGCTGAACGAGCATGTCGCGCCGACCAGCCGGGTCGCGGTCGGGCCGCTGATCGAACAGGTCGCCGATGCGCTGGAACTGCGTGCCGGCGACCGCGGGATGGCGCTGAATCTCGACCTGCCGGAGGATTTGCCCGACGTCAATGGCGATGAGGACGAGTTGGCGCAGGTGTTTCAGAACCTGATCGACAACGCCATCAAATACAGCAAGCCGCAGACGGCGATTACCATCGCGGCGAGCCTGTCGGAGCGGGCGCCGGCCAGCAATGGCTGGGTGCGGGTCGCGGTGACCGATCGCGGCGACGGCATCCCCAGCGAGCATTTGCCGCGGCTCACCGAACGATTTTATCGCGTCGACACCGCCCGCTCGCGCGAGCTCGGCGGCACCGGGCTGGGCCTCGCGATCGTCAAGCACATCCTCAATCGCCACCGCGGACGGCTCGAAATTTCGAGCACGCTTGGGGTCGGTTCGACCTTTACCGTGTGGCTGCGTGCGAACGCCGCGGACCTGGGGCAAGCCTGAGCACGAAGCAAGGCGTTTGTCACGGAACTGCAATTAAATTGACATATAACGGTCGCCGCTGCCGCGTAAAAACCGGGCGGCCGACCTTCCCTGGCCGTTCCTGTAAGCTACTACGGAGAGTGCCGTGCTCCTCAGCCGCCGCACCTTGCTATCAGCCATTTTCGCCGCGAGTGCCTGCGCCGCGATCCCCGCGCTGGCTGCCGAGATTTCCGGCGCCGGCGCCACCTTCCCCTATCCGATCTACGCGAAATGGGCCGAGGCCTATAAAGCCAAGGCTGGGACAGCCATGAACTACCAGTCGATCGGCTCGGGCGGTGGTATCAAGCAGATCAATGCGAAGACCGTCGATTTCGGCGCGTCCGACATGCCGCTGAAGCCGGAGGAGCTCGAAAAGGGCGGCCTGCAGCAATTCCCGATGGTAATGGGCGGCGTCGTCCCGGTGGTGAATCTCGCGGGGGTCAAGCCCGGTGAATTGAAGCTCGACGGCAAGGTGCTGGCCGGGATGTATCTCGGCACGATCACCAAGTGGAACGACAAGGCCATCGCGGCGCTGAACCCCGGCATTAACCTGCCCGACAAGGCGATTGCCACGGTGCACCGCTCCGACGGGTCGGGCACCAACTTCATCTTCACCCACTACCTGTCGAGCGTCGACACGGATTTCAAATCGAAGATCGGCGAGAACACCTCGGTGGAATTCCCCGGCGGCCTCGGCGGCAAGGGCAATGAGGGCGTCGCGGCGCTGGCCACCCGCACCGACGGCGCGATCGGCTATGTCGAATACGCCTACGCGCTGCAGAACAAGATGACCTTCGCGCAGCTCAAGAACCACGACGGCAATTTCGTGTCGCCGAACGCTCAGACGTTCCAGGCGGCCGCGGCCAATGCCGACTGGTCGAAGGCGCCGGGCTTCTACCTGCTGCTGACCGAGCAGCCTGGCAAGGACAGCTGGCCGATCACCGGCGCGACCTTCATCCTGATGCATCAAAAGCAGGACAAGCCGGATAACGCTCGCGAGGTGCTGAGCTTCTTCGACTGGGCCTACCACAATGGCGGCCAGATGGCCGAGCAGCTCGACTACGTGCCGATGCCGGCGGCGGTGATCAGCGCCGTCGAGGCGAGCTGGAAGACGATCGTCAGCGGTGCCGACGGCAAGCCGGTCTGGACCGGCAAGGCGTCGTAAATCCCGAACCGAGCGTTCGGCGGGGGGCGTGCACGCCTCCCGCCATTTCCTGATTTGATGTTGGAGAGCAACAGTGGCGGCTGAGGCGGAGATGGTCGCGATCTCACCGGCAGCCGCGACACGGCGACCCGCGGGTCATGCGGGCGATGCCGTGTTCCGCGGCTTGACTGTCTTTTTTGCGACGCTGGTTTTGGTCATCCTCGGCGGGGTCATCATCTCGCTGATCTACGGGGCATGGCCGGCGCTGAGCAAATTCGGCTTCGGCTTTATCGTCAACGGCGCGTGGAACCCGGTCACCGAAAACTTCGGCGCGCTGGCGCCGATCTACGGCACGCTGGTGACCTCGCTGATCGCGATGCTGATCGGGATCCCGGTGGCTTTCGGGGTGGCGCTGTTTATCACCGAATTGTGCCCGAAATGGCTGAAGCGGCCGCTCGGCACGATGATCGAGCTGCTGGCGGCGATCCCCAGCATCATCTACGGCATCTGGGGCCTCTTCGTGCTGGCCCCGTTTCTTCAGCTATATGTCGAGCCGGTGCTGATCGCCACGCTCGGCAATATTCCCGGTTTCGGCATGCTGTTCGCCGGGCCGCCGCTCGGTATCGGTGTCGCGACCGCCGGATTCATCCTGGCGATCATGGTCCTGCCGTTTATCGCCTCGGTGATGCGCGATGTGTTCGAGACCGTGCCGCCGATGCTCAAGGAAAGTGCCTACGGCATCGGCGCGACGACGACCGAGGTGGTGACCCGCATCGTGCTGCCCTACACGCGGGTGGGCGTGATCGGCGGTGTCCTGCTCGGCCTTGGCCGCGCGCTCGGTGAGACGATGGCGGTGACCTTCGTCATCGGCAATTCGCACCACGTCAACGCCTCGATCCTGCAGCCGGGGACGACGATCTCGGCCTCGCTCGCCAACGAATTCACCGAGGCGGTCGGCGATATGTACGTGTCGTCGCTGATGGCGCTCGGCTTCATCCTGTTCATCATCACCTTTATCGTGCTGGCGGCCGCCAAGCTGATGTTGTTGCGCCTGCAGAAAGGCGCGGGGACCTCGGCATGATGGAACTCTACACGCGCCGCCGCATCGCGAACTACACGGTCGTCGGCCTGTCGCTGGCAGCCACGGCGTTCGGCCTGCTGTTTCTGTTCTTTGTGCTGGGAACGCTGCTGATCAACGGTCTCGGCGCGCTGAGCCCGACGCTGCTTACCCAGACGACGCCGCCACCCGGCAGCGCCGGCGGCTTGATGAACGCCATTTTTGGCAGCCTGGCGATGACCGTGATCGCCACGCTGATCGGCACGCCGACCGGCATCCTCGCGGGCACCTTCCTCGCCGAATACGCGCACAACAGCCGGCTCGGCGAGTTCGTGCGCTTCATCAACGACATCCTTCTGTCGGCGCCGTCGATCATCATCGGCCTCTTCGTCTACGCGATCCTCGTCGTGCCGATGGGGCATTTCTCGGCCTGGGCCGGCGCGGTGGCGCTGGCGATCATCATGATCCCGGTCGTCGTGCGCACCACCGAGGACATGCTGAGTCTGGTGCCGAACACGCTCCGCGAGGCCGCGGCGGCGCTCGGCGCGCCGAAATGGAAGATCATCGTCACGGTGACCTACCGCTCGGCGGTGCAGGGCATGCTGACCGGGGTGCTGCTGGCGATCGCACGGATCTCGGGAGAGACCGCGCCGCTGTTGTTTACCGCGCTCAACAACCAGTTCTGGAGCACCAACCTCGACGCGCCGATGGCCAATTTGCCCGTCGTGATCTTCCAGTTCGCGATGAGCCCCTACGCCGACTGGCAGGTGCTGGCCTGGGCCGGGGCGCTGCTGATCACCGCGACGATCCTCGTGCTCAATGTCGGCGCACGCTACTTCGCTTCTCTGAGTGGGTTGCAAAAATGAGTGTTTCCTTGGCAAAACCGACGGTAACCATCGCGGCAAGTCCGACGCAGACGGGTGCCAGCACCGCTGTGTCGCCATACCCGGTCAAGATTCAGATTCGCGACGTGGGTTTCTATTACGGGAAATTCCACGCGCTGAAGAACGTGTCGCTGCCGCTGCATGACCGGCGGGTGACGGCCTTTATCGGTCCGTCGGGATGCGGCAAGTCGACCTTGCTGCGCATCCTCAACCGTATCTACGAGCTGTATCCCAACCAGACGGCCACCGGCGAGGTGGTGGTCGATGGGCAAAACATCCTGTCGCCCGGGCTCGACCTCAATCTGGTGCGTGCCAAGATCGGCATGGTGTTCCAGAAGCCGACGCCGTTTCCGATGTCGATCCACGACAATATCGCGTTCGGCATCAAGCTCTACGAGCGTCTGCCAAAATCCGAGCTCGACGACCGTATCGAGTCGGCGCTGCGCCGCGCTGCGCTGTGGGACGAGGTCAAGGACAAGCTGCGGCAGAGCGGGCTCGGCCTGTCGGGTGGCCAGCAACAACGTCTGTGCATCGCCCGCGCGATCGCGGTGCAGCCCGAGGTGCTGCTGCTCGACGAGCCGGCCTCGGCGCTCGACCCGATCTCGACCCAGCGCATCGAGGAGCTGATCGCCGAATTGAAGAGCGATTATTGCATCGCCATCGTCACACACAACATGCAACAGGCAGCGCGCAGCTCCGACTACACCGCCTTTATGTATCTCGGCGAGCTCGTCGAATACGACGAGACCGAAAAGATTTTTACACATCCCCGGGAGAAGCGGACCGAGGACTACATCACCGGCCGGTTCGGCTAGGAGGCGCGGTAATGGCAGCAGAGCACATCATCAAGAGCTACGACGAGGAACTCGGTCGGCTCAACAGGACGATCGTCGAGATGGGCGGGCTCGCGGAAAGCCAGCTTGCCTCGGCGATCGAGGCGGTCGCCAAGCGTGACAGTGCGCTCGCGACGCGGGTCGTCGAGGGCGACGCCAAAGTCGACGAACTGGAGCGCGAACTCGATAACTTGGCGATCCGGCTCCTGGCGCTGCGCCAGCCGATGGCGCGTGACCTTCGCGAAATCTTCGCTGCGGTAAAGATCGGCAGTGATCTCGAACGCATCTGCGATTACGCCGCCAATGTCGCCAAACGCTCGATCGCGCTGGCGCAGACCCCGCCGATCCAGCCGGTGCACGCGCTGCCACGCATGGCGACGCTGGCGCTCGCCTTGGTCAAGGATGTCATCGACGCCTATATCGAGAAGGATGCCGACAAGGCGCTCGACGTGTGGCGCCGCGACGAAGAGCTCGACGAGATGTATTCGAGCATCTTCCGCGAGTTCCTCACCTACATGATGGAGGACCCGCGCAACATAGGCGCCAGCACCCACCTGCTGTTCATGGCCAAGAACATCGAGCGCATCGGCGACCACGCCACCAACATCGCCGAAGACCTTTATTATATGGTGCATGGTCAGCCGCTGACCGAAGTCCGGCCGAAGGGCGACAAATCGAGCCTCGAAGTCCTCGCCCCGGACCGGGCCGGCGCGCGATAGGCGGGGGCTGTGATGAAGCCGATGGTGCTGATCGTCGAGGACGAGGCGCCGCTCGTCACTCTGCTCAAATACAATCTCGAAAAGGAAGGTTTCGCGGTCTGCTCGGCGGGCGACGGCGAGGAAGCCTTGTTGCAGATCGCCGAGAACAAGCCCGACGCGGTGCTGCTCGACTGGATGCTGCCGCTGGTCTCGGGGCTCGAAGTGTGCCGGCAAATCCGTCGCGCGCCGTCGAGCCGGTCGCTGCCGATCATCCTGTTGACGGCGCGCGGCGAGGAGGCCGACCGAGTGCGCGGGCTCGACAGCGGTGCCGACGACTATATCGTCAAGCCGTTCAGCCCGAGCGAGCTTGTCGCGCGGCTGCGCGCCGTCATTCGCCGCGCCCAACCGAGTGCCGCCGACGATACGCTGCACTATGCCGATGTCGCGATGGACCTTGCCGCGCACCGCGTGTCACGGGCCGGCCGGGCGGTGCACCTGGGACCGACCGAGTTCCGCCTGCTGCACCATTTCCTGCTCTATCCCGGCCGGGTCTTCTCCCGCGAGCATCTGCTCGACCGCGTCTGGGGCCCCCATGCCGAGGTCGAAATGCGCACGGTGGACGTGCATATCCGCCGCTTGCGCAAGGCGCTCAACATCGACGGCTGCCGCGACTTGGTGCGCACCGTGCGCTCGGTCGGCTACGCGCTCGACCACGCCGGTTGACGCGCTGTCGCCCTACGTCGTTGCTCACGAAAATTTGTGGGCCAGCCGTGCAAAAATTTGAGCCGAAAAGCCCGCTTTTCCGTTGCACACCACAGTGCCGGTTATTTGAATAACATCTGAAATAAGGTGTACCGACTAGTGCGCGAGTTGGCGATGGCTCGCATTTTGGTGATCGACGACGAAGCGTTGGTTCGCGTCGAGATCGCCGCGGCCCTGCGGGGCGCCGGGCATATCGTGACTCTCGCCGAAGACGGGCGAGACGCACTCACCAAATTCCTTCCGCAGTGTTTCGATCTGGTAATCACCGACATCGTCATGCCACATATGGAAGGCATCGAGACAATGCGCGCGATGCGCCAGCTCGACCCGCAAATCCGCATCATCGCGATGTCGGGTACGGGCGCGCCGGACCGGGGGTTCTATCTCAAGGCCGCCGTCGCTCTCGGCGCCGACGCAACGCTGCAAAAGCCGATCTGCCGCGACGAACTGCACCGGGTCGTAGGCGAAACGCTCGCCGTGCCGGAAGCCGAGATCGCCGCCGTGTGGTTTCGCCAGACGCCGGATTGGGTGTCGCCGCTCAACGAACCAGACGACCCGTCATATCCGTATCGAATGCCGCGAGGTCTTCGCTTCCGAAGTAGTTGATGTCGCCGGGCGTGGCGAGACCGATCGCAGCGGCGTAGGCCGCGAGCCGGATCGCCCGGTCAGGGTCGCCATCCAACAGCCCGTGGATCAGCCCGGCGAGAAACGAATCCCCGGCGCCGATGCGGTCGACGATCTCCACCGGGTAGCGCGGCGCGTAGCGCACGGCGCCGTGCGCTAGAAAAACGTCGCCGGTGTCGGCATCCGGCGAGCGGGTCAGCGCGACCAGCGGCATGCCGTAGCGTCCGGCGACAGCCTCGGCGAGGCGTTCGCCGGCTTCCGCGAAGCCGAGCACCTGCTGCGCGTCGCGCTCGGCGAGGACAAGCAACTCGAGATGCGGCGCGATGGTCGCCAGCACCGCCTCGGCCTCAGGGGCCGTCGTCAGCGTCGCGCGATAGTTCAGGTCGTAGGACAACGGCTTTCCCGAGCGGACGGCCAGCGCGGCCACCTCCAGCACGACCGCCTTGCAGCTTTCGCTAAGCGCCGGGGTAATCCCCGAGAGATGCACGCGGTTGCTGGCGGCGATCAGCGCGGACCAATCCGCGTCGCCGATCGCCATGCCGGCGGCGGCCGAGTTCTGGCGATCGTAGATCACCCGCGCGTTGCGTGGCGTCGGGCCGGCCTCGAAAAACATCAGCCCCTGGCGAGCGTCCACCCATTTCACATGACCCATGTCGACGCCGTGGCGGCGGCCTTCGCCATCGACGATACGGCCGAGCGGGCCGCGCGGCAGCCGCGACACCCAGGCTGCTCGCCGGCCGAGCCTCGCCAGCAAGCAGGCGACATTAAGCTCGCTGCCGCCGACGCAGACCTCGAACGCCCGCGCCTGGTCGAGCCGCAGCATGCCCGGTGGCGACAGCCGGATCAGCGTCTCGCCGAGCGTCAGGAAGTCGTATTGCGTTACTTCCGCAGGCATGCGAGCCGCTTCCCTATTCGTCATCCCCGCGAAGGCGGGGGGCCAGGAATGCACACGCTATCGATATCGGGCCTGGCGAGGTGCGCCTCGGCTGCCCCTGGATTCCCGCTTTCGCGGGAATGACGAGGGAAAGTGCGGGGACCATCCTCACGCCCGCGGGCCGCCGGCAATGTAGATCACCTGCCCGGAAATGAACGACGCCTCGTCGCTGCACAGGAAGGCGATCAGATTGGCCACGTCGCGCGGCACGCCGGCCCGGCGCACCGGGATTTCGCGCGCCCGTTCCTCTTTCCATTCCTCGGGGTCGCGGCCGAGCCGGACGGCGGTCGCGCGCGTCATCTCGCTGTCGATAAAGCCGGGCGCGACCGCATTGGCGGTGATGCCGTAGCGCCCCAGTTCGATCGCCAAGGTCTTGGCCATGCCCTGCAAGCCGGCCTTGGCGGTCGAATAGTTGGTCTGGCCGCGATTGCCCAGCGCCGAGACCGAGGACAGGTTGACGATCCGCCCCCAGTTGCGCTTGACCATCTCGCGCTGCGCCGCGCGCGAGCACAGGAACGCGCCGCGCAGATGCACCCCGGCGACTGCGTCCCAATCGTCCTCGGTCATCTTGTGGACGAGGTTGTCGCGGGTGATCCCGGCATTGTTGACGAGGATGTCGAGCGAACCGAGACGCAGCACGATTTCCTCGACCATGTGCTCGACTTCGTCGCTTTTGCTGACATCGGCCTTGATCCCGATCGCCTTGACGCCGCAGCGCGCGGCGATCTGCGCCGCCGTCGCCTCGGCCGCGACAAGATCGAGGTCGCACAACGCCACTGCCGCGCCGTCCTCGGCGAGCCGCTCGGCGGTTGCCGCGCCGATCCCGCGCGCCCCGCCGGTGATCAGCGCGACCCGCCCTTCAGAACGCCCGGGCATCACTTGTCCTCCACATTTGTCGCTTGCGAATGCAGTTCGGGTCGAACCGCTAGTTGTGCGTTGCCTTATCCCAAATCTTTAGGTCGCAATGCTTCGCTATGTAACGAAAATCGTTATCGGCAGTCAGCATCGTCAAATCACGACGGAGACAGAGCTGAGCGAGAAGCGCATCAATGGTCCCGATCTGTATACCGTTGCGGCGACAGGTATTTCGCAACTCCGCGGCGGCGACGTGATCGCGCCGCTCGGGAGTCAGCAAAGGAAAAACAGAAAAGTGTTTGATGATCTGATCGCGCGATCGCGGACCGCTGAACCCCTGCAGTAGCTCCTGTAGAACCAGCCCTGTGGTGAACAGCTGTTCTCCGGCTTCAATGGCGCGCGCCAATTCAATCGATTCTGGTGCCGTTCCCGGGTGGTCACGCCGAAATGCAAGCGACCAGACACTGGTATCGACAAATAAGCTCAATTGCGGGAACGCTCGGCTTTGTAATCGAAACCGTCATCCCATTCGAGATTGCCGATCAGCTCAAGCAGCCCTTTTTGCCGGCGCCGCGCAATGAATTCCTGAAGTGCTTTGGTCACCGCGGCTTTTTTGGTGCGTTCACCGCTCACTTCGAGCGCTTGATTAAGCAGCTCAGGATCGATCGAGAGATTGGTGGCCAATGTGTGTGTTCCTTTACACATCAATTTACACAAGACTCCGCTACTTGGCAATTCGCCGCAATCGCTGTGTACGATCACACCGCCATCCAGCCGCCATCGACATTGTAGCAGGCGCCGGTCACATAGCTGGCGCGGTCGGAGCACAGCCACACCACCATCTCGGCGATCTCCTCGGGCTCGCCCATGCGGCCCATCGGCGTCTGCGCGATGATCCGCTCGCCGCGCCGGCGCATCGCGTCTTCGGTCATCCGCGTCTTGATAAAGCCGGGGCAGACCGCGTTCACCCGGATGCTGTCCTCGGCGTATTCCAGTGCGGCGGTCTTGGTGAGGCCGAGCACGCCGTGTTTGGCGGCGACATAGGCCGACGAGGTCACCAGCCCGATCAGCCCGGCGATCGACCCGGTATTGACGATCGCGCCGCCGGGGCGGCCCATCCGCTTTTGCGTCTGCATCTGGCGGATTTCCGCCCGCATGCACAGCCACACCCCCTTGAGGTTGACCGCGATCATCCGGTCAAACGCCTCCTCGCTCGGCGGTCTTCTTCCCGCTGGCGTCGACCTGATAGGGCGCGATCCCGGCATTGTTGAAGGCGCAGTCGAGCCCGCCGAAAGCGACGAACGTATCGTCGAGCATCGCCTTTACGTCGCGGCTACGGGTCACGTCGCCGGTCAGGGTTATCGCCTGGCCGCCGGCCGCGTTGATCAGGCCGACAGTTTGCGCCGCGCCATCGGCCATGAAATCCGCCACCGCCACGCGGGCGCCCTCGCGCGCCATCGCCAGCGCGGTGGCGCGGCCGATGCCGCCGCCTCCGCCGGTGACCAGGGCGGATTTGCCGTCGAGCATCCCGGGCATCTTGTCCTCCCCTCGATCCGTTCGCGACAGCATATACTGGCGGCGCGAGCCGAGACAGGTGTGCGCAGAGCAGGGCGGGCGCGGGACTTTACAGCGGAATGAGCGGACGGCTGAGTTTTCTGACGCGCGTGCTTGCGGTGCTCGCGCTGCTGCCGGCAATGCCCGCCGCGGCGGATGTCGCGACGCTGCGCATCGTCGTGCCGCCCGACCTGGCGGCGTTGTCGCTGATCATCGCGGCGCATGACGGCCTCATCGAGAAGCAGGCGCAGGCGCGCGGTCTTCCGGCCGTCACCGTGCAATGGCTGGCGCCCAACGGCGGCAACCCGCTCGATCAATTGCTGAAAGGCGAGGCCGACGTCGTCGCGACGACCGACCTTGTCGGGTTTCTGCTCGCTTGGGACGAGCGCAGCGGTACGCCCGAGGAAATCCGCGGCCTGGCGGGGCTCGCGCGGATGCCGTACCAGCTGCTGTCGCGCAACCCGGCGATCCAGACCATCCGCGATTTCACGGCGAAAGACCGCATCGCCGTGCCGGCGCCCAAGGTGTCGCTGCCGGCGGTATTGCTGCAGATGGCGGCGGCCGACGAATGGGGCGTCGGACAGTACGACAAACTCGATGCGCTGACCGTCGCGCGCAGCAGCGACGACGCCGACAACGCGCTGCACTCCGGCAAGGGCGACATCAACGCCGATTTCTCCCGCACCCCCTACGCCGATGACGAGCGCGGTGACTCGGCGATCCATCGCGTCATGGATTCCTACGACATCCTCGGTGCGCACAGCGTCGGCGTGGTGGTGACGACGGCGCCGTTTCGCGACGCCAACCCGGCGCTGTGCGCGTCGCTGGTCGCCGCCCTGACCCAAGCCGGCGAGTTCATCAAATCGAGCCGCGGCGCCACCGCGGAAATCTACGACACGATGGAGAAGAGCAACGACATTCCGATCGAGGAGCTGACCGACATGCTGGGTGATCCCGACATGGCCTTCTCACCGACGCCCGCCGGAATCCAGCGCCTCGTCACCTTCCTGCATCGCACCGGCCGGGTCAGACATAACCCCGACTCCTGGCAGCAGCTTTTCTTCCCGGAGATCTACAAGCAGCCGGGGAACTGACCTGCTTCCACCCCGACGAAGGTCGGGGCCCATCGTCGAACCGCACGAATACCGGCGGGATGGACCCCGACCTGCGTTGGGGGGGCATCAGGAGGCCATCTCTATCCTCCCCAGGTCCAGATATGCACCGCGCTGTTGCGGCCGCGCACCATCTGCTCGCCGCAATCGCGCAGCCGCCCGAGCAACCCGGTGGCAGCGTGACCGGGCGCCTCCCTGATGGCCTCGATCACCGCGTTGGCAGCGACGAGCGGTGTCTTCAGCGATCGCGTCAGGCCCTGCAGGCGGCTCGCCGTATTGACCGTGTCGCCGATCACCGTAAACGACAGCGTATGCTCGCTGCCGACATCGCCGAGCACCGCCGCGCCGCAATTGAGCCCGACGCCGATCGCCAGTCGCGGTTCGCCCGCCGCCTCGCGCTCATCGTTCCACGTCTCGAGCGCGGTCAGCATCATATGGCCGCATTTGAGCGCGTTGCCGGCATCCTCCCCGGTCGGCTCCGGCACGCCGAACACCGCAAAAATCTCGTCGCCGATATATTTCTCGACCGAGCCGCCGCAGGCGAAGATTTGCGCCGTCATCCGGTCGTGGAACTGACGCAGCATCGTGACCACGGCCTCGGGCGCCATTGCCTCGGCCATCCGGGTAAAGCCGACGATGTCGCAGAACAGCACGGCGATGTTTTGCCGCCGCACCGCGCCGAGCGGGTCGTCGCGCTCGGCCAGCATCGTTGCGAAATGCGGTGAGAAATACCGCGCCAGATTGGTCCGCGCCCGCTCCGCCGCTTTACGGCGCTGATCGATGTCGCGCAGCCGGGCGATATCGTCGATCGTCTTGCGGACGGTGATTTCGAGGTCGCCGAAATCGACCGGCTTGGTGACGAAATCGAACGCGCCGCGGTTCATCGCGGTGCGCAGATTCTGCATGTCGCCGTAAGCCGACACCATGATCGTGCGCACCTCGATGCGCCGCTCGCGCAGCTCCCCAAGCAGGGTCAGTCCATCCATCACCGGCATGTTGATGTCGAGCAACAGCAGATCCACGTCCGGCTCGGCCGCCAATACCGCCAGCGCCTCCTCACCGTGATGTGCGAAGCGGAACTCGAATTCCTTGTCGCGGATCTGCCGGCGGAAACGCTGGGTGATCAGCTGCTCGAAATCGGGCTCGTCATCGACCGCGAGGATCTTGGCGGCAGCCATTCTAAACCCTAGCCTCCGGCAGTTGCCTGAGCTGTTCCTTGAGTGTGTCGAAGTTGACGGGTTTGGTGACGAACTCGAAGGCGCCGTATTCGGCGGCGCGGCGGCGGCGCTCGTCGTCGCCATAGGCGCTCACCATCATCACCGGCAGATCGGGGCGGCGCTGCTTGACCGCGCGCAGCAGTTCGAGCCCGTCCATCCCCGGCATGTTGATGTCGGAGAGGATCACGATCAGCTCGGGCTCGACCCCGTCGGAGAGCTGGCCGAGCGCTTCCTCGCCCGAGGCCGCGAAATGCAGCACATAGGTCCCCGCCCGCGCCTCGCGCCGGAAGCGCTGGCGAAACAGATCCGGCACGTCCGGCTCGTCGTCGACCACCAAGATGCTCACGCTCATGCAACCACTCCGCTTCCCGCCCGCTGCGGCGTTCCCTGTTTTGTCCCGGGCCGCGGCAGGCGGATCGTGAACTCGGTGAATGACCCCTCCTCGCTGTCCACCGCGATCGTCCCGCCATGCTGCTGGGTGACGATGTCGTACGAGATCGACAGCCCCAGCCCGGTCCCCTCGCCGGTCGGCTTGGTGGTGAAAAACGGCTGAAACAGCTTGTCCCTGATACTGGCGGGGATGCCGGTGCCGTTGTCGCGCACCCGGACCACGACCGCGTCCCCCGCCTCGTGCGTCGCCACCTGCAATACGGGGCGGAACCCGCCCTTGGTTGCACCGCCGGTCCCATTAGCGCCGTTGGCGCCGTTCGCCGCCTGCGCCCGCTTGTTGGCGGCGTAGAAGCCGTTGCCGAACAGGTTGAGGAACACCCGCGTCATGTCCTGCGGCACCACCTCGATCGGCTTCAGCGCCTTGTCGAAATCGCGCTCCAGCGTGATGTTGAAGCTCTGGTCCTGCGCCCGCGCACCGTGATAGGCCAGGTTGAGCGACTCCTCGACCAGTGCGTTGAGGTCGACCTCGCGCCGCTCGCCCGACACCCCGCGTGAATGCTCCAGCATCGACTTGACGATGTTGTCGGCGCGCCGGCCGTGCTCGGCGATCTTTTCCAGATTGCCAGTCAGCAGGCCGATCGTCTCGTCAAGCTCCTCGCGCTGGTCGTCCGCCAGCGTCTCCAGCGCCGGCGCCGCCGCCGCCTTCAGCTCGTCCAGCAGCTCCACCGAGAGCGAGGCAAAATTGTTCACAAAGTTCAGCGGGTTCTTGATCTCGTGCGCAATCCCCGCCGTCAGCTGACCCAACGAGGCCATCTTCTCCGCCTGGATCAGCCGCCCCTGCGCCGCCTTCAAATCCCCCAGAGCCCCCTCCGCCGCATCCCGTGCCTCGCGCGTTTCGGTGATCAGCCGCGCATTCTCCATCGCGATCACCGCCTGCGCGGCGAAATTCTGCAGCAGCGCGATCTGCTTGTCGGTGAACGGCCGAACCTCGGTGCGGTAGACCGCGAAGACGCCCAACACCGCATCATCCTTGATGAGCGGCACCGCCAACAATGTGCGGATATGTGCAAGCTCCGCCGAGGCAACGGCGAGCGGCGCGCGGTTGCGATAAGGTTCACCGGCCAGAATATCCGGGTCCTGGAGCGGCACGCGCTCGCTCAGCGCGCGGCCGAGAAGCGTGCCCGGCCGCGCTCGCGGCGGGTCCCGGGCCAGATAGTCGCTGAATGCCGCAGGAACGTTGCGCAACGCGCACGCGACGGCCGCGTCGCCGTCGAGCACGAACAGGATGCCAAACGCCGCCTCGCACAGGCGCATCGCCTTGTCGAGCATCGCGTCGAACACCGGCGCGAGATCGCCGGGCGACGAGTTGATGACCTGCAGCACCTCGGCGGTCGCGGTTTGCTGATCCAAGGCCTCGCGCGTCTCGGTGATGAGCCGGGCGTTCTCGGTGGCGATCACCGCCTGCGCCGCGAAGTTTTGCAGCAGGGCGATCTGCTTGTCGGTAAACGGCCGAACCTCGCCGCGTGCGATGGCAAAGATGCCTGCCGCGGTTCCGTCCTTTACCAGCGGCACGACGACGAGACTGCGGACCTGGCCGAGATCGACCACCGCGCGCACCAGGGGGAATCCCGCGTGGTAGGCCTCGGTGTCGGCCATATCCAGGATCTGCACGTAAGGCTCGCCATCGACGACCCGGCCGAGCGGGGATTCCGGCGGCAGGCTCACCGGTTCGCGCAAGACGGCGGCAAATTCCCGGGTAACGCCGAGAAACGCCGTTGCGAGGAACCGGTCTCCATCGTAAGTCCAAAATATCCCCTGCGTGCCGTCGCAGAGCCGCACCGCCTTTTCGAGCATCGCATCGAACACCGGCGCGAGATCGCCCGGCGACGAGTTGATGACGCCGAGCACCTCGGCGGTCGCGGTCTGCTGATCGAGCGCCTCGTGCGTCTCGGTGATCAGCCGGGCGTTTTCGATCGCGATCACCGCCTGGTCGGCGAACGTCTGCACCAGTTCGATCTGCCGCTCGGTGAACGGACGTACCTTTTCATGAGCGGCCAGCAGCACGCCGATCGGTTCGCTTTCGCGCAACAGCGGCACGCCGAGCATGGTCCGCATGCCGCCGATGGTAATGGCCTCGGTCATGCCGTACTCGGCGTCGGCCGCCAGATCGGTCACATGAACAATTTTGCCTTCGAGCGCCACCCGGCCGGCGATCGTGCTGCGATCGGGGACGAAGGTCCGCCCCTTGACCCGACCCTCCCACTCCGGGTTCAAGGAAAATGTCGAGATGTGTCGATAAACGTCGCCTTCGCGGATGGCGATGCCCGCGGTCTTGGCGCCACATAGCTGCGCGGCCGTTCGGCTCAGCGTGTCCAGCACCAGTTGTAAATCGAAGGTCGAGCGGCTGATGACCTTGAGCACATCGCTGGTCGCCGTCTGGTATTCGAGCGCTTCCTGCAGATCGTCGGTGCGCGTGCGCAATTCGCCGAGCAGCCGGGCGTTCTCGATCGCGATTACCGCCTGATCGGCAAAGGTTCGCGCCAGCTCGATCTGTCTGTCGGTGAAACGTTCGACGCGGCGGCGCGTCAGAGCCAGGGTGCCGATCACCGCGCCGTCGCGCAGCAGCGGCACCCCAAGCCCGGTATGCCAGAGGCCGAGGCGCAGTGCCTCCGCCCATTTATATTCCAAATCGGCGGTCGCATCCTCGATGTGCACGACCTGCCCTTCGAGGGCCGTCCGGCCGATCAGCGAGTGGCGGCTTGGTGCCACCGGGTTTTGCTCCAGCAGTTCCTTGAAGGCGGGGTCGTAGCCGGACGCCTCGCCATAATGGTAGAGGCCGTCCTCGGCGCTCCTCAGCGTAATGACCGCCTGCTCGGCCTTGCACAGTCGCGCTCCCGTCTCCAGCAGCGTGCGAAGCGCCGGGCCGAGTTCATCCCCTGACTGGCTGATGACCTTGAGCACATCGCTGGTCGCGGTCTGGTATTCGAGCGCTTCCGTCAGATCGTCGGTGCGCTCGCGCAATTCGCCGAGCAGCCGCGCGTTTTCCATCGCGACGACCGCCTGGTCGGCGAAGGTGCGGACCAGTTCGATCTGCCGCTCGGTAAACGGCTCGACCCGTCGCCGCGACAGGCCGAAGGCCCCGATCGGCTGTCCTTCTCGCAGCAACGGAACGCCCAGGATCGTGCGGATGAGGCCCTTGGCGGCGACATGGGGAGCCGCATGCTCGGAGTTGCCGCCGATGTCGGCGATTTGAACGGGGCGCCGTTCGGCCAAGGCGCGGCCCACCGCCGTGCCGCGGCCGGGGGCGTAAGACTGAGCGCGGATCAATGCTTCCAACTCAGACGACATCGCCGAGACGACCGCGGTGCGGAAATCGCCGCCATCCGGCAACGCGAGATGGCCGGAATCGGCGTCGCACAAGCGGCGGGCCTTGTCGACCATCGCCTCAAACACCGGCATCAGGTCGCCCGGCGACGAATTGATGACGCCCAGCACCTCGGCGGTCGCCGTCTGCCGGTCGAGTGCTTCTTGTGTCTCGGTGATGAGCCGTGCGTTCTCCATCGCGATCACCGCCTGAGCGGCGAAATTTTGGAGGAGCGCGATCTGCTTATCGCTGAACGGACGAACTTCCGTCCGGTTGCAGGAGAGCACGCCGAGCAGAGTGCCGTCCTTGCGCAGCGGCAGCAGCAGGTTGGTTCGAACTCCGCCGCGCTCGGCGACGGCGCGAGCGATCGGATCATCTACCTGGGTCAGGTCGGCGACGTGGACCATCGGCTCGCCGGCAACCAGCGCGGCAAGACGGGGATCGTCTCGCACCGGGATCGCGCGTGGTCGCTCCGCCGACGTTTCGGGATAGCCATGCGACGCTGCGGCGCGGAAAATTTCTCCGTCGAACAGGAACAAGGTGCCGCGCTCCGCGACGCCGAGCGCATGGGCCTTTTCGAGAATCGCCTCGAACACAGGTCGTAAGTCGCCGGGCGACGCGTTGATCACGCCAAGCACCTCGGCGGTGGCGGTCTGCTGCTCTAAGGCTTCGCGCGTCTCGATGACCAACCGCGCATTCTCGATCGCGATCACCGCCTGATCGGCGAAGGTCATGACCAGGGTGATTTGCGGGTCGGTAAAGGGCTCGGCGCGGCGCCGGGTCAGCGCGATGACGCCGATCGGCGCGCCGTTGCGCAGCAACGGAATGCCGAGCATCGAGCGGTACCCGGCTTCCCGTTGCGAGCTTGGCCATTCGTAATCGGGGTCGGCGAGCACATCGGGGATGTGCACCATCTTCGCCTCGAGCGCGGTGCGCCCGACCAGCGTCCCCTGCCCGGGCGGGATCGCCAGCCGCCCCATCCGCGCCTGATATTCCACGAATTCCTGCGAAAACGCGTGTACCGCCGCCAAGCGGTAGAACCCGTCGCTGAGCAAAAAGACGAAGGCATTCTCCGCGCCGCACAGACGGGCGGCCGATTGGATGAGTGCGTCGAGGACAGGCTGCAGCGCGAAATTCGATCCGCTGACGAGCTTCAGCAGATCGGCTGTGGCGGTTTGCTGATCGAGCGCTTCGCTGAGACGATTGAACTGCCGCGCATTCTCGACCGAGATTGCTGCCTGATCGGCGAAGGTCTGGAGCACCCGCACCAGCCGTTCGGGGAATTCGCCGGCCTGGGCGCGGGCCACGCCGATCACGCCGATCGCCGCGCCGTCATGCATCATGGGGATCATGATCCCGGCGCGATAGCCGAGGGCGTTGGCGTGCCGGCGCGTCAGATCCGTAACGTGCGGATCGGTCAGCACATCGGGGAATTGCATGACTTCGCCGGCGAGCATCACCTTCGCCGGCAGCGACATCAGTTCGAGCGGCTGGGGATAGTTCTTTTGCAGGTCGGCGCCGGGGTCGGCCGCATGGGCTTCCGCGACGAAGTTATGCGCCGCCAGATGAACCAACTTCCCGTCGGAGAGGAACACGTCGGCAAACCGGCCGTCGCACAAGTTCAGCGCGTGATCGACGATCGCTTGCATCACCGGCTGCGGATCGGCGCGGGAGGTATTGACCAACTCGAGAATGTGCGTGATGGCGGCTTGCACGTCGTGAACGCTGCGCAACTCGGCCTGTGCCGCTTCGAGTTCGCCACGCAGCGCCCGCTCGCTCGTCGTCCTGGTGCGTACGGCAGACCCCATCAGCACGCCTGGTTCACCAACCTTCCGCGCCCACAATACCTCGCCGCGCCGTGCGGTCCTAATCGCCTGTTCGCGGCCATCACCTGATCTGTCGCATTTTCGTCGTAAAGTCTTTGGATCGAGCCGCGCCACGCCGCGTTCGACTGTGAATTGCCGGTAATGTCCGGCCTCGTTACTGTCGCGAGCGAGGCCGCCCGTCTCGTCACCGATGGAGGTGAGCCATGCCGTTCCGCAGACATCCGATCGCCGTCGCGCGCCGAACCAACAACGCCCTGGCCTTGAGGTCGCATGGTTTCGATCCTGCGGGCATGTCGTGTTTCGAGGGAAATTTGGTCTGGCCGAACAGCCCCAACTACGCCAAGGACTGTCAGATCGCCAACCTCGCCTTCCCAGGCTTTCCGGCGCTGATCGCTTATTGCACCGGCGAATCGGATGTTGCTTGCTGCCTTTCCTGGGCACAACAGAACAGCGTGCCCTTTGTGTGCCGATCCGGCGGCCACAGCACTGCCGGCTATTGCATCAATGACGGCGGGCTGGTCATCGACACGAGCGGCCTCAATTATTGTTTCTTGCCACCGTTCCTGCCGCCGCCGACCCCGTTTGGCTTGATCGCCGGGCCCGGCACGCCGTTCGGCACCCTCAACACCTACCTTGCGACCTACGGGCTGCATACGCCCGGCGGCGGCTGCCCGGAGGTCTGCGTCGGCGGCTATATGCAAGGCGGCGGCTACGGGTTCACATCGCGTGAATTCGGCATGAATTGCGACAACGTGCTCGCGTTCGAGATGATGCTGGCCGACGGCTCGGTCGTCGCCGCGAACCCGACCACCAACGGCGATCTGTTCTGGGCCGTGCGCGGCGGCACGGGCAACAATTTCGGCGTCCTGCTGAATGTTCTCTACCAGCTCTACGAGCTGCCGGCGGTGTGGGGCGTGTGGTTGCAATGGCCGCTCGATAACGCGGCGGCGGCGCTCTACGAAATGCAGAACAACTACATGCTGAGCGGGGCGCCGAGCACGCTCGGCTACATGACGGTCATCACCGCGCAAAACAATACGCCGGTGTTGATGATGCGCATCATGTTCGACGGCACCGAGGCGGAACTCGATGCCGCGATCGCGCCGCTTCTGGCGCTGCCGGGCGCCGGGCCGCCGCCGAACCATTCGCTGAAGCAGCTCGGCACTTACGCCCAGATCAACTACGACCTGCTGGCGACGCCTTACGATATTCCGCAACTGCCCGAGGGCGTCCCGCTCGCCGAGGATAAGCAGTCCGGCTACATCCAGCAGCCGCTGGCGCTTTCGGATTGGCAGACGGTCATCGACTACTACAAGACGACCCCCAGCATCTACAACACCCTGGTCATCGAGCCTTACGGCGGCGCGATCAACAGCGCCCCGTTCGGGGGCAACGCCTTTATGCATCGCACCGCGGCGATGGACTTTTTTGTCGACGTGTTTTGGGACATCACCACCGGCGGCGAAATCCAAGCCAAGCAATGGCTCGACGGCTACATGACGCTGATGCAACCCTACTTCAACGGCGAAAGCTACCAGAACTACCCGCGCCGGGGTCTGCCGAACTATCCGCAGCAATATTGGGGAAATTTTTATCCCACGCTGCAGCAGGTCAAAAAGAAATACGACCCGAACAACATCTTCAATTTCGAGCAGAGCATTCAGTTGCCCAACCTCGGCGTGCCGTTTCAGCCGGTCGGGACCGCGGCCGATCCGTTTCTCAATCAGCCGATCGTCTACGCCAAAGACACGCTGGCCGCCAGCGCCGCGCGGCGGCGACCTTGAGGCCGGCGTGCTGCGCCGCTGATGACCCCCGCTTGTTGAAGGAGCCTCTAGTAGCCACTTTGTCCGTATGCGCACCGTCGGCCTCAAAGTCCTCAAAAACAAGCTCAGCGAATACGTTCGCGCCGCGGCGGCGGGCGAGACCATCGTCATCACCGACCGCGGCCGCACCGTGGCCGAGATCGTGCCGCCCCAGTCCAAGACGGAATCTTGGCGCGAGCGCGGGATACGCGAGGGTTGGATCACTCCGGCGAAACGCGACGCGAACTGGCCGCCAAAACCCAAACCGATACCAGGGCTGACGTTAGAACAGCTCATGGCGGACCTGGACCGCGACCGAGAAGATCGCTGGTGATTTACATCGACAGTTCGGTTGCGCTTGCCCGACTGTTCTTCGAAGCCCGGTCTCCGGCTCCAATCTTCTGGACCGAGCCCATGGTTTCCAGCCGGCTGCTGGAATACGAAGTATGGAATCGCGTGCATGCCTACGGACGGACCGATTCGCATGCGGCAGAGGCGGCGACGCTGCTGACGGGCGTGGAGCTGATCGATATGGAGCGGCCAGTTCTCGCCAGAGCCTTACAGCCGCTACCGAGGCCGCTGCGGACACTCGATGCCCTGCACCTGGCAACGATGCATCATCTTCGCGCCAGTGGCGAATCTGTCGAGCTCGCCAGCTATGACAGCCGGCTGGTCGCTGCCGCGCAGGCGCTGGGCATCGCCATCGCACCGCTGTGAGTTGCGCGCCTGCGTTGATCCTGTAACGCCGCATCCCTATGTTCCGGGCCAATCCCCGGGAGCACGATGACGACACCGCTCAGCCATATCCGCAATTTCGCGATCATCGCGCATATCGACCACGGCAAGTCGACGCTCGCCGACAGGCTGATCCAGGCCTGCGGCGGGCTCGAGGCGCGCGAGATGCGCGAGCAGGTGCTCGACACCATGGAGCTCGAGCGCGAGCGCGGCATCACCATCAAGGCGCAGGCGGTGCGCCTCGACTATCGCGCCAAGAACGGCGAGGACTATGTCCTCAACCTGATGGACACGCCGGGCCATGTCGACTTCGCCTACGAGGTCAGCCGCTCGCTGGCGGCGTGCGAGGGGTCGCTGCTGGTGGTCGACGCGAGCCAGGGGGTCGAGGCGCAGACCCTTGCCAATGTCTATCAGGCGGTCGCCGCCGGGCACGAAATCGTGCCAGTGCTCAACAAGATCGACCTGCCCGCCGCCGAGCCGGACCGCGTCAAGGAGCAGATCGAGGACGTGATCGGTCTCGACGCCAGCGATGCGGTTCTGATCTCGGCCAAGACCGGGATCAACATCGAGGGCGTGCTGGAGGCGCTGGTGACCCGCCTGCCGCCGCCAACGGGCGATGCCGGGGCGCCGCTCAAGGCGCTGCTCGTCGACAGCTGGTACGACCAGTATCTCGGCGTGGTGATCCTGGTGCGGGTCAAGGATGGGTCGTTGACCCCCGGCCAGAAGATCCGCCTCATGGCGACCGGTGCAGCGCACCAGGTCGAGCGCGTCGGCGTCTTCACCCCTAAGGCGGTGATGGCGCCTGTGCTCGGGCCGGGCGAGATCGGCTTTATCACCGCCGGCATCAAGACCGTCGCCGATTGCCGGGTGGGCGACACCATCACCGAGGACCGCCGTCCGGCGGAAACCCCGCTCCCCGGGTTTCAGCCGCTGCAGCCGGTGGTGTTCTGCGGCCTCTTTCCGGTCGACACCGCCGATTACGAAAAGCTCCGCGAAAGCCTCGGCAAGCTGCGGCTCAACGACGCCAGCTTCGAATACGAGCCGGAGACCTCGGCTGCGCTCGGCTTTGGCTTCCGCTGCGGCTTTCTCGGCCTGCTGCATCTGGAAATCGTCCAGGAGCGGCTCAGCCGCGAATTCGACCTCGACCTGATCACCACCGCGCCCTCGGTGGTCTATCGCGTGCACCAGACCAACGGCCGGGTGCTGACGCTGCACAACCCGGCCGACATGCCCGACCCCGTGCGCATCGACCATATCGAGGAGCCGTGGATCAAGGCGACGATCCTGGTGCCCGACGACTTTCTCGGCCAGATCCTGGCGCTATGCGAGGAGCGGCGCGGTACTCAGCTCGACCTGACCTATGCCGGCAACCGCGCGATGCTGGTCTATCGGCTGCCGCTCAACGAGGTGGTGTTCGACTTCTACGACCGGCTCAAATCGGTCAGCCGCGGCTACGCCAGCTTTGACTACCAGCTCGACGGCTACGCCGAGAGCGATCTGGTGCTGATGAACATCCTGGTCAACCAGGAGCCGGTCGACGCGCTCGCCCTCATCGTCCACCGCGCCCAGGCCGAGCGCCGCGGCCGCGCGCTCTGCGAGCGGCTGAAGGACCTGATCCCCCGCCAACTGTTCCAGATCGCGATCCAGGCCGCGATCGGCGGCCGCGTCATCGCCCGTGAGACGGTCAAGGCGCTGCGCAAGGACGTGCTCGCCAAATGCTACGGCGGCGACGTGACCCGGAAGCGGAAACTGCTCGAAAAGCAGAAGGAAGGCAAAAAGCGGATGCGCCAATTTGGCCAGGTCGACATCCCGCAATCCGCCTTCATCGCCGCCTTGAGGATGGGCGACAGCTGATGTCTGCCTTCCCGGTGATCGACATCGCGGCGTTCAGCCGGCCGGGAGCCTCGACAGCGGAACGCGCGACAGTCGCGTGCCGCATCGGCGATGCGTGCGAGACGATCGGCTTCTTCGCCGTAACCGGCCACGGCATTCCGGCCGCGGTCATCGATGATCTGATCGCCGCGTCCTACGAGTTCTTCACGCTTCCCGTCACGGAGAAGCTGCTCGTCAAGCGGCCGCGGCCGGAGCAGAACCGCGGCTATATCGCGGAAGGCGACGAGCGGCTGGCGCGGCTGCGCGGCAACGAGACCCCGGCGGACCTCAAGGAGCTGTTCGCGATCGGCCCTTACGATCTGCCGGACGATCCCTATTTCACCGGCCCGACGGCCTATCCCAGCTTTGCCGCCAATCTGTGGCCGGCGCGGCCGGCGAGCCTGCGCCCGGCGCTCGAAGCCTATTGGCGGGCGGTCGAGGGGCTGGCGCGCACGCTGTGCGAGATCTTCGCGGTCGCGCTCGACCTGCCGCCCGACTGGTTCGCCGACAAGATCGACAAGCACATCAGCCAGCTGCGGCTGATGCACTACCCGCCGCTCGGCGCCGCGCCGCTGCCGGGGCAGTTGCGCGCCGGCGCGCATAGCGACCTCGGGATGATGACGCTGATCTATAGCGACAACGACATCGGCGGGCTCGAAGTCAGGGACCGCGCCGGCAATTGGGTCGCCGCGCCGCGCAGCGACGGCGCGTTCACGGTCAATATCGGCGATCTGATGATGCGGTGGACCAACGATCGTTGGCAGTCGACCTTGCATCGCGTCGTCAACCCCGCCACCGGCGATGCCTGGCGCAGCCGCCGGCTGTCGCTCGGGATGTTTTTCATTCCCAATTACGACGCCGAGATCGCACCGCTCCAGGGCGACGGCGCCCGCAATTATCCGCCGATCACCGTCGCCGACTACCGCACCGAGCGCTTCGCGCGCACCGCCGGCGGCGACGCTAGTCAAGGTGCGCCGTAGCCCCGACGCCCGGCAACGGCCCCATCGCTGCACGACGAGGTTGCGTCCTTCGAGACGCGCCTAGGGGCGCTCCTCAGGATGAGGAAGGATTGCAGATGGCACTACGGTCCTCATCCTGAGGAGCCCGCGAAACGGGCGTCTCGAAGGACGCACAGGCGCTCCGCTCGCCTACAGCGCCATCAGGCGCTCGCGCAGGGCCTTGTCGTCGCGCAGCTCGGCGGCCGGGCCGGCGTGGCGGACTTCGCCTTTTTCCAGCACGTAGACCCGGTCGGCCAGCGACAGGGAAAATTCGACGCCCTGCTCGGCCAGGAGGATGGTCAGGCCCTGGTCGCGCAGCTCGCCGATCTTGGCACGCAGCGTCTCGACCACCAACGGCGCGAGGCCCTCGGACGGCTCGTCGAGCAAGAGCAGCTCCGGGTTGCCCATCAGCGTGCGGCCGATGGTCAGCATCTGCTGCTCGCCGCCGGACAAGAAACCGCCCTGGCGGTTGCGCAATTCGCGCAACACCGGGAACAGCTCATAGACCGTCTCCACCGTCCAGTGGCCGCGGCGCCCGCCGGCGCGGCCGGCGACATCGAGATTCTCCCACACGCTGAGCTCCGCGAAGATGCGGCGATCCTCGGGCACAAAGCCGATCCCGGCGCGGGCGATCCGGTGCGGCGCCCAGCTGGTGATGTCCTGTCCCTTCCAGGCGATGCGCCCGCTGCTCGGCGGCGTGAGGCCCATGATCGAGCGCATTGTCGTCGACTTGCCGACGCCGTTGCGCCCGAGCAGGCAGACGCATTCGGCGGCGTTGATCTCAAGCGACACGCCGAAGAGCACGCGGCTCAGCCCGTAAGCGGTCTCGATGTTGTCGACGGAAAGGAGAGGGGCGGTCGTCATCGCAACCCAATTCTCGTCATTCCCGCAAAGGCGGGAATCCAGGGCGAGCGACGGGGCGGCTGCCCCTGGACCCCCGCCTTCGCGGGGGTGACGAAACTGGCGGCGGCTTCCGCTACAAAGTGCCAAGACGGACCGAGATTGCGTCGCTGCGCTCGCAATGACATCGGACTAGTGCTCGCCCAGATAGACGCGGCGCACTTCGGGGTCGGCGCGTACCTCGGCGGGAGCGCCGTCGGCGATCAGCCGTCCCTGGTGCAGCACGGCGACCTTTTGCGCGATCTGGAACACGACATCCATGTCGTGCTCGGTGAACAGCAGGGTCAGCGCCCGCTCGCTGGCGATCTTCTCGATCAGCGCGATCGTGTCGTGCGTCTCGGTCGCCGACATTCCGGCGGTCGGCTCGTCGAGCAGCAGCAGCGCCGGGTCGCTGGCCAGTGCCAGCCCGAGTTCGAGCTGCTTCTGGTTGCCATAGCTCAGCGTGCCGGCAATGATGTTTTCGCGACCTTCGAGGCCGATCGAGGCGAGCAGCGCCGCGGTCTCGTCGCGGTAGAAGCTTTCCGCGCGCGACCAGAAATCGCGCCCCCGGCCACGATGCACCAGATAGGCCGCCTGCACATTCTCGAACACGGTGAGGCGCGGAAAGATGTTGGTGCGCTGAAACGAGCGCCCGAGGCCGAGGCCGCAGATCTTGTGCGGCCGGATCCCGGTGATGTCGCGCCCGTCGAGCGTCACGCTGCCGCTGTCGGGCTCGAGATGGCCGGTGATCAGGTTGAACAGCGTCGACTTGCCGGCGCCGTTCGGGCCGATCACCGCGGCGATCTGCTGCGTCTCGACCGTGAACGAGACGTCGCCGACCGCGACAAAGCCCGAGAAGGACTTGCGCAGTTTGGTGACTTCAAGCATTGCCGCGCCGATGCATCAGCCGGGCCCAGCCGGCGTCGAGCGCGCCCATGATCCCGCCGGGAAACCCGAAGAGCAGCAATACCAGGATCGTGCCGAGCACGAGCGGCCAATACTCGGTGTAGGAGGTGATCTGCTGGTTGAGGATGGTCAGCACCGCGGCGCCGACCGCCGGGCCCCAGAAATGGTTCATCCCGCCGAGGATGGTCATGATCATCACATCGGCCGATTTCGACCAGAACACATAGTCGGCGAAGACGCCGCGATTGAAGATGCCGAACAGCGCGCCGGAGAACCCGGCGAAGACGCCGGCGACGGTAAACGCGGCGAGCTCGTAGAGCCGCACATTGACGCCGACAAACGCCGCGCGCTCCGGGTTTTCGCGGATCGTCGTCAGCACCCGGCCGAACGGCGACAGCTGCACCCGGTGCAATGCCGCGACGCACAGCATGACGAGGATCAGGACGAGGAAATAGAACTGGTCGCCGATGCGAAAATGGCCAAAGCCCGGCAGGCTCGCGATCCAGTGCAGATCGGGGAACGGCACGTCCGGTAGCCCCTGATCGCCGCCGGTCACGTCGTTCCACTTGAAGCAGATCGCCCAGACGATCTGCGAAAACGCCAGCGTCAGCATCGCGAAATAGATTTTCGTCAGGCGCACGCAGAAATAGCCGAACACCAGCGCGAACAGCCCGGCGCCGATCCCGGCGGCGGGAAAGGCGATAAAGAACGGCACGCCCAGCGTCTTCATCAGGATGCCGCAGACATACGAGCCGATGCCGAAATAGGCGACATGGCCGAACGAGACCAGGCCCGTCACCCCGAGCAGCAGGTTGAGGCTCATCGCGAACAGCGCGTAGATCAGGATCTGCGTGGCGACAAACGTGTAGTAGCGCCCGCCAAACCACGGCACGAGCAGCGCCAGGAGAAAGACGATCAGCGTCCACGGGAACGCGCGCGGCGAGGTTTCTCATCGGATCGGCCTGCCGAACAGGCCCCAAGGTCTGACGATCAAGATCACCGCCATCAACGCGAAGACCGAGAACAGTGAAAACCCAGGGAAGACCAAAATGCCGAAGGACAGCACCTGGCCGTAGAGCACCGACCCCCAGAACGTGCCCCAGAACGAGCCCAACCCGCCGATCACCACGACGATAAAGGCCTGGACGATGATCTCGACATCCATCCCGGGGACGATGCCCTGGATCGGCGTTACCAGCGCGCCAGCCAGCCCCGCCAGCGCCGAGCTCAGCATGAACATCCCGGTATAGAGCCAGCCGACATTGGCGCCGAGCGCATCGAGCATCTCGCGATCGAGCGCGGCGGCGCGCACCATCCGGCCAAGCCCGCTGCGGGTCAGCATCAGCCACACGCCGAGCGCGATCAGCGGTCCGATCGCGATGATGAAGAGGTTGTAATAGGGCAGGATCGTGCCGAACACCTCAAAGCCGCCGTTGAGCAGCGCCGGCCGGGATACCGAAAGCTGTTCGGTGCCCCAGGCGAACTTGGCGGCATCGCCGAGGATCAGCACCAGCGCGTAGGTGAACAGCAGCTGGTAGAGCTCCTCACGGCCATAGAGAAAACGGAACAGGCAGCGTTCGATGACGCCGCCGAGGATCGCGACGCCGGCCGCCGCGCCGATCGCGGCGAGCCAGAAATGTCCCGTCGCCGTCGTCACCCAATGCACGATCTGCCAGGCGAGATAGGCGCCGAGCATGTAGAACGAGCCGTGCGCGAAATTCAGAACGCGCAGCACGCCAAAGATCAGCGACAGGCCGGAAGCGATCAGGAACAGGAACATGGCCGCGGTGAGGCCGCCCATGAACTGGCTGAACAACGCAGAAAAACTCACCGCGCTTGGCACCTTCCCCTTTTCTCAGGCCGCGCGAACCGCCGCCGCGCCGCCGGTCGGGCTGCGCCGGCGTCGGCTCGACGCGGCCATGTCTCAGTTCATCAAGGGCTGCGGGTCGTAATAGGCTGGCGTCTTCATCACCGCGAAGGGATAGGCCGCGTCCTTGACCATCTCGCCCCAGAACTCGCCTGCCTGGGTCTCGTGCGTCTTCGGGTCGATCGTGCGCTTGCCGCCGGGGGTGTCGAAGGTGAGGCCGAGCAGCGCCGCCGCCACCTTCTCATTATCGACCGAGCCCGCCTTCTGAATCGCCGCCGCGAGCGCCTGGATCGCCGAGTAGCCCTGGATCGCCCAGCCCGAGCCGTAATCGGACTTCATGAAGGCCTTCAGATGCTCGACATAGGCCTTGTGCTCGGGCGGCTCGTTGCCGCCGGCCCAGACCACGGGATCGTAGGTGTCGGAGGTGATGCCGTAAGGGTAATCGCCGCCCAGGGCCAGTGCCGCGTCGACCGTGCCGACCTCGCCGCCGTCGATCAGGCGATTGTTGATGGCCTTGAAATAGCCGAGCGGCGCCGCCTGCTTGGCGAAAGTCACGAAGTCGCCGCCAAACACGTCGCACATGATCGCGTCGGGCTTCTTGCTCATCTGCGCGGTGATGAAGGGGGTAAAGTCCGGCTCGCCGAGCTTCGGCCATTGCTGATCGATGATCTGGATCTCGGGCTTCAGCTTCTTCAGATACTCGGTGAACGCCGCCACCGCGTCGCGGCCGTAGGCATAGTCCGGGGCGATGGTGCCGACCGTCTTGACGTCGGGCCACTTCGCCACCATCGACGCCATCTGGCGCCCTTCGATCAGCGTGTTGGAGGCGATGCGGAAGACGTAGGGGTGCAGGTTCTCGGGCGCGGTCAGCTTGGTGGTCTTGGCCACCGGCGCGAGGAAGACGACCTTGTTTTCCTTGGCGATGGTCGAGACCGCCGGCGCCTCCGCCGAGGTCAGCGTACCGGAGAGGAAATCCGCATTGTCCTTGATGATCAATTCGCGGGCGAGCCGCACCGCCTCGTCGGCGTTGGCCTTGCTGTCGCGCGACAGCAATTCGAGCTTGCGCCCGAGCACGCCACCCTTGGCGTTGATCTCCTCGACCGCCATCTGCGCGCCCTTGGTGACGGGGACGCCATAGACCGCGGCCGGCCCCGACAGCGGCATGGGAAAGCCAATTTTGATCGGATCCGCCGCTCGCGCGGCGGCGGATGTGCCCACCGCGACGCCAAGGGCCAAGCCCAGGCAAAGTCCTAAACGCATGCACTTCCTCCCCAATCGTTGCCGCGTGGCAGCGGCAAGCCGCCGTTTTTGCATCTGGCGCGGCGTGACAATGGTTCGCCGCAGCAAATCCTGTCAAGAAAACCGCCCGGCCGCGCGAATTTAACGCAGCGCGCGGCTGTCGCCGGCGCCGGAAAGCCGCCGGTTGCGCCCATCGGCGGGGCGGCGATATAGCATTTCGGAAACCCGTGAGGCCCGGCATGCCAGACGCACGACCCTTGAGCGAACGCGACCTGCCCGAGGCGCAGCGCATCGTCCGGCGCGCGTTCGGCACCTTCCTCGGCGTGCCCGATCTCGACAATTTCTGGACCGATTTCGACTATATTTACGGCCGCCACGGTTGCGAGCACACCGCATCCTTCGCCGTCGACTGCGACGGCGCGCTGGCGGGATCTAATTTTGCGACGCGCTGGGGCAGTTTTGGGTTTTTCGGCCCGCTGTCCATCCGCCCCGATTTGTGGGACCGCGGCCTCGCGCAGCCGCTCGTCGCCGCGGCGTCCGGCCAGTTCGAGCGTTGGGGGCTGAAGCATGCCGGGCTGTGCACGTTTCCGCACAGCACCAAGCACATCCATCTCTACCAGAAATTCGGCTTCCACCCGCGCTTTCTGAGCGCCGTCATGACGGCGGCGGCGCAGCCGGGAACGCTGCCGGAATATGCGCGCTATACGCTGCTCGCGCCCGACGGGCGTGCCGCCGCCGAGGACGCCAGTCTTGCGCTGACCGACGAGCTTTACGACGGCCTCGACCTGCGCGCCGAAATCCGCACCAACGCGGCGCGCGGTCATGGCGATACCCTGTTGCTGTGGGATGGGCCGAGCCGGCTCGGCGGGTTCGCCGTGTGCCATTGGGGTCCGGCGAGTGAGGCGCAGGCCGATGCGCTGTTCATCAAGTTCGGCGCGGCGCGCTGCGGGCCTGGCGCCGACGAGCGCTTCGCCAAGCTGTTCGACGCGGCGGGCGCGCTCGCAGCCGCCGTCGGCATGGGCAAGGTGGTGGCCGGCGTCAGCACCGGCCGCGAGGAGGCCTATCGCCAGATGACCGCTCGCGGGTTTCGGGCGCTGATGAACGTGGTCAATATGCATCGGCCGAACGAGGCGGGCTACAGCCGGCCCGGAATCTATGCGATCGATGATTGGAGATAGTCGATGAAGGCAGTTGTCTGCGAGGCGTTCGGCGGGCCGGAGGTGCTGGCCCTGCGCGATCTTCCCGATCCGCCGCCGCCCGCTCCCGGCGAGGTGCAGGTGCGGATGTCGGCGCGCGGCGTGCAGTATGTCGACGTGCTGATGCTCGCCGGGAAGTACCAGTTCCGCCCGGAGCCGCCCTTTGTCCCCGGCAACGAAGCGGCGGGTGAGGTCGTCGCGGTGGGCGATGGCGTCACCCGTTTCAAGATCGGCGACCGGATCATGAACCGGATGCGACTGGGCGCGTTCGGCACGCTGGCCAATTCGAAGGAGACCGATTGCGATCCCGTCCCGGCGGCGATGAGCCTCGAAGCGGCGGCGGTATTTCGCGGCGCTTATCACACCGCCTACCACGCGCTGATCCAGCGCGGCCGGTTGCAGGCCGGCGAGTGGGTGCTGATCCACGGCGCCGCCGGCGGCATCGGCATCGCCGCGATCCAGGTCGCCAAGCTGTTCGGCGCCAAGGTCATCGCCACCGCCTCGACCGAGGAGAAGCGCCAGGTCTGCCTTGAAGAAGGCGCCGACTACGCGATCGATTACCGCGAAGGCTTTCGCGACCGGGTCAAGGAGATCACCGGCGCGCATGATGGCGTCGATATCTGCTACGACCCGATCGGCGCGCATGTCTTTGACGAGTCGCTGCGCTGCCTGGCGTTTGGCGGACGCATCCTGGTGCTCGGCTTTCTCGGCGGCGGGCCGTCGACGCCGCGCACCAACTACCTCTTGATCAAGTGCCTCGAAGTGATCGGCGTGCGGCTTGGCGGCGTCACCGAGCACAACCCGGAACTAGGCCGCGCCAACACCAAGCTGCTCGTCGAGCTCGCCGGCGAGGGCAAGCTGAAGCCGCGCATCTCGCATTCTTTTCCGTTGGAGCGGGCCGCCGACGCGATGCAGACGGTGATCGACCGCAAAGTCATCGGCAAGGCGGTGCTGGTCGGCTAAGCACCGACCGATCGGCAACGCCGACGGCAGCCGAATAACGACGGCGCCGCTGAACCTTTTGGCGATTGCGAACGTTCTGTAGACCGCAACAACGGAGGCGGACTATGGCCGCATCGATGGAAAGCGACCTCACGACGCTGCAAGCGGACATCGCGCAGCTGCGTGCCGATTTCGCCAAAATGACGACGGATATCCGTTCGCTGGCGAGCAACGGCGTCAATCAGGCGAGCGGTAAGGCTCAGGAATTGGCCGAGAAGATGTGGGGCGAGGTGCGCCGCCAGGCGCAGAACGTGTCCCAGGAGATCGAAGAACGGCCGTTCGCTTCGGCGCTCGCGTCATTCGCCACCGGTCTTGTTCTTGGCATGCTGCTCAACGCGCGGCGCGGCTAGACCGCGGTGAGCAGCTTTTCGGCGCGCATCGGCGTCGCCGCGGCGGCCGGCGTCGTCGCGCTGCTGGTGCTTGCCGTCACGCTGCTGTTCCTTGGGCACGCCCTGATGCTGCTGTTCGAGGAAACGGGCCTGCGGCCGTCCGCGGCGGCCGGGCTCACCGGGCTTGCCGGCTTGGTACTGGCCGTGGTCGTTGCGCTCGTCGCCAAATGGGCGATGCGAACGCCGCGGCGGCCGGCGCTGCCGGCGGCGCAGACCTCGCCCAGCGCCAATGGCGTCGCCAACGGGATTGCCGCCGATTTGGGCGCGCTTGCGGCGCAGCAGATCGTCAATACGACGCGCGCCCATCCCTACGGCACGGTCGGCGCGGCCCTTGCCGCCGGCCTCGCGGTCGGCGCGGTGCCCGAATTGCGCAAATCCCTGATGGGATTAATCAAGCACTAGCAGGGTCGCGGAAATCCGATCGATTTCCGTCGCCATGCCGGGCTCGACCGGGGAACCCGCGCGCGGGAGTGCCGGAACCAGCCCAGCCTAGTTCTGGCGGCCTTGCTGTTTGCAGTTGCGCTTGTCCGCGCCGACGGCCCCATTCTCCTGACGACAGTCTTGTCGGGTGTCGCGGCGGTCCTGGCGCCGATCCATTCCGTTGGTTTGGGCGATGGAACGACCGTTGCTGTCCGATCCGTCACTTTGACAGTTTGTGCGTTCGTCGGGATGGAAATGCCGACGATAACGCCCGGCCGGCGTGAACACCTCGCTTCAGGTCGGCGGCCTCGGCCTTCACTGCGACTATTCGTCGATCGAAATGTTGCCATATTGTCCTCCGCGACGGCCCGCGGATTACCTGTTCCGCCTGCTAATTTCCTCCAACTAACCGGGATAACAGGGGGTGGGAT
Source organism: uncultured Alphaproteobacteria bacterium (assembly GCA_963778385.1). Taxonomy (GTDB): domain Bacteria; phylum Pseudomonadota; class Alphaproteobacteria; order ATCC43930; family CGMCC-115725; genus DATARH01. The sequence goes on along the minus strand of CAVZUA010000009.1, from coordinate 16,270 downwards.
GACGCAGGCGGCGGCGTCACCTACTCTGCGATGGCTTCGGCAACTCGCAGCAGGAGATGGCCATGACCGAACCGCACGGACCGCTTCAAGGCGTCAAGGTCGTCGCCTGCTCGACGGCGCAGGCGGGCACGGTGCCCTATATGCTGATGGCCGATCTCGGTGCTGAGGTCATCAAGATCGAGGTGCCGGGGGTCGGCGACAATTCGCGCGGCTCGACCGTGCTGCCGGGCATGCCGAGCACCTATTTCGAGACCAACAACCGCGGCGTGAAGAGCGTTACCCTCAACCTCAAGGAACAGGAGGGGCGCGACATCCTCAAGAAGCTGGTCGCCGAGGCCGATATCTTCGGCCAGAACTTCCGCCCCGGCGCGGCCGAGAAGAACGGGTTTGGCTATGAGGAACTGCGCAAGGTCAACCCTCGTCTGGTCTATATGTCGATCTCGGGCTACGGGCCGAAGGGGCCGCATGCCGACCTGCCCGGCACCGACTCGATGGCGCAGGCTATGGGCGGCATCGCCCAGGCCTACTCGACCCCCGGCCAGCCGCTGCGCACCGGCATCGTCTCGGTCGCCGACGAGACCTGCGCGATCCTCGCCTTTGGCGGCGCGCTCGCGGCGCTGACCCATGCCCGCGCCACCGGCATCGGCCAGAAAGTCGATTGCTCGCTGCTCGGCGGGCAGATCCGGCTGATGGGCTGGACGCTGACCACCGCGATGTGGTGCGATCGCGATCCCGTCACCGGCCAGGCGCGCATCACTGGCACGCCCGAGCGGCCCGGCATCAGCTCAAGTTTTAACGACAAGGACGGCAAACCTTTTGTCTTCCAGCTCAGCAACGAGGGGCCGTGGCGCAACGCGACGACCGCGCTCGGCTTTTACGATGCGCTGGAGAAGGCGGGTTTCGGCAAGCTCGGCGTCATCATCGCTTCCGACGAGCGGCGCGAAACCCTGCTGCGCACGCTCGGGGAGCTGTTCGCCACCGGCCCGCGCGACCGATGGGTCGAGATCTTGCGCCGCGCCGATATCGTCTCGGCGCCGATCAACACGTTGCTCGAAGGCTCCAACGACCCCGATGTGATCGCCAACGGCTATGTCGCCGAGGTCGATTACCCGAAATACGGCAAGCGGCTAAAGGTGCACGGCTCGCCCTGGCACTTCTCGGAAACGCCGCCCAAACTCGGCATCGCCCCCGAACTCGGCGAGCATAACGACGAGGTGCTGGCGGGCGTCGGCTACACGCCGGCGCAGATCGCCGATCTGCGGACGCGGAAGGTCATCTGACGGGGGCTCGGCTGCCCCTCACCCCAACCCTCTCCCCGTTTACGGGGAGAGGGAGTATCTGTTAATCCCCTCGCCCCGCTTGCGGGGAGAGGGTGGCCATCGCGCAGCGATGGACGGGTGAGGGGCAGAACCTGCCTCAACCGCGGCCGAGTACGCGATCGAATGCGGTGCTCAGCACTTCTTCAACTGCCGTAACGCCACCATGACTACGCCAGCAGACATAACCGTCCGGCCGCACCAGCACGGCGCCGTCTTCGTCGAGTTCGTAGAGGTTGCGCCACGCACCATCCGGGTCGGAGAATTCGTCATCGCCGCTGATCGTGTGAGCGACGAGTTCGGGCCGTGCGGCCGTCGCGACATGGCCGACCGCCTCGCGCCACCCATGCCCCTTTGTACCGGCCAGCAGCACAAACCGGCCGCCGAACAGGTCGATCGTCGACATCCGCTCGCCGCAGCGCTCCAGCCAGGCGTGGGGCGCGCGGCCGCCGGGACGGGCCGACGGCATATACTGCGTCACCCGGTCCTCGACCGCCGGCGGCGGGCTGCCGTCGGGGATGATCGCCGCCGATTCGTAGCTCGCGCCAAAGATCAGCCCCTGCTCGTTGAGGAATTCCGCACGTGGCAGCTTGGCGTTGTCCTGGCGCGCGGTGCGGCCCATCGACAGCGAATTTTCCAGCGCGTTCTGCGTGATCAGCAGCCCCAACGGCTGGCGCTCGGCGTGGTAGGTGTCGAGCAGGGCGGGAGGGGCCAGGCCTTTGAGTACCGCCGCCAGCTTCCAGCACAGATTCTGGATGTCCTGCACGCCGGTATTGAGGCCGAAGCCGCCGGTCGGCGGCATCTCATGCGCCGCATCGCCGGCGAGGAACAACCGGCTATCGCGATAGCGGTCGGCGACGAGGGCCGACGCCTCCCAGGCGCTGACCCCGAGGATCGTCACCGGCAGGTCCGGCTTGCCGACGCCCTGGCGGATCAACTGGGTGCAATACTCCGGCGTGAAGTCGGCCGGCGTGTAGCCGTATTGCTTGAGGCTGTGGATCAGAAATCCCCAGCGGTCATGCGCATTGATCGTCAGGAAGGTGGCGCGCAGATCGGGCTGCTCGACAAAATACAGCGCCGCCGGCCGGTCCTGCACCCATGGCCGCAGATCGGCGTTGAACAGGATGTTGACGCTGTCGTAGACGCCTTCCCGGCCGATCATCTCCCGCGCGACGATGCGGCGGACACGGCTTTGCGCGCCGTCGGCGGCGATCAGGTATTGCGCCCGGACCTGGGTCTCATCGCCGGAGACGCGGTCAGTCAGCGTCGCGGTGACGCCGTCGGCATCCTGCTCGACGGCGGTCATCTCGGTGTTGAAGCGCAGCGCCGCCGCGGGTTGCGCCTCGGCGAAGCGGCGCAGCACCGGTTCGAGGTCGTCCTGGGCGCACAGGCAATTGAGCACCGGTGAGGCGCCGCGATTGGCGGCGCTCATCCGACCGGGCACGCGGCGCTCGATCTCGCGGCCGGCGAGGCTCTCGGTCCAGACGATAAACCCGGTGCGCTCGGGCGATAGCCCGGCGTCGCGGATTGCCTGCTCGATGCCGAGCTGGCGGTACATCTCCATCGTCCGCGCGTTGATGCCGCGCGCCTTGGGCAGGATCGCCGTAGCGGGATGCCGCTCCACCAGCAGCGAGCCGATGCCCTGCTGCGACAGCAGGATGGAGGCGGTGAGGCCAACCGGGCCGCCGCCGACGATCAGAACAGGCACATCGCGCATTCGAGTTCCGCTATGCTGGTTTTGGCGCTGAGTAGGCCAAGAGCCGAGGCCGCGCCAGCGCTATCTCGGGGCGTGAGCGATGCATGTGGCGATTTGCGGCGGCGGGGCGATCGGCTGCGCGACCGCCTATTTCCTCAGCCGCCGCGGCGTCGCGGTGACGGTGGTCGAGAGCACCGGCGTCGCCTGCGCAGCCTCGGGCAAGTCAGGCGGGTTTCTGGCGCGCGACTGGTGCGACGGTACACCGCTCGCTGCGTTGGCGCAGCGCAGCTTCGATCTGCACGCCGAGCTTGCCGATGCTATCAATGACGAATGGGGCTATCGCCGGCTCGATACCTATGGCGGCTTCGCCAGCGAGCACGACAGCAACCGCCACTACCGCAATGCCCACGAGCTCGACTGGTTTGCCCCCAGCGTGAGGGTGAGCCAGGCACTCGGCTCGCCGAAAACGACAGCGCAGGTCCATCCCGGCCAGTTCACCGCCGCGATGATGCGCGCCGCCGGGGCGGACGGCGCCGAATTGCGGTCGGGAAGGGTTAGCGGCATCACCCGGGCTGACGGGCGGCTCACCGGCGTCGAAGTCGATGGCACGGCCATCGCGTGCGACGCAGTGGTGATCGCGATGGGGCCGTGGTCGATCCTCGCCGCGCAATGGCTGCCGCTGCCGCCGGTGTTCGGGCTGAAAGGCCACAGCCTGGTGTTCGAAACCGGCGACCGCATCCCGGCGCAGGCGGCCTTCCTCGAATACCGGGAGCAAGCGGGTGCGGTGCTGACGCCGGAGCTGTTCCCACGCGCCGACGGCACCACCTATGTCTGCGGCATCTCCGGCGAGGACGTGGTGCCGCTCGACCCGGCGCGCGTCGCGCCCGATAACGGGGCGCTCTATCGGCTGGAGGCGATGTGCCGCGCGCTGTCGCCGGTGCTGGCCGAAGCGCCGATCGTCGCGCGGCAGGCCTGCTTCCGGCCGGTGACGCGCGACGGCCTGCCGCTGATCGGCGCTATTCCCGGCGTCGCCGGCGGCTATATCGCGACCGGCCACAGCGTCTGGGGCATCCTCAACGCGCCGGCCACGGGAGAGGCGATCGCCGAGCTGATCGTCGACGGCGCCGCCACGCACCGTCGACCTCGCGCCGTTCGATCCCGCCCGGCTGCGCCCGCTCGACCCGGCGCTGCTGCGGATCGGCTAGGCCGGCTTCAGCGGCGGCAGCAACTCGGCTTCGTCGAGGCCGAGCTCGTAGAGTCCCACATTGTAGAGGCAAAAATCGGCCGGCGGCGGGTGCAGCGGGCCGAGCGCGCCATCGCGGAACAATTGTTCGAGACGCGACGGCTTGAAGATGCCGTGCGCCCCGCCGAGCGTCAGCGCGGTGCGGGTGATGCGGCTGACCGCCTGCCCGACGACATATTTCGCGCGATAAAGCGCCGCCACGGTGCGCTCGGTCTGGCCTTCGCTGTCGGAGAGCCAGGCCGAATGGTAGGTGATCAGTCGCGCCGCTTCGAGCTCCGCGCTCATCTCGGCGACCTGGCGGCGGACATCGGGATGGTAGGCGAGGGGCTGCGCGTACCCTTCGGGCTTGCGGGCGGCGACGACCCGGCGCAACTCGTCATAGGCCGCCTGCGCGACCCCGAGATAGACCGGCGTGTACGAGCCCCAGAACCAGTGCAGATTGTTCCGGCGCAGCCCGGACATATCCTCGGAGCGGTAGAGCACCGCGCTGTCCGGCACGAAGCAATCTTCGAGGATCAGCGAGTTGCTACGCGTGGCGCGCATGCCGAGCACGTCCCAATTGGCGTCGACCCGCCGCCCTTCGGCGTCAGGCGGCAGCAGAAACGCCAAGCCGGCCGCCGGGTTGGGGCTTTCCAGCGACGCGCCGACCATGACCAGATCGGCCGCCTCGATCATCGAGGCGAACATCTTCCGGCCGGTGACGCGATAGCCGCCCTCGACCTTGCGGGCGCGCGTCTTGATCGGGCGGGCGCCAAGCAGCGCGGTGGTGATCGGCTCCGAGAAATTGCCGGCGATCAGCTTGCGCTCGTCGACCACCAGCCGGGTCAACCGCGTCTTGACATCGGCGGAAACCTCGGGGCTTTCGAGGATCGGCATCACCACCGAGGCATGCATGTTGAAGGCAAGGGCGGTCGACGGGCAGCCCGCACCCAACGCCTCATAGGCGATCGTGTGATCGAGCAGGCTGGCCCCGCCGCCGCCATGCTCCTTGGCGATGGTCAGGGCGAGAAAGCCTTCCTCGCGCAGCCGCTGGTAATTCTCGCTGGGGTGGCTCGCCTCGCGGTCGTGCATGGCTCGTCCGGGTCGCGAAGTCGGCCGCGAGCTCACGGCATTGCTGCTGCAAGCGCTGCTGTCTGGGGGTGAGCGCAAAATCCATCGGTCCGGCCCTCCGCGTACTCCCACCATGCGTACGCCGTGCCAGAAGCCCAAGCAGAAACTAGATTTGTGGTCTACGGACGCGGACGACATTCGCTGGTTGGGGAAGATCTGTACGTGCATCCGCGTCGAGGGGACTTACAGCGGTAGGCGACCTGTTAATACAGGAGAAAAACAGGTTGATTATCTTATTATGATATAAACGTGTTTATATTAATCAATTAACAGTTGAAAAATCGCGCTTGATGCTGATGACATGCGTCATGCTCTTCGCATTCTACCGTCTGACCCCATATTTCAGATAGTTCGCTACCGGAAAGGCTATTCACCAGTGGATGATTTTTCTGATCTCGGGCCGGAGGAGAGAGACCGAGCACCAAATGGTCGGTTTGATAAGGGCACATCGGGTAACCCGCGAGGACGTCCAGCCGGATCGCGCAACAAGGCGACGCTAGCAGCAGAAGCTATGCTCGAAGGCGAGGCTGAGGAACTGACCCGCAAAGTACTCGATCTTGCTCGCGAAGGGGATATGACTGCCCTGAAGCTTTGCCTCGACCGGATTCTGCCGGCGCGTCGAGAGCGGTTGCTTGAATTCGAACTACCTCCACTTAGTTCGGCATGTGATGCCCCGAAGGCAATTGCGGCGATTACCAAAGCCGTCGCGCAAGGTGAAATAACCTTAAGCGAAGCAACCGGAATGGGAAAACTCGTCGAGGTGTTCGTTGCGGCAATTGAAGCGAGCGACTTTGAAGAGCGCTTAAAGATGCTTGAGGACACAGCGAATATGAAAGTATCTACAACACCGACTGGAAGTCCTAGAAGCCGGAAAAAGCCCCCTTGGTGATAGCATACCTTTGGGAACACCCTCGGCGATTAGCTTAATCACAACGAAGACTCTGATGCGGCTATCGACGAAGCAGAGTAACGCGTTCGTTGGCCGCCCGGTCGAGGATCCTCGTGCCGGTGATGATTGAGATATTTCAGAGTATTCTCGTGGTCCAATGCCCTTAACCAAGCGCACCTCGGCCGCCGTTGGCCACTTGCTTCCTGCCCAGAACGGTATCATATGTATTCCAGTGGCCGAACGATGCCTTGGCGAAGAGCCCCACGGCCCGCGCGCTGCAACCATACACGCAGATGGGTAATCCTGTGCTGGCGCCGGTTCGCGCCCAGAGAAAACCCATGAGACCATCTGGCACATCCGAAATGTGCGGCCCAATGCTGGGGGCTGGATACAAAACCGGCGGCCAATGCGGAAGGGCAACAACGAGGTGAGCAGCGACGCATCGCAGGGATTAGGTTAATGAAGATGAGAAACAATCTCTTAAAACGGTTGGAAGCCCTTGAGGTCCAGGGCGGACGAACGAAAAGAATGGTCGCATTTCTGAACGAGATGAAATCGATAAAATCAGAAGAAGAATTAAATAATTTATTGTTTAGTTTTACGATCGCTGAGCTTGAGTGGTTTCTAAAATATGCGAAAATTAATGGCTTTTGTGTGAATGATGTCTTTGACGATGGCGATCAATTAGCTAGCGAAACTTGATTCTACCCATGTCCGCGTCCTCAAATGACCCTCGACAAGGTCGATCAGCCCGACCTTCCACCCGTTCGCCTGTACTTATAGAAGTCGCCCGGGATTCCGTAATGCCCGGATTCCGATTTGATGTCGCCCACCGTTCCGAGGTGATTTCTGGCCGTCGATGCCGCATTTATCGTCGACCGTGAAGAACGGATGGTCGGTTGTCTTAAGTGATTTGGGCATCTCTGCGGCGCGGTGAGGAGCGCCCGGATGAGGGCGCACAAAAGCCTTTTCAGCCAGCGCAGGAGGAGGCTGAAGTTGTATCCGGCGGCGGCCAGCACCGCATTGATGCGATCGCCGTCGCGCCCTTTGAGATAATTGTGGCCCATACGGTGCTCGGCCTTGACGTGGCCGATGACCGGCTCAACAGCGGCGCGCCTTTTCATCTCGCGGCGGATCGGCGCGGTGACGCGACGTGCCTGGCCGGTGATCCAGACCCGGAACTTCTCTTGGTGATTGTGGCCGCGATAACCCTTGTCGACATGGATGCGGCGGGTTTCGACCCCGGTCAGCGTTTCCAGTTCGGTTACGACCGGTCCCAGCGTATGGCCGTCGAACGGATTGCCGTGGAGTGCCTTGGCGTGGAGCACGAACTGGCCGCCCTTGGGCTTTGTCACCGGCGTCGCGATCGACACCTTGCAACCAACTCGTAAGGGGCTCGCGCTTTGCCCTTGTCGAGCATCAAGCCGCGCCGATCGAGCGATCCGATCACCGAGCAGCACCATGATCTCGCGGCTTCGGTACAGCAGGCACTGGAATTGGCAATCACCAACATCTTGGGCGCGCCGATCGCGAAATTCGGCATCACCGATTTCTGCTTCGTCGGTGGGGTGGCGCCGAACTGCACCACCAATGCGCGCATGATCCGTGAACTGGGCATCCGATCCTACATTCAGCCGGCGGCGGGCGATGCTGGGGGAGCGATAGGTGCGGCATTGCATCACGCGATCGCGGGAAAGCAAACCAGCGGCGCGTTACGCGATGTCGGCCTATCTCGGGGCGCGACATCCCGATGTCGTGATCCGCGCGACCCGCGGCGGCTGCTCAGGTCCGGCTGATCGATTTGTTTGAGAATTCGACACGGCTGGATTGACCGATTTCCACCAGGATTTTGTCGACATCATGCACTTGCGCGTCCGCACCTCTCCACGAGCAGCGGAAATCGCTTATTCCGGGATCGATGATTTTCTCAGAGGTTGAGTCGCTCAAGTCTGCCGATCAGCAGCCGAGAGTGCTCGGCGACCCAAGATGGCTCAATCGGCCTTCCCCTGCAAACTGCAGAGAAACTATGGAGCGTTGGATGGGAATGGCATCGGGATGGTAGAAGAGGGCTTGGTGCCGCTCCGCAGCGCCGCCGTTGCCGCGCCGGCGAGGCGGAGATACCAGTCGCTCGGAAGCTGACAACCATCGGCATCGAGCGTGACAAAGGAAACTCCGGCCGGCACCCCTTGCACTGGCGTTTGCGCCGCGCTGGGCAACAATTTGAACATTGCCGTACCTTCGTTGACCTCATCGAACATCGCGCCGTAGAGCATCGAGGCACCGGTAGAAAGGGCGTTATAGACCTGCCGCCAGTAGAACCGGCCGCAGCGGCGGGGAATCTTATTTGGTATCGCTCTGCCTATCTCATGGTTGGCGCGCATGAGATTGGCCCAAGAGAACCCCGGAAAGACCACCGGCATGTAGTCAATACCCAACGCGCCGACGGCCTCCTGGTCTGGCTCCAGCACCGCACGACGATAAGCATCGGCGCCCGCATCGTCTGAGAAACGGCCGACCGACCATGGGCTGATGACGCCGAGCCGCCGCCAGATACGCTCCCAGCCGGGGTCGGAAGAAGCATCGCGCTCCTTGGTTCGCCAATAGGACGGAACTCCACCCAAGACGGTCACGCCGCCGTAAGGCGCGCTGACCCGGGTCAGCGCATCCAGCAGGGCTTCGGCATCGTTAGGGGTGAGTGGTCGGTCTCCGAAGCCGAGCCCCCAGATCCCGAGCAATGGGTGCCCGCGATGATGCAAATAGGCAGGGCTCTGAGTAAGCCCGTCCTGTTGCAGCCGTTTCCAGTCTTCCGCGACCGCGTGCAGGTTAGCGGCCGGTAGGCCGGAGAGGTCGTACATGACGAAGAAGACGCGCCCGTGGTCCTCCGCGGCCCGGCGTACGTTTGCGAGGACGATATCGCGCTCCCTGACCAATAACGGTTGCGCCAAATCTGTCGCGAACCGCTGCAAGGCCACGCCGTCCAACTCATACTCCTGCATCCAGGTAAAATGCCGCTCTACCGTCCCGAGATTGTGGCTGCTGAACAACGCCACAGGCTGCCCATCGGCTCGCGTCATCGGCGCGTAGCATCGCTCGGCGCTTGGGGCCTCTGTCATGTCGGGCAACATATCCACAGTGGGGGCCGATCCGTTCGACCAGTGCCCCCAGCCGACCTCGGCGCCATCGCCTGGGCAAGCAAACCACCCCTGATAGCCCATGATCAGCTTGCCGGTGAGACTACGGGGATCGACGCGTTCTCCCGCTCCCGCTGTCTGCAACGCGAAAGCCAGAAGTGCGGCGATGTATGCCGAGGCGATCCCGCGTCGGATCATCGCCCGGTTAAACGTCGCAATAGCTATGAAATCTCCCGTCGCTCATCCCAAGGCGCCCAACACCGAAACATTGCGGAGAGAACAAATCATGGGCACTTCAAGACGGCAATAGCCCAGCTGGAAATGCTGTTGCAGATCGTCACGGGCCGTCCAAAACCATCGGAGCGAGGGAACGGGCGGATGGGGAGTTCGCTCGGCAAGCTCAAATGGCCCGAAAGGTCTTAGGTCCGGACGCGACTCGAACCGGCTCGGCCCGGTTTATGCTCCCGGTTTATGCTATGGTCGGGTAGGGTATGTTTCGGACATGAGCAGCAAGATTCTCGTTATTGGCCGGGTCGGCCAAGTCGCCCATGAATTGCGCCGCGGCGTGTGGCCGGCGGGTTTGGCCGTCGATTTTGTCGAGCGGCCGCAAGTCGATTTGAGCCGGCCCAGACGAAACGCGCGACATCGTCATCGCGGCTCACCCGGGCATCGTCGTCAACGCCGCCGCCTACACCGCGGTCGACGCGGCCGAAGGCGACCGGCAGACGGCGTTCGCGGTCAATCGCGACGGCCCGGCAGCGCTCGCCGATGCCTGCCGGCAGATCGGCGCCGCGCTCGTCCATTACTCGACCGATTACGTCTACGACGGCCGCAAGACCGGCGCCTATGTCGAGGACGATCCGATCAACCCGCTCTCCTGCTACGGCGCGAGCAAGGCGGAGGGCGACGCGGCCATCCGCGCGCGCCTTGATCGCCACGTGATCCTGCGCACATCCTGGGTCTACAGCGCGACCGGGCATAATTTCGTCAAGACGATGCTGCGGCTTGGCGCCGAGCGCGACCGGCTCGGCATTGTCGACGATCAGCATGGCTCGCCGACCGCCGCGGCTGATATCGCCGCCGCCACCATCGCCATCTGCGCCGCGCTCGCCGAAGGCCGCGAGGACGGCTTCGGTACATTCCACTTTTGCGGCGGCGGCACGACGAGTTGGTACGGCTTCGCGCGCGAAATCTTTGCCGGTGCCGCATTGCGCAGCCGCAAGACGCCGCGGACCGTCGAGCCGATCGCCACCGAGGCCTACCCGACCCCGGCGCCGCGGCCGCGCAATTCGGTGCTCGACTGCGGCAAGATCGCCCGAACGTACGGCATCGCCGCCCCGCCTTGGCAGGCGGCCTTGTCGGCCTGCCTTGACGAGTTGATCGCGCCGGCCGCCGCCGAGGCCGCGCGATGAAAGGCATCGTCCTCGCCGGCGGCATGGGCACGCGGCTTTATCCGATCACGCTGGCGATCAGCAAGCAGCTGCTGCCGGTCTACGACAAGCCGCTCATTTACTATCCGCTGTCGATCCTGATGCTGGCCGGCATCCGCGATATCCTCGTCGTCACCACGCCGCACGACCAGGCGCATTTCCGCACCGTTCTGGGTGACGGCGCCGCCTGGGGCATTTCGATCAGCTATGCGGTGCAGACCGAGCCGCGCGGTCTCGCCGACGCGTTCATCGTCGGTCGGGAGTTTGTCGGGAGCGACCGTGTCGCGCTGGTTCTCGGCGACAACATGCTTTACGGCGCGGGGCTCAGCGAAGTGCTGGAAGCCGCGGCGGGGCGCGAAACCGGCGCCACGGTGTTCGCCTATCAGGTCACCGACCCTGAGCGTTACGGCATCGTCGCGTTCGACCCTTCCGGGCGGGCGACAAGCATTGAGGAGAAGCCCCAGCAACCGCGCTCCAACTGGGCGGTCACCGGGCTTTACTTTTATGACAACAAGGTCGTCGACATCGCCGCCGCGGTGCGGCCCTCGGCGCGCGGCGAGATCGAAATCACCGACGTCAACCGTGCCTATCTCGATGCCGACGAACTGGCGGTGCAAAGGCTCGGCCGCGGCTATGCCTGGTTCGACACCGGAACGCATGATTCGCTGCTCGAAGCGGCCGAGTTCGTCCGTACCATCGAGCACCGCCAGGGCTGGAAGATCGCCTGTCTCGAGGAGATCGCCTGGCGCATGGGCTACATCGCCACCGAAGATTTGCTGCGCCTCGCCGCGCGCCTCGACAAGAGCGGCTACGGCGCCTATCTGCGCGACGTCGCCGCGGAAGGGAGATAGCCTACCTGTGCGCCGTCGCGGTTACTGCCGGGGCCGGTGGTACCTTACGGCGAAGTACACGGCCCTTTCTTGAGGATCGCCAGTCTTATTTTGGTCGAGGGCCGGAAAGCGGCGAGCTGCACGAGCAGCACATTGACTGCTCGGTCGTGCGGGCGACTGGCGCTAATCGAGGCGGATTTTCAGCCCGCTTTCGCCGAGTTCCCGGGTGATCTCGGCCTTGAGGCGGGTCAGCCCACCCGGCGTTCCGGCTTCGGCGCGGGCGACGATGACCGCCTGGGTGTTCGAGGCGCGCACCAGCCACCAGCCGTCCGGGCTTTTGACGCGCACGCCGTCGATATCGATGACCTCGGCGCCGCGCCGGCGCAGTCGCTCGGCGATTTCGGCGACGATCGCGAATTTGCGGGACTCGTCGCAGTCGAGCCGCAGCTCCGGCGTGTTGAAGGTCGCCGGCAGCCGGTCGGCGATCTCGGTCAGCGTCTCGCCGCTCCGGCCGATGATGCCGAGCAGCCGTACGGCGACATAGATCGCGTCGTCGAACCCATACCAGCGGTCGCCAAAAAAGATGTGGCCGCTCATCTCGCCGGCGAGCGGCGCGTTGAGCTCGGCGAGCTTCGCCTTGATGCCCGAATGCCCGGTCGGCAGCATCACCGGCTTGCCGCCGGCGCGGGCGATCTCGGCGAACAGCACGTCGCTCGCCTTGACGTCGGCGAGGATCGGCGCGCCGGGATGGCGTTTCAGCACATCGCGCGCCAGGACGATCATCAGCTGGTCGCCCCACAGGATGCGGCCCTTGGCGTCGACAACGCCGATCCGGTCGCCATCGCCGTCAAAGGCGATGCCGAGATCACAGCCGCGCCGCGCGACCTCGTCCTGCAGCTGGACGAGGTTCTCAGGCACGGTCGGGTCGGGGTGATGCGCCGGGAAATTTCCGTCGATCGCGGCGTTGATCAGATGATGCGTGCCGGGCAGACGCGCGGTGAGCCGGGTGACGATCTCGCCGGTGGCGCCGTTGCCGGGGTCCCAGGCGACGGTCAGCGGTGTTCCCGCGTCGAAATCGCGGGCGAGGCGGGCGATGTAATCGTCGGCGATCACGTGTTCCTCGACCCGTCCGCGCGGACCGGCCGGAGCGCCGAGCGCCAGCGCGGTCCGTCCCAGCGCCTGGATCGCCTCGGCGTAAAACGGCTTGCCGCCGAGCACCATCTTGAAGCCGTTATGGCTCGGCGGGTTGTGCGAGCCGGTCACCATCACGCCGGCATCGACACCAAGCGTCGCGGCGGCATAGTAGAGCATCGGCGTCGGCCCACGGCCGATGCGCACGACATCGGCACCCTCCGTGCTGAGACCGTCGACCAGCGCGGCTTCGAGCTCGGGCGAGGTCAGCCGCCCGTCATAGCCGACCGCCACACGATAAGCTCCCTTGGGTCCCCCGGACGTGGCGAGCGTTGCGGCGAAGGCGCGTCCGAGAGCGCACGCGTCGGCGGTGAACAAATTCGTGCCGACAATGCCGCGAATGTCGTACTCGCGCAGAATCGCGGGGTCGAAGCGATGCGAGACTATCGCCACGCCCCTACTCCCGACCGTAATGGTCCTCGAAGCGGACGATGTCGTCCTCCCCGAGGTAGGCGCCAGATTGCACTTCGATCAGGTGCAGCGGGATTTTGCCAGGGTTTTCGAGCCGGTGCGCGGTGCCTAGCGGAATATAGGTCGACTGGTCCTCGGTGAGCATCACCTCTTCGTCGCCGCGGCGGATCCTTGCGGTGCCTTGCACCACGACCCAATGCTCGGCGCGGTGGTGATGCATCTGCAATGACAGCTTACCGCCGGGCTTCACGACGATGTGCTTAACCTGAACCCGGTGGCCGTGGTGCAGGGTCTCATATGAGCCCCACGGGCGATGCACACGCGGCAAGGTCTCCGCCTCGGCGCGCTTCTCGGCCGTGAGACGCGCGACAAGCCGGCGCACGTCCTGGGCGCGATCACGCGGCGCCAGCATCACTGCGTCGTCGGTAGCCACGACAACCAAATTCTCGACGCCGAGGGCCGCGACGAGGCCAGCCTCGGAACGCAGATAGCAATTTGTCGAGTCCTCAGCGATGACATTGCCACTGAGCGCATTGCCAGCGATGTCCTTGTTCGCTAGCTCCCACAGTGCGTCCCACGAGCCAAGATCGCTCCATCCCATTGAGACGGGTACGACGGCAGCTCGTTCGGTGTGTTCCATCACTGCATAATCGATCGAATCCGACGGGCAGCCGGCAAAGGCGACCTTGTCAAGTCGGACAAAATCATCGTCGCGCCGCGCCGCTGCCAGTGCTTCCCGGCACGCCGTTAGCATTTCGGGGCGCAACCGCTCGAGTTCGCTCAGATAGAGCGCAGCCGGGAAGAGAAAGATGCCGCTGTTCCAGAAGAAATTGCCCGAAGCGACATAACGTTCGGCCGTGGGGGCGTCGGGTTTCTCCACAAAGCGCGCGACCGTAAAGGCGCCCTCTGCACCCGAAAGCGCGGCTCCTCGCTCTATGTAGCCAAAGCCGGTCTCCGGCTTCTCCGGATGAATGCCAAAGGTGACCAGACGCCCGGAGCGGGCGGCCTCCGCAGCATGTGCGACCGCAGTGAGAAAAGCGCCGCGATCCTCGATGACATGATCGGAAGGCATTACCAGCATCAACGCCTCAGGCTCTTCCTCGATCAACGACAACGCGCTGACGCACGCGGCTGGCGCGGTATTGCGGCCCATCGGCTCAAGCAGCAACTTTTGCGGCGCGAGCCCGATTTCGCGCAACTGCTCGGCGATGATGAAACGGTGCTCCTCATTGGCGACGATCAGCGGCGCGGCAAAGTCGGGAATGCCGTCGATGCGCAATACCGCTTGCTGCAACAGACTGTGATCGCCGACCAGTGACAGTATCTGCTTTGGATACAGCGTCCGGGACATCGGCCATAGCCGCGTCCCAGACCCGCCCGATAGGATCACCGGATGGATCATTACCGCCGATCGGAAAACATACTCCATGTCCCGGTTCCATTAGAATTAGTCTGACACTCACCCGAGTAGTATACCCCGGGTATCGCCGCGAGAGTTCGATGCAGCGAACGCTTTGCGTTTTCTAATGTCAACGCCCCACATGACAAGCGGTGATCAGCAATTATCGGCGATTGCGACAGCCGGCTTAATCGCTTCACCCATCTTGCCGATAGTGCGCGTGGTCGAATGTCCCTCGACAAGGTCGATTAGCGCGACGCGCCCGCCGCTTCCCTGGACTTCCTCCGCGCCGACCACGGTCTCGATCGTATAATCTCCGCCCTTGATCAACACGTCGGGTTTGAGACGTGTGATCAAACCGAGTGGCGTATCATCGTCAAAACTGATCACCGCATCGACCGAGGCGAGCGCGGCGATCACCGCGGCGCGATCGGCCAAATTATTGATCGGCCGCTGAGGTCCCTTGAGCCGGCCGACGCTGGCATCGCTGTTGAGTGCGACGATGAGCCGATCGCATTCGGCGCGGGCCTTGGCCAACAGTGTCACGTGGCCGGGATGGACAATGTCGAAACATCCGTTGGTAAAGCCGACGGCAAGGCCGCGGGATTTCCATTGCCGGGCCAAGGTCTCCGCTTCGGCGGCGCTGTAGAGCTTGTCTTGCCCGATATCGTGCTCGCGTGCCTCGCGCGATAATTCGAGCATCAACTCATCGAGCTCAACAGCCGCAGTGCCCAGCTTTCCGACCACGATTCCCGCCGCGGTATTGGCGAGCCGCATCGCTTGAGGAAGCGAATGACCACTGGCGTGGGCCAGTGCCAGGACGGCAATAACCGTGTCGCCGGCGCCAGTGACGTCAAAGACTTCGCGGGCGCGTGCGGGTTCGACATGAACCTCCCCCGAGGCCTCGACCAGCATCATGCCTTTTTCCGACCGGGTTGCGAGGATTGCCTCGGCTTGGGTATCGCGCAGGGCTCGGGTCGCGGCGGTGATAACTTCCGCGTCGGTGACTACTGGTAGCTTCGTAGCGCGAGCGAGCTCGGCGAGGTTCGGCGTGACGCACGTGGCGCCACGGTAATGGCGGAAATCGTCGCGTTTGGGATCGACGAACACCGGAATGTGTTGCGCCTTTGCTCGCTTCATCGTCGCCGACAGCGTTTTGCGACTGAGGACGCCTTTGCCGTAATCCGAGATGACGACGGCATCGACCGAGCCGATGACCTTGTCGATCGATGCAATCAGCGCGGCTTGCTCACCGTCATCGAGAGCGTGAGCGCTTTCCTCATCGACCCGCAGGATTTGCTGGTGCCTGCCAGATAGCGGGTTTTGCAAATTGTCGGTCGACCGCTGCTTTCGATATGGGCATCAACGAGGTGCGGCATTTCGCTGATCAAGGACCGTATCTCGTCGCCGGCGGCATCGCGCCCGAGCAATCCCATCAGCACCGCTTCGCCGCCCAACGTTGCGATATTGCGCGCGACATTGCCCGCTCCGCCGAGCGAGCTCCGCCAACGCTGGACCAGCAGTACCGGGACAGGGGCCTCTGGCGAGATACGCTCGATCGCGCAGTGAGCGAAGCGATCGAGAATCACATCGCCAAGGCAAAGAATGCGTGCGTGCGAGAAGT
>CAVZUA010000008.1:0-531999 GCA_963778385.1 uncultured Alphaproteobacteria bacterium | reverse complement strand
AAACATTGTTTTGCTGATCGACGCGATGGAGACGGAGGCCGTTGCTGAGCTCGCTGGCACTCTCCACACGCTCTTTAGTGAATCATATCCGGCCCCCGCGTTCTTCACCCTCGCTACTCAGATGGGCCGAAATCAGTTCAGTCCCGATGATATGGTGGAGGCGTTACGTGAGCGCATGTCGGCACGAGACATTGTCCAACGTTATCTATCCGACACACCATTTCTGGCTGTTTTTGGCGTCCCCATCCCGCTACCCCAAGAAAAAATCGAGGAAGAGGTCGAGGAGGACATCACCGAGCCCCGGATCGATGAGCGCGCCTGGTACACCCATTGCCTCTTCCTCGCGCAAACCGGCCGAGGGAAAACCAACGGCATTCGCTGGCGCATCAATCAACTCCTCCCGCAGATCGCCGAGGGCCGCGCCTCGCTGATCGTCATGGAGCCCAAGGGGGTCCTCTGCCGCGAGATTCTGCACCTCGCGGATGTGTGGAACATGCGCGATCGGGTTGTCATCCTCGATCCTTCCGACACATCGGTATCAGTCAATCTATTTGAGAAGGGCGACGGCACGACGCATGCCATCAACGAAACGATCGGCCGCATCACCCGCATCTTCAATACGATCAGCGTCGAGCTCACGCAGCTTCAGCAAACCACGCTGACGTTTGCGCTCAGAGCAATCCTCTCGATGGAGCAGACGGCGACCATCGACACACTGATCGACGTGCTCCGCAATGGTATCGGCAACTACGAAATACCGAACCTCTCCCGTGTCGTTCGTTCGTTCTTCGAGAACGACTTCAAGCCCAATCCGAAGCAAACCGATCCGCGCGCAGGAGAGATCATTGCTCGCCTAAACGGCCTCCTCGCCGACCCTACGTTCGAGGCGCTTTTCGGCGGCAATCGCTCGACCTTCGACATGTTCCAAGAAATGCAGAAGGGGAAGCTCATCGTCATCGACGCGAGCAAGGCCAATCACGTCTATGGACGCTTTTGGATAGAGGAAGTCGCGCGAACCATTCGTCCGCGCCTGGCACTGGACGCGCCCGACCGGATGCCGACGAGCTTCATCGTCGACGAAGCGCAGAATTTCATCGCTGAGGATTTGCACTTCTCCCACATCCTCGACGAGGCTCGTGAAGCTCGCATGGGCATGTTTGTCGCCGCGCATCACATGGGCCAAATCACAAACGACCAAGTGCGGCATTCGATGTACACCAACATGGCAATCAAGATGGTCGCCAATACGTCGGCTGATATCTTCAACCTCTGTCGCTCGATGGGTAAAACCGAAGCGGACTTCATTACCACCCTCGGACATTACGAATTCGCCTTCTTCGGGCCAGGTATGCAGAGCGCTAAAAAGGTCAAGCTCCCGCTGGTGGAGTTCGACCGGATGCCGCGAATGAGTAGAGAGGAGTATTCCGCGCTCAGGAACCTGAACCGACGAAAGTACGGCTATACCGCCGAAGCGCCCTCGCAGGAAAACGCATTCGAGAAGTTTGCACATCATACGCCGCTGGCTATTGCTCTAGAAGGGCGCCGCATCTTTGAAGACGCGGTACGTGGAGCGGTTATCGACTTGCCGGACTGTGGGGCCAATATGCCGGTAGTCGACATGATCCGCGCGCTCTACGAGCACAAACTCGTCGACGGCCAGACGCGCGACCTCTTGCATAAACTCCGACTATTCGGGAACAAGACGGCTCACAACATGGACGTTACTGATCTCTCAAAGTCCGCTGCTATCGAATTTCGGGAAGCCGTAGATGGCGTTGTGCAGCTCCTTGGCAATCTCTCGCCGCCCAATGGAGATGCCCGTACCGAAAGACGACGGCCCAACGGATGAAGATACTTATTAGTGTTACACTATGAGGCAAGTCGGGAAGGTGACGAACTTTTAAAAGCTCTTAGAAAGGAGGTATGCCTACTGAGACAACACGCCGCAAAAGATTTACGAGCGCTCGCGGGAAACAAGACCCAGATCCCGCCATCATTGCTCGGGCAATCGAAATACAAACTCGCGCGCGAGATACTTCGCGCACTTGCATATGACCGCTTCCTCTCCGCGGACTACCTAGCCCTTCTCACCGACACATCAGAAGCATGGGCGAGTGATCTCTGCGGAGCGCTGCGCACCACACCCCATGCATACATAAAGGCCTGTGACGAGCAGGCTGAAAACCCCACCCTCTATCTCTACACCAAAGACCAATACGAGCTGACACCGCTCGGTGCCCAAGCGGTGCTCGATCACTTCGGCATCGTGGTGCCGCCTCGCAAAAGCCGCGTGCAGCACATCGCCCACCAAATCATGAGCGACCACGCCATGGCCTCATTCCGCATCGGCGCGATGCAGAGTGACGGCCGCTTTATCATGCTCACGCGTGACGAGTTGTTGGCGCACGACACAATGCCGGAGCTGACCAAGAATAGCAACACGCCAGACTTCATTCCCTTGGGCGACCAGGTGAGGAGTGAGACCGGCAAAATGGTCGACCATTACATCCGGCCGGACCGCGAAATGTTTGTGATCCGCGATCTCAAGAATAAGAAAGCTTATTTCTTTCCCGGCTTTGAAGTGGGGCGCGGTACGGAACGTATCAAAGCGCCGGAAGGCAAGCACGATCACTCATTCATGCAGAGCAAATTCGAGGACTACATTACTATCATCCAAAAGAAAATCTACAAATCCCATTTCGGCGCGCCGAATTCATACATGGCCTTCCTCGAACCGAACATCCATCGGTTCACCACAAAAATGATCCCCATGTTCACCGACATGACCCGTACGTGCCCTGAGCTCCGCAAATATTTCCTCTTCAAAGTGCATCACGAGTTCACCCAGAAGTACAAAGCCGGTGGCTACATGCTCACCGAGCCATACATGATCGTGGGGGAGGATGGAAGAACAGCTTCTTTTTCCATGGTATCTTGAACTAGGAACAACAGAGGAGTGTACCTTGACGTTACAGGAACAAATCGCGCAAGCCCAAGCACTAATCGCGAACGGCAAACGCATCGAAACGCTGACCGCCAAGCGCGATCAGCTCACCGCCGACCTAACCGCGGTGGACGAGGAGTTAGCCGAAATTCTCGGCCCGCCCACTTCCACCAACGGTTCCTCGCGCGCGGTGCAGAAATGCAGCAAGTGCGGGGAAGAAGGTCACACGAAGCGCACCTGTACCAATCCACTGAAGGAGTAGCCAATGGAAGGTAACGATCCTGTGGCCCGCATTCGCATCGGCAACATCACCGCCGCAGTGTGGAAGAACGAGACCGCCAACGGCGGCTTCCACAGCGTCACGCTTCAGCGCTCCTACAAGGAGGGCGACCAGTGGAAGCAGACCCATAGCTTCGGCCACGACGACCTGTTGAATGCCGCCAAGGTGCTGGAGCGAGCGGAGAACTGGATTTCGCGCGCGAAGTAGCGCGAACCGGGCCACCAACGGCGCGCCCGACGCTCCGAGAAGAAACGAGCGACTGTAACCTCGGGGAGCTTCGCGCTCCCCTTTTTCTTTGAGGGAACCATGCCACAGCGTCCACCAGACGATCTCTTTGAAAAGATCAAAGCCAATGTCGGCTATCTGAAGGTCTTCGACTTCCTCGGTTTGCAAATGAAACCGGCGAACTCGCCCACGGCGGGTCATCAGTATCGCGGCCCGTGTCCTGTCTGCCAGCGCGGCGGCGATCGCATCCTCGTCTACACGATCGGAAGAGCAAGCTGGTGTTGCCACAGCAATGTGTGCTCGCCGAAAGGCCAGCGGAAGAAGGGCGGCGACATCATTGGACTTGTTGCGCACGTCAAAGGGATCAAACAAACGGAAGCCGCGAAGCTCTTGCAAGACGCCTTTATGCGAGAGCCTGAGAAACCAAAAGCTCCTAAAAGCTCCCAACGGAAAACCGCTAAACCACGCGGTGCTCCTAAGGCTTCTAAGACGCCCGTTGGTGGAACTGACGGGTATTCAATCGTGGATTACCTGGAGCAGTTCGCATGAGCAAACCCGACGAGGAGTACCGCTTTCGCAACTACTACCACTGCGACGAGTGCGGCCACGAGTGGATGGATGAGTGGTCCTGCCAATGCGATGATGATTGCCCAGAATGCGGCGCTCGCCATTGGAGCCCGTACAAATCAGAAGATCCTTAAATAGAACAAGTTAGAGCACAAGTTAGCGCTTCGGCGCGGCCCCTCACATCGAGGGGCTTTTCTCTGCGTGGTACGATTAAGAGCGTCCACTGTTCTTTGAAAGGTTCAGCTATGACGCTCATGCTTCACGTCAATGCGAAGCAAGTCGAATACGACGCGCTACGCGATCTTGAAACCCCGCCGGCAACTCCATCGCACGTTCCAATTCCGCACTTCCGCGTGGTCGATCTCGTGAAGACCGCCGTGGGTATGTACGGGCACGAAGTCATCGCCGAACACCACGGCATCACGGAGGACAGTGCCCGCTATTTCGGGCTGCTCTCGCTCAAGAGCACCTACACCGGCTACGAGGACACGGTCGGCCTCCGCAACAGCCACGACAAGAGCTTCCCGGTCGGCATCGGCTTCGGCTCGCGCGTCTTCGTCTGCGACAATCTCGCGTTCCTGGCCGATACGGTCATCAAACGGCGGCACACAACCAACCTGAAGCGGGACCTGCCCGGCATCATCGGCGAGATGATCGAGCCTTTGGCGCTCAAGCGGGAGCAACAGCACCGCACCATCGAGCGCTATCAGGCCACCGAGCTCACCGAGTACCACGCCGATCACGCCATCCTGGAGATGTACCGGCAGGGCATCATCAACATCCAGCGCGTGCCGGACGTGCTCCAGCAATGGAATGAGCCCGAGCATGATTGGGGCGGCCCGACCGCCTGGCGCCTCCTCAACGCCGCGACCTTCACTTTGAACGGCCGTGTCATGGAGCGACCGGACGCAACGCCTCGGCTCTTTAAGGTCATCGACGAAGTTTGCACTCACGTCACTTAGTTTTTTTCCCCAGCCGCTTCCTCGTGAGGCGGCTGTTTCTTTGATACTGTTTGTATATGGATCTGAGTGCGCTTTGGGAAACATACAAACAATCAATCGATCCAAGCGTCGGCTTTTCCGCGGACCAAGATACGGCAGTCCTCGACTTCCTCAGCCGCATAGTTCCAAAAAATCTTTGGATGGGGCACCACGAGGCAAGCCGTGCAAGTGACACGATAACGCCGCCATTTACACTCCCCTTCGTGAAACACGGAGGGCAGCAATGAATAAAACCGACTTCTACCCACCATACCTTTTTCAAAAACCAAAGCGCGGAAGTTATCAGAAAGCTTGGCGGCGTCATCGGCGTCGGCACGCCCAAGGAAAGTCGCGGCTGGCATGGTCTCGCGCCGTGTACCTCAACATCGAACTAGGAGAACTTGTCCAATGAGCATCGGACAACGGGTCCGGTACTACTACGAGTGCATGTGCGGCTCGAAGTGGTCGAAGGTATTCACGGTCGGTGACGGCCAGTCGCGCACCGCCAAATGCTTCAAATGCAAGGTGCCGAACCGCCACGTTCGTACCTTCGCGATCAAAGAATAGGGAGCACCACATGCGTTACATCTTTGCCGCCGCGTTTCTCGTACTCTCTGTCGGCTCTGCACACGCTGGCGGTTTCTTTCCGCCGAGCATGTGGAACCCGTATCAGCAAACGCGACCGAAGCAATGCTCGTGCGTACAGCAGCAGTGTATCCAGGCTCGCAGTTACGACCGACAGTCGGGCCTGTACGGTTGTTCCCGTCCGGTGTGCGTTCGGTACAGCTGCCGGTAGGAGGCGGCTATGTCACACATCTACTCATGGCGCTACCACTGCAACGACTGCCGCCACGATTTCCTAATCGTTCGCAGAATGACCGTATGGCGGTGGTTCAACTTCGAGCATCCCGATTGTAGCGAATGCGGCTCAAGTGATGTCTCCGTTGAACACGAAGGCGAACCGGAGCAGCACGTTCTGGATACTCTCGGCTTCGACGGGTAGCTACGAATGTCTGCTAAACTTGGAGGAGCGCTTGTTCTTTTGACGAGCGCTTTTTTCTTTGGAGGGCATCCCCATATCACTCACACTTTGTGGCTGCGGTACGCATAAACTCGATCCGGCCGACGCAACTTTGGTACTCAACTTCGTTCCGCTTTGCACGATGACCTGTTTGCATCGTGCCGAAGCACGCGCCGCTCGAGATGTTCCGGTCGGCGCGAGCTGGGCCTTTCACAATCACCGCAACCTCGCGCAAGTTATCCGCATCGAGGAGCGCGAGGGACGCTTTGTAGTTGCGGACTGATCTTTCCCCACCTTGCTCCGGTTTGCCGCCGGAGCATTTTCTTCGTGATACACTGTAGTGGCGCTGTGGAGCAGAAGTAGCTCGCTAGCCTCATAAGCTGGAGAACGTTGGTGCAAATCCAACCGGCGCTACATGAAAAGGGGCGGGCCATCCGAGACGCACACCACTCAAGACCAAAACCCGCATCCGGGTTAAAGGCGCGTCGGAGACCGCGGACCTCAAGGAGGAAATTCAGCGGCTCGTGCGCGACATCGTGATCGCTCGTGATGGCGGCTGCATTCTCCGCGACATCCGACGCTGCAACGGCCTCCGAGGCATCACCGGCGTCGTTCTCCAGGCCGACCATCTCATCACGCGCAGCAACTCTGCCACGTTCGCTGATACGCGCCTCATCGTCTGCGTCTGCCGCAATTGCCATGCATGGAAGTCCCTCGGCAATAACAGGCGCAAAGCCGAGTACGACGCTCTTGTAAAGACCATCCTCCCCGCCGACCGCGTGCTGCTCTGGGAACGCTGCGAAGCCGATAGCTGGCGACCCGTGCGCACCGGCGCTTATGACTGGAAGATCGCTATCGCTGCGCTGAAGCAAGAATTATCAGCGTTGCAAGCCGCCGCATGAACGACCTCGCTGCTCTCGAAGAGGCCCCGCGCTTCCAACCCATCCACACAAGGACGGACGAACGCCGCGAGAACCGAAAGGCCATCGCCGCCCGGTTACGGAAGAGCCCATGCGCCAAACGCCCGTATTCCCGGAAGCAGGCGCTCACCGCCTGCGCCTTCCATGTGAGCCAGGGAGACGCGGCGTTCTTGCGGCCCTATAGGTGCCCCAAATGTCCGTATTGGCACATGACACATAAAGCCGATCGCCGCCCTCGACCCGTATGATGGCGGTCGACGTTCAAGTGAAGCGGGACGAGAACTGGGAGCGCATCCGCGCCTATCTCCTCCGGTATCACGACCCCAAAGAAGTAAGCACCGAAACGCTCCAAGCAATACTCGGCCCCTCGTTGTATGATGACGACATCGATCAGTGATATGGACGACGACGAACGCTATTTCCCAGAGCTGGACCCGCGCAATTTACTGCCTTTGACGAGCCAGCTCGAACCCGACGACCCGAACGTCATCAAGCTCCCGAGTGCTTACGTGGGTACGGATCAACAGGTGTATGGCGGGAATTATGT
The DNA here is from genome assembly GCA_963778385.1 of uncultured Alphaproteobacteria bacterium. GTDB lineage: Bacteria > Pseudomonadota > Alphaproteobacteria > ATCC43930 > CGMCC-115725 > DATARH01. Next base: position 524,515 of record CAVZUA010000008.1, on the reverse strand, counting down.
ATAAGTAGCCGTGGTATACTGCCGTTAATATGCAACTGCGTTCGTTTACATATCACTCTGCGGCTGACCGACACCGTTTCGCGTTAGGCAGCGGCGTGTGTTACACCGCCGTCGTTTGGAAAAACGGCCTTCCCCGCGAAACACTATTCTTCAATGCGTTATTCTTCCCTGTCGACAGACAGTATCGCGGACTGTTTCGCCCGTTGATCGCCCAATGATATGCCCTTCACCCCCATCCAACAGGACAAACACCGCAAAACCTTCATCGAGGAATGCCGCCAGAAAGCCTGGGGCGTCGCTTGCCACGCCGAATGGATTGGCAAACAGCTCGACGAGGGAATGGCGCAATATCAGAAGCTCAAGGGCGATGACGCCGCTTTGCTTGCAGAGATTACAAATCTAAGCGTTGCTCTCAATTCCCACACGAAAGACAACCGCGAGAAGCGCAAGGAGTTACAGGAGCGCCGCGTCGCGATCGGCAAATCGATGCAAGGACTCGGCCAGAACATGGCTCAGGGCCAGCAGGCTATGCAGCAGCTCTATGCGAGTGTGGAGAGCAACCTGGCGCTCGCTACGCATGCGGAGGGGTGGAGTTGGAAGGAGGCGGAAGCCAAGCCCGACGAAAAGAGCGAGCTATAGCCCCGCGGTATTCCGATGTATAATCGGAGAAACGCTTGTAGACGCTATGGCTCGTTCACCAACATATGAAGTCAGAGTAAAACGCGAGATACGCGACGCGATAGCGATAGACCCCATCGCCAGTATCCCTGAACTCGTTGAGCGCCTCAACAAGCGCCTCAACCATTCTTTCGACCCGCGCTACATCAAAAAGCTACGCGACAAAGTTTCGCGCCAAATCATTGTCGAAAGCGACCGCATGCAGATCGAAGATCGCATGAATATCACTCGCGAGAACCATCGGATATCTCGGGACGCGTTATTGGAGATCATCCACGCCCACGCCCCATCGAAAGATCGGGTCGAAGCAGCTAAAGCGCTCGTGATGCTCGACCTCGCCGTTTTCAAGGCTGAGCTTGAGACAGGCATGTTCAAAAAGCCTGTTGAGGAGATGGCGAAAGCTATCCATTACGAACCGGTGCCGGATGACATGCGCATGGTCATCATCGCAGCGTGGAAGCGGGGAGGGCTGTTGCCGGCGGCGGTGGTTGAGGGGATGGTGCCTCTGGCTATGCGGCTACCACCGACGGCCCCAACGGCCACCCCAGCCATTGCCCCAGCCACCGCCCCATCCGCGGTTACCGGCTAAGACCCTGATGATGACGAGTAGCAAAATGGCACCGATGGTGGCGTTGGCGATTTGAGCTACCAGTCCAGCTCCAAGCTGAATATGCAATTGGGGCAAGAGCCAATTGCCAATGAACGCGCCGATAACTCCGACGATAAGATCGCCGACAAGGCCGAAGCCGCCGCCATCAACTATCTTCCCCGCCAGCCAGCCGGCGACGATGCCGACGAGAATGATCACGACAAGGCTATTGGTAGACATATCCGGATGCCTCAGAGGAGGATTTCATCCTTTAGCCTACGGTGCGAAACGCGAATCTAATAGCCTCGGAAACTACTCACACGCGGCGGCGCATTTTATAGCCTTCGAAGGCCGTGTTAAAATGACGATATATCAGCTAGCCCGTTCGAGTGTTTGCGCCTTTGCGGCTAGCGGGGCGCACGTTCGAGCGGAGCTTTGATCTGTATGGCTTTTGCCTTTAGAGCCTCAATGCGGGATTTCGTATGTCCGGAATCGGCCGACATAGGATGGGTAAAAATCATATGTGACATGTTCCACACGAGACCAGCCTCGCGCATCCAATCCTCCATACCGCGCACATTCGAAGCATCGACAGCATGTGATCTGTGGGGACCCGACAATCGAACGGCATCACCATTCATGTAAACCGAGACCCGGATGAACTCACCGCCGGCATTGATGCCGTAAATTATGCCGGAGTACTGCTCCGTATTTCCTCTTTTCTCTATTGTGCCTCCAGGGCGACCTCTGGCCATCAATCCACTCTTTCACTACGAGAAGCACAGTCGATATAGGTGGTCCACCGAGCGCCAACAAGTCGCGTGATACAATCGCTTTTGTATGCAGCAGGAGGCGCTTCAGCTTGAGCGTCTCGTAGACGACCCGGAAATCCGCCGCGCAGCGGCCAAGACCCTCAAGGGCTTCTGCCTCACCTACCTGCCGCACCACTTCCCGCTCGACCTGTCCGACTTCTTCGACGAGATGCTCGGCGCGCTCGAGCGACCACGACATCAAGCGCCTCGAAGATCATCGGCTTCCGTGGCTGCGCGAAATCGACCGCTGCGTCGCTCGCCCTCGTGCTGTGGGCCGCGCTTGAACACCCCGACCAATACCCGTTCATCATCATGCTCGCCGACACGCGCGGCCAGGCCAGCATCAACGCCGCCAGCGTCCAGCACGAGCTGCGCAACAACGACCTCATCCTCCGCGACTACGGCCACCTCAAATACCAGCAAGATCGACGATCCCGCGGCCAGAACCGACGCTGGAGAGCGACGAGGACTGGCAGGCGATGAACTGCGTCCTCGACAACGGCGTGCGCATCCTCTCGCGCTCGCGCGGCCAGAAGGTGCGCGGCGTCAAGCACCGCCAGCACCGCCCGTCCCTCATCGTCGCCGACGACGTGGAGGACCTCGATTGGGTCCGCACCCAGGAGAACCGCGACAAGAGCGACCGATGGTTTCGCGGCAACGTGCTGCCGTCAGTGGACGAGCAACCGGCCGCGTCGTCGTCATCGGCAACTGGCTGCATACCGACGGGCTCGATGGCCCGGCTCAAGAACACCGGCATCTTCAAGGTGCTGGAATTCTCGCTTCTGCGCGAGGGCGACGGCACCGAGATCGAGCGCTGCACCTGGAAGGCCAAATACCCGACCCAGGAGGCCATCAACCGCAAGCGCGACGAGCTCGGCGACATCGGCTTCCGCCGCGAAATGCTTCTGCAGGTCGTGCCCGAGGAAGGGCAGGACGTTCTGCCCGAAGACATCCACTACTACGATGATCCGCCCTTCGATGACGGCAACTACCTCGCGCACGGCGTCGACCTGGCGATCACACCAAAGAAAGCGCCGACTACACCGCGATCGTCACCGGCGAGGTGACTTGGCCCGGCGGCAAGCTCGAAATCTATATTCAGCCGCACCCGATCATTCCGCCGCATGACTTCCACGACACGATGGATGCGCTCGACGACGTCCGGCACTCGAGCCGATGAGCAGCGAGTTCTTCGTCGAGGCCGTCGCCTATCAACAGGCCGCGATCGAGGAGATGGAACGCCGCGCCTTCAGCGTGCAGGCGATGCACCCGATCAAGGACAAGCGGGCACGGCTGCGCGTCGCGGCGCGGTACATCAAGAACGGCACGGTGAAATTCCCGCGCATCGGATGCGAGCAGCTGTTGAATCAGCTACTTGGCTTTGGGGCGGAGAAGCATGACGACGCTTGTGGATGCGCTGGTGTATCTCATCCTTGGCGTCGCTAGGCGATGGGATTGAGGAGCAGATGATGCACTATGTGTGATTCCTCACTCGATGCAGTTGTACTCTGGCGCATGGTAATCCTTGAGTCCCAGGTCCGGGAAGAGCGGGTGCCTGTTCAGCGGACGGCTCAACCGTGATACAGCACCCACAACTCTCGAAAAATCGAACAGCTGGTTTAAGCTCTTCCCCTCCAGCACTGACCTTTGCATAGTTCAACCAGAACTTCGGTGATTTTTTGGACCCTTGTTCGTCTCTTATCGTACTTCTGCGTCCAGATCATGTACACTTCTTCGAAATCGACTCACGTATCGAGCTCTGCGACGTTAGCGTTCTGCACGATGCCCCTTACGGTTGCGAGATAAGAATGTATTTTTTCTCGCCAGTCAGCATTAAGTAGGACTGCCGAAGTCATCTGCATTTTTGAGTGAAGACGTTCTAATTTTCGCTTATCAATTTCCGTTTTCACAAGGTACAGTAACTTTCCGGCCTCGCTTCGATCGTCCGCATCACTTTCTGTTACCTCAAAAGATCGTCAAAGAGCGGACAGGCGTGCTTCATCATCTGATAATATCGATTAACGATCGCGGCATCTTCCATATCTTGGATTACAAAGCTTCTCGGCGGTCGGATTTGCTGATCGATTTTGATAATTGCATCGAGCGGATCATCAGCCTCGATATGCGAGCAAGTCGAAAGTCTCTTCTACTTTCGTTTGTTCTTCTTCCTCTTCCATTCGATGTCTCCAGCTCGATGATCTGAAAAACTATCCCCAGACTGAATTCATTGTGCAAACCAAGGTGTTAAACTGATACCATCTCTATGCCTCGCCTTCGCTTTTTACGCGAGTTCTTCGGATCAGAGCAAAAAAACGCCGATCGCGTCAATCGCTATGAGGGCTTTCAAAGCCAACGGCGCGGTAGTCCTCGCGACCGCCGCGGCACACGCAAAGCCGAGATCCCGCAAGCCGACCGAGAAAGGCCTCACGCTCGGGGACGATCCCGCTCGCCATTTACAAGCCCGACCGGCGCCAAGAGCGTCGACGCCGCCAAAGCCATGGCCAACTTCACCGGCTGGACGTATGCCGCCGTCAACGCCATCGCCTCCGAAGTTGCGAACATCCAATTCCGGCTCTACCAGGTCAACGGGCGACGATCACGAGGAGCTGGACGACCATCCGCTGCTTGACGCTGCTCGACGGCGTCAACGAGCACATGACCGGCATCGAGCTCAAATACGTCACGCATGGCGCACCTGGAGCTCACCGGCAACTGCTACTGGCTTCTCGACGGCGTGACGAGACGAGACGAGCCAGCCGACGCGCGATCTATCCGCTCAACCCCGGCCGCGTGCGCGTGAAGCTCGACAAGAGCATCTTCCCGTACAAAATCTCGCCACTACGAATTCACGTTCGACGGCAAGGTCTACCGCTTCGAGCCGTACCAGATCCTTCACATCAAATACCCCGACCCCAACGACCCGTTTGTCGGCATCGGCGTGCCGCAGACCATCCCAGCGTGGATCGACAGCGACAACTACGCGATGGAGTACAATCGCAAGTTCTTCATCAACGGCGCTCAGGTCGGCCTGTACATCCAGACCGACACGAACGTCGAAGGGCAAATCGACCGCATCCGCAAAGGGTTTGGCAACCGGCACGAGGGCGTGGAGAACGCGCACAAGACGCCGGTGCTGCCGAAGGGCGTAAAGCTGGAGCACACCGGCGTCACACAGCGGACATGGACTTCAGCAACCTCACCGAAGCCACGCGCGACCGCATCCTTGCCGGCTTCCGCGTCTCGAAGACCATCCTCGGCACCGCCGAAAGCGACACGAACCGCGCGACCGCGGAAACAGCGGACTACGTGTTCAGCAAGCGCACCATCAAGCCGAAGATGCTGCTCGTGATCTCATACCTCAACGAGTTCTTGGTCCCGCGCTACGGCGACGACCTGTACCTGACCTTCATCGACCCGACGCCCGAGGACAAAGAGTTCACGCACCAAGGAGATGCAGGCGGCCGTCGGCAGCATGCCGGTCATGACCCAGAACGAGGCCCGCAGGCAGCTACCTCGGCCTCGGCCCGATAGACGGCGGCGATCAGCTCATGATGCCGACCACCATGGAGCCGGCCGGCACGACCGACAAGCCGGAGGGCGAGGACCAGACGCCGCAGCTCGCCAAGACAGACGCCGAGGGCTGGAAGACGCAAGGCGTCCGCGTGCGCACCGGCGGCAAGACCGCCCACAGCGGCGCAACCAGATGCGCCGCGCGCTCACCGAGCATTCAAGAAACAGATCGACAAGGCGTCCGGCTACCAGGTGAAGAACGTCACCGAGCTCACCCACGACGAATACATGGAGCATTGGAAGCGCTTTGCCGACCGCAGCGAGCGCGCCGAGGCCGAGCTGCACGAGGTATTTCAGCGGCATCAACGCCAAGCAGCGCGAGGAGGTGCTCGAAAATCTCCCCGATGCCACCGGCGTCGAGAAGGCGCTCGGCGAGCTGTTCGACCTCAACGAATGGATCGGCATCACCATCGACCTCGCCACCCCGATCCTGACCGCAGCTCGCGACGGACGAGGCGACTGCCGCTCTTGCGATGATCGGCGCGCAGCACCAGGACATCCTTGCCGACGAGAGCACACGCGCAGGCGCTTGAGCGCGGCATCGCCAAGATGGCGCGCAGCTACAACGAAACGACGCTCGAGCAGCTCAAGGACGTGCTGCAACGAGAAGCTCACCCAGCCAGGCGGCACGAACCTCAAGGAGCTCACCGAGGCCGTCGACGGCGTCTACAGCTTCGCCGACGAGCGGCGCGCCGGCATGATCGCCCAGACCGAAAGCTATCGCGCCGCGAATTGGGCCAACAAGGAGGCGTGGCGCCAGAGCGGCGTCGTGAAGACTGTACAGTGGTATACGGCCGAAGATCAGCGCGTGTGCCAGTTCTGCGCCGCGATGGAAGCACAAGGCCCCATCCCGATCGATGACAGCTTCGCTGACTCAGATGACAAGATCATCGGCACCGATGGCGGGACGTACACCGCGGATTATGGCGTTGTTGATGCGCCGCCGTTGCATCTCCTTTGTAGATGCTATCTACGCCCGGACGAGATATCCACCGACTAAGCCGCCAACGAGAATCCAGCCCCATTGCCGGTGTTACAATTAGTAGGTGATCTCTACGAGATGCGCCTATCGCGAAAAGCTACTTAAGCGTTGGCCGTATCGCCTTAAAAAACGCAATTACTGCAATCCTACTCATCAGCTCCGCTATGAATACAAAAACAAGATTCCAGACCCGCAAGCTACCACTGCGGCAGCTCACCGAGCGATCAAAGGTCACTCATTCCCCAATCGAGATTGGTCATTCCTAGTACGCCGGAACAAAAGCGCCAAAATGAGGAGTAAGAACTCGGAATGGCACAAAAAACACAATCCGATGAAAGGACGTATTGGTCCACTTCACCACCTATACGCTGGCGGCAAAATTTGGTGGCGTGGTAAGGGCTGGGATAACCTTAAGAAGAAGATACGTGAACGAGATCATTTCCGCTGCGTGAAATGTCGTTTAACAGAGAGAGCACATTTGAGGCGCGTCGGACAGCCGCTGCATGTGGACCATATCGTTCCCTATAGGATCTCTGCCGATAACTCGCCGAAAAACCTGCAAACTCTCTGTGGTTCCTGTCACGGAAGAAAGACTATCAAGGACATCATGTTGATAAAACGGCATCTAGCGAGTGCTACAATGTAGTGCATGAGATCTCTGGCACACGGCAATCGGCATAGGCGTCATCGCCACATTATTGTTTCTTTCTCTTTTCAGTTTGGTCCATGCTGCACCGACCGTATGCGCAATCCCGAATGGATGTACCGGCACCTCGACCGCACCGGCATACGGCAAGTTGCTGATCGGGGGTAAGAACGGTGAATACGAATACGTTGCATCTTCGACACTGAGCGCCTTCGCTCCAGTCCAATCCGTTTTCGGCCGCACCGGCGCCGTAACTGCGCAGAGCGGCGACTATACGACCTCCCTCATTCCTGAAGGACCGAACCTCTACTGGACGCAGGGGCGTTTTGATAGCGCGCTTTCTGCGACAACCTCGCTTCCAAACATCCTCACACTCGGCAGCCTTGCGCTTCCCGTCTCGCAGCTCACCGGCATTTTGCCCGTTGTCAAAGGGGGGACCGCAAGTTCTTCCGCAGTCACTAATGGTATCTATTATAACAATGGGAGCTGGGCGGAGGCGGACAATTTCCTGACGTATGACACCAGTAATGGAATTAGAGCAGCCAATGCGTCGGGTAATAGCATCATTCAATTAAAACCAGGTTCGTCTGCTCCCACGCTCTTAATATCCAACTTCGCAAGCACTGGTATAGGCGGTATCACTTGGAGTAGTACATCAAATCTCACTTGGCAATTCGGAAATACCCGTTCAAATGCAGGAACATCAGCATTCGTGTTTGGCGGCCCGGGCATTGGCGGAAGCTCGGTTGCTGCTATTGGCATTAACGCCACCTCAACACCCGGCGCACTGCTCTCCATCGCAGGAAGTACGGGAGGCACGACGCAGCTCGTAGCTGTCTCTACCAGTACCAGCGCAGGTGCGACTTCAACAGTATTTGCGATTGATCTTAATGGTACATTGTCAACAGCACTCAATGGTGCTCAAGCGTACTTCAATCCTAATGCGATTGTGAACACTGGCGTGGTTGGCATCAACACGAATGCTCCTAATGCCCCCCTCACCGTGGTAGCTTCATCAGGGCAAACTATACTTCGTATTCGCGCGAATAACAACAGCGGCACAGCAATCTTTGGCTTTCGCAACTCAACCAGCGAAGGATCAAACACTGCGGATATAAGGTCGGATCGTACCAATTCTCCTTCCGCTGGCGATACCGCATTAGAATTCTTCAATACCAAATCTGGTGTTCTTTCGGAGAGCGGCCGCTTCGATACCGCTGGGGATTTCGCAGTCGGTTCCACAACACCAGTCGCTAACTTTCAAGTGGCCGCATCGAGTACCAACGCAACGACAACCGCCGAGATTGGCAAATCCGGCCAGAACAAAGGCAGTTGCCTCAAGCTCTACCGCACCGATGGCTCAGCCATTTACGCCTACGTCGCCGCAGGTGCGACCACCTTCACATTGACAACGACAGCTTGCGCCTCAGTGTCCGGCTTCTAAAGGCCTAAAACCATAATCAACACCATACATGCCACGAAGCCCACACAAATTCGAAACGGTAGCACTTCAGCGTAGAAGTATTCACGCTCGGTCATCCCCAGTTCGCTGTAGTCGTCAAAAGCCATATATATCAGCCGGTAAACAGCTCAACGGTAATATCGCAGGCTTGTCCGATACCGACCTGTTTGTAGTACGGGTTGAGAAGGTTCGCGCGGTGCGATGGGGAGGCCATCCAGGCGGTCTCAGTCGAAGTGGCATCAGCAAAACCCTTCGCAAGGTTTTCGCCGCGCCATTTCTCCGCAACGCCCTCGAAAGACTTTTGCCAGCCGTCATGCGACCACTGATTATGTTCGCAGAGGTATTCAGCACGAACCTGCGCTCGCTGAGAGAGATCGATACTCGGGGTGAGGGGTGTTACTCGCGCAGAATTGGCCAGAAGCGTGAAGGCAATCAAAGTCGTTATCATCGCGTAATCGTATCATAGGTATGCCGAGTGATCTACCAACCACCGCCATTGGTCTAATAGCCTTCGTCGTAGCGGGAGCGGCTTATCTTTTTGTCCGAACCGCGAATGAGGCGAGAAAAACCAACAATGAACAACTATTAACGTTCATGACCTATATCGAAAAGAAGAACGGTAACCTTGAGCGAACCACGAACAAATTCATGGAGACATTAGAAGATCGTGATCTGAAATTCAGCGACGCTCTCATAAAACAAGGCGAACGTCATCAGCAGGCAATGGACGATCTCGCCGCAAGATTGGAGCAGAGCCTCTCAAAAACAGAGTAGCCGCCCACTATCCACACCTTGCAAAGAGGCGATTGACGTGCTGACTGCTACAATACCCTCACAGAAGGTATGCCTCTTTTCACCAAGAACACACTGATTGCTGCACTCCTTGCCATCCCGGTCTTCGGCACCGCGATCATCGCAGCGAACTACCCCTCGGCGATCCTTACGCACCTCGTAGACATCATCAACGGCGACAATACGCAGACCGTAGTAAGCTTGAACGCGCCGAATTGGTCATCGGGGATACCACTTGCGACGCCCGTGGGAATCAGCGCCGCGACATCGACCGGCGGCACGATGGCGTCGTCGACGCCCGTGTACTTCGCGGTGGCAGCTCTTGACGGCACCGGCACGACGACGATCTCGAATGTCTTGAGCGCGACTACCGACGCATCATCGACAGTCCTCGCCGCTGAAGGCTTCAACGTCTCCTGGAGCGCCGTGCAAGGCGCCACGGGGTACGCGGTCTATATCGGCTCCAGCGCATCGAACCTTACGAGCTATTTTCTCGCGACGTCCACCAATGGCACGCCGAACAGGACGATCTATATCGCCTCGACGACCGCCAATGCTCTGACCGGCAGCAACACGCTCGCCGACACCACAGCGTTCTCGGTAAAAATCAATCCGCTCGGCACGAGCTTCTTCAACGGCGGCAAGATCGGTGTCGGTACGTCATCGCCTCTCGCGAACCTCGACGTGGCGAGCGGCACCGTGCGCGCGATCGGCGCCTCGACCTCAACATGCAATTCCACCAACGCCGGTGCGATCCAGTTTCAATCCACGAGCGGCCACTTCTACGGCTGCCTATCGAGCGGCACCTGGAAGCAGCTCGACAATTGATTATGGCTATCTCGCAGATCGTACAATCGAACGTCTCCGCGCCCGCGGCCTACACCGAATACATGCTGACCGTCCCGCCGGGCGCGATTGAAGTCACCCTGCAACTGCGGCCGGGCGGCACGCCGGCAAACCTCTTTTGGTACATGGCGCCGAGCGGTAGCAGCTCACCCGGATCATCCGGCAATCTGCCCGCCACTTACGGCACCGTGCCCGCCGGCTCGAGCCGCAGCGTCCCCGGCAAACTCGGCGGCCAAATTATCTATTTCCAGGTAGATCAGAGCAACCAGGTGCTCGAATTCGATTACCATGCAGACACGTAATTCCATCGTCACCGGCTTGCTCGCGCTCGCTGCTATCGCGGTCATTTTGGCGGTTGTCGGTGCGGGGAAAGCGTCAGCGGCAATTTCAACGATTAGCCCGGCCAATCTCTTTCAGATCAGCGGCACGCAGATCACGCCGATTTATCCAACCTGGAGCTTCAATATCCCGCTTTCGCTGCCGAACAATTTCAGGGCGGCAAGCTCGACGAGCCCCGGCGGATCGCTCTCGACCAGCAGCGCGCCGATCTACTTTCAGGTAGCAGCGATCAACAGGACCGGCACGACGACGCCATCGACCGAGATCGCGACGACGACCAAGACCGGCAGCTCGCGCATCCATTTCTCGTGGACGCCGGTGCCCGGTGCGACGGGATACGCGGTTTACTATTCGACGACCACACCAGGCGGGGAGAACGCCTACCAGCTCGCGACCACCACGAACCAGTACGATCTCACATCTACGTCGTCCCCGTTGTACGGCCGCCCGCCCGCTTTCCCCAGTGCGTTTGCGGCGCAGCTTTCAAACGGCACGAGCTCGATATCGGCAAACGGCTTTAACCTCACACCCTTCGCAACGACGACGGTGCCGATCGGTGGCGGCGCCCTCTGCGGCCGGCGGATGCACGACCGCGACCTCAACACTTGCCTATGGCAATACCGTTTCCTCATCGACGGTATTCATGACAACGCCGCAGAAATATCCAGGCAGTGGAGTGGTGGCGAGCAGCTACGCACTCAGCACCACGCAGGTCGTAACACAAGTTTGTACGCTCACCGCCAGCACGCCCATTTCAACCCCATATAACCTTCGCGCATTTTGATTATCCACAAGTGGCTTTAAAAATAGTGCTATCATTCATTTAATCTTTATGGACCCACTCAAACTAACGGAGCAGATCGCAGCAGAGATCAAAGAACGCATCAAGCAGCTCGATTTCAAAGCCGTTGAGAAGATCGGCAAGGCCAGTGATAAGAACGGCACATTTGATGTGATCGTTTCAACCGAAATGAAAGACCGCGCCAACGAAATTGTGCGGCAGAGCGGCTGGGAGCTACAAAACTACAAAAACAATCCGATCGTGCTTTGGGGCCACGACTACTACTCGCTCCCCATCGGCGTTTGTACCGAAACCTACGTCACCGAATACCGCGGCGTCCCCGCACTCGGCGCGAAGGGCGTCTTTTTCCCTTCCGATATCAACCCGCTCGCGCAGCAAGTGCGCAAGATGTACGTACGACTTCGGCGTCAAGAGCGGCAATTACGTCGGCTGCACCACATCCGTCGGCTTCATCCCCAAAGAATTTGACGAGACCGACCGCAGCATCATCACGCGCGCTGAGTTGCTCGAATTCTCATTCGTGCCCGTCCCAGCCAACCAGGGCGTCGGTCCCGCAGAAGGCCGTGCGTTCACCTTCGAGGAAGCCAAGGAGCTGGGGCTCGACGTAGAGGAGCTGCGCGTCAAAGGCCTCCAATTTATCGAGAAGCCCGAGTGCAAAGGCGTTGGCGTCTGTGAAGACGGCGAATGCGATCACAATCAGAAGGCAGCGGAGGCCGGCGACGAATGCTTCACTGACGACGGTACGCCCGGCATTCTTGATGCCGCACTCGTCTGCCAGCCCAAAGAAGAGAAGAGCGTCGAAGAAACCAAGCCGCTCAAAAAGAAGCTCATCGGCGCGATCACTGAAGAGCACGCCCGCCACACCGGCGAGATCGAGAAGGCGATCGACGCCTTTGTCGATACTGCCGCAGACGGGGAGGGGATGAAAGACCTCCGCGATGCCGTGCGCGATGAGCACGACATGCACCGCGCCAAATCGATCGCTAATTTCCGCAGTTTCAATGAGGCAGAAGAGGGTTCATTTGACAAGAAGCCGCACCTCAAGACACTTCGAGAAGCGCATGATGAATACGAAGCTCGCAACAACAAATTGCTCGACGAGTTCGAGGAGAAGTGCACCAAAAACGCGTCTGAACGCGACGACCACATTGATTGGCTTTCCGAGAAGATGGAAGAGAGCCAGCGCACACACAAGAAGGCGATCATCAAGAGCGCCAAAATCATGTGCAAGGCTGCCTTCGGAGAAGAAGAGCAGGCAGACGAAAAAGTAGTCGAAATCCTGAAAACTTTCCTCAGTCCGTACGTCCCCGAACAGATGCAAACCGCCGTCTTTATGAAGGTCGGCGCACGCATCTCTGCCGCATCGAAAGAAAAGCTGGGCGAGGCCCACCAACACATGAAAGCTGCAACCGCCATTGTCGAGGCGCTCCACGGAGCCCTTGAGAATGACGATGGGGAGGAAGACAGCAGCGACACCGGTAAAACGGTGGCGACTGTCCCCAGAAAGCAAAGGTCGAGGCCTACGGAGGATATCCGACAGAAGGAGGAGCTCGATGCTCACCTTCTCACCAGGGATATTCTGCGCGGGATAACTACCGCAGCACAGGAGGGCCTCAAAACACTTAAAGAAGCCAACCGGTAAAAACTACGGTAGATAGCTTTCAACTACTATGCTTACAAAAGAAGAAATCAAAGAAATGCACATCACCGCGTTTGACGAGGTGATGAAGGAGAAGCTCGTGCCGTTATCGGCAGGAAGTCGCTACTCAGGTTCAGAAAACCGTCGAGAACGCTTCGCCTTGCAGCGCGAGATGTTTGGCAAGGACATGACGGGTCTTACCGAGAAGACCAAGAAGGACTTTGCCGAAGTCGCTCAAAATGGCGGCTGCGCGGCGAAGTTCGATCGTCGACACCAAGGCCAATGAGGCCTTGATCGAAGAGCAGGACAACCGCGGCGGCTATCTCGTTTCGCGCGAAATCGCCGATGCCATCATGCGCATCGCCGCTTCGGTCGGTACGATCATGAGCCAGGCAGCCAAGTGGACGATGACCAGCGACGAGTTGGCGGTCCCGAACTACACCGGCGCGTTCCTCAAGGGAGCGTACCTCGGCGTAGACGCACCGGGCCCCGTCACCGGCATCACCTTCGGGCAGGCTCAGCTCATCGCCAAGAAATGGCAGCTCGCCTTCGTGGTCGGCAACGACCTCTTGGCGGATGCCTCGGTCAATGTCGCGGATTGGCTCCTCGCCCTCGGCGGTGAAGCCCTCGCGAACATGATTGACTACCAAGGCTTCGTTGGCGGTGCCAACACCGGCGATCCGTTCCTCGGCATCCTCAACTAGCCCTCCGACCACCACGGTGGACGAGACCGGCACAGAGCGTGACGAGCTACGTGCTCCCGACGCGGCTCGACCAACTTCTCCAACTACGCAGTCATGGACGATTCGTCGGCCATGATCGGCGACATGGAGGAATCCATGCTCGACGGCGCAGCGTTCTACATGAACCGCACCGTCTGGGCGAAACTCCGCACTCAGAAGGACAGCAACTGGCAACTACATCCTGCCTTTCGCAGGATTGGCCAAGCCGAACGCGGCAATGGAGAATTATGTCGGTGGCGGCCCGATCAAGCCTGCGGGCGAGATCCTCGGCTACCCGGTCTACACCAACCGTCACCTTCCGGCAGTCGGCGCTTCGAGCGTCAACGGCTTCTCGGACAGCGCGAGCAACCCGTTCCTCGTCTTCGGCAACATGCGAGCGTTCGCATTCGGAGACAAGGGCGAGATGCGCGTCGGTCAGTTCGAATCCGGCAGCTTCGGCGGCAAGGAGATCGCCTTGGCAGACCAGCGCGGCATTGTCTACAAGCATCGCCATGCGCTGACGCTCACGCTTCCGCGCGCGATGGTTGTGGCAAAGACGCACGCTTCTAATCGGGCTTGCTGACCCGCGGTTCCGCGTTTTCCTCGCGCGGAACTCAATCAGCCTTTTACTCGGTAACATCTTCTCGCTATGAGCGACGAACTGAATGTTTTGCAGGAAACTGCGGCGCAGGCTCGGGCGAAAGCCGACGAGCTGAAGGCAGCACTCACCGACCAGAGCTCCAAAAAGGAACGCACCGCCGCTGAAAATGCGGAGGCCGACGCGGTGGAAGGCTGAGGCCGCTTATGCGGATGCCACGGCGAAAGCTGAAGCAGCCGCTCAAGGCGGAGATGCTCAGCCGAAGGTCGGAGATCCGTGCACCAATGCAGATGGCGTCACCGGCACCTGGCAACAGGCGCCCGAGGGCATGATTTGCGTTGTTGAGCCGCCTCCGGCACCGCCAGCGCCTCCGAAAGAGGAAGCTGGGGCAACAGTGCCCGACGCCAATGAAAGCCGCACCGGCTTTGCTGACGCGGGATTGCACGCTGGCGATGCCTGTATATGCCCCGATGGGCGTACAGGCACCGTGCAGCGCTTCGAGGTGGGGCTCATCTGCATTCCGAACCAGGGCTAGTTTATTCAGGCCACGCGGCTCGCCCGCCGCGCCCGCCGGATCGACGGCGCGCAAGTGGCACAAACAAAAAATCATCTATGCGTTTCAATCCATACGATGACGTGTATCACGCGAATCCTCGACAGTCAGCTCCGTAGCGATTCAAATCTCTCACCGGCAGCTCGGAAGTCGACTGGCGATGCGACTCGACACGGTTTTGGTCGGTCTCGAGTCGCTCATGGTGCATGTACGCGCCGAGATCGCTTCCGGGACGCCCGACGCGGCCACCGTTGCATGGGCTCTTCAGGAGTTCAACGACAAGGCATCGACCAGTTGGGGCGCGGCGCTGGATAACACCGGCACCGCTATCGGCGGCACGCTGAACGTTCACACGGCGGCGACAGGACACCTACGCTCGCATTGAGGGAATCAACCTCTACAATGCGAACGCTCTCGGCGGCTCCCCGCGGCGGGCGCAAGCGCTATCTCCGCGATCGCGCTCACCCCGGCATTCACCGCCGGCAGCTCGCCGACGATCCTCTGCTATGCAGAGTTCATCGGCGCGCTTGGCAACGGCGCTCAGCTTCCAGCTCGCACCGGCACCAGCAACACATAGTTGCACCCTCGCTTTTCAGTTGTCCGATTTTTTCGGACGACTGGAGCGACGAGGGCACAACCTCGCCAATTTATGGACATCGAAAATGAAGTAGTCAGCGGATCAGGGACCAGCTTCACGCTGGCCTTTACGCCGGTGCCGAATTCGGTTGCGCTATACGCAAACGGCATCCGCCTCAATCCCGGCGTCGGCAATGATTACACGATCGACGGCATCTCAATAACGACGGTCAACAGCTACGACGCCGGCCAGCTCCTCGCCGATTACACCAAGCAGGGCAGCACGAACGTCGTCTCCGGCATCACTGATCAGCTCTCGCCTTTCGCTCTCACGACACTGCAGCGCGTAAAAGATTTGCTGTTCGATCCAAACCTCACCATCTCGCTCACCGGAGCAGTGCTCACTCTCAATTCTACCAACGTCACGGGTCTGACGGTGCCGCAGGGCAAGAGCATCAAGGTCGGCCAGGTCATCATGGGCACCGGCGTCCCAAATGGCACGACGATCGCCGCCATCATCGGCCCGACGCAGATCACGCTGTCCCAGGCCTCGACGCAGGACAACACCGGCCAGACGCTCATCGTGGTCGACCAGCCGACCGCCTATGACGGCGTGCTTATCCGCTACATCAATTGGGCGACGAACTACATCGGCAACGAGTGCGGCCGGCCGAATGGCTTTGTGCAGCAGAGCTATGTCAACGACACCTATTCCATCGAAAATGGGCGCCAACGCTTCCTCTTGCTCCGCAACACGCCGGTCTTCTCGATCTCGAGTTTTCAATGGAGGGCAGGGACGCCGAGCAACCCGAGCTGGACCGATTTCATCGCCGACGAATACGAGCTGGTCGACCCGCGCACCGATCCGATCAGCGGCACGGTCTGGTATCCCTCCGGCGAAATTCGCGTCTATGGCGGCATACCGCAGGGCATGAGCAACATGATCCGCGCCAGCTACGTCGCCGGCTACCCGGTCAACTGGAATAACCCCGAGGACCACAACACCCACTGGCTCCCTGGCGACCTCACCAACGTCTGCGAAAATCTTGTCGTGCGCC
The DNA here is from genome assembly GCA_963778385.1 of uncultured Alphaproteobacteria bacterium. Lineage (GTDB taxonomy): Bacteria > Pseudomonadota > Alphaproteobacteria > ATCC43930 > CGMCC-115725 > DATARH01. The sequence goes on along the minus strand of CAVZUA010000008.1, from coordinate 507,851 downwards.
GCTTTACTCGCCGATCGCTCGGCGGCAAAAGCAGCATTTCAGTGGAGGGCTCGACCACCTCATTCCGCAACGAACTGGACGCCGAGGACCTCGACGTAATCGGGCAGTACCGGCAGCTCAATTTCTAGTATGTCGGAATTTCAGGTACAGATCGCTGGCCTCGACCAACTTACCGCCAAGCTCGCACAGGCGCCACAGATTGCCGCCCCGATCTTGCAACGCGCTCTCGCCGCCTCCCAGGCCATCCTCGCGAAATACACGACCAAGGGCATTGTTCCGTGGCGCACCGGCTTTTTGGTGCAGAGCTTTCGCGCGGAGCTCACGACCGGGATCTTGCGATGGTTTCCGACCGCCAGCTACGCACCGTACGTCGAATTCGGCACCAAGCCGCATGTGATCCTGCCGAAGGACAAGAAGGCGCTTTACTGGCCAGGTGCGGCGCATCCGGTGGCGCGCGTCAATCACCCCGGCAGCAAGGCCAACGATTTCATGGGCAGAATTATCAGTACCGCGCAGCCGGACATTGACGCGATGTTCGTCGGCGCACTTGAGAAAATAACGGCGCAGATCGCCGCCCAGTAATCTATGGCCACAACCGACCAGCTCGCGAAACCGATCAAGACACAGATTTTGGTGAACCTGGAGGCGCTCAAAGACGCGGGCCGCATCAATTCGTTCTACTCGATCGACCTCAAGCCAAATCCTCTCGAAATGGAACCGACCGGCGGCTACCCTTTCGCGATCGTCGGCATGCCGCGGATCGCGTCCGACTTCGAAGACCAGGCGACCAACATCCGCACGTATCGCTTTGACGTGCTCTTCGTGCTCGATCCCAACGCGCTCACCAATCCCGATACCGATGTGGAGGATTTGATGGACGCCGCGCTCAATCAATTCGACAGCAATTTCACGCTCGCTGGTGTCGCTGAAGCTGCCGTTCTTCCTGCCACCATTGAAGGAAGTCCGGTATCCACAGGCGACCGCACCTTGCTCGTTTTCGTGTTATCCTTATTGGTACGTAAACTCTACTCAACATGAGCCTCGACAAACCCACAAAAAACAAAATGATGCAGGCGCCTCCGAGCAAGAAGGGATTTCACTTTGCGAGCGACGGCGTGCACGAGGCGATGTTCGTTGAAGCTGCTTCGACCGAAGAAGCGGAAGCGATTTATCACAACACAAAAAAGCTACTCGTCGTTGGTGGAACTGAAGCTACTACCGAAGCCGACGAGCAATCCACAGGCACTCCAGAAAAAGAGGAAAAAAACAAGCTACAATAATACTATATGGCCAGCCAAAAAGGGATCGGGCGTAAAATTCAAGTCGGTACAGCAAAAGAGACGACCCGCGGGACGGCTCCTTCCTCTGCAACCTATTGGTCGCCTTGGATCGATTTGACGATCGACGAAAAGAAAGAGTTTGCCGTCGACGACCAGAGCTACGGGATCATCGAGGACAGCACCAATCTCTCACAGGTAAAGAAGTGGTCCGAGGGCTCGATCAGCGGCAACGTACATGACCAAACCATCGGCCTCATCCTGTACGGGATGTTCGGTGGGTATGGAGTATCAGGCCCGAGCGACAGCGCCTACACCCACACCTTCACCGTAGGCCAGAGCGCGCAGCACCAGTCGCTCGCCTTCTACCTGCACGATCCACTCGCGGCCCAGGACTACAATTACCCGAATGGCGTCGTTGAAAAGCTCGAACTGACGGCCGAGCTCAAGAAATTCATCATGTTCAATGCGGCGATCAAGGCGCTGACCGGCGCCACGCACGCCGATTACACGCCATCGACGACTAGCGAGAACCGCTTCCTCCCGCAATATATGGCGGCGAAGTTTGCGCTCGATTACGCGGGTTACAGGGCACTAAGACGGCAACGGGCACGTGCTCAACGACCACGCACGTTACCAGCCTTTCTATAAGCACCAGCACCTTGCGCGTCGGTATGACGGTAACTGGCACGAATATCCCTGCGGGAACGACGATCGCTACCATCGTATCCGATACGGCCTTCGACCTCTCGGCAGCGTCGACCGGCTCCGCGACCTCGTACACCTTCGGCCCGGCCGTCATCTCGCTTGAAGAGCGCCAAGGTGACGATCAATTCGAACGTCGAGGATCAGGAGGTGCTTGGCAGCACAAGCCCCGCGGATTTTCTCAACAAAGAATTTTCCGTCGAGGGATCATTCGAGGCAATCTGGAAAAATGAGAGCGATTTCAAGACGCAGTTTATGGGACCGACACCGCTTTCTATCCGGCTCGACATGACGAACAGCGATGTGTTGATCGGCGCCAGCAGCACGCCGCGCCTCTATATCGACATGCCGAAGTGCACACTTCAGGAGCTTGGACGACCGTTCAAAGTGAAAGACCTGGTCTACCAGCAGATCAAATTCAAAGCCGTATATTCGGTTAGCGATACGTTGCTCGCGAAGATGGTTTTAATAAATGCCGTCTCTACGTACTAGGCGCAATTCACAGGGTGCGCCTTGACGTGCTAGCCGTGCCGCGGTACTAATTGCAGCATATGATACTAATCGTAATTCTCGGGGGTTTGTTTATTAGTACGCTTTTAGGGATGGGCTTCGGCTTGGTACATCTCGCGCATCGCTTCATCCAGCGACACCAATTACGAGCGGCCGGATTAGCCTGGTGGAAATAGGTATGGCCGAACGAGAAACAACGACGTTCACCACACCGGGCGGCCGGGCGATCGTATTGCGCACCTACCTCACCGGGCGCGAAATGAACGAGATACGCGCAGCAATGTTTTCTGCAATGAAGCTGAATATGGACGATGTGCAGGCCGGGAAGGTCAATGTCAGCGATATTCCCGGCTCATTTATCGTGGAACAAGAGCAAAAGGCGCTTGCGCTATTGCTCGTATCCGTTGATGGCAACAGCTCCAATCCAGTGGATGCTCTTCTCGACTTGCCGGCATCCGAGCAGGACGCTGTGATCAAAGAAGTCAACAAAATCCAAAACCCCACGACGCCGGAGAAGTAAGGGCTGCCTGGCAAAGGTACTTCTCAACCGGCGGCATAGAATGGCCCATCCAAATCATCGCGATCATCTGTCGCGAGATGCATTGGACATATGAGGAGTATCTCGATCAGCCACCGCATTTTATTTTGATGCTATGTGAACTGTTGAGAGCGGACGGAGAGCGCGCAAATCACAAGGTATAATGATGCTATATGGGAGGCTCGACGACCACTCTTTCAATCGTACTTAAATTAGTCGACGACGCGACGAGCGCGATGCGCAGCGTCGGCGCCAATTTGAAAGCGACCGGCGAGAGCATGCGCAGCGTCGGCACGTCGCTTTCTTTGGGAGTGACCGTACCGCTTGTAGGGCTCGGCTATGCAGCGGCGAACGCAGCCACGCAATTCCAAGCGTCGATGGAATTGATCCGCACGCAGGCGGGCGCGACACAAAACGAAGTAGACGCCATGACGACGGCGGTCCTCAACCTTTCGAGGAGCGGCGAGACTGCGCAAGGGCCGGACAAGCTGGCCGAAGGCCTCTATCACCTTGAATCGCTGGGTTTGCGCGGTAAAGAAGCGATCGACGCGCTGCGCACCTCCGCGCAAGCGGCCGACCTCGGCTTGGCCGATATGGAAGGTGTCACGAACGCGCTCGGCGCGGCGATCGTTACCGGCATCAAAGGAACCGAGGATTACAGCAAGGCGATGGGCTTGCTCGACGCAACGATCGGGCAGGGCAACATGCGCATGGATGACATGGTTGCCGCGCTCGGCACGGGCATCTTGCCTGCCGCAAAAAACTTCGGCCTTACGCTCCAGGATGTAGGAGCTGCGCTGGCGACACTCACCGACAACGGTATGCGCGCCGACGAAAGCGCAACACGCCTGCGCATGACCTTCAGTCTCATCGCGGCACCGACGCAGAAAGCGAAGGACGCGCTCGCCGAAATCGGTCTTAGCGCGTACCAGCTCGCCAATGACATGCGCGGCCCCAATGGCCTCGTGACTGCTGTAGACGATCTCAAAGCCCACCTGGAGAACAGCGGCAAGAGCGCGACCGAGCAGGCAGCGATCCTCTCCGAAGCATTCGGCGGAGGCCGCTCCAGTGCGGCAATCCTCACGCTCGTGCAGCAGAGCGACCGTCTCAAGACCAAATTCGACGCGATCGGGCAAAGCGCTGACACCTTCCAAGAGAAGGTAGCGGCGACCCACGAAACCAATCTCTACAAACTCAATGAGGCGATGGCTCAGATTCAGACAACGCTCATCGATCTCGGCGGCACGATAATGCCAATGGTGGCGGCGGCCTTGCAGTTCATCGCACGCGCGGCCTCCGATGTGGCAGCAATTTTCTCAAAGATACCGGCTCCCATACGAACCGCTATTGTTGTCGTTCTCGCGCTCGTGGCAGCGATCGGCCCACTCCTCGTAATCTTCGGCACACTTCTTTCAACCGTCGGCACGGTAGCCGCAGTCTTCGGCATCGGTGCACTGGCGCTCTTCGGTTGGATCGCCGTCATTGCCCTTGTGATCGGCGCGGTTGTGGCGCTTGGGATCGTCATCTACGAAAATTGGGACAAGATCAAAAAATTCACTGCGGATGCCTGGGCTGCTGTTGTCGGTTACGTCAAAGCGCATTGGCAAGAGATCATTCAGATCCTTCTTCCCGGCATCGGTACGCTCGCCGTCTTTTTGTATAACCACTGGACGCAGATAAAGAACGATGCGAATGCCGCGTGGAGTGAAATCAAGAAAACGGCCGGGATCGCGGCCGATGAAATTGTGCGAGTTTGGCAGAAGCTGACAGCCGTTGCCGGGGCGGTGTGGAACGGATTGTTGAAGCTGATCACGACCGACATAAACTTGATCGTCGGCGCGATTCTGGTAAATCTCAACGCTCTCGACCCGCAATGGCGCAAACAATGGCAGGCACTTTTGTCGTTCCTGGACGCTGTATGGAATGACATAAGAACGGCGGTCACGATGGCGATGCGGTTCGTGACGCAAAACATAACGGCAGCCATGAGGCTACTGTCAGCTTGGTGGACCGCTGCCTGGACAGCGATTTCGCAAGTCGTATCCGATGTATGGACCGCGATTACCAGCAACGTGACAGCGGCCGCGGCTTCGGTTCGCGATGCCGTTGAAGGACCAGTGACGGAACTTGCAGCTTGGTGGAAAGCCGTCTGGCAGTCATTCAGGGATTTCTTCAAACAGATTTGGAACGACATCGCATCCTTCGTGGACGCGATTATCACAAAGATTATCGGCTACTTTCAAAAGTTGGCGAACGAGGCAAACAAGGTGATCGGCTCGATCACCGGCGGATTTGGAAACACGGTAATTTCAGGCATCAACACCGTCATCGGAGCGGGCGCCAAAGCCACTGGTCTGAGCGCATTTACTATTCCCCATTTTGCCTCTGGCGGCATCGTAACCGGGCCGACGATCGCACTCATCGGCGAGGCTGGACCCGAGGCCGTCGTGCCGCTGTCCGGAGGCGCGCGCGGCGGGCTCGGCGGCATCGTCGTCAACATCAACGGCGGCTACTACCTCGACCAAAACGCTTCTCGAGACTTCGCCAACATGATCGCCAAGAGCCTCAACCAGCAGCTCAGGCTCCGCACCATCTAGGTATGTCCGTCCAGCTCAAGGTGAATTCCGTCGACGCTTCGAGCTCGGTGGATTGGACGAGCGTCAACCTCAACCTCGTGCTGACCAAGGAAGTCTCGACGCTCAATTTCGATATTCAGAAAACCCCGAGCGCCACGATCCCGGTCGTGGGCGACCAGATCGACCTCTACGACGACAGCGGGCACATCTTCGGCGGCACCGTCACGGAAACCGAGCTCAAGATCGATGGCGGCATTCTGGCCCGGTACAGCATCACCGTCGTGGATTGGAGCTACCTTTTCGATGCCCGAAGCGTCGTGCAGACGTACACGGATATGGACCCCGGCGAGATCGTGCAGGACATCATCGCCAATTTCACGACCGGCTTCACCGATACCAACGTCAAGCTCGCCGGTTACACGATCCCCTCGATCAAATTCAATTACCAGCCGCCGACCAAGTGCATCCAGAAGCTCGCCACTCTCATCGGCTGGGATTGGTACATCGACCCCGATAAGGACGTGCACTTCTTCGCGGGCGGCATCGACAGCGGCGCCGGCACGGGTGAACCCGCGTCGTTCAATCTCAACGACACCGAGGGCAACCTCGAATGGCCGACAATCGATTACGCGGTAAGCGCGCAGAACCTCAAAAACAGCGTCTTCGTGGTCGGCTCGACCTACAAAAAGACCTACGACGCCACCACGGCGATCGACGTATACAAAACGCAGTCAGGCCAGCAGACCTATCCGCTTATCTATCCCTACGACCCCGACACGCTCACGGTGACGCTCGACGCCGTTTCCAAGACTGTAGGCATTTACGGCAAGGACGACCCCGGCAGCTTCGACGTGCTCTATTCGAACGCCAGCGGCACCCCCGCCTTTATCGCATTTAGCAGCGATCCCGGTGCTGGACATACGCTCAAGGTGTTCGGTGACGCCCAAGTGCCGATCCTCGGCTACGCCAACGATTCCGAACTCGATCGCCGCCTACGGCGAATTCCAGGACACCATCGTAGACAAGCAAATCACATCGGTGCTGGAGGCGCAGCAGCGCGCACTCGCCGAGGTGCTGCAATACGGCAATCCAATCAGCGACCTCAAATGGACTTGCTTCGGAAAAATTCAGCACGCTGAGAGCGGGCTTGATGATCGGCCAGACGATCACCCTCAACTCGACAATCCTCGGGCTCGACGTGACGCTGACCATCCGCCGCATCCGGGCAACCGGCTATTCGCCGACGCAGCTTGAGTACGAGGTGGAGGCTATCGGCGGGGATAAAGTCGGCTTCATCGACTTGATGGCCGTACTCCTGGAGCAGGAGCTTAATCAGAACTCTGTCGATGATACGACCATATTGCAGGTGCTTTTGCGCATCGCGGAGAGCATCGAGCTCGACGATGGCACGCCCGAGATCGTCAGCTCGACCGGGCCGTATGTGTGGGGTGCGGGCTGGACTTGGCGGGTGCCGATCACCGTAAACCACGCGAAGGTGAGCGGGGCAGGGACGATCTCCGGCTTCCCTGTGTATGTCGATCTCTCGACCTTGCCGGACGAATTCTTCGACGGCGGCGATGACGCGCTCGGCTTCTTCCGCGACGGCGTGAATTCGGATGGCTCGGATATCCGCGTCTACCAATCGGATAACGCAACGCAGTGTCCGGTCGAATTGGTCGCGATCGATGCGGGCGCCAAGACCGGCGAACTCTGGTTCAAGGGAGACGTAAGCGCGCTATCAGATACGATCTTTTATATTTGGTTCGGGAACCCCAACGCGACATTACCGGCCGCGGCCGACACGTACGGCAGCGAGGCGGTCTGGAGCGACTACACAAACGTGTATCACTTGGTTGGCTCCGGCGCGGATTCTGCTGCCGCCGGCAATGACATTTCATCGCTCAAAGAAGTCAGCCAGGCGAGCGACTCTTTGTCCTTTCCGGGCGAGGTCGTTCTCGACAGCTCGCTTTCAGGCAACACGGCGATCGCATTCGGTACCGCCACGGGAAATCAGAAAATCGCGCAGTCTTTCGTGATGGGGCCTGCCTCCACCGCTCAGATTGATGCGCTCGTGCGCAAGCTGGCGAACACGGGAACGCTTGCCGCGAGCGTGGTGCTGGCCATACAGGCTGACTCCGCTGGGAGTCCGAGCGGCACCAACATCGCATCGAGCACGATAGTCGCAGCGGGCTGGAACCAGAGCTTTCTTACCGGCATCGATAACATCATGTGGACGGCATCACTCACGTCCTTGGTCCAAGGCACGACGTATTGGCTTGTCCTCTCTCAGACCGCGAATGACGACGCCAATCACGCGAACGTCGCCTATGATTCGGCAGCCTCGCATGGTGTTCTCAAAGCGCACAATGGCGTGAGCTGGAGTACCGTCACCGGAGCGCTCCGGTACGCCATGTACAAGAGCGGCTACGCCCAGCTCACGAGTAATATCACGCCTGCTATTCAGGACATGGGTGTTTCCTTTCGCCTCAAAAAGACGGATACGACCTACGAAGCGGTGCTCAGTCAGAACAGCATTGGGCAATCTACCGGACACATAGAAATCAACGGTTCAGGCTCTGCGCCGACCGCGGGCCGCCTGAACTACCGTCCGGTGTCGGGCAATCCCCAATTTGCTGCGACTGGCATCAACACCGCAGATGGCGCCTATCACTCGTACACGATCGTTCGCGATGCGACGAGCGAGCGCATGTACGCAGATGGGGTGCTCATCGGTACGCTGACAACCGATGCGACGGGCACCAATCAATTTGAAAAGTTCGGAGCGATCCAAAACCGCATTAACGCGACCTACGGCGCGGCGCTGAAAGGCAACCTCAAAGAGGTGCGCTTCAGCGCTGCATCGCTCCTCACTGCTGCCCGCATCGCGACCAACTACAACAATCAAAACTCCGCTGCCACGTTCTACACCGTGGGCTCGATCGGCCTGGCATACCCGAACATGCTGATCTGGGGATTCGGAACGTGGGCCGCTTAGTGGATGCTAAAATGATTTTGTGAATTCAATCAAAGTACCAGATGAGTTTAAGCCAAAGGGCCGCATCGTAGTTCGCGGCTATCGGGCTGGAGCAATAGACGCGGTTCGCCCTCTTGCCGACGAGGCTATGGAGCTCGTGCACATGCGCGGCCGGTACGAGCAAAGTCCGGCATTGCGGCACCGCATCGAGCGGGCGCTTTCGACGATACGCACGGAGATCGATGCAACGCTTGCATCATTCGCGCTCGGCATCGAGACCGCGGCCGACAACCTGATCATGACCGGCTCACTCACCGGCCGGGATCTTCTGGTGCAGTATCTCATCGCTGGCACGACCTACTCCGGCGGCCTCAACTATGGGGCACTGGGCACTGGCAGCACGGCGCCGGCCGCAAGCGACATGCAGCTCACGACCGAAGTGGCTCGTGTCCCGCCTTCGACTTCCTTCGATGTCAGCAACAACGAGGCTGAGTTTCAATTCTTTTTCCCCGATGCCAACCTTACAAACGGCACCTATCACGAGGCTGGCACATTTATGAATGGCAGCGCGAGCCTCAATAGCGGGCAAATTTTCAATCATGCGCTGCTCGGGATCCCGTACACCAAGGCCGGCGGCACGGACACGACATTACAAGTGAACATTTCTTTGATGTAGGTATGGCCGATGCAACTGGTATCACAAATGGACAACCCGCCTCAGTATCGGATTTCACCGGGATCATTTGGCCCTACGCCGGCTCGGGCACTCCGGCGGGCTTTCTCCTGTGCGACGGCAGCGCGGTCTCTCGCTCGACCTATGCCGCCCTGTTTAGCGTCATCAGCACGACATACGGCGCAGGCGACGGCTCAACGACTTTCAATGTGCCGGATCTCCGCGGTCGGACGATCGTCGGCGTTGGCACCGGCAGCAAAGTCGCCACGTTCGCTTCGCGATCGAGCAACACGATCACCGTCACGGGCCTCACGAACGCCGCCAGCAATGAATTTCAAACCGGCCAGGCCGTCACCTATCACACCAGTAGCGGCGTCATTACGGGCCTCTCAAACGACACGGTCTATTACCTGATCCGCATATCGAACACGACCTTTCAGCTCGCCAGTTCGCTCGCGAACGCGCTCGCTGGCACGGCAATCTCGCTGTCGAGCGACGGCAGCGGCACGCAGACCTTTACGCTTGCACTTACCGCGCGCAGTCGCGGCGACACAGGCGGCGAAGAGACCCACGACCTTACAATCTCTGAAATGCCTACCCACACGCATCCATTCTGGACCGGCGATAACACGGGCGTTGGCCAGAAAAACGTCGCTCTACAAGAAGGTAATACACCTTCAACAGCGGGAACAACGACGCCAGGAACTGATAATCCATGGCAAGGTGCCGGCGGCTCGGTCGCGCACAATGTCATGAACCCGTTTGTGGCTTTGAACTACGTTATAAAAACCTGAGAGTGGAAAACCCCGGCAGCGCGGTTTGAGCCTGATACAATGCAGGTATATGGCTGAGCAGCTACGGCTCTATTACCCAGCAAACGACGCTGACGCAGACGGCGATCCTATAATCAACCAAGGCTTCGGCGAGAACCCCGCGGATTACGCCAAATTTCATGACAACTTTGGCAACCCGCTAAAGGGCCACGATGGTATCGACTTCCGCGCCTCTCACGGCGTCCCGGTCTATGCCGCTCACGATGGCCTGATCCACTACGAGAAAGACGCACACGGCGGCGAGGGCATGGTCATACGCACGACCGAGCAATTCGATTACAAGGGCACACCCGCCCATTTTCGAACAATGTACTGGCACCTTATCGGCGACACCGATCCTAAATATCCCTCACCGATCGCTCTGGATGGCGTTGAGTACAAAGTAAAAGCGGGCGACCTCATCGGCTCCGCCGACAACACGGGAGCCCCCTACGAAAGCAGCGGTGATCATCTTCATTTCGGCCTCTTCCCGAGCCGCGGCTACAACGACGGCAATTTCGCCAGCTTCGATGCGAACCAGGCGCTCTGCGAGCCTCATAACGGCTTCAACGGCCGCATTGACCCGACGCCCTACTTCACCGGCATCTATGCGAGCAACGTTCCGGTACAGATCACTCTTTGGCAGAAGATCGTTGCCTTACTCACCTCAGAAGTACGCCTTATCCGCAAAAATTAGCCCTATGGACAACGCACAGCACCTTTACGACACAGCCTTCAGCTTCATCGGCAAAGACGCTTCTCCGGCTGATTTGGCCGCCGATGAGTACGGCTGCGCCGAAACCGTATCCGACATCATCCAAGCAGCGTTTCCCGAGCTGCGTTTTCCCACGGTGCTTTCAACCCACGAGCTGTACGACCACCTGCTCCGAAGTCCGTCATTCGAGCAGATCACCGAGCCGGAACCTGGCTGCATCATTCTCAGCGTCACGGGCACCGGCAATGGCCGCGTCGCCAACGGCCACACTGGGATCATTGGAATGCACGCCGCACCAGACGGCTCGCCCTGGATCATGAGTAACGACAGCCGAAATGGACTGTGGACTGCGAATTACTCATTAGATAGCTGGAAAAAATATTACGAAGCCAAGGGCGGCATGCCGACGCACTTCTTCCGTGTTGTATGAGGTCGATTTATTAGCCAATCACTTCAACGTATAAATCAAACCATCTATCGTCACGCAATTAGCTTCGGAACGACATTTGCCGCAACTTTCTTTACAGTGTTCGGCGGCCTCTTGCTCGCCGGGTTGCCTGATCATCCGACGACCGCCATCGTCGCCGGCCTTGCACTCTCTGCAGTACGCGCCGCTTTCAAGGCCGCTATAGAGGGCATGGGGCTTTCCGGGGATAAGCTGTAATCGCCTCTCCTCGTGCGCGCGACGCTAATGACCAGCTTCGGCTAAAAGTGTTTGGCGCCTAACGATCCAGCCTCGGATTTGCGCTGCCAGCGCCTGATCATCGGCTTTCTCCGCCGCCGCCAAATCTTTCCGCCATCTCTCGATGTCCGCCTGCGCTGCCGCACGCTGGCGCTCGCGCGTCGTCATCTCAGCCATTGTCCACCCCCACACTTTCCGCGGAACATACAGTGGGGCCGCGAGCCGTGCCGCAATTTCAAACTGAGACACTCCGGCCCTTTTGTCGGTTCGCTCCCGCTGCTAAATTCCCCGAATGCGCAAAAAGCTGCCTAGACGCCAAATCAAACCCTTACGGAAAGCCGCGAATTCAAATTCTCCGGGCGCTCGGCCCAAGCCGGCCCGCCCGACACTTGTGCCAGAACCCGTTGTACAGGCGGCTCCGCCGGCAGGGTTTTTGGCGCGCCTTTGGAAAAAGTTGTTCCGCTGACTTTTTCCACAGCAGCACCTTGCAAACATCTTCATCCATGCTTCACTGTAGGTATGGCACCATCAACAGGTCGAACTTTGTGTGCAGAGCAGAATATTGGATGGTGCCAACTTTCCGCTGTTCTGCACAAAGAGTTTGACGAAGACCGCGCTTAATCGGCGCGGCTTTTTGCTTTGCTCATCGATAGAGGAAAAAGTGGCAGACCACGGGGAACCACTATAAAATTAGTACCCTCGGCTGAACGAGATGGTTGGTTTGGAGAGAGTGGGGTGGCCTCTAAAGGCCGTAGCGCAAGAGGCATAAGGCAGAAAGGCGCGCGGTCGTGTCAGCAGCGGTGGAAGAGCCGCACACGCCTCACTCTCTCCAAGCCAATCATCAAAAGCCCGCAGGGGTATAGATGCGAAAGGGCGGTAAAAGGCACACCGGCGCCTCCGCCCCATCTGATCTGTATCTCTGTGAAAGTGTGGTTTGTTGTGAAGGGTGCGACATTGGAAGCGGGTAGCGTCGCAAGTTGCAACCCCTGTAAGCCCGCTTCCTTCACAACAAATCACTTGGCTCAGGCGCACTCACGGCCCTTAAAAGAGAAAGGCTCGGCGCTCCCAACCCTCTGTCTATATAGAGTTTTACGTCCCACCTCTGCCGCCTTCCAGGCGATCAGAGGCAGCCGGTCATAAGTGCGTGCCCAGAAAATTTAAGGAAGCAGATCATCCTGCCGCGCGTTTTCCTGTTCCGCTTCCTGGTAAATCCACAAGGGGATATCATTTTCAGGAAGTATCGCCCTTTTGCTTTGGTCGTCTTCAAAGGGCGCAATGATAGCATCTTTTATCCGGTCAAAAATACTCATCACAAATAGAATCCTCTCTGAAGTTCGGCTCCGTCTGTAGGCGTACGGTTGTCTTCTCGACTACGAAGCCGCGATTCTCCAGATCGTTCGTCATGTGTGCAACTCGTGCCAGATCGGCAATCATAGTCATGCGCCGTTCGTGCGGCCGATGCGGGTCAAAGTATTGGATCGTTGCACTCATCGTGCTCCTCCTTGCCCATTCTTGATGATGCAGCAAGGCGCCCGGTCGCAGAAGGCTCGGAATTTACCTATGGTGCCGCGCTTTCAAAACCGCATCCACATCCGCCGCCACCACGGCCAGCTTTGCTCCAAAGCCGTGTGCGCGCTGAGCTTCGCCTCCTGGAGCATCTCTTTCAGGAACAACTCCTGATCCGCTTTCGGGAGCAGGGGCAGCAGCCGCTCAAAGAACTCTTTCGGAAGCGATGTGCGAGGCCAATCGCCGTGCGCTTTGGATAATTCCGAAACCACCCGGCGCGCTTTCGCATTTCCGGCTTTCAGTTCTTCGCCATACGTCTCTTCGAGTGCATCGAGATACCGCTTGCGCTCGTCAGGTCCGCGCGAAGCCAGCTCCCTCAGTTCTTCGAGTTCCAGCGCAGCCTCCCAATGTTCTACAGGCAGAAAGTATCACGCTCCGCGCCGATCACTGCTTTCAATGCCTGCTTACGCGAACCCCCTACACACCGCTCTCTGTTAGTAGTCTATGTAAGCAGTGCCCGCGGCTCTCCGATCCGCGCAATCCCCAGCATTTCTCTCGCGTTCCCTCGCATTGCGTCGTGGGCTTCCAGCCCCGACCGGATATGATTTTTGTGCTGGATGGGCTGTTCCGGCTCCGCTCGGTTTCCCTCCGGGGGTTCAGTTCTCGCTTCGCTCGGGCTTCGCCCTCACTCTGCGGCTCGCCGCCAAGGGCTAAAGCCCATGGCGTCTCGTTTTTCGTCTATCGACATAGACTGTCGAAGACCTCGGATCGTCCGCAGCGGGATTCGGCACTCGCCTGCTGGCGAGCACCGATCCCTTGCGACCGACCCTCGGTCTACGAAATCTGTCAACGGCTGTAGTGCAGTGCCAGCAAAATCATATCCGGTCGGGGCTGCTCGCCCGACGCAATGCGAGGGAACAGTTCCTCAGTGCCTGCCTCCGCAGGACACCTCTTGTGGTGAAGATAAAAAATGGAGGCACCCTTTGAATGGAAAAAGCGGCAGGACTTGACACTGTGCTTAAAGTGTTTGGCATCGTGGTTGAAACAACGATACACAATGTATCCACAGGGTATGTCAATTGACTACAAAGCGCTTTGCTGTAACATGGTGATAGACATTAACAGAGTAACTTGAAACGTATGGAACGACTGTGGGTTTGCGTACAAAACTCGGTCGCGTTGTTTCGCTCGTACGATGACATCGTTGGAAATGGGAATCCAAACTGTCCTCGATGCGGGAACGAGATGCGTCTGACCAAAGCCAGTAGCAACGGTATCAAAGATGTTTTGAGCCGATTGACGGAACTGGTGCTTGTGTAGCCTGTGGCTTCGGCTTTGGCCGGAGCCCAGGCATGGAATGTCGCTAATCGTCTCAGGGCGGCTGCACTCGCAGTAGCGAGTTTGCCTTCTGATCCGATCAACGACATGCAGTCATCGGCGCTCGCTTCGCTCGCGCCTCTGGCGCGTGGAGACGATTATCAATTCACAAAAAACGAGTATGAAAAAGATCATTGGAGTGTGCGGAGTAGACAGCGGGCAGCTTATTATTGTTGACCCCTGCTATCTGCGCGATTGGAAGCATGGAGAGTATGGTGACAAGGATGGTCATTACGATGAGAGTTGCCAGGCGACGCTCGCCGACGATATGGGCGGTGAGGTATTAGTATCGGGGATAGCCGGAACAGGGGTCGCAGTTTCGACTGGATATGGCGACGGGAGCTACCCAGTCGTCGCACATTACAAGGACGACCGTATTCAGAAGGTCGAAATAACATTCTTTGGATGAGTATGAAACTATACGAGATACCGATGAAATCCAAAATTCGCTTGGACATCGCCGGACAACATATCGAGACAAAGACGCAGACTTGCACCTTTCATCATATCGACAGCATGTATTCCTACATCGAAACAGAAGAGGGCCAGGTAGTTCATCTGTCGGCCGCCGCGCCCCTGAAACTGTGCGCTGATGGCATTTACGAGCTAGACGATCTCTAACGTATGGACACCAAAGAAGCAGGCAGCAAAGGCGGCAAGAAATCATGGGCCGGACTATCCCCCGAGCAACGTTCCGCGCGAGCACGGGCGAACGCATTGTCCGGTACAGCCGAACAACGAAGAGCACGCGCAAAGAAGGCGAACAGGGCGAGCGTCAAAAGCAGGAGGGCGGCGTTGGTGGAACTGCCGAAGGAGCCGGAGGCTAATAGCGCATGACCAATTTCAAGAAATAACCTAAAGGTGAACATAGGAAATGGAACGAACGCTCTGCTCACTCGTTGGGGCTGTAGCCCCCGTTATTCAGGAGCAGTGGCATGGCTGTCGAAGATGTGAAACAGCATTTCAAAGACCGGGAACAGGAGATGCGCGAACTTGCAAAGAAATCTCGTTCGTCGAGCGGCCGCCAGCGTTTGCTCGATTTGGCAGACGGCTATGCCCATTCGGCAGCTGCTTCTGACAAGACAAACGTCAAAACCGCAAAATGACAGGTGAGATAAGCACCGCCCGTTCATTGCCCCAGCAACCCACCTCATGCTACAACTCCATCCGCTGCTGTGGCAAGATTTCCACCTACTCTAGCCAGTGACCATGTCCCTCGGTCGCTGGCTTTTTTCCGCGCCGATCGGCTACGAGGAAGCCCCCGATGGTCCGTGTTCTGATAATCATCGGCGCCGTCGTGCTCGCGCTCGCCACGCCAGCAGCGGCCCAAAGCAGGGTAAACATCGAGCAAGCGCTAACGCAGCTCCATGGCCTATGCGAAAAAGACTACAAGCCCGCATGCATCAAGTTCGGGGTTGCGATCGCGGGATTGCCGCCAAGGCAGGTGCGCAAGCTGCGCAGCGACCATCCAGACTGGTGGTGGTGGGAGAAGTGGTAGCCGCACTTCCACCAACGCCGACGCGATAGAACGGATCGTCAAGGCTGAAAGCACCCAAGGCGCTGGGCCTTTACGCGGACGAGCTGCGGGAGGATGGTGCGGCCGGGCACAGTTGTCCCGAGATTGATTAGCCACATGAACCTAGAACCCGGCAGCGACGCCGCCATCGCGGTAGGATGCATTTGTTCTCCCATGCTCAATCGGCACGGGCTCGGCACCAAGCATGGCGAGCCGCTTTTTTATTGCGACAGAAGATGCCCCGTCCATCGCGACGGCAAGAACGTTGGTGAGGAGAAGCCGCCAGAAAAGCACATCGAACCAAGACCGGCACCTGCTAGGCGCGGTGGCTGGCGGGCGCGGTAGAATAGGTGCAGGTAGCTCCTTTTTCGCGGCGGGCATAGCCGCAAGCACATCCTGTACGGCCGGGCTCTACTCGCCGCGTTGCTCGCCCATGAACCAGATCCATATAGGCATCAAAAGGCAGATCGAGCTTCCAGCGGGCGGCTGTTTAGTTATTGAAGACGAGGTACGCGCCGCCGATCGAGCACGGGTTTTCGATCCGAAGATCCACGGCTTCAACCCGCTCAAGGATCTCGGTTACCGCAAGACGTGCGATTTTATAGACACGCTCGATGCCCTTTTCTCTCGCGGAGAGAGCACGCTTACCAAAGATACCGGCCTCGATTTTATTGCCGACGCCCTACAGGGCTCGCCCAAGTCGCTGGAGAAGCTGATACCGCCGCCGGATAACAAGTCTTCCACCGGCCAGGTCTGGGCCTACGGGAAGGTCCAGCGCATCCTCCGTTCGCCGATCCTCAAGCGGATGCTGTGCAGC
This sequence comes from uncultured Alphaproteobacteria bacterium, assembly GCA_963778385.1. GTDB lineage: Bacteria > Pseudomonadota > Alphaproteobacteria > ATCC43930 > CGMCC-115725 > DATARH01. Next base: position 491,173 of record CAVZUA010000008.1, on the reverse strand, counting down.
CCGACCAACTTTTCTTTCAATCCGCGGTCGACCATCCTCGCCAGAGTGAACCGCGCAGAGCTGGGTACGTTCGACGCGCTCGCGATCGGCTTGCTGCTCATGACGCAATTCAAGGGACAGCTCGTGGTGCCGGATTTCGGCTTCTATGCCCGCGAGCCGCACGCAGATCTTCTGCACCAGAACCGTCTCATTGCAGGAGTGAACTTTCTCGAGGAATTGCCGCCGCGATTGCGCCAGCTCGTGTTGCTGGCAGAGACCGTGCCGAGTGCTGCGACGTTTGACGACGCCGAGACGCTTGCGCTGTACGCAGGGAAAACTCGCAACACGATGGACTTCAATGATTTCGTCTCTGCCGCGATGTCGCTCCGGCCGACCGCGCCGCAATCCTATGCCGACCCGCGCAGCATCAACGACCGCACCCGTAATTATCTTTTGAAAGAGAAAATCCGCATCGCCCGCCGGGCACGGGAAGCGCGGGAACGCCGCGAGCGCCGTCGACCGGACACGAAGGGCGCGGCCAATTGGAGTGCGCCGCCAGCGGACCCGTACTAGCGTCCCGTTGGTGGGAATTGCGCGTGGCATAGCTGAGTTCCCGTGCATAAATTCTTGCAGCCCGCACTCCGGAAGACAAAAGATGGCAGACGAACGACGTTGAACTGAACGACGCGGCAAGCGCCGGTACCGGTCTTGGGAAGGGAAGGCGCAATGATGGAGGGGAGTGATGCCCGCTACTCAGCAAAGACGGCTAAGGCGCTCGGAGCTTGTACCTTGGTACAAGCGCGCTCAGAATGTGATCCTTGTAGCGGTCGCGATTATCGGCGGAGCGGCAACTTTGCTCGCCAATATCACGGCGATCAAGACATCCCTGTCTGAGCTATTCGGAGGCCAGGCACAGACTGCACAGCCGGTATCGGCTGCCCCCATTACACTGCCGCCCTCCACAGTCCCAACGTATGTGCCGTCTCCGAACCAAGCTTCGCCGAACCAGGCTTCGCCGATGCAAGGCCCAATAGATACGCCTTCTAAGGCTCCTTTCTATCCGCCTGAGGCTCCGTCGAAATTCTCGAAGTAGCGGCCGGGTGACGCGGCGGCGGCTGACCGCAAATCAGACGAGGTGATAGGGAAGCAGTCAGCGTCGCTTTCCGCTCTTCAGCCAATTGTTCGCACCCCGAAGTGCCGTTCACACCGGATCGCGATCTCTGTTGTCAGAGTTGCGATCATCTGTTCGAGCCGCAACCGACTGGGCCTCTCTGAGGGGATACGATGTGCCTGCGCGATCAGATCCGCCAATGCCTGTTCTAGAGATCGAGGTTGTCCGACCCCGCGGAGCAATTCCATAAATCCTCCTCGTTTTCGGCTCGTATCCCGCGTAACGCGAGTTTGGCGGGAGTGTTGCAAGGAGGGGGCGCAATCTCCAAATCGAAAGCGGGTTAATGCGCAGAGAGGCCGTTGGTGGAACTGCCGATGTCCTGGAGGAAATGCGTTTGGGTTAGTGCGGAACCTGTGGCCAGTGCTCGTAGACGACGAGTATCCCCTGAAAAATCGCCGCTACGGCAGCGCAGAGCGCGGCACGGCCATTCCATTTCGCTTGATGGCCAGCGCGCTCGCTCTCCGACACATATTGCGCGGGACGCCACGGGAGAGCGCTGACTACTCCCCGCGCAGATGCCAACCAAAACATCCCAGCGAAGATAGACTCGACAACGATCACGGCTTGCAGTGCCAACGACATAAACTCGCCCATCATCATCCCTTGTGATATGTGGATAGCGACGTGCTATGCCGGTTTGCATGTTATTATGATGGCGTGAAATCAGAAATCTCGGAATACTTTTCCAAGCTCGGCAAGAAAGGTGGCGGCGCACGCTGGAAGAAAACAACGAGGAAACAACGTGCAGAACATATGCGACAAATGGCTTTAAAGCGCCACAGAAAAGCTGGCCATAAGTTATCCACTTCGTCTGCTTGACGGCTTCGTAGGATTTACTATCCTGGGTAGAGATGAAGGAGGCGAAAGCCCCGCTGAACTGATACAGCGTTCGACCAAGCTGCCGCCTCCTTTCATCCTCCGATCTTTGAAAAACCGTTGTGAGTAATTGGGGGAAGCGCAATAAGCGATATGCTCAAGATTATGGAGTGCAAAAGCTTGCAAGCGTACTGGTGGCAATCAGTACAAAACAAATGGGGCGTAGTGCGACCTGTCTGTTAGCACTCGGACTTCGTATTGATATCGGGGATGCACTCCCGACAGCAATTCAGCAGCCAACGCCGGATGGAAAGCCCGGAAATTGTGCGACCCCAAGCGCTCACAACAACGATGTAGGTAGAGAGGGGGAGAAGAGCTGGCGTCGCACGCCGATAAATCAGAGGTAGCGGTCGCCCCGATTAAAAGACCTCGTAATCTTTTCTCTCTCCCTGCCCACATCGTCATAGCGAACAAGCATGCCCGCAAGCAGCGGTATGCGTCTTGTTGCAGAACGTGGTGCGTTTGGAGGGGGAGAAACAAAGCGGCTCTGTGCTCTGAAACGGAAGCAACACGGGGCGGCGAAACAAGTACTTGCGCGCAAGTCAGTTAGTCCCTCTCCCTCCCAGCGCATCACACATTAAAAGAAATTACTAAACACGCGCCTTGCCACCTCTCACATGCCCGCGTGTGTGTGGGAGGTGACAGGGACTTAATCAAAATATGCAAATCAATAACATTGTTGGATCAGAAATCCACGAAGTGGTAGACATCGGCGTCACGGAAATGGAAGCCGACTACCGCAAATGTGACTGGAGCTGCTGGACACAGGCAGTACCGTTTCTCATCGCAGTCATCGGCGGCATCTACGTCATCGTGAAGCTCGCCGTCATTATTCGCTGGCAGTTAGATGCAAACCTTATATGAGCAACATCGTAATCAAGAAGGGCGGCTACCAACTCGCGCAACCGCTCCAAATGGTCAGCATGGCTAAAGTGCTCAAGAAGCACATCGTTGACCAGGGATTATTCACGCCGATTCCAAACAAAAATTACGTCCACGTAGAGGGATGGCAATTCGCTGGCGGCTTATTGGGGACGTACCCGCGCGTGGTAGCCATCGAAAATCTTTCCAACGACAAGGAAGTGAAGTGGCGGGCCGAAGTAGAGATCGTTGACCTAAGAACTGGCAACATCATAAGCCGCGGATTTGCTGTCTGCTCTAATAAGGAAACGAAGAAAAAGAGCTTCGACGAGTACGCGGTGCTCTCGATGGCGCAGACGCGCGCGATCGGCAAAGCGTACCGCAACATCATCGGCTGGGTGATGAAACTCGCCGGATACGAGACCACGCCGTCGGAAGAAATGCGCCGCGTTGACGGTACCGCCGATGAACCGCGCGCGTCGGAGACCCGAGCAGCCACCGGCGAAAAGGTGATCGACATCCAGACCTACGAGTGCCACGGGGCGCGTAAGAGCGGCTGCGGAAACGAGCTTACGAAGCAAGAGCACGATTATTCGACAAAAATGTACGGTAAGCCTCTGTGTCGCGAATGCCAGAAGGAGGTGAAGCCACTCAAAAAATAGTATGGAAGAGCTATCACTGGCGGTTTTGGCTGTCGGCATTTATGCGGCCGGAAATTACTATGAGATAACGACTGGTCATGCAGATTTGGTTGCCGCCGCCGTATCTTTTGTCGCAGCCATAGGTGTGTTCGCTGTCATATTTCACAAACTTGTATGAGCGAATTCATCGAGTTCGAGCTCTACAAAGGAAAAGTCAAAGGAAAGTTCTATCCCGGCATTCACCGCTATTACGTCAACGGCAAGATCAAAACAGGTGTCACCACGTATCTAGGCATCGTCGATAAAAGCCGCGCGCTCATCATTTGGGCGACCGAGCTGTACCGCGACTACCTGCTATCTCTTCCCGAGATCACCGAAGCCAACATCTACGAGGGCTGCAACCTCCATGAGGAGCGCAAGCAAGCCGCGGCGGCGATCGGCGACGAGGTGCACGGCTGGGTCGAGAAATATATCGATAGCCTCACCGCTGCGCCCCAGTACCGAAAAGTGCCCGAGATGCCGGAGAGCCGAGAGGCGCAGATCGGCGTCACCGCCTTCCTCGACTGGGCGACCGAGCACAAAGTCAAATTCCTGTCATCGGAGCGCGTCGTATATTCCAAGAAGTACGACTTCATCGGCAAGATGGACATCGAGGCGAAGGTCAATGGCAAGCTATGTCTCATCGACATCAAAACATCGAACGGACTCTACAACACCTACGGGATGCAGACCGCCGCCTATGTCCGCGCCGATGAGGAGGAGAGCGGCCGGAAGTATCACGGTCGATGGCTGATCCGTTTGGCGAAGGAGACCGAAGCTGAGTACGCCGAACGCATGGCAAAGAAGAACGCCAATCGTGCGCGCAAAGGGCAGGGCTCGTTCACGCCGGCGCCGTACCAGGTATTCGAGGCCAAATTCCTCGACGACGACCCGAGCCATATGCAGCGCGACTACGACGCCTTCCTTCACGCCAAAGCGCTTTACGAGTGGAATAAAGAGACGGATACGTTCCGCAAGGCCGCATGAACCCCGAAGCTGAAGAGACAGCAAAGATCATCCTCGCTGAAGTCGCTCGGGCGAAGGGATGGAGCGAGCCCCGCAATCCGCACGATTTGTTTCTATCGGCGGAGACGATCGTGTCGGCGCTGGCGTATCTCGTCGGGCCGACGATGACGGCCGAGCAAACGCACCGGCGGAAGGTTCAGACCTACATCGACCACGGCATGTCGGTATCGGCCGCGGAGGCGAAGGCTAAATCCGAGGACGAGTACTACACCTGGAAGAAGCTTGAGCGCGCGTGCGAACTGGGCCAGGAGCAGATCATGCTTCTCAAGAAATTCGGGATGCTCATGGATGGGGAGCAGCGCCGATCGTGATTATGGAGCGCATCGGCAAAATCATAGCAACGGTGCGGCATGTCAAACCGACTCGCCACACCGAGCGCGGCGAGATTTACGACACGATCCTTTCGCACCTGAACCCGTCTCGCATCAAGGATGGCTACCGCCCGTTCACGCATGCGCGTCTCGGCCACCTGCTTACTGGCATCCCGACCAAAGACCTCTATGCGCTGCTCAGCAAATGCGACGACGCCGAGCACCGCGGCTTTCCGTGGGGCGCGATCTTTTGGAAGGAAATTAGACCGAATGACAATCCGGCTATTTCAAGCCCAGCCACCGGAACATCAGCAACACACCACCCACGAACAGAACAAATCCGACACCGCTAAGCAGAACCCACCGTCCGCTGTGGTCAACCCCTTTATTGGGGGTTTCGATCTCTGAAACATCGATCTTGGTCATGGCGAACCTCAATTCCACTCGCGGCTTAGTCTTAGTTCGAGGCAGCTTTCTGCTGAAGGACCGCAGACGCGCAAGCCGCAACCAGATCGGAATCGGGGTAGTTCGTGCCCGGAAGACTGACCAATTCCTTCGGGAACAAGTCGTCGCGCTGGTACCCGGCGGCCTTTTCTAATGCCGCGCGTTTAGCAGCATAGTCCGGCAGTGCACGGAACTTGGCCGCGCATTCGGGCGCCAGGATCGCGACAACTGCGGTATCTGTTTGGGTTTTCGCGATCTTCTCTGCCGCCGACGGGCTCATGTAGCCAAACCCGTAGGGCATGAGGATCATGCCAGCGACCAGGCCGCCAATGGCGCTCCATGTAGCAGCTTTAGTAGACTGTGGTAATCTCATAGGAATATCCTCCTGTGTTCGCACGTGGGCACGAAATTCCTCCCCGTTATTCGGTTTGTTCGCTGCCGTTCACAGGCGCAGGCGAAACCGGCTCGGCGTCAGTCGGCGTGCCTGCCGCGGGTCCATTGTCGTCTTTCCGGGGCGCTTTATGGGCCAGTGACCATTTTTTGAAGCCGTTTGCTGCGCTTTGGGCGTGAGAAATAAACATAAGGTTATCCTCCCCATTCTGGCGCTTTAAGGCCTTGCCCGGCTGACACTGCCAGCGGGACGGGATATTGGAAAGATTTTGGAAACTACCTAGTTCGAAAAGCGTAGCAGATGGTATTATCAATCTAACTACGTCGCGCACTCTGTGTTATGCGATGTATCAAACATCTATGCTCAATATCATAATTCGCTTGTTAACGCGCTTCACGTCGGAGATACAGGCCTATCCCGATGAATGGTTAGAGCGCCCGTGGGTTTCTCCACTTGATGGAGAAGTCTGGCACGAGTTCAACTGTGGTTCAGTGCGCGGCATCTACCGTCCGCACGAGAAGGAGTTTCAGATACTCGCGGTTCAGAACACGGCGAAGAAGAAAAATGACCACTTCGATCACGTACTAAAATGGTTTGAACAAAGCTGCCGACGCGAACGATATGCGCTCACATTTCTCGATGTGGAGAACCCACGGCTCCTCGAAAAACTGCGACAGCTCGGTTTTGCTGGAACGTATGAGAAGATGACCAAGAGTTACGGATAACGTCGCCAATGTTATGTTGTTTGCGTTACTATCTAGGATATTGATGTTCCTCTATTGGTCCGTGATCTTCATGGGGCATACTTGTTCTGCCAAAGATTTCTATAGATCCCGGTCCTGGCCCCGGCGGCCCTGAACCATAGAGGACCAGCGGTGCTTGGCCTACCTCCTCCAAAAAGCCATTTGCATGACGTATCCAGTACCGACCTGCTGCATCAGTGAACGCAAGCTCCACTCCATAGCGTACTTGCAGGAAGTGCCCATGAAAGCCCAACGGAAGTCGTCTTCGGCCTGGCGGAAAAGGACCGCCCACGTACGTTTGACAACCTTCTCCACGTGCGCTGCGATCAGGCTTCACCGCTGTACGCCGATAGGTCCCATGAACACCTACAAGACTGATTACAACATCGTAAACTAGCTGTCCCGAATTGTTCTGTACCACACAATCCGCCCAACCCGTTTCTTCAGCCTTCTCGGCGTCTATTTCTAACCACGCTGCCATTTGCTCCGCTTGATGGCGAATGTCTTGGGTGTTTCGCCTCCGGTTTTCCGACGTCGCTATCCATAAAGCTGCGATGACTGCTGCGGTGGACGCGAGCGCCGATGCCCACTGACCTGTCGCGCCTATCCAATCAGTTTCGACGCTCATTCCGCGACCTCCTTCCCCCACCTAATCGAAATATCCACCCGCCCTCGCTCATCACACTCCCGGCACCGCAGCCGCCATTTGAGATCAACGATGACCGCGAACTCGGGCGTATGGCCTGCCCGAATTTGATCGGCTGTCAGCAGCTCCTCATGGCCGCACGCACATACGACTTTGACCAGATCACCGGGGCCAAGGTCGGAGAGGCGGGCATCGTAGAGGGGGCGCATCGGTGTTCTCTATTTGTACGCGTCAAGAACACCTCATACCACCGTATGTCGTCAAGCGGACTCCGTAGTCGACGAGCTATTGATTTGGCCCCATTTCGTTAAAGCCGATTCGTTGCCGCGCCGTTCGCGGCTATATTCCGGCCATGCAGCTCGACCTCACCGACGAAGAAGCCGAAGCGCTGACGACCTGCCTACGGCTCACGATCCAGGATGATAGCTATCCGATGGCACCCAGGGTCGGGCCGCTCAAGAACGTTCTCTTTAAACTCGACCCGATGCCTCAGCAGCGTCCCATTCGCTCGCCGCCGCCTAGCAGTCCGAGGCGACCCAAGAAGAAGCGGAAGTGATGACGCTCGACCTTACCGATGAACAGCACCAGGCACTCGCCGCCTACCTACGCCGGAAACTCGACGACGAGAAATTCCGGCACTCTCCGACGCTGGCACCCATCAAGGAGGTGCTGGCGATGCTCGACCCACCGAAGGCAGTGCCGCTGCCGTCTAAGCCCGCAGCGCCACCGGAGCCGCCGTCGCGCGGCCGGTATGCCAAGCGGCGGTAGCAAAAAACAGCATGTCCGCGTATGCTCCGCGCGCCTCAGGTTGGGGCACACTAGCAACCAACGCAGCCGAGCCAATAGCGAGCCAAGGAAGTTTTAAAATCAGCTAACCCATTGAAAGAGCCCGTAGCTCAGCCGGTAGAGCAACTGACTTTTAATCAGTAGGTCTCGGGTTCGAACCCCGACGGGCTCACCAAAAAAATCAAGTAGTTATAGATAAAAAGCTCGGCGGAGAGCCGCCACCAAACACTGGCTGCACAGCTATTGCACAGCTAGATCTTCGGCCGGTCGCCTTTGCCCCGCGGTGCGGCGCGATCACGTCTGCCCATACCGGGGGGTCGTGTCCGTAGCACTACGGAAGCGGCAACCTGCGGCGCCAGGCCGTGGCTGTGAACGTAGCTGTGCAGTTCGCTTGAGCAAGCCGGCGGGGCCCTTGTCCGCAGGGGTCACACCAGGCCGTCAGCAACTACAAGACCGCGGTGGTAAACGCATTTACTACCCGCGCCGATATGCGGGAACGATGCAGTGAGCCAACATTTGAAAATGTTGGCTCAACTCTCGAGCCCGATGACATGAACGTCGTGCCCATACCGGGTCTACGCGGCCGCATCCGTCCTAATACCGACTACCGCAACCATCCGACCGCGGCGCGGCCTAGGTGGAGGCGGACGGTCATCGCGTCACCCGCGCCAGGGTCATCCCGGCCCACGCGATCGAGCGGGGGCGGCATGCCGCTGTCTTTGTCGCGGCGCTTACTGCGGGGCGCGCCAAACGCCGGCAGTTAGGTGCCCTCGCCGTCCCGACCGCAGTGGTGCAAGCCCCCTTGCGGGCTTTGCTCGCCTCGGGGGGCGGTGTCGCTCTACGCTCGCGTCATCTATGACGGTGAGGTGGGTCCGTGCTGGCGTTGTTAGAGAAACTCGGTCCGCGTGCTCGCAGCACGCGCAGGCACCGGGCGCAGCGCCAACATCGCGGTGTCGCCGGCGCGACGCTCCAGCGCGAGATGAACGCGGCGGAAGTCCTTCATGGACGCCTCGGGGTTTTGTCACACTTGAAATCGTTATGGATGTCCGAGCGTGTCATGCGGGATATTCCGGAGTTCCGGTCGATGACAATGGTGATCCCCCGGCCGTTTCCGGGATGCGTCAACCGGTAGAAATCCTCGCTTTCGGATACGCTGAGGTCGGTGATTTCCCGGTCGATCTCTCCGATGTTTGCCGCCGGCAGCTCGATGATGCCTGATCCATGAAACGTTCCCGGCGTTATGGTGATCGTAAAGGCGCGATCTCCGCCGCTGATGATGCTGCCGTAGCAATCGTAGGTGACGGGCGTTGAGTTTCCGCCAAGCCAAGGTAGGACCAGCCCTATGGCCGGAAAGACAAGTTCTTTGAACATGGTGATCCCTTTCTCGGTGATCGTGTCGCGCCAGGAACCCTTCCTGGCAGCCCACTGCCCGGCTGGGATCACCCATGCCAGCCAACTCGCAGGCAAAGGCATGAAGCTAGACCATGCCCGGGCACACGCGCTTGATAGCTACGGCCAGAAACTTGATAGTTGCTGCCCCGGGTCACGCCTGGTTCGGGGTTTAGATGCTACGTGGCACGAGACCGGCTCTTCGTGATCAGGGGATTTCAGGAACTCGGCGAAGGTCGCCTCGAAGCCCTGTTCGTCGCGGAGGAGCGTAACGGCGATCTTGCCTATGCCGGCCAGGTCCGTTTCGGCTTCGCGAGGAGGGGGCTGTGGAGCGAGCTTGATAAGCTCCGGGCCGGCCCCTCGCGCAAGGGCGTCGTGCCGATCGAGCCTGTGCTGCGGGCAGAGATCAAGTTCTTCGGCCGGCACCAGGGCGGGCTCATCCGGGACGGCGTGCTGCTCACCATGGCCGATGGCAATAAAAAGCCCCGCTCGAGGAGGGACTGAAACAAGGCAATCATAATGGCTCAGGTATCAAATCTTTGGCTGAAATTATCAAGCGGGCCTGCCCGACAAGGCCCCATCTCCCGATGATGTGGCGCGGTTAGAGCGCCCTGTAGGGAGATATCAATGCTGGTTCCCACTGCGAAAGTGGTTGAAGCGTTCCGGTCGCTATCGCCAAGCGCCGAGGCGCTGCTGACGCTGCCCCTGGATGCCTGCCGCTGGCCCCTGGACGGCCCGCGCTGGTGGTGCGGCAAGCCCGCGACTTGCGGCAGCTATTGCACCGAGCACGATCGCGATCACCGCATCCTGGAGATCAAGCGGCTATCGCCGCGGATCGGGGGCGGCGCCGCCCTATGCCCGCGCCATCTATGACGGTGCGATAGGCCCGCGTCGCAATTGCCCAACATTCCGGCGGAATGTTGGGCTCACCTCCACTAACCGAGACTGAGAAACCTGTGGTGACCAACGTTGTGAAATTGCGGCGGGCGCGACCCGACCTAGGCGTAGTCAAGTGAACCAAAATCAATCTTTTGGCCGGAACTATCAAGCGAGCTTGCCCGGCACAACCCCATACTTCCCCAGCATGATAGGAAGTGAGGAATACCGATGTTTAAGCCGATTACCTTGACTGGCAGCGTCGTATCGCTGGCCTTATTAAGCGCATGCGCGCCCTCGCCAGCGCCGCTCTCGCTCTCCGAGAGGCTGCCTATTGCCGTTGACTTGGTGCGCCAGCCAAACGGTGACAGTCGCCCCCGATCGGATGTCATCCGGGCCGAGGCCGCGTGCGAACTCTCGGCAGCGGCGGTCCGCGGGAAGCGCCACGATGTTTATCATAGCCAGTTCACGCGCACCGTTGATGGCGCTCGACGGATCGTCGAGCACGATAGGTCGGGCTGAGGAAAACGCCTATCTCACCTGCGAGAGATCCTATGGCTGGGAGCGCGTTGCCACCCGGGCCGAGGCCGATCAGATCGCCGCCAAAGCTCGTGCCGATCGACTAGCGGGCCGGTGACCCGCCTGAATGTCTGACTGCGCTTAGATGCTCGCCGCGCTGCGCGCCGCCATCCACGCCCGGTGCGTTTGTCCGGTTTCGGCGGCGGCCGGAAGGCGGCTTTTACACGTTGTGAAACGGCGGGACCAGGACAACGCCATCAGGTGGCAACATGATCGCAACGTCAGACCAGCTTAACCGGACGAAAGCTCACCACAGGCAAGCCATAGAGCGGGGTGTTGCTGACGTTGTTAAGTCTACCCCCGATCTAGATAGGCCGCTTCATTTCGGGACAGAGCTGCTCACGGCGGCACCGGTAATGACCGGCGTCGTAATCGAGCCGAACAGGCCGAAAAACTTCTGGATCATATTGGCTCTGGCCGGGGCGACATAGACGATGTCGTTGTTATGGATTTGAAAATGTTGCGCGACGAAATAGGTCTTCGCGTCCTGTAGATTGAAGTGGAATACAACGGGAACCTGTGGCGTCGGCCAATCAAATGCGCCGCCGTGCAGCTTCTTGACCAACGGTAGGGGCTCCTCCCGCAACAGGAACACGCCAACAGGGTCGGCTTTGTCGTCATTGAGGCCGGCACTCTTCGCGACCGCCTGGGCGAGATCGAGTTTCGGCTGCTCGAAGTTGATTTGCGCGTTCCGGCCGCTCACACCAAACGCCGCGAAACTGTGCGGGACGCGGATCAGCGTCAGCACATCGCCCGGCCAGGCATAGACATTTTCCGCCGGGTTATCGACCAAGGCCTGAAACGGGATGGTGGTTGTCACGCCGTTGCGCGAAAGCCGAACATAGGTGTCGTAAAGCGGCCCCTGCGGCCCGCCCGCCGACGCGATGACATCAAGCAAGCGGTCGCCGCTGAGCGATAGCGGGACACGCGCCCCCCTGATGACTTCCCCGGCGACTGTGACGGCGTGCTGCGTGCTGTTGGGAACGCTGACAATGACTTGCGGCGTTGCCGTCTTCCCGGTGAGCAGCGTCTCGATCAGCATCTGCGCCTGTGCTGCCGTCCGTCCCTTGACCGATACGCGACCGACAAAGGGCACGGTAATCTTCCCGTCTGGCGGGACGATCTGTGCCGGCAGATTGATCCCGCGTGAGCCTGTTGCCGCCCCCGTCGTCCCTTCAATCACCAATCCCCCGCCAAAAAGGCTCGCATCTCCGCCTTCCCAGATCGACACGACCACCGTGTCGCCGACAGAGATTGTCGGGACCGCAGGTTTGCCAAATCGGCCAAACAGCCTTTGAAAGCTGGGCTCTGGCTCGCTCAGCAGGATGTTCACGACCTGATCGTCGACCTCGATGATATCGAACCGGGGCTGACCGTCGACCGTGGCCTGCTCACTAATCGCGTTGGCGGTGGGGCCGGCCGACGGCAGCCAGGAACACCCGGCAGGCAGCACGGCGAGCAACAGTGCGGCAAGGATTTTGGAGCGCTGGTTTCGGCACGTTCCGGCAAGCACGCCTGTACCGGCGCTAAGACGCTCGTAGTTGAACGCTCGCAGTTTGTCCGGTGGGGCATGTACCTGACCCGCGTTCGCTCTCACCGCTCTCGTCGGGCCTTGATCGCGAACTGCTATCGCCAAAATCCAGTCCGGTCAGAATACGAGGCGAGCGGTCCGCCGAGACCAAGCCCACTTGCAAGTTTCAACGTTTCAACGTATCACGCTGAAGTAGGGTAGCAAGAACTTTCTTCGCGTTCCGGACGGGCGACAGCTTTTCGGTGCGCGCGAGGCGCCAAACGAGGGGCTTGTGCGCTGATGATCAAGCTCGATGCCGACACTCAGCTGGTGGTGACGCGTGGCCGGGAGGCGTGGACTTCGCTGCGCAGTGATGAGACTTGGGAAAAGTGGGTGGCGATCGGCCGGGCGATCGAAGCCGGTAAGACCGCCGTCATGCGCGAACTCGGCACCAACCTGCCAAGCGGCCGCAGGTGGAGCGAAACTTTTGGTGGCTGGTTGAAAGAGACCGATTTCGACCAGATCGACAAAGGGGTGCGCTCGCGTCTGCAAACGTGTCTCGACAATCTCCCGGCGATCGAGGCTTGGCGGCAGACGATTGGCCTGGGACTGCGGCTCCAGCTCAATCATCCCAACGCGGTGCTGCGGCGCTGGCAGGCGTCGCGGCAGTCCGCTATCGCCGGCAGCAGCCTGGATAATGCTGAGCTCGGCTTGCGCGAGGAAAACATGCGGCTACAGGAGGAACTCGACGCCCACAAGGCCAAAATCCGCCGGCTCGTAGCCGACGAGCGCGGGCCGCAGATTACCCGCAGCGACACACCGGACGACATCGTGCGCGTGCTTCTGGACTGGCTGCCAGCCGCGAAGCGGCACAAGGTCGCCGCGGGTTTGATAAACGCGCTCAAATCGACCGCGAAGCCGAGCTGGCGGCGCGCCGGGAACATTGTCCAACATAATGCCGAACATCGACCTCGGTGATGCGTAGTTTGCGGCGGTGATCGCGGCACTGAACGACCGCTATCCACGCGCGCCGCGCCTCGAACCGTTCCGGGCGACGTTCACTAAGCTCGACCCGACGACCTCAACGCCGCGACCCAACCCAAGCCGCTGCTGCCGCAGGCAAGCCGAAACCGCGGGAGCAGGGCGCGGCGCTGATCCGGCCAGTTGGGCTCTAAAGTATAGCCTTGCGACCCGGTCGGGACCGGCGTAAAGCGGACCCAGGCGTTCCCCCCGCCGTCACCGTGTCTGCGCCTCGGCCAGGTGCATGGAGGGGGACCATCCCATGGCATCAGACATCACGCTCGCGATTGGCGACGACAGCCGGCGCCTGACCTATGCAGAACTGGCAGACACTACGCGCGATCCAGCGATACGTGCGCTCGAACACGCGGTCGAGGGGCTGTGCGAGCAGCTTACCAAAGCCGAACAGCGTGCCACCCTGGCCGAGCGCGATGCGGTGGCGCTACGCGGCGAGCTGGGAGGACTGCTCATTTCGGAGCGCGTCGCCGTCGCCGAGGTCGCCGTGCGGCATCAGCAGCTCGAAGTAACCGAACGGCAAGTGGGGCGCTGCGCACCGAGCTGGCGGAGCTGCGGAAGACCGAACAGACAGTGCTCGACTGGGCAAAAACCTCAGCCGCCGAAGCCAGCGATCTGCGCAAGAAGGCGGACGACGCCGCGGCGGCCGAGCGGATCGCCCGCGACGAGGCCGCCGGGCTGCGCGCCGAGCTGGACGCCCGCCGGGCCTGGGGCCTCGCCCGCCGGCTGCGCTGGGCGCTGGGGCGGTGGGTGATATTCGCCGGCTGTTCAGGGCGAGCATGGTCGTCATCGCCGTTATGGCGGTCAGTACAGAGGCTGCTGAGGCTGATGATGCTTACCTAACAGGACCGGTAACGGGTAACGAACTCTACGAGGCGTGCACGTCGTTAAATCCTGTAAGGCAGACTTTCTGCTACGGGTACGTCAACGCTATCGCCGATGGCTGCGATGCAGCGCGACCAGACAAAAGCGCCAACAACGGCGTCTTCGGCTTCGTGCATTGCGCCAGACCTTCAGTGACGAACAAGCAGATAGCCGACATTGTGGTGCGATTTTTGGCGAGCCATCCCGAGCACCGAGATTACGGGGTGGCCGGATTGGTCGCTAAGGCCCTCGCCGAGGCCTTTCCGTGCCGATGAGGCGCCGCCGGCTTCGCTGGGCGCTGGGGCGGAGGCGGTGCTGAGCAGCCTTCACGCGTTTCTGCAAACGAGCGGACTGCTCCCTATACTGGCCCGCTGGCAGTCGCTGATCGCTGGCCTGCTCGGCCTGCTCGCCGGCATCGTAGCCTTTGTCGGAGCGCTCATCGCGGCTTACTGGCAGGTTCGGACGATGCGTAGGACCGCCGCTGCCCAGGTCGCCGCGATGCAAAGCCAGCTCGACGATGCGAAAGCCGCGAGGTTAGAAAACGAGGAACACCTGCGCGAGGTCGAGCGCGCGTACGTGTCCGGGGGAGGGGCCAGACTGATGAACCCCACGAACCTGTTTGAACTCCACATCAACAACCATGGAAAGACTCCCGCTCGCCTGCATCATGTCGCCATCGGGTTTTGCGATGCTTCGGCGCTTCCACCCGAGCCGGTGTACGACGAGAACCGGTTTCCCTGGAACGATGCCATAGGTCCAGGGGTTCAAAGCCGGGTAATCAAACAGGTGAGAACCCCGGAAGGCCGCTACGCGCGCATGGCGATTTGTGGGCGGTATTATTGGGATGACATCTGGGGCAGGCACTGGTCCTCTGGGTTCGTCTACGAAATCCCCAGCGCGGCGGCTCACGGCAACGCCAGCATCTCGATCGAAACGCCACGGTCGAATGGGCGCTCCAAGTACTGGGATGATCGGGAGGAAGAACCCCCTTGGGGCGATGAAGATGGACGAAGCAATCCCGGAACTTGACCCGCCGGAGGGCCGCCGCTGCGCGATGTGCGGCGAGGGCGCGTCCTATGGCTTCGGCCCGCCGGGCTTCCCGCTGCAACCCGCCGAAGCGTGGTATTGCGGCGCGCACCGGCAAGAGGGCGAGCGGGCTTGGGCGGCGCGCTATCGGCCCGTGCTCCGGGACCCAACCTCACTTCTCTGAGCGCGGGAACGGACACGCACCCTCAAAGGACGCACCCACAGCCCGCAAGCCCGCACGCTGTCTCTTCCGCGAGCGGGCGCGTTCTCGACGAGATGTCCTGAGGACGCAAGAGGTGCTGCAACTCCTTAAGCCGCCCTGGCGTGTTGTAGTAGGCGGCCAAGGCGACCTCCCTGCCGTCATCGCAGATCGCGACCCAGCGGATGTCGTCGCCGTCCGTCTCCTCGCAGAGCCGAACGATGGTCGCGGCATTGACAAAGCCTCCGGCCGCTGTGCGCAGAAAGAGCATGGGGGCCTCGATTTTAGGGGAGCGCGGCTAGTCGTAAGAAATCCCTACTTCGGTGAGCGGCAGGGCGAGCTATTTGACGCGGCGCTTATAGGTGAAATCCAGTGGCCCGACCTTGCCCCGGGTCGCGCGGGCGATCGCCGCCATCAGCGGCGGGCTTGGCGCGCTATGCCCGTTCACCCAGGACTTGACGGTGTCGTGGGAGACGCCGAGCCACGCGGCAAATACCGCCTGGGTTATCTGGCGCTCGGCGAGATAGCGCACCAGCTTCATGGCGACCGCGCCGAACGACCTATCCCTTGCGCCGCGCCGGCTGCTTGGGGTTTGTCGAGCCCGCGCCCAGGTTCATCGCGGTCGCGCTGCTTAACGCTGTCGCCCCGACGCGGGTCACCGCCACCCGCAACACGTCGTTTAACCGCGTCTGCCAGCCGGGGCCGCCCGCGCGGAAGCGGTCGAGGATGTCGCGGTCGATCCGCAGCGTCACCAGCTCCTTGGTGCCGCTGCCCTTGGGCCGGCCGGCCTTGCGCTTGCCGTTTTTGAAGTCGCGGCCATGACCGAGAAACGTGTTGCCGTCCCAGACCTCGGCGTTGGCGAAATCTTCGTCAGTCAGCTCGGGCGCATCGTCCTCCACCATGTGGCGGGCGATCTCCTTATCCGTCGTCGCGTCGAGGCGGCCCAAGTTGCTGCCCAAGACGCGCTTGCTCTCGGTCATTGCACTTCCTCATCGACATACGTGCCGGTCGTCGCCGCGCGGTGTCCAGGCCACATGCACCACGCGCCCGCGCAGGTAACCGAACGTCCCGTACCGCTCCTCACCATAGTCCCGCCGGTCGACGCGGATCGTCAAAACAGTCCCGGCAAACACCTCGGCCGCATCCTCGAAATCGAGTTCCCCGTCGGCGAGCGTCCTTTCCCCTTTCGCCGGGTTGTAGGTGATGGCCACCCTAGTTTACGTAACCACGAAAATAGAGGTGGTCAAGCGCCGTCCGCACTATCATCGCGCCGCCATGCCAACGATCGATCTCACCGACGACGAGCTCGCCGCGGTGATCGCCGCGCTCAAGGAGAAGCTGGATCGCGACCGCTACCCGCGCGCACCGCGCCTCGAACCGTTCCGGGCGGCGCTCGCCAAGCTCGACCCGGCCGCGGCGCCGCGACCCGTTGTCCGGCCCAAGCCGCCGCTGCCGCCGCGCGGGCCACGAGCACGGCGCTAGCTATGCTCCACAGCGGCGCGACCACCCTGGACGACTGTCGTCGTCGCGGGCGGACCATGCTGGAGATCGGCTGCGCCAAGTGCCTGCGCTATAGCTGTCACCGTCTCGATAAGCTGATCGCGATGTGCGGCCCCTATTACAGTTTGGAGCAACTGGCGGCGTTTATGTCGTGGGACTGCCCCAAGCGCCAGGCGGCGTCGATCGATGACCCGTGCGGCGCGCGCTGTCTGAACGGGCCGCGACGATGAAAACCACGATCACGCTCGGCAACATGGCCGACAAGGGCATGACGATGCTCGAAGTCGCGTGCCGGAAGTGCCCGCGTCGCGGCCGGCTCTTGATCGCCCGCCTCATCGCCGAGCACGGACGCGACCCAAAGAACCTCCGCGAGCTGATCGCGCACGACTGTCCGAGGATGCGGGAGCCGCAGGCGTCGATCTATGATCTTTGCGGCGTGATGTTCCCTGAGTTGCCGAAGTGGTTTTGAGGCGAGAGCCCGGAGAGCGAGCGCGATGCCGCCATTACGAATATCCCGGCGTTGCCGCTATGTGATCATGGCGATCGGGCTCATCGTGATCGTCGGCGCGATTGTCATGGTGCAGATCGCCGATGATGCGATGCCCTGGCTGGTTGTCGGCTTTCTCGCGCTGGTCGGCTTGGCGGCGGTTGCGTTGAAAAAGGACGTGACATGACCCGTCCGTTCCCCGAGTTGCCGGGCTGGTTCTCGCGCGCCGGCCATTAATCGAACCGGCGCCGAAGACGGTCGGGACCCGTTGTTACAAAACTTAAAATCGCGCAAATTTTATTTCGGGGTCATCCATGGGTGCAACGCGGGCCGTTCGGGGACCCCTGGGGGGCGGAAGGCCCGGAGGCAGGGCGCTGGCCCGCGCCGAAGAGGTTGGTCCCCCGGTCCCCACACTGCTGATGGTGGCAGCCGAGGCAAGGCTGCTGACCCGCACGCCAAGGGTATGGTCCCCACGTGGTCCCGCGCCTGGCTCGTGCGGGCGATACAACTGGTCCCCCTGGTCCCAGGCACCGCCGAGGACCAGGCACAGGACACGATTGCGAAGGGGCATCGATACCGCTGGTCCCGACGCCGAGAACGGGGCGGCGATCAGTGCCGCGCCTTTGCTCCCTTGATCACATCGGGCCAGCGCAGCCCCGCCTCGGTGATCAGCTTGTGAGCTGCAAGCCCGGCGGCGGCCACCTCGCCAGGATGTGCCGAACCCAGCATCCCGAGAACCTTCACCAGCTTCTCGGCGTCGAACGTGGATTGATCGGACGGTTCTGAGGGGGTAGCGCCCCGGCGCGGGCCGGGTGGCGGCTCCACAAGCGCCGTCGGCGGCCGAACGCGCGGCCACCGAACACTTTGCCCTGCTTTTCCAGGTTTAGCAGCGCGCGCCGCACGCTCGCCAGCTGCGCCGCAGAAACCGCGACAGGGCGGCAGTCGAACACCTCGGCCGCCACCTGGAAGGTATCGAGCACCGCCTTACCGGTCAGCGCGTCGAGGATGGCACGCTCCACCCATCCGGCGCCACGGCTCATCCGGCCACTCTAAAGGTTGTTGTTGTAGGGCTGGCGTAACACTTAGGAAAACCGCACAACAAATCACCGGCGCGCGCACCAGGTAGGTCCGCGCGTCTAAACGTCTGAGCAGGCAGCCTTATTCGATGACCTCGTCGGGACGGGCGAGGATCGATGGCGCTTATGTGTCGCGTGCCTTGTAGTGCGTTGGTCATGCGCAGCCTGTTCGCCCGGCAGTGATGCGGCGTGCGTCCCTTAGATCTTGATCCGTCGCATCAGGTTGGCGACCGTTGTGCGTACCAGCGCCCGCCATTGGCGGACAGGATCTCGCGTCGATTAAGTTCGTCGGCGATACCCCTCAAGCTGGTGATCCCGCCGCTGCGGATGGCTTCGATTTCGGGCAGCACATTGGCGGCATGCTCATCGGCCTTGGCCTTTAGGCGCGCCACGCCTTTGGCGCTGCCACCGCGTCCGCGCAATGCTCGCGCGCCATTGGGGTTGCCGAGCTTGACCCCACGCTGGCGCGCCGCCGCCAGTGCCGCTATGGTGTTTTGCGAGATCCGCTGCCGCTCGTACTGCGCGATCACCGCCATAAACTGGATCATCGTCTCGTTGGCCTCGGGCATGTCGGCGGCGACAAATTTGGCGCCGCTCTCTTGCAGAGCTGCGATAAATGCGAGGTTGCGCGACAGTCGGTCGAGACGGGCGATGATCAGCCGCGCGCCGGTGATCTTGGCATGAGCGAGCGCCGCCTTGAGGCAAGGTCTGTCGTTGTCGCCGCCGCTTTCGACCTCGACGTACTCGCGCAGCAGCTCCCATTTTCCACCGTCGAGGTAGTCGGTGACGGTCTTTCGTTGGGCTTCGAGCCCAAGACCGGAGGCTCCTTGCCGCTCGGTGCTGACGCGCAAATAGGAGATAAATTTGCCCTTGGCCATCGCCGTATATGCTTTCGTATCGACGGTTACGAAAGGTTATATATCGCGATAAAATGTCGAAAACAACAGGGGTATTCAAAGAACTGGTCTGAGCTTTACCGCGGGTTTTTGACTTACGGCGTCAGCTCGCGCAGCAGCTCAACCCAACGCCGCTGCGCCGAGCCGGATGCGCCATCGAGCCGCTCTTGCTCGTCGAGGACGGCATGATAGGCCGCGGCTAGGCGGGCGCCGATCGGGTCGTCAGGGTCGATGCGCAGCTGCTTGAATAAGGGATTGAACACTGTCGACCAATGCTGCGCGAGAAACGCGGGCGCGTCGAACTTCGCCGGGGGTTGGCGCTGGCGTGATCGCTGTCGTCGTTGTTTGGCCTTCGTGCTGCGGTCGACCGGCCCGGTCTGCGCGGCCAGCTCGTAGCCCGTCGCGCGCCGATGCACCTGTTTGATCCTCGGGTCGCCGGGCGGCTCGTCGGGCGGCGGCGATAGCTGTAGTCCTCGGGCGTCGCGCCGATCCGCGCCTGGCGCTTCTTCGGCCGCAATGACGGCGCGCTGCCAGCCCTCATCGTCGCCGCGGTCGAGGACGGATCGCCGCCATACCCAGCGCAACGTGTTCAAAATAACCGGCGCGGTCTCCGCGAGGTCGACCCCGGCGCGACGGCAGTCCTCGACGAAAGCCGCTTCAATTGGAGGGGTGAGCCAGATCGTCAGCAGCGGCCGCCACGGAGACTTGGCCCACAGGGTTTTCGCGTTCGCCCGAAAGAGTTTGACCATCTCCGCCGGGGTTGGCGGCTTGCCGGTGCCCGTGCGCAGCTGCTCCAGCCGCTTGCGCCGCCAGTTGACATCGTGATGTCGGCAATAGTCCGAGTGCCGAAGCACGATGCCCCGGCAGTTCACCCGCGCGCAGACCTTTCGAATGCGCCCGCCGATCCCGAACCCGGCATCGTTGCACGCGTTTCCAGCCCGGTTCAGCCAGACCGGGGCTTCGAGAAACCGGCCTTTTGCGTTTCTCCGGGGAAGGGTCGAGGGGTCGCGCACCGCATAACGTCTTTCATAGGTTGCGATACCCTAACCCAAAACGCCGACAGCCGTCGCTCTCGCCCGGCAACCGGCCGCGTCAACGGCCGCGCGCGGGCGCGCCGGTTCGGCATGAGGGCGCGATAACGCCGCTTTGGGCCGTAGCGGTGCCAGGGACACCAGGGACACCAAAGAATACACCGAGGTGTCCCGGGTGGTGTCCCACAAAAAATGGCGGCTTCTCAGGGCTTTTTGGTGTGGGACACCTGGGACACCTTTTTACTAAGTAGAGTTACGTTACGTAAGAAGAGGGGGCGCCCCTTTCCCCAGTGAGAAGAAGTGTGCGTGGGAGGTGTGTGATAGACCGTACGTAGGAAAATGGTGTCCCAGGTGTCCCACCCCCAAAAACACCAGGAAAACTGCCATTTTTGTGGGACACTTGCCGGGACACCCCCTGTGGTGCTCCACGCGCGTTTTGTGGTGCTCCCGTAGGGTAGTCCTCGCGCTAGTACGCGAACGCGCCAGCGGTCGGATATCCAGGTTTAATAACAGGTTGTGGGGTCGTCAGGGTCGGTCGGCTCCTCCACCTCCCGCGCCTCGCGGGTCGCGTCGCTATCTTCCTCCGACAGGATCTCGACCTTGCACCGCATGAACCGCTTTTGCTCGCCGCCCATCCGCTTCCGGACGGTCGGCTTGCCGGCTTTGGTATCCGGCAGGACCAACCCCCGGTCGATCAGGGCGCTCCACATCGAGTTCAGATCCAGCCCTAACGTCTCCCCCGCCTTGCGCAAGGCTTCCAGCACGACGGCATAAGTCTCGCCCCGGCGCAGATAGACCTCCCGCACACCCAGTCCGATCTCGTGCAGGCTCTCGATATCGGCGCAGCCATAACCACGCCATCCTGCTGCGCAACGTGTCCATCGCCTTGCAGCGGCCAGCCCCACGCGTCGGCGTCCACCTTCGGCCGACGACCGGTCGAAACCTCTGCGATCGGCACCCGGCCGCTCTCGATCAGCTCGCGCAAGGTCCGCCGGAACATCTCGATCGGCTCGCTGTGAGCGATCGTGGCGCTGTGCGCGCCGCCGCTGCCGGTCAGCACCGACAGCGCCTCCGCGATGTCGAACGGCAGCGCGACGCCCTGCTGCCTCGAACACCTCGATCACCACCTCGGCGGTCGCCATCAGGTCGCCCACCGCGTCCACCGTGCGGCCGTGCACACCGCTCGCGCGCAAGCGCGGCTTCCGCCTGGTCCCGATACCGGCCGCTGGTTGGCCCCGAACGCTCGCCACGAACCGGTCCTGGTCCTCACCCAGCATCACCTGGATGAACGCCGACATGGCGGCTCTCCAGGACCCCGTCGCGGCCGTCCTGTTGCGCCAGGCTCAGCTTCCCCTTGTCGATGTCCCCCGCCTTCATATGCACCGTCAGCGCCCGCGCCGCGGCCGATCCCGATCCCCCCGGCGGCAGCCGCTCCGAGGTGATGATGACCGCGGCCCGCGGATCGCGGGTCGGGTGCCGCGACAGATCCGATTTAAAGCGCCCGCGCCCGGCGCCGTTGCCCACCGCGCGCAGCACAAAGCCCGCCACGCCGGCGACCGCCTCGACGCCCGCATTTGCTGTCGGCGACCGCGTCGTCCAGCACCGCCAGCATCCCGCGCGGATAATGGATCGCCGCCTCGACCGACGTTCTTGGTGTCGAGAAACGTGCCGGTCAGTTCCCGGTAGTTCCACCCCCGGCCGAACAGGTTCAGGCACAACGCGCGTCGAAGCTGCTTTTCAAGGTCCCGGTGAGGCCATACAGCCAGACCACGAAAGCCGGCGCCGGCAAGATACGGCAGCGCGGCGCGAAACGCCTGCAGCCAGGGCGGCAGCGTCACCGCCAATTCGCCGACCGCCAGTACCCGCGCCGCCGCCGCAGCGCGTCGACCAAAGCCTTGCCGGTCGGCGGCTCCGCCAGGCTGTAGCGCTGCACCTCGTCAGGGAGATGCAGGATCAGGCCCGAGGTATCCACCCCCGGCAGGGCGATCACCCGGTTGGGCGCCACGAATACCGGCGAACCGTTATGCATGGTGTAGCCGGTCGCGATCGGCGGCCTTCTGCTCGATAAAGCCGAGCGCCCGGCTGATCGCCTCGATCGCGGCGGTTACCCGCTCGTGCTGCCCGACCGTGACGCTCGCGCGGCCCCGAGACGCTCCGCCACCCAGCGCCGCGGGTTGCCGAACTCCACTGTCGTCAGGATGAAGCCGCGCACGCTCCCGTCAAACAAGCGTCGCCTCGATGCGATAGCAGGTGCCTGCATCGGTGTGCAGCTCGTGGGTGATCCGGGCGATGAAGTTGCACAGATAGAACGGGACCTCCGTCTTATTGACCCGCTTGAACCCGACCAGGCATCCGTTGCGGGTGCCGTAATCGTCCGCCCTGATCTCGGGCTTTGCCCGTGGCTTCTGCCGCCTTGGCCAGATCGTCGGCAGTGGCTGGCGCCGCTCCGATGCTGTCGGCATCGTCCTGGTGGCTGTTGCCGGGACCGGCGCCGTTGAGCGCCGCGACGCTGTGGTCCCGGCCGTTCGCCTTGCGCCCCGGCGCCCGCTGCCGCGCGTGAACTTGGCTGGATGCCGTGTTTGAAACCGATCCTGTTCTCATCGCTGCGCCTCCTGGCGAAACCATTGTCGGTAGAGTCTGCTCGTTGGCGCGACGCAGCTGCGCGTCGTGCCTGCTGAAAGAGTTGAAAGCCGTGGTGAGAAACAGGCGATCCGCGTAGCGCAGGATGGTCGCCCGGTCGCGATGCCCGGGATCCGCCTGCAGCACCGCGGCCGACACCGCACGGATCGTCGCCTCACGGTCCTGCCCATCCGCCGCGGCACGACCCAGCGCAGTTTTGATCGGCTCATAAAAACCGAACTCGGCCGAGCCAATCAGCCCGACCAGCTCGCTAAAGCTGCGCCGCCGCGTCGATACCGAACCGTTGACGGCCACCGACACCACGGTCGTTATCGGCGCCTCATAAGTCGGCACGACTGGTTCGGGCGGCAGCACCAGCGTTGCCCGGTCCTGCGTCCCTCGTAACAGACACCAGCGCCCGGCCATCGGCGATCGCACGCCAGGCCCGAGGATCGGGTTGGCGGTGTAATGCAGCGCGACCGGCGTGAAGATCGACCAGTCGATCAGTTTGGTGCCCTGCGCGCGGTTCCATGCCTGCGCCCAGTTTTTGATGTCTCCGCAGCCGAGCGCGCGGTCGAGCGCGATACCACAACCGCAACCGTAAGAGGCCATCGCCGGTAAAACCGCCCGACCCTGTGACCTGCACGATTGCGGTCACGTCGTGCAGTTCCTGCGGCAGCAACTGCACCAGATGCCGGGCCGCACCCGGGATATCGTCCAGCCAGTTCGACACATCCCGCCGGCGCCGGGATGTCGTCGCAGTCGAGCGCGATCCACGACCGCGGCGCCTCCCCGATCGCGTTGGTCGCCGCGTCGGCATGTTTGAACCGCCGGTGATAGCAGCCGCCGGGTCGCACATGCGGCAGCGGCGCACCGCGCAGCACCCCGGCGGCCGGGTCTTTCGCCAGAGAGAACAGCTCGCGGCCGAACGCCACGATATCGGCGCACACGAAGGTCTCGAACGTGAACCAGAGGGCGTTACCGTAACCCCGCACCGCAAAGCCGCCTGCGGCGTCCAGCGTGATGCGTTTGGCCAGGGGTTCGTGCTCGGCGCTCAACGTCCGGCAGATTGTGGCCGCCAACATCGGCCCGCTCATGTCGGCACCCATCGGCCGGTCGGTCTTCCGCCTTTGTCACTGCCCCCGACGCATCGACCGTGGCGATGAACGCCAGGCCGATCATCGCTTCGGCCGCTTCTACTTCGGTGAAGGCACCAGGCGCGGCGACCGGGCGGAGCAACGGCACCAGCACGTTGTCCAGGTCGCGTCTGACGATGGCGGGCGGCACCCGGTCCGCGCGGAACCATAACGGCCGGGGCCGCCACAGATGCGCGCCCGATTGCAGCAACAGCTCATAGCCGCGATCGCCTGACCGATGGACCACCGTCACCCTGAGCAAGCGCACCACATGGCGCCCTGCCGGGGGCGCGTCGGCGATCGCCTCCGCGTCAACACCCTCGTCCTGCCCTGTAGGAGCGCCCTGGGCGCTGTTAACGCCTAGAGCGCCGTGACGCTGGTCCAAGCCGTCGAGCCCCTCAGCGGCCTCCTGAGGGCCGCTATGGGCGCTGTTAGCTTTGTCGCCGCGCCCATGCGCGACAACCGCGTCGTCGAAACCTGCTTGGATTTCCGGCGTCGGAAGCCTATCTGTCGTCACGAGGTTCGGGTGTTTCACGCTGGACTTCCTTTCGAGGGGTCGGAAGAAATCAGAGAGCCCGGCGGTCCCCCGACCGCCGGGCTCTTTCGCTGTTCAACCGCAGTGACGGTTTACGATGACGATGCGTTTCGCCGCCCGCGTCAGCGCGGTGTAGATCCACGCCGCGCGCTCCGGGTCGTCGCGCGGGAACTCGTCGACGAGCACGACAAAAGGCCACTCGCTGCCCTGCGCCTTGTGCATGGTCAAGACGTAGCCGAAATCGAGTTCCAAGCCGCCAGCAACACCACCGGCCCCCGGCATCCCGGCGAAGCTCAGCAGCGGAAACTCAACGCCGCCGGCCGAGCTGCCGCTCTCGCTGACACTCTGAAGAGCGAGACGGTCCTGTCACCCGGGCGCAGATCGTCGCCCAGCCACTCAACGTCACCGTTCCACAAATTGTGCCGCGGCGCGTTTCGCAGCACGACGACTCGCTCGAACTGGCGCGGAAACTCGGTGGCCGGATCGAAGCTGCCATCGTCAGCGGGGCGTCCGGGGATCTCGCTGCGCAGGCGACGCGGCGGGCGAGCTGGTTGAGCCGCCGGCGCGTGTCGTTGCGATCCAGACACAGCACGACATTGGCCTCACGCAAGAGCGCGTGGCTGCCTTTGGCCACCACCTGGAAATCGCGACCATCAGATGCGTAATCGCCGCCAGCTCGCACGCGATGCGCCTGGCGGATGATCGCACTGCCGGCCGCCTGGCGGTGTATCTGCCTCAACGTGAAATCTGCGTGCGGAAAGCCCGGCTCGCCTTTGACCGGCGGCAACTGCCCCGGATCGCCAAACGCGATGATCCGAACGCCGGTGGCGAGCAGCTGCTCGACCATCGTCGCCGGCACCATCGAGGCTTCGTCGATCAAGCACGATCTTGCCGGTCATCGAGCCGGCACGGCGGCGCGGCTCGAACGTCAGATCCCGCCGGCCATCAGCGCGTTGGGCTCTCCGCCCTTCAACCGATAAAACGCCGCGTGGATCGTGTGGCCTTCAGCCCGAACCGTTCGGCGCAACACCGCCGCGGCGTGACCGGTCGGAGCGCAGACCATCGGGTCCAGCGAAGACCGCGCGATGCTCGCGAGCAGGTGCGATTTTGCCGATGCCGGCCAGGCCCTGCACCGCGAACACCCGGCGGTCGCTGTCGTAGAGAAACTACTTGATCTCGCCGACCGCGTCCCGCTGCTCCGGAGCTAAGCCGAGCTAAGCCGGGTCCAGATGACGATGGCTCCGAGCGGAGCTGTGATATCCGCCGGATCGAACTCAAACACAATTGTCCCTCCGTTTCCGCCGGCCGCGATCACCACTCGCGGCCGGCGTTTTCTTTGTGGGTCAGTCAGTGACGGGTTCTGCTCGGGCGGCGGGCGCTGCCGTGCCCGGGCGATGGCGGCGTCAGCTCGGCGGTGAGCTGGTCCCGGTGAGCGTCCGCCGGGCGATAGTCCCGTCGCAGGAACGGCGGCACGTCGTCGAGCTCGGCGCCGAACAACCGCTTGTGCCGAGCCCGCAGGCGCAGAAGTTTCTTGAACCGCACCAGGTCGGCGCGCTCGACACACCTGACGCCGCCGATATCGAGGATCAGCGGCCCGTCGCGATCGCGCGCGAGGGTTTCGAGATCGAGACCGATCTCGGCCTCGACGCGATCGTCGGCGATAAACACGCTGCCGAGGTCGCCGAGGTCGCCGAGATCGCCGTCAGTCAGAAAGGAGGAAGAGGGCATGGGGCGTCGGCCTTCAAAGGAGTTGCCGACACCGTATTAAGCACATCTAAAACCAAAAATCCTGGTACCGATTTTGCCAAATCGGTACCCGTAAAAACGTCGAAATTACCCCGCCCCACCACCGGCGGCGTTCCAGCGCGAGAACAAGTATTGAATGCGCTCCGCCACGGTCCCGAACCTGGCCAAATCTGGGTATCGCTTCGGATAGAGCGCGATCAACTCGGCGTCGGTGAGCGACCCGGCAATCAGTACCGCGGCCATCGGCTTGTCAGGGCGAGGCGTGACCGGACGACCGCGTGAAGGTCGTGATGCTTGTCGGTCCGCCTTCTCACGTGCCAGGCGGTTATATCGGCGCCGTTTGGCTTCCTCGGTCATGCGGCCTAGCGCGGCCTTGTCCTCGACGTTTTTCCGCATGTCGGGGAAAGTGCGCTCGCTAATGCCGATACCGGCGTCGTCCAGCACCTGCTGGATGCGATCTTTTCCGTTCAGCTCGGCTGAGGCCAGGATCACAGTAAAGACCATCGCGTCCCGGGCGGTGCGCTGCAACACATCGCGGGTATTGCCGTGCCGCTGCCCGACCGCCCGGATGAACCGCAGCGTGTCGCCCGCCAGACCGCGGTCCAGGTCGTTGTGCAGCAAGTCGAGCATCAGGTGACCGCCCATGATCGGTTTGAGAAAGTTCTGGAGCAGGATTTGCCATGCCCGCATGTTCCAGCGCGCCAGGTCGTCCTGGTATTGAGCTTCGACGGCAGGATCGGACCGGGCCGCGGGTTGCTCCGGCGGCGGCCCGCAAACGCACTCGACATGACGCATCACGATCGGCCCGATACGCATGACCCGGTTCACCGCGGCGCCGGCTTCGACGAGCTGGTGCAGTAGCGCGACGATGTCCGAACCGTCCGACTGCTCGCACATTTTGAAGACGCTGACATAGTCACCGACGGCGTCCACCAGATGCTGCCACCTGTTGTCAGGTGTCATTGTCCAGTTCCTCAATGGGTAATGGATTACCCATTTTCTTTTTGTACATCGTGGCGTTCGGCGGCAAGGGCGACGGGTCTTCGCCATGGCAGCCGCCTCCTTACTTCAGGGATCGGCGTGCCCGGTTCTCTCGCCGCTACCGGCAGACCGAGGCGCGCGCAGCTCGTGCGGCGTCAGCTTCGGGCGTTGCGGTGGTGACGGCAACGCCGGCGCCAGTGGGCACGCCGTCGACCATTTCGATGGGTTGGCGCTGCACGCTCACGCTGCGTCCCCGTCCCCGTTGAGCATCCCGACCAAGCCCGCCAGCTGGAGCCGCTCGCTTTCCTCGGCGGCCTTGATAACCTCGAATTGGTCGGGCGGCAGGTGTCGCTCGATGGCGTCCCGCACCAGGTCGCGCAGCCGATCGGGATCGATCGCGTCCAGCTCGACCGATATCGCCGCCGAAGCCCTTGGCGCGGCTGTCGCTTTGTCTTGGTCGGCCGCGTCGGCAGCTTCCAGTCGCCGATCTGCTCGGGGTTGACGGCGATCGCGCTCGAAGATCAGATGTCGGCGTCGGCGCCAGCTCGCGCAGCGTCTGCTCGATCTTCTCGCCGGCATTGACGCCGGACGGATCGAAGTCGCCGAAATGGTAGATGTAAGCCGGCACGTCGAGCGTCGCTGATGTATTCGGCGGCGGTGTGCAGGAACGACAGGCTGGCATAGCCGCGCGCCACCATCAGCGGCACGTCATACTGCTCGGTGACCGGGTAGACGACGCCGGACAGCGCGTCCTTCTCCAGCCAGATCTCGACGTAGCCGTCGGCGTCGGCCCACAGCGCTCTTGCGATAGAATCTGGCGGTGTCGCGAGCGCCTCCTCGACGCCGTCGAAGGTCGCGGCTTGCGCTGCCAGCGGGTGTTGTCGGCGAGCCAGTCATAGGGCAGCATCGCCGGCGCGGCGCATGTGCACCAGGTCGGTCTGCACCTTGTTGTAACCGGCCTCGGTCTTCTCGACGATGCCGCGACGGTGGCCTGGTAGAACACCTGCCGCACCGTCATCGGCCTCATCCCCGCGACGATGTTGAACAGGCTGTCGCGGCGTTCTTCGATCTCGCTCTTGGTCGCTCGGTCCCGCTTTATGGGGCTAGCCCGATAAACGGTTGGCGGCGTCGTGGCTCGCGCGATCACGCTCGGCGAACCGCCGCCATGCCGCCGCCGGTTCGCACCGGTGCGTTTTCCAACTTGCGCCGCGCGTACTGCACGAGATCGCCACGGCGATACAACGAGG
Source organism: uncultured Alphaproteobacteria bacterium (assembly GCA_963778385.1). Taxonomy (GTDB): domain Bacteria; phylum Pseudomonadota; class Alphaproteobacteria; order ATCC43930; family CGMCC-115725; genus DATARH01. Next base: position 462,527 of record CAVZUA010000008.1, on the reverse strand, counting down.
CATGCCCGATGATCCGTACGGCACAGGCCAGGCTGGCGAGGCTGCGTTGCGCCACGCGGACACCGCCCCAGAGGTCTGACAGCAAAGCCGCGGCGCGGGCCCGCGGCATCAGCTCATCATCCGACCCTGGCACAGGCAGCGGTGTTGCCGCTTGTGTCCCGATGCCGGCCGAAGCAGCCGGCGCGCCGACATGCCGTCGTTTGTTGGTGTGTCCTGCGGACATCCGCCAGTCCCTCTCACAACAACGCACACTACAAAGGCCCTTATAGGAGGCATCTGCATGTTGTTGCAAGGGCTTAATAATCGGGTGATTTTCGTGCCCTGCGGCAGGCGTGATGCCTCAGTCGGACAGGTCGATCTTGTGCCGGCGGCGGCGGGCGCTTCGCATGGCGCGCGCGGGATCCTTCACTTTGCGCTGCTTCTTGTAGTGCCACTTTCCGCCCGCCTTCATGGCGAGCGGAAGCATGTGCGTCGAACTCCTGTTCGAGCTGTTTCATGATGGCCGGCACGTTGACCGCCACCTGCACGCCGAGCGGCACGTCTTCCAGGACGTGTGCGATCGCCTCCTGCAGCGCCGGCACGTCCCACCTCGCCCAGCTTGATGAGGGCGTCGGCTGTCGCATCCCTTGGTCTGCCACGCTTCCTCAGCAGGTCGTCGATTTTGGCTTGAGTGCCCGCAGTGCGTCCTTGACGCTCTCATCATCAGGTTCGGCATCTGGCTCAGGAAGGCCGAAACCCATCGCGCGGCCTGGCCGCTTGCTATCGCGCGGCACGGCCTATGCTCCGTTGCCGGCGGCATCCGTGCCGTGAGTGTGGTGGGAAGCTTGATCTGTGAGCGAAGTGAGCGGTTGCCACAATGGGATGACGGCAGCGCCTGATGGGTTGGCCCGTCCTCCCGCCAAAGCCGTATCGAGAAAGCGGCTCCACGCCGCCAGCAGCATGACGCGTGCGGGCCAACGTTGCCAAAGGTTGTAGGTCCCAGTCAGCACGCTTCGGGTGCGGGCGTGGGCGTGATTGATGGTGAGGTCCAACAATCCATCATCGTGCCCGGCTTCCGCCATGAGCGTGATGAACGATCGCCTGAGATCGTGGAGGCGCCACGGGTCGATCGTCAGCCGCCTGTCGAGAGCAGCTTTTGACTTTCGACCAGCCGACGAACGCGCGGCCGTTCACCGGACCGGGAAACACCAGCGCATCACCGTGCGGCTGTCCGCGCAGCGCCCAGTGCCGGCGTTGCAGTATCGCCACCGCCCGCTCGTTCAGCGGATAGCGGTGGCTCAGACCATTCTTGCTCTTGGGCTGGGTCCATGTCGCGGCGGCGAGATCGACGTCGCGCCAGCACATCGCCGCCGCTTCACTTTCCCGCGCCGGCGTGGTGACCATGAACAGCATCAGGTCGCGCACACTGGCGGCTCCGTGTTGCTCCATCGCGCGCCATACGGCTGCCAGTTCATCAGCCGTGAGCACGCGAGCACGCGGCGCGATCGGCTTTGGGCGCTCGTGCTTCAGCAGCCGGGCGGTTGGTGCGAGCAAATCGGTGCCTTCATGCCGCACAGTCCAGCGCAGGAACCGGTCAAGCGCACCGTACGAGGCACGCCGGGACTTTGGCGGGGCCAAGGCAAGGACCTTCTCGACGGCAGCGACGGTGACCGCGCTGACCGGCATGTCCAGCACGCCGACGCTGTCGAGCGCCAGACGCACCTGTCCCAGTTCATCGGGGACATGGCTGTCGGCTGAGATCACGGCCCGCCAGGACGCCGCCGTAGGCGGTCAGCGCCTGCCGGCATGTCATCCGCGCCTTGGCCGCGGCAACCGCCTCCTGCCGCGCCTGGACCGCCCTGCGGCGGTCTTCACCGGGATCCCCGCCCTCGGTGACCTGAAGCCGCAGTTTCGCCGCCTCGACCAGCGCGGCGTCGAGGCTGTGCGTGTGGGTGTCGCCGATCTTCAAGGTCCGCGGCGGCCACCGGGTGCCGTCCGGGCGCAGACCGCGCGGGCGCCCTCGCCACCACCAGACGCCGGGACCGTCACGACTGACCACGAGGTCGAGGCCCGGGTGCGACGCGATGGATGACACGACCGTTGACGGGTCTTGCCTGATCTTTCAACCAGCCGGCGATCATCGCCACGGTCGCGCGGCTGTCGGTCGGCGGCCTTTTCTGCTTGGTCCAACTCGTTTTTTGCTCCCGGCAAACGACGAAAAGTTGCACAGACTATTGCACAGCTATGCACAGCTAATTACCGTCGGGATAGGGTAGTTCAAGCAAATATTGTGTAGGTTTGTGTAGGTTAATGCAGGACCTTAATCGGTTGAAATAGCGAGTGTTGTGCGGCTAACTAGCTGACAAGACAAAGGACACGCAGGTGTCTTTTAATCAGTAGGTCTCGGGTTCGAACCCCGACGGGCTCACCAATAAATCTGGCCTTTGGGCACTTGCGTACCACCACATTCGTCCGCTTTGGGCGAGCGTTTGAGGTCGGCTCGAAGGTCGACTCCCGCCACCGCCCTGTCATCAACCGATGACGAGCAGCGACAGAAGGCAGCGACAAACACCGACGTGTCGCGGCATGCCGCGACAACTGGCGGCGGGACCTCAATCCGCGACCCCAAACCCCTCCTTGCAACAATTCGTCAAATTGACACAAAAAAGCCCCTTGGTTCAGTTTTGAGGATCACTGCAGTACGAACCCTGTACGCAGGGTGAAATCGGACGCTCTTGCGCGGCGAACTCCTGGCTTCCTCAAGCTCTGACCAAGGGCGCAGCGCTCCGGCCGCAATCGCGCAACTCGCATGGCGAACCCCATCCCCCCGGTCAGCGGTTGCTCCGCACACGGCAGGGGTGACGGGTAGTCGACCGCCGCCTTGAGCCGCGGCAATGGGGTAAAAGCCGCTGTAATCGGCGGAAAGCAGCAAACGGCAGGGATTAATCCTCTTCAGTTGCGAAGGCCCGCGCACGCGGTGAGACGGGTCGTTCGCTCGTGCTCATCCCCGGCTACGCGAGGGCATAGCCGAGGCCAACCGGCGGCATCTCGATTTGATCTTGCCGGTGCCGATGTGTGTGAGCCGCACGCGTCCCTCGCACAAAGCGATGGGTGGGTTGCGACCGCGACCCTGGCACTGTGCGCCCCGGTAGCGTAAGGGCAGCGGCCGCTTCGCCACTCCTTTGTCATCGGCCTCGATCCAATGAACAGCACGGCCGACGGCTTGCCCATCCCGCAGCGCTATTGGGCGATCATGACGTTGATGATCGGCGTGGCGCTGTCGTGCCTCGACACGGCGCTCGTCAACGTCGCGTTGCCGACCATCGCCCGCGACCTCGATGCCAGCCCGGCCAATTCGATCTGGGTGGTCAACGCCTATCAGCTCGCGGTGATGATCTCGCTGCTGCCGTTCGCCTCGTTTGGCGACATTTTCGGCTACCGCCGCGTCTACCGCTTTGGCCTCCTGCTGTACTCCAGCGCCGCGCTGATCAGCGCGACGGCACATTCGCTCGAAATACTGACGCTCGGCCGGGCGCTGCAGGGGCTGGGCGCGGCCGGGCTGATGAGCGTCAACACCGCACTTGTTCGTCATAGCTATCCGCGCCGGCAATTGGGCCGGGGAATCGCGCTGACCTCGCTCGTCGTCTCGACTTCTTCGGCCGCTGGGCCGACGTTGGCGGCCGCGATCTTGGCGGTCGCGCCGTGGCCGTATCTCTTCGCCGTGAATGTGCCGATTGGTGTAGCGACCCTGCTGTTGTCGATGCGACTGCTGCCGCACACGGCGCCGAGCGGACATCAATTCGATCTCGTCAGCGCGGTTCTGTGCGCGTTGATGTTCGGAAGCCTGATCAGCGGGATCAACGGCCTCGGTCACGGTCAGAACGCAATCGCCGTTGCCGGCGAGTTCGTCGGGGCGATTGTCGTCGGATATCTGCTGGTGCGGCGCCAGGCGACCCAGGCAATGCCGTTGTTGCCGATCGACCTGTTTCGCCGGCCGGTCTTCGCCCTCTCGGTGACGACCTCGGTCTTGAGCTTTGTGGCGCAAGGGCTCGCCTTCGTCTCCCTGCCGTTCTATTTCCAGGACGTTGTTGGCGTATCGGCGGTGACGACGGGGCTCCTGATGACCCCATGGCCGGCGACCGCGGCACTGATGGCGCCGCTGGCCGGCCGGCTGGCGGATCGCTATCCCGCCGGCATTCTCGGAAGCATCGGGCTGGTCATTCTGGCGACGGGCTTCGTGCTTCTTTCGTTGCTGCCGGTCGATCCATCCACCGGGGACATATTGTGGCGCATTGCCGTGTGCGGTGCCGGCATGGGGCTGTTCCAGCAGCCGAACGCGCGGTCGATTGTCATGAGCGCACCGCTCGCACGCAGCGGCGGTGCCGGTGCCATCCAGGGCACCGCGCGGCTCCTCGGACAATCGATCGGCGCCGCACTTGTCGCCCTGGTGTTTGGGCTTGTCGAAGGACATGGCGCCAAGACGGCGATCGTGCTCGCGGCTGGCTTTGCCGGGTTGGGCACGCTGACCAGCCTCAGCCGGATGTTCGATCTCGTGCGCGCACCGCTTTCCGCAGAGGGCTCGGTCCAGCCCAGCGATCGGCCTTGAGCGATTCAGGCGATCGCCTGGGCGACCTATCAACGGCGACCACTAGGCCCCATCGGCGTCGTGAACACCATCACCGGCGACGAGATGCCCATTACGCCCGCTCTTGACCCTCGCGGCACCGGCTACCAGCGCTCCCACCAAAACCATTCAGGATGGGCGCTGCGCAATTTATTTGCTTCTCTTGGCGGAAGTTTCCCGATGACGAGCCCCAATTTGATACACGCAGGTGTGTAGTCGCGTTCGCACAGGCCATGCAGTTGCGTTAACGCTTGCTCGACGGTTACCTTTTTTTGGGCCGTGGCCGGCATGGTCAGCGCAAGCATCAAAGCGCTGGCGACTATCAAAATACGGACCATCGGGGCGCCTATCTCTTGTCAAATGTCATGGCTGGCTGCCCAGTGCTAGGGGTTTAATCCAGCGGTCAGCGACCACAGGCTCCGCCGTCTTGGGCATCGCCAGCGTCCACAGGATCGTACCGTCATGCCGGCGATCGATTTCACCGACGACGAAGCTGTCAGCAGCGATCACCGCACTGCGCGGGAAGCGGATTAGCGACAAGGTGCCTGCGCGGGCCGCGCCTCAGCGGCACTCGCGAAGCTTGATCCCGCTTCGGTGCCCCTGCGGTCCCGATCGGAGCTGCCGCCGCTAGCCAAGGCGCCCAAGTACTCGCGCGGTGGGAAGCGGATGCGCCGCTACGCCATGGACGGCAGTGTCGCGACTAGTTTTGGCGTCCATTCTGTTTGCAGTCGCGCTTGTCCGCGCCGACGGCCCCATTCTCCTGACGGCAATCCTGCCGGTTGTCCCGGCGGTCTTGACCATTGGTCTGGGCGATAACGAATGAGCGGTCGGTTGATGCCGCCTCATCCCCCACCTTGGCAGTTTCTGCGTTCGTCGGGATGGACATGGCAACGACCATGCCGTTCCGCAAGGACTGGGGCGTGCGGCGGGAAGTGGATGCGGTGTTAGGGTTTGCGGCCGGAGATGATCCGTAATTCAGGCCGTTCGTGAGGTTCTCGCGACCGGCTGTGTCCTAAATGGCGAGAATGATCCTGCAGATTAAACGTGAGGAAGCATCGCGCCGCTGAACGCACCAGCCGAAAACGGCACCGTGCACCGGGTCGAACGGGCCGAGAGGTCACCGTGAGCAGGCAAGGCAATGGCGCCTGGGTCTTGCAACAAAATCCGGAAACGTCCGTCTAACAGACTGAGATGTTTCGCCCCGATCCCAACGGTGAACTTTGTATCGACGAGGTCATCGCCGACCTCACCGCCCTCCTGGCGGACGCCTCTCCCGATAGCCCCCGAGCGCAAAAACTCGCGGAAATTATCCGCGGGTTGCGGGGAATCGAGGACAGCGCCCCGCGAAATCGTCCGCTCGGCTGGTAGCCGGAAAGAATTCTTGATCTCGCCGCTTTGCCGCGGCTCCGCAAATCGTTAGCCCGTCGGCCGGAATGACCGGTCACTTCTTGCAAAACAAACAGCGCCCGGTCTGGAGGGCACGAAGAGGAAGTCCCCGTCGCACGGGCGCGCTATTGGGCTGCGACGGCGAGTTCGTCGCCGCGCGCGGCGCGAATGCGATGTAAATCGTGTACGTTTCAGTCTCCGTCAGAACTCGAACTCCGATGGTGGTGGTCGCGTCTCCGGCATCGCGCTGGCCGCAAGAACGACCGCTATGAGCCCGACGAGCGCGAGGCCGGCATAAGCGGCCGGGGTGTTGAACGCGTCGGCGATCCAGCCGGCAACCGCGGTGCTGATCGTAGCCCCGACGCCGATCGCGAGGCCGATAAAGGCCATCGAGAGATTGTAGCGGCCGGACTGGCCGGCGATGTCGCTCGCGATCAGCGGCACCAGGATCCCGAGGCAAGCGGCGGCGATCCCGTCAAGCCCCTGGATCAGCACCAGCGCGGCGGGATTGTCGAGCGTCGCAAACAGCATTCCTCTGACCGGCAGCGTGCAGAAGCCGATCAGCAGCACCAAGCGGCGGCCGCGCTGATTGGCGAGTTGGCCGATTGTCGGCGAGATAGCCGCCACCACCAGTTGCGGCACGATGATGCATCCAGCGATCAGCAGGCTGGCGAAATCGCCGGCTTTCTTGGTGAGGGTATTGCCGGCAAGCGGCAGCATCGCGGAATTGCCGAGCGTGAACAGCATCGCGCACAAAGCGAAGATCACCAGCGCGCGGTTTGTCAGCAGGCTGGAAATCGGCGCTCGTGCCGAATGCTTGTCCGGGCTCGACGTCGCCGGCAGCGCGAGGTCATGCAGTCGCGCCAAGGGGAGCAGCGAGACGACCGCCGGCAGCGTCACCGCCGCCGTCAGGAAGAATACCGCCCGCTCCGAGACGTAATACCCGCAGGCACCCATCAACGCGGCACCGATCCCGTTGCCGATCGAGGCGAAGCGGGCATTGCGCCCGAGCCGAGGTCCCAGCATCGCCGGCCCGACGGCGATGAGGCTCATGGCGGCAATCGCCGGGCCGAGCGTACAGCTCGAAAATCCGTGCAACACCTCCGCCGCATAGACCCACAGCGCGGTCGGGCGGATTGCCAACAGCAGCGCACTGCCGCTGAACGCGGCGATGCTGAAAAACGCCACCGCCGCCTTGTTGCGGATCGCATCGACCAGCGCTCCGGCGGGAATCTGGCTGGCCATCGCCGCGATCGTCCCAAGGCTCAGCGCCGTGCCGATCGCGGTCTGCGTCCAGCCCTGGGTCGTCAGATAGACCGAAATGAAGGGGCCGAAACCCGTCTGTATGTTGGCGACGAATAGGTTGAGGCCATCGAGGCCGCGGCCGGCCAGCGCCGTCTCGTCGCGCTCCGGTTTGCTTTTTGCCAAGGCCACTGACATGGCCGGATCATTTATGGGGGTCGACGGGCGGCGGCGCCGACGCGGACGGCGCCGTGACGACATCGGCACCGGGCGGACCGGGCTTGTATTCGGGCGCGGCCGCGATCTGCGTGCGATCGAGGCCGAGGACCGCCGCGCCCGCGCGCCCGAGCGGCCCGAAATCCAGCGCCTTCCACTCGATTGCGATCTTGCGGCTGCCGACACCGAGAAACCCGCCGAAATCGATCACCGCCGCACGCGGTCGGCCATCGCCACCGACCAGGACGTCGACGATCAACCCCAGATCCTCGCCGTTCGGCCCCTTGACCTTCTTGCCCAGCGTCGAGGCAGCGTCGCTCGACGGCAGCAACTCGACATTCTCGGGCGCCTTGGCGCCGTTCTTTGGCTGGTCTTCGTTCGGTGTGGCGGCGGGGGCCGGCGCGGCGAATGGTTTCGGCTGATCCTGCGCCACGGCGATCGTCACGACACCCGCCAGCACCACGACCAGCGCAGCGATCGCGCCGGCGAGCGCGCGGTGGGCTCGGGCAGTGCCCGCGTGTCGGTTAATGGCTGCGCTGGCTCTCATAGAGCTGGCTGAAAGCGCTATCCGGTCGCCGCAACAGGTCGGGCGGAGCACCATCCTCGACGATCCGCCCGCGCTCCAGCACGACGACGCGATCAAAATTCTTGAGAGACGACAGACGGTGGGCGATCGCGATCACGGTGCGGCCCTTGACCAAGCGCACCAGCGCATCCTGCACGAGCCGCTCGGACTCAGTGTCGAGCGCCGAGGTCGCCTCGTCCAACAGGATGATGGGCGCGTCGTAGATGAACGCACGGGCAATCGCGATGCGCTGTCGCTGGCCGCCCGAAAGCTTGGCGCCCCGCTCGCCGACGATCGTGTCGAAGCCCTGCGGCAACCGCGCGATGAACTCCGTACAGTGAGCCGCGGCGGCGGCACGCTCGACGTCGACATCGGATGCCTCGGGCATGCCGTAGCGCAAGTTCTCGATCAGCGACCGGTGAAACAAGGAAATATCCTGGTGAACCACCGCAATCGCGCGATGCAGGCTTTCCTGCGTGACCTCGGCGATATCCTGCTCGTCGATCAGCACGCAGCCGCGTTCCGGGTCATAGAGGCGCTGCAGCAGCGCCAGGACCGTTGACTTGCCGGCGCCGGACCGGCCGACCAGGCCCACCCGCTGACCCGTCGGGATGTGCAAGGTGAAATCCCGCAATACCCGCTCGGTGTCGGGATAGTTGAAACAGACATCGAGAAACGAGATCGAGCCGCCGAGGCCGATCATCGGCCGCGCGTTCGGCGCGTCCGGCATTTCGTGTGGCAGGCCGAGCACCCGGATCGCCTCGCCCAATTTTGCGAATTGCTGCAGCAGGTCGACCATCGCCATCGCGAAATCGCGCGAAGCGTGGAGGACGGTGAGACCGAGCGTCGTCGCCAGTACGACATCGCCGGTGGTGATGCGCTGGGCCCGCCAGAGCACGATCGACCATGTCAAGACGCCGGCGGTGACGATAAACACCGAAACGGCGTGGAACAGGCGCAGCCGCTCCAATGACCGGAGGCTCGCCGACTGCGCCGACATCTCGTTGCCGATGATCCCCGCCAGCCGCTCCCGCTCGCGCCCTGCCGCGCCAAAGGCCCGCACTAGGCCGATATTGCCGATGATGTCCATCAGGTCGCCGGAGACGCCGGCTGCGCGGTCGGCATAGCGGTCGTGCAGATGACGGCCGCGTGCCGCCAAATGCCGGACAGCCAGCCCCAAGACGAGGGCGACGATGGCGAGCGTCGCCATCAAACGCCAATTCACCAGGCCGAGCACCGCGATGCTGCTGACGACCGCCGCGGCCGGCGGGATCGTCGTCCAGGCGAGCGAATTCTCGATCGTCAGCGCGGCGCTCGCCGCCGTGCTGATGCGTCCGCCGAGCGCGCCGGGGAAGCGGTCGGCGAAGTAGCTCGGCGCGTGGCCCGACAAGTGCTCGAACAGGTCGAGCCGCAGATCGCCGCCCAGTTCGACAAAGGCGCGGGCCGCTACCCAGCCCGCCAGCCGCCACAAAAGACTATCCCCGGCCACGAGCGCCAGGAGAATGCCGACCGCGGTCCACAGGCTCCGCGCAGGAGGAAACTGCCAGCCGAGCACGTCGACCAGGTTCTTCACCGCATATTGGGAGCCGATCGCGCAACCGACGGCGGCCAATATCGCCGCGAGCACGACCAGATGGCTGCCCAGCCGCCGCCGGACGTAATGAAAAAGAAACGGGATCGGCCCGCGCGCCGCGTAGACAGGGACAGACATGGTAGCAATCCTTACGAACCCTGGCGGCGGGCCGTGCGCCGCCGTTCAGTAGGCTATGACGATCTCGATCGGCCCCTCGCGACGTGTCACGTCGCTTGCGAGGGTGCCGCCTTCGCACCGCAAGACGAGGTCGATCGAGGCGTCGCCCAGCCGCAGATTGGTGAGGCGCAGTTCGGACAGCCAAGCGGGCAGAACTGGACGAAAGAGGCGAATTTGCCGCTGATGCGGCACGAATGAGATACCCAGAACCGCGGCAAGCAGCGCAAAGACCGAGGCTGCGGACCAGGCCTGCGGCGCGCAGGCCAGCGGATACGCGGTCGGCCCGGCATTGCCGCGCCGTGAAAACCCGCAGAACAGTTCGGGCAGGCGCTTTAGCGCAAAGCTCTGGGCTGCGCCGAATAGACCGTCCAGCACGCGTAACGCCGGAGCCTTGAGGCCGTAGCGCGCGAAACCGAGGGCGATCAGCCCGTTGTCGTGCGGCCACACCGAGCCGTTGTGGTACGACATCGGGTTGTAGCGGGCCTCGCCGGCGGCAATCGTACGGATGCCCCACCCGGTGTATGAAGCGGACGAAAGCAGCGTCTCGCTGACCCGCGACGCGCGGTTGGGCCGAGCAATCCCGCCGAACAGTGCGTGCCCGGCATTAGACGAGACGACACGCAGCGGGCGCTTGCTGCCGTCGAGCGCCAGCGCGTAAGTGCCGAGTTCGTCGACCCAGAACGACGAGTCGAACCGGTCCTTCAGCGTTTCCGCTTTTGCGGTCAGCTCAGTTGCGCGGCCGGGCTTGCCCAGTGCTGAAGCGAGCGATGCGGCGCCGATATAAGCGGCAAACGCATAAGCTTGGACCTCGGCGAGTGCGATCGGAGCGGCGGCCAGCGAGCCGTCGACATGGAAGATCGCGTCGCTGCTGTCCTTCCAGCCCTGGTTGTCGAGCCCGTCCTGCGATTTGCGGCGGTATTCGATAAAACCGTCGCCATCGACATCGCCATAGGTCTCCATCCAGGCGAGCGCGGCTTCGATATGCGGCCAGAGATCGGCGACCAGGTCACGCTCGCCAGTGCGCTCGTAATAGGCGGCGGCGAGCATGACGAACAGCGGCGTGGCGTCGACTGTGCCGTAATACCGGCCAAACGGCACTTCGCCCAGCGCGGCCATTTCCCCGAGCCGGGTCTCGTGCAGGATCTTGCCGGGTTCCGCATCGGCCTTGGCGTCGATCGTGGTCGCCTGGTTGGCCGCGAGAAATTGGAGCGTGCCCGCCGCCAGGTCGGGATCGATCCACAGGCACTCGAGGGCGGTAATCAGGCCGTCACGGCCGAAGGCGGTCGAAAACCACGGCACGCCGGCGTAGGCGTAGAGCCCCTCCGCGGTTCGCGTCGTCAGCATATCGAGATCGCCGCGCGAGCAGCGCAGCCAATCGTCGAACGTGGCGTTGCTGGTGGCGATGCCGGTGACGTGCGCCTGGCGCTTGGCGTTCCAGGCTGTCTCCTCGGCTCTGCTTTCGCTGCGCGACGTCCGCCGCACCGGCCGGTCGTCGCGCTCGCAATGGACCTCGAGCTGTGCGTTCCAGCTTTCGCCGGGCGCAAGGCTGAGTCCCCAGCGCGCACGGCCGCCCGTCAAGCGCGGCTTCGGGTCGAGCGCGACGACGCTGCGCCGCGTCACCTTGTCGAGCCCGCGATAGGCGAAGATCGGCCCCGCCGCCTCCATCTGCACCGGAGCCAAGATCCCGCGCCGCGCTCGCTGCGTGCCGCGGACCTCGAACATGTCGACAAAGTCGGCGTCGAGTTCGAGCGTCAGCTCCAGTTCGGCGAGCTCGCGGCCGTAATTGCGCAGGTTGACGGTGGCGAACAGCGCGTCGCCGCCGAGCGCGATCTCGTTGAGGATATGGATCGATGCCGGCGCGAGGTTCACGTGGCCGGCCGTCTCCGGGTTGGCGAGATCGACCGAAAGCATCGTGTTGCCCTCGGTCACGGTCGACGACAGCAGGAGCGGCCGCGCGCCATTGATCAGCATCGCCAGCCGCGACAGGTAGCGCGTGTCCTCGAAGAACAACCCTTCGGCCGCCGGCCCGGAAGCCTGGATCTGGCCGAATTCGTCGAGCACGGCAAAGCTGTTGGCGTTCTTCAGCACGTGTCGGCCGTTCCCCGCGGAATTGGCGGTGACCGGAATGTCGAACGACGAGATACCGCCGATCTCGCCCACCGGAGCGCCCGGCCCTGCCATTTGTCGTCAGACGGCTTGCCGCAACGGCTGATCGCGCGCGATCAGCCCGCGGTAGATGGTGATGTAGTCCTCGGCCATGCGACGCGCGGTGAAGCGCTCCTCGAAAACGCGCCGGATGCGCGCTCGATCGAGACCGCGAAGCTGCTGCGCGGCCAGAGCGGCGGCTTGCTCGTCTTCGACGACAAAGCCGGTGACGCCGTCGTCGATCACTTCCGGCACGGAGCCGTTGCAGAACGCGACAACCGGGGTGCCGCAAGCCATCGCCTCGATCATCGCCAGCCCGAATGGCTCGCGCCACGCGATGGGGAAGAGCAATCCCGCGGCGTTGCCGAGAAACTCGCTCTTGTCGTCGTCGCCGATCTCACCGATGAATTCGACATGAGCGGCGCCAAGCATCGGCTCGATGCGCTCGGCGAAATACTGCCGATCGACATTGTCGACCTTGGCCGCGATCTTGAGCGGCATCCCGGCCGCCGCGGCGATGCGGATTGCCGCATCCGGCGCTTTTTCCGGCGAGATGCGGCCGAGAAATGCCAGATACCCGCCCGCGCCGAAGCCCGGCAGCAGCAGCCTTGCCGGAATGCCATGCGGCACCGTCGCGACATAGGGCGCCTGCGGCAACGGCTCGCGCTGTGAATCGGAGATCGAAACGACCGCTACGTCGTCGAAGGTTGCGTAGAGCGATGCCAGCTCGGGCAAATCCAGCCGGCCGTGGAGCGTCGCCAGAAACGGTGTCGCCGTCCGCCGCAGGATTGGATAGCCGAGATAGTCGAGGTGCAGGTGGATGATGTCGAACTCGTCGGCGCGGCGCGCGACCTGTTCCAGCATCACGATATGTGGCGCCAGATAGTCGCGCATCGAGCCGTCTAGGCGCAGCGCGCAGGGCCAGACCGGCTCGAGCGCTGCCTTGGTGACGCTGTCGCCGCTGGCGAACAACGTAACATCGTGGCCGAGCTCGACCAGCTGGTCGGTCAGGTAGGAAACGATCCGCTCCGTACCGCCATAAAGCTTGGGCGGAACAGCCTCCATCAACGGCGCGACCTGAGCGATTTTCATATGTCTTCCAGCGTGGGTTTGCCCCCGCGAAGCCGCCGGTGTGGTGGTTCTCAGCGACCGCATGGACGAGAATTCAATCGGTCGAACGCCGGATGAGCGCTTTGGTTGCTTACCCGAGGGGGAGCCTGTGACAGCCCGCCGCAGTCCTAGGCCGGATCGCCGAATTGATCCCCGAAGAGAGCGACATACTGCGAATAGCCTCGATCCCCGCTCTGCACGCGGGGCATGGCGCCCCCCGTGCATCGCGTGGCGCGCCCGATTGCCGAAGCGTGGTCGGGGGCGCATGCTGTCCATCTGATATCTGGCGCATTTTCGGGGCGAAACCATGCATGACATCGTCATCCGCGGCGGCACGATTCTGGATGGCACCGGCGCCGACGCCTTTACCGGCGACGTTGCGATCGATGGCGGAAAGCTGACCGCCCTCGGCGGAAAAGCCGGCCCCAGCAGGCGCGAGATCGACGCGAACGGCCTGCTCGTCACCCCCGGCTGGGTCGACGTGCACACCCACTACGACGGCCAGGCGACATGGGACCCGGTGTTGGCACCGTCGTCTTGGCATGGCGTGACGACGATCCTGTTCGGCAATTGCGGCGTCGGTTTCGCGCCGGTGCGCAAAGAGCACCGCTCCGGGCTCATCGACCTGATGGAAGCGGTTGAGGACATTCCCGGCACCGCGCTGCACGAAGGGCTGAACTGGGAGTGGGAGAGCTTCCCGGACTTCCTCGATGCGCTCGACCGCATGCCCCGGACGATCGATGTCGCCGCGCAGATCCCGCACCACCCGCTGCGCGTCTATGTGATGGGCGAACGCGCCATCAACCGCGAGGCCGCGACCCTTGAAGACATCGACACGATGCGCCGGCTGACCCAAGCCGCTATCGAGGCGGGCGCGTTTGGCTTCACCACCTCGCGAACCTATTCGCACAAGACCAAGACCGGCGAACTGGTTCCCGGGCATTTCGCCGAGGAGGCTGAGCTGTTCGGCATCGGCCGGGCGCTTGGCGCCGTCGGCCGCGGCGCGTTCGGCATGAACAGCGATTTCATCGATGAGGCGCGCGAGCTCGCCTGGATGACCAAGCTGTCAAAAGAAACCGGCCGTCCGGTGTGGTTCCTGCTGACCGACCGGCCGACCGATCCGGAACGCTGGAAGCGGCTGATGACCGGCGTGCACGCCGCCCGCGCCCAAGGCGCCAGCATCACCGCGCAGGTTGCCGGCCGGCCGGTCGGGGTGATCCTCGGCCACAACACCTCGATGAACCCGTTCACCTTCCGCCCGGCCTATCGCGCGCTCGATCGTCTGCCGGCGGCCGAGCGCTGGGCGCGGCTGCGCGATCCCGAGATGCGCGCCGCGATCCTGGCCGAGCCGCCGTCCGAGGCCGAGCTCAACCGCCAAGGCCAGTTCATCCGCTTTGTCGCGACGCGCTGGGACCGCATGTTCGTGATGGCGGGGGCCACCCCGGATTACGAGCCGGCGCCGGAGAAGAGCATCGCCGCCATCGCCGGGCGCGGCAACCGTACGCCGCAGGAGGTCGCCTACGACTACCTGACCGAAGGCGAGGACCACTTCCTCTTCTTCCCGGTTGTCGGCTATGTCCACGGCGATCACGAGCAGATCCGCCAGCTGCTAGTGGATTCCGGCACGCTGCTCGGCCTTGGCGACGGCGGCGCGCATTGCGGCCAGATCGTCGATGCCGGTCTGCCGAGCTACATGCTCAGCCACTGGGCGCGCGACCGCCAGCGCGGCCCCGGCCTGCCGCTGCCGCAGCTGGTCAAGATGCAGACCAGCGAGACCGCGGATTTCTTCGGCTTCCACGACCGCGGCCGGCTCAGGCCCGGCCTGCGCGCCGATGTCAACGTCATCGATTTCGACCGGCTGCGCCTGCACCAGCCGGAGATCGTCCACGACCTGCCGGCCGGCGGCCGCCGGCTCGTGCAGCGCGTCGACGGGTACCGCGCGACCCTCGTCGCCGGCACGCCTGTCTTCGAGAACGGCGAAGATACCGGCGCCCGCCCTGGCCGCCTCGTACGCGCGGGGCGCTAGCATGCCGCACGACACGATGGTTCACGCGAGTAGCGAGCGCGGTGGAACCACCGAACTCGACGCGCTGGTGGTCGGTGCGGGGTTCGCGGGTCTTTATCAGCTGCTCTGTCTGCGCGATCGTCTCGGCTTGTCGGTTCAGGCCGTGGAAGCGGGCGGGGGTGTCGGTGGCACCTGGTACTGGAACCGCTATCCGGGCGCGCGCTGCGACTCCGAAAGCCACGTCTATTGGTACACCTTCTCGCCCGAACTGATGCGCGAGTGGGAGTGGTCGGAACGCTATCCGGGCCAGGCCGAGATTTTGCGCTACCTCAATTTCGTCGCCGACCGGTTCGATCTGAAGAAGGATATCCGGTTCAACACCCGCGTGGTTGCCGCGCATTACGACGAGGCGGCCAACCGCTGGCGGGTGCGCAGCGAGGGTGGCGACACCTATGTCGTCAAATTCCTGATCACCGCGGTCGGCTGCCTGTCCACCGCGAATGTGCCGAAATTTTCCGGACTCGAGGATTTTGCCGGCGACTGGTACCACACCGGCCAGTGGCCGCATGAAGGGGTCGATTTCGCCGGCAAGCGGGTCGGTATGATCGGCACCGGCTCGACCGGCATCCAGGCGGCGCCGGTGATCGCCGCCTCGGCGAAGCACCTGACCGTGTTCCAGCGCACCGCCAACTACTCGGTGCCGGCGCGCAACGCGCCGCTGACCGCGGAATTTCGCCAGTACATCAAGGAGCATGCCGGCGACATCCGCTCCGCGACGCACGAAACGATCAACGGCATGGCGTTCCGGATCGAGGAGCGCCTGGCGGTCGAGACCCTGCCCGAGGAACGCGAGACGATCTACGAGGCGGCGTGGGAGCGCGGCGGGCTGCAGTTCCGGGCGGCGTTCCAGGACATGATGATCGACAAGAGGGCGAACGACACGGCCGCCGACTTCGTCAAGCGCAAGATCCGCTCGATCGTCAAGGACCCGGCGACCGCGGCGATCCTGTCGGACATCGATCATCCGTACGCCGCCAAGCGCCCGCCGATCGATACGAACTATTTCGAGACCTACAACCGGCACAACGTCACTCTGGTCGATCTGCGGAAAGCGCCGATCGAGCGGATCAGCCGCGCGGGAATCTGCACCACTGAGGTCGAGTACCCGGTCGACATCATCGTCTTCGCCACCGGGTTCGACGCGATGACCGGCCCGATGCTGCGCATGGATATTCGCGGACGCGGCGGGGTTGCGTTGCGGGACGCGTGGGAGGCGGGACCGCTCACCTATCTCGGCCTGCAGATCGCCGGCTTCCCCAATTTGTTCACGATCACCGGCCCCGGCAGCCCGTCGGTGCTGTGCAACATGCCGGTGGCGATCGAGCAGCATGCGGATTGGATCACCGACTGCATCCGGCACCTGAACGACAACGGCCTCGAATGCATCGAGGCGCGGGCCGACGCGGTGGACAAATGGGTCGCGGAGGTCAACGAAATGGCTCACAAGACCGTGCTGCCGCTGGCCAAGCACTCTTGGTACTTGGGCGCCAATATCCCGGGCAAGCCGCGGGTTTTCATGCCCTATGCCGGCGGCATGCTGCGCTACCGGCAGATCTGCGCGGACATCGCGGCGCGCGGTTACGAGGGTTTTACGCTGTCGTGAGCGGTGCCCTTCGCGTCGTTCGGGAGGGAAGACGTGGCGCACGACAATTCCTTTGATCTGGCGCGGATCGAACGGCTGGAGCGGCGGTTGCAGGTGTTGGAAGACGCGGAGGCGATCCGCAATCTGAAGGCGCGCTATGCCGCATTGTGCGACGAGCAGTACGACGCCGACCGGATCGCGATGCTGTTCACCGAAGATGCGCTGTGGGAAAGCCCCGGCCTCGGCCGGTTCGAGGGGCGGGAGGCGATCAGGAATTTCTTTCGCGGCGCGTCGGCGATCTTCTCGTTTGCCATTCATTACAGCCTGAACGGCCAGATCGAGGTCGAAGGCGATGCGGCGCGCGCCCGCTGGTATTTGTTCATGCCGTGCACGGTCGCTGCCGGAAACCGGGCGATGTGGCGGGCCAGCATCGATCACGAGATTTACGCGCGGGTCGGTGGAACCTGGATGTTCCGCCACAAGCGCTCGGAGCCGCTGATGAACGTACCCTTCGAGACCGGCTGGGCGCAGACGCGTTTCGCCTGAACTGACCTGGCCGCCGATCAAATTTACGAGACTGCTGATTTTCGCGAAGCGGCAAACGCGAAGCTGCCGTTGGCGTTGAGCGCGGCCGGTCGTGCCAGGGTTGACCCAGCCACGTCCCATCATGGTCGCTTGACCGGGCGGGTCTTGCTAAACTGCGATGTGTTACGATCGCACAACCAGCGTTTGCGGTTGGATGGGCTCGCACGTTTCGAGTGGTTCTGCGGATGGATGAGAGCCGGGCATTCGCGTTCGGTCAGTTTGTCCTCGCTCCGAAGCGCCGCGAGTTGCGCTGCGACGGAAGGGCACTCGGCGTCGGCTCGCGCGCGCTCGATATTCTGATCACCTTGGTGACGAGGCGTCCGGAGATCGTCAGCAAAGACGAGCTCATGACGGCCGTGTGGCCCAATCGCATCGTCGAGGACAACAATCTGACGGTCCATATGGCCGCCTTGCGGCGAGCGTTGGGAGACGGCCGCGACGGCACGCATTTCGTCCAGACGCTGCACGGCCGCGGCTATAGTTTTGTCGCGCCGGTCACCGTTGTCGACCCCGACCCGGCGGCGCAGTTCGCTCCTGCCTCGCTGCCTCCGAGGACCATCCAGGGCAGCCGACTTTCGCGCGCGACCAACCCCTTTATCGGGCGCGGGTTCGAACTGGACGAGATTGGTCGGCATCTGAAAAGCAGTCGGCTGCTGACCATCACCGGCATCGGTGGCATCGGCAAGACACGCATTGCTTTGCAAATCGGCGAGAATTTGTCGTCGGCCTACGCGGACGGCGTCGATTTCGTGGAACTCGCCACCGTCGCGAGCGCGGGCGCCGCGTTGGATGCCATTGCCGCCGTGTTCTATCCCGGCGGCGGCGAGGCCAGCTCGCTGGAGCGTCTCGTCGGCTTTGTCGGCAATCGCGAAATGCTGCTCATTCTCGACAATTGCGAGCATTTGGTGGAACCCGTCGCCGCGGTGACCCGAGCCTTGCTTGCCGCATGCCCGCGGCTGACGATCCTCGCGACCATTTGCGAGAGCCTGTCGATCGAAGGCGAACGGGTTTACGCGCTGCGGCCGTTTACCGTGCCGCAGCGGATCGAGGCGATCGATGCGCAGAGCGCGCTGCAATACGATGCCGTCCGCCTGTTCGTCGCGTGCGCCGCCGCGACGCCAGGCGGCTTCACGCTCGATGACCGTACGGCCCCGGAGATCGCGCGGATTTGCGCACGGCTCGACGGCATCGCGCTGGCGATCGAAATGGCCGCACCCCGGCTCCAGGTCCTCAGTCCGGGCCAGCTTGCCGACAGGCTGAGCGAACGCTTTCGGCTGCTGGCGTCGCAGCGGCGCGATGCGGCTCCCCGCCACCGCACGCTGCGCGCTGTTTTCGACTGGAGCTACGAGCTCTTGAGCGAACCCGAACGCATGCTACTGCGGCGACTGGCTGTCTTCTCAGGCGGTGCGGATTTTGAGGCGATCGTCGCACTCGCTGCCGAAAACCTGTCCGATGAGTGGGATTTATTGGATCTGCTCGAAGCGCTGATCAACAAATCCCTCGTTATTTCCGATCGATCCGGCCGCGAGCCGCGCTACCGCATGCTTGAGACAACCCGGCAATATGCGATCGAGAAGTGGAGGGCAGATGAGGCGCAGCGGCTCCGTGGCATGCACGCGACCCATTTCGCCCATGTTTTTGAGCGCTCCGAGGCCGAGTGGCCCACGACCCCGACCTCGACCTGGCTGGAAACGTATGCGCCGGATGCCGACAACCTTCGCGCCGCGCTCGACTGGGCTTTCGGTGCGGGCGGTGAGGCCGGCTTGGGATTGCGGCTGGTGGCGCATTCCTACCCGCTGTGGTGGGACTTACCGCAGCTGCCGTTGCATGAAAGCCGCTATTGGTTCGATCTTGCGGTGTCCCGCGTTACGCCGAACACGCCGCCTGAAATCGCCGCACGGTTGTGGTTTGGTAAAAGCTGGCGTGACGTGCGTTTCAGCGACACAGAAAACTTTCCTGCCGCCGCGCAGGCCGCGACGCTGTTCCGGCAGGTTGGTGATCCGATCGGTCTCGGCGCCGCGCTGTGGCGGGCAGGGAGCGCGCTGCTGTCGATCGAAACCGTCGACGAGGCCGGCGGTTATTTTGACGAAGCGGAACAGCTCCTGCGCCGCGGCACCCCCAATAAATGGCTGGCGCTGACTTTGGTCAAGCAAGGGGATGTCAAATTTCGTATCGGCGAACTCGATGCGGCCCTTGTCGCGTACGAGGAGGCTATGCGCCTGACGCGGGCAACCCGGCATTGGTACGGGCTGGTGAACGGCGGCAGCAACATGGCCGACCTGCTATTTCACCTCGGCCAACGCGACCGTGCGCTGACGCAACTGCGTGACCTGCGGGCGGAGCTGCTGCCGGGCCGCAGTACCCCGCTCGTGGCGAAACTGGCCGCGCAGCTCTTGCTGGCCGGTGAAGCCGCCGAGGCGCGCGAGACGTTGCGCGAGACGATCACCTTCGCGCATGCGATCGGCTTGCGTGGTTCTCTCGGCTGGGCGATCGAGGCGCTGGCGTTGATGCTGGCCGAGGCCGGACGGATCGAGGAAGCGGCGCGTTTTGCCGGCTACGCCCGTCTCGTACATCCGTCAGCGGCAACACGGTCGGGCAGCCGGCGCGAAGTATTTGACCGGTTGCATACTTTATTGGCAGAACGATGCGATTCTCAAACATTGCAGAGATGGTTCACCCAAGGTGCGGCCTGGAGCGATCAACATGCGGGTGAAGTGGCAGTGGCAGCGTGCTCAAATTAAGTTAAAAAACCCGTACGATATTAACGCTCGTCCCCTTTAGCAACTTTTAGCAAACCCGAACGGGCCGCTTTTCCGTATTTGGGGTAATCTTTATTGCTAAGAGGGTCGGCCCTCCGTGTGGGGGAAATGCGATCCGCTTTATGCGTGGGAGCAGTGCCTTGCCAGTCACGACGGATGACCTCCCCGGTCTGAGCGTGCTCGCCGGATTCGACGTCACCAGCCTTTTTAATGCCGGCGATTTTAATATCGTCCACACCGGTGCCAGCCCGCCGCAAAGCCAGACCCCGCTAAATGCGGGTTTCGACATCGAGCGGGCGGCTACGTTCGCGAATGTCGACCTCGCCAGCAACGGCATCATTCAGCTGATCACCACGGTCGCGGCCGATGACAGTTTGTCGAACGCGGATCTGATTGCGGTTCTGATCGCCTATGGGCGCGCCGCCGGAACGGACACGGATGTAAACACCACGGTCGTAACGGCTGTCGGCAACGCAATCATCAGCCTCATACAGTCCGGGTTCACCGCTACTGATGCCATCGCTGCGGCGGCTGCGGCGGCCACGGGCGTCGCTGCCAGCTTTCGGTCGGTCACGATCGGCCAGCAGCTGGCGCTGCTGGTCAACCAGATCGCCACGAGTTCAAGGGCTCGATACGACGACGGCGTTCGCGACGGCGGTGCAGGCGATTGGCGCCGCGGCCGACCCCAACTCCATCGGTTTCAGCCAGGCTGGGCTGTTCGTTGGACTCGGTGCGTCGAACGGCGCCGCTGTCCTGAGCGGCCTCGAGCAACTCCTCAGTGGCACCGTTCAGGGCTTGTCGAGCGGCGATCTCGCGCTGACCAACCCGGCCACAGCGGGCGTCGACATCGCCAGCGCCGTGTTCGCCGCCAACGGCGGCAACGCGGCCGCCGCCGCGGCCAATGCCTGGCAAGGCTTCGCGCTGATTTAGACGCTGGCGCAGAATGCATCGCCGGCCGTCAGCCCCGTTATCGCGTTGATGTATTACGCGAGCCAGCTGAATTCGTTGCTCGGCGCGACATCACCCAGCCCCGCTCTCGCCAATCAGCTGAATGACGAGCTTCAAGCCGTTGTCACGCAGGGGCTGGTCGCGAAGAGTTCGGTTGCCTCGGACGCGACGACGGCGGCGATCTCCCTCGCCGGGGGCGGCTCGATCGCCAACGCCGCGGCGATCGGCAGCGAACTCGGCAGCATCCTCTTTCCGCTGATCACGCGTAGCAGCGGCCCCCCCGGCGGCGGTGAGGGCGGCGGCGAAGGGGGTGGCGGCGGCACCATCACGTTCAACCCGTTCCCCGCCGCGCTCAGCCAGATCAACGCGGCGATCTCGAACGGCCTGACGATCGATCAAGGGATCGCGCTGTTCAGCGGCCTCTCCATCACCGCCGGCAACCCGTTTTTTAACGTCGATTCGACCATCGTCACCGATATCCAGAACCTGATCTCGTCATCGGCGACATCGGCGGATCATGTGCTGCTTATCCTCGCCCTCGCGCACGCGCCGGGGCTCGCCGTCAACATCGTTTCTCCGCTTGGCGCGCAGCTGCCGCAGGTGCTTCAAGCGTTCGACGCCAATGTTCCGGCGTCGTTGAGCGCCACCCAGGCGATCGCGTTTTTGACATCGCTCGCCAACAGTTTCACCACTGGCGCTGCGACGACCTTAAGCGCTCTGGAGAACGCGATCGTCACGCTCATCAGCGGCGGCCAGATCACCGCGACCGCCGCCTATAGTGCGATGAACGCCGCGTTTGCGTCCGCACAGGTGCTCTTCGACGTCTTCCTCGCGTCGACCGATCTCACCAACACGGCGGCGGCGGTCGGCAACTTCAATTACCTCATCACCAACAACCTCATTTCCTCCGTTATCGGCTTTTTCAGCCATTCGTCCGACGCCATCGATCTGGTCAAGGGCGGTCTGCAAGCCAGCCCCCCCAAGCTCACTGTCGACCAGGCGATCGAGCTACTCGCGGTGACACCAAACAGTTACCCGCAGATCTACAACTACGTGCACGGTGGCGTCGCTTCCGAGACCCAGGCCGTTAACGACATCGTCGCCGCGCTGACCGCGATCAGCGCGAGCCCCGCACTGATTGTCACTGTCTTGACCGAAGTGGCGGGACAGTCGACGTTCACCGTCCCGTCATTCACAAATGTACCAGACGCCGCGTTGATGAACGCGGCCGCGCAAGCGATCCTAACGTTGGCCGAGAACTCGGGTGCTACCGCCGCTCAAATCGCTTCTGGTGTCGTCGCGGCAATCACTGCCTATGCGGGCAACCTCATCGACTTCATCGTCGGTACGATAGCGGATATCGCCGGTCTATCCGACTCAGCCGGATTGCCGCTTGCGGCGAATGTCCTCGCCGATCTCATCGCTGATACGCCCACAACGGCTCGGCCGCTGTCGCCGTCCCATGCCGCTAGCTTCATCACCGCCGGCAGCGACGGCGCGGTGTCGCTGCTGCTCGCCATCGCGGGGCAGATCAACGACGCACAGTTCGCATTCTACGCCGGCCAGGAGATCGCCGACGGCATCAACCACGTCACCTTCAGCAATCCCTTCCAGACCACGCTGACCAGCGCGGTTCAGAACGGCGTGCTGAGCAATGTTCAGGCGGCGCTGATCATGGGATCGGCGCTGCCCAGCACGCTCGTGAGCCATCTTGGGCCGACGGGCATCTTTAACTTCATCAATGCTTTGGCAGGTTTCGCCACCGCGGACCCGACGGTCGTGGCGGGCTTTGGCACGGCTGCGGCCGCCGGTTATGACGTGCCGCTTGCCGCCGAAATACTAGGGCTGATCGGCGGCGCGGTGCCGAACCTGCAAAGCCAAGCGCTGAGCCAGATCGTCTCCATCGTCCAGTCGGGCGAAGACGGCATCACCGGTGACGAAGCGATCGGCTTCCTGGTGAGCGGGTCACAGATCGCCTCGAACATGTCCGGCCTTTCGACCGCCGCGACGACGCTCAATGCCGCGATCCAGGCGGGGATCGCCGCCGACATCGTCGCGATCGTCCGCAACGGCTTTGCCACCCCGACCAGCGCCGCCGCCGATATCGGCGGCTTTGCCGCCGTGCTGGGCGCCGCGAACGAAGTCCAGCTCCTCGAATATTTCGCCACCTTCGACACCGCGTACACCTCGTCGGCGAATGGTGGTGTCGACGGCCTGGAGGCAGCGGCGCAAACGGCGATCGCCGCGATCCTCGTCGCGAACAACATATCGACCACGAATGCGGTCACCGCGCTGCAGTCGCTGCAAGCCGGCGCATCCGGCGCGCTGGTCACGGTGATCGGCCGCCAGCTCGACATTCTGCAGACCGATCCCGCGACGTTGGCGAATACCGTCGGCACCGGAACAAGCCCGCAAATCCAGCTTCAGGCTGTCAAGGTCGCCGGGTTGATCACCGCCAACCCGGCCGATCCCGCAACGGCGACAATTCTCAGCAATCTGGACAGCCGCGTCAGCGGCGGCCTGGCTGCCGCCGGCGCGATCGAATTCCTGATCGACCTCGCCAATATCGGTGCCAGCAATCCGTCCGGGCCGGTGCTGGAACAGGCGATCAACGAGCTGCTCAATCTGACCGCGGCCCCCGCCAACATTCCCACCTTCACCGTCATCGTCGCTATCTCTACCGCGCTGAGCAACGGCACGCTTGCCAGCAGCGCCGCGCTCACCACACTCGAGCGCTTCACTGCGCTCGACGATAGCCATGCGCGATCGGCGATCGCGGGCGGCATCGCGAACGGCCGCTTCACCCTCTCGCAGATTAGCGACGAACTGACGGCCGGCCGGCTGTTGCCCGACGATGTCTTCGCCATCCTCGGCCAGGTCGCCGGCACCTCGGGTGTCATCGCCAAGATCGAGGCCCTGGCGCCAAGCTATCCGTCCTCCGTCCCGCTGGCACTGCCGGGGCTTCTGTTGCTCACCCAGAGCACCGGCGATGCTATCCGGGCATCGGGGTACAACGCGCTCAATACGCTCATCGCCAGCATTCCCGCGCTCGCTGACCAGGTCTTCGCCAGCGTCCTCAACAACATCGTCGCCTTCCCGGGTTTTGCCGGGATTGTCGCTGACGCCAAAGCGGAGCTATTCGGCGCCAATGGCCTGTTGACCACGGGCGCGGTGACGCTGAACACGGCACTCACCGACATTGTGCCGCTGTCCGGCGCCAACCAGCTGTCACTTTACGTGACGATACTCGGTATCGCCGCGTTCGAGGACACCGTCTTCACCTTTATCGAGCAGAAGCTCCACGCCACGACGCCGCCGTTCACAGTCGATCAGGCGATCACCGCGATCGCCCAGCAGTATGGCGCCGATACGGCGCGGGGAACGACGACGGCGACCGAGTTCGTTCACCTGATCTTTGATTTCCTGTTACAGCAGCCAGGTGTCACGGCCACCGATGCGGCCAACGAATTCATCAACGACATCGCCAACGGCACATCGAGCCCAGGGCAGGTTGCGATCCTCTCCAACCTGATGGTCAGCCTCAATCAAGGCGCGATAGCCGGCAACGCCACGGACATCGCCTTGGTCAACGCGCTCAGCGCGCGGATCAACCTGTTGTTGCCTGCGCAGAGCATCGCCGACTTCGCAACCTCGCTGGGCACGTTGTTCACCACCGGCGTCTTTACCGCGGCGCAGGTCATCCAGGCCACGGTCAACTACTACACCCCCGGCTCACCGCAGGATTTCCTGACGCTCATCGCCGACCTGCCGGGCGCTGGGGTTTCCGCCAATTTCATCGCCGGCGGTATCGTCAACGCCGTCACGGCGGGCACGATCGGGGCATCGTTCGGCATCCAGCTGCTGCTGGTTATCGGGACGCAGTCGACGGCGGCGCTGCGGAGCGCGGCGATCACGAATTTGGCTGCGGCACTGGCCAATGGCTCACCGAT
Organism: uncultured Alphaproteobacteria bacterium; assembly: GCA_963778385.1. Lineage (GTDB taxonomy): Bacteria > Pseudomonadota > Alphaproteobacteria > ATCC43930 > CGMCC-115725 > DATARH01. Next base: position 437,621 of record CAVZUA010000008.1, on the reverse strand, counting down.
AGCGACCAACGCGGCGACCAACATCACCGTCGCGATAACCGACAACGCGACGACCGCCCCTGCGGTCGTCACGATGCTGACGCAGCTGCCGTTCTCACAACCGACCATTGGGCTGCTGGTCGGCGGCTACATTACCTCGCTGGTGACCCAAGGGGTGATTGGCGCGTCGAGCGCCGCCACCGCGATGGCCGCCGCAGTGCACGGCGCGACGGCGGCGCAGCAATATGCGGTCGGCGCCGAGATCGCCGGCCTCGGGTTCGGCGCCGATCCTTCCGTCGGCGAACTGATCGTATCCTCGATCGTCGCCGCGTCGGGGCCCACGGCCGATGAGCTGCTGAATGTCATCGCCGGGATTGTCGGACAGGTCGGCTCCTCGCTTCAGCTCGGGATCGGCGAGGCGCTCGCCACGCGCGTCACCAACGGTACGTTCACCACGACCCAGGTCGGCGCCGCTTTCTTTACGTCGCACGTCAGCGGCGGGGTCACCACGCTCGCGCAGCTGAACACCGTCATCGTCGGACTGCTGGCCGGCGGGTCGGTGACCGCGGCCGCCGGCCTTGCCGAAGATCTTGGCTTCGCCCTGGAACCCGTGTCGGATATCGCGGCCACGTTGAGCGCTGCCGTCTCCGCGAACACGATAACCGCGCTCAAGGTCGTCGATCTCGCGGCGAATACCGGGCTGCAAGACCCCGCGATCCGGACGCTCGTCTCGCCGCTGATCATCGCTGGGGCGATCAGCGGGCAGGCCGCGATCCAGGAACTCGGCACTTTCATCGGCGCGACGCAGTCCGGGAGCGGCGCGACGTTTCTGGCGGCCAACTTCATGTCGGCGTTCGTCGGCTTGGCGGCGGCGAGCAGCGGCGCGGCGCAAAGCTCGATGGGGCTCGGCCTCGCCAGCGTCATCGCCTCCGGCGAGCTAAGTTTCGGCGCGGCGGCGACCGGTCTGCAGACGGGGGTCGGCGGCTCGGTTATCACGCTCGGCCAGGCGCTGGCGATCCTGGTCAGCGCTGCCGCCAGCTCGTTCTCGCTGGCTATCGGCGAGACCATCGCGGCACTGGTCGCCGGCAACGCCACGGCCACGCAAACAGCGCTCTCCGACGTCGAGAATGCGGTTACCAGCGGTGCGCTGACCCCGGCGCAAGGACTTGCGCTTTTGGCGGGCATGGTCGACGGCGGCGCGCCGGCGGCGGCATCGGCCGCGGCCGATCTGCTGCAGGCGCGGACGATCTCGGGCACCGACATCGGCAATTTTGTGGGTGCCGCCACCAACAGCGGCAACGTGCCGAGCGGGGCGGCGACATTCATCCTCGCCACCCTCTATCCGGTCGGATTGGCGATCGACGCCACATCCAATCGCACCACGGATTTCGCCGGCTTCTTCACCAGCCTGTTCCAGTCCCTGATTGCTCACGGCAATTTCGCGTTCGGCGTTGCCGGCTCGGTGGTCGGAAGCAATGAGCTCTTCTTCCCGGGCGTGACGATTACCGATGCGCTGGTTGGCGACGCCATTACCGGCCCCGGTGTGCCGTCAGGATCGCACGTCTTCGCTATCGATGCCGGCCAGTCGCTGGTTTTCCTCGACCAGACGGCGCAGGGCGGCGCCACTGGCACCTTCGTCTTCACCCCACCCAGCGACTTTGCGGTGGACCAGCAGATCGTCGCCGCGTTCCCGCCCGCCATCTCGCTCAGCTCCTCGATCGGGCTGTTGGTCAAGCTGGGGACCGCCGCCGGTACGACCGCTCTGGGCTGGACGCTGTTCTCCATCATCGAGAACGGGCAGGCGACGACAAGCGCCGTCGTCGGTGCACTCGAGGCGAGCGGCGCCACGTCGATTCCCGGCCTCTTTTTCCCGACGCCGCTCTTTGCGTTCGGTGCCTTGGCGCAATACGCCGCGACGAGGCCGCCGGGCACTTATGCCGTTGATCCGGCGTCGATCGAAAGCGCCGTCTACGCGACGATCAATACGATGTTCCCGCCGGCGGTCGTCGGCGCCTTCGAAACCAACGCGCAGTTCGTCGTCGGCAACTTTATCGGCCTGGCTGAAGCGGGCTCGCTCGACACGAGCTTTGTGCCAACGGTGCTGTCGCAATTGCTGGCGAGCGATTTCACCGACTATCTGACCGCCGTCGGTTCGGGCTTCACGACCCTGCTCAACGACGGCCTTACGACTCCCGACCAAGTCGTGGCCGCGCTGACCGGTGCCGGCATCACCGGCCCCCAGGCGGTCGTCGCGCTCGCAGCGGCGATAGACGTCACCAAACAGTTCGGCGCCACAGTCGCCGTCAACGCACACATCACCGCGCAGAACCAGCTTCTCGGTGAGATCAATCTGTTGACCTACGGGCGCCTTGACCAGAGCGCGACGCAGGACACGCTCGACGCGGTTCTGAATTCAGGTTTGCCGGCGGGTAAAATCGTCGGCGCGCTCGTGTTGCTCTACAACCCTGCGAACCTCGTTTCGCTTGGCGATGCAGTTCTGCAGGCGATCGCCGATCTGGTCACAAGCGGCCAGATCGACGAGACCGGTGTCTACACGATCATCGGTCAGAGCTATCAGGCGCTCAGCTCCCCGTTCGATCTGCTGATCGAGCTGATGGGGAGGATCGGGCCGACGTTGGGCGACACGGCCGCGCAGTTTGTCGACGCCGTCGCGCGCGGGGCCTTCGGATCGCCGGACGCCACGGCGACGTTCCTCGCCCAGCTGACAAGACTGAACTTCGACCTGCAATTTTCCGGCTCGCTGCCGCCGGCCCTCCAGGGTACCTATCCGCGGATCGGGCTTGTCGTCGGCGCCGAGCTTGACGCCCTGTCGGCATCAGCGTCTGTGCCGCTGTCGCAGCTGCTGGCCGACGTGCTCGCGCTGCCCGGGCTCGGCACGATCGGCGGCATCTCGGACAACAACAAGGCGCTGATCCTGCTCGGCGCCGCCGCAGCCGGCAATGCGTCGCAGCGCATCACCATCGGTCAGAGCCTTGTCGCCTTCTTGAATTCCGGCGCGACTCCCGATCTGCCCGGCATTCTGCCGTTGATACCGGCCGATGCGGTGGGCCTGGTGCTTGCCGGAGTGGTGACGAGCGGCGGCGCGGCGTTCGGTGCCGCCGTCAGCAGTCTCTTCGCGCAGTATCTGACGCGGCTCAGCGCGTTCTCGATCGGTGACCTGACCGGCGGCATTCAGGTCGGTGTCGCCAGCGGTGCGTTGACGCCCGCTGGCGCAGTCGACGCGCTCGCGGTGCTTGCCGCCGGCATTCCCACCCAAAACGTCTTTTGACACCGGCCCGATACGGCCCGGTCTGGTGACCGAGCTGGGGGCATTGCTCACTGGCACTATCTCCCTCACGGACGCGATCACCGCGCTGTCGACGCAGGCAGCAGCCGGATCGACCCGTCTTCAGGTCGAGACCGGCCGGCTTCTCGGCATGCTGGACGCGACCGGCGTTCTCGCCGGCCTGGGTGATGACCCATTGGACCTGATCGACGCGCTGCAACCGCTTCGGGCTGCCGCTACACGGCCGGTGTATGTCGTGATCGCGACCGCGATGGGGCTGGCCGGCACGCCGCTGGCCGCGATGGCCGCCGGCAGCGCCATCGGCAGTCTCGCCCAATTCCAGAGCCTCATCAGCTATCACGACACTTTCGCCGCGATACAATCGGCCGACAGCACCTACGGTGTCACCGACGGCAGCAATGAACTGCTGATCTTGCTTTCAATTGCGGCTCGTACCAACAATTCCGGTCTGCAATTCCCGGTGGGCCAGGCGATCGGCGGCCTGCTGAACCGCGGGTTGATCGGGCTTGGTGCGACGATCGCCGCGATCGACGCGGCGATCGGCGCGCCCTCTACGCCGTCGAACCTGGTCGCGTTGCAGAACGCCAGTGAAGCGGTGTCGCTGCTGCTCGGCGTCGCGCAGGGCGCCGGCTTCCAGGTGCAAGTCGCTATCGCCGCCGAGTTGCAGTCGCTGGTCACCGGCAGTCGCATCACGCAGAACGGCGCTGTGACGCAAGACCTGGTGCTCGGCGGCATCGACCAGGCAATCCACGCCGGCGCGTTGGGAGCCGGCCCCGGGTTTACGGTTCTCGTTTCGCTCGCCGCCAACAATGCCGCGCTTGTGGCACCGGTCACCGGCGAGATCGCGAGCCTGACCGGCAGTGCCTTCACCGCGGATCAGGCGCTGGCGGCCTTGTTTGTCGCGGCGGGTGCGCAGGATTTCTCCTTCACCCCGGCCGCGATGGACGCGGTGATCAGCCAGATCGTCATCAGTCTGGCAACGCAGAACAAGGTGAGCGTTGCACAGGTCGTCGCGGATATCGAAGCCGCCGCAACCGGCACGCCGACCATCTCTGGGAACCATGCGATCGGCGTGTTGCTGCCGGTCGCTGCGCAGGCGCCTGACGCCGCGTCGGCGCAGTCCTACGATACTGAACTGGCGTCACTGCTCGGGCGCGGCATCGGGGTGGCGGCGCTGGCTCCCGCTCTGCTGGCCAATGTCGCGGCCGGTACGATAACGCCGGATCAGGCGGTGGCCGTCTCCGCCGGCATTCTCCGTCCCATGTCGGACAGCCAAGCGCTCGCCTTCGAGGTGAAGCTGGGCGCCGTGCTGGGCCAGCTGGTCAACAACGGCCTGAGCGTGTCGCAGTTGGTCGCCGATGTTCGGGCGGCCGGGCTCGACCGCAGCCAGGAAATTGGGCTGCTCTCCGTGGCGTCGTCAGTGTTGTCGCCATCGGTTGACGGCAACGCCATCGCTAACGAGCTGGTTCGCTTGATCGACACCAGTAATGGGTTCAACCCGCTTTTTCCCCCGACCGCTCTTTTCCAAGCCATAGAGACGGTGACCGCGGCTGCGGGAGGCAACTACGACCAGGGTTTTGGTCGGCTGATCGCGAGCCTCGCGGAATCCACCCTCACGGGTTTCCGCGGCGCCGTGGCAACGGAGTTGGCGAGCCTCATAACGCGCAAGCTGATCAGCGACAATCAGGCGAAAACATACATTCTCAGCGCGATCACGAGCGGCCTGCCGCTGGACGCGGGCATGCTGATGCTGGCGAAGGGCGTTCTGGCTCGGGCAGTTGCCGGCACCGGTTTGGCCGCGCTGGTCAACAACGGCACTGTCGGGTTGCCCGCGGTACAGAGCCAGCTGCAAGCTTTTGTGTCTGCCGGGTCGATAGGGCTCACCAACGAGATCGAATTGATCGCCGGCATGGTGATCGGCCTGAACGCGGAAGCCGACCGCGAGGCGCTGTCGGCCGAGCTGCGACAGTTTCTCGAAAACAACGTCGTCAGCGCGGGTGCGATTATTGCCGATGTCACCGAAGCGGCGGGCCCGCTCGGATCGTTTCCGCAGGCGCTCAGCCTGTTGCTGCTCGAAATGGCGGAAACGCCCGACACCGCCTTGCAGTTCGACATCGGCACACAGTTCGGCGCGCTGGTCATCGCCCCCGGCTTGGTCAGCGTCGCCGATGCGCTCGCCGACATTGCCGCCCTGGTGGCGAACGGTCAGTTGACCGCGGCGCAAGCGCAACTCGTGATACTGGCCCTGACGGCAAGCGGTGGACCGGCGGTGCTGGCGGCGGTTGGGCAACAGTTCGGCGCCCAACTCGCGAGCCAGAACAACTCCGGGGCAAGTGACACCCTGGTGACGACGCTGAACTCGCAGCTGAGCGCGGGGCAGATCAGTCTCACTCAGCTTGCCGGTATCCTGGCCGCGATCGGTACGGCGGCGTATCCGGCGGCGTCCGGCGGCTCCCCGATAGCGGCCGGCATAATGGCACCGTCGCTGATCAACGCCGGCATCACGTCATCGCAGATGGGCGAGTTCCTCCGGTTCGTCAGTTTTTCTCCTGCCCTCCTCGTCGGCGGCATTTCGCCGTACAACCTCGCGCTGAATCTGAACGCGCGAGTGCTGAGCGGCGAGCTGTCGGCTGCCTCGGCGAATAACTCGTTCCGGGCCAGTATATCTTCGAGTTTCAGTGTTTTCGGGAATATTTGGAGTCTTTTCGGTATCGGGACAAACGATGTCCTCAGCCCCTTCTCCGATCTCGGAGGGTTTGGCCCCAATACCGTCTTCACCATTCTTTCCCAGGCGGTCGCCGCCGGCAGCGCCGGCGGCACGCAAAATTCGCTCGCCACGCTCACATCGTTCACCAATTCCGGAGCGCTGACGGCTGCGACACAACTGGCCGCGCTGGTGAGGAACGGCCAGCTGTCCGCCGTACAGATCATGAGTGCCGTCAATGCGGTGGCGCCATACGTCGACACTGCCCGACTGGTGTATTTGCTGGCGCGTCTGGCGGGCGTAGCGGCGCTGCAGAGCGCGGCGTCCCGGCAGATCGCTACGTTGATCTCGGAAGGGAAACTTACCGTAACCGCTGCGCTGGCGGATATCGCCGCGATCACTAATGCCACGCCGTCTAACGACAGTCTTGTTGTGTCGATCTCGCAGGCGACCGCAGTATCGACATTGATCGGACTGTATGCCGGCTTGGTCGACAGTCCGGCCGGCGCCGCAGTGGCGCAGCAGCTTGCCAACATCTTCACCAATCCGACCGCCGGCTACACCCAGGCTGCGGAGCTGGCGGCGATCAACACCGCTGTCAGCAGTAATCAGATCACCGCTGCGGTTGCCACCAACCTGCTGCTGCAGCTGGCGGTGGCGGCACAGCTGCCGCCGACATCCGCCAGTTTCGCGACGATCATCGCCGACATCTCATCTTATATAGCCAACAACGGGCTTTCGGTTAGCTCGGTGGTGTCGACGTCGCTGGCTTCGGTCAATTCTCTCCCGACCGCGGCCGCGACCGGCGCGCTGATCGGAAAAATCGAGAGCAGCACCCAGGCGATTGCCGATATCACGGGCGCTTCGTCGCTGACGCCGCAGCGGGAAGCCGCCGCGCTGCTCGGGTTGCTTCCTACCGTCACGGCAGCGGCCGCGACCACGACGGTCCGCAACGATCTGATCGCTTTGGTCACCTCTCACGCGCTCAGCGTACAGGACCTCACCGCCGCGATGCTGGCAGCGGGAAGCTCGCTGTCCAACGTCTTCGCGGTGCTGCTCGGGCTGGCGAAGGCGGATTCGGGCACGATCGGTGATGTCGGCGCCGCCTTCGCCTCCTTTGTCGGGTCAACGTTTGGCTCGTCGAGCGATCCGTTCTTTGGTGGTGCGCTGAAGCTGTCCGGCATCGACTTCGTCAAAGTGATGAACGGGACGATGACGAATGCCGCGGCGATCCAGGATATCGAAAGCTTCAACAGTCTTCACAGCCAGTCGGTAGATGGCGGTCTGTCATACCTGAGCCGGCTGTACGGCGTCGAGGAGGGCATCCTTGCTAACACTAACACCGACGCGGCCAACACACTGTTTGACACGCTTTTCGACGTCCAGTCCACGATCGGCAATGAAATTCAGAACCGGGTCGCCGACGGTGCGAGCGCCTCCCAGCTCGCGCAACATATGGGACAGGCGATCGTCAGCGGCGGGGCGATCACCTTTACGCTGGGTCAAGCGCAGGATCTGTACCAGCAGCTTGGCGGCGGCGCGAACCTGCTGACCAAAGCGACCTTCGCGATCGACGTGCCGACCGAGAACGTTGTTTACAAGACGAGCGGGTACTCCTATCCGGGAAATTTCATCCCGTACCAGCTCGTCGGGCTGACCACGACCGACGTTCACAACATCTACAACACGCGGACGAGCGGCTATCTGATTGATCAGGCGCTGGCCGGCGAGATTTACGCGCTCAGTAGTATCGGCGGCCCCTCGGCAAGCGCCGCCAGCAACAGTGCCGCCAAAGGTTTGGCGTACGACCTCACGAGCGGTTACGCCGAAACCAATATCATCAATGAGATCCAGAGCGGCGAACTGACGCCCGATCAGGGGATCGCTGCGCTGGAAGTCCTTGCTCGCCCCGGTCCTCGCGCTGCAGCAGAACGACCCGAGCCTCGCGCAATGGACGCACGACATCGCCTATGCCTGGTTGGCGGTAAAAGCTTCGGAATTCATCCAGGGCAATTACCAGATCGTCACCACGACCGACAGCGTCGGCAAACACCAGCATATCCAGGTTCTGAATAGCCCGATCAACGAACTGTTTGCTGACCTTGCCTTCCAGAACCAGGGCACCGTCCTCAGCGGCCTTGGCGCCCTCGAGGTGTTGAGGGGATCGTCGGCGATCAGTACCAACGACCTCACGGTCGGGTATAACTTGGCGGGCTACCTCCTCCAGCAAGCGGCCGCCGCCAGCCCCGGCACCGATCCCGGAACCGTATTGTTCGGCTTCCAAAGCGCCCGAAATTTCTTTATCGGCGGGGCTCAGCTGCTCGCCAAATCGCACTCGGCGCAGACCGACCCGACGAGCATTGCCGGGGTGGCGTCAGGATTAGTCCTGCATGAGGGCCAGGACTTCGAAGACTATGTGAATTTCGGGTCGCGGGTCCTCGGGATTCTCGGATCGGCTGGTTCCAATGGTCTGAGCGCGGCGATCCTCGGTGCCGGCGGCGCGTCAATCTTAGGGCCTCTCGGACTCTACGCCCAGATAATGACAGCCGTCCTGAGCATCAGTGCCGTATCGGACGCCCTCGGCACCCGCACCACGGCCGGAGTGAAAGGAGCGTTCGATCTGCTGGGGCAGGTCGGCAGCTTGGCCGGGAATATCCTGGCCGGATTTGCGAAAGCGGCCGCGGATTCGATATTCATCAAGGGTGGCGAGGGGTTTGGGCTCGCTTTCAAAGATCTCTTCACCGGCAATTTCAGCGGCCTCGCGACCGACGCCGCGAATCTCGGTGAAGCCATCTTCACATTGGCCACCGGCGGGTTCGATGCTCTTGCCGTCGGCGGCACCTTTGAAGATTTCGGCATCGCCATGGGCGACGTGTTCAGCGGCCAAGCGTCCGCGGCCGACTTCGCGGTGCTGGGCCCCGACCTGCTCAAGGTGCTGACGAGCAACGTGTTCATCGCATCCGCGTTGAGCGCGTTTGAGAATTTCGGACTCAACGTCTGGAACGACGCCATCAACATCGTCGCCTCGATTGAGGGAGTAGACCCGAACCAACCGCCGCCGCCGGAACCGCCGCCGCCACCCATCGTCACATTGCCGAATGGCCAGACCATCCCGATGGGCAACGATCCCTTTTTTGTCGGCAAGAAGGCCTACCAGGACCCGACATCGACGAGCAATTACGGGACGTTTTATCACGGCGCGGCGATTGACGGTTACATCGCCAACGCGACGGTGTTCGTCGATACCAACGCGAACGGCGTGCTTGACCCTGGCGAGTATTCGACGACAACCGACGCGTCGGGCAATTACGCGCTGCCGCAGGGTATTTCCGGCACGGTGATCGTCACCGGCGGCACCGACATCGCCACCGGGTTGCCGCTGACCATGTCGCTGGCCGCGCCGAGCGGCGCGACCTCGGTCACCGCGCTGACGACGCTGGTGCAGCAGATCGCCGACAATAATGGTCATGACGTCGCCGCGGCGATCCAGCAGGTCAACGCCGCGTTCGGGCTCGGCTCGTCGGTCGACCCGACGCAAATAAACCCGATCGTCGCGACGCAGGCGGGATCGAGCGGCGGCGCGCAGCTCTTCGCCGCGACGGCGCAGGCGCAAAATACTTTGACGCTGCTCAATGCGTCGGGTGGCAGCAACTCGACGGCGGCATTGGCCCAGGCCATCAGCGACCTGTCGAGCGGCCAGACGCTCGACCTGACCGATCTGACGACGCTCACCAATATCGCGACCAGCGCCGGCGTCGACCCGACAACGGCTGGCGCCGCTGCCAGCATCGCCAGCGCCAGCAACAGCGCGGTGCAGCAACAGGTCGCCTCGACCAGCGACCCCAATGCGCTGCTCGCCAATATCACCGCGGTCAGCATCGCCACGCAAGGCAACGCCGCGCAGCAACTCTCGCAGTCGATCGGCAACAGCGCCTCACTCAACGATGCCATCAACAACTTCACCGGAGATAATCTGAGCGCCCAGATCAACAGCGCGATGGAGCGGGTCGGCAATCTGAGCCCGGTATCGCTCACGCCGGGGACTGGCGCCGTTGGCGCCGGCCAGGTCGTGCAGGTGACGCTGCAGTTGGCCGACCCGGTCACCGTCGATACGACAAACGGCACCCCGACGCTGGCGTTGAACGTCAATGAGGTCGCGACCTACGATGCCGGCCTGTCGAGGCTGACCGCGCTGGTCTTCGACTATACGGTGCAAGCCGGCGACAATACGTCCGGGCTGCAGACCACGGCCGCCGGCGTCGCGCTCAACGGCGCCACGATCACCGACAATCTGACCAGCAACGCGGCGGATCTGTCGGGTGCGGTCTCGGCCGTGCCGGCGGGCGATCTGGTGGTCGACACGATCGCGCCGGTCACGACGCCGGCTTTGCTGACGGTCGCCGGCAACGGCCCGGCCACGGTGATCGGCATCGCCGCGCCGACCGATCCGTTGCCGCTGACCATCACCATCACCGGATTTCCCACCGACGGCACCATTTTCTTGGCGGACGGGGTGACGCCGGTCACCGCCGCGGACATGTTGACCGTCGCTCAGTTCAAAGGATTGGTATTCCAGCCAACGCCGGGCGTCGCCAACGTCAGCTCGAGCCTCAGCTATCTCGCGACCGACGCGGCGCAGAATTCGACTGCGGGGACCGTGACCTTGTCGGTCGGGCCGCAAGCCGGGACTGCTCCTGCTCAGTTGAGCGGGACCGGCCTCTCCGACCTCTTGCTGACGAACAACAATAATGGCGCGCTCGTGCTTGCCGAGATGGCCGGAGGGCAACTTGGCTACACGCAGATCGGCGGACTAGGCCCAGAATGGCAATTCGAGGGCACCGGCGCATTTCTTGGCGACGGTCGGGACGGCTTCCTGCTGTGGAACAGCACCAGCGGCGGGATCGCCGTCGGCGAGGACATCGGCGGCACGGCGCAGTACACCGTGCTGCCCGGCATCGGCCCGGAATGGCAATTTGAAGGCAGCGGACCGTTCCTCGGTCAGCCGACGAGCGACTTTTTGCTGTGGAACAGCACCAATGGCGGCATCGTCGTCGGTGCCGTGAGTAGCGGCGCCGTCCAATATACGCAGATCGGCAGCGTCGGCAGCGAGTGGCAATTCGCGGGAACCGGCAACTATCTGGGAGATGGTGCCGCGGGGTTCCTGATGTGGAACAATAATGATCACTCGATCGTCATTGGCGAGGATGTCGGCGGCCAGGCGGGATATACGCCGGTCGGTGCCATCGGTTCGGAATGGAACTTCGTCGGCAGCGGCAACTTTCTCGGGCATGGTCAGGATGATTTCCTGATCTACGACACCAATGACGGGTCGGTGTTTGCCGGTGAAGTGGTCAACGGCGCGGCGCAGTTCACCGAATTGGGTGGGTTCGGTCCGGAGTGGCAGGTGGTTGGCACCGGCAACTTCGACGGGCAGAGCTCGGCCGAGATCATGCTGCACAATACGAACGGCGGGCTCGCGATCGGCCAGGTGAGCGGCGGATCCCTCAGCTACACCCCGGTCGGCGGCGTCGGCCCCGAGTGGAACTTGCACGCCTCTCACGCCGCTACCCTCTTCTGATCGCGCGACGCGGGTATTGTCTGGCTCGGTTCGTCCCGCGTATCGGCCTGACCGCAGCCGATTGCAGACAACCGCTTGATCGGGCCCGCATCGGCGTGGGATCAGCGAGCTTTGGGCGGTTGTTTTCCGGTGCCGCCTAGCTGAGGGCGTTGCGCACAGCCGGATATTGCGCCATGCTTCGCTGTATCCGATTAGATATAGAGAAAGCGCCCCCGGAATGGCATCCGAGAAACTCCAATTGAAAGTCGTCGGCACGCGGCCGATCCGTCCCGACGGGGTAGACAAGGTGACCGGACGGGCCAATTTCGGCGCCGATATGAAAATGGCTGGCATGCTGCACGCGAAGGTCAAGCGCAGCCCGCATCCGCATGCGCGCGTCCTCAAGATCGACGCGTCGAAGGCGCTCGCGTTGCCCGGCGTGCGCGCTGTCGTCACCTCGGCGGACTTCCCGGAAATCCTTTCGGAGGAAGCCTTTGTTGGCGAAGGGCCGATGAATTTTCGCGACCTGTCGCGCAACGTCATGGCACGCGACAAGGTGCTGTACGAAGGGCACGCTGTCGCAGCGGTGGCTGCGGTGTCGCCGGCGGTCGCGGCTGAAGCAGTCGACCTGATCGAGGTCGAATACGAGGTTCTGCCTTACGTGATCGATTGCGAAGAGGCGACGCTGCCCGGCGCGCCGGTGTTGCATGACGACATGTTCACGCAGGGCGTCGAACCAAAGCCCGAGGCACCATCAAACGTCGCCAAAAAAGTCGGCTTCAAGAAAGGCAACAGCGAGGAAGGGTTCCGCCTCGCCGATGTCATTATCGAGCGGCGGTACACGACGCAGCCGGTGCACCAGGCTTACATCGAGCCGCATGCCTGCGTCGTGTCGGTCGGCGCCGATGGCATGGCGACGATCTGGGCGTCGAGCCAAGGCCAATTCATGATCCGCGCCTATTGCGCGAAACTCCTGAGCATGGACATGGCGCAAATTCGCGTCATGCCGGCCGAAATCGGCGGCGGGTTCGGCGGCAAGACCGTCGTCTATCTGGAGCCGGTGGCGCTCGCGCTGTCGAAGAAATGCGGCCGCCCGGTGAAGATGGTGATGAGCCGCGAGGAAGTGTTCCGCGGCACCGGTCCGACCTCCGGCGGGGTCATCGAGGTCAAGCTCGGCGCCAAATATGACGGCACGATCACCGCCGCCGAGCTGGTGCTGAAGTTCCAGGCTGGCGCTTTTGCCGGGTCGCCGGTGGCGCCCGGCTGCATGTGCGCTTTCGCCATGTACGATCTCGATAACGTGACCATCACCGGCTACGACATCGTGTCGAACCGGCCCAAGGTCGCGGCCTACCGGGCACCGGGTGCGCCAATCTCGACGTTTGGCGTCGAGAGCTGCCTCGACGAGCTGGCCCGCGAGCTCGGCATCGACCCGCTGACGCTGCGCGAACGGAATGCCGCGAAGGAAGGCACCAAGGCGGTGCACGGTCCGACCTGGACCAATATCGGCTTCCTCGACACGGTCGCCGCGGCCAAGGCGCACCCGAATTTCGCCATCCCGCTTGGTCCGAACCAGGGGCGCGGCGTCGCCTGCGGCTTCTGGTTCAACATCGGCGGGGAATCAAGCGCGGCGGTGCATGTCAATGAGGACGGCTCGGTCAGCGTCGCATCGGGCAGCCCCGATATCGGTGGCTCGCGCGCCTCGATGGCAATGATGGCGGCGGAAACGCTCGGCATTCCGCTCGAACGGGTAAAGCCGATCGTCGCCGACACCGCCTCGATCGGGTTCACCCATGTTACCGGTGGCAGCCGCGTCACCTTCGCCACCGGCATGGCGACCGTGCAGGCGGCCGAGAAGGTCATCGAGCAGCTCAAGGGCCGCGCCGCAATCCTCTGGGACATCAGCCCGGAGGCAATCGACTGGACGGATGGCGCCGCCTATCCCGCGGGTCCCAATGCCGGCAGTTTCGAGCCGCTGTCGCTCGCCGAGATCGCCTTGAAGGCGGCGCGCACCGGTGGGCCGATCGGGGCCGAGGTGCAGCTCAACGCACAGGGCGCCGGGCCGGCCTTCGCCACCCATGTCTGCGATGTCGAGGTCGATCCCGAGACCGGCCACGTCAAGGTGCTGCGCTACACCGCGACGCAGGATGTCGGACGAGCGATCCATCCTTCCTACGTCGAGGGCCAGATCCAGGGCGGCGTGACGCAGGGGATCGGCTGGGCGCTCAGCGAGGAATACATCTACGACAAGCAGGGCCGGATGGATAATCCCGGCTTCCTCGACTACCGCTGCCCGGTCGCCTCCGACATGCCGATGATCGACGCGGTGCTGGTTGAGGTGCCGAACCCGCGCCACCCCTACGGCGTGCGCGGTGTCGGCGAGGTGCCGATCGTGCCGCCGATGGCGGCGGTCGCCAACGCGATCGCCGATGCCACGGGACGGCGGCTGCGCGATCTGCCGATGTCGCCGCCGAAGGTGCTGTCTGCTCTCGCCGAGCCGGAGCCCGAGCCGCCGCGGATGGCCGCGGAGTAAGCGCCCGCGCCACTGTGCTGCGTTTTGCGATGACGAGAAGGCTGCTCGCCGGCTTGCTGCTCTTGCTCGGCGCGGCGCCGGCGCATGCGGCGGAGCCGGTGCGCGTGCTCGCAGCCTTTACGCTGAAGCCCGTGCTCGATGCGATCGCGCAGGACTACGGCGCTAAGGGCGGGCAGGTCGCGCTGGTCTACGGCCCGAGCCCGGGTCTGGCGCAGCAGATTGAAAACGGCGCGCCCGGCGATCTGTTCTTCTCGGCCGATCCGATGTGGACCGACGAGCTGATGAAGCATCAGCTGATCAAGCCCGGCACCGTCACCGAGCTGGTCGGCAACCAACTCGTGCTCATCGCCGGCAAGGGCAAGGCCCCGCTGGTGACGAACACGCGCGAACTGCCGTTGGCGCGGATGATCGGCGCCGGACCGGTCGTGATGTGCGATCCCGGCAGCCATCCCGCTGGCCGCATGGCGAAAGCCAGCCTGACCTCGCTTGGTCTGTGGGACGGCATCGCCCCCAAAGTCGCCCGCGCTGACAACCCGCTGTTAGCGGTAGCGATGGTATCGCGTGGCGATGCACCCTATGCGATCGTGTTCACCACCGATGCGGTGACCGATCCAGGTGTCGACATCGTCATGACATTCCCCGACGACAGCCACCCGCCGATCCGCTACCCGGTCGCGATCCTGGCAAAAAGCACCAATCCGGACGCGGTTGTCTTTCTCGACGCGCTCAAGTCCCCGACCGCGACCGCGGTGTTCAAACGCTTCGGCTATGTAACACTCGGCGCGCAATAGCGATCGAGTGCTGATCAGCGCGTCGGCAAGAGGTAGCGTCTGAGGAGATGACGCGGCACGTGGGCGACGGCATCGGGCTCGCGTGGCGCCTTTTCCGCCGGAGCCTTCTCGGCCGGCGGTCCGTCGCCGTAGCGCTGCTGGCGCTCGCGGCGCAGTTCGTTGAGGCGGACGCGGATTGCCTCAAAATCGTCGGCGGCACGGACACGGTTCATCGCGGTTCCCTCATGCGAAATGGGGCATGATTTCGGCGGCCATCAGCTCGTGGGTCTCGATATCGTTGCGGTAGTCGCTGTTGATCAGCAAGTCGACGCCGGCGTCACGATATTGGCCGACCAGGTCGATGGCTTCCGTGACCGTCCCGACAAAGCCACGCAGCGGGCCGCGGGCGCCCAGCCGTTCGCGTTTCGCGGCGACGCCGGTGGCGTCGCGCGCCAACAGCCAGCTGTTGTTGTGGGTCTTCTCAATAGCGCCGAAGTCACGTCGGGCTGCATCGCAATGGCGGTGGAGCACGTCGAACTTATGCTTCACCGTCTCGACATCACCGCCGACATTGCAGAGATCGCCGAGCCGGGCGACCGCGCGCAGCGTCAGCTGTTCACCGCCGCCGGCAATCATCACCGGCGGGTGCGGTTTCTGCACCGGCTTTGGTTCGAGGATCGCGTCCTCGACATGGAAATAACGGCCGTGGCACGTGGTGCGCGGCTCGCGCCACATCTGCAGGATCAGCCGCACCGCCTCCTCCATCTGGCGGATGCGTGTGGCGGGCCGCTCCGGGAACTCCCAGCCATATTGCTGGTACTCGGTCTCGAAATAGCCGGCGCCGATACCGAGCGTGAGCCGTCCTCCGCTGATCTGGTCGACCCCGGCGGCGATCTTCGCGAGATGCGCGGGATTGCGATAGCCGACCGAGGTCGCAAGCGTCGCGAGGCGGATGCGGCTGGTGACGGCGGCGAGCGCCGACAGTGCCGTCCAGCCCTCGATAAACGGCTCGTCGGCAGCGCCGACGCCCGGAATCTGGATCAAATGATCCATGACCGAGAACCACACGAAGCCGTGGTTCTCAGCCCATTGGGCCTTGGTCCTGACGCCGTCAAAAGCCGCGGCCGGATCGTCCCCATACACCCAAGACGGATTGTGAATGCCGAACTTCATCGCAAGCCCTCGCAATGTTCCGCCTGGATGGCTCGCCACACTTTAGAGGGCGCGGCCGGCATGTCGAGACGGTGGGATGCCGAGTGGCTTAGATCTAGCCATGCAGCAAGCTTTACGGAGCCGGTGTCGGCAGGCCGACCGGCGCAAAGCCGAATTGGGCGAAGATCTGCTGTCCTTGCGGCGACAGGATGTAGAGGGCCAAGTCCTGAGCCTGCGGGTCGGCATCTTTGAGGACGGCCAGCCCATATTCGGGACCCGCGGTGATCTGCTCCGGCACGTCGACTGCCTGGATACCGGGGATGGCCTTGGCCATCCGCTGCCGGCCGCTGCAATAGCCGATCATCACGTCGATCGTGCCGGCCTTCAATTCATCGGCGACTGGATCACCGCTCGTCGGTCCGGGACCGCCGACGATCTTCTGCGCCTTCGCGTCGAGCGCCGCGTACGCGCCAGGGTGCAGCGCATCGGCTTTGCGGAAGATCAGCCAGGTGTAATCGCCCGCCGGATCGGCCTTCGGGGTCGATGTGCCGAGCTTCACCGCGGGGTCGAGCAGCCGGTCGAGAAAATTTGCGGTCGTGAGCCCGGCCTTTGGCAGCGCAAAGCCGCACAGGGCATTGCGCGTGAACATGGCCACGCGCACCGCGCGCCCATCCGCCAACAGCTTGAGCGGATGCCCCATATCGGCCGAGGCGAACAGATCCGCCTTGTCGCCCTGTTCGATCCGCCCGCGCAGCACGCCGGAAGGACGGAAATCGGCGGCGATCGCAACGCCGGTCGCCATTTGATAGTGCTGCGCGAGGTCGCCGATGACCTCGCGCAGGCTGCCGGCGGCAAGCACGCGCAATTCTTTGGCCTGCAATGGTGCAGTCGCCGCGATCGCGCAGAGCACTGCCAGCAGAACGGTTCGGACGCGCATCGGTGCGCTTTCGGCAGCGGCCGCGAGGCCATCGTTCAATGTCACACACGCAGGCGATCGTCGCGGCCGAGCGCCGCGGTGCGGCGGAGGGGGCGCGGCCGAAGCCGCGCCCCCTGCCAACCGCGCTACAGTCCCGCCTGGGTCACGAACTTGGTGTTGAGGTACGCTTCGATCGCCTCGGAGCCACCCTCGGAGCCGTAGCCGCTGTCCTTGACGCCGCCGAACGGCACCTCGGGCAGCGCCAGCCCGTGATGGTTGATCGAGATCATGCCGGTCTCGACCGAGGCGGCGATCGCCTGGGCGGTCTTCGCCGAGCGGGTGTAGGCATAGGCCGCGAGCCCGTAGGGCAACCGGTTGGCCTCTTCGACCACGTCGTCAAAGCTCTTGAACGGTGCGATCACCGCGACCGGGCCGAATGGCTCTTCGTTCATGATACGCGCGTTCATCGGCACGTCGGTCAGCACCGTCGGCTCAAAGAAATTGCCCTTGTTGCCGATGCGGTTACCGCCGGTCTTGAGGCTCGCGCCCTTTTGGACCGCGTCGCCGATAAAGCCTTCCATCGCGGCGATGCGGCGTTCGTTGGCCATCGGCCCCATCTGCGTCCCGACTTCCAAGCCGCCGCCGATCCGAGCGGCTTTGACGCCCTCGGTGAACTTGCCGACGAAGTCGTTGTAGACGCCCTCCTGCACCAGCAGCCGCGTCGGCGACACGCAAACCTGGCCGGCGTTGCGCAGCTTGTTGGTCGAGAGCAGCTTGGCGGCGAGGTCGATATCGGCATCGTCGAAGACGATCGACGGTGCGTGGCCGCCCAGCTCCATGGTCACCCGCTTCATATGCGCGCCGGCGATCGCCGCGAGTTGCTTGCCGACCGCAGTCGAGCCGGTGAACGACATCTTGCGGATGATCGGATGCGGGATCAGGTATTCGGAGATTTCCGCCGGCACGCCGTAGACGAGGTTGATGACGCCTGCGGGTACGCCGGCGTCGGCGAAGCAGCGGATCAGCTCGGCTGGCGCCGCCGGGGTCTCCTCCGGCGCCTTGACGATGATCGAGCAGCCCGCCGCCAGCGCGCAGGACAGCTTGCGCACGACCTGGTTGATCGGAAAATTCCACGGCGTGAACGCCGCCACGGGGCCGACCGGCTCCTTGACCACGAGCTGGTAGACGCCCTCGGCGCGCGCCGGGATGACACGGCCATAAGCGCGGCGAGCCTCCTCGGCGAACCAGTCGATGACATCGGCGCCAGCGAGCGTTTCGCCCTTGGCCTCGGGCAGCGGTTTGCCCTGTTCGAGGGTCAGCAGCGGCGCGATCGCGTCGACCCGGGAGCGCAGCAAATCGGCCGCCTTGCGCATGATCTTCGAGCGGTCAAAGGCTGAGACCTTGCGCCACTGGCGGAAGCCCTTGTCGGCGGCTTCGAGCGCGCGGTCGAGGTCGCTCTTGTCAGCATGGGCGACGGTGCCGATCGGCTCGCCGGTCGCCGGGTTGACGACCGGGATGGTACGGCCGCCGGCGGCCTTGGTCCACTGCCCGTCGATGAACAGCAATACGTCGGAATACATGGCGAAATCCTCACATCACGAGTGGGAGACGTCGCATCGTTCAGACTTCCAACGTCCGACAACGCGACATGCGCTCATAGGGTATCGAAATATCCAAATAAATATAGCGATACGCGATCCTCGTTGCCAGACGCCAGAGTCGTTGACGCGACGTTTAGTCGTGCGCCCCGTGCTCGGGTATGAAATAGAGGCCGGCATCGGTCGAGGCCGGTAGCGCGACCGCCGATTCACCCGGGCGCAGGTCGATCGTGTCCATTGGCTTCCTTTCGTGTCCCGGTGGCTTGCCCCGGGCGCGGGTGCTTGCCAAGTGGATAGCGAGCGCACCATTCTCGCTATATCTTATTACATATAGCGAAGCCGACCACTCCCCTAGCGAAAGGCCCTGCCATGTCCGTGACCGAAGACATTCGCCCAGCGGCCAAAACCGAACTGCGCGCCGCCCACGCGATCGAAATCGGCTGGGTGCAAGTCAACCAAGGCGGCGGTCAGGCGCCCGGCCATTCCTACGGCGGTTACAAGCAGAGCGGCATCGGCCGCGAAATCTCGCTTGAAGGCATGCTCGACAGCTTCACCCAGCGCAAGAACGTGACGGTGAACCTCAACACGCCGCCGCGGCGGTAGCGGGTGGCTGCCGCTCACCTCGGCCCTCTCCCCGCTTGCGGGGAGAGGGAGGGACCCGCGCCGCGGGCGTGCGAGGGTGAGGGGCAGATAACGTAGCAGGATTCGAAGGAGCGCACTGATGCCCCAACACCCCGCCCTCGCGAAAGGCCGCGTCGCGGTCATTACCGGCGGCGCCAGCGGCATCGGGCTTGCTGTCGCCAAGCGTTTTGCATCGCTCGGCATGAAGCTTGTGCTCGCCGATCTGAGTCAAGAGGCGCTCGACCGGGCGGCGGCGCAGCTGCCCGGCGCCGAACTCCTCACCGTGCCGACCGATGTCAGCAAGATCGTTGAGGTAAACCGCCTCAAGGACCGCGCGTATGCCGCGTTCGGTGCGGTCGACGTGCTGATGAACAACGCCGGGACCTCGCTTGGCGGCGGCCCGTTCGACCATTACGAGCGCTGGCAGCGCGTGCTGGGGGTGAACCTGTGGGGTGTCATCAACGGCGTGCATGCCTTTTCCCAGGCGATGATCGACCAGAAGACGCCGGGCGCGATCGTCAATACCGGCTCCAAGCAGGGGATCACTTGTCCCCCGGGCGACACCGCCTACAACATCACCAAGGCTGGGGTGAAGGTGCTGACCGAAGGGCTCGCGCATTCGCTGCGCAATGTCGAGGGCTGTCGGGTCACCGCGCACCTGCTGGTGCCGGGCTCGACCTTTACCGGCATGACCGCGCGCGGCCGCGCCGAGAAGCCGCCCGGCGCGTGGACCCCGGGGCAGGTGGTCGACGTCATGGTCGAGCGCATGGGCAACGGGGATTTCTACATCATCTGCCCCGACAACGACGTCACCACCGATGTCGACAACCGCCGCATCTTGTGGGGGGCCGAAGACATCATCCGCAACCGCCCGCCGCTGTCGCGCTGGCATCCCGACTACGCCGCCGAATTCGCCGCGTTTCTCGCCTCGCCCTCGCCGTTCCGGCAGGGTTGAACTGGAAAGGAGTCACGTAAGCGTGAGTAAGCTGCCGCGCCCCGCGCCCCATCTATTTTGCGCAGGGCGCGGAATGCCCGCGACCACAGGGAGATCACCGGTGAGACAGCCATACGCGGGGCGACTATTCCGTCCAATAATCATCGCAGGGCTTTTCGCCGCGCTGGGAACAACGGTGTGGCTCGGAAGGGGCGCCGCGGCCGACGTTGCGCATGCTGTCCCTCTACCCGCCGTAGACGAGCCGGCGTCCCCGGCAGCATCCGAAGTCGCGGTTTTGGCCGGCGGCTGCTTTTGGGGTGTTCAAGGCGTCTTCCAGCACGTCGCCGGCGTGACCAGTGCGGTGTCGGGCTATGCCGGCGGCGTCAAGGACACCGCCGACTATCATACCGTCAGCAGCGGTTCGACCGGACATGCGGAATCGGTGCAAATCACGTTCGATCCGCATCGCATCAGTTATGGGCGCATTCTGCAGATCTATTTCTCGGTCGCGCACGACCCAACCGAGCTGAACCGCCAGGGGCCGGATGTCGGGACGCAATACCGCTCGGCGATCTTCCCGCAATCCGCCGAGCAGGCTCGTGTTTCCGAGGCCTACATCGCCCAGCTGAACAATGCGCATGTCTTCTCCAGGCCCATCGTGACCAAGATTGAGCCGGGAAAGGCGTTTTATGTCGCGGAGGGCTATCATCAGAACTATCTGACGCTGCACCCGGCGCAGCCCTATATCGCGATCAACGACCTGCCGAAGGTCAACGCGCTGAAAGACCTCTACGCCAGCCTTTACCGCGATGCGCCGGTGCTGGTCGCCGCGGCCCAGCCGGCGAAGTGATCGCGCGGCATCGTTTCCGCTAAGAGGACAGGCATGGAATACACCAAACTCGGCCGTACCGGCCTCGACGTCTCGCGCATCTGCCTCGGCTGCATGAGCTATGGCAGCGGCAAACGCGGCAACCATGCCTGGAGCCTTGGCGAGGAGGAAAGCCGGCCCTTCATCAAGAAGGCGCTCGAAGCCGGGATCAATTTCTTCGACACCGCCAACCGCTACTCGCTCGGCAGTAGCGAAGAAATCCTCGGCCGGGCGATTCGCGATTTCGCGCGGCGCGACGAGGTGGTGATCGCCACCAAGGTGTATGGCCGGATGCGGCCCGGCCCTAATGGCGGCGGCCTGTCGCGCAAGGCGATCTTCGCCGAGCTCGACGCCAGCCTTACGCGGCTCGGCTTGGAGTATGTCGATCTCTACCAGATCCACCGCTGGGATTACGACACGCCGATCGAGGAAACGCTCGAAGCGCTGCACGATGTCGTGAAGGCCGGCAAAGTCCGCTATATCGGCGCTTCGTCGATGCATGCCTGGCAATTCGCCCGCGCGCTCGGCATCGCCGAAAAGCACGGCTGGACCCGCTTCGTGAGCATGCAGAACCTCGTCAACCTGCTCTACCGCGAGGAGGAGCGCGAGATGCTGCCGCTATGCGAAGCGGAAGGCATCGGCGTCATTCCCTGGAGCCCGCAGGCGCGCGGCAAGCTGAGCCGCGACTGGGACTACACCAGCATGCGCACTGAGACTGACGAAGCGTTCGGCCGACTGTTCGCCCGCACCGACGAGGCCGACAAAAAGGTCGCCGACCGCGTCGCCGAAGTGGCCCGCGCCCGCGGCATGCCGCGTGCCCAAATCGCGCTTGCCTGGCTGCTGGCGAAGCCGGTCATCACCGCGCCGATTGTCGGCGCCACCAAGCTGCACCACCTCGACGATGCGATCGCTGCGGTCGACATCAAGCTCTCCACCGAGGAGATCGGGGCGCTCGAAGAACCCTACATTCCGCACGCCGTCGTCGGCTTCGAATGAGCGAACCGCCGGCGCTGGTGATCTTCGATTGCGACGGCGTGCTCGTCGACAGCGAGGTCATCGCCTCGCGCGTCTTCGCTGGGTGCCTCGCCGAGGCCGGGTTCGCGATGAGCGTCGAACAGGCGATGGCGTTCGGCATCGGCAAGAGTGCAGCGACGCTGAGCATCGCCGTCGAGCAGGCATTCGGCCGCCCCCTGCCCGTGGGTTTCATCGAGGGGATGCGGGCCCGGATCATCACCGCCTTCACCGACGAGCTGCGCGCGGTGGAGGGGATCGATCGCCTGCTGGCGCCGCTTGCGCTGCCACGCTGTGTCGCGTCGAATAGCCATATCGACCGCGTCCGCCACGCGCTGACCGCGACCGGCCTGCTGTCGCATGTCGACCCGCATATCTACACCGCCGCAATGGTCGCACGCGGCAAGCCGGCGCCGGACCTGTTCCTCTACGCCGCGGCCCAGCACCGGACGGCGCCCGACCGCTGCCTAGTCGTCGAGGACAGCGCGAGCGGGGTTGCCGCGGGCCTGGCGGCAGGAATGCCGGTGGTCGCGTTCGTCGGCGCCAGCCATTGCCCGCCGGGGCACGCGGCGGCGATGCGCGCGGCTGGATGCGTCGAGGTTTTTGCCCGCATGGATGAGCTGGCCGAATTCCTCGGCGTCCGTTTCGCGTAACATGACGCCGCGATCCGCCGCAAAGACCGGAGGCGTTATGACTGTCAGCTTCTCCGCGCCCCCAATTCCGATTATCTCGGCTTCGAGGCTTCGCCCGAGGCGATCGTCGCCGCCGCAAAGAAGGCCGAGGAGGTCGGGTTCGAGGCGATCTTCGTCGACGACGACGCTCGCTCGGTGCCGTGGACCAATGTCTACGGCCCGTTTGTCGCGATGTCCTTCATCGCCGCGTACACGACGCGTATCGGTTGGCGTGTCAGTGCTGATCATGCCCTACCGCAACCCGGACACCACCGCGAAGGCGCTGGCGACGCCTCGACCGCATGTCGGGCGGGAGGCTGACGGTAGGCGTCGGAGTTCGCCGGGCTCGGCGTGCCGCTCCGCGAGCGCGGCGCGCGTAGCAACGAATATCTGCGGCCCTGGCAGGCCTGCTGGGCCCGGGCAAGGTATCGTTCACCGACATGCACGGCGCGCCGCTTCGAGTTCCCGCAGGTTGTGCGCCCACCCTCTCCCGCACTGCGGGAGAGGGTGGGGTTTGGCGCGGCATGCCGCGCCAAACCTGGTGAGGGTCAGGCGTTGCTGCGGCGGTTCTGCTCGTAATAGGAGTTGCGCAGCACGCGGCCGGGCAGCGCGCCGGTATGCTTGCCGTCTTCGTAGAGCACCTGGCCGTTGACGATCGTGCCAAAGATGCCCTCGGCGGCTTCCTTGATGCGCCAGCCGCCGGCCGGGAAGTCGCGCACCACGGTCTCCTTGCCGCATTTCACGGTGGCGGGATCGAACATCGTGATGTCCGCTTTCATGCCGGGGCGCAACAGTCCGCGATCATAGATGCCGAAGGTCGAGGCGCTCTCGAAGGTCAGCCGGCGCACACCCTGTTCCAGCGTCATCGCCTGCTTCTCGCGCACCCACTCGCCGAGCAGCTTGGTCAGATAGCCGTAGCCGCCATGGAACTGAACGTGCGCACCGCCGTCGCCGAGCCCGATGATCGCGTTCGGGTAGGTCAGGATCTGCTTCAGCGCCTCGTCGTCGATGTTGTTCTCGGCCTGCAGGAAGCGGGTTTCCAGCTTCTCCTCGACCACCAAATCGAGGAACGCGTCGACGACGCGCTTGCCCTGCGCCTCGGCGATCTCGCCGATATTCTTGAACTGCATCCACTTGTTCTTATCGAGCGCCAGCTCGTTGACCCAGATGTAGTTCCACCAGGTCTTGGAGATGCCGACCGCGCTGTCCGGCTTGTTGACGACCGCTTCCTCATGGAGCTTGGCGCGGATTTCCGGGTCGGCGTAAAGGCGCAGCTTTTCGTCGTCCGCCATCAAGAGGATCGGGTGCCAGGTCGGCAGGCCGCGGAAGACTTGGCTGTTCTTCATCGTGAAGTCTTGCGTCACCCGGTTGGGCGAGCACATCGGGTAGGCGCGGATGCCCAGCGCCGCCGTCTCGTCGACCCGCGCCATGTGCTGCTTCCACTCGTCCGGCCGGCGCATCGTCTGCGACAGCGAGTTATAGACAACCATGCGCCCCGAAGCCTCGGCGAGGCGGCGCATCATGCCGTCCTTGAGCTCGACATACTGGCCGCCGCCGGCCTGGATCGTGCCGGTGCCCAAGTCGCGCAGCACGTCGGCGAGCGCGAAAATCTCTTTCTCGTCGGCCCACAGCGCCGGAATCGGCACGCCCTGCGGGTCGAAATGCCCCTTCTCACGCGATACCGACAGGCCGAGCGCGCCGGCTTCCATGCCGGTGCGTACGACGTCCTGCATCTGCTTGAGCTGCGCCTCGGTGGCGCCCGGCTTCTGGCAGTCATCGCGCATCACGTAATGGCGCACCGCGGTATGGCCGATCAGGTTGCCGATATTGACGCCGAGCTTCTGGTCGAGCTTGTCCATGTATTGCGGGATCGTCTCCCAGTCGAAATCGACGGTCTTGAGGACCGACATCGGGATCGCCTCGACATAGGAGAGGAATTCGGCGAGCCGCTCCTCATGCCCCTTGCGCACCGGCGCCAAGGACAGCGAGCAATTGCCGAAGATCACCGTTGTCGCGCCGTGCTCGGGCGAGAAGGTGCATAGCGGGTCCCAGGTAACCTGCGCGTCGTAATGGCAGTGATTGTCGATAAAGCCCGGCGCGACGGCGCGGCCGTCGGCGTCGACCGTCTTCTCGGCCGACGAGGTGAGCTTGCCGATCTCGGCGATCTTGCCGTCCTTAATGCCGACATCGCCGCGGAACGCCGGCATACCCGACCCGTCGACGATCAACCCGTTCTTCACCAACAGATCGTACGCCATCGCCCATCCTCCCTTGCATTCGCCGTCGCCGAGTGTAGCACGCGGTCGAGGCCTGCCTACCCGCGTCGGACGCATGCGCCGATCGTAAGCCAAGCTTAGCTTGCATGCCTGGAACGCTATCCCCGGTCAAATTGTTTGCCGCTCAGATCAATCACCAGAGCGCATTTGGTGAATCATTTCTTAACCATTTCCCCGCCATATGCGCCGCGGGGGAAGGCGCCCCAAAGGGCGTCGCACAAAAAGGGGTCGACGATGAAAGGAATACTGCTCGCCGCCGCCACGGTCGGGCTCGGCACGCTCGCCTACATCACCCTCGGGATCGCGCTGGCCAGCGTCAGCTAACCTCTTGGTTCGTCACCCCGGCGGAGGCCGGGGTCCAGGTCAGCCGTGGATACCGGCCTTCGCCGGTATGACGAGTAGAAGGATGGGGCGCCACCCAGAACAACGCCGCCCGCCAACGACTTTTGATTGGCACCGCGGCCTCCTTGCCGCACTGTCTCCCCGTAAAAAAGCGGAGGGGACATGGCGGTGCTCATCGTCAATCTCGACAAGCAAATCGGCAACGCGCAGATGTGGCGCGACAATTTCGCCGAGCAGCTGCCCGATCTCGATGTCCGCATCTTCCCCGAGGCCAACGACCTCGACGCGATCGAATACCTCGCCTTCATCCGGCCGGATTTCGACGTCATCCCAGCACTGCCGAACCTGAAGGCGATGTTCAGCCGCTCGGCCGGGGTGGAGGCTTTCATCCACCATCCGAAACGGCCAAAAGTGCCGCTCGGCAAGATCGAGCCCTCGGGCGGCGACCCGATGATGACCGAATACACGGTCATGCATGTGCTGCGCTTTCACCGCGAGATGCCAAAATACCAAGAGGCGCAGGCCAACAAGGAATGGCTGCGCACGCGTATCGTGCGGCCCGAAGAGCGGCGGGTCGGGTTTCTCGGCCTCGGACTGATGGCGACCGCGCCGGCGCTGATCTTGAAGCAGCTCGGCTTTCCGGTGTCGGCCTGGGTGCGCTCGCCGCGGCCCGAGGGAGTTGGTGGGCCGGACGGCATCAAGATGTTCCACGGCGAGGCGCAGTTCGAAGCGTTTATGAGCCAGACCGACATCGCGGTCTGCCTGTTGCCGTTGACCAAAGAGACCGACGGCATCTTCTGCGCCCGCACCTTCGCGATGATGCCGAAGGGCGCGATGGTGATCAACATCGGCCGCGGCGGGCACGTCGTCGAGGCCGACCTGATCGCCGCGCTCGATTCCGGCCAGCTCTCCTACGCCGCGCTCGACGCGCTGAAACCCGAGCCACTGCCGCCCGAAAGCCCACTCTGGTCCCACCCCAAGGTGACAGTGATGCCGCATGTCGCGCGCCGCCCGACCGTGAAACAGCTTGTCACAGAGATCGCCCGCAACATCCACAGCCTCGAAGCCGGCGGCGGCCTGCTGCAGGAAATCGATCTGGCGCGGGAGTATTAACTCCCTCGCCGCGTAAGCGGTGCGCCCCCATCGCCACCCTGCCGTTGTTTCTGAGCCGACGCATGACGATACGCCGACGGACCTTGCTCGCCGCGGCTCCCGCCGCCCTTGTTGTCAGGGCCACCTACGCCGCCGATTCCGCAGCCACGCTGGAAACTCACGAACAGGCGATTGGCGGCCGCATCGGCCTGTACGCCGAAAACCTGAAGTCGGGCGCCAAGATCGCCTGGCGCGCTGATGAACGCTTTGCGATGTGCAGCACCTTCAAGGCGTCGCTGGCGGCCTGCGTCCTGGCCCGCGTCGATCGCGGTGAAGACGCGCTCGACCGGCCGGTGACATACGGCGAAGCGGACATTCTCGACTATGCACCGGTCGCGAAGGCGAACCTCGGCAAAGGAGCGCTGTTGGTCGCCGAACTCTGCGGTGCTGCCGTCGAGCTGAGCGACAATACCTGCGCCAACCTGCTCCTGGACCGAATTGGCGGACCGGCGGCGCTGACGGCGTTCTGGCGTTCCACGGGCGACGCCGTGACGCGGCTCGACCACAACGAGCCGCTGCTGAACCGCACGCAGCCGCCCGACCCCAGCGATACGACCACCCCCGCAGCCATAGCCGGGAGCCTGCGGCGCTTCGTGCTCGGCGATGCGCTCTCACCCGCTTCCCGCGATTTGCTGACGGGTTGGATGCGTAACTGCAAGACCGGCACCGATATGCTGCGGGCCGGCCTCCCCGCCAGTTGGGCGGTGGGCGACAAGACGGGGAACAACGGGAAGGACGCGCTTGGCGACATCGCCATCGCCTGGCCGCGCCCCGATCGACCGCTGGTGATCTGCGCCTACACTCAGGGCGGAAGCGCGGACGCACCCCAGTTGCATCAGTTATTTGCCGATCTCGGGAAACTCGTCGCGCAGCAACTGTCATAGCGAATTCGCCGAGGAACCGATCAGTTCGGCTTTCCACCGGGGCGGATGGCGGAGAGGGCGTCGGACTCGGCACCTCAGAAAGTTCGCGCTTGAAGCACCGTGGCTGAAATTACCGATGCCTATCTAGCAACCGGCGACCCTTAATTTGCCGAACCCCGCGCCCACGCATCAAAGTTCGCTTTGAGTCTTCTATAGCTGCAGCAAATGCTGCGGTCGCCTCTGCGTTACTGAACATAAATTCTTCGTTCAGTCCTCCGGCCGTAGATAAGTTCAATGTGCCGTACTGTAAAATGGGTAATTGGCGGTTGTGTTTAAAGCGGCGATCACGAGATCCGTTCTTGTTTGCCTTTGCCCAAGTCGATCCTATGACGCGCGCATCGGAAGGAACCACTTCGCTTTCGGTAAAGCCTGACGTATTGAATGCGACGCGAAGTTCAGTAATATCGATAACAGCAAAATCAGAATTCTTGTGCTCATCGATGAGCACAAATCCAGGATAGAAATACGCCATCGATTGCGCACGTCTGACCGACATAACAAGCGGTAAATCGTTTGTATCAACGAGGGTGGCAATCTGCCGACGCAAAATCGCGTGCTCACGTGAAACAACAGTGCCTGCCAAACTTCTCGCCCTTACTCGGTCAATCCGCTGCTCCGTTTGTATACTCCAACTACGCTGAGAAGAAACTAGCCTGTCAAAGGTTGACTGCATTCGACGATGTGGTTCCGCAATTTCCGTCTCCATATCGAAATTCACGGAAATTTTCGTCGCCGCAAGATTATCTTTCAGCGTGGTTATTTCGGACCGTCGAACCGCCACGGCAGTATTAGCTCGCTTGCGAACCGGAGCGATCACCGAAGCGAGGCTGACCCACCCAATGGTTTGAACCGCCCGCGCCAACCGCAGTTGCCATTTTGCTTTCGACAGATCGGCCTTGATCTCGATTTCACGGCGGCGCGTACCGAGCAGCAGCTCTTTGAAAAAGTCGAGACCAGCAGAGGTCATGTCGGAAACGTTTCCCCCTCCAAAGTCCTTTCTCGTGCCTGGTATCAAAAACCGGTCAGTGGGTAACGGGCCAGACAGTCTCGGATTCCCGATGACCGTGGGTTGTCCGCGGCCCCAATTGATCGTCGTACTTAGACCGTTGTGCCCGAGGTGAATTCGGACGCTCGGGACCGTCGTGCGCTCGTTGCGAAAGCGGGAGGTCATATATCCTCCGGAGGAGAGCTGGGGGAGATCACCTCACTACTATCGTTAGTGTATTTGGTCGAATCCATTTCTTATCTGCGGCTAGTTCTTCCCGCGGATGGCGCGCCAGATGCGCTCGGAGGTGGCGGGCATGTCCATATGCGTCACGCCGTATTCGGCTAGCGCGTCGACGACAGCGTTGATGACTACGGCGAGCGCCGGGGTGGTGCCGCCTTCGCCGCCGGGGCGGATGCCGAGGGGATGGGTGGGGCTCGGCACCTCCGACAGCTCGCAGTTGAAAAACGGCATCCGGTCGGCGCGCGGCATCGCGTAATCCATGAACGAGCCGGCGAGCAATTGCGCCGACTCCCGGTCGTAATTGGCGTCCTCCTGGATCGCCTGGCCGACGCCCTGGACGATGCCGCCGTGCACCTGGCCGTGCACGATCAGCGGGTTCACCGCGCGCCCGACATCGTCCACCGCGCTGTAGCGCACGATGTCGAGGACGCCGGTCTCGGGGTCGATCTCGACCTCGCAGACATGGCAGCCATAGGGGAAGGCGGCCAGGGTCACGGTCTCGTCGCTCTCCCCGTCCAAAGGCCCGCGCAATTCCTCCGGCAGGTCGTTGCGGCGCAGCGCTTCGAGCGCGACCTCGAAGATGCCGATCGCCTTGTCGGTACCCTTGACGGTGAAATTGCCGGCGACGAATTCGAGGTCGGCGACATCGGCTTCGAGGATGTGGCTGGCGATCTGCAGCCCCTTTTCGATGATCGCTTTTGAGGCGTTGAGCATGACGATGCTGCCGAGCCGCAGCGCCCGCCCGGAATGCGCCCCGCCGCCGACCGACACGCGCGCGGTGTCGCCGGTCACCAGCCGCACGCTGTCGAGCGGCACGCCGAGAAACTCGGTCACCAGCTGCGCGAAGCTGGTTTCGTGCCCCTGCCCCTGGCTGACGGTACCAATCACCACCTCGACGATGCCCTCGGGCTTGACCACCATCTCGGCCTTTTCGCGCGGCGCGCCGGTCGCGGTGTCGACGTAGTTGGCGACGCCGATGCCGCGCAGCTTGCCGCGCGCCTTGGCCTCGGCGCGGCGGGCCGGGAAGCTCTGCCAGTCGCCGAGCCGCAACACCTTTTCCATGCAGTCGTGGTACTCGCCGCTGTCGTAGACCATGCCGAACGGGTTGGTGTACGGCATCATGCTTACCGGCACGAGGTTGCGCCGGCGCAGTTCTATGCGGTCGATGCCGGTCTCAATCGCGGCGAGATCGATCAGCCGCTCCATGACGAACATCACCTCCGGCCGGCCCGAGCTGCGATAGGGCCGCGTCGGCAGCGTGTTGGTCAGCGCCGCCCGCGCGCGGAAATACACCAGCGGCACGTGGTAGATGCTCGACATGATCTCAACGCCCTTGTTGAGCGAGCCGAAGGCGATCGCATAGGCGCCCTGGTTGACGAGGTTCGAGCCGCGCATCGCGAGGAAGGTGCCGTTGGCGTCGAGCGCCAACTCGGCATGGCAAGAGAGGTCGCGCGCCTGGTAGTCGGCGACGAAATATTCCTGGCGCTCGCTGGTCCATTTCACCGGGCGGCCGAGCCGCTTGGCGGCCCACACGACCAGCGCGAACTCGACATTGAATGAGCCGCGCGTGCCGAAATTGCCGCCGATATCGTGCATCACCATGCGCGCTTTTTCCGGCGGAATGCCAAACACCATCGCCAGGTCGCGCCGTGGGCTCACCGCGCCTCCGGCGCCGGCGTGGCAGATATGCATGTCGATCGCCGGGTCGTAGTCGCCGACCGCGGCGCGCGGCTCCATCGGCACGCCGCAGACGCGCTGCACCCAGGTGTCGAGCTTGACGATATGCGCCGCCGTCGCGAAAGCGGCCGCGGCTGCGGCTTCGTCGCCGATCTCGCCGTCGAGGATGACATTGGGGCTGTCGAGCCGGGCGCGCGGCGCATCGGCCGCCGCCGCGTCGAGCCCGCGTGCCACCGCCGGCAGCACCTCCCAGTCGACCGCCACCAGTTCCACCGCGTCCTTTGCCGCCGCGACGGTCGCGGCGACGACCATCCCGACGATCTCGCCGACATGGCAGACCTCGGCAAAGATCATCGGCTGCTGCTGTGGCCGCACGACCGGCGAACCGTCCTTGTTCTGGATGGCGATATCGGCGGGGTGATTGTTGGAAATGTGCGGCAACGGGTTGAGACCATCCTGGCGCACTTCCTCCGATGTCAGCACCGCGAGTACGCCCGGCGCCGCACGCGCCGCCGCGACATCGAGCTTGCGGATCAAGGCGTGGGCGTGCGGCGAGCGGACAAAGATCGCATAGGCCTGGCCAGGCAGGTTGAGATCGTCGCTGTAGCGCCCTCGTCCGGTCACGAGGCGCAAATCCTCGCGCCGCCGCACCGGCTGGCCGATTCCGCTTCCCGTAGGCTGATCCAGCATGCCGCTCTCCCGCTACCTGCGGCGTTCACTCTAGCCGGTTTTTAATGAGCGCCATCACCAGTGGGTCAATAGCCGTCGCGGGGATTTGCGTCCCGTATGGATCATCGCGATCGGCGGCGGCTCGATCCTTACGTGGACGGCGAAAATTTTGCGCCGGGTACGTGACGACGGTCACATTCAGTTTGGCGCCCCGGCCCTATCTTTATGTTCAGAAAATGAGTTTGGGGAGCTCATGCGATGTTCGAGGTGTACATGCTACAGCCAGTGACCGCCGCCTGCGACCTGTTCGCGACGACCCGCCGCCGCAGCCTTGTGGCAGAGCCTGATCTGCACGAGCTGATGCGCGATCCCATGACCCTCGCGCTGATGGCCGCGGACCGGGTCGATCACGGCGCGCTGGACGCGATGCTCACGCGGCTCCGCGACCAGTTCTGCTAGCGGTTTTGCGCCGCTCCTCACGGAGGCCGGCGTCAAAACCAACCGGGCGCGGCTCATCATGCTGCAGACATCGCTCGAACAACTTGCCTATATCGTCGAGAAAGCGCGTGAGTTTGACGAGGAAAGCGAGCCCGTCGATCGCGATTCCGGGTCCAACCCCAGCGACGACCGGGACGTAGCCATCCTCGAAGACACCGCCGACAATCCGACGCAACAGGAACTCGCCGCCGCCCTCGACAGCCTCAACGACGATCAGCGGGTCGAGCTGCTGGCGCTGGTGTGGGTCGGCCGCGGCGATTTCGACGCCAGCGAACGGCGCGAGGCGCTGGCGCAGGCGCGCGACGCCCGTGACGAGCAGGAAGCCGGATACCTGATGGGCACGCCGCTGCTTGCCGATTATCTCGAAGCGGGGCTCGACGCGCTCGGCTATTCGCTCGACGGTGAGCAGGACCGGCTCTAGACCGAAAAAGTTACGGAATTATCACTTTTAGGACGGACCAGGCGCCGTTGACTCGCCGCTCCCGGACGTATGTCGACGCGCCGCTAAAGGAAGACAGTCGAAGGCCTTCGCTGAAATCGTTTGGTCGCGATATTAGGCAAGCCTACCGGGGTACTTCCAGCCGACCGGGCTGCAAAATTTCAACGCCGCCGTCGGTCTCACGCCCTCTGGCCGCCTGCATCAGGCTGAATACGGAGCCCCATGTGATGTCGAAAACCGGTCCCAGGGCCTCCCGACCGACCCGCCCGTCATCGCGGGCGAGCGCTGACGAATTCATGTAGTGCTTGCGGCCGGGCAGCACGAATACCTCACCGCGGTGCTCGTCCCGCATTCCCCAGAAATCGCATTGCTGCAAGTCGCCTTCGATGTATCTGAGCAAGTCGCGGCCGTTGCTTTTCCCGAGCCCGAACAGGCCCCGCGCTTCTACAAAAGCGCGCACGTCCGGTTGTGTGTGAAGCGACTCATTATAGGCCGACACCAGTCCACCGCCGTTCCTATCACCGCCGGCGGGCAGCCTCGGCATCGCAGTGTGCGACGGCCGTGGTGGCGGTTCTCGGGATTCGCCGGATCCCGCCGCGGCGACTGCACGCTGCAGATTGTCGATCACGTGCTGAAATACATCGATCTTGCGGTGCAGGGCGTGGAGCAAATCACGCAGTTGGCGATTATCCGATTCAAGGCGCGCTATGCGCTCAATTGGGGTGGGAGGTCGAGGAGTTGACGTCATACGCCTGCCTCGCTTCAAGAAGCCTTCATTGCGGTAGACGAGCACGACCAAGATCGCTGCGGCTCCGGTGATGAGTACCGATAACACGAAAAAGCCCAGTGTCTGCCAGCCCGCCGCTGGCTCTGTCCCGGCATCGTGCTTCGTATCAAGAACAGTCGGATCCGCTGACCGAGGCTGTGCAGAATCGGGCAAGAGCCTGAGGCACGCTTGCGGGTTGCACTGGCAATCTTCAGCACCGAGGCATGTCGCGTCGGGGATGATTATCGGCTGTGGCTTAGCGGGCGGCGGAGGTGACCAGTCCCTGAAAGCCGGTAGAGACGATCCATTCCCACGGTTATGATTTTGTGCAACAGCAGACGCCGGGATCACGGCAGCGAGCGTCAGCAATACGAGAACGCCGCAAGGGAGCGCTCGCTTCATCCGCACGACAGCTCCGCCGCCGCTAATCCGGCGTTCGGACCACGATCCTGTTCTCTTCGCCCTCAATGATAATCGCCAGCAATTCGCGCAGCCCGATCACGAAGGGTGGCTCGATGATCGTCAACTCACGACGCAGCCGCGCGTCTGTCATGCGCCCGCTGTCGGCGACCCGCCGCAATTCGCCCCGATTGTCGGCAAGGTGCTCCTCGATCGTGTGCTGAATGCGCTGTTCGGCCGCGGTATCGAGTTCAACGCCGATGTGCGCATGCTCTTCGGCGCTCGCCAGGAACGCTCTTAGCTCGGTCAGGTCGCCGGTCTTCCAGGCGCCGCCGCAGCGCAGCAGCTCCGCCGTCGTCGCCTCGATGGGCAGCAGCATGCCATCGGCATAAATCGCCTCGCCGAGGATCACGTCGGTCACGCGGTGCTCATCATCGACCGCGAATTCACGGGCGCCGGTTTGCTGGACGAGCAGACCCCAGGCGGCCTCGTGCTTGGGCCGGTCACTGTAGACCGCACGGGCGCCGGCGATCAGCCCCGGTGCGGCGTCCTTGAATACGCCGAGACTTGCCGCGAGCTGTGAGCGCCGGCCGTCGCCCGCGAACAGCCTGCCGTAGAGCATGCTGGTGCGCCCGCCAAGACAGACTGCCACCTGAGCCTGACTGATGGCGTCATCGGCCGTGGCGTGGCGATTCAGATACTGCATCGTACGGCCGACGTAATGGAGGATGCCGAGGAGCGCCAACTCGGCGACCACCTTGAGACCGCGTCCGACCAACTCGGCGCCATGGAGAGCAAAATTGTTGACGAAGGCCACCGAGAAATCCGGATTGTTCAAGAGCATCTCGATGCCGTTGAAGCACTTCTCCTCCGGCAGCGCCTCAACCAGCCGGACGAGCGCGGCAAGCTTTTCGTCGGTCTGGCCGATGCGCCGGATCAGTTCGAAGTTGCGGTAGAGGTAGCTGATGACGATGTGTCTGCCGGCAAGCTTGAGAGAATTGCGCCAGATCAGCCGCTGGCGATGCCAGATCGACACGTCGGAGGTCAGACCGCCCATGTCGATGGTCACCAGATTACCCGTCGGCGGCGCTTCGCTGCTCTTCTCGCTCACGAAATAAAGCGCTGTGGCCAGGCTTTCGCTGTCGGTGGTCGGCTCCGGGGCGCGCAATGACGGATCGTCGAGCGCCGCCGCGCTTTCTGATTGCGGATTGACTGCGATCCCGACGGCGCGCCGAGCGGTACTCCAGAAATCGCCGAGCTGGGTTGGCGAATAGGCCTCGGGGTAAGAGAAACGCCATTCGACACGGTTGGGGGAAAGCCCCGCCGCCACTGCCTCCGCCAATGACTGAAGCGCCACCTGCGCGAGAAATGTCAGGATCGGCCGTCGTTCCTCGCTATCGTTCAACCATTTCAATTCGAAGCGCAGCCGGTCACCCGCCAGCTCGCGGAGCGCGCGGTCCATCTCCGTCAGATAGTAGATATGGCTGCCCCACAGCGGCAGCTCCGGCGCCGCCGGACCGATCTGCCGGTTGCGCAGCACGGTCATGAACGGAATATCGACATCGGCGAGGGGCAAAAACTCCTGGAACGTTGCCCGCTGAGTGTCGTCGGTCAGATCAAATGGCAGCACTAGGCGGTTCTTGAACACCATGCGCTCGGGCTTGGCGCTGACCCCGACCTTCCAATAGACGGCGGTATTGACAGTGCCGAAGTCGATGCCGATTTGGCAGCGTACCGGGTTCGCCGGCGGCCGTTTTGGTGTCGGCAGCAACAGCATCCCGACCGCGGTGCGCGCCTTGCTGTCGACAAAGCCGGTCGCCCGTTGATCGACGACACAGTCGCAATAGAGCGCCTCAGGGGCGGCTTCACTGCGGTACAGTTCCGCAAGCGCCGAGGTTTGGGACAGTGGAAGCTGCTCGGCCAGGAAATGCGGCTCGTGCACGAGCTGTTCGGCTCGCCGGACGCGCGCCGCGGGTCCCTCCCCGGCCGCGATGAACGCCGCCATTGTCCGCGCCGAGACAAACATGCGCGGCGCGAAATGCTGCTGCAGATTTCCGCCGTAATAGGCAAAGTGCCAATGCCAGTCCGGGTGCTCGAAATCCGGCCAAAACGCTAGCGTTGTCGGTGGCTGCTCGCGATTGATAATGTCGACTTCATCGTTATAGACCTTGCGCAGTGCGTAGTAGGTTTCCGCGGAACCGTTCGGGAGGCGCAGGCGCAAGGTGACGATGTTCTGGTGATGACCGACATCGATCTCTATCGCGCTTTTAAGTTCGTCAGAGGTCATCAGCATCATGACCGCCGGCGTCACCGGCAGCAGAGCATCGCGGAACCGTCCCGGCTGCGCCTCGACCTGAACCTTGTCGGTGCGATAGAAATGCGTCGTGAACAGTTCGCTCGCTCGCAGACACAAGTAGCCTTCGATGGCGGCAGCGAGCTTAACAACATCAAACGTCGCCGGCTCGTCGAGCACCCGCTGCAAGGAGGTATTGTCCCAGACCGTGATCTCGGAGGCCGTCGTTCCCAGGGCCTGTGGCAGGTCGCGGTCGATGAGCAGAATCCCTTTGATCCCTGCCTGTGCCAGTTCGCTCCGCACTGGAAGCAGCGTCTGCAACACTCGCGGCCGCCGGATCGCCAGTGCGTTCGCCAGCAGCGGGAAGAGAGGCTGCTGCGGCAGCTCCAGATGCAGCGTTCGCCGCTCGTATTCCCCGCGGACGGCACTCGCTCCGCGCCGGTCAGCATCATCCTGGAATGATGAAAATGCCTGCCGCAGCCGACCGACCAGGCCCGGATCCCGCCTTGCCAATTCGATCTTCGCCGTCTCATCGTTATCGAGAAAATGGACGGCTTGCCGGCAGAATTCACCGAGCACCGCGATCTCGTCCGTACTGACATCGGGGCGGTCGCCGCGGCTGATCTCTTGAACCCGCAATGGGTCAACGATGCGGTCCGGAAAAATCCATGGCAGACGCCCAACGAGGGCGGCGGGCGGCCGGCGGGCCGGGCATACTAATGTCGTCGGCACCAACAGGCCCAAGACGTGTTCGTAGGCGCGAATCAGCCCGATTTCATGCCAATGGTGCCGCGGTGTCAGTGCCGCCGTCGGCCGAATTCGGTTGAGGATTTCGATCAGCCGCCTGTCGGCGCCATTGCGGACATCATGGTCGAGCACGATGCGCGCGGTCGAGACAACACCCTCGCGATACGCACGCAGAGCGAATGTCGCGATCAATCCGCGCCATTCTCCAACCGCACGCCGGTGCAGCGGATGGCGGTCGTCGTACAACGCGGTGCGGAACACCTCAACCTGCGCCCAGACGTCGGGTATCGATACCAGCTCCTCTCGATGCGCATCGAGACCTGGCAACC
Source organism: uncultured Alphaproteobacteria bacterium (assembly GCA_963778385.1). Classification (GTDB taxonomy): domain Bacteria; phylum Pseudomonadota; class Alphaproteobacteria; order ATCC43930; family CGMCC-115725; genus DATARH01. Next base: position 401,262 of record CAVZUA010000008.1, on the reverse strand, counting down.
CGAGATTGGCGGCGATCACCGCGAGGATACCGTAACTGCCGACCTGGGCTGTCTCCCCGGGCGGCTGAGAAAACGGTACTTGATGCCCCTCTATAAGCGGCGGCAAAGCCAGACTGGTCGACTGCACGGTTCCCCTCCAGAGCCGTCAGCGGGGCCTAAACGCGCAGGCCTGATGCAGTCCGCTGATAAAATTCGCTGGCACGGCGCGCCGCTCCCCACCTAGCCGGTGGTATGTCAACCGATCAAATACAGTCGCCAGATCAGGTCCTTCCTCGCTTTCGATCAGACGGCCGAAAGTGCGGTGAAAATCCGGAGCCGGCGCGAGTTCCGCCCGCTCGAACGGGTCCCCAGTCGGACGGGCATATTGCGCCACCCGCCAGAGACGGACATCCGCGCCGTCACCAGCCCCGCCGAAGGCGATATTGGCTGTCCAGCGCAGCAATTCGGCGCTGTAGAAATCAACAAGATCGAGCAGACCTTAAATCGCCGGGTCTGCGAGCGCTGCATCGGCTTCCCCGATCAGGCGCCGGAACCAGACCTCTCGGTGATGCTGACGCCATCGGGCTGCGGAGAGTTCGCGGCGGTATACGTTGTGGAACGCATGACCAAACCGTAACAGCATGCCCAAAGCTTGGCGCACCTCGTCACGGTTCAGCGGGTGGATTTGCGGCAGGTCGACCCAGGTGACGGACGATGGTTCGCGGCCAAAATAGGTCACAGGTGCAGGATCGTCGCTAGCGAAGAAGCGCAGGGCGCAGAGGGCAGCAAACAACTCGGGCAGCAGCGCTGGGTTGCGCTGCTCCTTGCCCCCTTCCTTGTACGCCTTGATCTCCAGCAGCGGCTGCCAGCCGATCGCGTAAAGGTTGTCGAACAGCGCTTCCTCGGCGAACAGACGATTGTAATAGCCCAGTGCACCCTGTGTCTGTTCAAGGAATGCAGCCGAATCCGGCAACAGATCGCGATCCTGCCGGGGTGCCGCCGGAAAATAGAAATAGGGCAGCACCAAGCCGCCACCGACCGCGACCTTGTCCCCGGTTCTATCGGCAACGGCACGGCGAATCAGACGGGCGAAGGTTGGTAGGCCGGCGGCCCCGGTGCCACCGAAAATCGACCCAAGCAGAAATATCTTGACCGGCTCTCCCCGTCGCGCCTCGTCGATCAATTCAAACACTGTCTGCCAAAACGCGTCGCCTTCGAGCGTCTGTGCCAGCAGCACCGCCGCACCGACGCTCGGCCGTGCGCGAAATCCCATGTCGAGCGTCTGCTCTCGTTCGCTTGGCAGATAGAGGCAGTCGACGAGTTCCCGCTGCAGCGGGCTCAACAAGCCATAATTGCATATGTCGTGGAGTCGGGTTCCCTGTCGCGCGCTCGGGCACCAAAACACGCCACCGGCGGGCGCGGCGACGTCGGTACGGAACAGGTGGGGCCCTCCGAGAGCGCGCTCAGGCGGGAGGAGCCCGTACAACTGCACGTAAGCCTCGAGCAGGCGTCGGCAACGCTCGCCGTTCCCATTTGGCTCGTCTTGATCGACCAGCAAGATCGAGCACCTGCTTGGACCGAGTCCGGCGGCGCATAGGTAAATCAGGGCCTCGGCGCATTTGGCGCCGGTTCCGCCAATACCGATAAAGAAGCAGCGCGCCATTGCCGCCTCGCTATGCCGGCAACAGGCGCGCGAACGGAACGGCCGGCCGCAGCTTTCGCGTCGTCGAAAACCCAGTGCCTATGTAATAAGAAAGTAAAAATAGGATCGTCGCCGCACCATAAAACTCAAACATAGCGTTGTTAGGGACAAGTCTCGACAACCCCACGTAATAATACGCCGATGCAAGCGACGCGATCCACCCTGTGATGAAAATCAATAGCCAAAGCCACCAAAATTTACCCGCCTGACCCGGCCCATTTATTCGAACAATGGCAGAAAAGATATGCCAAGATATAGAGCAAATTATACTAACAACAATAATTAATAAACCAGAAGTAACAAAAATTGCTATCATGTCATTGGTCGACGACTCGACAATCTGAGACGATTGGTTAAGATATATAGGGTCGAGGAATGTATCAGCTAGCCAAATCTTTGGAATAGTAAAAATAGCGGCAAGACATAACACTGCGGCCCATGCCGCCTCTACGGCAAACATCCAAGCCAACGCAATCAACAGCCGCAGCATTTCAATCGTCCTTCCGAAAGGCCAGCAGGAAATCCGCCACGGTTACGGGCTTGAACTCGTCGTCGATGATGCTCTGTAACGAGTCACCGAGTTGACCGAGATTTAGTACAGGAAACATATCCGGTTTCTGCTTCAAGACCTTGTCAACTTGATCATTGGCAAAGCCCCAGTCGTGCAGCCAACCGGTCAATTGTTCGGACTTGCTTGTACTGGCGGCATTGACTTTCGCTCGCAGCAAGAATTTCCGCGCCGGCAGGTGCCGCAGCGCCGCCGGATTGAGGCTTACCACCAGATCGCCCCCCTCGGCGCCCGCAGTGACGACCCGTTCTTGCCACGGCAGCCACGTCCCGGCCGGACACACCAAGGAGTCCGAATACATCCACAGCGAGTCGCTGAGCTTGAAGTTGCCGAGCGGCGCGGTGAACGGCTTCTGCAGCGCGATCAGCGGCTGGCGACTGGTGAGGTGGTCGGCTCCTTTGCGTAGCACGAGCACCGGCAATTCCGGTGGCCCTTTCGGCAAGCGCTCGGTTCGCACGATCGCGCTACTTGGTTCGAGGCGAAGCGGTGCCGACGCGGTTATCGGATACGCTGGATACAAGGTAAAAAACGCAAAGCGGTAACGCTCAGGCAACACATCGGTCAGCAATTCTTTCTCAAGTATTTGTTTTATTTTGAGTATCTTTCGATCATCAGCTCCCATAATCAAAAGAAAGAAAGGCCGCTTTCCTTGATAGGTGTATTTTGTCCTTTTCCCAGGCAGGTCGTAGACGACTCCGTTGAAAGCTGCGGAGACCCCCATTACGCCAATCGACTTGCCACTGCGCAGCACCCGCTGCAGGCTGTTGCGCATCGTCCCAAAGGTTGATCCGATCAGGTCGCGGTCACTCAGGAATAAATCCGTCGCCACGATCGACAGCGTGTTGTCGTCACTGGCGGCTACGGCATCGAGCACCATGTCGAGTCGCGTGTCGCAACCGCTCTTGTTTTCCTGGTTGCAGACATAAAATTCGGGGCGTGTCGACGCGATCAGGTCGGCGGGGTCGAGCGGGCGTATCGCGGTGCCGAAGCTGTTGAACGCGGTTTCGGCGGCGATCTGCTCCAGCACTTGGCGAAGGCCGAGAACGGTATCGATGTACAGCGCCTGCTCGCCGCGATCGAGGCGCACGAAGCCCTGCATGCTGACGGAAACGTCGAGATACACGACGGCGTTGCCGCTGGCGCCGATCCTGTCGGTTTCGGCAGCGGGAGTCCCCGCTAGGGCTACATTCTCCGGAAGGCATACCGCCTCCGCCCCAACCGCCGGGCGGGCGAACGCTAGCATCGCCGCCGCCAGGAGGCGTAGGAAGCGACCGCCAGAGCTTTGCGTAACCCACATATCTCAACCATAACGAAACTAAGACTTTTCGTTCAAGCTATAATACCATTAAAATACAATTATAAATTGACTACAGGAAAATAATGTGTCGTGATGCGACGGGTATCAGGATCTTTCGCTTTAGCTGTCCTCGGCTGCGTGGCCGCCACCTCGGCAGTGACATGCCTCGGTCATGCCGAGACCATGTCCCCTGATCATCGCGACGCGCTCGAGCGCGGTTGCCATCAACAGGCCAGTACCGATCATGTGGCCTATTACAACTGCTTAACGATGACGCTCGCCGTTCTCAACGGGCGCACGCTGGTCGATTTGGCAGCGCTGACCGCGACACAGCGCGACCGTCTGAGGCTTGTCTGCCTCGGCAGCAAGAATTTAGGTCTCATTGCTTATGACGACTGCCTGCGTCGTCAAGGGCGGGAAGCGTCCGCAGAGCTTCCGCCGCCGCGTTTCTCGGACGCACCGCCCGCCACATCTCGCCGCGCCACGGGACAGCCATTGAACGCGGAACAGCTGTTCACGCTCGCCTCATCGTCGGTCTATTTCGTTGTATCGACCGGCTCCGCGTCGCGGCAAGTGTCGATCGGTTCGGCCGTGGCGGTATCATCAGCTCGGCTGCTGACCAACTGCCATGTCGTCGGGCAACTGGACATGGTGATGATTTCCGATGGCCGCACCACTCCCTGGCAGGCCGTGTTGCGGTATGCCGACCGGGTGGGCGACCGCTGCGTCCTTGAAAGTGCTCGGACGGTCAAGCCCGTCGGCGAAATCGGCGCCTATTCGGGCCTCGAAGTAGGCGAGCGGGTCTATACGATTGGCAATCCATCGGGGCTGATGCGGACCCTTGGCGAAGGATTGATCAGCGGTCTGCGTTCGCGCGGCGGATTGCGACTGGTGCAAACCTCGGCGGCGATCTCACCCGGATCGTCCGGCGGCGGGCTTTTCGACAGCCGGGGACGGCTGATCGGCATTACGACGTTTCTGCTCGCCGGGCACGACACCTTGGCGTTTGCGATTGCCGCCGACGAATTTATGTCGTTGCCGACCTTTAACCGATAGGACGGCTGGCGCGGGATGGACGCCGATTTACCGCGCGCAAAATTGGCGGAACTCGTGGACCGCCACGGGCCGACGGTCGTCACGGAGCCTGGCCGATGCGAGCGGATATTGTCGGAGGCCTGCGGAACTGAATTCAAGGACTAAATCGCCGGCCTTGCCACGGCGGCCGACCAGGGTATCGGCCGGGCACTGCAGAACAGCGCTTTGAGCAGCGAACCACGAGCGGTGCTGCTCGATCGATTGAGCCGGCGGCTCGCCAAAAACTCGGAACTGTCGCCGTATTGGGCAAGGTGGAGTGTTGAATGCTGGGCGCTCGCGCTGCGGATAGTCCGCGAAAGCGACTATCTGATGATCACCAAGCTTGCACAAATCCAGCCGCTGATTGATGAGGCCCGCGACGGTGGTCCACTGCCCGATCACGCCATAGAGCGGCTCGTCGCCGAGGCTCGTACGCACGGAATTGACGACGAAGATGCCCGGGCGCATTTGACAAGATATGCGCCGCGACCACGAGTGGGCAGTGCCCAGGCGCCGGCCGGACCCAGGTTGCCGGCGGGCGCATTACCGGCCGCGCGCAGATCTCGCGCGCGCAGGGGAATCTTGCCGCCAGTCCCTACCCGCACCGCTGACGATCTGCCTACGTCGATGAGCAGCGGGCCTTCGGGGCTGGACCCGACGCGCGGGGTTTCGCAGGCTGCGCGAATGCGAGCCTACGCGCGGCTCGCCGTCATAACCACGCTATGCCTCCTCGTCGCCGCGATAGTCGGCGCCGTGGGGCAATTCATCCGGTCTGCATACATTGTCGACCGGGAACGCCGGGCGTATGAAGCGGCGCACGGCAATCTCGAAGAGCTCGTCGCCTATCTCAACGACTGCAAGGTCTGCGCTTTCGGCGACGCCGCCAGGGCGGAAGTCAACGGCCTTCGGACTGCGGCGGAAGAAAGAATGTACCGGGCCGCGGATAGCGACCCGCAGGCGCTGCAATCATACGTCGAACGATGCAACATTTGCGCGTTCAAGCAGCAAGCGCTTAACGAGATCACCCGCGTGCGGGAAGCGCAAACCTATCGGGCCGCGCGGGGTCATCGTGATGCGCTTCAGGCCTATCTCACCGAGTGCCGCGTCTGTGCGTTCGGCGAGACGGCACGGTCGGAACTGGCCGAACTGTCGCGCGTCGCCGACGACGAGCAAGCTTACCGCGCGGCGCGAGGAAGCCTTCCCGCCCTGCGTACCTATGTCGGGGCGTGCAGCCGATGCGGTTTTCGACAGCCGGCGTTGGACGAAATTCTGCAACTGGAACTCCTCGCCGTCCGGCCACCGCCCGGGTCTCCCGATCTCGAAGGTGTCGTACGCGGCGCATCAAGCGCCGCAACACTCTACGTCGTCGTCTCCGCGCGGAACTTGCGGGTCGTCTCGACACAGCCGGGCGAGACCGTGTCGGTGCAATTGTTCGGGATCGTCGATCCGCTCGGAAAGTCGTCCGAAAATCCCCATGTCGCCGTATTGCGAAACTACCTCGACAAAGCTCAAAGAAAAGTCGAGTGTTTTGTCCACGAATCCCAGACATTCCAATGTTTTGTCGGCGATAATGACCTCGCCGTAATGGCGCTGCACGACGGTATTGCCAAGCCGGGGCCAAATGCCTTGAGCGAATACAAGCAAGCCGCTCGCTGAGCTTTCCGCTGATCAACGGACTGACCGCTATGTATCTTTCTCTCCGAAACGTTTAATATTTCTCTTAAAAGTAGTATATTTCGCTGCGCGGATCCGTCTGCTGCGGGCGGACGAGCATTCCGAGGGAAAGAACGACGATATGGTCAGCAACCCTACCGCTTTAATGACGACGGCCGTGCTTGTCGTTTCACTCGCCGGCTGCACAGGGCAGATGGTTGCGACCTCGGCAGGTCCGATGCCGGATTACTGCACGAGCACCCTCAGCAACGCGGCCGGCGGCGCGGTTGTGGGCTCGCTACTTGGCGCCGCACTCGGCGCCGCCATCGGCGGCGGACGCGGCGCCTTGATCGGCGCTGCGGTCGGCGCTGGCGCCGGAACATTGACGGGGGCGCAGATGGACGCGAATTGCCGCCAGTACGCCATGCAAAACTTCACTCAAATGCTGCTGAAGCAAGCGGCCGCTCAGCGCGCGGCGATGGCGCAGGGCGCAGCCGTGCCGCTGCAGCCATCGCAATTCGCCAGCTATGACTACGATGCGCCATCACCGACGGAAGGGCAGGCGCCGGTCCATCACCGGATCACACAAACAAGCAATTACACCAACCCGGCCACCAACGAGATCTGCAGCCCGTACACCGAATTCCTCAATGGGGCACAACCCACGGCCAAAGGTACGATGTGCGTCGCGCCAAACGGCACCGCTCATCCGGCCTGAGGGGCATGGCCCGAAGGAAACGACTACGGGCCGGTTGTGTCATCGCGCGGTACCAGCCCTTGGGCACCTCTGATCTGTCTTGCGAGCTTGCCCTCATGCACCTTGCTGATGCCGCCATCGCCATTTGTGGTGGCTAATGAAATGCGCCAGCCGGCGTCAGTGGAAGCAACGCAAGTGGAAGCGGCCGTTCCCGTTTCAGGGAACTCCGTACGCCTCAGAAGCGGGACCGGATTCTTTATCTCGTATGAGGGCTTCGTGCTGACCAACGCTCATACCGTCTTGGGCTGTGACCATGTCTCGATCTGGAACCGTCATGGCGCAATGTCGGACGCCCGCATACGCGCGGTCGATCCCGATCGCGACATCGCCTTGCTGGAAAGCGGGATAAACGCACCTGAGATCGCTGCCGCGCCGGTCTCCGCTCAGCCACGCATGGGCGAGCCCGTCTCTGCTCTCGGTTTCGGTGTTCACGCCCGGCACCCGCTCGTTCCCGCCGTTGCGCGCGGCGGTTTTGCCGGTACGGGGAACGATGTCGCTGGCAGAGCCATTTGGGCCATCCATGCTCCGATAAGGCCGGGAACGAGCGGCGGTCTCGTCGTCGACAGCGACGGCTCGATGTTGGGAATGGTGATCGGGTACGACACCGACAGACCGTCTGTCGGTGTCATTCTACCGGCTCCGGTAATCGCCGAATTCCTGGCCGCTCGCGGACTTCACCTGGGGGCAGGCCGCTCTGCGCTGCTTCGTGGGCCAGTCGTTCGCTACCTGCTGAATGTCTCCGTCCTCGTGCAATGCGGCCGTTTGAAACCGGCGATTCATTTTGCGCCGCCGGTCTATCCCGCGCTGCAGGTCCAAGCAGCCGACCCAAGACCGTCCACCAAGCAACCGCGATCCGAAGGGCATGAATACGGCGACGGATACTCGGGCCGCGGGGAAGTGGAAAGGTGACCTCGGTGGTCGATTTGCCCCGGTCAAAACTGGCCGAGTTGGTTTCCCAGCATGGGACCAGCATTTGCCACGACGCAACGGACTGCGACGCGCGACTGACGAGCGAATGCGGTCTTGAATATGGCAACGAATGCGCAGCGCTGGTCGCGGCCGTCGATGCGGGGATTGTTGCCGAGCTACAACATGGTTTGCTCAGCAGCGTCCCGAGAAGCGTGCTGTTGAGAAGGCTGAGCCAGCGGCTGGCGAACGGCTCCAATCTCCCGGCCTATCTGGCACAGTGGAGCGTCGAGTGCTGGGCGTTGGCATTGGGGGTGGTGCGGGCGAGCGACGACCTGCTCAGTCTGAAGCTGGAAGGGCTGGTGCCGCTTTTAGATGCAGCCGCGACCAATGGGGCGATCAGTACCGACAGGCTCGACCGCTTGGTCCGCGATGCCGCAGGCGGCGGCATCGATGAGGCGAACGCGCGCGCATACATCGCGCGTTACGTCGCCCGGCGCGGCTGGGTTATAGGGGAATCGCTAGAGCAATCCGCCGGAACAAGACGACCCGCCGGGGAGGGTCGGACGGTCCCGCGCGGCATGAGCATTTTCGAAACGCGCATGTCGCCGGCGCGATTGGTCGCGTCCTTCAAGACGGACGCTGTCGCGTCGGCGCCCATCGACACTCCGGCGCTGAAAGCGGCCGACCCACGACATGCCGAGCCCCACCCCGCCGGTGGGGCGATGTTCCGCTGGGGGAGCGGGGCGGCCATCGTCCTGGTGATCTTGGCCGCCATTGCAGTGACCGCGATCGACCGACACGTGAACACACCATCAGCAGCCGATCTTGGCCGCCATTGCAGTGACCGCGATCGACCGACACGTGAACACACCATCAGCAGCCCCCTCGCCGTCCTCTACGGCGCCAGCACCAGCGCAAACAACCGCGCAGAGCACCGATCACACGCAACGTGAACAGCGTTCGGAGGAGCTACATAAGACAGAGCAAGTCGAGCGCGAGCAGCGCGCCTACAACGCAGCGCGCGGCAAGCGCGAGGCGCTGCAAGGCTACGTCAGCTCCTGCGAAACATGCACCTACCGAGAGGCGGCGCTGCAGGAGAAGGCTAGGCTCGACACGGCCGATCAGGAGGAACGAACCTATAAAGCGGCCCGCGGCAACAAGGAGGCGTTGCTGACGTACGTTAACACCTGCACCGTGTGCGTTTACAAGAGCGCGGCGCTGGAAGAAAAAGCCAGAATAGACGCAACGGCCGAGCAAGAAGAGCGAGCCTATACGGCTGCCCGTGGGAGTAAATATGCGCTTCAGGCCTATGTCAGCACCTGCATATTTTGTGCACGTAGAGCGGCCGCACAAAGCGAGATCGTCGCCATCGAAGCCGCTCAACCGCGGCGGATCGCCTCCACAATCAACATTTGCGGCAAACCAGTTGATTTCGTGATCGAAGCAACGGGAGTGCCGGCAGCATACCGCGGGTTCCTCGGGGTTTGGACGGGCGCCGCATGGAATTCGCGGGTCTGCGGCGGCCTGATCGTCAGAAGGGTCGAGAGTGATGGAACGGCGGACATCGTGTACATTTATGGCCCGCTGCCCGGCGAGAAATTCCTGTGGAAGGCTCAGCATCCGGCAGCAATGATCAGCGCCAGCAATTTGAGCTTTGAAGATGAGGAAGGGGGCGGCTTCGTCTTTAACCAGACCTACGATAATACGCTGCATGGTCTTTTCAACGGCAGAGAAGGTGTAAAGCTCGATGCCATTTTGACTAGAGAACTTTCTTCCGTTCCATGATGCAATCAGGCTTTTTGTGCGCCGGATTGATGTAGTTTCGAATGTACATCGAGTCCGTCCTCACCCAAACCTCCACCTTGCGACCGCTTTCCAATTCTTTGTCAAGCTCGCTTCGGTTTTGCCGTTTAAGCTTTTGGAAGAGCCGCTGCTGCAACTCGCTGGGCAACTCAAGGCCAATTCCCTCGGCACACGTGGAACCGCGCGGTACCAACTGGTCTTTCCAGCTATGCCAAGTGTCCTCCGAAATATCGACGCCGCGGGGAATTCCTTCATCAATCTCGCCCCACCATGCCTTTGGGAGGAAGATTCCCTTGCGTTCCGGTTTGATGACAAAGTTCTTCAGAGCAGGCGGCGCAGCCATGTCGACATCCATAAGCTCGTCGTAAACGCTTCGGGCTCTGTCGTTTGACAAGCCAACGTTATCATAATCGGCAACATCTTGATCGATCGAGGCAAAGCCTTCGACCGTAACCGCGACGTGGATTGGCAGAGTCGTGCGCTGCAGAGCGGCGCGAAGCTGGATAAGTTGCTGCCTGAGCTTATCCAGCCGCGCAGCTTTACCGCGGCAAGCGGCCTGCTCGCCGATGGCCGAGATGACCTCGCACTTCATGCTGTATTCCGATTTCGAGAAGTACAAGGTCGCCATCAAAAAATTGAATTTCAGCGAAGCACTCGAAAGTACAATGAACTTGTCATACTCAAGATGACGTTGAACCGGTGGCTTCAGCACTGAAACCGTCCCGCCGACAACCAGCAGGACATAAGCGATACTGACGTGCAACAGAGCCTGCAGCAGCGTCAACATTTATCACGCGCCATCGCTTCGGCTTGCCGGGCGAAGCGGGGTGATCTTAGGAGGACCATTGCGCATAGCGGGATCCTGCTGGCCGGCAATGTTTACTGCCGCTCGTATCTCTTCGGGCAACCGCGCTAATTCCGAGGTGGCCTCGGTTAGACTTGCGAGGCCTTCGGCGAGGAGGTGCGCAGTCTTTTCAAGGCGCTCGTCAGGTTTCCGACGAGCCCGTTTGTCCTGGGTAAGGGGAGAGGCGATTTGGCGACAGAGCGTATGCGGAAGATAACACGAACAGTAATGCATAGATCAGTACGCCAATTTTAGCGCGGTCTAAAAGTTCGATTGTCAGGTTGACTGAGTCAGTCGGAACAACGATGCCGTCGACAACAGTCGTCAGCCCGGGCCGGGCAAGAAGATCGGTGGTGGCGAAAACGACAAACACGACCGCGAATAAGCGATGACAATTATCCAGAAACCACGAAATCATCCAGCGCAGTGACGGCAACCATTTCCAAATCGCAAACCCGAGAAGCAACGCAACGAATATGAAAACGAAAATTTGCAAAAATATCGGTAGATCCCAATATGCATGCCAAACGCGCAAGATGGGCTCAGGCATTGCGGCCCTCCGGACAATTCTTGTTTTGTTCGCTCGTGTCGAAGCTCTGGATGATCTAACGATGCATCATGAATAACGATATCTAAAAATAGATTCATATTTCAACTATTTCGAGCGTAACCGAGAAAAATTCAACCGACTGGAGTCTGGATAACCTTTGACGGGCCATTGCAAAGCTGTCTGCACGATCGCCGGTGGCCTTCCACGCCGAAAAGACGAGCCTTATGGAAGGCCGCCCGTTCCGATGCCCTTTAACGGCTGTGCCGATACGGCGAGCAGTGCGTCCAGACGGTCCGGCGCGGCGAGCAGTTCCTGGCTCGGGCCGGAAAAGACGATCCGGCCACGATCGAGGACGATCGCCTCGGCGGCAAACTCGAGCGCGATGCGCGCGTGCTGTTCGATCAGCACGAGCGCCAGATTGTCTTCGTGCTTTAGCCGTTCGAGCGCCATCAGGAGCGCGTCGACGATGACCGGGGCGAGCCCTTCGAGCGGCTCGTCCATCAGCATCAGCGTCGGGTTGCTCATCAGTGCGCGACCGATCGCCAGCATCTGCTGCTCGCCGCCCGAGAGCTGGTTGCCGCGGCTGCCGCGGCGCGCCGCCAGCTGAGGGAACAGGTCGTACACGCGGGCAACGGACCAACTCCCCATTCGCGCCGCGACGGCGAGATTTTCCTCCACGGTCAGCGAGCGAAACACTTCGCGTTCCTGCGGCACGAGGCCAATGCCCAGCCGGGCGCGGCGATAGCCCGGCAGCGCCGAGATGTCGGTGCCGGCGAACGCGATCCGCCCGGCACGCAGCGTCGTGCGCCCGACGATCGTGGACAGCAGCGTCGTCTTACCGACACCGTTACGGCCGAGCACAGCCAACGTCCCGCCGGGCGGCACGACGAGCGAGATGTCCTCCAGAATGACGGTCTCGCCGTACCCGGCTTCGACTTCATCGAGCACCAAGGCGGCTTCGGCTGAGCGCTTCATCGATGCTTCCGCTCGCCGAGATAGACGTCGCGCACGCGCTGGTCGGCGGCGATTACGGCGGGCGATCCTTCGACCAGTACGCTGCCCTGGACGAGTACGGTGATGGTACGCGCAAGGCGGAACACCAGCCCCATGTCGTGTTCGATGATCAATACCGCGACATCTGCGGGCAGTCGCTCGATAACTGAGACGATGACACCGCTTTCACCCGACGGGACGCCGGCAGCCGGTTCATCGAGTAGCAGCACCTTGGGTCCCAGCCCGAGCGCGACGGCGATCTCGACCAGACGCTGTCGACCGTAGGCCAGAGCATTGAGAGGCGCCAGCGCCTGGTCGGCGAGGCCCAGCGTCTCAAGCAGATGATAGGCCTCTTCGATGACGCGGCGATGGCGGCCCGCCGGGCGAAACAACCCGCCGGCGACGCCTTCCCGCTCGGCGATGGCCAAGGCGACATTTTCCAGCACGCAGAGACGCTGAAACAGCGCGCTGATCTGAAACGTGCGGACGAGACCATGCTTGACCCGCGCCGACTGGGCTAGGCCGGTGATATCCACCCCGCCGAGATGGATCGTCCCGCCGCTCGGCCGCAGCGCCCCAGTGACGAGGTTCACAAAACTGGTTTTGCCGGCCCCATTGGGACCGATCAGCGCGTGGCGGGCGCCCGGTTCCAGTCGGAAATCGATGCCATTGGCGACGGCGAGGGCGCCAAAGCTTTTTGACAAGCCGCGGGTTTCGAGGGCGGCTTCGGTCATCGCCGGAAGCGCTTATACGCGTGTTCAAGCAAGCCGAGCACACCGCCTCGAGCGAACACAACGATCAGCACCATCAGCAGACCGATCCAGAAATACCAGTAGACTGGGTCGATCGCCGAAAAACGATCCTGCGCGATCATGAACAGGGGCACGCCGATAAAGGCGCCGTAAAGCCGACCGAGCCCGCCGATGATCAGCATGATGAGCGCGTTGCCCGAGCGCTCCAGGCTGAGCGAGGTCAAGCCGACAAAGCTCGTCGTCTGGGCGATGAGCGCACCGGAGGCGCCGGCGAGCGCGGCCGAGATCGTGTAGATCACCAGACGCCGACGGCCCACCGGCGCGCCGATCGCATGCATCCGCGCGGTATTTTCGCGCATGCCGGTCAGCGAACGGCCAAACGGCGAATGCACGATGCAGCGTGCGATCAGCCAGCCGATAAACAGCACGACAAGGCAATAGGCATAGGCGGCACGCCCGAACATGTCGAACGGATAGCGCCCGAAAACCGGCGAGACATCCATGCCTTGCAGTCCGTCGTCACCGCCCGTCCAGCGACCGGCCTTGTTCGCCGCCTCGTAGAGCATCGCGGCGACAACGAGCGTCTGGATTAGCAGCGCGAGCCCGCTGGTGCGCAGGATGACGAGGCCGGAGACAAACCCGACCGCCGCCGCTATCAGCGACGCGGCGAGCAGCCCGCTGATCGGCTCGCCCCAGCCATTGGCGGCAAGGATCCCGGCGGTGTAGGCGCCGGTCCCAAAGAAAGCCGCCTGTCCCAACGTGACGATCCCGGCATATCCCAGCACCAGGTCGGCCGAGAGCACAAAAAGGATCGTCGCGAAGATCTGCGAGCCGAGCGACAAATAGCCGGGAAACAGGAAATACCCAGCCAGCGCCGCCAGCCACGGCAGCGCTTCGATCGGACGAAAGCGATGACGCGCCGCAAAGCTGTTGAGGATGAGGGTCTTCGCCGCCGTTGTTGGCGTCTCCGCCATTACGCGCGACCGAAAAGGCCCTGCGGCCGCCACAGCAACAGCGCCATCGTCAGCGCGTAGATAAAAAATGCCCCAAGCCCCGGCAGCAGGTATTTAAACGCGGTGTCCGCGATTCCGATCAGCAGCGCCGCGATAAACGGGCCACGAATGCTGCCGAGCCCGCCAACCGCCACGACGACGATGAAATAAACCAGGTACTGGAGCGCATAAGACGGACTGATCGACAGCAAATCGGCGCCGAGCGCGCCGCCCAATCCGGCGAGGCCGCTGCCGAGCGCGAAGGTGACCATGAACAAGCCCGAGGTGTTGATCCCGACCGCCTGCGCCATCCGCAAATTGTCGACCGCCGCTCTGACCTGCGCACCGAACCGCGTGCGCTCCAACCCGAGCCACAAGGCCGTCACCAGCCCGGCACCGCAGAGGATCAGGAAGGATCGATAGATTGGGAAGCCGCGATCGCCAAGCGCAATCTGACCGCTCAGCCATGACGGCGGCTGCATGTGTTGCGTCAGCGGGCCCCACAAGAAGGTCGCCGCCGCGACCGACATGAAAACCAATCCCATGGTCAGCAGCACTTGGTCGAGTTCGTCGCCACCGTAGAAGCGGCGGTACAACAAACGCTCCAACGGAATGCTGACCAGCGCACTGGTAAGGGCGGCGATCGCCAGCGCGCCGGCAAAGGGCACGCCGTAGCGACCCATCAGGCTGGTCATGACGTAACCGCCCAGCATGGCGAAGACGCCGTGCGCCAGGTTCACAAACCCCATCAGCCCCATCGTCACCGAGAGCCCGACGGAGATCAGATAAAGCACCATGGCAAAAGCGAGGCCGTGAAAGCCGATGCTGACGATGGCGCTGATCACGCCGCTCACGCGATGTGCCCCGACGACCGTGATGGAAACACCCGATCGCTTTTATTTGGGCGGGTTCAGCTCTTTCCAGGGATCCTTGACCCTGGGGATCGTCGCAATCTCGACATTGGCAAGCTTGCCATCCACCCTTTTGACCTCGCGGATATAAATATTCTGCACGATGTCGCGGGTGTTGGGGTCGATCTCGATCGGGCCGCGCGGGCTGTCCGGGTTCTTCCAGTGCGACAGAAACTCCATCGCCTGGTCGCCAGTGAAATTGCCCTTGGTCGCCTTGATCAGATCAAAGATCGCCGCCATCCCGTCCCAACCGTCGACCGAGAAGAAATCGGGGATCGCCTGATCGCCGTACTCCTTGTTCCAGGCCGCAAGGAACGCCTTGTTCTGGGGCCGGTCCGCCGCGGTCGAATAATTGCCGGCGGTGATAAGGCCAAGCGGCGTGTCACCCATCTTCGGCAGCTCTTCATCCGGCAGCAGATCCTGAGCCGAGACGATCCGAATGCCCACCTCGCGCAATCCGAGATCGCGGATCGCATTCATCATCGCCGTCGCCTGGGTCTGTGCCGGGACCCAGAGGAACGCGACATCGGGCTTCGCGTCCTTGACCCGTTGCACAAACGGTACGAAATCCGGATTCTGCATGGGAAAACGCACGGAATCGAGCACTTTGCCACCACCATCGGTAAAGCCCTTGATAAACGCCGCTTCGGAATCGTGCCCGGCGATAAAGTCGGTGACCTCGGTGTAGCCGGTCTTCCACCCCTGCTCGGCCGCCCATTTGCCGATCGGATAGCCCTGCTGCCAGAGCGTGAACGAGGTGCGGACGATATAAGGCGACAACCGGGTAAGTTGGACGCCCGCCGCATTGGTAAGCACCAGCGGCACCTTGGCTTGCGCGGTCAGCGGCGCCACCGCGGCCGCCACGGGCGACAGGATGATCCCGGCGAGAAGCCGGACCTGATCGCGCGTGATCAGCTCCTGCGCGAGACGCTTGCCGACTTCCGGATTCGACGTGTCGTCGCGCTTGATGAGCTCGACCTTGATACCGTCCGGCAGGTCCTTCTCGTGCAGCTTGACGTAAAGGTCGATGCCCTTTTGCATCTCGTCGGCCGCCTGGGCGACAAAGCCGGAGTAGCTGTTGACGATGCCGATCTTGATGGTCTCGGCCTTGGCCGCGATCGGACTGAGCGCCCACAGCAGCCCCGCCGCGACGAGCACGCTTCGTGCCCCGAATTGGCCTTTTCGCATGGCCTCCCCCCGAATGTCCTGGACGCCCCGTACCATCGGGCTTCCCGACAACCTAACGCAGGCGCGCCGAACGCGAATAGCCCAAACATGGCGACCAGGGTGCATCACTGCTCCTGTAGCTAATCTCCGCGAGGGAACGACGACTTGACGCCCCGATCGGGGATCACCGACAAGAGGAGCATGAGCAGCAAACCGAGCTCGTGCAACGGACCGCCGATCCTGACGGGCAAGGAGTTCGCGGCGCCGTCGGTTTTCGAGCCGGCCAATCTGCTGCGCGAGGCCAGGCGGCAAAAGTCGATCCCGGAAGCCAAGATCCCCGAGATCTGCGTGCTCGATCCGGATGGCGACATCTTGCGCCTGCTGCGCCGCGAAGGCCGGGCGTCCCTGTCCACGGCCTGGGCGTGCTATCACACCGACCTCTACGAGTTCGATGACGAGCAGGACCGCTTTGGCATCATCGGTTGCGCCGTGGGCGCGTCATTTGCCGTCCTGTTGGCGGAGCAGTTGTTCGTCTCGGGCTGCCGTTTGCTGATCAGCGTTACCTCGGCCGGTCAGATCGTCGCGCAGGGGCCGCCGCCGTATTTTGTGGTGATCGACCGCGCGCTGCGCGACGAGGGCACCAGCTACCACTACCTGCCGCCCACGGCGTTCGCCGAGGCTGACGGGGTGCTCGTCGACATGGCGATGGCGGCACTGCAGCAACGCGGAGTGCCGATCTACCGCGGCGCCGCGTGGACGACGGATGCGCCGTTTCGCGAGACACCGGGCGCGATCGAACATTGTCGCGCGCTGGGCATTCTCGCGGTCGAAATGGAGGCGGCGGCGCTTTACGCCTTCGCCCAAGCGCGCGGGAAACCGGTGCTCTGCCTGGCGCATGTCACCAACCAGATGGCGGTCAACACCGGCGATTTCGAGAAGGGCGAGGCGGACGGCGCTCATGAATTGCTGCGAGTTGTCGCCGCCGTGGCGGGCGCGTGGCGCAAGCTGGAAGGCCGCACGCGTTGAGCGACGATCGCCGCGGGCGCTGCGCGATCGCGATTATGGCCAAGGCCCCCCGGATCGGCGTCGCCAAGACGCGCCTTGTTCCCCCCTTGACGACCGGAGAGGCTGCTGCGCTCAGCGCTTGCTTTATTCGTGATGCCGCCGAGAACATCGCGGCTGCCGCGGAGCAGACGGCGATCGACGGGTATATCGCCTTCACCCCGGCGGACGCGGAGACCGAATTCCACCCGTTGCTGGCGGAGAACATGCGCCTGCTACCCTCGCGCCGACCCGGTCTCGGGGCAAGCCTTTACGATGCCACCGCGGATTTGCTCGACGCCGGTTATGGTGCGGTCTGTCTGGTGAATTCCGACAGCCCGACGCTACCCGCTGGGGTTCTTGTCGCGGCGGCGCAGGCGCTTCGACCGCCCGGGGATCGACTTGTCCTCGGTCCCGCCGAGGACGGCGGCTACTATCTGATCGGCCTGAAGCACGCGCATCGCCGCCTGTTCGAGGACATCGCCTGGAGCACTTCGGAAGTCCTGGCTCAGACCGAAGATCGCGCCCGCGAACTCGGCCTTGCCGTCACCAGGCTGCCGGTCTGGTACGACGTCGACGATATCGGCGGACTGCATCGGCTGCGCGCGGAACTGGTGCAGGCCGGCGACGGCACCGGAGCCTACCAAGGGAAACACACGTCGCATTTCCTGCGAAGCCTGTTTCGCGACGGCACGTGAGCCGGCGCCGCACCGCCGCGCTGTTCGCCTGCGGCGCGATGCTCGCCGCGCTGACCATCGCCGGTCTCCTGCTGCAGAGCGCGGATCAAATCAACGGCTTCCTTGTCGCGGCCGGCTGTCAGAGCGGCATTTATCTCGCGGCGGTTTGGCTGGTCTGGAACCTCCGGTCGTCGCGGCGCCTCGTGCTGGCGATTGTCGGCTTGGCGCTGGCGATGCGGATCGTGGTCGCACTCGCCCCGCCTTACCTCTCAGCCGATATCTACCGATACATCTGGGACGGCCGCGTCGCCGCTGCCGGGTTCAACCCTTACCGTTACGAGCCCGTCGACCCCCAGCTGGCATCGCTACGCGACGAAGATATCTATCCTCAGATCGCCAGCAAACACGCGCCAACGCTCTATCCGCCACTCGCCCAAGCAGTCTTTTTCGGCGTCACCCGGATCAGCCAGTCGGTCACCGCAATGCAGCTGGCGATGGTGATCTTTGACATGATCACCATCGCCCTGCTCGTACGCCAACTGGCGCTGGAGCGGCTGCCGACAGCCAGGGTACTTGTCTATGCCTGGCACCCGCTGCCGGTCTGGGAGTTCGCCGGCAGCGGACATATCGACGCCGTGTTGATCGCTTGCTCAGTCGCGGCTCTATGGGCCTTTCACCAAAGGCGTAGCGGATTTGTCGGCTTCTTCCTGGCCGGCGCGACGCTGACGAAATTCTACCCGACGATCCTGGCGCCGGCATTGTATCGGCGATGGGACTGGAAATTTCCGGTGTGTTTCGCCGCAGCGATCGTCGTCGCCTATCTGCCGTTTCTGTCGGCCGGCAGGCAGGTGATCGGGTTTCTTCCCGGATATGCCCGTCAGGAAGGGTTCGACACCGCCGGCGCCGGCTTTTACCTGTTGGGATTGTTGCGCTGTTTGCCGGCGCTCGAAACGATGAGCACGCGCTTTTTTGAGCTCAGTGCGGCCCTCGTGCTCGCGGTCATGGGCGCCGGTTTCGCTTTTCACCGGAGGCGCGAGCGACCGCCTTACGCCCCGGCGGCCGTGCTGGCGATGCTGTTCATGGTTGTCGTTTCGCCGCATTACCCTTGGTATTTCTGCTGGTTGATCGTCTATGGCTGCTTTTTCCGATCGTTCGCGCTGCTCTGGCTGACGAACGCATGCCTGTTGCTTTACCTGGCCACCGATTACGTCTTTGTCCCGAGTCGTCAGCTGCTGGCGATCGAGTCGGCGATTTATGGCCCTTTCGCAGCCTTGGCGCTCGTCGATCTCTGGTACTATCACCGGCAGGCGCATCCCAGGAGCTAGGTCATGTCGCTTGGCGTCGGCGAGCCGATCCTGCGGGACGCGAACCGATATTTCGACCACATCGCGGCGGAACGCGGGTCGCTCGCAGAGAGCGAGCCGGTGTGCCTCTATATCGAGACGACGAACCGTTGCAACCTGCTGTGCACGACCTGTCCGCGCACCTTCGAGGCGCTGGAGGCGCCGGCAGACATGTCCTGGGAATTGTTCACCCAGATCGTTGATCAGTTCCCGCGCATCGCGCGCGTGGTACTGCACGGTGTCGGCGAACCGATGATGGTGCGGGCGCTGCCGCGGATGATCCGCTACCTGAAGGACCGCGGCACTTACGTGCTGTTCAACACCAACGGCACATTGCTGACGCAGCGCAAAGGGCTGGAGCTGATCGACAGCGGTCTCGACGAGTTGCGGGTCTCGCTCGACGCGGCCGAGCCGCGAGCCTTCAAGCTGGTCCGCGGACGCGACATGTTCGCCCGCATCATCCGCAACCTCCGTGCATTCCGCGCGATGCAGCGCGAACTTGCCGTCGAGCGGCCGCGCGTCTCGCTGTGGCTGACCGGGCTGAAGGAGACGGTCACGCAGCTCAGTGACTTTGTCCGCCTGGCGCACGACATCGACATTGCCGAGGTCTATCTGCAGCGCCTTGTCTATTTTCCTGAAGGACAAGGAATGGCACGGCCCGAATCGGCGCTGTTCGCCGGCGGCGACGATGAAGAAGGCCGGTTGGTATGCGAGGCCGAGGCGCTTGCCCGCGAGCTCGGGGTCAAGTTCAATGCGTCCGGAGCGACCGATCCCAGCGCGAGCCTTGCACCACAAGACGAGGCCCGGCCCTGGTCGCTATGCCGCCGCCCGTGGACGCTGATGTATTTCACCGCCCTCGGCCGGGCGATCCCTTGCTGCATTGCACCGTTCTCGTTGCGCGGCTACGACAGCTTCACACTGGGTGACGCCACGCAGCAAAGCCTGCACGAGATCTGGAACGGGCCGCGCTACCAGGAGTTCCGCGAGGCGCTGTTGAGCGACAGCCCGCCGCGCGCCTGTGCCAGTTGTGGACTGCGCTGGAGCCTTTGATCATGGGGCGGCCACGCGTCGCTCTGATCATCCCCACCCTCGACGAAGAGGAGGCGATCGCCGGCGTCGTCACCGCCGTGCCGCGCGGCGCGGTCGACAGAATTGTCGTCGTCGACAGCTCAAGCCGCGACCGCACGGTCGAGCGGGCGGCAGCGGCTGGCGCGGAGGTCGTCAGCCTGTTGCAGCGCGGCTATGGTAGAGCCTGCCGCGCCGGGGTCGAGGCGGCGACCGACTGCGACATCGTCGTCTTTTTGGATGGTGACGGCAGCGACTGCCCGGAGCTCATTCCGGCGCTGATCGGGCCGATCGCCGAGGGTCGGTATGATTTCGTCATCGGCTCGCGCACGCGTGGCGCGCGAGAGCCGGGCAGCATGACCCCGCATCAGATCTTGGCCGGCCGGACGCTCGGCGCCGGAATGCGGCTGCTCTACGGGGTCGGTTACACCGACATGGCCCCCTTCCGCGCGATCCGCCGCACCGCCTTGCTGGACCTGGGCATGCGCGAAGAGACTTACGGCTGGAACCTAGAAATGCAGATGCGCGCTGCCGGTGCCGGGCTGCGCATTCTCGAACTGCCGGTCGCGCACCGCCGCCGCGCGGGCGGCAGCTCCAAGGTGTCCGGCAATTTGCGCGGCACGCTCAAGGCGAGCTGCCGCATCCTGGCGGCCTTCGTGCGCATCGCGGTCGAGCGTCGCCGAGTGTTGCGATCCGGCGCTTAAGGTGCGTAGCGCGTATAGACGAAGTCGTGCGCTTGCGCGGGCTGGTGACAAGGGAAGCAGGTTTTGAGCAGTGTCGCGTCGGCCGGCTTGCCGTCGTTGAACTGCGCGAACCCCCAGCCCCCGGTCGAGGCATATTTCGTCGAGTCCTTGACCATGAACTGGACCCCTTCCTTGGGCGTCCCGGCGACGAAAGATTGGTGCCGGCCAAAGACCTTGTTGTTTTCCTCCGATGGGACATATTCCCAGGCCAGCCGGGCGATGATTGCGCCGTTCGGGAATTCTTTCCCGTCCTGCCGGTAGGCGTCGATCGCGACGTCATTGCCCAAAACGGCCCGCAGATCGTTGAGGCTGCCTTCTTCATGGGCGATCGAGATCAACCTCCAGTCGCGATACCCGGCGGGCATCTTGATGCCGAAGACCGGGTCGGCCTCGTCATTGGCGGCGCGTCCGGCGACGAATGGCACAGTGGCGATGAAGCATGCCGTCATCACCGCCGACACCATGGCGAATCGCTTCATGGACGCGCCCCTCGCTCAGGACGCGGCGCCGATCAGGCGGCTGCCGACACTCCGGGTTCCGGGGCCGCGCGCGGACGATGACAGCAGCGCGTCGAGGCCGAGGCTCCGCCCGTAGCAGTGCACGGCAAAAACGAACTGAAGCACCAGCAGGAAGAAGTAGGTCCACGGCCATTCGCCGGGCGCATTGTAGAGACCGAGCCAGAGGTTGAGGATTTGCAGCGCCCCGATCACCGCGAAAAGCCGCGTGAACAGGCCCAGCATCAGCGACACGCCGGTCAGCACTTCAGCCGCGTAGACGATCGGCGCAAAGACATAGAAGTGCGGCAGTACGACGTTGTTGACGAGATCGGACTGCAACTGGATCGCGGCGTACTGCCCCATCTGGTGCATCCAGTAGGCCAGCCCGGTCGTCAGCGGCGCCTCGGGATGGTTGGTATAGAGCGGCGGCAGTTTCCACAGGCTCTGCTGCCACCAGAATCCGCCCATGACAAAGCGAAAGCTCCATTGCGCCAGATGCGAGAAATCGCGCTGCTCCGGCCGGCGCCGCCAGACAATGACGGCGATCGCAACGCTGGCGATCACCAGCAACCAGAAAACCGGGGTCGGCCAACTCGCATCGGTCAGGAACTCGATCAGATCGGAAAGCGGGTTTTCGGGCATCGGAGGGCTCTCCGCTGGTTGGTCGCGCTCGCGTATTCGATGAGGCGCTCGATTTGCGGGTCGCTTGCGGCCAAGCTATTACCACGCAACGTCGGTGGCACCAGTACAACCACAATTATGACACCGTAGCCCGAAATCAGCCGAGATCAGTCTACGCAACTCTGCGGATGGTCAGTCGAGCGGCATGGGCGCGGTCGTGTCGCGGTGATGAAGATCGAGCCAACGGCCTTCGACATCGCGGCTCATCGCGTAGACGCGGCGGTTCGAGGGGTCGCCATATCGCGTACAGAGCTCGTCGAGCGCCGGAATGTCCCGATAGCTTTCCTGGTACGCGCGCTCGCGGGCGACGAAGATTTCTTCGCACGGCGCGCGTTCCAGATAGTCGATGTTCAATTCAGCGACATCGAGTTTGAGCTGCAGGCGTCGCGGCCGGTCCGCGGTTTCCAGCATGAGCGGGATCCACTCCCGCTCCGACAGCCAGTTGCCGAACTTCCCCGCTCGGAGCCGGTTGATTCGCTCGGGCAGGCCGTCGCGGTCATCCTCGGTCAGCCGCTCGTCTTCGTAGCGACCCGCCAGCCCGGCATAGAAGAACAGGCTGGCGGCGCGGCTGCGGATTTCACCGGGGATGGCGTCCAAGGTGTCGAGCAGGCGATCGAACAGCCGCAGGGTGTTCTTTGTCAGAAACAGCTTCTCCTGACGCGCCATGCCGCGCTCGCCGGCGAGGCGCAGGATCGCGGTCTGGTAGTCGAAATCGCCGGCGCGGCCGTTCCAGCGGTCATGCGTTTCGCCGTAGCCCGCGAGCGAGGTGTGCAGGCCGGTGATGCCGGCCGCGCGACGCTCCTCGAGCCAGGCGGCCAGCTCGTCGCCGCGGCGGATGCGCAGCCCGCCGAGGTTGAGGACTTGGAATTTGCCGCCGCGCCTCTCGCGCAGGCGGGCGACGCCCCTCAGCGTCTCGATGTCGTAGTCAAGGGAGGGACCGACAAAGACGCCGATCTCCAGGTCGGGACGCTCGGCCTGCCGCCAATCATGGAACCGGTGCACCAGCGCTTCGAACCGCGCGAAGGGAAGCGCGCTGCGCTTGCGCGATTCCGAGATCAGGCAATAGCGGCAGATATGGGCGCAGGGCGCGTGCCGCAGCGAAAATCGAAGCCCCTTACCGGCGATCTTCCTCGGCATGGCCAATCCCACTTGTCGTTTGCCCTGGCGGCACCGCCTCGCGGCAGCGCGTCACGGCGCCGGGCACCGCCATCCAGCTTTACGACCCCAACCCGGCGCGTGCCGCGATGTTCTTCCCGGAACTCTCGACCTCGAACGTGCTGAAAGCGAAGCGCCTTCGCCATGACAGCCACGACGGATGACGCTTCGCTCATCCGCCCTACATCGTCGCGGCGATCGTCAATTCGGGACCCACGTCACCGCACGGATTTCGGTGAATTCGCGCGGCAGCTTCTGCCATGAGTCGCCGGCGTCTTCGGTGGCGTAGAGCTCGCCGTAATGGCTGCAGGCGACGACGCGGTCTGGGGCGGCCGGGTGCGTTGCGAACGACCAGATCGGCGAGTTCGGCTCGACCGGGAGCTTCAGCATCTCCCAGCGGTTGCCGCCGTCGGTCGAGCGGTGGATGCCGCCGGCGCAGCCGACCGCGCCGTCGCCGCTGGCGACAAACAGCGTCTTCGGGTCGCCCTCCTTCTGGGTCAGCGCGCGGCAATAGGGCAGCTTGAAGCGGCCGTTGACGCCGAGCGGGATCCAGTGCTCGCCGGCATCGCTGGTGACGAAAATCTCGCGCGGCGTCGTGGTCAGCACCTTGACCCCGCCGTTGACGTTTACCGTCACGTCGTGGATGTCGGGGTCGGGCACGCCCTCGCTGATGCGGGTCCAGGTGTCGCCGCCGTCGAGGCTGCGGCGCACGCCGTCGACCTCGACCCCGGCCCAGACATGCTTCGGGTTTGCCGGATCGACGACCAGTGCGGTGACTCGCGGGATGCGCACATTGGGGCATTCCTCGGCCATGTCGACCGCGAGCTTCTCCCAGTTCTTGCCGCCGTCCTTCGAGCGGAACAGCGCCGCCGGCCGCGTGCCGGCGAAGATGATGTCGGGGTTCGACGGGTCGACCGCGATCTTCCACACATCCATCGCGTTCATCAGCGAGTTCGAGCCGGGCGAAACTCTGGCCGCCATCGGTGCTCTTGTGAATGCCGTCATCGGCGCCGGCAAAGATCGTACGCGGCTCGGCGGGATGCACGGTCAGCCCGTAGACGCGGCTCTCGCTCCACAAGCCGCCCTCGTTGGCGACGCGCTTCCAGCTGTCGCCGCTGTCCGCGCTGCGCCACAAGCCGCTGCCGATCGTGCCGATGCAAATCGAATAAGACATGGAAGCCTCCCTGTTCGTAGCTTTGACCCCTCGCCCCGCTTCGCTGAGAGAGGGGGCGTAACTCAGTACCCTTCCCATCCGGTGTGTGAGATGTCGATCACCACGCCCTCGGGGCCGGACCATTTCATTTCGAAATTGGCGTGTCCGCCGGCGGCCATCGTCTGGTCGACGCTGTCCTTGTGGGTGAGCTGGGTCGCCTCGGCCTTCTTCAGCACGCGCGTCGCTTCGTCGAGGTCGTCGACCTCGAAGCCGAAATGGTGAATGCCCTCGAAGTTCTCGCCATGCGCGCCGACATCGGCCGAGCGGTTGTCCTTGAGATTGAGGACCGCGAGATTGATGTGGCCGTCGGTAAGGAACACCGCGCCGTTGGGGCTGCGACGCACTTCCTTGAGACCAAACGCCTCCTTGTAGAACAGGGCGGTCTTCGCCGGGTCCTTGGTGGTGAGGGCGATGTGCCTGATACGCGCCATGATGCTGCTCCTCGGCTCGTGCGACATTCTGTCCAGCTTAAATCCACGAACCCTCGGTTGTCACTCGCTCCGCGGGCTCAAACGGGTCTAAAGTTTTTTGCAGCACCACCTGGGAGGAACGACATGGCACGCGACGGCTATCTGATCCTCGACAGCGACCTGCACATGATGGAGCCGGGCGACCTCTGGGCCCGCTATCTCGACGCGCCCTACAGCCAGAACCCGCCGACCTTCTTCGGGGGCCAACGCGAGCAGCTCAAGGAAACCAACGAAGACAAGGCCAATACCGACACGATCATGGGGATGGAGGTGCAGGGCCTGGCGATCCCGGCGCACAACATGCAGCAGGGCGCGACGGTCTCGAGCCGCGAGCTGCGCCGCCGCAGCCGGGCGCGGCACCCGCATTTCAACATCGCCCGCGCCAATGCCTATGACGCGCCCTCGACGCTTACCGCGATGGACATCGAAGGCATCGACGTCGCGGTGATGTATGGCACGCGCGGCCGGCAGATCCTCTGCCATGACGACCTCGCGCCCGATTATGCGGCGGCGCTGGCGCGGGCCTACAACGACTGGGCCGCGGATTACTGCAAGACCGACCCGACCAGGCTCAAATTCGCCGCGCAGGTGGCGATGCACGATGTCGGGCTCGCAGTCGCCGAGGCGAAACGCAGTGTCAACGAGCTGGGCGCGGTGGCGATCGTCGGCACGCCGAACCCGGTCAACGGCCAGCATCTGCACGACGATGCCGTCGAACCGTTGTGGGACGCGCTCGAAGCGCTCAACGTGCCGATTGGCTTCCACCCCACCGGCAACACCGCGCTCAAGGACGATGCCGGGCGGCGCTATGTCGGGCACGCCAATTTCCACCCGATCGCCCATGCGATCCGCAACCCGGTCGAGCTGATGGGCGCCATCGCCAGCCTGACGACGGGCGGCGTGCTCGAACGCCATCCGAAGCTGCGCGCCGCCTTTCTCGAAGGCACCGCGGGCTGGCTGCCTTGGTGGCTGTGGCGCTTGGACGACCAGTGGGAAAAGTTCGGCCCCGGCTGCGAGCGCCAGCTCAGCATGCCGCCGAGCGGATATTTCAAGCGGCAATGCTACATCGCGCTCGATGTCGACGAGGAGCCGGCGGTGCACGCGGTCAACGACATGGGCGCCGAGTATTTTGTCGTGTCGAGCGACTACCCGCATTCCGACGGCGCGTTCCCCGAGGCGATGGAACAGTTCCTCGGCCTGCCGCTCGACAACGAGCAGCGCCGCAAGATCCTGTGGGACAATTGCGCCCGGCTCTACGGCATCCCCACGCCCTCCGGCTCATTGAGCCACGAGGTTCGGCAGGTGTCGGCAGCGGAGTAGCGCTGCACCTAACCGCTCTGCCGCTTCCCGGCGAAAGCCGGGACCCATTCTTCCGCTGTCTCTGGCGCCGAAAAATGGGCCCCGACTTTCGTCGGGGAGCGGCAGTAGGTTGCGTATCGTTCCTAGCCTAAGCCGGGAAGCTGAGGAAGCACTTGTCCGAGGCGAGGATGTAGGTCTCCATGTAGTCCTGGATGACCGGCGCTGGCTTGTCGAGCGCTTCCATGGCGCCGATCAGGCACATCCAGTTCAGCATTTCGTGCTGGCCGGAGAACTCCATCTCGTCGAGCGTGCGGTTGCGCCAAGTGGCGTAATCGGCGCGGCTGACCGCGTCGAAGAGGATGCGGTCGCCTTCGTGGTCGGGCCACAGATAGCCGTTCTTCGGCGACAGGAAGGCGTGCGACCAGGAGGACGAGGCGACCAGCGCCACCCGATAGGGCGACTTGGCCAGCACCTCGGCGAGTTTCGCGCCGACTTCCATGCAGCGCCACGGATGCGGCGATGACGGGTCTTCGCCTTCCTCCGCGGGGCGCGGCGGCGCGAACAGGTGGCCGAGCCCGCCCTTGGCGTAGATCAGGTTGCGGCCGTAGCAATTGACCGCGAACGGCACCACCGGATAGGGGAAGCCCTTACGGTCCCAATCCATGTAGAGGAAGGTATTGGTGAAGGCATGCGCCATCGGGTGGTGCAGCGGCTTATAGGCATAGGCCATGTCGACCCCGGCTTCGATGAGGCCGGTGGTCATGTATTTGGCGCCCTCGCGATGGCCCTTGAGGTGCAGCGTCCAGTCGCCCGCCTCGCCCCAGCGGTTGGGTTTGCCCTTACCGTTCGAGCCGTTGGCGACGGCCCAGGGCTGCAGCGCGATCTCGTCGTCGTAGCCGAGCATGCAGAACGCCGGGACGATGTCTTCCTTGAAGTTCTCGTACTGGTCGTCGCCGAACACCACGACAAAATCCGGGTTGAAATCGTCGAGGATCTTGCGAATCGCACGGAAATCGTTGCCGAACCGCTCGCCGCAGCGATTGGCGGCAGCGAGCCCGTCGTCGTTGCCGAGCTCGGTGAGCATTTCCTTTGGCCAGTTCGCCGGGTCCTTGGTCTGGGGCGTGACGTTGGGCGCTTCGAGCGTGCGCTTGAAGACGGTGGTCAACCCCTCGTTCGGCAGGCACAGAGTCGGCCAATGGGTCACACCCAGTCCGAGAATTTCCGCCATCTCCTGTTCCTCCGTTATCCGGGCTGCGTCTCGAATATCTCGTCACCCGCGGGTAGCATAACCCAGGGCTGCTTGCTGCGCGTCCAGAAATGCGCGGTCGGGCGCAACCATGACGTGTCGTCCAGCGTGCCGGCGCGGACACGGCGGATCATCTCTCCAGGCGCCGCGCCGGGCTGCGGTCCGCCGACGATCCAGCAGCCGCAGTCCGGGCACAGCCAGCGGGTCACGATACGGCCGCTGTCTGCGGTCTTTTGCACGAAGCATGGTTTGCCGGCGGTGAGCCGGAATGCGGTGTCGCGCACCGTGATCGCCAGCGAAAAGGCACTGCCGGTGATATGCTGGCAATCGGTGCAGTGGCAGGTGTAGGTCGCCAATGGCGCTTCACTCACCTTATAGCGCAGCGCGCCGCAATGGCAGCCGCCGGTGAGGGGGAGCTTCATTGCCATCGCCTCGCTGCCGCGTCTACGCAGGGCGCTTGGTGGAGCGGGGGATGTCGCCGGCGATCTGCACCCAGGGGACGCCGTCGTCGCGGAAGATTTCGCGCCCCGGCGTCGCCGCGCTCGGGTTGTCGAACGTTCCGACATTGAGGATCACCATGCCCGGCCGCGTCCCCGGCTCCTCGGCGAGCGAGGAGCCGCATTCGGGACAGAAATGGCGCAGGATCGGCTTGCCGCTGCCGCCGGTGCTGGTGAAGGTTTTCACCGTGCCCTCGATCGTCACCGCGGTCTTTGGCACCGCGACCAGCGTCGCGAACACCGCGCCGGTGAATTGCTGGCAATCGTGGCAGTGACAGATCGTCGCCGCGCTAGGATCCGCCTCCGCCGTGTAGCGGACCGCGCCGCACAGACACCCGCCTTTTATTGCAATCATACGCGTTCCCTCAATCTTTAGACGCCCATTAAATCCACCGATCAACGTCCACGGGGAGCGGGAACCAACTTGGTGAGCTTCCGGCCAGCGGCATTCCCTTTGCCTGTGCCGTCTCCGGGACCCCATTCCATCGAATGAGAACACTTGGCTGATTTCCCCATGCGCCAAGTGCCACCGAATACTTTGCCGCTCCGTCTTCGAGGCTTGGCCCTTGGTCAAGCAAGACATCATTAATCTTGCAGCGGCCTGACATCGAGGTAGCCTGAGCCGGAGCGACGTATTCGTTGTTAGTGCGATCCGCAGACTGCCATGCGATCTTTGTGCTACCGGTTGCGAGAAAGTGCGTCGCGCGAGCTCGCGTAGGGGCAGGCACGATCGACAGAACTATATGATGGAGGTCCACCGGAACGACGAGCCAAGCCGGATTACCAAAAGGTACGGGATACCCGCCCCGTTTTGCGCCACTCCCATTCAAGCGAATACCTAAACAGCGATTGCCCTGCCAATAGCCCGTCGCGATTGAATATCTATCGAAAATCTCCTCGTCTGTGCTTTCACCTTGGTTCACCAGAATATCTTCCTGCTTCCAGTAAATCTGAGGAGCAACGACGTCTTCCGGTTTAATGTACGCCACACGCGCCCCCTCCGTCTCAGTATTGTCCGCGCGGCTCAAGGCCGAAGGCGTGCTGGCCGTACATCGTGCCGACCGCGTCCCAGTTGAGGCTGACATGCCGCGCGACGGCGTTGGCGTCGCGCCAAGCGCGCTGCACCGGGTTCGACAGCAGCAAGCCATAGCCGCCGGTCGAGGCGTTGAGCGCCTCGACCGCCTGAACCGCGAGCCGGGTCACATAGGCCTGGTTGCGGCGGCAGCGGATGCGGTCGGCGACGGTGATTTCCTCGCCGGCAAAGAGCTTCTGGGTCATCGTCCGCATGTCGGTGAGCAGGATCAGCTCGGCCCCCTCGACATGCGACGCCGCCTCGGCATAGCGCAGCTGGATCGTCGCGAACTCGACCATCGGCAGCTGCCCGCCGGCCAGCGCGCCGCGCGTCTTGCGGCCCGCGGTCATCTCCAGATAGGCGTCGAGCGCGCCGCGCGCCGCGCCGACCGCAGTCGAGGCCAGCATTGACGCGCCGTGGATCAGCAGCGGCATCTTGTAGAGCGGACTCTGGTGGTATTTGCCGCCCGGCGTCGTGCCGGCACGAGCGTCGGCGAACGTCAGCGCCCGGTGCGCCGGGATGAACACATCGTGCGCCGCGATGTCCTTGCTGCCGGTGCCGGCGAGACCGTTGACGAACCAGGTGTCGATAATCTCGACATCCTCGATCGGCAGCAAAAAGAAGGCGCCTTCCGGCGGTGAAGCCGTCCCCTCACGCGCGATGAAGCCGCCGAGATAGATCCAGGCTGCATGGTCGCATCCGCTGGCAAACGACCAGCGGCCGCTCAGCCGATAGCCGCCATCGACGGGGGCCGCCGTGCCTGTCGGCGCGAAGCAGGCGCAAGTGAAGGGGTCGGGCTGGTCGCCGGCCCAGACTTCGCGCTGCGCCTCGATCGGGAAATGCGCGATCGAGCGGCCGTTGGACACCGCGCCGTTGACCGACCAGCCGGTCGAGGCACAGGCGGCGGAAATCGTCATCGCGATCTTGAGTGCAGCTTCGCCGTCATGCTCAAAGCCGCCGAATTCCTTGGGGCGGCAGGTGCGCAGCAGCTCGGCGTCGCGGATCTTCTCGATGATGTGCGGGAAGACGTCGCGGTTCTGCTCGGTCGCCTCGGCCAGTTCGCGGATTTCCACCGCTATCGCGCGCGCCCGCTCGACCAGTTCGTCGGCCGAGGGGATGCTGAGGCGGCGGATTGCGGCGGCCGTCATTTTTAGGACGGAACCTCCCTGGCGCGCGCGGCGGCGTCGCGGCAGAATGCGCCCCGGGTGGGAGCGAGACAATTGAAAACGGGCTGGAAGGGGCACGGCATGGCTTTGCGCTGGCGCTGCGGCATCGCGATCTGCGTGGCCGCTGGGGTGTGGACTATCGCTGCGGCGCGTGCGCAGGCGCCGACCCTAGCGCCGATCCCGGCCGCCGAATGCCAGCAACTCGCCACGCAAACCCAGGCTGCGACCGGCTTTTCGATGCGCGCCGGCGAGGATGATTTCACCGACCTGACCGATGGCAGCGAGGGGCGCGCCTGCCACATCCAGGGCAGCGCCTCGGACCAGACCTTTGCCGCACCCGGCGATCTGGTCGCGAAGCTCGCTACGGCCTTGCCCGGCTGGCGCAACGAAGCCAACCGCGACGCCGATGGACCGGGCGGCGCCGAGAAGGGGTATGTCAACGGCAACCGCATCGCGACGATCCAGGTGAGCTGGGAGCCCGGCCCCGGCGTCTCATGCTCCGACAAGGAATCGCTCTCGGCCTGCAAGATCTTGCCGCAGCAAAAATTGTGGACCGCGATCGTCGATATCGTGGTGAAGGGTAAGTAGCGCGCGGCCACATTCGGTGCTGCGGGGCTCTTCCGGAGCGGGAGATTCGCGTCAGCTGTCTTCCGGGTGCGACGAACCGAGGAGACGCAAAGATCGCATCAAGGATTGCTGCGGCTGGGTGCAGCATTGGAATGCGGCTCGATTCCATACTTTTCGAGTCATTAATTGGCATTCTTTCGTTTGGCGTCATGGAACGATTTGGGAACAACCTGCAAGGGCAGTAGAATGAAATCGGGAATCACGGTTCCCTGACCCCGCACCTCGCGACTCTCAGAGCCGAACGCGAGGTACTATCTGCTCGGCGCGCGGCTCCGCTGAGGACGGTGCTGTCATGAGTGCGCAGACTGACGAATACATTGAAAAGCGGAATTCCTATGTTACCGCCCAAAAAAGGCGTCGAGAAACTAGGCGGTTTAGTCGCGGAAATCGGAAGAGCGTTGCAATCTATTCCCGAACGATTTTCGTTTGCTAACGCGCAGGGAGGATTTCCACCTGAAGTAATCATGTCCCGCAATTCGCGCTCCGCCAATGGCCATGATTGGCCGAGCGCGGATAAGATCAATGAAACGTTAGCAAAAATGCACTCCGCTAAGACCGAAATGAATAACGCCTGGCAGCGATCGTCCCCGATCGAGCGGGATGCGCTACAACCGCCGCCAGGGATCGCCAAGCGCTATTAATGTTACCACCAAGGCAATGCGGTGAACAAAAAAACCACGCAACCAGTGCAAACGGAAGACGTTGCCACACAAAGTAACGCGGAACGCACCGCGGCTGCGAAGCAAGCGCGCGTGCGTAAAGGCACGCTCGTCGACTTCTTTGCTCGATCCCCTCTGCGCGGCTCGGGCCTGAAAATTGAGCGAATTCGCGGCGGTTTTCGCAAGGTGGACTTGGATTAGGCCCTCGCCTCCCGGATCGCGCGCCAGATCACTTCGGGGGTGGCCGGCATTGCCAGTTCCTTGACGCCGAGCGGCCTCAGCGCGTCGATCAGCGCGTTGCCGACCGCCGGCATCGCGCCGACCGCGCCGGCCTCGCCCGCGCCTTTGACGCCGAGCGGGTTGGTGGCGGTGGGCACCGGGTTGCTCTCGCAATGGATGGCGCAGAAATTGTCGGCGCGCGGCATCGCGTAATCCATGAACGAGCCGGTGACGAGCTGCCCGGATTCGGGGTCGAAGCGGATGTCTTCGAGCAGGATCTGCCCGGCGCCCTGGGCGATGCCGCCGATGATCTGGCCTTCGAGGAGCAGCGGGTTCATCACCGTGCCGACATCGTCGACGACGCTGTAGCGGCACATCTCGACCGTGCCGGTATCGGGATCGACCTCAAGTTCGCAGATATGGCAGCCATTCGGGAAGTTCTGCTGCCGGGCGGCGTACGAGGCCTGGGAGATCAGCCCCGGCTCCATGCCCTCGGGCAGATGCCGCGGCTCCCAGGCCGCGGCGGCGATGTCGCCGAGCGGCAGCGTACGGTCGGTGCCGGTGATCTTGAAGACGCCTTCCTCGAACTCGATGTCGGGTTCGGCCGCTTCCAGCATATGGGCGGCGATGGTGCGTGCCTTGGCGACGATCTTTTCGGTTGCCATCATCACCGCCGAGCCGCCGAGCGCCGCCGAGCGCGACCCGCCGGTGCCCTCGCCGATCGCCACCTTGTCGGTGTCGCCCTGGATGTAGTGCACCCGGTCGGGATGGATGCCGAGCCGGTCGCACAGCAGTTGCTTGTAGACCGTCTCGTGCCCCATGCCCTGGGTGATCGAGCCCGACAGAAGTTGCACGGTCCCGCCCTTGTCGAAACGCACCTCGGCGGCCTCGAACCCGCCGGCGGCGGCGCGCTCGATAGTGTTGGACAGGCCGATGCCGCGCAGCCTGCCGCGCGTCTTGGCCTCGGCACGGCGGGCGTCGAACCCGTCGACATCGGCGAGCTTCAGCGCCAGGTCGAGGTTCTTCTCGAACTCGCCGTTGTCATAGGTAAAGGTGAGGCCGGATTTGAACGGCATCGCCTGCGGCGGGATGATGTTGCGCCGGCGCAGTTCGACGCTGCTGACGCCCAATTCGGCGGCCGCCTCGTCGACCATGCGCTCGATGACATAGGCGAATTCCGGCCGGCCGTTGCCGCGATAGGGGCGCATCGGGTTGGTGTTGGTGAAAACCGCCGTCACCTCGGCAAAGATCGCCGGCGTCCGATAGACCCCGGCGAGCGTGCCGAGATTCATCACAAAGACGTTGGAATTGGCCTGCGCATAGGCGCCGACCGCCGCAGTCACTTTCACCCGAAAGCCGAGAAAATGGCCGGCCTTGTCGAGCGCGAGTTCGGCCTCGGTAATGTGGTCGCGGGCTTGCGCGTCGGAGAGAAACGCCTCGGAGCGGGTGCTCGTCCACTTGACCGGGCGGCACAGCATTTTCGCGGCGAGCGTCACTAGCGCGACCTCGTTATACACCGCAGACTTCATGCCAAAACTGCCGCCGATATCGCCGGCGACGACGCGGATTTTGCTTTCCGGCACCTGCATGATCTCGGCCAGCTCGGCGCGGTAGCCGTGGGCGCGTTGCAGCACGGTGTAGACCGTGTAGCGATCCTCGGCCTTGTTGTAATCGGCGAGCGCGCCGCGCGGCTCCATCGACGCGGCGGTGACCCGGTTGATGGTGAATTTGCGTTTGACGATACGGTCGGCCTTGGCAAGCGCTTCTTCGGTGGCCGCGCGGTTCCCTTCGGGATGCACAAAGGAGATGTTGTCGGGCCGGTCGTCCCACACTAGCGGCGCGCCGGGATCGAGCGCGCCGGCGGTCGAGACCGCCGCGGGCAGCGGCTCGTAATCGACCTCGATCAACTCGGCGGCGTCCATCGCCTGCTCGAGCGTCTCGGCGACGACAAACGCGACGTAATCGCCGACCCAGCGAACCTTGTCGCGGGTCAGTGCCGGAAAGCGGATCTTGCCAGCTGGCGCGCCGCCCTGGCGCTTGAGGTTGCCCGGTGTCGGCAGGTCGTTCCAGCCCGAGGCGGCCCAATCCTCGCCGGTTAGCACCAGCAATACGCCAGGGGCGGCCCGTGCCGCAGTCGTGTCGATCGCACGGAGGCGCGCATGCGCATGCGGCGAGCGCAGCACATAGCCGTAGGCCATATGCGGCAGCTGCAAATCGTCGACATAGCGGCCGCCGCCGCGAATGAGCCGCGGGTCCTCGAAGCGCGGCACCGGCTGCCCCAATGCGAACTCGCCCATTCCGTTTCGTCCCCTCATCCTGTTCGGGCGTCAGCCTAGCCGCATTCTCATGCGGTGGACCCGCCGTTCGCTGATCCGGCTGATATTTACAGGGAATCTACAGCCGGCATCATCTCCCCCGGTATCGGTCGCCGGTCGCGAAATCCTGCCGTAATCGTCGCATCAGCCGCGAAGTTACGCTACGAATTTGGCATATTTTGGGTCGGTGGCGATGACCGCGAGAACATACGACTACGTCATTGTCGGCGCGGGGTCGGCCGGGTGCACCTTGGCGCGGCGGCTGACCGAGGATGCCGGCATCCAGGTGCTGCTGCTCGAAGCCGGCGGCTGGGACCGCGACCCCTGGATCAAGATCCCGATCGGCTGGGGCCGCATCCTCGAAAAGCGGCTGCATGACTGGATGTATTTCACCGAGCCGGAACCGGGGCTCGACAACCGCCGGATCGAATGCGCGCGCGGCAAGGTGATCGGCGGGTCGTCGTCGATCAATGCGATGGCCTATGTGCGCGGTAACAAGGGCGATTACGACCGCTGGGCGGGCAATGGTTGTGTCGGCTGGTCGTATGACGAGGTGCTGCCGTATTTCCGCCGCCAGGAAGCTTGGGAGGGCGGGGCAGGGGAGTATCGCGGCAGCGATGGGCCGCTGACGACACAGACGTCGACCTTCGCCGATCCGGTAATCGAGGCATGTTTCGCTGCCGGCGAAGCACTGCAGATGCCGCGCACGGCCGACTATAACGGGGCGCAGCAGGAAGGCCTTGGCCGGATGCAGCAGACGATCCGCGACGGCCGCCGTTGCAGCGCGGCCGAGGCCTATCTACGCCCGGCGCTTGGGCGTCCCAATCTGACGGTCGAGACCGGCGCGCTCGCCAACCGCATCGTACTGGAGGCGGAACGGGCGGTCGGCATCGAATACCAGCGCGGCGGCGAGACGCAGATCGCCCGCGCCGAGCGCGAGGTGATCCTCGCGGGCGGGGTCGTCAACTCGCCGCAACTGCTGATGCTGTCCGGCATCGGCGATCCCGATGCGCTGCGCGTGCACGGCATCAAGGCCGCGGTCGAGTTGCCTGGGGTTGGGAAGAACCTGCAGGACCATCTCTCGGTGCTCGCCGATTTCGCGCGGCGCGGCGCGGGGCCGTTTGTCGCGACGCTGCGGCTCGACCGGGTGATCGCGGCGCTGGCGCGGGCGTATTGCTTCGGCACCGGCCCAGCGGCGGAAACGCCGAGCGGCTGGACCGGTTTTGTAAAAAGCCGGCCGGATGTCGAATTGCCCGACATCCAGTTCCTGTTCCGCGCCGTCGCGACCCGTGCCGCACCCTATCTGCCGCCGTTCAAGCCGGCTTATGCCGACGGGTTTTCGCTGCGGGCGGTGATGCTGCGGCCGGAAAGCCGCGGCGAGATCGTGCTGTCGTCGGCCGACCCGCGCGCCCCGGTGCGCATCCGGCAGAATTTCCTCTCGACCGACAACGACAAGCGCACGATCCGCGACGGCCTCAAGCTGGTACGCCGCATGGCGCAGACGCCGCCGCTCGCGGATTTTGCCGCGCGTGAGCTGGCGCCGGGCGACGCGGTGCAAACCGACGCTGAGCTCGACGCCTATATCCGCGCAACCGCCGCGACCGCGCACCACCCGCTCGGCAGCTGCAAGATGGGACCGGACAGCGATGCCATGGCTGTGGTCGACCCGGAATTGCGCGTGCGTGGTGTCGACGGGCTGCGCGTGGTCGACGCCTCGGTGATGCCCGATATGGTCGGCGGCAACATCAACGCGCCGGTCATCATGATCGCTGAGAAAGCGGCCGATATGATCCGCGGGCGGGCCTTTCGGTAGACCCTCCCCCATGATGGGGGGGGCAGGGAGGGGGGCAGCTTTCCAGCGTAGGAGCGTGAAATCACCCCCACCCATACCCTCCCCCATCGAGGGGGAGGGATTTTGAGAGCGCTGCAGCAGCGCGAACTAAACCAGCCGCGGCTTGTCGCCCTCCACCAATATCCGCCACAGCACGCGTTTTTCGCTGCGGTCGTAATCGCCGTGGGCGCGGTGGAGCGTGGCGCGGTCGTCGAAGATCAGCACGTCGCCCTTGCGCCATTTGTGGTGATAGGTGATCTCCGGCTGCACCATCCGTCCGAGCAGGTCTTCCATATAGGCGCGGCTCAGATCGGGGCTCATGCCTTCGATGCATTGCACCTTGGTGATGTGGAAATAGACCGCGCGGCTGCCGTGCACCGGGTGGGTGCGGACCATCGGGTGGACCACGGGCTTGCCGTATTTCTCCTCGTCCTCCTCGCGGGTGTCTTCGCGGTCGATGTCGAGCTGATTGACGGTCTTGAAGCCGCACAGCTTGTGCTGTTCCGCCTCGGGCAGCGCGTTGTAGGCGGCGCGCATGCTGCAGATGCTGGTACCGCCGCCGGAGGAGGGGATTTCGACGCCGTAGAGCATCGTCGCCAGCGGCGGCTTCTCGTGGTTGGTGTGGTCGGTGTGCCACCGTTCGGCGGGGCGCTGGCCGTTCTGGTGATGGACGAGGCCGATCAGCTCGTAGCCGGGCATGTGATGCTGCGAATAATGCTGGCGCATCACCGGGCCGAACGCGGCGCCGGCATTGAGGTAGCCGTCCGGCGACAAATCCTGGCCGGGAAACACCAGCGCGAGATGCTCCGACAAGGCCTGCGACAACGCCTCGCGCGTGGCGGCGTCGGCCGGCTTGCCAAGATCGATGCCGGTGACCTCGGCGCCGATCACCGGGTGCAGCTTGCGGATGTTGAGTTCGGGCATCGCGTCCTCCCGCTGGGCTTTTGATGATGGTAGCCCCGCAGCTCTCCAGCCAGAAGCCGGTTCCGCGCAGAGCAGCCCCCACCCCGACCCTCCCCCGCCAGCGGGGGAGGGAGTCTTAAGGGCTCGGGCGCGCTCCCTCCCCCGCTGGCGGGGGAGGGTTGGGGTGGGGGTGTACGACCGCTAATCCAACATCCGCAGCCGATAGCCGACGCCGGTCTCGGTGAGGATGTGGGTCGGGCGTTCGGGGTCGGGTTCGATCTTCTGGCGCAGCTGGCGGATGTAGATGCGCAGGTATTGGACATCGGCCTCGCCGCCCCACACCTCCTTGAGGATCATGCGGTGGGTCAGGACCTTGCCGGCGTGGTGGACCAGCAGGCGCAGGATGTCGTATTCGCGCGGCGACAACCGCACCGGTGCGCCGCGCACGGTGACGATGCGGCGCACCAGATCGACGGTCAGGTCGCCGCTGCGGAACAGCGGCTTTTCGCCTTCCTGTTGCAGCCGGTGGCGCAGCGCGGCGCGGATCCGCGCTAGCAGCTCGTCGACGCCGAACGGCTTTGTCACGTAATCATCAGCGCCGAGGTCGAGTGCCTCAACCTTGCCGGCTTCGTCGGTGCGGCTGGTCAGCACGATGATCGGCACCGCCGAGCCGGCCTCGCGCAGCTGGCGGATCACCTCGAGCCCATCGACGCTCGGGAGCCCCAGGTCAAGCATCACCAGGTCGGGTTCGCGCCGGCGGATTTCGTGCAGCGCCGCCTCGCCGGTTTCTTCTTCGATCACTTCGTAGCCTTCGGCGCGAAGGCTGGTGCGCAGAAAGCGCCGGATCGCCGGCTCGTCGTCGACTACGAGCACGCGCAGCGGTGCGGCGGCGCTCATCGGCCGATCGCCGCTTCGACCGGCTGCGCCGCGGTCGAGATCGGCAGGGACAGCGCGAAGATCGCCCCGGACCGGTCGCGCCGGTTTCCGGCGGTGATCGAGCCGCCCATCGCCTCGATAAAGCCGCGGCAGATCGCCAGACCCAACCCGGTGCCGGCGCGCTGCCGGTCCTGCGCGCGCACGCGATAGAATTTATCGAAGATGCGTTCGAGGTCGTCGGGCCCGATGCCCGGCCCCTCGTCGATCACCGACAGATGGACGCTGCCATGCTCGTCATGCGCCTCGATGCGGATCAGCGAGCCGGGCGGCGCGTATTTCGCCGCATTGTCGAGCAGGTTGAACAGCACCTGCTCGAACAGCACGGGGTCGAGTTCGAGCATCGGCAGATCGGCGGGGATGTCGATGGTGACGCGGTGCTGGTTGAGGATTTTGCTGGTGCGCTCCAGCGCGCTGCCGACGAGCTCGCCGAGATCGACCGCGCCCGTCTGCGGGGCGACGGCGCCCGACTCGAGCCGCGTCATGTCGAGCAGATTGGCGATAAAGCGGTTGAGCCGCTCGGCCTCCTCGCGGATCGTGCCGGTCAGCTCCTTCGTCGCCGCCTCGTCGAGGCGTCCGCCATAGCTGTCCAGGCTCGTCGCCGAGCCGAGGATCGAGGCGAGCGGCGTGCGCAGATCGTGCGACAGCGAGGTGAGCAGCGCCGATTGCAGCCGATCGGTCTCGGCGGCGATCTTGGCGCGGTCGAGATCCTCGGCAAGGTTGATCCGTTCGATGGCGAGCGCGGTCTGGTCCAACAACGCATCGAGCAGGCGGTGTTGGTCGGGTGTGAGCAGCGGACCGGGTGCGTCATTGTCGATGCCGACGATACCAACCGCGCCGCGCCCGGTGCGGATCGGCAGAAACAGGCGCTTGGTGCCCGGCAGCGTGTCGGCATCGCGCCCGGCGGGCCGGTTGTTCTGCCAGCACCATTTGGCCGCCGCCAGATCGGCATCGTCGAGCAGATCCTCCGGTGGGTAGCCGGCGCGCACCGCGATGCTCTCGCCCTCCGGCAGCAGCAGGACGACCCGCACCTTGAGCATCAGCGCGATCTGGTGCGCGGTGGCCCACAGCAGCTCATCCATGGTCACGACTGCGGCGAGCTTGCGGCTGAACTGGTACAAATCGTCGGTGGTTTTGGCGCGCTGCCGGGCGGCGAGCGCCTGTGTCCGCATTCGTGCCGCGAGGTTGCTGGCGATCACCGCGACGACCGCAAAGAAGAAGAGCGTGACGACGTTTTCCGGGTCGGCGATCGTGAACGTGTAGAGCGGCGGCAGGAAAAGGAAATTGTAGGCGAGCACGCTGGCAAGGCAGGCGAACAGCGACGGAAGCAGGCCATAGGCGATCGCGCTGCCCAGAACCGCCGTCAGGAGGACGAGCGATATGTTTTGCACCGCCAGCCATTGCTGCACCCCGACGCCGGCGAGCAGCGCCAGCGCCACCATCCCGAGGCTGCCGATATAGGGGCCAAAATCCGGGCCCGTCTCCGTTCTCGCGGCGACCCCGTCACCGATTTCCACCTCGCCGGCAGCGCCGTGGCCGATCTCGCGCTGCGACTCGGCGATAACGTGGACATGGAGATCGCCGGCGCGGCGCAGCAGGCGATGCGTGTTCGAGCCGCGCCACAACTCCGCCCAGCGCGACCGCCGCGATTTGGCGATCACGATATGGGTGAAGTTGTTGTCGCGCGCGTAATCGACGAGACCCTGCGTCACATCGGCGGCGGGCACCGTGACCGCCTCGCCGCCAAGGCGCTGCGCGAGCCGCTGGCATTCGGCGATGCGGTCGCGCGCCGCCTCGTCGAGCCGATGCGTGCGCGAGGTCTCGACATGGATCGCGGTCCACGGGGCGCGTAGCCGGTCGGCGAAGACGCGGGCGTAGCGTACCAGCGCGGCGCAGCTCGGGTCCTGGTTGATCCCGACGAGCACGCGCTCGCCGGCCGCCCAGGGGCCGGCAATGGCATGCGCGCGCATGTAGTTCACCATCTGCTGGTCGACGCGCTGCGCGGTACGGCGCAGCGCCAGCTCGCGCAGGGCGGTGAGGTTGCCCGGCTGGAAGTAGTGGCGCACCGCCCGCTCGGCCTGCGCCGGCACATAGACCTTGCCCTCCTTCAGACGCTGGACGAGGTCTTCGGGTGTAAGGTCGACGACTTCCACGTCATCGGCACGGTCGATAATCGAATCCGGCACGGTTTCGCGCACCCGGATGCGGGTTATCTTGGCGACGACGTCGTTGAGGCTTTCGAGGTGCTGGATGTTGAGCGTGGTAAAGATGTCGATGCCGGCGTCGAGCAGCTCCTCGACATCGAGATAGCGCTTAGGGTGCCGGCTGCCGGGCGCGTTGGTGTGCGCCAGCTCGTCGACCAGCACCAGCTTCGGCCGGCGCGCGAGGATCGCGTCGAGGTCCATCTCCTCAAGGACGTGGCCGTTATACTCGGTCTTGCGGCGCGCCACGATGTCGAGACCGGCGACGAGGGCGTCGGTGTCCTTGCGTCCGTGCGTCTCGATGATACCGATCACCGTGTCGATGCCCTCGCGCCGCTTGGCGTGCGCGGTCTGCAGCATCTCGTAGGTCTTGCCGACGCCGGGTGCCGCGCCGAGGAATATCTTGAGCCGGCCGCGTCCTTCCTGCTCGGCCTGCTGCAGCAGCGCATCGGGCGAGGGGCGATGATGCGTGTCGGCGTGATCGCTGGTCACCGGGCTATTGTGCGCCCGCGCACGTTCAGGCGCCAGATGAGTCCCGTTCCACGGCGCCGCGCGCCATCGTCCCAGCCGCAGGCGCAGAAAGGCCGCCACCGTCGCGTCCGCGGCGCCCACGCCGGCGGTGTGGCAAATGGCAGCGGTATTGCGCTGGGCGACCCACTCGGCCGCGCGGACGGCCGGCGGGGGTTCATGGCATTAGCCGCAACTCGCGCCCAACGCACCGAGTTCCTGGACGAGCACCCGCTTGTTCTCCGAATAGTCAACGGGCACGGCGACAAGCTGCACGCCGCCGGCGTCGAATGCCGCCATCAGGGCCGGGGCTAGGCCGTCCGCCATCGTCACCTGTGATCCGCCCGCGCCGTAGGAGGCGGCGTAGGCGACAAAATCGGGGTTGCCGAAGCTGAGGCCCCAATCGGCGTAATGGTCGGCCTGCTGCTTCCAGCGGATCATGCCGTAGGCGTTGTCCTGCAGGATCAGCACGACAAGGTTGAGCTTGAGCCGGACGGCCGTCTCCAGCTCCTGCGAATTCATCATGAAGCCGCCATCGCCGCAGACCGCGAGGATGCGCCGCTCGGGATGCACCAGCGCGGCGCTGATCGCCGCCGGCAGCCCGGCACCCATCGTCGCCAGCGCGTTGTCGAGCAGCAGCGTGTTGGCGATGTGCGTGCGGTAATTGCGCGCAAACCAGATTTTGAACATGCCGTTGTCGAGGCAGACGATGCCGTCGTCGGGCACCGCCTCGCGGACATCGTGGACGATGCGCTGCGGCGTCAGCGGAAACCGGCTCTCGCTGCAGCGCTCGATCACGTGCGCAAGGATGCCCTCGCGCAACGGCAGCAGCGCCGAGGCGTGGGCGAGCCGGCCTTCCAGCCGGTCGGCGAGCAGCGCGAGGCTCGGCCCGACATCGCCGACAAGCTCGGCGTGCGGGAAGAACACCTCCTCGACGGTCGCCGGCATGTAGCCCACGTGAATGACCTTGGGACCCTTCGGCCCCATGAAGAAAGGCGGCTTTTCCACCGTGTCGTGGCCGATCGACAGGATCAGATCGGCCTCGTCGATCGCCTGATGGACATAGTCGCGCTCGGACAGCGCGCAGGTTCCCATGTAGAGATGCGAGCCGCCATCGACCGCGCCCTTGCCCATCTGGGTATTGAAGAACGGAATGCGGACGCGCGCGATGAAAGCGGAAAGCGGCGCGGAGAGCTGCGGCCGGCTCGCCGCCGCGCCGAACATGATCAGCGGCCGCTTGGCGTTGAGGATCATCGCCGCCGCCCGGTCGAGCGCGGCGGCGGGCGCGACGGGAATGTCGATCGGATGCGGCGGCACCGGCGCAATCCCCTCCGGCGCGGCCTCGCCGGCAATGTCTTCCGGCAGTTCGAGGTGTACCGGGCCCGGCCGCTCCTGCTGCGCAATGCGAAACGCCTCGCGCACCAGGGTCGGGATTGTCGCCGCGCTGACGATCTGCTGCGCCATCTTGGTCAGCGGCCGCATCGTCGCGACGATGTCGACAAGCTGAAAATGCCCCTGCTTGCTGTGCAGGATGCCCTTCTGCCCGGTGATCAGGATCATCGGCATCGCGCCGAGCAGCGCAAAGGCCGCGCCGGTGCACAGATTGAGCGCGCCGGGGCCCAGCGTACTGAGGCACACGCCGGGTTTGCCGGTGAGCCGGCCGTAGGTCGCGGCCATAAACGCCGCGGCCTGCTCGTGCCGGGTGAGAACCAGCTCGATCCTGGAGCCGCGCAGCGCCTCGACCACGGCAAGGTTCTCCTCGCCCGGGATGCCGAAAATGCGCTCGACACCCTCGTTTTCCAGCGCCGCGACCAGCAGCTCGGCACCATTGCGCATGCGACCTCCTCGCGTGGCGATCTTCGCTCCCACAAACATGGGACCGCCCGCGCGATTCCGCACTATGCGGGCGCCGCCGAGCCGCGGTGCCGCTCGATCAGGTCGGTGTGCGCGGGGAGTTCCGGGACGCCGAGGCGATTGCGCATCGCCACATTGGGCGGCGTCGCTATTCCGCGGCGGGCTCGCTCACCAGGCGCATCATCTTTTGCCGCTGATCGGCGGCCAGGGTGGCGATCAGGTCGCCCAGCTCCTGCTGCCGGTATGGCTTGTTGAGCCGCGGCAGCGACGGGTCCGAGCCGTTCGGCAGATCGGCGTAACCGGTCACCAGGATGACCGGCAGCTGCGGCCAGGTCCCCCGGATGCGATGGGCCAATTCAGTGCCGCTCATGCCGGGCATCGCATGATCGGTGACGACGATATCGATGTCGCGGTTGGCTCCGAGGATATCGAGCGCGACCAAGGCCGAATTGGCTTCGATGGCGCTGTGGCCGAGGTCCTCGATCATCGCCAGGGTGCCGGCGGCGACCATTTCGTCATCCTCGACCACGAGGACTTGCAGGCCGTCGCGCTGGCCTCCGCGCTGCTGCGGTCGCAGTTCGACGGGTGCGGCGTCGGCGCCCTGCCATACCGGAAGCCACAGCTCGACGGTCGTGCCGAGATCGCGCTGGCTCCTGATGCGCATCGCACCGCCCGATTGCGCCACCAGCCCATCGACCATCGACAGGCCGAGCCCGGTGCCGGCGCCGGGGTTCTTGGTGGTGAAAAATGGTTCGGCCGCACGGGTCATCGTCGCCTCGTCCATGCCGCAGCCGTCGTCGCGCTCGCTGACGCAGATATAGTCGCCCGCGAGGAGACCCGGAACGTCGCCAGACGCGATGGTTTCGCGGCGCGCGGCGATGACGAGAACGCCGCCCTCGACCATCGCGTCGCGTGCGTTGAGCGCCAGGTTGAGCAGCGCCAATTCGAGTTGGTTCGGGTCGGCGAGCGTCGTGAGGGCGCCGGGCGCGAACTCGGTGACGATGCGGATTTGCGGCCCCAGTGTGTGGCGCAGCATGTCGACCATGCCGCCGACCAGCCGGGGCACGTTGACGACTTCGGGCTTCAGCTCCTGGCGGCGGGCAAAGGCGAGCATGCGCTTGGTCAGCGTGGCGCCGCGCTCGGCGGCCTTGACCGCACTGTCGATCAGCCGAGTGATCTTGGGATTGTCGGCGGTGTATTTGCTGGCGAGCCCGAGATTGCCGAGAACCGCCATCAACAGATTGTTGAAATCGTGAGCGACGCCGCCGGTCAGCTGGCCGAGGCTTTCGACCTTCTGCATCTCGTGGATTTGGGCCAGCGCCGCCTCGCGCTCGCGGGTGCGCGCCTCGACCCGCCGCTCGAGATCGGCATTGGCCTGCGCCAGTTCGGCGGTGCGTTCCTCGACCCGGCGTTCGAGCTCGGCGTTCAGCGTTTCGAGCTGGCGGGTCTTGCGGTAGAGCTCGGCGAAAACCCGCACTTTCGAGCGCAGCAATTCGGGCGCGACCGGCACCGGCACGTAATCGACCGCGCCATACTCGTAGCCGCGCAACAGGTCGAGATCGGTCACCTGCACGGCAGAGACGAAGATGATCGACAGCGTCTGGAAACGCGGATGCTCGCGGATCATCGCCGCCAGCTCGAACCCGTCGAGCTCCGGCATGCAGACATCGATCAGCACCACCGCGACATCGGTCTTGAGCAGATATTCAAGCGCCTCGCGCGCCGAATTGGCCTTCAGCAGGGTCTCGTCCAGCTCGGTCAAAATTGCCTCGTAGCTCAGCAATTTGCCGGGCTGGTCGTCGACCAGCAGGATGTTGACCTTGTCCTCGGCGCGCATGGCGATTTTCCCGGCCGAGGCCGCTTAGCGATGGAGCCACATGCGCAAGGCCGAAAGCAACTGCTCGGTGTTGACCGGCTTCGCGAGGTAGTCGGAAGCGCCCGCTTCGAGGCACTTCTCGCGGTCGCCCTTCATTGCCTTCGCGGTCAGCGCGATAATCGGCAGCCGGCGGAAACCGGGGTTCTCGCGGATCACCTGCATCGTCTGATACCCGTCCATCTCCGGCATCATGATGTCCATCAACACGATCGCAACACCATCCATACCATTGAGCAACTCAATCGCCTCGTTGCCGGTGGTCGCCGACAACACCTTCATCCCGCGCCGTTCGAGAACGCTCGACAGCGCGAAGATATTACGCGCGTCGTCATCCACCAAGAGCACGGTCTTGCCGACGAGGTCCTCATCGGAGCTGTGCAGGCGTTCGATCATCTGCTGCTTTTCGGTCGGCAGGTCGGCAACGACGCGATGCAGGAACAGCGCGGTCTCGTCGAGCAGCCGTTCGGGCGATTCGACACCCTTGACGACGACGCTGCGCGCCATCGTGTGCAGTTGCGCGTCTTCGTCGGGCGACAGCTCGCGGCCGGTGAAAACCACGACCGGGATGTCGGAGAGTGTCCGATCCTCGCGAATCTTTTCGAGCAGATCGAACCCGGACATGTCGGGCAGCCGCAGGTCGAGCACGACGCAATCCGGCGCGTCGGCGCGCATGATGACAAGCGCCTCGTTGCCGGTGCCGACCGCCTGGACATGGATGTCGTCAAAGCCCAGCAGCTCGGTGACGCTCAGCTGCTCGGCGAGGTTGTCCTCGACCACCAGCAAGCGCTTACGGCGCGGTTGGACGTAATCCTTGATCC
The DNA here is from genome assembly GCA_963778385.1 of uncultured Alphaproteobacteria bacterium. Taxonomy (GTDB): domain Bacteria; phylum Pseudomonadota; class Alphaproteobacteria; order ATCC43930; family CGMCC-115725; genus DATARH01. The sequence continues at coordinate 356,403 of CAVZUA010000008.1, read as the reverse complement.
GGCCGAGCGCGGTCTGCAGATCCTCCGTGTTGGTCGGTTTGACGACAAAGGAGAAGGCGCCGCGCGCCAGACCGTGCTGACGGTCCTCGTCGAGGGTCAGCACCTGCACGGGGATGTGCCGGGTGATCGGGTTCTGCTTGAGTTGGCTCAGTACGGTCCAGCCGAGCATGTCGGGCAGGAACACGTCCAGCGACACGGCTGACGGCTGATATTCGCGGGCGAGGGCCAGCGCGTCGGCGCCGCGGGTCGCGACCAGCACCTTCAGCCCCTGGTCATGCGCGAGATCGGCGAGGATGCGCGCGTAATGCGGGTCGTCCTCGACAATCAGCAGCGTCACGTCGCCCGGCTGCAGCGATTTGCGGTCGTCGGGGATCGGCTCGACCGCCAATTCCGGCGGCTTAACGAGCGAGATCATCGCACCACCGTTGAGCGCCGGCGCGCCGGTTTCCGGCCGCGAAGCGCCCGGCACGCTGACATAGCGCAGCGGCAGGTAAAGCGTAAACGTGCTGCCGACGCCCGGCGCACTGCGCAGCTGGATTTCGCCGCCCAGCAGGTTCGACAGCTCGCGGCTGATCGCCAGGCCGAGGCCGGTGCCGCCGTATTTGCGGTTGGTGCTGGCGTCGGCCTGCTGGAACGCCTCGAAGATGATGCGCTGCTTTTCCGGGACGATGCCGATACCGGTATCCGACACCTCGAACGCCACCACCGCGGGCGCGTTCTTCAATATCGGGTGGTCCGGCGCCCAACCGCTCGACGCGGCATAGACGCTGAGCTTGACGCCGCCCTGCTCGGTGAACTTGAAGGCGTTCGACAGAAGATTTTTGAGCACCTGCTGCAGCCGCTTCGAGTCGGTGTAGATGCTGCGTTCGAGCTTCGGATCGATCTGCACGTCGAACGACAGCTTGCGGTTCTCCGCCTCGTGACGGAACGGCCGCACCACCATGTCCTGCAGGTTGGTGAAGAAGATTTCCTCCGCCTCGACCGACACCGTACCCGACTCGATCTTCGACAGGTCGAGGATGTCGCTGATGAGGTTGAGCAGATCGGTGCCGGCGCTGTGGATGGTGCGCGCGAACTCGACCTGTTTCGGTATGAGGTTGCCGTCCGGGTTGTCGGCGAGCTGCTGGCCGAGAATCAGGATGCTGTTGAGCGGCGTGCGCAGCTCGTGCGACATGTTGGCGAGGAACTCGGACTTGTACTTCGAGGTCAGCGCCAGCTCCGTCGCCTTCTCTTCCAGCGCGCCGCGCGCCTGCTCGATTTCCTGGTTCTTGCGCTCGACCTCGACATTGCGCTCGGCGAGCTGCTGCGCCTTTTGTTCGAGCTGCTCGTTGGTCTGCTGCAACTCGCGCTGCTGCGACTGCAGCTCGGTGGCGAGCTGCTGCGACTGGGTCAACAGGGCTTCCGTCTGCATCGTCGCTTCGATCGAGTTGAGCACGATGCCGATGCTCGCCATCAGCTGCTCGAGGAAAGAGACCTGCAGCTCGGTGAAATTGGCCAGAGAGGCCAGTTCGATGACCGCCTTCACCTGGCCCTCAAACAGCACCGGCAGCACGATCACATTCTTTGGCGGTGCCTTGAACAGGCCGGAGGTGATCGGCACGACATTGCTCGGGATGTCGGTGATCAGCATGCGCCGCGCGTCGGCGGCGCATTGCCCGACGAGACCGGTGCCCCATTGCAGCCGCTCGGGGTGTGACAGCGCTTCACCATCGGCATAGGTCGACAGCAGCTTCAGGCCGCTTTCCGACTCGACGAGATAGATGACGCCGTTCTGTGCGCCAACCACCGGCGACAGCTCCGACAGCAACATCTGACCCACGGCGGCCAGATCGCGTTGGCCTTGCAGCATGTTGGTGAACCGCGCGAGGTTGGTCTTGAGCCAATCCTGCTCGGTATTGGTGTCGGTCGTGAGCCGCAGGTTGTCGATCATCGTGTTGAGGTTGTCTTTGAGCTCGGCGACCTCGCCGCGCGCATCGACCTGGATCGAGCGGGTCAGGTCGCCGCGCGTCACCGCGGTCGCCACTTCGGCGATCGCGCGGACCTGCGTCGTCAGGTTCGCCGCCAGCAGGTTGACGTTGCCGGTGAGATCCTTCCAGGTGCCGGCCGCGCCCGGCACGTTGGCCTGGCCGCCGAGGCGGCCTTCGACCCCGACCTCGCGCGCGACCGTCGTCACCTGATCAGCAAAGGTCGCGAGCGTGTCGGTCATGTTGTTGATCGTCTCGGCCAGCGCCGCGACCTCGCCCATCGATTTCACGGTAAGGTTCTGCTTCAGGTCGCCGTTGGCGACCGCGGTCACCACCTTGACGATGCCGCGCACCTGCTCGGTGAGATTGGCGGCCATGACGTTGACCGTGTCGGTCAAATCCTTCCATGTGCCGGCGACACCCGGCACCTGCGCCTGGCCGCCGAGCTTGCCCTCGGTGCCGACCTCGCGCGCGACGCGCGTCACCTCCGAGGCGAAGCCGTTGAGCTGATCGACCATCGTGTTGATGGTGTTCTTCAGCTCGAGGATTTCGCCTTTCACGTCGACGGTGATCTTGCGGCTGAGGTCGCCGCGCGCCACCGCCGTCGTCACCTCGGCGATGTTGCGGACTTGCGTCGTAAGGTTCGCCGCCAGCAGGTTGACGTTGTCGGTGAGGTCCTTCCAGGTGCCGGCGACGCCGGGCACCACCGCCTGGCCGCCCAATCGCCCTTCGGTGCCGACCTCGCGCGCGACGCGGGTCACTTCACCCGCGAACGCGTTGAGCTGGTCGACCATCGTGTTCAGCGTTTCCTTGAGCTGCAGGATTTCGCCGCGCACGTCGACGGTGATCTTTTTCGACAGGTCGCCGCCGGCGATCGCGGTCGCGACCTCGGCGATGTTGCGCACCTGGCCCGTCAGGTTCGACGCCATGAAGTTGACGTTGTCGGTGAGGTCCTTCCAGGTGCCGGCGATACCCGTCACGATCGCCTGGCCGCCGAGCTTGCCCTCGGTGCCGACCTCACGGGCGACGCGCGTCACCTCCGAGGCGAAGCCGTTGAGCTGATCGACCATCGTGTTGATGGTGTTCTTCAGCTCAAGGATTTCGCCGCGCACGTCGACGGTGATCTTGCGGCTCAAGTCGCCGCGCGCCACGGCCGTCGTCACCTCGGCGATGTTGCGCACCTGCGCCGTCAGGTTGCCGGCCATCGAGTTGACCGAGTTGGTGAGGTCCTTCCAGGTGCCGGCGACGCCGGGGACCTGCGCCTGGCCACCGAGCTTGCCTTCGGTGCCGACCTCGCGGGCCACGCGCGTCACCTCGCCGGCAAAGCGGTTGAGCTGATCGACCATCGTGTTGAGGGTCTCTTTCAGCTCGAGGATTTCGCCGCGCACATCGACGGTGATCTTGCGCGACAAGTCGCCATTGGCGATCGCGGTGGCGACTTCGGCGATGTTGCGCACCTGACCGGTCAGGTTGCCGGCCATCGAGTTCACGTTGTCGGTGAGGTCTTTCCACGTGCCGGCGACGCCTGGCACCTGCGCCTGACCGCCGAGCCGCCCTTCGGTGCCGACCTCGCGCGCAACGCGGGTCACCTCGCCGGCGAAACCGTTGAGCTGGTCGACCATCGTGTTGATGGTGTCCTTGAGCTGGAGGATTTCGCCCGACACGTTGACGGTGATCTTCTTCGACAAATCGCCGCGCGCCACGGCGGTGGCGACTTCGGCGATGTTGCGCACCTGGTCGGTCAGATTGCCGGCCATGTAGTTGACGCTGTCGGTGAGGTCCTTCCAGGTGCCGGCGACGCCCTTCACCTGCGCCTGGCCGCCGAGCTTGCCTTCGGTGCCGACCTCGCGCGCGACGCGGGTCACCTCGCCGGCAAAGGCGTTGAGCTGATCGACCATCGTGTTGATCGTGTCTTTGAGCTGCAAAATCTCGCCCGACACGTTGACGGTGATCTTTTTCGACAGATCGCCGTTGGCGACCGCGGTCGTCACCTCGGCGATATTGCGCACCTGGCCGGTCAAATTGTTGGCCATCGAGTTGACCAACTCGGTGAGGTCCTTCCACGTGCCGGCGACGCCGAGCACGTTGGCCTGGCCGCCGAGACGCCCTTCGGTGCCGACCTCGCGCGCGACGCGCGTCACCTCGCCGGCAAAGGCGTTGAGCTGGTCGACCATCGTGTTGATGGTCTCCTTGAGCTGGAGGATTTCGCCCGACACGTTGACGGTGATCTTTTTCGACAAGTCGCCATTGGCGATCGCGGTCGACACCTCGGCGATATTGCGGACCTGTGCCGTCAGGTTGCCGGCCATCGAGTTGACGTTGTCGGTGAGGTCCTTCCAGGTGCCGGCGACGCCCGGCACCTGCGCCTGGCCGCCAAGCCGGCCTTCGGTGCCCACCTCGCGCGCCACGCGGGTCACCTCGCCGGCAAACGCGTTGAGCTGGTCGACCATCGTGTTGATGGTGTCTTTAAGCTCGAGGATTTCGCCCCGCACATCAACGGTGATCTTGCGGCTGAGGTCGCCGCGCGCCACGGCCGTTGTCACTTGCGCGATGTTGCGCACCTGGTCGGTCAGGTTGCCGCACATCGCGTTGACCGAGTCGGTAAGGTCCTTCCAGGTGCCGGCGACACCGGGCACCAGCGCCTGGCCGCCGAGCTTGCCTTCGGTGCCGACCTCGCGCGCCACGCGCGTCACTTCCGACGCGAACGAGCGCAGCTGATCGACCATCGTGTTGATGGCTTCCTTGAGCTGCAGGATTTCGCCGCGCACGTCGACGGTGATCTTTTTCGACAAGTCGCCCATGGCGACCGCGATGGTCACGTCGGCGATATTGCGCACCTGCGCCGTCAGGTTGGAGGCCATCGAGTTCACCGAACTCGGTGAGGTCCTTCCACACGCCGGTCACTTCGCGCACCTGCGCCTGGCCGCCGAGCTTGCCGTCGGTGCCAACCTCGCGCGCGACACGCGTCACCTCGGAGGTGAACACATTGAGCTGCTCGATCATGCGGTTGACGATCGTCGCCGAGCGCAGGAACTCGCCCTTGAGCGGCCGGCCGTCGACGTCGAGCTGCACGGTCTGCAGCAAGTCGCCGCGCGCCACCGCGGTGATCGCGTGCGTGACCGCGGTCGTCGGCCACAACAAATCGTCGATCAGCGTGTTGACCGAGCCTTCCATCTCACCCCAGGCGCCGTGCTGCAGCGCGAACTTCACGCGCCGGCGGGTCTTGCCTTCGCGGCCGACGATCTGCCCGACCTGTTCGAGCTGATGCGCCATGCGCTCATTGGCGGCGACGATGTCGTTGAACGTGTCGGCGACCTTGCCGACCAGCCCGGTATGGTCGTCGGGCATCCGCACCGAGAAGTCGCCGAGCCGCATCGCCTGCATCGCATGCAGCAACTCATGCAAGTCGTCGGCGTTGACGGCGGCGGCGGCGTGGCCGTTTCCCTTTGTGTGACCGTTACCTTTCGCATTGCCGTTTTTCTTGAGCGTCGCGGCTGGGAGATCACCGGAAGTCGGCTTGACCACACTTTCCGCGTTCGACGCCATGGAATGCTCCTTCGACCTAAGCGAGGGGGATGGACAAGGAAGACGCGCATACGAGCGTCCACGCGCGGCTTGGCGCGACGCGATGGCATCGGACGAAATAGGGGATTGCTTGGATCAGCGACTGATACTCTGCGTCACCGACCGCGTTCATTTGCCAATCTCGCTCCGAGGCCTCTCGATTTCTCAGGCACGATGCCCGGAATTCAGTAATCGAGTGCTAATCCGTATTAATGATCGGAGCGTTAACGGCTCGCTTTCCCAGTTCAGGGTAAGTGTGTGACTTTATGGGAGCTTTTTCAAGCTTGCAGCAATTTGTGTGTAACATTCTGTAAATTTAGGTAACTGGTGTGTAACGTCCGGGATCGCAACGCATTGGTTCCTCTGCCGTATGAAGAAACCCTTATTTTCAAGTTAGAATTTCCTGCCCTGAGCTGAGGTTCCCAACGATGAGCAACCCCGCTTTTATGTTCGATCACGTACACATCATCAGCAAGAACCCGCATAAAGCGGCGGAATGGTACGTCGAGATGTTCGGCGCAACAATTGCCGCCGACACGGTCGCCCGCGGCGCGCCGCAAATTTTTATCGAGCTCGGCGGCATGACGATCCTGATCCGTGGCCGGCGGCCGGGCGAGGCGCCGGAGCCGGCGCGGCCGATCCGTCCCTATGCCGATTTCTCCAGTCACAACGGCTGGGGCACCGACCATTTCGGCTTTATGTACAAAGGCGATCTCACCGCGTTGTGCGCCGAGCTGCGCACCAAGGGTGTGCAGTTTCCCGTCGAATTGAAAAAGGGTGTGGGCGGCAGCCTGTTGTGCTACGTGGCCGCGCCCGACGGCGTCAGTATCGAATTGATGGAATGCTGACGCGCCTAAGTCGCAGCCATCACTGGGATCTTGTAGAGCCCCACCACGTTGTCGAAGACGAGCCGGTCGAGCGCCGCCTTGCCGAGCGCGGCCTCAGCCGGCGCGTGGCCTTCGCTCTTCGAATGCGGCCATGGGCTGTCGAGGCCGGGAAAATCGCTCGCCCACAGGAAATTGCCGAGACCGATCTCCGGCACGCGGCGGAAACCGCCTTCCTCCTCGACCTCGAAGGTGAAAAACACCTGCCGACGCACAAACTCGCTCGGCTTCATGCTGAGCTCGATATCCGGCTTGAAGACGCGGCTTGCTGGGCCGCCGAAATCGTATTCGCGATCGAACCGATGGAAGAGAAACGGCACCCAGCCGACACCGGCTTCCTCGAGCACGAATCGTATGCCGGGATGACGGTCGCAAATCCCCGAAAGCACCACGGCGCTCAGCAGCTCGGCCATCAGCCCCATCGGGAAATTGGCGACCGTCATCAGCGACTGATTGCGGCCCGAGAGCCCGCTCACGCCGACGCCGATCTGCCGCGACCCGCCGCGCGGGTTGGCGTGCAGGTTGAGCGGCAGCCCGGTCTCTGCCGCAGCGGCCCAGACCGGTTCCCAAATCTGGTGCAGCACTGGTTCCGGCGCCCCGACCCAGTCGAAGATCACACCGGTCGGCAGGCCGAATTCCGCGACCCGCAGCAGTTCGGCGACCGCCTCGTCGGGCGTCATGCAGGGCAGCGGCAGCAGCATGATAAAGCGGCCGCCCGACTCCTCGTAAAGCTCGCGCGCCCAATCGTTGATCGCGCGCACGCAGGCGGCGCGCAGCTCAGGGTTCTTGATCTGGTGGATCTGCTCGTAGGGGCCGTTGACCAGCTCGGCGTCGACGCCGTCGCGGTCCATGTCCTCGCAGCGATGCTTGGCGCTGGCCGCGCGGAAGATGCCGGGCTCGGCCTCCTCGGCGATGCCGGCGCGTGTGTAGCAATTGACCGCGCCGCGCCCGACGCCGGCCCAGCCGACGCCGCTCCACGGATGGCCCTCGACCACCCATTGCCGCGTCCCATCGGCACCGGTCACGATGCGCGGCGCGTCATCCTGCAGCCGGCGCGGCAGGCGCTTGGTCCATAAATTGAAAGGAAGATGCGGCAGCCGACAATGACCGTCGGCGGAAACCACGCCAAATCGCTTCTGCATTGCGTGCCTCCCTGTTCGTAGGGACACTATACGCCAATGCCGCGCGAGGGAGAGCGATCATGACCGACCGCATGCCGTTTCTCAACAAACCCTACAGCGCCTACTACCATCGCGGCTTGCCGCCGGAAGACGAGGAGCTGACCCGTGTCGGCCCCGGCACGCCAGCCGGCGAGTACCTGCGCCGCTTCTGGCAGCCGGTGGTTCTGGCCAGCGAACTCGGCGATGTGCCAAAGAAGCTGCGCATCCTCAGCGAGGACCTTGTCGCGTTCCGCGACGGGGCAGGCGAAATCGGCCTTCTCGAACTGCATTGCCCACATCGCGGCACCTCGCTCGAATTTGGCCTGGTCGGCGAGAAGGGCATCCGCTGCTGCTATCACGGTTGGCTGTTCGGCTGTGACGGGACGATCCTCGAAACCCCCGGCGAGCCGGCCGACAGCACGCTGAAAGACCGCCTCTTCCACGGCTCCTACCCGGTGCACGAGCATAACGGGCTGGTCTTCGCCTATATGGGCCCGGTGGAGACGCAGCCGCCGTTCCCAGTTTTCGACACCTATGACCTGCCGGGTTATCGCATGGTCGCCCGCGCGCCGACGCTGTGGGAGTGCAACTGGCTGCAGGTCAAGGAAAACAGCATGGACCCGGCGCATCTGCAGTTCCTGCATACGCTGCCGGGCAGCGAGGGCTTCACCGACGACTTTAAGGAAAAGCCCGAATGGGACTGGATGGAGACGCCGGTCGGCATGGTCTATCTCGACACCCGCCGCAACGGCGACAAGGTGTGGGTGCGGGTCGCCGATTTCATCCTGCCCAACATCCACCAGTTCCCGCCCAATTCTGATCCGATGGCGCTGCGCAACACGATCAACCGGGCGCAGGCGACGACCTGGGCGGTGCCGCTCGACGACACGCATACGATGCAGATCGGCTACTATCGCGCGCCCGAAGGCAAGGATATGCGCCGCGGCACCGGCTTCGGCCAAGACGGTAATCGCTCCTATGAGGAACGGCAGCGCGTGCCCGGCGATTACGACGCCCAGGTCAGCATCCATAACGGCTTGGCGCGGCATGGGCTGGAGCACCTCGCCTCGACCGACCGCGGCATCATCATGATGCGCAACATGATCCGCCGCGGCGTTCGGGCCGTCGCGCAAGGCGACGCGTTCGACCATCCGACGCTGCACAACGGCGCCGCGATCCCGACCTACAGCCACGACCAGATGGTCGCGGGCTACCCCGCCGCTGCAACGCCAGAGGCTGATAGCGAACTGTTGCGGGAGGTCGCCCGCAACGTCGTCGCCGGCGCGATCGAGACCGGTCTGCCGGGCGCCTGAGATGGCGGAACTCGCCGGCAAGGTCGCGCTGGTCACTGGCGCGCAGCAGGGGATCGGGCGGGCGATTGCGATCGAGTGCGCGGCGGCCGGCGCCGACATCGCGGTCAACTGGCTCGATGACGAGGCGGCGGCGCGCGGCGTGGCCAACTCGGTCGTCGGCCATAATCGCCGCGCGGTGACGATCCAGGCCGACATGGCGAAGCTCGACGAGGTGCGCGAGATGGTCGCGGCGGTCGTCGCCGAGTTCGGCGCGATCGACATCCTCGTCAACAACGCCGGGGTCTTCCCGCGCGTCGATTTCCTCACGATGACCGAGGCCGACTGGGATTTCGTGCACGACGTCAACCTCAAGGGCGCGGTGTTTTGCGCCCAGGCGGCGGCGCTGGAGATGGTCAAGGCGGGGAGGGGCGGCGCCATCGTCAACCTCACCTCGGGCGCCGCGTTTCGCGGCTCGCCGCGCGGCGTCCATTACGTCGCGAGCAAGGGCGGCATCGTCTCGATGACCCGGCAGATGGCGCTGGAGCTGGCGCCGCACGGCATCCGGGTCAACGCCATCGCGCCCGGTCTCACCGACACCGCTCAGCCGCGCTACGGCAGCAGCGAGGAGGAGATCGCCGCGATGGGCGCGGCCAACCCGCTCGGCCGCATCGCCCAGCCGGAGGATATTGCCCGCGCGGCGCTCTACCTCGCCTCCGACCAGGCGGGTTTCGTGACCGGCCATACGCTGCACGTCAACGGCGGCTCGTATCTCTATTGAGGCCGAGCGCGATTGAGGCGGGGCGCGGCGCGCGGCCCGTGATTGCCGCTCCGACACCTTTCTGACATTATCGCGCCGGCTTGCGGCGCCGCCGCCCCCTTGTTTCCTTGGTCGCGAGCGTCAGGTACACCGCGATGTTCTTCGATATCGGCTGGTCCGAGTTTATGGTGATCGGCGTGGTCGCGCTGATCGTGATCGGGCCGAAGGATTTACCCGCCGCGCTGCGCGTGGCCGGCTATTGGGTGCGCAAGGCCCGCACGCTGTCGCGCGAATTCCATTCGAGCGTCGAGCAGATGATGCGCGAGGTCGAGCTGCACGAGGTCCAGCAGCAGCTCAAGAAAGCGACCGAGTTCAATATCGAGAACGAATTCCAGAAGATCGTCGATCCGGTCAATGACCCCGCCGCCGGCCCGCAGCAGCGTGCGATCCCGGATTATCTCGACACCACCCCGGCGCCCACCGACCCAGTGCCGCCGCCGGGCGCCGCCGAAGCCGCGGCGGAAGAAGAACCCGAGCTGCCGCTCGCGATGCCCGTGCCGACGACGCACCAAGAACCCGAACCGGTCCGCGCCGCCGAGCCAGAAGCTGCGCGCGTCGCCGAGCCGGAACCGGCCCGCGTTGCCGAGCCGTCGAAGCCGTAGTGGCCGATGATTTTTATCGCGCCATTCCCGCGCAGGCGGGAATCCAGGGCGAGCGACGCAGCGGTTGCCCCCGGACCCCCGCTGGCGCGGGGGTGACGAACACGGGCGTTTAGGTCGCATATGACCGTCGAAGACAATAGCGAGGCCGAGCTCGAAGCCGGCAGGATGCCGCTGCTCGACCACCTGATCGAGCTGCGCAACCGGCTGATGTGGGCGGCGGCGGCGATCATTGTCGCGTTCCTCGTCTGTTATCAGTTCAAGGAGACGATCTATCGCTTCCTGTCGCACCCGCTCGCCCAGGTGTTCGACGGCGAGGCCGGACGCAAGATGATTGCCACTGGCCTTACCGAGATCTTCTTCACCTACGTCAAGGTCTCGTTCTGGGCCGCGGTCTGTCTCGCCTTCCCGGTTATCGCGGTGCAGATCTGGAAATTTGTCGCGCCCGGTCTCTACAAGAACGAGAAGCGTGCCTTCCTGCCCTACATCTGCGCGACGCCAATCCTGTTCCTGATGGGCGCGTCGCTCGCCTATTTCGTCGTGATCCCCTACGCGTTCAAATTCTTTGTCAGCTTTGAGACGCCCGGCGCTCCGGGCTCGCTGCCGATCGAGATCGAGGCCAAGGTCAACGAGTACCTGTCGCTGGTGATGACGCTGCTGCTGGCGTTCGGCGTGGCGTTTCAGCTGCCGGTGCTGCTGACCTTGATGGCTCGCGCCGGGATCATCACCTCGCAGGGGCTGATCTCGAAATGGCGCTATGCGGTGGTGGGCATGTTCGGCGTCGCTGCGGTGCTGACGCCGCCGGATGTGGTCAGCCAGACCTCGCTGGCGATCCCGCTGATCCTGCTTTACGTGCTGTCGATCTTCTCGTGCCGCTGGGTCGAAAAGCAGCGCGCCAAACGCGAGGCCGAGGAAGAAGCCGAAACCTCCGGGGGCAGTAACCCGGCCGCCGGGGAGTAGGCTGCAAACGGCGTTGTGTCCTTCGAGACACGCCTGCGGCGCTCCTCAGAGTCTGACTCGAGATTACTTCGTCATTCCGGGTTCATCGCTGCGCGATGCCCCGGAGTGACGCGCAAAAAAGCACCGAGGCGACGAGCCAAACGCATTTCCAGCCAGGCTCTCAGGATGACGGCCGTTAGTGGAAGGCCTAGATGTTTAGTCCCGGCATTTGCTGGAGCGGGTTGAGGGTGAACCGGGCGGGCTCTGTTGTCCAGGCCTTACAGATGAACTCGTAGGGAGTGAGACCTTTGAGGGTCTTGAGCCTTTTGGCGAAGTTGTAGACCTGGACGAAGTCCGCCAAGTGGCTGCGGAGCTGGTCGTGGGTCTCGTAGTAGAAGCGCTTGACGGTGGCCTCTTTGATCGTGCGGTTCATGCGCTCGACCTGGCCGTTGGTCCAAGGATGCTTGGGTTTGGTCAGGCGATGGTCGATGCCGGCGAGGGCGCAAGCGTATTCGAAGGCGTGCGCCCGGAACGGTTCCTTGCGCTCGATCATCTGCCTGATTTCGGCCGGGCTCCAGGTGTCGCCGCGGGGATCGGTGAAGTGGGTGCCGTTGTCGGTCAGCACGGTGTGGACCTTGTAGGGCACGGCCTTGACCAGGGCATGCAGGAAGTCCGCGGCGACGCGGGTGGTGGCTTTTGCATGCAACTCGGTAAAGGCGAACTTGGACGTCCGATCGATCGCGACGAACAGATAGAGCCTGCCTTCGGCGCTCTGGACCTCGGCAATGTCGAGGTGGAAGTAGCCGATCGGGTAGGATTTGAACTTACGCTTGTCGGGTTTGTCGCCCTCGACATCGGGTAATCGGGAGATGCCGTGGCGTTGCAGGCAGCGATGGAGCGAGGATCGCGTCAGATGGGGGATCGTTGCCTGCAAGGCGTAAAGGCAATCATCCAGCGGCAGCAGGGTGTGCCGGCGGAAGGCGACGACGATCGCCTCGTCCTCGACCGACAGCACTGTCGACTTGGCCTCTTTCGGCCCGGTCGGTAGATCGGCTACCGAGGGGCGCTTCTTCCACTTTGCGACGGTCTTCGGATTGATGCCGTAGCGCTTGGCGAGCTGTCTCAGGCTCTCTTGACTATGGTGTATCGCTCGACGGACCGCCTCTGTCGTCGTGGCGCAGCCATGAAGAACCTGGCCCATAGCGCATCCCTCCACTCTCGCGAGTAGACTGCACCATTAAAGCCCGGGATCAAACACCTAGAGCGGTATCCGGGCTGAAGGAATTGAGAAAGAGGATTCCCCGCGGCGCGGAATTGTGATTCATGTGTGGACGGCCCCCGTTGGGCAAGAGGGTTGGCGGCGTTTTGACGATCGGGTCAGGTACATTCATGTGTCCGGCCTGTTGCGCGCGGCGCCAGGCCGCTGGCCATGATGGTGTCGGTGGAACGGGTCCTCATCAAGCTGCCGCGCTCGATGCGCGTTGAATCACGCAGGGTGTCCCGTTCCCCGGCTTGACCGATCGGCATCACGCTCGTCGTTCTCTCCTGCCCAAAGCGGTTCTGACTACCGGGCTGCTGCTGACCTCACGCGGCGGCGGTTGCGCGATAATTCGCCTCGCGCGCCATGACGGCCCAGGCGATCCGGGCCATCTTGTTGGCGACGGCGACGGTGACCAGTCGGGCTGGCTTGCGGTCGAGCAGGCGGTTTGCCCAGATGCTGATGGTGGTCGCCTTGCGCCGCGTGTAGCGCACGACAGCGGTGGCGCCGACGACGAGCAAGTGCCGCAGATAGCGGTCGCCCATCTTGGAGATGCCACCCAGCCGGTCCTTGCCGCCGCTGGAGTTCTGCCGCGGCACCAAGCCGAGCCAGGCGGCGAACTGGCGGCCCGATCGGAACGCCTTTGCATCGAGAACGGTGGCGGCCAACGCGGTGGCGGTGATAACCCCGATGCCGGGAATGGTCTCCAGCCGTTGGCTGGCGGGATTGCTGCGGTGCCATGCCAGTAGCTCGGTCTCGATCTTGCGGATTTGCATTGTCAGCGCCTCGATCAGCTGGGCGATCAGGAGCAGGGTTTGGCGGGCCAGTTCGGGCAGGACGCCGGCGTCGGCGTCGAGCACCGGCAGCAAGTCGCGCAGCCGCGATATGCCTTTCGCGGTAACGACACCGTATTCGGCAAGGTGCGCCCGCATCGCGCTTACCTGCGCCGTGCGCTGCCGCACCAGCAGGTGGCGGGCTCGATGCAGCATGAGCACGCTTTGCGCCTCGGCCGACTTGATCGGCACGAAGCGCATCGTCGGGCGCGTCACCGCCTCGCAGATCGCCTCGGCGTCGGCCGCGTCGTTCTTGTTGCGCTTGACGTAAGCCTTCACGTAGGCCGGTGGCATCAGCCGTACCTCGTGCCCGAGCGCGCCGAGTTCTCGAGCCCAGTGATGCGCGGTTGCACACGCTTCCATGCCGACAAGACAGGGTTCGAGGCCGCCGAACAGTTTCAGCAGTTGGTCGCGGCGAACCTTGCGGCGAAGCACGGCGCAGCCTTCGCCATCGACGCCATGAACCTGGAAGACGTTCTTCGCGATATCCAGACCGACGGTAATAATCTGCATCAGGACGGCTCCTGCTCTTGGGGTGGTGCGATCGACAGTCGCCACCCTGGCACATTGCGATGCCGTCGGGTCGGGGGCCGTCCACCCCATCAAGCTGCGTGCTGGGATTGGGGGCCAGCATGCATGGCGCGACCTTATTCGCGGGACCTGCGTGAGCGGGTTGTTCGGGCGGTTGAGGGTGGTTTGTCACGGCGTGGCGCGGCGGCCCGCTTTGGGGTGGCGATCAGCACGGTGATTGAATGGGTGAACGCCTGGCGGGCGGAGGGCCGGCTGATCGCCAAGCCGATGGGCGGCGATCACAGCTCGCGACTAAAAGAGGATCGGGGGTGGCTTCTGGAGCGTGTCGCGGCGGTTCCCGACCTGACGCTGGAAGAGATCCGCGCTGAGCTTGCGGCGCGGGGCAAGCTGGTGGGCTACGGCACGGTGTGGCGGTTCTTTGCCGCCGAGGGCATCAGCTTCAAAAAAAATCGTGCACGCCAGCGAGCAAGAGCGGCCTGACGTTGCCGCAGGCACGTATCGCCTGGCAGGAGGATCAGCCGCTGCTCGATCCCAAACGGCTGGTCTTCATCGACGAAACCGGCACGTCCACGGCGATGGCGCGCCTGCGTGGACGGGCCAAACGCGGCCGCCGGGTCGTCGGCCGGGTGCCATGGGGTCATTGGAAGACAATGACCTTTGTCGCCGGGCTACGTCACGACGCGATCACCGCTCCCTTCGTCATCGACAAGGCGATGAACCGCACGATCTTCCTCGAATACCTGCGGCGCTGCCTGGTCCCCACCCTGAGCCCCGGCGACATCGTCGTCATGGACAATCTGCCAGCGCACAAGGGCGCGGCGGTGCGCCAGATCATCGAGGCCGCCGGCGCCGAACTGCGCTTCCTGCCGCCCTACTCGCCTGACCTCAACCCGATCGAGCAGGCCTTCTCAAAGCTCAAGGCCCATCTGCGCAAAGCCCAGGAACGATCCCTCGACACCCTGTGGCAGCGCATCGGCAAACTCCTCGATCTCTTCCAACCCACAGAGTGCGCAAACTTCTTCGCAAACTCAGGTTACGCTCGAAGCTGAGCGGATTCCGCTCTAAATGTTTGATCCCGGGCTTTAATGGTGCAGTCTACTCGCGAGAGTGGAGGGATGCGCTATGGGCCAGGTTCTTCATGGCTGCGCCACGACGACAGAGGCGGTCCGTCGAGCGATACACCATAGTCAAGAGAGCCTGAGACAGCTCGCCAAGCGCTACGGCATCAATCCGAAGACCGTCGCAAAGTGGAAGAAGCGCCCCTCGGTAGCCGATCTACCGACCGGGCCGAAAGAGGCCAAGTCGACAGTGCTGTCGGTCGAGGACGAGGCGATCGTCGTCGCCTTCCGCCGGCACACCCTGCTGCCGCTGGATGATTGCCTTTACGCCTTGCAGGCAACGATCCCCCATCTGACGCGATCCTCGCTCCATCGCTGCCTGCAACGCCACGGCATCTCCCGATTACCCGATGTCGAGGGCGACAAACCCGACAAGCGTAAGTTCAAATCCTACCCGATCGGCTACTTCCACCTCGACATTGCCGAGGTCCAGAGCGCCGAAGGCAGGCTCTATCTGTTCGTCGCGATCGATCGGACGTCCAAGTTCGCCTTTACCGAGTTGCATGCAAAAGCCACCACCCGCGTCGCCGCGGACTTCCTGCATGCCCTGGTCAAGGCCGTGCCCTACAAGGTCCACACCGTGCTGACCGACAACGGCACCCACTTCACCGATCCCCGCGGCGACACCTGGAGCCCGGCCGAAATCAGGCAGATGATCGAGCGCAAGGAACCGTTCCGGGCGCACGCCTTCGAATACGCTTGCGCCCTCGCCGGCATCGACCATCGCCTGACCAAACCCAAGCATCCTTGGACCAACGGCCAGGTCGAGCGCATGAACCGCACGATCAAAGAGGCCACCGTCAAGCGCTTCTACTACGAGACCCACGACCAGCTCCGCAGCCACTTGGCGGACTTCGTCCAGGTCTACAACTTCGCCAAAAGGCTGAAGACCCTCAAAGGTCTCACTCCCTACGAGTTCATCTGTAAGGCCTGGACAACAGAGCCCGCCCGGTTCACCCTCAACCCGCTCCAGCAAATGCCGGGACTAAACATCTAAATACGACTCGTCATCCCGAGAAGGCTGCGAAGCAGCGGTCTCGAAGGACGCATTGACGGCGCTCCCGCCATGGACGCCGCTCGGTTGAATGCCTATAACTGGTGTCCAACAGCCAGCGAATACCTAGATGCACGATCTGCGCGCCATTCGCGACAACCCCGAGGCGTTTGACGCCGGTCTCAAGAAGCGCCGTCTACTGCCGCGCGCCGAAGACGTGCTGTCGCTCGATCGCGCTTGGCGCGCCGCCGAGACGAAAGCGCAGGAAGCGCAGGCGCTGGGCAATCGTCTGGCGCGCGAGATCGGCATGGCAAAAAAAGGCGGTGGCGATGCCGCCGAGCTGATGCGCCAGAGCACCGAGAACAAAGCCGCCGAAGCCAATTTCGCGCGCGAGGCGACCGAGGCGCGCAAGCAGATCGACGACTTGCTCGCGGCCTTGCCCAACCTGCCGGCCGACGATGTGCCCGAGGGACCGGACGAGACCGCGAACGTCCTGCAGCGCACAGTCGGCCAGCCGCCGCAATTCAATTTTGCGCCGCAGCCGCATGAGGCGATCGGCGAGAAGCTCGGCATGATGGATTTTGTGCGTGCCGCAAAGCTCTCCGGATCGCGCTTTGTCCTGTTGAAGGGCGCGCTGGCGCGGCTCGAACGGGCGATCGCCCAGTTCATGCTCGACCTCCACACGCGCGAATTCGGCTATCTGGAGGTCGCGCCGCCCTATCTGGTGCGCACCGAGACCGCCTACGGCACCGGCAATCTGCCGAAGGCCGCCGAGGAGATGTTCCAGACGACCGAGGGCTCGGGTGGCCTGTGGCTGATCCCGACCGCCGAGATGCCGCTCACCAACCTCGTTGCCGGCGAGATTCTCGACGACAAGGAATTGCCGCTGCGCTTCACCGCCTGGACGCCGTGCTTCCGGTCCGAGGCGGGCGCCGCCGGCCGCGACACGCGCGGCATGATCCGCGTCCACCAATTCCCCAAGGTCGAGCTGGTCTCGATCGCCAAGCCGGACGAGTCCCAGGCCGAGCACGAGCGCATGACCGCCTGTGCCGAGGAGGTGCTGAAGCGGCTCGGCCTCGCCTACCGGGTCATGCTGCTGTCGTCGGGCGATATGGGCTTTGCCGCGCAGAAGACCTTCGACATCGAGGTCTGGCTGCCCGGCCAGAACGCCTATCGCGAAATCTCAAGCTGCTCGAATTGCGGTGCGTTTCAGGCGCGGCGTATGAATGCGCGCTACCGCCCCGCCGGAGAAAAGGGCACCCGACCGGTGCACACGCTCAACGGTTCCGGGCTTGCGGTTGGCCGCACGATGATCGCGATCCTCGAAAACTATCAGCAGCACGATGGGACGGTCACGATTCCGCCGGCGTTACAGCCTTATATGGCTGGGCACGAGGTGATCGAACCCGATGGCTGATCCGACGCAAAAACGACTGGCGCGCATCCTCATCTCGAACGATGACGGCATCGACGCGCCCGGCATCAAGCTTTTGGAGAAGATCGCGCGGCAACTATCCGACGATGTCTGGGTGGTAGCGCCGGAGATGGAGCAGAGCGGCGCCTCGCATTCGCTGACCACGCGGCGGCCGATCCGGTTGGTCGAGGTCGAGAAGCGCCGCTACCACGTCGACGGCACGCCGACCGATTGCGTGTTGCTGGCGCTGAAGCGGCTGCTGCGCGACAAGCCGCCGACGCTGATGCTCTCCGGCATCAATGGCGGCAGCAACATTGCCGAGGACATGACCTATTCCGGCACGGTCGCGGCGGCGATGGAGGCGACGCTGTTCGGCGTGCCGTCGATCGCCCTGTCGCAGGATTATGTCGACCGCAATGCGATCTCCTGGTCGTCCTCGGAGGCATATGGCGCCGAGACGATCCGGCGCATCGTCGCCGCGGTCGCGCAATGGCCGAAGGACACCTTCTTCAACGTGAATTTTCCGCCGGTACCGGCGGAGAAGGTCAGCGGTTTCGCGATCACTCATCAAGGCAAGCGCGTGCTCGGCGACAATCTGATGGAAGGCATCGACCCGCGCGGCCGCGCCTTTTACTGGATCGGTCCGCCAAAACCGGAAGGCGGTGCCACCCCCGACAGCGACCTCTGCGCGATCGAAGAGCACAAGGTATCGATCACCCCGGTGCAGCTCAACCTCACGCATGTCGCCGTCGCCGACCGGCTGCGGCCGCTGTTCGAATGAAGATGAGGCAATGAGCGGCAAATCCGCGCATCTCCCGCGCAAGCTGCGGCTCATCATGGAGCTGCGCCGCACCGGGATCAGCGACGCGCGGGTGCTCGGCGCCATCGAGAGAACGCCGCGCGAGCTATTCGTGCCCGACGCGTTCCAGGACCAGGCCTACGAGAATGTCGCGCTGCCGATCGGCAATGCGCAGACCATCAGCCAGCCCTATGTCGTAGCGCTGATGACGGAAAAGCTGGCGCTGACCGGGCGCGAGAAGGTGCTCGAAATCGGCACCGGCTCTGGCTATCAGGCGGCGATCCTGTCGCGCCTGGCGCGGCGCATCTTCACTGTCGAGCGCCACCGCGAGCTGGTGCGCGAGGCCGAAAAGCGCTTCGCGGCGCTGCGTCTCAACAACATCGTCACGCGGTTTGCCGATGGCGTCAGAGGCTGGCCGGAGCAGGGGCCGTTCGACCGCATCATCGTGACCGCGGCGGCGCGGGACGTGTCGCCGGTGTTGCTCGATCAGCTGGCGCCGGAGGGCATCCTGGTGTTGCCGGTGGGCTCCGAATACCTCGACCAGAGGCTCATTCTGGTGCGGCGCGGCGAATCGGATTACGAGACCGAGGAACTGGCCTGGGTGCGATTTGTTCCATTGGTAGCCGGATTGCCTCGCCGGGGAGCGGAAACCGGCGGCGATATGGCCGCGCCGCAGGACGATTTGGTGCATGACGAATTCGGGGTAGAGTAGCAGCGCTGTCTGCTTTGCGTGTCGGGGGACGCGCAAGGGGGGAAGATGGATGTCGAAAAAATCGGCCGGTGCGACATGGTTCGCATCGGGCTTGTTGTGATTTTGGCGGGGCTGGTCGGCGCTTGTGCCGAGCAGACCGATCCCGCGCCGGTGTTCCAAAGAGGCGCGGTGGCGCCGGTCGTCGGGCCGATGCCGGCGCCGCCACCGGCGCTGCAGGTGATCGTCAAGCGCGGCCAGACGCTCGACGGCTACGCCTACACCTATCACGTGCCCAAATCGGCGATCATCGCCGCCAACAATCTGCGTTCGCCGTATCAATTGAAGACGGGGCAGCGGCTGACGATCCCCGCGGCGGGCGCTCCAACACGGCAGGCGGCGGCGCATCCCGTCGCTGTATCCTCGGTGACGCCGACGCCTTTGCCTCCGCCGTCGGGCACGATGCCGCCACAGATGGCGGTGCCGCAGCCTCCGTCGACGCCGCAGTCGCTCGCCTCGCCCGCGACCAAAGGCGCGCCCGATGTCATCCCGCTCGACGGCCCGGCGCCACCGAAACAGGCAGCCGTCGTCGCGCCGCCTTCCGCGACGCTGACGCCGCCGCACGCCGCCGCCGAGCCGCCGGCACCGCAGGCGAGCGCGAGCGGTTCGGGGCGGTTTCCGTGGCCGGTGCGCGGCCGGGTGCTGGCCAATTACGGCAACACGCCGGGCGGCGGCCACAATGACGGCATCAACATCGCCGCGCCGCGCGGTACCCCAGTGCATGCGATCGATGGCGGCACCGTGGTCTATGCCGGCAACGAGGTGAAGGGTTACGGCAACATCCTGCTCGTAAAGCACTCAAATGGTTGGATCTCGGCCTATGCTCATCTCGATGATGTTGGGGCGAAGCAGGGCGACACGATCGCCGCCGGTCAGGTCATCGGCAAGGTCGGCGACAGCGGCGGCGTCACCGAGCCGCAGCTCCATTTCGAGCTGCGCCGCGGCAAGCGCCCGGTCGACCCCAAGGAATTCCTGGCGCCGGCGCCGAGCGCCGGGACGCCGAGCGGCAATAAGGCAGGGTGAGGGTTACCCCAGCGTCTTCCCCAGCCGGCCGGCCAAATCCTGGATGAATTGCCAGGCGACGCGGCCCGAGCGCGCGCCGCGGGTGATCGACCATTCGTTGGCCTCGGCTCTGAGCTGGTCGTCCGGCACAGTCAGCCCATAGTGCGCTGCATAGCCGCGCACAATCGCCAGGTAGGTGTCCTGGTCGACATTGTGAAAACCGAGCCACAGCCCGAAGCGGTCCGACAGCGAAACGCTCTCCTCGACCGCCTCGCCGGGATTGATCGCGGTCGAGCGTTCGTTTTCAATCATGTCGCGCGGCATCAGGTGGCGGCGGTTCGAGGTCGCGTACAGCACGACATTCGCCGGCCGGCCTTCGATGCCGCCTTCGAGCACTGCCTTCAGCGATTTGTAGCTGGTATCCTGCTTCTCGAATGACAGATCGTCGCAGAACAGCAGGCAACGCCGCTCGCTGCCGCGCACCAGCGACAGCAGCCGCGGCAGGCTGGGGATGTCCTCGCGGTGGATTTCGATCAGCGCCAGCGCGCCGGGACTCTTCCCGTTGATCGCCGCGTGCGCCGCCTTGACGAGGGCGCTTTTGCCGGTGCCGCGCGCGCCCCACAGCAGCACGTTGTTGGCCGGCAGCCCGGCGGCGAAACGCTCGGTGTTCTCGACCAGGATGTCGCGCACGCGGTCGATGCCGCGCAGCAGCTCGATCTCGACGCGGTTGACGGTCTGCACGGGTTCGAGCCATTCGCGCTCTGCATGCCAGATGAAGGCGTCGGCGGCGGCGAGGTTGTTTTTCGGCGGCGCCGGTGGCGCCAGCCGTTCGAGCGCGTCGGCGACGCGAATCAATAGCGGCACGAGATCGGTCTTGGACATCTTGTGTTCTTGCTAATGTGCAGGGCGGCGGACGTTAGATCAGATCGCGCCGTGGCGGAATGCGCTAAGGTGACCTCGCCTTGCCCTTTTTCGGGGCATCGCGTACCAATTCGCCACCGCTTTGCCGCCGCACTTCGAGGTCCAGTCTCATGCTGATTTCCACGGCCTACGCCCAGGGGGTGGGCGGGATGTTCGACCAGAGCGCGCTGATTCAGTTCCTGCCGCTGGTGCTGATCTTTGTCGTGTTCTATTTCCTGCTGATCCGCCCGCAGCAGCAGAAGCAGAAACAGCAGCGCGCCATGCTCGACGCAGTGCGCCGTGGTGACCGGATCGTGACTGGCGGCGGCATCATCGGCACGGTCAATCGGGTCACGCCGGGCAGCGACGAGATCGAAGTCGATATCGCGCAAAACGTCCGCGTGCGGGTGCTGCGCAGCACGATCACCAGCGTGCTGGCCAAGACCGACCCTGCGTCGACGCGCGAGGCGGCCAATGAGAGCGCTCCGGCGCGTGGCCGGCGCCGGACGAAGGAGGCCGATTCGGCCAAGGAGCCTGAGGTCAAGGAAGACGAAAAGGCGTAAGTATTTCTTTCTTTCAGTCGTCATGGCCGGGCTTGACCCGGCCATCTACCGGTTCACAGGATCTGGTCGTACAAGTCATGCCATTCGGGATTTGTCGCTTTTATCAGAGCGATTTTCCAAGCACGCGGCCAATGCTTGATATTCTTCTCGCGCTGGATGGCGGAGAGAATCGTCGCATGCCGCTCTACCCACACCAGTCGTTTGAGACGGTATCTCGACGTGAAGCCCAGAACGATACCATCGCGATGCTCCCATGCGCGGCGCGCCATGTGGCTCGTCACCTCGACGTACAGAACGCCGTGGCGACGGTTCGTCATCATGTAATCCCATGCTTCGCGCATCGTGCGACTTTCTCCAACGACAAAGGCGTGCGCAACGTCGGCGGAGATGGCCGGGTCAAGCCCGGCCATGACGAGGGTTGGAACTGGGGCGAAACGGCGGCCCCGTAGATGCTCTATTTCGCGCAATGGAAAGTGCTGCTGATTCTGGGCGTGTGCGCGCTCGGCGTGCTGTTCAGCCTGCCGAACCTGTTCACCCCGGCGCAACTCGCCTGGCTGCCGGGTTCGATCCCGCATAAGCAGGTCGCGCTCGGCCTCGACCTGCGCGGCGGCTCCTACCTGCTGCTCGAAGTCGATGTCGCGGCGGCGCAGAACGAGCAGCTCAATTCGATTATCGACAATGTCCGCGATACGCTGCGCAACGCCAAGATCGGCTATACCGACCTCAACGTGCAGAATGGTGCGGTCGTTTTCACGATCCGCGACCAGGACCGCATCGACGACGCGCGCACGGCGCTCTCCAAGCTCGACCGGTCGCTGAGCATCGACATCACCCCGAGCGGCGCCGGCAAGATGCAGTTCACCGATCAGGCGACCGAGCAGCGCCGCAGCCAGGCGGTCGACCAGTCGATCGAGATCATTCGCCGCCGCATCGACGAGACGGGCACCAAGGAGCCGACGATCCAGCGCCAGGGGCAGAACCGGATCCTGGTCGAACTCCCCGGCATCGATAACCCCGAGCATGTAAAGGCGCTGCTCGGCAAGACCGCGAAGCTGACCTTCCAGCTGGTCGACCAGTCGGTGTCGGTCGATGATGCGCGCCGCGGCCGGATGCCGCCGGGCAGCGAAATTCTGCCGAGCGAGGAGCGCGCCTCCCGCGCCGGCCAGCCGGCATCGTATCTCGTTCGCCGGCGGGTGATGGTCGGCGGCGACACGCTGGTCGATGCCCAGGCGACGTTCCAGAACAACGAGCCGGTGGTCAGTTTCCGTTTCGACAGCGCCGGGGCGAAACGGTTTGGCGACGCCACCAAGGAGAATGTCGGCAAGCCGTTCGCGATCGTGCTCGACAACAAGGTGATCAGCGCGCCGGTGATCCGCGAGCCGATCCTGGGCGGCAACGGCATCATCTCGGGCAGCTTCACGGTGCAGTCGGCGAGCGATTTGGCGCTGCTTCTGCGCGCCGGCGCCCTGCCGGCGCCGATCACGATCCTCGAGGAGCGTACCGTCGGTCCCGATCTCGGCGCCGACTCGATCCATGCCGGCGCGGTCGCCAGTATTGTCGGCGTGGTGCTGGTCGTGATCTTCATGTTTCTGTTTTACGGGCTGTTCGGCCTGTTCGCCGACGTCGCGCTGTTCTTCAATCTGTGCATGATGCTCGGCGCGCTGTCGCTGCTCGGCGCGACGCTGACCTTGCCGGGGATCGCCGGGATCGCGCTGACGATGGGCATGGCGGTCGACGCCAACGTGTTGATCTACGAGCGCATCCGCGAGGAGATGCGCAGCGGCCGGACGATGCTGTCGTCCCTGGAGGCGGGGTTCACCCGCGCCTTCGGCACGATCCTCGACAGCCATGTGACGACGCTGGTCGCCGGCATCCTGCTGTATTGGCTGGGATCGGGGCCGGTGAAGGGCTTTGCGGTGACGCTCAGCGTCGGCGTGCTGACTTCGTTGTTCTCGGCGATCCTGGTGACGCGGCTGCAGATCGTCAGCTGGCTGCGGCGCTGGAAGCCCAAGGAAATCCCGTTGTGATCAGGCCGCTTATCGTCATACGCCGGGTGCCGCAGATCGATTTCATGCGCTGGCACCGGCTCGGTTTCGCGTTATCGATCCTGCTGGGTGTCGTGTCGATCGGGCTGTCCACCACGATCGGCCTCAATCTCGGCATCGATTTCAAGGGTGGCCTGCTGATCGAGGCGAAAACCCAGGGGCCGGCCGACCTCGCGACGATGCGGGCAAAGATCGACGCGCTGCATCTCGGCGAGGCCTCGCTGCAGAATTTTGGCGCGCCGGACGAGGTGCTGATCCGCCTGCCGCAGCAAGCCGGCGGCGACAAGGCGCAGGAAAGCGCCATCACCGGGATCAAGCAGGCATTGGGCGAGGGCGTCGAATACCGGCGCCAGGAGGTGGTCGGGCCCAGTGTCGGCTCCGAACTGATCCGCGCCGGGATGCTTGCCACCGTGCTCGCGCTGGGTGCGATCCTCATCTACATCTGGTTCCGTTTCGAATGGCAGTTCGGCGTCGGCGCGACGATCTCGACGATCCACGACGTGGTCACGACGATCGGTCTGTTCGCGATCTTCCGGCTCGAATTCAACCTGACGACCCTCGCAGCGATCCTCACCGTCGCCGGCTATTCGATCAACGACACGGTGGTGATCTACGACCGGGTGCGCGAGGCGATGCGCAAATACCGCACGATGCCGTTTCGCGACCTGATCAACCTGGCGCTCAACGAGACGCTGTCGCGTACGATCCTGACGGTCAGCACCGTGGCGCTTGCGGTGCTGTCGCTGCTGCTGTTCGGCGGCGAGGTGCTCAAAGGCTTCAGCATCGCGATGCTGTGGGGCATCGTGATCGGCACCTATTCGTCGCTCTTTATCGCCGCGCCGATCATCTACTACATCCAGCCCAACCGCCGCGCCGCGGCGCGCGAACCGGGCGAGGGCGAAGCGCCGCGTCCGGAAAGCCGACCGCGCGGCGCCAAGGGGTAGGGCCCGTGGAGCTGACGCCCTCGGCGCCGGTCGGGCGGCAGCTGATCGAGCGTTACAGCGCCAGCGGGTTTCGCGTCAGCGGCGTCGTCTATGCCGGGCCGGTGCTGGTGTTTCCGGACCATACGGTCTTGTGGGAAACGGCAACGCCGACGCTCGAAGGGCTGGCGCCGCTGGTCGCGGCCGGGGGGATCGAGCTGATCCTGTTGGGGCTGGGCCGCCGGGGCGCGCCAGTGGCGGCCTCGCTGCGCGCGGCGCTCACGGTGCATGGGATTGGCGTCGAGGCGATGGATACCGGCGCCGCTTGCCGCACCTACAATGTGCTGCTGGCAGAGGACCGGCTGGTCGCGGCGGCGCTGCTGCCGCCGATTTAGGCAATTTCGGCACAGACCTTGCTTGGTCCAGCGCGACAGCGCGGAGGCTTCTGATGCCGGACGGCAGCAGCATCACTCCCCTATTCGGGCTCGGCCATAATGGCGGGCCACCGCTCGACCCCGGCGCCAGTTGGCGGCATTTCTGCTGGAAGAAGGCCCATGCCAAAGCATGGAAGACGCCGCCGCGCGAGATTGCGCTGCTGCGCCTGAAGCGCGCCGAGGAACTGGGCGTGACCTATCGCGAATACACCGCGGTGCTGCTCGATACCGGCAAGCGCCTCTAACCCTGTCGATATTTCGTCATGGCCGCGCTTGTCCCGGCCATCCACGACTTCACGCGCCGGCGCTGGACACGCATCCGTGGATGCCCGGAACAAGTCCGGGCATGACGATTACGAAGGCGCGCGCAAGTCCCGGTCCCTATCCCGCCTTTTCCATCGCCTTCGCCAGGTTCTGCCCGACGAAATCCCAGTTCACCAGGTTTTCGATGAAGGTCTCGACGAAATCCGGCCGGCGGTTCTGGAAGTCGAGGTAGTAGGCGTGTTCCCAAACATCGCAGGTCAACAGCGCCGTCTGGCCGCCGGCGACGGGGTTGACCGCGTTCGGGGTCTTGATGATTTTCAATTTGCCGGCGTCGAACACCAGCCAGGCCCAGCCGCTGCCGAATTGCGCGGTGGCCGCCTCCTTGAAGGCCGCGGCGAATTTATCGTAGCCGCCGAGATCGTGGTCGATCGCCTTCTTGACGTCGCCCGCCGGTTCGGCGCCGGCGCCCTTCTTCAGGCAGTTCCAGAAGAACGTATGGTTCCACACCTGCGCGGCATTGTTGAAGACCGTGGCTTTGGCATCGTCGTGATAGGTGGCGACGATGATCTCCTCGAGCGACATGCTCGCCTCAGGCTTGCCCTCGACCAGCCGGTTGAGGGTGTCGACATAGGCCTTGTGGTGCTTGCCGTGATGGAATTCGAGGGTTCGCGCCGACATGTACGGTTCGAGCGCGCCTTTGGCGAAGGGTAGCGGCGGCAATTCAAAAGCCATGGCCTGATCCCGTCCGATGCGCTGTGAGGGATGGGAGGCGCGCTGTGCGCCTCCCTGTTCCGAACAACGCCGCCGCCGGAAGGGCGTTCCGGCGGCAGGCCATCAGTGTGGAAGGCGAATGCCTAGGCCTTGGCGAGGTTCTGGGCGACGAAGTCCCAGTTCAGCAAATGGTCGAGAAAGGCTTGGACGAAATCCGGCCGGCGGTTCTGGAAATCGAGGTAGTAGGCATGCTCCCAGACGTCGCAGGTGAGAAGCGCGGTCTGCCCTTCGGCAAGCGGGTTCACGGCGTTGGGCGTGCGGGTGATCTTGAGCTTGCCGCCATCGGCAACCAGCCAGGCCCAGCCGCTGCCGAACTGGCCAACCGCCGCCGCTTTGAAATCGTCCTTGAACTTGGCGAGACCGCCGAGGTCGCGGTCGATCGCGCTGGCGACATTGCCGCTGGGCGCGCCGCCGCCGCCCGGCTTCATGCAGTTCCAGAAGAAGGTATGGTTCCACACCTGGGCGGCATTGTTGAAGATACCGACCTTCGAATTGTCCTTGTAGCTCCCCTTGATCAGCTCTTCGAGCGACTGGCTGGCGAGCGGGGTATCCTTGACCAGATTGTTGAGGTTGGTGACGTAGGCCTGATGATGCTTTCCGTGATGGAAATCGAGCGTCTGCGCCGAGGTGTGCGGTTCGAGCGCGTTCTTGGCATAGGGCAGGGCGGGCAAATCGAAAGCCATGATGTCCTCTCGCTGCTGTTCGGTGAGGGGTACAAAGCGATTGTGTCAGATCAAATGATCGGATCGGATGATCCGCAGCGTTAATAGCCGGATCGCCACCGGCGAGGATAGAGGCGCGTTGTCGTCAATCGCGGCACTGGTGCGCCGGCACGATCGTGACCGATATCAGACGGCGCTGTTCGCGCCGGCTGCCGCGCGCGAGGCGCTGTTTTCGCTCTATGCCTTTAACTACGAGGTGGCGCGGGTTCGCGAGACGGTACAGGAGCCGATGCTCGGGCGGATTCGCCTGCAATGGTGGCGCGAGGCGATCGATACGGCCTTCACCGGCGGCGCGGTGCGGACGCACCCGGTCGTCGAGGCGGTCACGGCGACGATCCGTGGATATTCGTTGGATCGTGCCCTGTTCGACCGGGTGGTCGACGCCCGCGAGCGCGACCTCGACGATGCACCGCACGCGAACCTGGCGGCACTCGAAGCCTATGTCGAAGGCACCGCCGTGCCGCCGGTGCGTTTGGCGCTGGACATATTGCGCGTCGACGGCCGCGCAGCGCGCGAGGCCGCGCGCCATGTCGGCATCGCCTACGGTCTTGCCGGGATTCTGCGCGCGTTGCCGTTCCATGCGCGGCAAGGACGCACTCTCATCGCGGACGATCTCTCAATCAGGGAGATCGCAGGGGCTGGCGCCGCTCACCTGGCGGCCGCGCGCTCGCGGCGTCGCGAGATACCCTCAGCCGCGCTGCCGGCGCTGCTGGGCGCCAGGATCGCCGATCGTGCCCTGAGACGGCTCGCACGGGCCGATTTCGACCCGTTCGCGGTTGCCGGCGAAAGCGACCCGCTGCAGAGCTGGCGGCTCGCTTTCGCGGCAATGACCGGAAGGTTCTAGGCCTAGTAGTAGTGCCCCGCGAACACCATGCTGTAGAGCATCGGTATCGACAGCATCGTGTTGACCCGCGAGGTGAGGCCGGCCATGCGGCGTGCGGCATTGACCTCGTCGGGCGTCGCGCTGACCGTGCCCATGACCTTCTGCTGGTTCGGCCAGATGATGAACCACACGTTGAACCACATGATCGTGCCGAGCCACATGCCGATGCCGATCGCGGTGAATTTGTGGTTGTTGTCGCCGATGCCGATCTTGATCGCCTCGAGCAGATAGCCGTTCATCCAGGCGAGCATGATCCCGAAGCCGAGCGTGAACATCGCGCCCCAGCGGAACCAGAACAGCGCTTCCGGCAGAATGAAGCGCACAATGGCCGGACGCAGCTCTGCCGGAATCTTTGGCATGGTCGGCGTCTGGGTGAAATTGAAGTACCAGAGATGGCCGATCCACATGATGCCGCTGATGATGTGGCCCCAACGCATGAACTGCGTCCACCAATCATAGCCGGTGAATTCCATGGCTGTTTCCCCCGTCTGATGTTTTGGATGGCGAATTAATGGATCGCGTGAATCACCAGGATCTCGACAATCACCAGCACAAAGCCGGCGATGATCGTTCCCGATAGCGAGTTCAGCAGCTTTTCCATCCCGCTCTCCTCCCGTGATCTTTCTGTATGTGAAAAAATGCCGCAGCACAAAACATAGCAGACGATCAGAGCGGCGGGCAAATGCGCGTTTGGCGATGGTGTGCTGTGATCGGCCGACAAGGCTGCCGCGGAAGCGGCGGCGTATCTGACGACCTGTGGTAGACTGCGCCATGGCAAGGCTGACGCTGCGCATCGATTTTGACGCCGGTCGCCAGATCGGTCCGGGCAAGATCCGGCTTCTGGAGCTGATCGATGCGTCCGGATCGATCTCCGCCGCGGGGCGCCAGATGGGCATGTCGTATCGCCGCGCCTGGCTGCTGGTCGACGATCTCAACCGCTGCTTTCGCGAACCGCTGGTGGCCGCGCAGGTTGGCGGCGTCAAGGGCGGCGGCGCATCGCTGACGCCGTTCGGGCGTGGCGTCGTGGCGCATTACCGCGCGATCGAGCAGGCCGCTGCTGCCGCCGGTGCCGCGCATGTCGGTGCGCTGACGGCGTCGCTAGCGGAGCCGGGTTAGTCCTCGGCGATCTCGGCGTCGGCGCTCGCCGCGCCGCCGGGACGCGCGCCGGCGAAGGCATGATGGTCAAAGGCGATGCTTTTGATGACGGCGTGCACGCGGCGCCCCGGCACCAGCCCCAGCCGCTCGACCGAGTGGCGGGTGAGCCTCGCGATCAGCGCTTCACCGCCGCAATCGAGCCGCATCTGGACGATCGGCCCGTCGCTAGCGGCGATCTCCGTCACCGTGCCCGGCAGCACGTTGAGCGCGCTCAATCCTTCCGGTGGGGTCAGCGCGATCATCACGTCGCGCGCCCGGATGCGGACACGCAAGGCGGTGCCGACCGGCAGGTCGAGAAACGGCACGCGCAGCTCCCCCGCGGCCGCGGCGAGGACCGTCAATCCGAATGCGCGGTCATGAGCCGCGACACGGGTCAGGAGAATCGCGCCGGCCTCGGCGCGCCCGGTCAGCGGGAAAAGATCGAGCCGGCTCATCACCTCCGCGGTCGGACCGATCGCCGCGACCTGGCCCTCGGACATCACCACCAGCGTCGTCGCCAGCCGCGCGACCTCGGGGATCGAGTGGCTGACATAGACGATCGGCATGCGCAGCCCGTCGCGCAGCCGCTCGATATAGGGGAGGATTTCATCGCGCCGCCGCTCATCGAGTGAGGCGAGCGGCTCATCCATCACGAGAAGCCGCGGCTGGGCGAGCAGCGCGCGGCCGATCGCGACGCGCTGCTTCTCCCCGCCGGAAAGATTAGCCGGCCGGCGCGCGAGCAGCGCCTCGATCCCGAGCAACCCGACGACATGGTCGAAATCCCCGCCGCGTGACCCTCGAGGCGCAAACCAGCGGCCGTAAAGCAGGTTCTGCCGCACATTCAGATGCGGGAAGAGCCGCCCCTCCTGGAAGACGTACCCCACCCGGCGGCGGTGCGGCGGGACGAAGTGCCCAGCCTCGGTGTCGGTCAGCACCTCGCCGTCGACCACGATACGGCCGCGCGCCGGCCGGAAAAGGCCAGCGATCGCATTGACCAGCGAGGTTTTGCCCGCGCCCGAGCGACCGAATAGCGCGATCAGCCCGCGATCGGCGTCAAACGCCGCGTCGAGCGTGAAATCGCCAAGGCGATGGGTGACGGAGACGCTCAGCATCGTCCGTCGTTTCGGCCGCAACCCCCACCCCAACCCTCCCCCGCTAGCGGGGGAGGGGACGCGTTTGTGGCGGTGGCACACTTTTCCCTCTTCCGCTGGCGGGGGAAGGGCAGGGTGGGGGTAGTTGCCGCCATCACAGCCCCGCGGCGCGACGCGAAGCGCGCTGGGCGATGGCCTCCGAGGCGAACAGCGCCGCGACCGAAATCGCGATCGACACCATTGTCAGCCGCAACGCACCGGCCTCGCCGTTCGGCACCTGCAAGAAGGTGTAGATCGCGGTTGGCAGGGTCTGCGTCTCGCCGGGAATGTTCGAGACAAAGGTGATCGTAGCGCCGAATTCGCCCAGCGCCCGGGCGAAGGACAGGATCATCCCGGCGACGATGCCGGGGAGGATCAGCGGCAGGGTGATCGTCAGCCATACCCAGACGCGGTTGGCGCCGAGCGTCGCGGCGGCGGCCTCGAGCCGGCGGTCGACGGCCTCGATCGACAGCCGCATCGAGCGCACCATCAGCGGGAACCCCATCACCGCGCAGGCGAGCGCCGCGCCGGTCCAGCGAAACGCGAAGACGATGCCGAAAGCATCGGCGAGGAACGCGCCGAGCACGCCCCGCCGGCCGAACAGGATCAACAGGATATAGCCGGTCACCACCGGCGGCATCACCAGCGGCAGATGGACCAGAACGTTGAGCAGCGAGCGGCCCCAAAAGCGG
The DNA here is from genome assembly GCA_963778385.1 of uncultured Alphaproteobacteria bacterium. Classification (GTDB taxonomy): domain Bacteria; phylum Pseudomonadota; class Alphaproteobacteria; order ATCC43930; family CGMCC-115725; genus DATARH01. The sequence continues at coordinate 326,029 of CAVZUA010000008.1, read as the reverse complement.
CCGCGCGCCAGCAGCGTCGCCACCGCGAGCGCGACCGGCAGGCTCGTCAGCATCGCCCAGAAGCCGATCCGCAGCGACAGTTTGATCGCGGTCAGCTCCTCGGGCGAAAAGCTCATCAGTGTTCCGATGCGAGCACCGTGAAGCCGAAATGCTCGAACTGCTTGGTCGCGTCGGGGCCGCCGAGATAGGCGATGAACGCGGCGTCGTCGGCATTCTTCGACACGGCGGTCTGAGCGATCGGGTAGGTGATCGCCGGGACGCTGTCGGCAGGAAAGGCGCCGACGATCTTGACCTTGGATTCGACCGCCGCGTCGGTCTTGTAGACGATGCCGTAGGGCGCCTCGCCGCGCGCCACCAGCAGCAGGCAGGCGCGCACATTCTCCGCCGACGCGACCGACGCCGACACGGAATCCCACACGCCGAGCTTGGTCAGCGCCGCCTTGCCGTACTTGCCGGCCGGCACCGCATTGGGGTCGGCCATCGCCAGCTTGCCGCCACCGAGCAGCTTGGCGAGCGGAAACTCCGGCTTGATCTCGACCGGCGCCGGCTTGTTCTCGGTCGGCGCGATCAGCACCAGGCTGTTGCCGAGCAGGTTGTGCCGTGTTGCCGGCACGATCAGCTTGCGTTCGTCGACATAGTTCATCCAGTCGAGATCGGCGGAGATGAAGACATCCGCCGGCGCCGCCGCCTCGATCTGTTTCGCGAGCGCCGAACTCGCGGCATAGGAGATTGTCGCGTGCTTGCCGCTCGCCTTCCGCCAGTCGGCGTTGATCGCGTCGAGCGCGTCCTTGAGGCTCGCCGCGGCAAAGACGACAACGTCGTCGGCCCGCGCACCGGCGGGCAGACCGGTCGCGGCGGCGAGCAATGCAAAGGCGGTGATGAAGGTGCGGCGCAACATCCTGAACTCCTTACCAACGCTATGTTTGCGTCAATACTACGCATTCGCCGAAAGCGCCAGAAGGCGACGTGCTTTGCTCCGCGAACAGCGGAAGGTTACGGTGACGACAGACGAACCAGGGACGGCAGGATGAAGCTCTTCGATCTATCCGGGAAAGTGGCAATCGTCACCGGTGGCAATGGTGGGATCGGGCTCGGCATGGCGCGGGGGCTGGCGCAAGCCGGCGCTACCGTGGTGATCGCGGCGCGCAATGCCGAGAAATCGTCGAAGGCGGTGGTCGAGCTCGAAGGGCTGGGCGCCAAGGCGGATTTTATCGCGATCGATCTTGCGTCGCCGGTCGCTTGCCGCGCCGCGGTCGACGAGACGGTGCGGCGTCACGGCCGGCTCGACACCCTGGTCAACAATGCCGGCATGTCGATCCGCAAGCCGCCTGAGACCTACACGGTCGAGGAATGGCGGCAAGTCATCGAGACCAACCTCACCGGCGCCTTTGTGCTGTGCCAAGCCGCCCATCCGATCATGGCGCGCGTGGGCGGCGGCAAGATCATCAATATCGGCAGCATGATGTCGATTTTCGGCGGGGCGTATGCGGCACCGTATTCGTCGAGCAAGGGCGCGATCGTGCAGATGACCAAGTCGCTCGCCTGCGCCTGGGCGGGCGACAACATCCAGGTCAATGCGGTGCTGCCCGGCTGGATCGACACCGAGCTCACCCAGGATGCGCGGGCGCAGGTGAAGGGGCTCAACGAGCGGGTGCTGGCGCGGACGCCGGCCAAGCGCTGGGGCGTGCCCGACGATCTCTCCGGCGTCGCGGTGTTCCTCGCCAGTGCCGCGTCGGACTTCGTCACCGGCGCGGCGATCCCGGTCGACGGCGGCTACGCCTCGGAGTTCTGACCGCGCTTCTCGTCACCCCCGCGTAGGCGGGGGTTCAGAGCGACCTCTCGTCGCTTGCCCTGGATTCCCGCTTTCGCGGGAATGACGAGCGATACAGTGTCTCGTCAGTCTTGCGCCAATTGCATATGCTGGCGGTCCGGCTTGCTCCACACGCCGCTGAAGCCTGCGGTCATGCCGACCGGGCGTAGCTGCCGGTAGCACTCGTCGCGGTCGCTGGCGAGAAAAGCGACGAAGGCACGGCTTTCCTGCTGGCAGATTTTCAGCGCCTCGCGCTTGCGGATGTCCTGCGGGTTGGTGCCGAGATAGTTGTCGGCGATCCCGTGCGGGAAGTTGGCGGCGGTGGCGGTGACCAGCGCGGCCGCGCCGAAAAGCATTTTGTTGATGAGCCGCATCGTCGTCTCCAAGAAAAGCCGTGGCGAATTGCTGCCGGTCTCTTCTCAAGCGACATGCCAGTACTAAGAAAAACCCGAAGATGAGGATTTCCGCCGTCAAATACAGTTAAATCGAATTATCGATATCGGCCGTTTCGCAAATTGCAACGATCTTTGCATGGCAGACGTATTGTCGTCCTAGCAAGAGCGCCATTCGCAGGTCGTCCACCGTGTCCTCCTCGGCAGTCCCACCGATCGATAGAACCGAGGATCATTTTGACCTCTACACGCGGTTTGGCGTGCCGAGTTTTGCGATCTATCTGAGGATCCCCAACCATAGCGTGACGCTCGGCCGCAACCGTCTGGCTTGGATCGCCGATAACCGCCTGCAGGAAGCGTCGTTGAGCGATGTCCGGGCAATCCATCTGTTCAACGCCACGCAAAGCGTCGAGGGCCCGATGGGCGCGACGGTCTGCCAGATCGTTTTCAGGACCGGGCTGGCGCTGACGGTTTATCCCACCAATGAGTTCGGCCTGTACGACCGTACCCGCGAGGCCCGGTACCGCGTCTTTGTCGAGGCGCTGCACGCGCGGCTCGATGCACGCCAGCGCGCCGCGATCCAATTCGTCGCCGGCTACGGTTCGACGCGCTATTGGGTCTTGCTGTTTCTGATCTCGCTGCTGACGCTGATGATGGCCGGCGGGATCCTCGCGGCTCTGGCGCTGGGTGCCTTCACCTGGAAGCTGGTCGGTTCGCTTTTTATCGGCGTCAGCATGACCGGGGCGATGATCCGGCTGCTGCAGGTCAACGCGCCGCACGCATACGACCCCGCCAATCCGATCGCCAGCGCTGCGACGGGGTCGATCAGCGACACCATCGCGCATGCCTGGGCCGAGTTCCGCCGTACGATGACGCCACGGCGGGCGGCCGGATTATGGATAGCGGGGGCGGCGGCCGTTGTGCTCGTGATCCTGGTGATCGGCGCACAGCACAGCGCCAACCTCTTCGAACCCGGCCGGGCCCGGCACACCTACGAAACGATCCTGCGCGCCGAATACCGGCACAAGATCACCAAGGTGCAGGTAACGCCGGCGGAATTGATGGTACGATTTCCCGATCCGAGCGGTGATTCCGCCCAGACCGAGTGGCGTGCCAGCCGCGCCAGCCTGTTCGGCTTGACCGAATGGGATCGCCTCTCGGGGCCGCGGGTGAATTACAACATTTCAGTCAGCGAGGAAGGCGAAACCAAGCCGTTCGATACCGAGGCCGGTGATGCGGCGAACCTTGCCGAGCTGGCGGGGGCGGCGATCGAGCGCGCCGGCGGCGGCAAGGGCGGTGTCGTCACTGAGATGACCCTGACCAAGGCGCCCGACTACATCCATCCCCAACCGCCGCATTGGGCGGTCTGGGTCCAGACCAATGGCAATGGCCTGCGGGAGGTTCTGGCCGATCGCGGCGGCAAGCTCTTTCCCACGACGCCCGAGCCCGCCGGGCCGCCGCGCATCGTGATCACCGCGATTTCCAACAGCTGGTTCCGGATCATCAACCCCGACCACTCGGTGCGCTACAACGATGTCCTGAAGACCGGCCAGCGCTACGAAGTGCCCGACGTACCGGGCATGCTGCTGCAAACCGGGAAGCCGGACGGGCTGGCGATCACCGTGGATAGCCGTCCGGCACCCCCGCTCCCCGGCCGCATGTTCTATCAGGTCGAGATAACCCTCGACCCGCAAGCCCTGCTCGCTGGAACCGCGCTGCGGAAGTAGGGCGTGGGTTTACAGCCCCAGGTAAAATTTCCGGACGAGCTCGTTGTTGTTGAGCTCGTCGGTGTTACGGCCCTCGAAGGCGATCTGGCCGTGCACGATCACGTAGCCGCGGTCAGCGATGCGCACCGCCTGGTTGAAGTTCTGCTCGGCCATCAGCACGGTGAGCTGGAAGCGCTCTTTCAGCTCCTTGATCTTGTCGATCGTGCGGCTGACGAGGATCGGTGCGAGCCCGACCGAGGGTTCGTCGATCAGCAGGATGCGCGGCGCCGACATCAGCGCCCGCGCCAGCGCCAGCATCTGTTGCTCGCCGCCCGACATGCTGCCGGCCATCTGCCGTCGGCGCTCGTGGAGCACCGGGAACATCGTAAAGGACGAGTCGAGGTTGCGCTGGAGGTCGCTGCGCGCGGTCTTGCGGAACGCGCCGAGCAGCAGGTTTTCCTCGACCGTCAGCTTGGGGAACAGCCGCCGCCCCTCAGGCACCAGCGCGATGCCGAGATCGACGATCTCCTCGGTGCTGCGGCCGATGAGGTCGAATTTTTTGCCGTCGATCTCGGCGATGATGCTGCCGGAAGACGGCCGCAGCATGCCCATGATGCATTTCATGAGCGTGCTCTTGCCGTTGCCGTTGGTGCCGAGCAGCGCCACGGTCTCGGCCGCCGACACGCTGAGCGACACGTTCTCGATCACGCGGACCGAGCCGTAGCCGGCATTGATGCCCGTGACGGTGAGGCTACTGGGCAAGATGCTTCCCCTTCGTCATGGCCGGACTCGATCCGGCCATCTCCGAGGCGCCCCGAGATCCCCGGGTCAAGCCCGGGGATGACGAGCTCCAGCGAGCGGGGCTACTCGCCAAGATAGGCCCTTTCGACTTCCGGGTTGCGGATCGCCTCCTGCGGTGGGCCGTCGGCGATCTTGTGGCCGGCAACCAGCACCACGAGCCGGGTCGAGAAGCTCATCACCGCGCTCATGATGTGCTCGATGAGCACGATGGTGATGCCCTCCTCGTTCAATCGCATCAGCACTGCGAGGATTTCCTCGATCTCGGAATGTGACAGCCCGGCCATCGCCTCGTCGGCGAAGAGCAGCGTCGGCTGGGTCGCGACCGCGCGCGCCAGCTCCAGCTTGCGCATCTCGACCTGGGTCAGGTCGCGCGGCCGCCGCCGCGCCTTGTCGGCGAGATTGACGTCGCGCAGCAGCGCCTCGCAGCGCTCGGCGATCGCCGCGTCGGTCAGGTGATGGCCGTGCCTGGCGTTGACCGTGTAGAGCAGCGGGATGCGCAGATTGTCGATCAGGTTCATCGAGTGGAACGGCTTTGGCAGCTGAAAGCTGCGCGCCAGCCCCATCCGCGTGCGCTCGTGGGCGATCAGGCCGTTGAGCGGCTTGCCGTCGAACGTCACCGTCCCGGTCTCGTTCTGCAGCGTGCCGGTCAGGCAGTTGACCAGCGTCGACTTGCCCGAGCCGTTAGGACCGATCAGCCCGAGCCGCTCGCCCTTGGCGATCGTCAGGTCGATGCTGTCGAGCGCGACAAACCCGCCAAAGCGCTTGCCGAGCCCGCTGACCTCGAGCAGCGTTTCGGCCATCACGCATCCCCTCGCCGGCGCCACGACTGCACCAGCCCGACGATGCCGTTGGGCGCGATGATCACAAACAGGATCAGCAGCACCCCGACGATCAGCAGGTTCAGCGCCGAAGAGATGGTCACCGTCGCCAATTGCTGGATGGTTCCGAGCAGGATGGCGCCGATGATCGGGCCGATCCAGCTGGTCATGCCGCCGATGACCGGCATCGCCACGCTGTTGACCGCGTAGGACAGGTTGAAGCTCGACGTGGGGTCGAGATAGGTCACGTAATAGGGCAGCGGCGCGCCCGCCATGCCCATCAGCCCGCCCGAGATGGTTGTCGCGATCAGCTTGAGCTTTAGTGTCGGGACGCCGCTCGCTTCGGCCGCCAGCTCGTCGTCGCGGATCGAATGCAGCCCCAGCCCGAAATGCGAGCGCTCGATCGAGCGCGCGATCCCGACCGAGATCACTGCCAAGATCGTCATCAGCGTGAACAGGTATTGGATATAGCCGCCGCCGAGCGGCGCCTGCGCCGGCCGGATGATGTAGATGCCGCGGGACCCGCCGACAAAGTCCCAGTTGACGATCAGCGTCTGCACGACGATCGACAGCGCCAGCGTCGCGATCGCGAAGAACACGCCGCGCAGGCGCAGGGTCAGATAGCCGGTGCCGAGCCCCATCGCCCCCGAAACGATCCCGGCGACGAGGATCATCACCGGCAGCGGCACTTGCGGATAGGTTCCGCCAAAGACGTTGTGCATCAGCGCCGGCAATTTATGCAGCACCGCCGAGCTGTAGGCGCCCGATGCGAAAAACGCGCCGGTGCCGAAATTGGTATAGCCGGTATAGCCGCCGAGGATGTTCCACGCCGTGGACAGCACGATGTATTGGAGCACGACATAGCCGGCGAAGAAGAAATATTCGTTGGCCAGATACAGGCGGCTCACCACGACAAAGGCGATGCCGACCAGCGCTGCGATCAGCCAGAATGGCCCGGCACGCATGGCTCAGCGCCCCAGGAGCCCGGCGGGCCGTACCGCCAGTGTTATCAGCAGGAGGCCGAATGAGACCGCCGGCGCCCAGGACGGGCCGTAGAACACCTGGGTGAGGCTTTCGACGACGCCGAGCAGCATCGCCGCGATGACCATGCCCGGCATGCTGGTCATGCCGCCCAGCACGCAGATCGCGAAGATGCGGCCGATATAGTCGCGCCCGATCGATGGCTCGACCGACTGGATGATGATCAGGAAGGCGCCGGCGAGCGAGCAGGTAGCGATCGAGATGCCGACCGCGATCTGCTTGATCTTAACCGGGCTTGCCGCCATCAGCTGCAGCGCGCCCGGGTCCTGCGAGACCGCGAGGATCGCCCGGCCGACAAAGCTGTGGCTCAGATAGAGCTGCACCACCCCCACCATGATCAGCGAAAAGACACAAGGCACGAGCATGCGCAGCGGCAGCCTGACCATGCCGAGATCGATGCTGGGCCCGATATAGCTCGCCGGCACCAGCCGGTAATCGACGCCGAAGATCAGCACGAGCGAGACTTCGCCGACAAACAGCAGGCCGAAAAAGAACGCGAGCCCCTGGATCGACTGATCACCGCGCCGCTCGAACGCATAGTAGTAGAGCCGGTACACCGCGACGCCGAGGACGAAGAACGCCGGCATCATCACGATCCCGACAAGGATCGGATCGAGGCCGAAATACAGGTTCAGCACATATGCGGCATAAGAACCGAGAAGGATGAAGGTCGGCTGCGCGATATTGGCGATGTCGAGCATGCCGAACGAAATCGTCACCCCGACGCTGACCGCGGCATAAAAGCCGCCGAGCAGTATCCCGGCGACGATCGCATTGAGGAGCAGCGAGAGGAACATGCGCGGCCGACGCGGCTAGAGGCCGCGCGAGTGTATATCGCGGGGCGGCGCGGCCCCCTCGCGCGCGGACAGTCTCGTCATCGGCTTCCCCCCAAGATGCTCGTTCGGCGGTGCCGTCGCGAGCACCTCATCGCATTAGAACAGCATCGGCCGCTTCTGTTAAGCGCAACGGTAGGGCCAACTCCGCGCTGATTGTCGCGATGCGTCTGTCTGCGCTGGCGGGACAGGGCCGGTGCCAGGGTAGGATGGCGCTTCGCTTGCCCGTCGGACGCCACTAGGATCGGCGCCGCATGAGGAAGGAATGATGGACGGATCGTTCGAGCGCCGACTGGAAGACGACAGGCTCCTGACCGGCGCCGGCAATTTCCAGGATGACGAGACGGCCGCCGAAGCCGCGTGGGGCGTCTTCGTGCGCTCGCCGCACGCCTTCGCCGACATTCGCCATATCGACACCGCCGCAGCCCTGGCCGTGCCTGGCGTGCTTGCGGTCCTGATCGCCGCCGATCTCGACGCCGCCTGCATCGGCACCGTATCGATCCCCGTGCCGGTGCCGGGCGCGCCCGACATGGTGGTGCCACCCCGCCCCGCGCTCGCCGGCGATTGCGTGCGTCATGTCGGCGACACCGTGGCGCTGGTCGTCGCCGCGACCGAAGCGCAGGCGCGCGACGCCGCGGAACTGGTCGTGGTCGATTACGCGTCGCGCGATGCAGTGACCGACATCGCCCGCGCCGCCGAGCCCGGTGCGCCGCAGATCTGGCCGGAAGCGCCGGGCAATGTCGCGGTCGACTGGCACCCCCACGGCGCCAAGCCCGAAGAGCGCGCCGAGCTCGACGGCATTTTCGCCGGCGCGGCGCATGTCGCCCGCGTGCGTCTCGTCAACCAGCGCATCGCCATGGCGCCGATGGAGCCGCGCGGCGCGCTCGCCGTCTACGAACCGCAAGCCGACCGCTACGTGCTGCATTGCGCCTCGCAGAGCGCTTTCGTCATGCGCCAGCATGTCGCCCGCACGATGGGCGTCGATGTCGACAAGCTGCGCGTCGTCAGCGGCGATGTCGGCGGCGCGTTTGGCATGCGCACCTCCGGCTACCCCGAATACCCGGCGCTGCTGCTCGCCGCGAAGCGGCTCGGCCGGCCGGTGCGCTGGCGCTCGACCCGGCAGGAGGGGTTCCTCAGCGATAATCAGGCGCGCGACACGGTGATTGACGCCGCGCTGGCGCTCGACGGCGACGGCAAGTTCCTCGCCCTCGACATCGACAGCATCGCCGCGCTCGGCGGCTACCACACCTCGCACGGCGCCTTTATCGCGACCGTCAATTTCGCCCGCTGCCTGCCGCTGATGTACGACATCCCCAAGGTCGGGCTGCGCATCCGCTGCCTGTTCACCAATACCGTGCCGACCGGGCCCTATCGTGGCGCCGGGCGCCCCGAGGCCAATTACGCGGTCGAACGGCTGGTCGACGAGGCGGCGCGGGCGACCGGCATCGACCGCATCGAGCTGCGCCGGCGCAACCTGATCCCGGCGAGCCGCCTGCCGTATAAGACTGCGGTCGGCACGACCTATGACAGCGGCGATTTCCCCGCCGTCTTCGACGCCGCGCTCACCCGCGCCGACGTTGCAGGCTTTGCGACGCGTAAGGCGGCATCGGAAGCGGCGGGCAAGAAGCGCGGCCTCGGCGTCTCGTGCTTTCTCGAAATTGCCGGCGGCCAGCCGGGGGAGGGGGCTTCGGTCGGCTTTCCCGGTTCGAGCAAGCTGTTGCTGGCGATCGGCGTGCAGGCGAGTGGGCAAGGGCATCGCACCGTCTATCGCCGGCTGGTCGCCGAGCGACTCGGCATCCCGGCCGAGTTCGATCGAGGTCACCCATGGCGACAGCGACTATGAGGTGCCGAGTGCCGGGGCCGTCGCCTCGCGCTCGACCGTGGCGGTCGGCGGCGCGGTCGCCGCCGCGGCCGACGCGATCATCGAGAAGGGCCGGCGCGCCGCCGCGCATGTCCTCGAAGCCGCCGCCGAGGACATCGTCTACCGCGACGGCGTGTTCGAGATCGCGGGCACCGACCGCAACATCGCGCTGTTCGAGCTCGCCGACCGGGCCAGGACCTTTGGCGAAAGCCTCGACACCCGCAGCAGCTACGACGCCGTGCCGACCTACCCCAACGGCGTCCACGTCGCCGAGGTCGAGATCGACCCGGCCACCGGCCGCACCACGCTCGCCGCCTATACCTGCGTCGACGATTGCGGCCGGGTGCTGCATCCGGTGCTGGTCGAGGGGCAGGTGCAGGGCGGCGTCGCCCAAGGCGTCGGCCAGACGCTGCTCGAATGGGCGGCTTACGACGATGCCAGCGGCCAACTCGTTGCCGGCTCGTTCATGGATTACGCGATGCCGCGTGCCGACGACCTGCCGCCGATCGTCAGCGAGATGTATCCGGTGCCGAGCACCACCAACCCGCTCGGCGTCAAGGGTGTCGGTGAGGCCGGCACCACCGCCTCGCTCGCCGCGGTGATGAACGCGATCGCCGATGCCGGCGCCAATATCGACATGCCCGCGACGCCCGAGCGGGTGTGGCGGGCGCTGCAAAACCCATCGTCATTCCGAGGTAGCCCAAAGGGCTGAACCCGGAACCCATGAACACAGTCCTCGCCGGACCGGCGCCGTCCGTGTTCATGGGTTCCCGCTTTCGCGGGAATGACACCGAAGGAGTGAGAGAAGGAGGAACCCAGACATGTTGTTCACCTGCCGTCCGCCGGGCCTGCCGATCCCGGGCCGTTTCCCGGGTCCGGCGCACGCCCGCGGCAAGTGGTTTTCGGTCGACATCCACTGCCACGTGCTGTGCGAGGCGGCGGAAACGATGGTCAAGGCCGCCGGTCTGCCGGGCCGCCATCGCTTCGAGGCGCCCAAGACCGCCGAAGTCACCGACGAGCACCAGCGCCGCGTCCGCCCGCAGCTTTTGTCGCTGGAGGAGCGGCTCTCCGACATGGACACGATGGGCATCGACGTGCAGGCGGTGTCGCCGTCGCCGGACCAGATGTATTACGGCCTGCCGCCCGATCTGGCGATCGAGGCGACCCGGCTGGTCAACGACAATATCGCCGGCATCATGGGCAAGCATCCGGATCGCTTCGCCGGCCTCGGCACGGTGCCGTTCCAGGCACCGGAACTCGCGGTCGCCGAGCTTGAGCGGCTGCACAAATCGCTGGGACTGAAAGGCATCGAGATCGCCGGCAGCGTCCAGGGCGAGGACTACTCCGACCCCAAGTTCCGCCCGATCTTCGCCAAGGTCGAGGAACTCGGGCTGCTGATGTTCATGCACCCGACCGGCTTCACCCACGCGCAGCGCATGGGCCCGTGGCATCTCGGCAACCTGATCGGCAACCCGCTCGAATCGACCATCGCGGTGCATCACCTGATCTTTGGCGGGGTGCTCGACCGCTATCCCGGGCTGAAGCTCGTCGTCGCGCATGGCGGCGGCTTCTTGCCGGCCTATTCCGGGCGGATCGATCACGGCGCGTCGGCCCGGCCCGATGTCTGCGAGCATCTGCAGCACGACCCGACGCATTACCTGAAGCGGCTCTATTTCGACACGATGGTGTTCACCCACCACCAGCTCGAATATCTCGTCGAGCAATGGGGCGCCGATCACATCCTGATGGGCACCGACTATCCGTTCGACATGGGCGAGGTCGACCCGGTCGGCTTTGTCGAAGGCGCAAAAAAGCTCAGCGAGGGGGACAAGCGCGCGGTTCTCGGGCACAACGCCGCCCGCCTCCTCAACATCCCGATCAAGGTGTTGGGTTCGTGAAAACATAGCCGACCGTGCCGGCCCCCTCCCCGCGCCTGCGGCGCGCTCCCTCCCCCGTGGCCACGGGGGAGGGTTGGTGTGGGGGCCGGCACCTAATTGGGAGACCAGAAGATGAGTAACGTTACCCTCGCCCAGGCGTCGATCATCGTCGACAAGGCGCTCGACAAGGGCCGCGAGCTGAACTTGCAGCCGCTGACCGTCGTCGTCCTCGACGCCGGCGGTCATCTCGTCGCGATGAAGCGCGAGGACAAATCCGGCATCCTGCGAACAGAGATCGCCACCGGCAAGGCCTGGGGCACGCTTGGCATGGGGTTCGGCGGGCGTGAGTTCGCGCGCCGTGCCGCAGGCGGCGGTGGCCTTTTCCTCACCGCGCTGATGCAGGCTTCGGGCGGCAGGATCGTCCCAGCGCCGGGCGGCGTGCTGATCCGCGACGCGGCCGGCGACATCGTCGGCGCGGTCGGCATCAGCGGCGACACCTCGGACAAGGACGAGCTGTGCTGCATCGCCGGCCTCGAGGCCGCCGGCCTCAAGGCCGACACCGGCGACAACGCAGGTTGAATGCCGGCCCCGATTCGATAATAACTCGGCTCATCGAACGGGGAGACGAGATGGACGAGGCGCAGGCCCTCGCCGCGTTGGGCGCGCTGGGCCAGGAGACGCGGCTGCAGCTCTATCGGCTGCTGGTGGCTAGCGGGTCGGCCGGGCTCTCGGCGGGCACCATCGCCGAGCGGCTGGGGGTCATCCCGTCGTCGCTGTCGTTCCACCTGCAGCATCTCGTCCATGCCGGCCTCATCAGCCAGCGCCGCACCGGCCGGCTGATGATCTACGCCATCGTCCCCGACACGATGGCCGCGTTGCTGGCCTATCTTACCGATAATTGCGGCGGCCAAACCGCAGCGGCCTGACCCTAGCCCTAACCCCGGCTGCACGCGGCGCCGCCAAGCACACAGAACTTCGCGCAATGCGGGTGGTTGAGTGGCACCGCACCCAGCGCCCCGGCTAGGCTCGGGCCTAAATCCCATCGCCCGTCGTAAGGCAGCAGCGTGCAAGCCGCGACGCTCGGTGCTTGGGCGCCCTTGTGCTTGACCACCATCCGCGAGGTCGCGCACATCACGCTATCGGGCGATCTACCGAGGATGCCCCAGCACGCGGTGGTGATCTCCGGCACGTCGACGGTCGCGTCCATTTCCGGGAAGATCGTCAGCGCGACCGGGTCGTCGGCGTCGAGCGGGATGGCATGCTCGGCGAATAGCCGACGAAAGCCGTCGCGGATCGCCGCCTCGCTTTCCCCCGATAGGTAACGGCTCGCGACATTGACTGCGAAACCGTGCGCGGCGAGCCATTTGAGCCCGTCGAGCGTTAGCCGCCAACTCCGCCGGCCACGCTCCAGCTCGTGCACCGCGGCACCGTAATGGTCGAGCGACACGCGCAAGGTCAGGCGCCGGCCGTAGCGCTCGCGCAACGCCAGCAGTGCCGCCCCGTGATGCCGCATCGGCAGCATCGCGTTGGTCAGCACGATCGCCTCGAACCCGCGCGCCAGCGCATCCTCCAGCATGGCCGGCAGTTCGCGGTTCATGAACGGCTCGCCGCCGGTAAACCCGATCAGCCGCGTGCCGAGCCCCTGCGCGGCGATCTCGTCGAGATACCCGGCGACCTCGTCGGCCGACAGGTAGACGAGCCGGTCGTTGCGGGGCGACGATTCGATATAGCAGTTCTGGCAGGTGAGGTTGCACAACGTGCCGGTGTTGAACCACAACGTATCGAGTGACCTGAGTGCCACGTGTGCGCGCATTTCCCCCTTCGCCGTGATCAGGGGATCGCGGAACTTGCGGGGGTCGAGGCGCGTTGGCTCGCGGGCGAGCGGGTCGGTCATGGCGCGAAAGGTGGTCGGCTCATCGCCACCAGTATAGGCCCGGATTGAATGATGCCGCAGCGCCCTCGCATCGATTGTCGCCATTGTGCGCTTATAAGAATTATTCGATGCATATTTGTATCGTGTCGTCCGTATTAAGCTTACTGAAAATGAAATTCGTTAAAGCGCGAGGTTCTCCTTTCATTTATTGGTGTAATTGCAGTATATCCCAGTCGCCAACGGTAAAGGGAACAAAGAAATGGTTTTACGTCTGGTGCGCGATCTATTGGTAAACGAACAAAGCGGCGCGACGGCAATCGAATACGGATTGATCGCTGCGCTTATCGCGGTAGCCGCGGTGGTGGTCATGGGGCAAGTCGGGACCAATCTGTCCTCGACCTTCAGCACCGTCGCCTCCAGTCTCTAAAGCTGCCGAGATACAATCGTCCGCGTGACGAGGCGGCGGCTCGCACTTTCGAGCCGGTTCTTTGCGATCGACCTTCAACGATTTGTAACGTCGCCGCGGTATCTTGACTCCATGATGACGTTTCGCAGTTGCCGTTTGCCTTGTGTTGGCGACATAGGCGACGCGATGCCTCCATGCCGATCGATACGCTAGCCTCGCTCGCCAACGCCCGGCCGGCCTTGCCGATGCGTGCGTTGGCGGCGCGTCTGGCCATGCTCGTCGGCGGCCATCGCGCGGGCATTGTCCTCAAGCTCGGCGTTTCCCTGGGGCTGATCGCGCTCGTCGGCCGCAACCTCGACCGCGCGACTCTGGCCGAATGCCTCGCGCGGCAGTCGCCGGCATGGATCGGCGCGACGGTACTGCTGGGACTCCTGCAGATTGGCCTGTTGAGTTTGCGCTGGCAGATGATCCTGCGGGCGTTGGGCGCGCGCAGCGGTCTGGTGTCGGCTTTGGCAGTCACCTTTATGGGCTGTTTCTTCGGCTCTTTCATGTTCGGGCCGACGGGCGGCGACGTGGCGCGTGCGGTGCTGGCGCCGCCGCGCTCGCTGGGCCGCACGGGCATTGTCCATTCGGTGCTGTTCGAGCGATTCGCCAGTACGGCGGGGCTGGGTCTCGCCGCGGTGCCGGTGGTCGCCTTTGGCGCCGCGACTTTGGCGCATGGCCTGCCGCTGCTCGTCGCGCTGGCGGCGGTGCCGCTGCCATTCGCCGCGATGGCGGCGATCGGCTGGCTGGCCCGGGCTTTCGGCGAGCGGCCCGGCGCGGTGTTCCGCGCGCTACGCGAAGTAGACGACAGCCTGCGTCGCCTCTACCGCCGTTGGCCGCGCTTCGCGATCGCCGTGGCGATCGCCACGCTCGGCCAGCTGCTCGTCGCGGTCGAGGCCTGGAGTCTCGCACAATCTCAGCATCTCGGCGTGCCGCTGGTTGCTTTTGCGCTGCTGATGCCCCCGGTCATGCTGCTGGTGGCGCTGCCGATCTCCGCCGGCGGCTGGGGGGTGCGGGAGGGTGCGCTCGTCGCGGCGCTGGCGCTGGTCGGGGTCGAGCGTGCGTCGGCGCTGCTGCTGTCGGTCGAGCTGGGCCTGATCGGCACATTGGTGGCGCTGCCGGGCGGCGCGATCTGGCTGCATCGCTGCCTTTCGCGCGGAAGTTCATCAAATTCAAATACAGTGGCCTAACGCTTGCTCTGTGGATAACATGTTTCTTTGAGCGAGCTTCGCGGCATGGATTCTCCGATCCCGCGTCACATTCGACTGACCTCGCATCCGGGCGGGCTCGGGCCGGCCCTCACACCGATCCGCTGGGGTGCCGCGACCGCGTTGGAGCGCGGCCCGGTTGTCGCCAGCCCGGCGGAGCCGCGCCACCGCAACGCGATCGGCTCCTATTCCGGCTCCTACGCGGTGTACCGCGCACTCGCGGTGGCGACGCGTGCGCTTGCCCGCGACCATCGCCCCGACCTCACCGATACCGCGCCTGTCGTCGTGATGCCGCCGCGGCCGCAATGGGCCGCCCCCGCCAAGATCGTCTCGCTCGACCCGTGGGGCCATCTGGTCGGCGAGGCCTTCGCCGAGACGATCGCCCAGGGCATCGATGCGCGGCCGACCATCGCCATCACGCGGGCGCATATCAACATCCCGGAGATGTTGCCGCGCTTTCGCAACAGCGGGTTGACGCCCGATGGCAAGGTTCTGCTGGACAGCGGTGAAATCCGCGTCACCAAGGCGGCGATCGACCCGGTCTGGCACCTGCCGGGCATGGCACTGCGCTTCGGCGTCGCCGAGACCGACCTCCGCCGCATCCTGTTCGAGGAAACCGGCGGGATGTTCCCGGAGCTGGTGACCCGGCCCGACATCGAAATCTTCCTGCCGCCGATCGGCGGTATGACGCTCTACCTCTTCGGCGAGGTCGAGCGCATCGCCGATCCCGGTACGGTGATCGCCTGCCGCGTGCACGACGAGTGCAACGGCTCCGACGTGTTCGGCTCCGACATTTGCACCTGCCGACCTTATCTGGTGCACGGCGTCGAGGTCTGCGTCGAGACCGCCCAGCAGGGCGGGGTCGGCATCGTCGTCTACAACCGCAAGGAAGGCCGCGCGCTCGGCGAGGTCACCAAGTTCCTCGTCTACAACGCCCGCAAGCGCCAGCCCGGCGGCGACCGCGCGGACACCTATTTCCGCCGCACCGAATGCGTCGCCGGCGTGCAGGACATGCGGTTCCAGCAGTTGATGCCCGACGTGTTCCATTGGCTCGGCGTGACCCGCATCGACCGCTGGGTGTCGATGTCGAACATGAAGCACGAGGCGCTGGCGGCGCAGGGCATCGCCATCGGCGAACAGGTGGCGATTCCCTCCGACCTGGTGCCCGAAGACGCCTCGGTCGAAATGGCGGCGAAAAAGGCGGCCGGCTATTTCGCGCCTGACGGGGTGCCGAGCGCCGGCGATCTGCACCGCGCCATAGGCCGCGGCCTCGACGAGTGAGGCTGGCGGG
The DNA here is from genome assembly GCA_963778385.1 of uncultured Alphaproteobacteria bacterium. Taxonomy (GTDB): domain Bacteria; phylum Pseudomonadota; class Alphaproteobacteria; order ATCC43930; family CGMCC-115725; genus DATARH01. Next base: position 310,070 of record CAVZUA010000008.1, on the reverse strand, counting down.
ATCGCCGGGGTATTTTTTCTCTCGTCATTCCGGGGCATCGCGCAGCGATGAACCCGAACCCATGCACACGGACCTCAAAAAAAGGTGTTCTGACGCTGCAGCCACCCTGGAAAAGCCCGTGTTTATGGGTTCCGGGTTCGGCCCTGCGGGCCACCCCGGAATGACAAGTCAATTTCGAGTCAGACTTTCAGAATGACGGGGTTTTTCGATGCCATCCACAAACCTCCGTCACCCTGAGGAGCGGGCGCAGCCCGGGTCTCGAAGGACGCGATGACGTCAATGCAGCCGGACCCGGATTACGTCCTGACCGCGGCGGCGGTGCGCGAAAGCTGCAGGATGGTCTTTGCCGCGGCCGAGCGGGGCGAGGCGCCGCATTTCCGCTTGCATCTCGACCGGCTCGACGATGCCGCGGCGCTGGTCGTCGAGACCACCCGCCGCCGCTATCCCGATTTGCGCGTGCCATTCCATAGCCGTTGGCGGCATTTCGCGGCCGGCGGGGTCGATCGCGCGGCGTTGGTGGCGCCCGGCGCCGAGCGGGCGGAGACGGCGCGGGCGCGGCTTGATCTCGCCATCGTCTCAGTGCTGCTCGATGCCGGTGCCGGTGCGGACTGGCGCTATCGCGAGGCCGAGACCGGGTTGGTCCTGTCGCGCTCCGAGGGGCTCGGCATCGCCAGCCTGCGGGCGATGGAAGCCGGCCTTTTCTCGGTCGATTCCGTGAACCCCTGGCGCGCCGACGCGGCGGCACTCATTGCCCTGCAACCGGCTGCGTTGGCGGCCGCGATGCAACACGGCGGCGGCAACGAAATCACCGGCTTCGCCGGCCGCGCCGCCTTGCTGCGCCGGCTCGGCGAGGTCGCGCGCGACAACCCGGCGGTGTTCGGCGCCCCGGCACGGCTCGGCAATCTGTACGATTATCTGAACAATGGTCCGGTCGCCGCCGCGGACATCCTGCGCGTCATCCTGCATGCTCTCGGCCCGATCTGGCCCGACCGGCCGCTCGGCGATTGCGGCCGGCATCGCGCGGTGCCGGGGGATGGGCTCGTCGTCTTCCACAAGCTGTCGCAATGGCTGACCTATTCGCTGGTCGAACCGCTGGTCGACGCCGGCATCGCGGTGACCGCGCTCGACGGGCTGACTGGGCTCGCCGAATACCGCAATGGCGGGTTGTTTCTCGATCTCGGCATCATCGAGCCGCGCGATTCGACACTGGCCTCGCGCCTCCTCGACCCGCAGCAGGAGGCGGTCGTCGAATGGCGCGCCTTGACCGTCGTGCTGCTCGACCGTCTCGCCGAGCGGGTGCGCGCCGCGTTGGGCAAGACTGCCGCCGAGTTTCCGCTGGCTTGCGTGCTCGAAGGCGGCAGCTGGGAGGCGGGCCGCGCCGCCGCCCTCGCGCGCCGCCCCGACGGCCGTCCGCCACTCACCGTCGCGAGCGACGGCACCCTGTTTTAGTGTCACAATTCCCGCGGCAAAATCGCTGTCGCGAAGGACGCAACAGCGCTCATCCAGCAGGATCGCCATGCCCGAGCTCCGAATCGTCGATCACCCGCTCGTCCAGCACAAATTGTCGCTGATGCGCGCGCACGACACGCCGACCGGCGCGTTTCGCCAGCTGATGCGCGAGGTCGGCCTGCTGCTCGGTTACGAGGCAACGCGCGACCTGCCGCTCGAGGAAACCGAGATCGAGACGCCGCTCGAACGGGCGCGCCTGCCGGTGCTGACCGGCAAGAAACTCTGCCTGGTGTCGATCCTGCGCGCCGGCAACGGCCTGCTCGACGGCATTCTCGAGCTGGTGCCGTCGGCGCGGGTCGGGCATATCGGCCTCTACCGCGACCCGCGCACGCTGCAAGCGATCGAATATTACCTCAAGCTGCCCGACGATCTGCCCGAGCGCGACGTGATCCTTGTCGACCCGATGCTGGCGACCGGCAATTCCGCGGTCGCCGCCATTTCACGGATGATCGAGTTGAGCGCGCGCTCGGTAAAGCTGGTCTGCCTGGTCGCGGCGCCGGAAGGCGTGGCGCATGTCCACGACATCTTCCCCGATGTGACCATCGTCCTTGCTGCACTCGACCGCTGCCTCAACGAGCACGGCTATATTTTGCCCGGTCTCGGCGACGCTGGCGACCGGCTATTCGGCACGAAATAGCGACGGATGGGGGTCAGCGTATCTCTTCGGCGCGCCGCCGCCTTATGGTGGAGCGCCGTTCCCGCTCGTCGGCGATGAATTTTGCGCGTTGATCGGGATCGAGTATCGCGAGCACCGCCAAGGTGGCTTCGACTGTTTCGCGCTGCGAGTTGCGCCAGCGGGTCGACGCCTCGTTGAGTGACTGGAGGATCGCCGCCTCGTCCGGCTGCGGTTTGGCGATCTCGTTCCACGACGTATCGAGCAGTGGTTCGATGTCCTTGCGGAGTTGCACGGTTCGCGCCCGCGTCGTTGCGACATACGCCTCGAACGCCCGGCGCTGCTGATCGTTGAGGTTGAGCGACGCTTCCAGTTTGCGGAAGCGCTCACTGGTGCTCATCGGCTCGGGAAGGCTGTACCGGCTCCATAGCGCACCGGCGACGACGCAAACATTAAGGGCCACCGAGATCGCCAGAGCGCTTATGAGCAATCGCTGATGCGACATCCCGCGGCCGCGATTGATGCCGGCGGTGGTTACGCTCATATCCGCGAACTCTCAGCAAAATCGTGAACGACCAGTGGTGTGGTGTCGAGCAACTCGTTGACCAGCACGTCTTCGGCGGGGCGGCCAAAGAGCGGCGAGGTCGACAGGCCGCTGCCCAGGTCGAAGCCGAGCCAGCCGGCCATGACCATCGCCGCGGCAAGGCCGCTCCAGCTGGCGGCGCTGTACCAGGGGCGGCTTGCGGGGCGCGACGTGGGGAAAGCGATCAGCATCGCTTCCGGCCTGCCCTCGGCGATGAGCGCTTCGGCGCGGGCGATGATGGCCGGATCGGCCGCCGTCATCGCCATGCCGGCCAGCGTGCGCGTCGCGGCGACATCCGCCGCGACCCCGGCGTCATGCGCGATCAACTCCTCAACCCGCGCCATCTCATCGGGGTCGAGTCGGTTGTCGGCGAACGCGGCGAGGTCCATGAGGTATTCGACCTCGTCGGGCGACACGTCGGTCTGCCGGCTGCGGCGCCAGACATCCCGGTCCGATGGACCGGGCGGCCGCGCGCCGTTACTCCCTTGAGCTCGCATGCGAGCCAACTCCTTTTCTCAGGGTTCTACGCTCGGAACGGCGCCGCCATCCCCGAAACCTATTGGTTCGCGCAACCGTCGCTTGCGTCATGCGTCATTCGTCCGGAAATGCGCACGCAGCTTCAGCATCGCCTTGTGGTGCGCGCTACGGACGGTTTGCGGGTCGATGCCGAGCTTCGCGGCGATCTCCGCCACGTCCATTTCGTGGTCATAGAGCATGCCGAGGATTTCGCGCTGTCGCGGCGACAGCAGCGCCTCGGGCACCTTGAGCTTGGGCACCGGCTCGACCGGGTCGACCTTGAGATGGACCTCGGGCACCGCGTCGATCGGCACCGAATCCGGCCGGCGGCGACGCAGTGCGTCGCGCGCCGTGCTGCGCGCGACGATGGTGATCCAGGTCGACAGCGAAGCGCGCGTCGCGTCGTAGGTGCGCAGCAGGCGGAATTCGTCCTTGCACAGCCGGACGAACACCTCCTGCGTCAAATCCTCCACATCGCCGGAATAGCTCGCGACCCCGCGCACGGCGGCGACGATCAGCGCCGCGTAGCGCCGGACAAAATTGTCCCACGATCGCTTGTCGCCCGCCAAAAGAGCGGCGAGCGAGTCGCCCCTGTCCAAACTGTTTTCTCCGCGACCGCGGTTCAGCGATGGGCTGGGCGCTGGCATCGCTGTGGCTGCGAGCTCGCTCGCTTTACGAGAGGCCCGCGAAGAAATCATTCCCCTTGTCGTCGACGACGATAAAGGCCGGGAAGTCGACGACCTGGATGCGCCAGATCGCTTCCATGCCAAGCTCGGGATACTCAAGCAGCTCGACCTTTTTGATGCAGTCTTGCGCCAGCCGCGCTGCCGGCCCGCCGATCGAGCCGAGATAGAACCCACCGTATTTTTGGCAGGCTTCGCGCACTTCAGCCCCGCGATTGCCCTTGGCGAGGCTGATAAAGCTGCCGCCGGCGGCCATGAACGGGTCGAGATAGGAGTCCATGCGCCCCGCCGTGGTCGGCCCGAACGAGCCGGACGCCATGCCCTGCGGCGTCTTTGCCGGACCGGCGTAGTAGATCGGGTGGTCCTTGACGTATTGCGGCAGGCTCTCGCCGCGGTCGAGCCGCTCCTTCAATTTGGCATGGGCGATGTCGCGCGCCACGATCAGCGTCCCGGTCAGCGAAAGCCGCGTCTTCACCGGATAACGTGACAGCGTCGCGCGTATTTCGCTCATCGGCTGCGACAGATCGATCTTGACGACTTCGCCGCCCAGCGTCTTTTCGTCGATCTCGGGCAAGTATTGCGCCGGGTTCTCTTCCAGTTGTTCGAGAAACACGCCGTCGGCGGTGATCTTGCCGAGGATCTGACGGTCTGCCGAGCACGACACGCCGACGCCGATCGGCAGGCTGGCGCCGTGTCGCGGCAGGCGGATCACCCGCACGTCGTGACAAAAATACTTTCCGCCGAACTGCGCGCCGATGCCGAACTGCCGGGTCAGCGCCAGCACCTCTTCCTCGAAATCGCGGTCGCGATAGGCCTGGCCGTATTTGTTGCCTTGCGCCGGAAGGCTGTCGAGATAGCGGCAGCTCGCCAGCTTCACGGTCTTCAGGTTGAGCTCGGCCGAGGTGCCGCCGATGACGATCGACAAATGATAGGGCGGGCAGGCGGCGGTGCCTAGGGTGCGCAAATTCTTGTCGAGAAACGCGATCAGCGATTTCGGGTTCAGCACCGCCTTGGTCTGCTGATAGAGGAAGCTCTTGTTCGCCGAGCCGCCGCCCTTGGCGATAAAGAGGAATTTGTAGGCGTCGCCCGGCTCGGCATAGAGGTCGATCTGCGCCGGCAGGTTGTCGCCGGTATTGACCTCCTCGTACATCGACAGCGGGGCGACCTGCGAATAGCGCAGATTCGTCTCGGTATAGGTGCGGCGGATGCCTTCCGAGATCGCCGCGGCGTCGTCATACCCGGTCCACACCCGTTGGCCTTTCTTGGCCATGACGATCGCGGTGCCCGTGTCCTGGCACATCGGCAGCACCTTGCCGGCCGCGATATTGGCGTTCTTCAGTAAATCGTAGGCGACAAAACGGTCGTTCGAAGACGCCTCGGGGTCATCGAGAATCCGCGCCAGCGAGTGGAGGTGCCCCGGCCGCAGCAGATGCGCGCAGTCGATAAACGCCTGCCGCGCCAGCATCGTCAGCGCCTCGGGCGCGACCTTCACCACCCGCTCGCCGTCGAAAGTCGCGGTCGAGACATAGTCGCCAGTGAGCTTCCGGTACGGCGTGTCGTCGTGCCCCAGCGGGAACAGCTCGTGAAAGTCGAGTTCGCTCATCAAGATCCCCTGCGCCTCGCATCAGGCAGGAACACGGTTTGCGTCCGGTCGTCAAGCATGCCTCGCGCCGCCCCAGCTTAAACTGCGATGTTTTTGCCCCTCCCATCGCAAGGGAAACAGCGTAGCCTCTCCCCCACCCGTCCCATCAGTTGAAGTATTCGCCGATGACCAGCCAGTTGATTCATCCCGGTCCCGAAGAAGCGATGCTGTGTCTGCGCGCGATGCACGCCGTCGTCGCCCGTAGCGATGGCGTGCCGCCGGCTTCGCGCGCGCTGATGGAGGCGGCGAAGCATGCCGTGCTCAACATCGACGCGGACATCGACGCGCTGCCGCCGATCGCGCCGGCCGAGCTCGCCGCCGGGGTGCACACGCCGGGCCTGGCCGACCAGTTCGTCCAGGCGATGCTCGTCAATGTGCTGGCCGACGGCCTGCCCGACCCGGAATGCATGGCGCGGGTCGAGGCCTTTGCCGCCGCCCTCGGGATTGCGGCGCCGGCGTTGCGTACCGCGCGGCTCTTGTGCGAGCAGCATATGATGCTGTTCCGCCTCGACTTTATGCGCCGCTCGCACATCAAGGACATATTCGTCGACCAGTACCGCCATCACGGCGGCATCCGCGGCGTCGCCGCCGCGGTGCTCGGATTGCGCGGTTTGCACGAGGATCCAGAGCTGGCCCGGCGTTTCGTCGCGCTGGGCGACCTGCCGTCCGACACATTCGGCTCCGCCTATTTCCACCATTGCCGCGATCATGGCTTCGCCTTTCCCGGCGAGCCCAACGGCTTTCCCGAAAGCGGCGCCTATCACGACATGACCCATATCCTCGCCGGCTACGGCACCGCGCCCGAGGAGGAGATGCTGGTCGGCGCCTTTCAGGCCGGCTACAAGCGGCTCAACCCGTTCTACGTGATCCTGTTCGTGACCCTCAGCTTCAGCACTGGCGTCAATGTCACCCCGGTCCCCCAGCCGCACATCACCAGCATCCTGGCGACGCCCGGTGTCGCGGCCCGCTTTATCCAGGCAGTCGAGCGAGGCCGCCTGGTCAACACCGACCTCTCCGACGGCTGGGATTACTGGCCGGCCCTGCAACTGCCCCTGGCAGAAGCCCGCCGCCAGCTCAACGTCGTGCCGGAGCAGCCGGCCGGCTAATCCGCCGACCAACCATAAATGCGCTTCCCCCGGGCTTGACCCGGGGGTCCACGTCTTCGTTCTCCGACGTCAGAACGTGAAGACGTGGATGGCCGGGTCAAGCCCGGCCAAGGGGGCGAAGGGATCGGGATCGAGAAGAAGCGCGGTTACCGCTTCCGGAACGCGTCGAGCGCGACGACCTTCTCCTCGGCCGCCGGCTTCTCGCCCGTCTCGACTTCCGCCTTCGGCGTCTCGGCGACAACCGCCGGCAGCGCCGCTTCGTTCGCCGCGGCCGGTGCCTCGGCGAAGGCCAGCGCGAATTCGACCGAGGGGTCGGCAAAGCTCTTGATCGCCGCGAACGGGACCGTCAGCCGCTCGACCTGCTTGTCGAACGACAGCGACACCGAAAACTTCTCGTCGCCGACCTCGAGGTCCCAGAACTGGTGCTGCAGCACGATCGTGATCTCGGTCGGGAAGCGCTCCAGAAGACGCGGCGGGATCGCCACGCCGGGCGCCGTCGTCGCAAAGCCGATATAGAAATGATGCGCGCTGCGCAGCCCCTCCTGCGACACGCGCACCAGCGCGTCGCGGATCACTCCGCGCAGCGCGCGTTCGACCATCTTGTCGTAATGGAACAGATCCTGCGCCATGTGCCCGCCTGCGCAACAAACGGAAGTGGGGGGCTTCTGTTGCCCGGTGCCCCCCGAACCGCGATTTACTCTAGGCTTTTACCCCGTGAAGGGTTAGGCCGCGAGTGCCTCTGATGCGAAGTTATCGTTCGCAACTAAGATATGACCCGATAACGGTGGTATCATGCCGAGCGACGGTTCTTATCTTTACTACGCGCGTCGAGCCTGTTTCGCCCCCATAGGCCGCCGGCGATTCTCCCGAGGGAGTTTACTTCCGCCGGCGGAAATTGGTGGAGGCGCCGGGTACCGCCCCCGGGTCCGCAACGCTTATTCCATAAGCCGTTTATCGCCATAGTCGGTTGCCCGACAATCGAGATATAGGTTGCCTGAAGGGGGAAGGCAATCCGCCGTCGAGGACCGCCCTCCCACGAATTAAACGGTCGTCATTCCGGGACGACCCGTAAGGTCGGACCCGGAACCCATGAACACGGACCCTGGCCGATGAAGGCGATGGCCGGCGCCCTCACGGAAAGGCCGGTGTTCATGGGTTCCGGGTTCGCATCTCCGATGCGCCCCCGGAATGACGGATGGAAGGTGCAGATGCCGCTCACCGACGAGCAGCGCCAGGAAATCGAAGCCGAGCGGGCCGAGACCCGCCCGACCCGCCGCGCCACCGTGCCGGCGCTGGAAGACATCCTCTACGAGCCGATCCCGGTGCTCGACCACGGCTTTGTGCGGGTCATCGACTATATGGGCGATGATGGCGCGATCGTGCAGGCGGCGCGTGTCTCCTACGGCAAGGGCACCCGGCGGGTCAGCGAGGATGCCGGCCTCATCAACTACCTGATGCGGCACCGCCACACGACGCCGTTCGAGATGTGCGAGATCAAGTACCACGTCAAGCTGCCGATCTTTGTCGCGCGGCAGTGGATCCGCCACCGTACCGCCAACGTCAACGAGTACTCCGCGCGCTATTCGATCCTTGATAACGAGTTCTACATCCCCGCGCCCGAGCACCTCGCCGCCCAGGCCACCACCAACCGCCAGGGCCGCGGCGATGTGCTCGAAGGCGCCGTCGCCCAGCGCGTCCTCGACCTGCTGCGCGATGATTCCAGCCGCGCCTACGCCCATTACGCCGACATGCTCAACGAGGACGAAGCCGGCAACCCGCGCGACCCGGCCTGGCCCGGTCTCGCGCGCGAACTCGCCCGGATGAACCTGTCGCTGAATTTCTACACCCAGTGGTACTGGAAGACCGACCTGCACAACCTCATGCATTTCCTGACGTTACGCGCCGATCCTCACGCGCAATATGAAATCCGCGCCTATGCCGACGCGATGCTCGACACGCTCCAACGCTGGGTCCCGCTGGCCCACGCCGCCTTCCGCGAATACCGCATGAACGCCGCCACCCTCTCCGCCACCGCCCTCACGGTCATCCGCCGGACGCTTGCGGGCGAGCAGCTCGATCAAAAGGACAGCGGCCTCTCCGCGCGCGAATGGCGCGAGTTGATGGCGGTGCTGGGTCGCTGACCCTCACCCGACCATCGCTGCGCGATGGCCACCCTCTCCCGCGGGCGGGAGAGGGACTCTCAAAGAACGGCGCAATCCCCTCTACCGCTTGCGGGAGAGGGTGCCTCGCGCCACGGCGCGAGGCGGGTGAGGGCCTTGCCGCACGGACAGCCTAGGTCGATGATAGGCCTCGAACGCGCGGAGCCTTGCGATGCGGATTGGGTTTGTCGGCACCGGGACGATGGGGACGCCGATTGCGTCGTGCCTGATCGCGGCCGGCCATCAGCTGCTCGTCTATGACCAGCGCGAGGAGGCGACCGCGGCGTTGTGCGCGCAGGGCGCCGAGCGTACCAGCTGCGGCTTTTTCGCGGCGCGCGACAGCGAGGTGGTGTTTACCTCGCTGCCTGGCCCCACGGCGTTCGAGGCGGCGATGCTAGAGCCGCAGACCGGTATTCTCGGCGGGCTGCAGCCAGGCGCGGCGCAGATCGACCTCACCACCAATTGCCCCAAGACCATCGCCCGCATCGCCCAGGAATGCCGCGCCCGCGAGGTCGAGCTGATCGACGCGCCGGTCAGCGGCCGCCCGCCCAACATGACCGTGATGGTCGGCGGCAGCGAGGCGGGCTTCGCCAAGTACAAGCCGCTGTTCGAGGCGATCGCCGCCAATGTGTTTCATGTTGGGCCAAGCGGCGCCGGCGCCACCGCCAAGCTCGTCACGCAATATCTCGGCTATACCGCGCTTGTCGCGGCGATCGAGGGGATGCTGGTCGCCGCCAAGGCCGGGCTCGACCTCGACCTGCTGGCCAAGATCGTGCCGGTCAGCGCCGGGCAGATGCGCACCTTTGACGGCGCCGCGCGCAACATCCTCAACCGCAGCTTTGCCGCTGGCGGCACGCTCGACATCGTCGCCAAGGATGTCGCACTCGCCTGCGAGCTGGCGCGCGATGTCGGCGCGCCGGCGACGCTCGGCGCGCTCGCCGCCGACCTCTACCAGCGCGCCCAGGCGCAAGGCTGGGGCCAGGAAGGCTTTCCCGCGGTCGCCAAGGTGCTGGAGGCGATGGCCGGCGTCGAGCTGCGAGGCAAGGCATGAGCGAGGCCAAGGGAGACGGGCGTGTCGCCCGGCTCCTGCTGACCCAGGAGGTGGCGGAATTCCTCTATGCCGAGGCCGAGCTGCTCGACGAGCGGCGCTACGACGACTGGCTGGCGCTGCTCGCCGACGACATCCGCTATTGGATGCCGATGCGCCGCAACGTCAAATTCGGCGAGACCGAGCGCGAATTCACCCGCGAGGCCAGCGAGATCGCCTGGTTCGACGAGGGCAAGGAGACGCTGACCCGCCGCGTCCGGCAGATCCAGACCGGCATCCATTGGGCCGAGGAGCCGCAATCGCGCATCGCCCATCTGGTGTCGAACGTGCAGCTGCTGGAGGCGGCTCCGTCGGCCGTCGACCCGCGCGAGGTCACGACGAAATGCCGGTTCCTCGTCTACCGCAACCGCGTCGAGACCGAGACGGACCTCCTCGTCGGCAAGCGCGAGGACACGCTGCGTCGGGAGGGCGGGGGCTGGCGGATCGCGCGGCGCAAGATCATCCTCGACCAGAACGTGCTGATGACCAAGAACCTGACGTTTTTCTTTTGAGATGCGGAATGTCACTTAACAAAGTCATTCCGGGCCCCTCGCGCAGCGAGGGAACCCGGAACCCATGAACACAGACCATGCCGATGTGGCAAACTGCGTTGAGTTGCTTTCGACGGTCGGTGTTCATGGGTTCCGGGTCCGCGGTCTAACGACCACGTCCCGGAATGACGGTTATGGGAACGAAAGGGCTGGGCGATGGCGATGAACGGAATGCACGGCTATCGGCCGGGGCTCGTCGATCTCAAGACCGGGCAGATCAGCCGCGAGATCTTCGTCAACGACGACATCTACGCGCAGGAGCAGGAACGTGTCTTTGCTCGCTCGTGGCTGTTTGTCGGCCATGAGAGCCAGATCCCCAATCCCGGCGATTATTTCGTGTCACGCATGGGCGAGGAGTTGGTGATCCTGTGTCGCGACCGCGCCGGCGTGGTTCACGTCTTCCTCAATTCCTGCCGGCATCGCGGGATGAAGGTGTGCCGCTACGACGAGGGCAACACCGCCGTCTTCACCTGCCCCTATCACGGCTGGAGCTACGGCACCAACGGCGCGCTGGTCGGCGTACCGTATTTCCGCGAGGCCTACCATTCCGAGCTCGACAAGGCGAAATGGGGCTTGGTCGAGGTCGCGCAGCTGTGCTCGTACAAGGGCACCGTCTGGGCCAATTGGGACCCCTCGGCGCCGCCCTTCCTCGAACATCTCGGCGAATTCCGCCGTTTTCTCGACCTGATCCTCGACGGTTGGGACGGCCGCGAGGGGCAGGCCGAGCTGCTCGGCGGCGTGCAGAAATGGCTGATCCCGTGCAACTGGAAATTCCCCGCCGAGAACTTCAGCGGCGACAGCTATCACAACATCTCGCACCGCTCGGTCGACCTCGTCGGGGTCGGCCCCAGCGGCAAGAGCCGGCGCGATTACGGCGAGCTCAATGCCGCACGCAAGCTGCATGTCGCGCTCCCCGATCGCGGCCACCAGACGATCACCTATCTCTTGCCCCGGGACCACCAGCCGCAGCCGGCCTACCAGAACAACCCCGAGGTCGCCGAATATTTCCGCCATTGCGAGGAGGAGCGGCGCAAACGCCCCGGCCCCAATGGTCGGCTGATCGGCGCGCCGGGCGAGATCTTCCCCAATGTCGCGCTCTTGCCGCGCCAACCGCGCACCCTGGCGGTGTGGCACCCGAAGAATGCGCACCAGACCGAGGTGTGGCGCTTTTTCTTTGTCGACCGCGATGCGCCGCAGGTCGTGAAGAACTTCCTGCGCGACTATTACATCCGCTATTCCGGCCCGGCCGGGATGACCGAGCAGGACGACATGGAGAACTGGAACTACGCCCATGCCGCCAGCCGCGGCGTCATCGCCCGCCGCCACCCTTACACCTACGAGATGGGGCTCGGCCACGCGATCGAAGGCTATGAATTTGAGGGGTTCCGCATGCCCGGCCGGGTCATCGACATCACCACGATCCAGTCGAGCGAGGAGCCGATGCGCAACCTCTACGGCCGCTGGGCCCAATTCATGGAAGCCGACAGCTGGGACGAGTTGATGTCGTGGCGCCGGAATACGCCGCCAGTCGCCGACGCGGCGAAATGAGCGACGGCCCGATCAACATTCGCGACCTCAGCCCCGGTATCACGGTGGTGCTGCTGAGCGGCGCCGAGGCCGAGATCGTCGACAATCCCAAGGACGGCGTCTGGCTGTTCGCCCGCTATCTGCTTTGCCCCGACGACCCCGATCGGGTCGGCCAGGAGGAGATGATCTTCGCGCAGGACGTCGTCGACACCAAACCCTGAATGCAGGAGCGTGCCATGGCCACTATCGAGAAATATGCCGCCAAGAGCGTTTACGACCCGCCGGCTTACGCACAGGCCGTCAAGGCCACCGGGGCAGGGACCATCCTCTATATCGCCGGCCAGGTCGATTACGATGCCGAGGGCAAATGCGCCCATCCCGGCGACTTCAAAGCGCAGACCCGCGGCGTGCTCAACGCCCTCAAGGCGCAGGTCGAGGCCGGCGGCGGCACGCTCGCCAGCGTTGTGAAGATCAACACCTATGTCACCGATATGCGCTACCGCGCGGATTACGCGCCGATCCGCAGCGAATTCTTTGGCGGCAAGGCGCCGGCCAGCACGATGGTCGCGGTCTCCGCGCTGGCCGACCCCGATTTCCTGATCGAGATCGAAGCGATCGCGGTGCTCTGATCGCGTCTCGTTCGAGACGCCCGCTTACGCGGGCTCCTCAGGGTCTGACTCGAAATTAGATGTTTGATCCCGGGCTTTAATGGTGCAGTCTACTCGCGAGAGTGGAGGGATGCGCTATGGGCCAGGTTCTTCATGGCTGCGCCACGACGACAGAGGCGGTCCGTCGAGCGATACACCATAGTCAAGAGAGCCTGAGACAGCTCGCCAAGCGCTACGGCATCAATCCGAAGACCGTCGCAAAGTGGAAGAAGCGCCCCTCGGTAGCCGATCTACCGACCGGGCCGAAAGAGGCCAAGTCGACAGTGCTGTCGGTCGAGGACGAGGCGATCGTCGTCGCCTTCCGCCGGCACACCCTGCTGCCGCTGGATGATTGCCTTTACGCCTTGCAGGCAACGATCCCCCATCTGACGCGATCCTCGCTCCATCGCTGCCTGCAACGCCACGGCATCTCCCGATTACCCGATGTCGAGGGCGACAAACCCGACAAGCGTAAGTTCAAATCCTACCCGATCGGCTACTTCCACCTCGACATTGCCGAGGTCCAGAGCGCCGAAGGCAGGCTCTATCTGTTCGTCGCGATCGATCGGACGTCCAAGTTCGCCTTTACCGAGTTGCATGCAAAAGCCACCACCCGCGTCGCCGCGGACTTCCTGCATGCCCTGGTCAAGGCCGTGCCCTACAAGGTCCACACCGTGCTGACCGACAACGGCACCCACTTCACCGATCCCCGCGGCGACACCTGGAGCCCGGCCGAAATCAGGCAGATGATCGAGCGCAAGGAACCGTTCCGGGCGCACGCCTTCGAATACGCTTGCGCCCTCGCCGGCATCGACCATCGCCTGACCAAACCCAAGCATCCTTGGACCAACGGCCAGGTCGAGCGCATGAACCGCACGATCAAAGAGGCCACCGTCAAGCGCTTCTACTACGAGACCCACGACCAGCTCCGCAGCCACTTGGCGGACTTCGTCCAGGTCTACAACTTCGCCAAAAGGCTCAAGACCCTCAAAGGTCTCACTCCCTACGAGTTCATCTGTAAGGCCTGGACAACAGAGCCCGCCCGGTTCACCCTCAACCCGCTCCAGCAAATGCCGGGACTAAACATCTAGAGCGTGCTGCGGTTTGGCGGAATCGGGATTCCCAAGGATCGCGGGATGTGATTCAAGCTTCCTGCTGGAGGGGGAGGCCAGGATGGATGACGCGACCGTATTCGGAGGATCTTCGGGAGCGGGCGCTGGCGCGGTCTGACGCGGGCGAGACGGACCGGATGATTGCACAGGCGCTGTCGATCGCGCCGTCCTGTCTGTCGAAGTGGCGCAAGCTGCGGCGTGAGACCGGGGCGCTCAAACCGGGCAAGATGAACGGCCACAAGAAGTCGACCCTGACCGGGCCGATCGCTGCGTGGCTGCGCACGCGGCTTGGTTTGGCGCCGTTTACCACGCGCCAACTTGTCGGCGAGCTCGCGGCGCGCGGGGTCAAGACCGACCGGCGGGCGGTGTGGGTGTTTGTGACGGCCGAAGGGCTGAGCTTCAAAAAAAACCGCGCTGCCCGCCGAACAGGATCGCCCTGACATCGCCCGCAAGCGCCGGCGCTGGAAAGCCCATCAAGCACGCATCGCCGCCAGCCGCCTGGTCTTTCTCGACGAGACATGGGTCAAGACCAACATGGCCCCGCTGCGCGGCTGGGGGCCAAGGGGGCAGCGGCTGCCTGCCAAGGTCCCTTACGGCCACTGGCAGACGCTCACTTTTATCGCCGCGCTGCGGCACGACCGGGTCGAGGCCCCCTTGGTCATCGACGGGCCGATCAACGGTGCGATCTTCACCGCTTATGTCGAGCAGGCGCTCGCCCCCACCCTGCGACCGGGCGATCTCGTCATCCTCGACAATCTCGGCTCGCACAAGGGCAAGGCGGTGCGGCGGGCCATTCGCGACAAGGGCGCCCATCTGCTCTTCCTGCCGCCCTACAGCCCCGACCTCAACCCGATCGAGCAGCTCTTCGCCAAGCTCAAGCATCTGATGCGAAAAGCCGAAGAGCGAGCCCATGAGGCTACTTGGCGCAGGGTCGGTCAGTTGCTCGACCTCGTCTGCCCCAGCGAGTGTGCCAATTACCTCAAAAACGCAGGTTACGCTTCCGTCTAAAAACAGCCCGCTCTAGCTTGTCATTCCGGGGCGGCCTGCAAGGGCCGAACCCGGAACCCTTGAACACGGGCTTGTCCTAGGTGTTCGCCGGCGTCGGAGAGCGTTTTTCAAAAGCCCGTGGGCATGGGTTCCGGGTTCATCGCCGCGCGATGCCCCGGAATGACGAGAAAAAAGTACTCAGATGACGCCACAAACGCTTTCAAGTCAGGCTCTCCGGACGACGGCACTCCTGACCACGCCCCCACGCTCGTCATGGTGAGGAGCTGCCAAAGGCGGTGTCCCGAACAACGCGCCGCGGGGAAGTGCACCTATTTGATTTCGACCAGCTCCAGCGCTTCCCTGCTCGGCCCTTCGATCATCACCGCGCGGGTCGGCCCGAGCTTGTAGGGCCCGTCGAGAAATTTGACGCCTTCGCCCTTGAGCTTGTCGATCCACGCGTCGAGATCGCCGACCGACAGGCCGATATGGTCCTGGAGCTGGCCGCGCGGGCTGACCAGCGGCGCGGAGCCCTGGTTGGCGTACCACATCATCGACACGTCGCCGAACTCGACCCCGGCGCGCGGGGTGCGGAACATCCCGTCCTGCTTCAGCGCCGGCCAAGTGCGGTCGGCGCCGCGCGGCACCTTGCAGGTCTCCTCGGTCAGCGTCGTGCCCTCATAGCCGGGGCGCAACGGTGCGTTGAGATGCTCCTGGTACCACAGCAACGCGCAGAACGGGTCTTCCTGCCACATATGCACGTGGTTGAAGCGCTCCTCGCCGTGATTGCCGGCGATCTCGAACAGCGCCTCGTCCGGCCCGGTGAAATAGGCGAAGCCGCCGACCCGCGTCGGCTCGAGATGCTTGGCCTTGGCCTCGGCGATCTGCGTCTTGGTGAGGCCGAGCGTGTTGCCGATGCTCGGCCAGGTGTCGCTCGAAACGGCGATTTCGCCGCCGCTCTCCTCGCGGTAGAGCGGGGCCGAAATCACCTCGGGCCGCTTCTTCCACGCCGCGACCGTGGCCCGCGAGTCGGTGACATGCCAGCCGAAATGCCAGATCGCGCTTGCCGGCTCCGAGACCGGCGGTTTGTCGACCTTGTCGAACAGGATCAGCACGTTGTTGTCGCATTTGAGCGCCTTGTGGCCGCCCCATTCGCCGCGCGCGGTGCTGGCGAACTGCCGCGTGTACCAGTCGATCGCCGCATCGGGGTCGATCGAATTGAGATGCAGATGATGAAAGCCCGGCGTCGGCAACATGGCATTCCTCCTGCGATTTCCGCGCAGGATAGCACGCCGAGCCGCCGTCAGCCTTGGGTAAGGATAGCTGAGGACCGCGCCTAGCTCGACTGGCCGACGAAAATCGGGGTGCCGGGCCGGGCGGTATCGATCGCCTTCAGCAGATCGGGGACAAGCCGCCTTAGGTCGACGAGCCGATTGGTTTGCGCCCGAAGAATGACGACGGCGATGCTCGTCTCGGACAGGTTCTGTTGGAACGACAGATTGCGATCGACGGTCAGAAAGATATCAAAGTGCCGCGACGCCAACGCCAGCAATTCGCCGTTGGTGATCGATGTCCAACCCATCTGACGGGCGGTTTTGACCTCATTGCCCATAAGATCGCGCGAAAGCCGCCAGTCGACGCATTCGTCGAGGAAGACCCTCATTTCATGGTTTCGAGGAGCCGATCTTTTGCAGCCTCCAGAAACGCGATGACTTGGTCGCGCGAGACCGAAGGGAATCCCGCGAGAAACTCATCGATCGAATCGCCAGCTTCCAGATAATCGAGCAGCGTCTGGATCGGCACGCGAGTCCCGCAAAACACAGGCGTGCCACTCATGACATCCAGGCTGCGGCAGACGACAGACTTGTCCATGGCGGAAATCTACGCTTTCGACCGGCGGCGGCCAAGTTCCGTCAGGATAAGGGTGGCACAGGGCGACTGCCGCATGTGGACATAAGTAACGACACAAAAATTGCCGCAATCGGGCTGTACCTTGCGCGAAGGATGGGTATGGAACCAAAGCGCCCGCATTTGTTGGAGATGGTATCGCCACCTGATCCACCTGATAAACGGCGCAAGTAACAGGCGGAACAGGCGGTCGGCCTGCGGTTTCCGGCGGTGGCAAAGGCCCATGGGGCAAGATAGAGTGCGCGCCATGAATAGCGCCCCGAACGAGCCCGTCGCGGCTACCGAACCTACGGTCATCGCCTCCGTCCTCGCCGGGGCGGTGCCTTATCTTGCGAAATACGCTGACAAGACCGTGGTCATCAAATATGGCGGCCACGCGATGGGGAAGGGCAACGAGACCTTCGCCAAGGATGTCGTGCTGCTGCGCCAGGTGGGCATCAACCCGATCGTCGTCCATGGCGGCGGGCCGCAGATCAACCGAACGCTCGACCGGCTCGGCATCAAGAGCAATTTTGTCAATGGTTTGCGCGTCACCGATGCGGAGACGATGGAAGTTGTCGAGATGGTTCTCGTCGGCAGCATCAACAGCCAGATCGTGACCTCGATCAACGCCGAGGGCGGGTGCGCGATCGGTCTGACGGGTGGCGACGGCAATTTCCTGCGGGCCTGTAAATCGACCCGTAACGGCGATCTGGGTTTTGTCGGCGAGCCGCGGCGGGTCGATGTCGGGGTGCTCGACGGGTTTCGCGCCGCGAAGATGATCCCGGTCGTCGCGCCGATCGGTGTCGGCGAGCACGGCGAGAGCTACAACATCAACGCCGACACGGTCGCCGGCGCGGTCGCCGGCGCGGTTAAAGCGGCGCGGTTTCTGCTGCTGACCGACGTGCCGGGCGTGCTCGACGCCGACAAGAAGCTGATCCCCGAGTTGAGCGCCGCCGACGCGCGCCGGCTGATCGCCGACGGAACGATTTCCGGCGGCATGATCCCCAAGGTCGAGACTTGTCTCGAAGCGGTCGATCGCGGGGTGGAGGCTGCCGTCATTGTCGACGGCCGGGTGCCGCACGCCATCCTGCTGGAGCTCTTCACCGAGGGTGCCGGCACGCTGATCCGCGGCGGTTGACATGGCCTACACGGTAAGACGCGAGCGCTGTCCGCTCGGCGAGGTCGAGACCTGGGTGTTCGACCTCGACAACACGCTCTACCCCGCATCGAGCGGGCTGTTCCCGCAGGTGCAGGAGCGGATGAATGCCTATATCGCACGCCTGCTCGACGTGTCGCCGGAGGAGGCGAAGGCGCTGCGCGCGCGGTATTTCCGCGAGCACGGCACGACCATGCACGGGCTGATGGCGGTGCATGGAATCGACCCACATGAGTTCATGGCCTTCGTGCACGATGTCGATCTGAGTTGCGTGCCGGCGAACCCGGCGCTGCTGGCGGCGCTGGCGAGCCTCTCCGGCCGCAAGCTCATCTACACCAATGGCTCGGTGCCGCATGCTGAGAACCTGCTTAAGCATCTCGGTATAAGCCATTGCTTCGACGATATTTTCGATATCGTCGCATCGGAGTTCGCGCCAAAGCCGGCGATGACCGCGCTGCGCCTCTTCGTCAACCGCTTCGGCGTCAGACCGGCGGGCGCGCTGATGGTCGAGGACATGGCGAAGAACCTCGCCCCCGCCGCCGCGCTCGGCATGACCACGGCCTGGGTCAAGACCGGCGTCGATTGGGCGATGGTCGCCTCGGATGCCGACCACATCCATTACGTGGTCGACGACCTCGCCGGCTTCCTCGCCGCGGCCGTCGTCGCCGAAAAGGAGCCACGGCGATGAGCGTCACCGACACGATGACCCACAAGCTGACCGCGCGATTCGCACCGCTGCGTTTGGAGATCGTCGATGATTCGGCGCGTCACGCCGGGCATGCCGGTCATCCCGGCGGCGCCGGCCAAGGCGGCGAGACGCATTTTACCGTCACGGTGGTCTCGGCGGTCTTTGCCGGGATGGGCCGCGTCGCCCGGCAGCGCCTCGTCTACGAGACGTTGGCCGACGAGTTGAAGGGCGGAGTGCATGCCTTGGCGCTCACGACATTGGCCCCGCACGAAGCGCGAGACTGATCGGTTCACGGGTACATATCATCATATGTAATTAATATTAATATACCCGTATTCGTTGCAATTGCTGAACCGGCGGCTAGACTGGAGCCATGGTCTCGCGCCGCGCGCCGCTCCCTCGCCGAGCATCTCCGTCGTCATTGGCGATCCGCAACGTCGTGGTCGCCGGCCACCGCACCAGCGTGCGGCTGGAGCCGTTGATGTGGGACGCGCTGCGTGAGATCACTGGAATGCGCGGCGTGAGCCTCAACCAGCTGATCACCGAGATCGACCGGACCCGCGAGGCGTCAAGCCTGACCGCCGCGATCCGCGTCTATATCGTCGATTTCTACCGCAACGGCTCGGCGCAAGCGGATCGGATCGCGCTTCCCGGACAACCCGCCGAGTAACATTTGACAACGTCTCTCGAAGGAGACGCGCAGATGCAGCTGGTCAAGCCGCCTCGGCAAGAAACGCGCGCAAATTCTCGGCCGACGCGTCGCGCATGACAAAGGCGTCGCCGATGCGGCGCGGCAGGATCAGCGTGATGCGGCCGTCGCGCACCTTCTTGTCCTTGCCCATATGCGCGAGCAGCGCGTCCGGCCGCCCGGCGAGGCCGATCGCGCGCAACTCGGTCGGCAGTCCTGTCGCTTCGATATGCCGCCGCACGCGCGTCGCATCCTGTCCGCTGCAGATGCCCTGGCGTACCGCGAAGTCGAAGGCCAGCACCATGCCGAGCGCCACCGCCTCGCCATGCAACAGCGCATCGCCGAACCCGGTCTCCGCTTCGAGTGCATGACCAAAGGTATGGCCGAAATTGAGCAGCGCCCGCGCATCGCCGGTTTCGCGCTCGTCGGCGGCGACGATCTCCGCCTTCATCCGGCAGCTGGTGATGACCGCGCGGTTGAGCGCCGCCGGTTCCAGGGTGCAGACCTTGTCGCACTCCGCGTCGAGCCAGTCGAAAAAGCCGGCATCGGCGATGAGGCCGTATTTCACGGTCTCGGCGTAGCCCGCCAGCAGCTCGCGGCGTGGCAGAGTCGCCAGCGCGCCGCTATCGGCCAGCACCAGCCGCGGCTGGTAGAACGCACCGAGCAGGTTCTTGCCGGCGGCGGTATTGATCGCGGTCTTGCCGCCGACCGAGCTGTCGACCTGCGCCAGCAGCGTCGTCGGGATTTGTACGAAGTCGATCCCGCGCAGCAGCGTCGCCGCCGCAAGCCCGCAAATATCGCCGACCACGCCGCCCCCCAGCGCCACCAGCATCGTGCCGCGCTCGATGTTGCAGGCCAGCACGTCGTCGACCAGCCTGCCGAAATGGGCGAGGTCCTTGGTGCCTTCGCCGGGCGGCAGGACGATCGTGTAATGCACGATCGCGGCGGCGTCGAGACTGGCAAGCAGCGGTTGGAGATGCAGCCCGGCGATGGTCTCGTCGGTGACAACGACCGCCTGTTTGCGGCGCATCAGCGGACGGATGTGCTCGCCGGCGGTGGCGATCAGCCCCGGCCCGACCAGGATGTCGTAGCCGCGATCGTCGAGCTCGACGCGTAGCGTCTCGATGCCGCCATTCATCGCGCGTTCTCTGCCCCGGGCGGCAGCAGGGTTCGTTCGCATCGCCCGAGCGCGACGATGGCCCGGCTCGCCGTTGCGTCGGGCGGCCCCTCGCCGCTGTCGATCGTGACGTCCGCCTCGGCATAGATCGGGTAGCGCCGGTCGATCAGCTCCGCCAGCACCGCGCGCGGATTGGGGGTCTTGAGCAGCGGCCGGTTGGTGCGGCGGGAGACGCGCGCGAACAGCACGTCGAGCTCGGCGCGCAGCCACACCGACACGCCGCGCGCGGCGATCACCCGCCGCGTCGCCGCGTCCATAAAGGCGCCGCCGCCGGTCGCGAGCACGTGCACCGGCCCTTGCAACAACCGGGCGATGACACGCCGCTCGCCGTCGCGAAATGCCGCCTCGCCGCGATTGGCGAAAATCTCCTCGATGGTCTCGCCCGCCGCGGCCTCGATCTCCTCGTCCGAATCGAAGAACGGCAGATTAAGCCGCGCGGCCAAGCGGCGGCCGATCTTGGTCTTCCCGGCTCCCATCAGCCCGACCAGCACGATCGCCCGGCGCGGCTGCAAACCGGCAGAAGCGCTGCGGCGCGTCGGCACATCGGCAGGCTGGGTCTCGGCTTGGGCATCCATTACTTTGTCACGCCCTCTCAGCGGCTGTTTCTCACCGCGCCAACACAGGGTACTAAACCATTTTCCCGTCCGGGCGGAAACGGTTCGGGCGTGAGCGCGGCGGAGATCGCGAGTCGCGGCATGACAAGAGTGACCCTGGTTGTGGTGTTGGTCGTGGTGCTGGCGTTTGCCGGCGGCGCGCTGTTTCTTGCTTATTGGAATTTCGATGTGCCGCGGACGGCCGTCGAAAAGGTGCTGCCGGATGCGCGCTTCCCGAAGTGATGCCAAACGTAACGAACTGGGGGCGGTCACGATGTCGCCTCGGCTCGAGGCGTTTCTCGAAATGCTTGCCGCCGAGCGCGGCGCGGCGCGGCTGACGCTCGCGGCCTACCGCAATGACCTGATCGACCTCAGCGGCTTCTTGGCGGCGCGCGGCACGGCGCTCGAAGCCGCCGAGGCCGAGGTGCTGCACGATTACCTTTCGGCCGCCGGCACACGCCGTCTCGCGCCCCGTACCGTGGCGCGACGGCTCTCGGCGATCCGCCAGTTCTATCGCTTTTTGCTGACCGAGAGCGTGCGTGGCGATGATCCGACAAGCGGGCTCGACACCCCGCGGCTCGGCCGCCCGCTGCCGAAAACGCTGACCGAGGACGAGGTCGCGCGGCTGATCGCCACCGCCGCTGCCTGGCCGGAGGAAGAAGGCGTGCGGTTGCGCTGCCTGCTCGAACTGCTCTATGCGACCGGGCTGCGCGTGTCCGAGCTGGTGACGCTGCCCCTGGCGGCGGCGCAGCGCGACCCACGTTTCATGCTGGTCCGCGGCAAGGGCGGCAAGGAGCGGGTCGTGCCGCTGAGCCCGCCGTCGCGGCAGGCGCTGGTGGTGTATCTCGCCGTTCGCAAAGCCTTTCTGCCCGACGGCCAGGCCTCGCGTTTTCTGTTCCCTTCACGCGGCCGCGAGGGCCATTTGACCCGCCAGCGTTGCGGCCAATTGCTAAAGGAACTGGCCCTGGGTGCCAAGCTCGACCCGGCGCGCCTGTCGCCGCATGTGCTGCGGCATGCTTTCGCCAGCCATCTGCTCGATCACGGGGCCGATTTGCGCAGCGTACAGCAGATGCTCGGCCACGCCGATATCGCAACGACGCAGATCTATACCCATGTGCAGAACGAGCGCTTGCGCCGGCTGGTCGAAGCGGCGCACCCGCTGGCGCGGCGCAAATAGCGCACGAAGGTATGCGGCATTTTCTCGATTTCGAACGCCCGATCGCCGAGCTCGAAGGCAAGATCGAGGAACTGCGCCATCTGTCGAGCGAGAACGGCCTTAACATCGCCGACGAGGTCGGGCGCCTCGCGGGTCAGGCCGACCGCATCCTGCGCCAGACCTACGCCAAGCTCACGCCGTGGCAGAAGGTGCTGGTTGCTCGCCACCCCGAGCGGCCGCATTGCGGCGACTATATTGCTGCGCTGACCGATGATTTCGTGCCGCTCGCCGGCGACCGCCATTTTGGCGAGGACCAGGCGATCATCGGCGGGATCGCGCGGTTTCGCGGCCGCAGTGTCGTGGTGCTCGGCACCGAGAAGGGCGCCGATACCGAAGCGCGGGTGCGCCACAACTTCGGCATGGCGCGGCCCGAAGGCTATCGCAAGGCCCGCCGGCTGATGCGCCTCGCCGAGCATTTCGACCTGCCGTTGCTGACTTTTGTCGACACCGCCGGGGCCTATCCCGGCGTCGATGCCGAGGCGCGCGGCCAGAGCGAGGCGATTGCCCGGGCGATCGAGGCCTGTCTCGACATTCGCGTGCCGGTGATCGCCAGTGTGATCGGCGAAGGCGGCTCGGGTGGGGCGATCGCGCTTGCCGCCGGCAATGTCGTGCTGATGCTGGAGCATGCGATCTACTCCGTCATCTCGCCGGAGGGCTGCGCCTCGATCCTGTGGCGCAGCGGCGACAATGCGCAGGACGCCGCCGAGGCGCTGCGCCTGACGGCGCAGGAGTTATTTCGCCTCGGCATCATCGATCAGATCGTGGTCGAACCGCTGGGCGGCGCGCATCGCGCTCCGCAGGAGGCGATCGCCCGGCTCGGCGAGGCGATCGAAGCAGCACTGCACCAGCAGGGGGCGCTCAACGGCGAGACTTTGCGCCGGCAGCGTCGCCAGAAATTCTTGGCAATAGGTTCAATTATTCCTCAATAGCCGTGCATATGCGGCGCGCTGTTCAACCAACATTAGCAATTGGCCGGTTATCACCGTGATCGATTGGGCCAGAGCACGGTGATGAAACAGCTTCGCGACGCCACCATGGCGTTTCTTCGCTCGTCGGAAGGCAACGGATGGATTGGCATCCTGTTGTTCTCGGCGGCGCTCGCGTTTGTCGCCGCCTATGGCTTCTACCAGGCCAGCGTGCGGTCTTTCGTCGCCAATAAGAGCGACGAAAAGACCACGGCGATGCAGTTGGTCGATGCTTTCGTTACTAATTACTCGGATTTGCGGCTGCGGTTGAACGGCGACGCCGCGCCGGTGCCGGCGACCTTCCGCGCCCATTCGATCGAGCGGTTCAATCAGTCGCGCAGCGGCGAGAAGGTGCTGCGGCTGCAGTGGATCGGTCGCGAGGGCAAGTCGATTGCAACGCCGCCTACCGATGGCGAGATGGCGCGGATCATCGAGTCGTTTATCGACCAGCCGCAACCGCTGCCGGTCCTCCAATTCTTGATGCTCGATGGTGAGAGGGTGTTCCGCACCGTCTACCCGTCGATCGCCCATGAGCAGAGTTGCGTTGATTGCCACAACGCGCTCCAGCCAGGTGCCGACTGGAAGGTCGGCGAGGTGATGGGCGCCTTTGTCATCGATGCGCCCGCAGGCGCGTTTTTTTCGACGCTCAAATGGGAGTGCGCCGGCATCGCGGCGGTGGTGTTCGCACTGATCGGCGGGGTCGGGTTGTGGATGTCGATCGAGTATTATCGCGGCATCCGCGAGCGCGAGCGCGCCAAGGAGCAGGCGGAAGCCGCGAACCGCGCGAAATCCGACTTCCTCGCCAATATGAGCCACGAACTGCGCACGCCGCTGAACGCGATCATCGGCTTTTCCGAGATGATGCGGAATGAGGTGCTGGGCGCGGTCGGCAACGAGCAATACCGGTCCTATGTCGGCGACATCCACACCAGCGGCACGCATCTGCTGCAGATCATCAACGACATCCTCGACCTGTCGAAGGCCGAGGCTGGCAAGCTGACGCTCGAGGACGGCATTTTCGATGTCCGCGACGCGCTGCGTGCGGTGGTGCAGCTGACCGGCGTGCGGGCGCGGGAAGGCGGGCTCAGCCTGTCGATCGACATTCCCGCGGACGTGCCGCTGCTGCGCGGCGACGAGCGCAAGACGATGCAGATCGTGCTGAACCTCGTCACCAACGCGATCAAGTTCAGCGCCGACGGCGGCAGCATCGCCATCGCCTGTCGGGCCGATCCACGCGAAGGACTGTCGATCACCGTCACCGATACGGGAATCGGCATCGCCGGCGATGATCTCGGGCGCGTGCTCGAAGCCTTTGAGCAGGCCGATTCCTCGCTCTCCCGCAAGCAGCAGGGCACCGGCCTCGGCCTGCCGCTGGTGCGGGCGATGATGGAACTGCACGGCGGCCGGTTCGAGCTCAGCAGCACGCTCGGCGCCGGCACGGAAGCCAAGATCGTCTTCCCGCGCGATCGCCTCGTTTACTCCGAAGCGCCGGGGATGGCCGCCTGAACCGATATCGCCGCCCGTAGGGTGGGTTAGCGAAGCGTAACCCACCGAGCTCCGTGCCGATGGGTTTCGCTGTGCTCAGCCCATTCGACAAAGCTAAGCTTCCCCGCAACGACGGGGGGAAGCATGCCGTTTCGCATCGAAGAAGCGACGATCGAGGATCTGCACTGCGCGATAAAGGCCGGCGAGACCACCTGCGTCGCTGTCGTCGAGCAGCATCTCGCGCGGGTCCGTGCCTACAACGGTGTCGCGAGCCTGCTGGTGACCGAAGACGGCTCCCCGGTCGCGGCAGCCGAAGGGACAGTGCGCGCCGGATCGCCGCTGCGCTTCCCCAGCGAGACGGTCAGCGCCGCGACGATCTACCCCGATCTCGACAAATACCGCGGCCCGCCGCTCGAGTTCGGCCGCATGGAGACGACAGCCTCCGACCCAACGGTGCAACAGCAATACGGCATGATCGCGGGCATCCCCCGTGGCGGTCAGCTCAATGCGCTGGCGACGCTCAATATCCGCGGCGAGCGCTCTGTGATCTGCAAGGGCGATTACGACCGTCACCCGTCGCTCGGCGCGCTGCCGCCGGGCGCGCCGCCGATCTGCGAGGTGTTTCGCCATCTTCCCGACGCGCTCGAACGCGCCGCCGAACTCGACACGCAATACGGCAGTAACCCGCCGCTTGACGCGCTGCCGATGTACGGCGTCGTGTTCTCTTTCAAGGACCCGTTCGACACCAAGGACATGCGCACCACCGCGGGCGGCGACGCGGCCTATGACATCGACTTTCCGGCGCGCGACCACATCCTCGTCGAGCAGCTCCGCGACAAGGGCGCGATCATCTTCGCCAAAGCGGTGTGTACCGAATATAACGGCCGTGCCGGCAATCCCGGCGGCCGGCATAAGCCCGATAAGGTTCTGCCCTCGGTGCTCGGCTATCAGCGCAGCAGCTGGGGCGGCAATCCGGCGAACCCCTACGACACGACGCGCGCCGCCTCACTCGGGTCGAGCTCCGGCTCGGGCGTCTCGGTCAGCGCCAATCTGGTAATGGTCAGCCTCGGCGAAGAGACCCGCGCCTCGTGCCGGGGCCCGGCCAATCACAACGCCGTTGCGCTGATCCTGCCGCACAAGGCGATGCTCGGCTTTGACGGCGGGGCGATCGGTGCCGACATCTATTGCGACCGCAGCGGCATCCTCGCCCGCACGCTCGGCGACTGCGCCAAGGTGCTCGACGCGCTGACCGATAACGGCATCAGCTTCTACGATCCGCGCGATATCTACACGACCGTGCCGCGTGCGTCGGTGTTGCCCGGCGGCTACGCGCGCCACGCGACGGCGCCGGCTTCGCTGAAAGGCATGCGCATCGGCATCGTTCGCGAGTCGATGCTGCTGCGGCCCGACGACAACGCCGCCGAGCCGATCTCGCGCGCCGCGGCCGCCGAGATCAAGGCCTTGCTGGGCGGCAAGCTTGGCGCGACGCTGGTCGAGTCCGGCCATCCTGATTGGGAGCACGACCCCGACATCGAGCCGATGAGCGTCGATTTCTGCCAGGGGCTGGCGCGCCTGGTGCCGGTGTTCATGCCCGACATCCTGTTCCGTCTCGGCCGCGACGGCACGCCGGTGTTCAAGGAATTCGCCGCCGCGATCCGCCGCGCAGAATTTGCTCCCGGCAAGTTTTTCGGCTCGGGCGAGATGGCGCCGATCGACTATTGCGTCGCGCTCGCCGAAGGCCGCATCGCGCCGCCCCGCAACCTGGACATTTCGACGATCCAGGACCAGGAACTGGCGATGAGCTTTCGTTTCCACATCCCGCAATACCTGTCGCGGCGGGCGGCGGATTGGGCGGAGCGCGGCTTCCATGAGGGGCTCGACGATTTCGCCGCGCTCAATCGCCGCTCGAAATTTTGGGGCGATGACGGCCGCGCCGCGTTCCGCAACTGGGAGGAGGTCGAGGACCCGCGCAATCCCTTGGGCGGCCGGCAGGGCGTCGACGAGCGCATCATGCTGCGCGAGCTCTTACGCCGGCTCGACATGCTGGTGATGCTGGAAAACCGCCTCGACGCTCTGGTGCGGTTGCACACACCGCTGCCGCCCGCGATCATCGGCGGCGCGCACGACCCGCTCGGCGGCGGCAACAACCTCCGATCCGAGACCATGTACGGCCCCAATGCCGGCCTCACCGAGATGCTAGTGCCAGCTGGCTATGTGACAGAGGTTTACGACCCTGTCTTCAAGCTGAGTGACGACGGCACGCGCTATGTTACTGCGCCCGCTGAGCATGTGACAAATTTGCCGAAGCCCGGCCTGCCGTTCTCGCTGGTCTTCCGCGCTGAGCCCGGCCGCGAGGATGTCGTCCTCAAGATCGCCTCGGCCTACGAGGCCGCCTCCCGCCGCCGCATCCCGCCATCGGCCTTCCCACCGTTATGACCGTAGGATGGGTTGAGCAACGCGAAACCCATCTTCCCCGCCGCCGATGGGCTTTTGTCCCGCTCAACCCCCATCCCACAAGAAAGGACTGCCAGTGCCCTACATTCGCCCGACCGTTTCCGCTCCGCCGCCGATCAACCCGCTGCTGACGCCGACGCCGCCGTCGGCGCCGCTGATCCCGCCGACCCATGTCGTTGACCTAATGACCGCCGAGGGCTCGGCGGCGTTTGGCGCGACTTGGCGGTGCAAGGAGGCGAAGATCATCGAGGTCCCGGCGCTCAGCAACTCGCGGCCGGAATACAAGACCACCTACGATGTCGATCCGCACGCCGAGGTCGTCGGCTTTGACGACAGCGGTTGGGAGGTCGTCGACCCGACCGATCTCGGCGGGCGGCGCGGCGGTGGTCTTCTATCCTTTGTCTGGTACCGCGCGACGCTGACGATCCTGCAGGCGGCGCTGGGCTTTACGACCGCCGACACCAAGGCGGTACTGCGGGTCAATGTCGACGATTATGCCGAAATCTGGGTCAACGGCCTGCTGCCGCGCGCCGCCGGCCGCCCCAGCGCCGCCTGCATCCAGGGCTTCAACATGCCAAACCGCCTGGTGCTCGGCGACAATGTCGTGCAGCCCGGCGAGCGCTACGAGATCGCGGTCTTCGCGATCAACGGCCCACTTTCCGCTGGTCCCGCCAATTTCCTCTGGTTCCGCGAAGCGAAGGTGGAATTCTTCAAATAAGGCCGGAAATGCCGGATGCGCGGCCAGCGTGTTCTTCCCAATGCCCATCTCGCGGTAATCGATGAGCGCAAGCTCACGCGCTATCTGCTGGCAAGCGAGCATCCCGCAGGTCGCGCGAAAGTTATCGAAGGAGCATTGCTTTCGCCTGACGGGCGTCGGCCTCTCAGTGGTGACGGTGGTCGCCGATGCCGTACGGGCGGTTCGACGAAAAGAAATCGCCCATGCGCGGGCCGTCGCCTGACGCCGATTTTGCCTCTTACCGGTATTCGTCGCCGCAATCGCCGATCACGCGTATCAGGTCGCGGCCTTGGGCGAGCATTGGTTCGAGCGCGGCGAGGTCGCCCGGTTCGAGGGTGAGGTCGAAGACGCGGCTGTTGTTGGCGATGTGCTCGGCGAGACCAAGGCGGGCGCCGATGATGACGCCGGCGACTGCCGGGCGATCAAGGATCGCTCGCAAGGCCACCGTGGCAATGCTGGCGCCATGCTTGTCGGCGATGTTTTTGAGCGCAGCGAGGAGCTGCTGAAACAGAGCCCAGCTGCCCCAGGCGTCGATCATGTTCTTGTATTTCTGCTGCGAGATGGTGACGAGGTTGCCGCGACTCGGCTCTGGGCGTCCGAGCCAGGCTTCGGACAGCAGGCCGCCGAGCAGCGTGCCGTAGGTCGGCAGCATGATCCCATGCGCCGCACAGAATGCCGCCATCCGTGCCGCGGGCCGTTGGTCGACCAGGGAGTATTGTACCTGGTTCGAGACGATCCGGATGCCGTGCCCGACGATCAGCGCCAACCGCTCGGTGTCGAAATTGGTCAGCGCGAGATGGCGGAGTTTGCCTTCATCGCGCAGATCGGCGAGATGTTTGAGTGCGTCGAGATAGCGCCGGTCGGCGTAATCCCGCCAATGGAATTGGAGCAGGTCGAGGCGGTCGACGCTCATGCGCCGGCGCGACATGTCGATCGCCTCCTCGACGACGCGCCGGGTCATCGGGCTGGGTTGCGGCACCCATTTGGTGAAGGCCTGGATCTCAGCGAGCCGCGCCTCGCCATGCCGCTCGGCGAATTGGCGGCGGAAGGCGCCGACCAGGTCCTCAGCCGGGCCGTAATGGTCGGCGAGGTCCCAGGTGGTGAAGCCGGCCTCGTAATAGGCGAACATCGCCGCGACCGCGGCTGTCGGGTCGATGCGGCCATGCCCGCCCGATACCTGCCACATCCCGTTTAGCACACGGCAGATCGTCATATCCGGGGTGAAGGCAAACCGCGCGTTCTCTGCTAGCGTCATGCGGCAAGTGTAGCGCACCGGAGCGGCGCGGGGGGAGGAATGGGCCAACAGATCGAGGAGCTGGCGCGCTTCGTCGCGGAGACCAGGCTCGACGACATTCCCGAGGCGGTGCGCCGCCATGCGGCGATCACCTTTCTCGACACGCTCGGGGTGATCCTCGCCGGCAGCAACCGGCCGGAGGTGGTCGTCTTGCGCGGGCGGCTGTCGAGCGGCACGGGAGCGACGATCTACGGCAGCGGTTGGCCGCGTGCCGATGCGCGCACGGCGGCGCTCGTCAACGGCATCGCCGGGCGCGCGATCGAATTATGCGAAGGGCTGCGGCTGGTTTCCGGGCAGGCGGCGCTGCAAGTGCTGCCTGGCGTGCTCGCGGTCGGCGAGGAGGTCGGCAGCCCCGGTCGCGAGCTGCTGGCGGCGCTGGTCCTCGGTTACGATGTCGCCGGGCGGCTGGCATCGGGCTTTACGCCGCGGCCGCTGGCGCATCAGAACGGCCAGGTGTCGCTGATCGCTGCGGCGGCGGCCGGCGCGCGGCTCAAGGGGCTCGACGCGGCCGGGGTCAGCCTGGCGATGCGCATCGCCACGACGCTGGTGCTGACCCCGAGCTATACCAATGCCGTCGCTGGCGCGACCGCGCTCAATGTCGCCGGCGGGATGAGCGGGTTCGCCGCTTCGCTCGTGCCGGAACTGGCGCTGGCCGGGTTTGCGGCGCAACCCGACGCGATCGAGGAGGGGCTCGGTCAGCTTGTCGGCGGCGGGTTCGTGGCCGACAATTTGACCGCCGATCTCGGCCGCGAGTGGCAGATCACCCGCAACTACTTCCGCCTCTACGCTTGCTGCAACCCGATCCACCCGGCGCTCGATTGCCTCGCCGCCGTGCTCGCCGAACTCAAGCCGCGGCCGGAGCAGGTGACGGGCATCGACATCGCGACCTATCGCTTCGCGTCGGTGATGCGCAACCCCGACCCGCCGAACTATTTTGCCTCTAAATACTCGCTGCCGCACGCCGCCGCGGCGATGACGGTGCGCGGCGGCGCCGGTTTCGCGCAGCTCGACGACAGTGCGCTCGCCGACCCGGTCATTGCCGCCTTGCGCCACAAAGTGCACATCGCAGAGGACGCGGCGATGAGCGCGCTGACGCCAACGCTGCGTCCGGCGCGCGTGACCGTGACGCTCGCCGACGGGCGTAGCGCCACCCGCGCCCGCGACAGCCATCGCGGCGATTTCTCCGAACCGTTCAGCGACGCCGAGCTGCGTGGCAAGTTCCGCGAGCTGGCCGGCGTGGTGCTGACGCCCGAGGGCGCCGCCGCAGCCGAGCAAGCGGTCGACGGCATCGAGACATGGCCGACCGTCGGCGCACTGACGAGTTTGTTTCGCCAATACGGGAAGGAGTGAAGATGCCATCGATCATCGGAACCTGGCGGCTGGTGAAGGCCGAAGCGCATGACGCCGACGGCAAGCCCTTGCCGACGCCCTACGGCGGCAAGGGGATGGGCCGGGTCACTTTCAACGCGGAAGGCCGGATGGCCGCGGTGGTCGTCGACGGCCGACCGGAGCTGCCGGCGGGCACGGCGCGGGATTATTCCTCCTACTGCGGCAACTACACATTCGACGGCAACCGCCTTATTACGCGGGTGGATGCCGCCTCTGATCCGGCGCGGTTCGGCAGCGACCAGGTCCGCGAGGTGAGTTACGACGGCGATTTCATGGTCCTGCGTCCGCCGCCCCGCGCCGGAGGCGAGTATCGCGTGCTGACCTGGGAGAAGATTTCGGACGTCTAAAGGAACGCTTTGGCGCGGAGGCCGCTAAGGGTTTGCAGAGGACGCGAAGCCGTCCGAGACGCGGCGAAGCCGCAATTAAAAACCAAGGAGACACAGAGGCACGGAGGATTTGCCAACCGAGCGCATTCTCCGTGCCTCTGTGTCTCCGTGGTGAATTTACTGGCGCTTCGTGCCGAATAGACAGCTCGCGTCCTCTGCGAAACCTTTACGTTCTCCGCGTTAGATGTTTGATCCCGGGCTTTAATGGTGCAGTCTACTCGCGAGAGTGGAGGGATGCGCTATGGGCCAGGTTCTTCATGGCTGCGCCACGACGACAGAGGCGGTCCGTCGAGCGATACACCATAGTCAAGAGAGCCTGAGACAGCTCGCCAAGCGCTACGGCATCAATCCGAAGACCGTCGCAAAGTGGAAGAAGCGCCCCTCGGTAGCCGATCTACCGACCGGGCCGAAAGAGGCCAAGTCGACAGTGCTGTCGGTCGAGGACGAGGCGATCGTCGTCGCCTTCCGCCGGCACACCCTGCTGCCGCTGGATGATTGCCTTTACGCCTTGCAGGCAACGATCCCCCATCTGACGCGATCCTCGCTCCATCGCTGCCTGCAACGCCACGGCATCTCCCGATTACCCGATGTCGAGGGCGACAAACCCGACAAGCGTAAGTTCAAATCCTACCCGATCGGCTACTTCCACCTCGACATTGCCGAGGTCCAGAGCGCCGAAGGCAGGCTCTATCTGTTCGTCGCGATCGATCGGACGTCCAAGTTCGCCTTTACCGAGTTGCATGCAAAAGCCACCACCCGCGTCGCCGCGGACTTCCTGCATGCCCTGGTCAAGGCCGTGCCCTACAAGGTCCACACCGTGCTGACCGACAACGGCACCCACTTCACCGATCCCCGCGGCGACACCTGGAGCCCGGCCGAAATCAGGCAGATGATCGAGCGCAAGGAACCGTTCCGGGCGCACGCCTTCGAATACGCTTGCGCCCTCGCCGGCATCGACCATCGCCTGACCAAACCCAAGCATCCTTGGACCAACGGCCAGGTCGAGCGCATGAACCGCACGATCAAAGAGGCCACCGTCAAGCGCTTCTACTACGAGACCCACGACCAGCTCCGCAGCCACTTGGCGGACTTCGTCCAGGTCTACAACTTCGCCAAAAGGCTCAAGACCCTCAAAGGTCTCACTCCCTACGAGTTCATCTGTAAGGCCTGGACAACAGAGCCCGCCCGGTTCACCCTCAACCCGCTCCAGCAAATGCCGGGACTAAACACCTAAAGCGTTCTCTGCTACTCCCCGGCCATCGCCTGGCGCTGCACAACCGGCGCTGGCACCGGGGCGAGGCCGAAATGCTCGCGCAGGGTCTTGCCCTCGTAGTCGCGGCGGAAAAGCCCGCGGCGCTGCAATTCGGGGATCACCAGGTCGACGAAATCGGCGAAGGCGCCGGGGAAATAGGGCGGCAGAATGTTGAACCCGTCGGCCGCCTTTTCGACAAACCATTCCTCCAGCGTGTCGGCGATCTTTTGCGGCGTGCCGACCACGACCCAATGCCCGCGCGCCGCCGCGGTGAGGTTGTAGAGGTCGCGCAGGGTCATGTTCTCGCGCTTCGCCATTTCGTAGAGCACGCTGGTAAAGGTCTGGCTGCCCTGGAACGGCGGGGGCGGCGGCACCGGCCCGTCGAGGTCGTGGCCGGTCACGTCATAGCCGATGCGGCTCGCGACCAGAGTGATGGCGTTGGTCGGGCTGATCCAGCTTTGCAGCTTGGCGAGCTTGGCGCGGGCTTCTTCTTCGGTCACGCCGATCACCGGCATGATGCCCGGGAGCACCGCGATCTCCTCCGGCGCCCGGCCGTACTTCGCCATGCGGCCCTTGAGGTCGGCATAGGCGGCCTTGGCCGGCTCCAGCTCCTGCACCACCGAGAACACGACGTCGGCGGTGCGCGCCGCCAGCTCCAGCCCTGAGGGCGAGCCGCCCGCCTGGATGATCACCGGATGCCCTTGCGGCGGCCGCGCCTGGTTGAGCGGGCCGCGCACCTGGAAAAAGCGGCCGTTGTGGTTGAGCGGCCGCACCTTGTCGGGGTCGACGTAGAGACCGGTCTCCTTGTCGGCGACGACCGCATCGTCCTCCCAGCAATCCCACAACCCCCTGACGACATCGACAAATTCCTGCGCCCGCGCATAGCGCAGCTCGTGTTCTAGATGCTCCTCACGGTTGAAGTTGAGCGCCGCCTTGGCGTTGGAGCTGGTCACGACGTTCCACGCCGCGCGGCCGCCGCTCAGATGGTCGATCGAGCCGAAGAGGCGTGCGACGTTGAACGGCTCCGAAAAGCTCGTCGACACCGTCGCGCCGAGCCCGATATGCGATGTGCACATGCTGAGCGCGGTGATCAGCGTCGTCGGCTCGAAGCGGCAGAGGAAGGAGGGGTGGTCGGTCGGGTCCATCACCATCGAGTCGGATATGAACAGCAGGTCGAACTTGCCGCGCTCGGCGATGCGGGCGATCTCCTGCATCACCGGCAGCTCGATATGGCTCTTCGCCGCGCCCTCATAGCGCCAGCCGGCCTGATGATTGCCCGTGCTGAGCACGAACACCCCCATATGCATCTGCCGCGTGGCCATGTTCTTCGTTCCTCCTGCCGTTGCGGCATTCTAGCGCGAAATCTGCTCCAGGCGCAGCCGCGCGGTGGGCGGGCCCATCAGCGCGATCACCACGCAGCAAGCGACCATCGCCGAGGCGATAAAGCCAAAGACGCCGACCGTGCCGTAATTGCGCAAGAAGAATGCCACCATGAAGCCGACAAAGATCGTGCTGAACCGGCTCCAGGAATAGGTGAAGCCGATCGCCCGGCTGCGGATGCGCGTCGGGTAGAGCTCGGCCTGATAAGCGTGGAACGCGTAGGACAGATTGCTGGTCGAGAAGGTGATCAGCACGCCGACGATGACGATGCCGATGGCGGTCGTCATCTGCGAGAAGATGAGCCCGAACACGGCTAGCGAGGCACAGGCGCCGACGAGCTGCCATTTGCGGTGGCTGCGGTCGGCGATAAACGACGCGAGCAGCGGCCCGGTCGGGTTCGCCAGCGCAATCACGAAGGTGTAGAGCAGCGACTTGGTGACGGTGATCCCCTGTGAGATCAGCAGTGTCGGGACCCAGCTGGCGAAGCCGTAATAGCCGACCGACTGCAGCAGGTTGAAGATGATCAGCATCACCGTGCGGCTGAGGTAGGGGCCCTGCCACATCTCGCGCCAAGCGCCGCGGCCGGCCTCGACCTCGTCGGGCAGCACCTCGGGGCGGGGCAGGGGCTTGCCGCTTTCCGCCTCGACCCGCGCTTCCATCATCGCGGTGATGCGCTCGGCATCGGCGGTGCGGCCGTGGATCGCCAGCCAGCGCGGCGATTCCGGCAACGACAGCCGAATCCACCAGACAAAGATCGCGCCGGCGGCGGCGATCACCGTGACCCAGCGCCAGCCTTCCCAGCCGAGCGGCGCCGCCGGCACCAGCCCGTACGCCAGCAGCGCGACGGTCGGGTAGGCGAGGAACTGGAAGGACTGGTTGAACGCGAAGGCCTGGCCGCGCCGGTCCTTCGGCATCAGCTCCGACAGGTAGGTGTCGACCGTGATCAGCTCGACGCCGATGCCGCAGCCGGCGAGAAAGCGCCAGAAATCGATCGCCAGCGGCGTCGACTGAAACGCCATCATGAACGTCGCGATCGAGTACCAGACCAGGGCGAAGGTGAAGATCGTCCGTCGCCCGAACAGGTCGCTGAGCGAGCTGAACAGCAGCGTCCCGACAAACATGCCGATAAAGGTCGAGGCGACGAGGCTGGCGAAGCTGTTGATGTCGAAGAAGCCCTGGGTCGTCGGGGTGAAGATCTTCGCCGCGAAAAGCCCCGGCGCGATATAGGCGATGAGGCCGTTGTCGAAGACGTCGAAGAAGCCGCCCAACGACAACAACAGCACGAGGTGCCAGATGTAGCGCGTGCTCGGCAGGCGGTCGATGCGCGCGGCGATGGTCGCGGCCTCGCGGTGTGCCGATGCTGGTTGGGAAACGGCGG
Organism: uncultured Alphaproteobacteria bacterium; assembly: GCA_963778385.1. Classification (GTDB taxonomy): domain Bacteria; phylum Pseudomonadota; class Alphaproteobacteria; order ATCC43930; family CGMCC-115725; genus DATARH01. Next base: position 275,224 of record CAVZUA010000008.1, on the reverse strand, counting down.
AGCTGTTGGCGATAACGTCGGTCACGGCGGTCCCTCGGTGTTGCGGCCGGTTGTTCCGGCTGGGTCCCGACGCGAAGCAAAGGTACGCGCGAGCGGTTAACGACCGCTCGCGTTGCGACTTACTTAATCACCTGGCCCCCGCTGGCGGCAAGCGCTCAGCCGTCAACATGGCGTCACAAAAACGGCGGGGACTCGCGTCCCCGCCGTTTGTCGTGCCATCCCTCGCGAAAGCGGGATGCGAGCTAGCTCCGCATAAAGCCTTCGAGCTCGGTGGCGGCCCAATCGATCGCCTGCGGGGCGGTCTTTCCCTGCTGGGTGTGCTGGGCGATCATCTTGGCCATCGTCGCCTGCGCGAAGATCTGGTTGGCGATGCGCGCCGGCCCGGGCGAGCCAGACACTGACTCGATGACGTCGCCGCGCGGCGGGTAGTTCCAGATGCCGCCCTTTGGCGGGCTCTCGTTTGCCCAGGTGTCGAAACTGCGCAGCGTGGGAAAGCAAGGGATGTCGTAACCCTTGCTCGCGGCCACGAGCTGCTTGACCGAGTCGGTCTCCCACAGGTGCAACGCCAGGCTCTTCGCCGCCGACTTGTTGGACGAGAATTTCCAGATGCCCCAGGTCGAGGGCTGCGCCGCGTCAAGCCGGCCCTTTGGTCCTTTCGGCGACGAGAAATGCCAGCACTGCTCGGCCACCTTCGGCGCGTCGCGCACCGCCACGGCCCAGGCCGAGGGCGGGTTGAAGATCAGCGCCGCCTGGCCCGAGATCAGCGCCTTGTTATTGCTCGAATCATCCCATGCATACACCTCGGGCGGCAGGAACGCGGTGAGCCGCTTGAAGTAGTCGAGCATGTGCTTCACCGCGTCGGACTTGACGGTGATGTTGCCGTCCTTGTCGACCAGCTCGGCGCCGTGGGCGTTGAAGATCGCGCCGATCCAGTTCGCCGAGTTGCCGGTCTGGCCAATCGGGAGTCCGAACGGATGGCCGGCCTTGAAGCATTTCTCCGCGGCCTCAAGGAAGAAGTCCCAGGTCCATTTGTCCTGCAGCTCCTTGTTGGGTTGGCCGCCTTGCACCGGGTACATCTGGGTCAGGTCGACGCCGACCGCTTCCTTGAAGATGTCGATGCGTCCGACCGACGGCAGGGTCAGCGTGTTGGGGATCGCCGGCGGCGCGATCCAATGCCCTTCCTGCTTGGCGATATAGGTCATCGACGCGGTGGTCGGCCCGTGCCGGCTGATCAGCTCCTTCCACACGTCGTCGGACGGTTCGAGATCGGCGGTGCGCGCCGGGCCGTACCAGATCGGCAGCGTGATCATGTCGTGGCCGGACTTGGCTTGTGCCTCGGCCGCCGAGGTGATCATCAGCTTGTCGCCCTGCGAAGTGATGTAGTCGATGCTGATCTCGACCTTTTCCTTCGCCGCCCATTCCTTGCAGAGCTTGGTCATCACGTCGTTGGCGCCGGGCACCCAGTGATCCCAGAACCCGACATTGAGCTTGCCGGCCGCGTGCGCGCCGTGCATGAACGGCAGCGGCAGAGCGCCCGCCGCAGTCGCGGCGGCTCCCGTCTTTAGGAGAGTGCGCCGACTGAATATTCTCGTCATGTTTCCTCCTGGTCGAACCGATCGGTTCTTACGCTATGGCCGCGCCGTGGCGCGTCGTGGTTAACCCTTGGTCGCGCCGGCAGTCAGTCCGGAAATGTAATAGTCCATCAGAAACGCGTAGATGATCAGCGGCGGCGCCGCGCCGAGCAGCGCGCCGGTCATGATCTGCCCCCAGTTGAACACGTCGCCCTTGATCAACGTCGTAACGATGCCGACCGGCAAGACGAGCTGGTCGGTCGAGGTCGTGAAGGCGAGCGGGTAGAGGAAATTGGCCCAGGACACCGTAAACGAGAAGATCGTCGCGGCGATGATCCCTGGCAGCGCCACCGGTATAAAGATGCGCGTCAGCAGCTGAAAATAACTGGCGCCGTCGATCAGGGCCGCCTCATCGAGCTCTTTGGGGATGCTCGAGAAGTACCCGATCATGATCCAGGTGGCGAACGGCACGGTCAGCGTCGGATAGAGGATGATCAACACCCACCAGTGATTGATCAGCTCAATCCCGGTGGTCTCGCGGATCCAGGAAAATGTCTTGAACAGCGGGATGAACAGCAGTGTGTCGGGGATGAGATAGGTCAGAAACACGCCGGTCGCCAGCGTCGCCGAGCCCCAAAACCCCATTCGCGCCAGCGAGAACGCCGCCATCACCGCGATGACCATCGTCACCGACACGACGCACAGCGAGACGATCACGGAATTCTTGAAGAACGTCAGGAATTGCCAGGAGCCGAGCAGCGCCGCGTAATTTTGCAGCGTCGGATGATTGATCCACCACGGGTTGGTGGCGGTACCGATCTCGGCGCTCGACTTGAGCGACGTCAGCAGCATGTAGAGCGGCGGCGTCAGGAAGAAGATGACGAACAGCGCCAGGAAGAAATACGACCAGTACAGCGTCCGCTTGCGGCCGCGCGAGATGCTGCCGCCGCGCCGCGCACGCACCGGCGCGGCGATCTCGGCTGTCGTTACGCTCGCCATATCTAGGCCTCGTTGCCGCGTTTGCGCACGTTGCGCAGGATGAAGAAGGCCGCGACCGCGAGGATCGGCGCCATGAACAGCGACACCGCGGCGCCCAGCGGGATGTCGTTGCTGTAGATCGCCTGGTTGAACGCCCAGGTGCCGAAGACGTGCGTCTTATCGACCGGCCCGCCCTGGGTCAGGATTTTGACGATGTCGAAATTGGCGAAGGTGACGATCAGCGAGAACAGCGCGGTGATCTGGATGATGTTCCGCATCATCGGCAGATTGATGTACCAGATCTTCTGCAGCCAGTTGGCGCCATCGATTGCCGCCGCTTCGTGCAGTTGCTCCGGCACCGATTTCAGCGCCGCCAGATACATGATCATAAAGAACGGCGAGCCGACCCAGATATTGACCAGGATCACGCAAAACCGCCCCCAATGGTAATCGCCGAGCCACGGCACGTCGCCGACCCCGAGACGCTCCAGAATCCAGTTGAAGGCGCTGTAGGACGGGTCGAACAGCCACAACCAAGCCAGCGTCGACATCGCCGGCGGGATCACCCACGGCACCAGCAGCATGCCGCGCCATTTGCGCTGGCCCTTCTGCGGGATGTTGTGGACGAAATGGGCGACGATAAAGCCGACGACCGCCTTGAAAATCACCGCGGTAACCGCGAACAGCACCGACTGCTCGACTACGGCCCAGAAGGTCGGACGATTGAACAGGAAGGTGAAATTGCTCAAGCCGACAAAGTGCTGCATCGACTTGTTCAGCGTCGCCAGATGGATCGCATAAGCTGCCGGGTACACGACCAGTAGCCCGATGACGGCGATCAGCGGCAGCGCAAACAAGAACCCGACAATCGACCGGTGCCGGCCGACCGAGATCCAGCGTTTCTTTCGCCGGAGGACGGGGGTTGTCGCCTTGTAATTGGACACGACGGCATCGGCCACGAGAGCGGTACCTCCAAGGTTCGGTGCTGCCAAGTCAAGCAGCGAGCACAGTTGCGCAGCGAAACGGGGATTTCGCGGGCGGGCGCATCTTAGCGCCAAGTCTCGAAATTGTGGTGTTTTTTTGACATGCGGCAAAGCGTGCGGCGATCAGTCCCGTGGAGTGCCCACCTGTTGTGCAGTGCGCAGGCACCGCTATCCTACGTACGGCGTCACGGCTACCATCGGTCAGGATTTTATTGGTGGTCGAGCGGCGAGGTCCGCGAACCTCGGCGGGTGTCTTGCTTGAATAGGGCGCATATGCACCCTATTTTCTCGGCTAACTTTGTGCGGGTGCCGGATCGGGCGAAGAGGAGCGGTCGGGATGGCGGGAACGAAGCAATTGCGCCTCGGTGCGTTCATGCGGCCGGTCGGCATTCATACCGGCTGGTGGCGTTATCCCGGCGCCTATACGGACGCAAACTTCAATCTCCAGCACCTCATCCGCTTCGCGCAAAAGCTGGAGGAAGGGAAGTTTGACGCGTGGTTCATGGCCGACCATCTGGCGGTGCTCAACATGCCGATGGCGGCGTTGAAGCGCAGCGCTACGGTAACTTCCTTCGATCCGCTGACCTTGCTGCCGGCGCTGGCGATGTTCACCCAGCATCTGGGGCTGATCGCCACCGCGTCGACCACGTTCGAGCCGGCCTACACGATCGCCCGGCGCTTTGCCTCGCTCGACCATATCAGCGGCGGGCGGGCTGGGTGGAACCTCGTCACGACCTCCAATCCCGACGCCGCGCTCAATTTCGGGCTCACCGAACATATGGAACACGACGAGCGCTACCGGCGCGCCCGTGAGTTCTACGATGTCGTGACCGGGCTGTGGGACAGCTGGGCCGAAGATGCCTTTGTCCAGGATGTCGAGAACGGCATCTTCTTCGACCCCGAGCGCATGCATGTCCTCGACCACAAGGGCGAGTTCCTGTCGGTGCGCGGGCCGCTCAACATCGCGCGGCCGATCCAGGGCTGGCCGGTCGTCGTCCAGGCCGGCGCCTCGGATGCCGGCCGCCAGCTTGCCGGCGAAACCGCCGAGATGGTCTTCGCCAGCGGTGGCCGGCTGGAGGACGCGCAGGTGACCTACGCCGACATCAAGCGGCGCGCCAAGGCAGTCGGCCGCGACCCCGACCACGTCAAGATCCTGCCCGGCTGCCTGGTGGTCGTCGGTGACACCGAGGACGAAGCGAAAGCCAAGCGCGCGCTCCTCGACAGCGGAGTGCACTCCGATAGCGGCATCGGCTCGCTATCGATCGCGCTCGGCTGCGACGCGTCGCAATTCGATCTTGATGCTCCGCTGCCCGACATCCCCGAAACCAACGCCTCGAAGAGCGGCCGCGAACGCGTCATCGCCCGTGCCCGGCGCGACAACCTCACGGTGCGCCAGCTGGCCCAGATCGCCGGCAGCTATGGAGGGCTGGCGATGGTCGGCACCCCGGCGCAGATCGCCGACCAAATGGAGGAATGGCTCTACAGCGACGCCTGCGACGGGTTCAACATCATGTTTCCGTGGGTCCCCGGCGGGCTCGACGAGTTCGTCGACCGCGTCGTCCCCGAACTGCAGCGCCGCAGCCTTTTCCGCCGCGAATACGAAGGCAAGACGCTGCGCGAAAATCTCGGCCTGCCGCGCCCCGAGAACCGCTTCTTCCCCAAGCAGCAGGCGGCGATGGCGGCTGAGGGGTAGATTTTCGTCCATCCCGGCGAAGGCCGGGAACCCGTCGCAGACATGGACCCCGACCTTCGTCGGGGTGGCGCTTCCGTTGGGAGCCGCTAAAGTCGACGTCGTCAACCACGGAGGGAACCATGGCCTTCTACGAATTGCGGCAATACCACGTCCGCCCCGGCAAGATGGATGAATGGGTCAAGATCATGGAGGAGGAAATCATCCCCTTCCAGGTGTCGAAGGGCATGGTGATCAGCGGCAGCTTCCGCGGCGAGACCGACGACAGCAAATACGTCTGGATCCGTCGTTTCGAGAACGAGGCCCAGCGAGAGGCGCTGTACAAGGCGGTCTACGAGACCGACTACTGGAAGACCAAGATCGCGCCGCGCGTCCCCGACTGCCTCGACCGCGAGAAGATGGTCATCACCCGTATCGTCCCGACGGCCAAATCGGTGCTGGCGTAAAATCGTCATTCCGGGGCGCTGCGCAGCAGCGAACCCGGAACCCATGAACACGGACTTTTGTGGTTCAGGCTCCGTCGGTGCAAATCCGGCGAGGTCTGTGCTCATGGATTCCGGGCTGCCCTTTGGGCACCCCGGAATGACAAATCAATAAGGCACCCCGCCCTTCACGACATTGCGGTGCATGATCCGGCGGTAGCGGGTCATCTCGTAATTGGCGACGGCGCGGTGCAGCATGCAGCGGTTGTCCCAGATCACCACATCGCCCGGCCGCCAGCGATGCGCGTAGGTGAAGCGCGGCTCCGTCGCGTGCGCCAGCAGCACGTCGAGCAACGCCGCGCTTTCATCCTTGGCCAGGCCGAGGATGCGCAGCGCGTGGTGGCCGAGATAGAGCGCCTTCTTCCCGGTATCGGGGTGGGTGCGCACCAGCGGGTGGTCGACAGGTGGGAGTTCGCTGGCGTAATAGCCGGGGCGTCGCCCGGCCTCCCATTGGAAGACGACGCGCAGCCCGGCGATCCGGCGCTTCATCTCGTCGTCGAGCGCGTCATAGGCGAGCCGCGTATTGGCGAGTTCCGTATCGCCGCCGCTCGGCGGCAACTCGACCGCGTAGAGCGTTGTCAGCGCCGGTGGCGTCGCGTAATAGGGCTTGTCGGTATGCCAGCGGTAGTTGGCGCCTTTGGCAAAGCGGTCGCTGGGGTTGCCGTCGGCATCGAGATTGGTGGTGAGGTGCGCCACATCGCGCCGCTTGTCGGGGCGCCCGCCGCCATGCGCTTCGACCTCGCCAAACTGCGCGGTGAACGCGTATTGCTGCTCGCGCGTCAGTGTCTGGCTCGGAAACACCAGAAACTGATGGTCGAGTAGCGCGGCGCAGACGCGGTCGCGCGCCGCGTCGGTAAGCGGTTGGGAAAGGTCGACGCCGGTAATTTCCGCGCCGCCGGCCGGTGACAATGGCGCCGCGATCGCAAGCCCCCACCCCGACCCTCCCCCGCCAGCGGGGGAGGGGGTTCGTTCGAGCGCTAGCGGCTCCATCTCCCTCCCCCGCTGGCGGGGGAGGGTCGGGGTGGGGGTAAGGACCGGCGCCATCCCTAGCCATCCCTAATCATGCAGCTTGTGCAGGAATCCGGTGCGCGCCGCGGCGCCGGCGTTCATGAACTGCGCGTCCTGGCCGGCGAGGATGAAGCGCGCGCCCAGCTCGATATAGCGCGGCATGATCTGCTCATTGTAGACGCCGGCCATGCCGGGGAATTTGCCGTGCTGCCGGCAGGCGGCGATCATCGCCTTGTAGGCCTCCGCGACCTTCTCGTTACCGAAATCGCCGTGGATGCCCATCTCGGCGCATAGATCGTTGGTGCCGATGAGCAGCACGTCGACCCCCGGCACGGCGGCAATCTCGGCGGCGTTGCCGATCGCGGTCGGCGTCTCCAGCATCACGATCGTCAGGTTCGCGGCGTTGAGCGCCGAGGCCATCTCGCTGCTCGACGCCGCGCGCAGCCCGTAATGCGGGCCATAGCCGCCCATTGAGCGATGGCCGACCGGCGGGTATTTCAGCCGGTCGACGACCTCACGCGCCTCGGCGGCGGTGTCGACATGCGGCATCACGATGCCGAGCGCGCCATTGTCGAGCGCCCGCGTCGCAATCGCGTATTCGCCGTTCGGCACGCGGGCGATCGGCGCGATCCCGGCATCGAGCGCCGCGGTCGAGATTTGCGCGCAGGCCTCCAGCGACATGACCCCGTGCTCCATGTCGAGAAACAGCCAGTCGAAGCCGGCGACCGCCATCGCCTTGGCGATCTCGACGCTGCGTGTCATGCGGACGCCGACGCCGAGCGACAATCTCCCCTGCTCGAGCTTTTCGCGGGCGACATTGCGGACGGTAGCGGGCATGGCGATTCTCCCCGGGGTTCGGCGTGCAGCGATTTTGACACGCCTGTGGACGCGCGGCCAGAACGGCGCAGCCAATCGCGAAACGGTTTCCCCGACCGTCATAAAACCGTAACGCTGCGGAACCGAGTATCGTCGCGCGCGCCGCCTAAACTAGGCGCTCGATCATCGCGGGGGAGTTCGATGAAGCACGTGTTGGTTCTGGCGAGCGCCTTGGCGCTGGCGCCGATGTCTACAATTGGCGCGTCGGCGGCGACGCTCTCCGACATCGAAACGATCGTCGTGATCTATGCCGAGAACCGCAGTTTCGACAACCTCTACGGTTTCTTTCCCGGCGCCAATGGTCTCGCCAATCTAAAGCCGGCGGAATACCAGCAGGTCGATCGCAATGGCGCGGTGTTGAAGGAGTTGCCGCCGATCTGGGGCGGCATCACCAAGACGGTGCCGCAGGACAAGACCGCGCATCTGCCCAACGCGCCCTTCGCGATCGACGATCCGAACGGTCTCAACGTGCCGTTCGAAGTGGCCACCAAGGATTTGTGGCATCGCTTCTACCAAAACCAGATGCAGATCGACGGCGACAAGAACGACCGCTTCGCGGCCTGGGCCGATGCGGGCGGTCTGGTGATGGGCCATTATGCCCACGCGAAGCTGCCTTTGGAGCCGGTCGCAAAGGAATTCGTGCTCGCCGACAATTTCTTCATGGGCGCGTTTGGCGGGTCGTTTTTCAATCATTTCTGGTTGGTTTGCGCCTGCACGCCGACCTATCCGAACGCGGCAGACAGCCCGGCCAAGGGGATCGTCGCGGCGGTCGAGGATGACAAGGTCACACTCAAATCCAAGCCGGAATTGCCGGCTTCCGCACTCGACGGTATCCCGAAATTTGTCAATGACGGCGCGCTAACCCCGGATTTCTACGCGATCAACACGATGCAGCCGCCCTATCAACCGAGCGGCAACAAGCCGGCGGAAGGCGGCGACCCGGCCTTCGCCGACCCGGCAAAGGCGAATACGTTGCCGCCGCAGACCGAGCGGCATATCGGCGATATGCTCACCGAAAAGGGCATTGGCTGGGCATGGTATGCGGGGGCGTTCCAGGTGGCGCTCGAGGGCAAAAACGCCGACCCCGTACCGAACTACCAATACCATCACAATCCGCTCAACTACTTCAAGGACTTGGCCCCGGGCACCCCAGCTCGGGCCGAACATCTGCGGGATGGCGGGCTTGGCGGCACTGGATTTATCGCCGCGATCGACAGCGGCAAGCTGCCGGCGGTCACGTTCTATAAGCCGCAGGGCAATCTCAACGAGCACCCCGGCTATGCCGACGTGCTGTCGGGCGACGAGCACATCGCGACCCTCATCGAGCATCTGCGCAAAAGCCCGCAATGGGCGCACATGGTCGTCGTCGTGACCTATGACGAGAACGGCGGGTTCTGGGATCACGCCGCGCCGCCCAAGGCGGATCGCTGGGGGCCGGGCACGCGTATCCCGACACTGGTGGTGTCGCCGCTTGCGAAGAAAGGCGTTGTCGACCACACGCTTTACGACACGACCTCGATCCTGCGCCTGATCACCAAGCGGTTCGGGCTGTCGAGGTTGCCCGGCCTCGATGCGCGCGACGCGGCGATGCAAAAGGCCGGCGGCGCCTCGCTCGGCGATCTGACCGCAGCGTTGGACATCACGCCGTAGCCGGTCGCCATCGCGCCAGCACCGCCGCCGCCAACAGTGCGACAGCGGCGGCGATCGACGGTGCGAGGAAGCTGCCGAGGCGGTCCGACAGGGCACCGGCAAAGGTGGGACCGATGATCTGGCCGATGCCAAAAGCGCCCGTCACCATGGCCAGCGCGCGCCGCGGGTCTCCGGTTGCCAACTGCCGTGCCCAAATCAGTCCGAGCGCCGTCAGCCCCATGAACGTTCCGCCGACGAGGGCCGCTGCGACGAAGATTCCCGTCGAGGTCTGCCAGGCAACGCTCGCCAACACGCCCACGGCTTCGACGACGCAGGCCAGGGCGAATGCGGTGGCAAGACCGGTACGGCGGGAGATCCGCGTCCATAGCCCGATCGAGGGCGCGGCCGAAAGACCGACGACGACCCAGATCACCGGTTCCAGCGCGCGGATGGCGGGCGTGGCGCGAACGATCGCGACGATGAACGTCGTGGTGATGACGTAGCCGAACCCATAAAGGCCATAGGCGACGATCAGGCGACGCAATTCGGGGCTGAGAACTGCGCCGGCATGAGCCGTGCCGCCGCGGCTCGGAGCGGCTTCGCGGGGCAGCAATATCGCGACGGCGATCAGCGCCATGAGCGCAAGGGCCCCGCTCGCCAACCACAAAACCCGCCATGATTGACCAAATGCCAGCAACCCGGCGACCAGCGCCGCGGAGATCGCGATGCCGCTGCCGACCCCGGCGAAATGCAGCGCGGAAAGCTCGCTGCGTCGCATTTGTGCGAGATGCTCGAGCACCAGGGTCGAGCCGATGATCAGCACAAACGCGCTGGCGGCCCCGCCGGCCAGGCGCAGCCCGAGAAATTCGGTAAAGGTGTCGCCGACCCCCATCGCCGCGGTGGTTGCGGCGCTGACCGCCAGACCGCCCAACACCCAGTTTCGCCGCGACCCCGGCAGGCTCGGCAGCGCGGCGACCAGCGCGCCGATCAGGTAGCCGAGAAAATTCGCCGAGGCGATAAGACCGGCCGCCGATTGGCTCAGCTCCAGTGCCCGAACCATCGGCGGCAGGATCGGGGTGTAGACAAACCGGCCCACGCCGATCCCCGCGGCGATGGCAGGGAGGCCGCCGAGCGCCGCGCTGACGGCGCCGCCGCTCGGCGCCATCGGTTGCGGTTTGGTCGAGATCGCGGTCATCGCGCTCGGCGCCGGGTGTGGTTCGAGGGCATGCCGCTCGATATAGGCTCCCCGGCCAGCATCCCGTAAGCAAACATATCGCTGCTTCGGCAGCGGCCGAAATGTCGAGGGAGGATCAGTCCTCGGCGGCCGCAGCCGCTTGCCGTTGCGTGGCGTCGTATTCCGCCACTAATTGGCGGATGCGCGGGATCAACTCCTCGCCATACTGCACCGCATCGGGACGCGGGTCGTAGCCGCGGATGAGCAGGCTGGTGGCGCCGAGCTTGTAATATTCGAGCAGCGCCTTGGCGACGGTCTCGGGCGAGCCGACCAGCGCAGTCGAATTGCCCTGCGCGCCGGTCGCCGCGGCAAGCGGTGTCCACAAACAGGTGTCGTGCACTTCGGCCGCTGCCGCCGCCTGCAGCAGCCGCTGTGAGCCGACGTTCTGCCGCTGCGGCGCCGCGCTGCCGGCGCGATTGGCCAATACTCGGTCGAGAATATTCCGCGCGCGGTCCCAGGCTTCGCCGTCGGTTTTGGCCAGGATCGGGCGGGTCGACAGGCTGAATGTCAGCGGCCGGCTGGATGCCGTCGCTGCGTGCCGCACGCGATCCATGAACACCGCCGTGTCGCTGAGCGGCTCGCCCCACAGCATGAAGACATCGACATGCGGCGTCAGCGCTTTGATGGCGGCATCCGAGCCGCCGCCGCCGTAGATGGGGACATGCGGCTCTTGCCGGCAGCGGATCTCGGCGTAGGTACCGCGCGTCTTGTAGAACTCGCCCTCATGATCGAATGGCGCGGTCTCGGTCCAGGTGCGGCGCAGCAGCGATACGTATTCGTCGGTGCGGCGATAGCGGGTCGCGGCGTCGGTCCAGTCACCGTCCTTGGCTTGGTCGGCATCGCTGCCGCCGGTGATGATGTGCACCGCAAGCCGCCCGTCGCACAGCTGGTCAAGCGTCGCCAGCTTGCGGGCCGCCAGCGGCGGCGCGACAAAGCCCGGCCGATGCGCCAGCAGAAACCCCAGCCGCTCGGTAACGGTCGCCGCCGCTGCGCCGACCAGAAAACCGTCGGGCGCGTCGGAGAAATAGCCGATCAGCACGCGGTCGAACCCCGCCCGCTCATGGATGCGGGCAGTCTCGGTGACCACCTCGCCGCTGAACGGTGGGCCGGACACCGGGATGATCTCCGACGACACCCGCGGCGCGATCCAACCGATCATCTCAACGGGCATCGCGTCGCCTCGCTGGGAACGAAATTTGAGTGTCGATCCCGGCGAAGGCCGGGACCCATTCTTCAGCCGCGCGAACAGCGGAACCGTGGACCCCGGCCTGCGCCGGGGTGGTTGGCGAGGTGTTCATTGCGGCGCCCATTTGCCGCCCAGCCTGACCAGCGCCGCGGTCTCGCGGGCGAATTCGTCGTCGACGGTGTACTCGTAGCAGCGGATGCGCGCCGCGTCGGGATAGCGTTCCTCGATCGCCGCGAGCGCCTCGGGCAACTCATCAAAATCCCCGGCGAATTGCAGTCGGCTGTTCCACACGCCGCGCGGCGCCCGGGTCAGCATCCCGCGACTGTAATCGCCGGTCTCCGGCACCCGGTCGATATATGCGGTGATCTCGATCTCTACGGGCGCTTCCGCCCGCCACTCGTCGCGGGTGATCTCGACGCGGATCGTCAGGTAGCTCATCGCGGCAACCTAGCGCGAACCGGCGGAACTCTAGAAGAAGCTTCTGCCGGGAGCCGCGAGCCGCACCTACAATCGGCGTGCTACGAACGGGGGCGTCAATGGCAGGCGACAGTCAAACATTATTGCGGCGGTGGTTCGAGGAAGTATGGAACGGGCGGCGCGACGAATTGATGGAGGAACTCGCCGCCGGCGACCTTGTCTGTCGTGGCACTGGCGGCCCGGACGATGTGCTGCGCGGCCTCGACCAGGGCTTCCGGCCATTCTACCGCAACCTTCTCGGCGCTTTTCCGGACATCCGCTTCACGGTCGAGGCAGCCATTCGCGACGGCGATATCGAGGCACTACGGTGGACCGCGAAGATGACCCACACCGGGGATCATCTCGGCATGCCGGCGACACAAAAGCCGGTCGCCATTTCCGGCATGGTCTTCGCGCGTGTCGCCAACGGCAAGGTCGTCGAATCCTGGGACAACTGGGACATGATGTGGCTGATGAAGCAGATCGGCATGATCCCGCACGAACGGATCGTCCCCGCGGGCGACTGATGTACCGCCTGCTACCATTGGAATAACATGGCGACGGCGATTTGGCCGCTTCGGGAGAACGACGATGATCAAGTTGGCCGGGATTGGGCATGTGTTGTTGCGGGTCACCGACGAGGAGGCCTCGAAGCGCTTTTACTGCGACGTCCTGGGCTTCACTGTGGCCGAGCAGGACCCGGAGCACGGCGGGGTGTTCATGACCCTCGGCGACGGCTTTCACGCGATCGACCTCACGCAGCACCCAGCGCCGCAGAGCGTGGCCCAGCCTGAGCGCGGGCAGCTCGGGCTCGTGCATATCGCCTTCAAGGTCGCCAGCTACGCGGCGCTGCGCGACGCCTACACGCACTTGCTCGACCACGGCGTCGAGATTCAGCGCGCGCTCGACCACGTCTGCCAGCGCAGCGTCTATTTCACCGATCCGGACGGCAACGGGCTCGAAATCTACTACGAGATGCCGAATGCGCTGTCTCTGTTCCCGAACGGCCGCGGCGACGAGGACGAGCGCCTGCCGCTCAGCCGCGCCGGCGAACCGCTGCCCGCATGGCTGACCGAAGACTGGCCCAGCATGGAAGCGATGGCGAAGGTTGAGCGCCTTGCTCGTGGCGCGGCGATAGCTGCGGAATAGGGCGCGCACGGAGATCACCCCCACCCGGCCCTCCCCCATCGAGGGGGAGGGTTATGGAACGCGTGTTCGTCCTCCCCCTCGATGGGGGAGGGCCGGGGTGGGGGTGAAGGCGGCGTCTCATCGATATCGTCTGCTCTACGCCAGAAAGCATTGGGGCCGCTCTTTTGGAGCGGCCCCTTTGCTTGGTCCCTGTGGAGCAGGCCTTAGTGCCAGCGGAAAGTTTGCTCCTTGCGCTGCGAGCCCTGGCTGAGCTTGATGTTGACGACGCCCGGCCCGGGGAAGTTCATCAGCTCGTCGAGCGCGCCGCGCACGTCCTTCACATCCTCGACATACGCGCCGTAGCCGCCGAACGACTGCATCATCTTGTCGTAGCGGGCGCCATAGATCAGCGTGTTGGGCCGCATGTTGAGCATCGGGTTTTGCGGAATTTCCGGCATGCCCGGGCCGATGCCGCCATTGTTGAGGATGACGATCTTGGCCGGCATGCCGTAGCGGCACAGCGTCTCCATCTCCATGCCGGAGAAGCCGATCGCCGAGTCACCCGAAACATGCACGACCGGGCGGTCGGGGTGCACGACGCAGGCGGCGATGACGATGCCGAGCCCGACGCCCATCGTGCCATAGCTGCCGGCATTCATGTAGGAGTTCGGGTTCGAAAGCGGCATTTGGGTGCCGCCGATATCCATCGTCGTCGCGCCTTCGCTGCACAGCACCACGTTCTTCGGCAGCCACTCGCGGATGTCGCGGAACAGCCGGTAGTAGGTGCCCGGCGACGAATCGTCGTTGACCTGCGGGGCGATCATGGCCGCGTTTTCTGCCGCCTTCCCGGCGATCGCCTGCCGCCACGGCGAGCCCTGCGGGTGGAACCACTGACGGCCCTCCAGCGCCGCGTTCATCTGCTGCATGATCGCCTTGCCGTCGCCGAGCAGGCAAACCTCGGCGGGCTTGTTCTGGTGCATCGACTCGGGGTTGATGTCGAGCTGGATGACCTTGACATTCGGGTTGTAGCGCGGGGCCTGGCCGAAATGCAGGATCCAGTTGAACCGCGCGCCCATCAGGAAGACCACGTCGGCCTGCTGCAGCGCCAGGGTACGCGCGGCGCCGGCCGACAGCTCATGGTCGTCCGGCATGATGCCCTTGCCCTTCGGCGTGCGCACGAACGGGATCTGGGCGCGCTCCATGAACTTGCGCACTTCCTCGGTCGCGCCTGAGTAACCCATGCCCTGGCCGATCAGCGCCAGCGGCCGCTCGGCCGACTGCAGCACGTCGAGGGCGCGCTCGATGTCCATCGGCATCGCCTGGGTGCGCGGCGGCTCGGGGCATTTTGCGACCTGGATCACATCTTTCTCGTCACACGAGCCGGTGATCAGGTCGTCGGCGATGTCGAGATAGGCCGCGCCGGGGCGCCCATAAGTCGACTGCCGCACCGCCATCTCGACGTAGAACGGGATGCGGTTGACGTGCTCGATCGCGTGCGCCCATTTGGAAACCGGCGTCGCGCACAGCACCTGGCGCTCTTCCTGGAACGAGCCCATGCCGTTGCGGTAAGTCTCCGACGCGCCGCCGATCAGGATCATCGGCCAGCAATTCTGTTGCGCGTTGGCGAGGCCGGCGAGGCCGTGGATGACGCCCGGGCCGGTCACGACGATACACGAGCCCGGCTTTCCGGTCAGGAAACCGACCGCGCCCGCCGCATAGGAGGCTGCCTGCTCGTTGCGCATGCCGATATAGGGAAGGCCGACTTTCTGCGCCGCCTCGGCGATCGGGCCAACGGGAAACCCGACGACGCCGAACATGTACTCCACGCCCTGTTCCTTGAGGCTCTTCGCCAGCAAGTCGGCGCCCTTGATTTCAGCCATAATCTCCTCCCCTCGGGTAAGACGGGTTCGGCCGCGGGGCGATCGATCCCGTTCGCAAAAAGCGTCGGCCGCAGATTACGCATTTATTGCGCGGGCGGGAAAGACCCTCTGCCGCAGGGCGGTATTCGTCTGACGCGGGGTTTGCCCACAAAATAGTCAACGGCTCCGCCGTTTGGGTGCGTTGCCGGTTCTTGTCGGCTGTCAGCCAATGACGGAAGATCGTGTGACGGCAAACCCAAGGGAGGGTGGCATGCGTCGGGTCGGACCCCACAGCTTCACGGAAATCTATTACGCCGGCTGCAACCCCAGCTTTGTCGAGACCAGCGACGGCTATGTGATGATCGACACGCCGCAGCAGCCGATCGACGCGGTGCGCTGGCGCGAGATGCTCGAGGAAACGGCGCCGATCCGCTACCTGATCAACACCGAGCCGCACGGCGACCATATCTCGGGCAATGCCTATTTCCCCAACGTGCCGGTGGTCGGGCAGGTCAAGCTGCAGGAATGCTTCGACCGCTATCTCGCGGCTTTTGGGACCATGGAAGAGAAGCGCGAACGGCTGAAGCAGCTGGACCCGGACAGCGTGTTCCTGCTCGGCCATCCTGACTACACCGATCCGCATGGGCCGACCGTCACCTTCACCGACGGCATGACCATCAATGTCGGCAACCACACCTTCCAGATCATCCACCATCCCGGCCACACCGCGCCGCAGACCTCGGTCTACGTGCCGGAAGAGGGCGTCGTCTTTACCGGCGACAACGTGTTCCACAAATGCCGGTCATGGCTGCAGGAATGCGACCCGTGGGAATGGCTCGCCGCGCTAAAGAGCATCGAGGCGCTTGACGCGGAAGTCATCGTGCCCGGCCACGGCGAGCAATGCGGCAAGGCCTATCTCAAGGACCAGGCGCAGATCGTCGAGAACTGGGTCGGCTATATTGAGCGCTTTGTCGACCGCGGCGTCAGCCCCGAAGAACTCCTGCGCGAGAAGGTCGCCGTCGTCGACCAGGATCCGTATCCCATCGGCCAGCGCCTGTTCATGCATGACGAGCGGTTGACCGGCATGATCGTCAACAACCTGCACCACCGCATCCGCGAGAAGAAGGAGGGGGCAGGGGGCTGAGGCTGCAGAGGGCGCCCCCCGTTTCGGCGACCTATACCCAGTCCGGCTTTCGTGGCGCGATGTAGGTGTGGAGCATTTGCAGCGTAGCTCTTTGCTCGCTGGTCAGGTGTGCGCGATTGTTGAGGTCTTCGTAGACGAACGCGATCCGCTCCTTGAGCATCAGCAGCGCCTCGACGATGCTTTGTCCGGTGGCGTTGGTGTCGAGGTTGCGCACCCACGCCGTGTAGGCGGTATCGCCCACCGGGTCGATGACGACGGGTATCGGTTCGATCAGCAGATGGTTCGGCAGCGAGTCGATACTCAATTCGATGCGCTGCGGGTCCGCCGCGGTCTCGGCGCTGTCGTCGACGGGACAGTAGGGCGCAGCGGACCGGGGGTGCAGTTTGTTGTTGCAGCTTGACGCGTAAGACGGCTCTGGTGGCTTAGCCGCCAGCGCGCTCGCCAGCGTGATAGCGCCGTTCGCCGTGCCGCCGAAGACCAGATGCAGCGTTCCGAGCGGTGCCGTCACCACGCTCAGCAAAGGATCGTCGGTGCTGATGGCGGTGATGGTGGTCGAGATCGCGGTTCGCGAGTTGTGCCAGCTGTTCGGCCGCGTCCGCCGGCGGCGCGCGGTCACCCGAGACCGGGCGAACTCTTGGTGCCCCTCACGTCGGTGATCAGCGTTGATTTCATCGTATAGACGGGCTCGCCTGTCGCGGTTTCGGCTTCTTCGATGCGCGTAACCGAGATCATGATCGGCTTGACGCGCAGCACCGTACCGTCCGCCAGCCGGTACTCGCTCTACGCCTCCTTGGCTTCGAGCACTTCGACCTCGCTCGATCGCGAGATCGCGGCGATGGATAACTCGTTCACCCAAACCCCCTGCGGCGGAGCGCTGCGCGTGGGAATTTGCAACGTTAATGTTGATGAAGACTTAAGCCCGGCAACCGCCGGTTTCGCTTCGCTAAATCCGCACCGGCCACAGGCTCCGCGCGCCTTGCTCGGCCGATCGCCAGCCGCGCGAATGGCGGTGCCGGTTCAATCCCCAAATACGCAAACCCGCCATTCATTTTCTTCGTGATCGTCGCGCAGAACCGCCGGCCACGTGATTGCGTAATGGAATTGGTACGCAGGTGGAGCGTTTTCCACGCATTACGAGGGTGCGACGACCTTTGCACCCGTCGCTTTCGGAGAGGATAAAATCATGACCCTGAGCAATCTTCTTGGCCGCACGGGTCGCACGCTCGCCGTCACGGCCGCCATCGTCGGCGCCGTTGGCCTGGCCGCCGCACCGAGGCCGGCACATGCCCTGAGCCCCGGTGAAGGTGTCGCCATCGGTCTTGGCGCTTTGGCGGTTGGCACTGCCGTGGGTGCGGCGTCGAACCCGTATTACAACGGCTACCCTGGCAACTACGGCTATTACGGTGCCCCCGCGTATTATGGCGGTTATGGGTACGGCTATGGCCCGCGCAGCTGCTGGAGCCCGTATTACGGTCGCTACTACCCCTGCTAGCGGATGCCGCGTCAGCCCGGCGTAAACGCCGGTCGATGCGAAACAAGGGGTTGAAAGAACGGGCGGGCGGTTTGCTCGCCCGTTTTGCTTGCCGAAGCTGTAATTCATTTACAAAATATTACAAAACAGCGAGGTCCCTCGTTTCAATCTTTATTGTACTTGGGTCCCGGTTTATGAAGATCACTGCGCAGGGTGCGAGCCAGGGGTGTGGTCGTGCTCGGCATCAGGAGGATGCGGATGATGATCAAGGGTGCTTTAGGGCGGGCAGGTCGATATCTGGCCGGCGCAGCGGTGGTCGCGATCGGGGTTGGAGCGGCTGTCACGCCACAGCCGGCGCAGGCGCTCAGCACGGGTGAGGGCGTCGCCATCGGGCTCGGCGCGCTCGCGGTCGGCACCGCGGTGGGGGCCGCCTCGAACCCGTATTACGGCTATCCCGGGTATTATCCCTATGCGCCGGCGTATTATTATCCGCCGCCGCCGGCTTATTACCCGCAACCGCGCAGCTGCTGGAACCCGTATTACTACCGCTACGTTCCCTGCTAGCGGCGCGCAAATCGGCAGCGGGCGCGTCCGTTCAGCCGCCTACGGCTCGACAATCATCGTGTCGCCAATTCGCAGGTCGAGCGCTTGATCGGCCCGGTCGCCGTTGACTGCGATTTCGGCCAACCCGTTGGCGTTGATGTACCAGAATGCTTCGCCTGACCGCACGGCGGAGAAGGTGGCGGCCCGGGCGAGCCGGCGGCCACCGATGGTGAGGTGCGCGTTTGACGGCAGCAGCGTACCGCGCAGCCCGGTCATCGCATTGCCGTAATGGTCGATATAGACGATCTCGGCGAGATCGTCCGGCCAGTCGCGCGATGCCTGCTCGTCGCGCGCGGGCTGGGCCAGCGCGGCGAGCGGTTCGCCACGCGCCAGGCGCGCCGCGATCGGCGCGAACAGGTCGCGGCCATGAAAACTCGGCGACAGCGAGCCGGGGTGCCAGATGATTTCCCAGAGCCGCGCGTCCCCGGCTCTGCGCATGACCAGGTCGAAGAGCCCGTTGTCCGGTCCGACATAGATTCGCCCCTCGGCCTCGGCGATGACCGCGCGCCGTTCGCTGCCGACCCCTGGATCGACGACGCACAGCAGGATGGTGCTGGCGGGGAACCAGGCGCCGTAGGCGGCGAGCAGATAGGCGGCCGGCTTTGGGCGCTCGCTCGGCGCATCGGCAAACAGCGACACGATCGGCACATCGGGCGCGTCGCGGTGGAGCACCGCGGTCACCTGCCCGGTGTACGGGCCGGCGAGGCCAAAATCGGTAAACAACACAATCATCTCGCGACTATGCGGCGCTCACCCAAAACCGTGCAAGACGTCCGGTAGCGGTAAGACTTCGACATCATCGGCCGCGTAAAAGCAAAGATGAATCGACAGGTGCGATTCGCGCTCTGTTCATTTTCCGAGCGCCGTTTGTAGAACCGGTACGTTTCGAGAAAGCGGCTTCTCAGCTACCGCAAGTCGTCACTGCGGCAAGAGGGCGCCGGGTTCTTGCAAATATTGGCTCGTCGGGTATGGTCGCGCGATGGTTTAGGGGTAGGGGGTCCCATGAAGAAAATTGTTGCCGCGGCGCTCGCCGTGACGATTGCGCTGCCCGGAGTCGCGGGCGCGGCGGACGGGTGCTACACGCCCGCGGCGATGGAGGCAGAGCAAGGCATGCGTTTCCTGATCGAGGTGATGGTCGCCAGCACGGCCTGCCGCGACCAGACATACGGCCTGTTCCAGCAGCGCAACAAGGCGACGGTGCTGTCTTATCAGAAGACGATGATCACCCATTTCCACGGCAACGCCGGTTTCGACCGATGGGATACATCGCTGGCGAACGCGGCGGCCTTGCGGCAGGCCGGGAAGAGCAGCGTCCAGTCCTGCACCGAGTCAGCCGAAGTGCTAAAAAAGGCGGCGGCGATGGACGACAAAGCGTTCCGGGCTTACGCCGCGGGCCAGGTGACGACCGCCGCGGCCTCCGGTCGCTATCCCAAATGCCGGTGAGGGGCTGACCGAGCCAGTCGCAGCGCCCCCAGGACGCCGAGCGCCGATAGCGCGGTCATGAACAGATAGGCGCCGCCGCCAAATCTGGCGTAAAGCCCGCCGGCGGCGAGCATCACCATGCCGCTGCCAAATCCGGAAGACGCGCCGGAATAAAGCGCCTGCGCGCTCGCCGACGCGTCCGGCGGTACGGTGCGCGACAGGTAGTTCATCGCGCCGAGATGCGTCGCGCCAAAGGTCAGCGCGTGCAGCCATTGCAGGGCTAGGGCCGGCAGCAGCCCGGGCACGAGACCCATGAGCGCCCAGCGGACGATACCGGCCCCGCCGCCCAACATCATCAGCCCCAGTGGCCCGAGCCGGGCGAGCAGCCGGCTGCCTTGCCAGAACAACAGGATTTCGGCGACGACGCCCTCCGCCCAGAGGACGCCGATCACCGCGTCGGAAAACCCGAGCGAGCGCCAGTAAAGCGTCGCAAAGCCGTAATAGACTTGGTGGCTGGCCTGCAGCGCGGCGGCGACGGCGACGAACTGCCAGAACCGGCGATCGCGGGCAAAGCCGCCGAGGGCGATACGCCGCGACGGGCCCCTCGCTCGATCTGACGCCGGAACGGCAATGCAGGCGGAGAGGAGGATGACCGAGGCGACCAGAACCAGCGCCAGCACCGAATTGCCGCCGGTCGGATCCGTTGCGGCGCCTGACAGAATCGCCCCGCTCGCCATCGCCGCGACGATAAAGCTTACCGAGCCCCAGACCCGAACCCGACCGTAATCGAGGCCGCGGTCGCGCACCGCGGTGAGGGTGA
The DNA here is from genome assembly GCA_963778385.1 of uncultured Alphaproteobacteria bacterium. Classification (GTDB taxonomy): domain Bacteria; phylum Pseudomonadota; class Alphaproteobacteria; order ATCC43930; family CGMCC-115725; genus DATARH01. Next base: position 254,684 of record CAVZUA010000008.1, on the reverse strand, counting down.
TGCTGTCGCCGATCGGCATCAGCGCGGTCTGTGCGGTCGCGGTCACCAGCGTCAAGGCCAGCACCATCCAGAAAGCGTAGGCGCTCCACAGGCTCGCGTAACCGGCAATCGCGACAGCGCAGAGCGCGATCATCATCGCTCGGCGCCGGTCGAGCCGATCCGCGAGCGCCCCTAGCAGAGGCGTCGTTGCGACGCCCACCCAGATCCCCGCGGCAAACAGCGCGGCGATCTCGCGCGGGCCGAAGCCGCGCCCGGCGAGCCATACCGGCCAGAACGGCGCCTTGATGCCGACGATCAGGAAAGCCGCGGCGTAATAGGCGCTGAGCCGAAGCGCGATTCGCAATCGTGGGGAAGGGCGCGTCATCCGACTCGACGAGGGTGGGGGATGCGGCTATCCCCATAAGATGTTGCCGAGCTTAAACCAGATCACCGCGCTGCTGTCGGTGGTTTTGATCGATATCGTGCTCGCTGGCGACAACGCGATCATCGTCGGCATGGCGGCAGCGGGCCTGCCGGTGGAACGCCGTCGTCAGGCAATCATCATCGGTATCGCCGCGGCGACGGTGCTGCGCATCCTGTTCGCGGCCGTCGCCTTGCAGCTTCTCGCGATTATCGGCCTCGCCCTGGCCGGCGGGCTCCTGCTCTTATGGGTGGCGTGGAAAATGTTTCGCGAGTTGCGCCACGCGCAAGCCGAGCGGGCGACAAAGGCCGAGCCGGCTGCGCCGGCGTCGCGGACGACCGTACGGCAGGCGGTGACGAACATTGTCGTCGCCGACATCTCCATGTCGCTCGACAATGTGCTCGCGGTCGCCGGCGTGGCGAAGACCCAGTCCGAACCCTGGGTCCTGTTTATCGGGCTGATCCTATCGGTGGCGCTGATGGGTATCGCCTCGACGCTGGTCGCACGGCTGCTGGCGCGGCATTTCTGGTTGTCGTGGCTGGGTCTGGCGATCATCGCCGCCGTGGCGCTGCGCATGGTTTGGGCAGGGTCCGCCGAGGTGCTCGGCCATTTCGCCTGAGCGCTATTTTGCGCGGAAACTGCAGCGGCTGCGTCCTTCGAGGACGCGCCCTCAGGGTGAGGAAGTTCCTGATGGCATCAAGAAAGCCGTCATCCTGAGAGCCCGACTGGAAATGCGTTTGGTTGGCGGCCTGGGTGCTTTTTCACGCGTCATTCCGGGGCATCGCGCAGCGATGAACCCGGAACCCATGAACACGGACCTCGAAAAGCGCGTTCCGACGCCGCAAACTACGTCGGAGCAGACCGTGTTCATGGGTTCCGGGTTCGGCCCTGCGGGCCGCCCCGCAATGACAAAGCTGATTTCGAGTCGAACTCTGAGGAGGGCGCGAAACAGCCGCCTCGAAGGCGTGTCTGCACTTGATCAGGTGGTGCTAAAGCCGCAGGCGCCAGGTCTCGCCGACCAGTTCGGGGCCGAATTCGTCATGTGTTTCGGTTTCGATCATCTCGAACCCGACCGCGGCGTAAATCCGCCGTGCCGCAGTCAGGATGCTGTGCGTCCACAGCACAATCTCGTCATAGCCGGCCTGCCGCGCGAAGCGGATGCATTCCTCGACCAGCGTCCGTCCCACCCGCAGGCCGCGCGCCTTCGGCTCGACGATCAGCAGTCGCAGCCGTGCGACGCTGTCGCTTTCCTTGACGATAAACACCGAGCCGATCGGTGCGCCGTCCTGGTCGGCGATCCAGCAATGTTCGCGCGACGGGTCGAATTCGCGCAGAAACTTGGCCACGACCTCCGCGACATAGGCCTCCATCTTGTGGTTGAGGCCATATTCCTCGTGGTAGAGCGCGCCGTGCCGCGCGGCCACCCAACCCATGTCGCCGTGCCGATGCGACCGCAGGATAAAGGCCGGGCGCGATTCCGGCGCGTCGCCAAGCAACACCGCGATCGTCCGCATCGCCCCGGTGAGGCGATCCTGGTCGGTCTCCACGAGCGCTGCCAATAGGTTGCTGACTGCGGCATGCGACCCGCGATCGAGCGGCTCGAACGCCTCGCGACCGTCCGCGGTCAACGAAATCAGCGTCTGCCTACCGTCCTGCGGCGATTGGTGACGGGTAATCAGGCCTTGCCGCTCGAAGTCGCGCAGGATGCGCGACAGGTATCCGGCATCGAGATCGAGCTCGCGGCCGAGCCAGGTCGCGGTCGCGCCGTCGCGATGCGCCAGCGCGTGCAACACGCGCGCCTCGGTCAGCGAGAACGGCGTATCGAGAAAGCCTTCCGACAGCACGCCGAGTTTTTGCGTATAGAAGCGATTAAAGCGGCGAACTGCGGCGATGCGCCGGTCGAACGGCGACGAGTTCATACTGGAATCTCCAAGGCGAGAAGCCATGGAGGAATCAGTCAATAAATTATTTGACTGAGTCAAGCATGATGTTCGAGCACCATCTGCGTCTGGGTGACGACGGCGATGAGCCGGCCCTCGGCGGTGGCGATCCGTGTCGTCCAGACCTGCGTGCGGCGGCCGCGGTGCACCGGCGTCGCCTCACCGATCAGCCGCGCGCCGAGCGGCGCGCCGGCAATGAAATTGGTCTTGCTTTCCAGTGTCGTCGTGCCCGCGCCCTCGGGCAGGTTGAGGATCGTGCCCGCCGCGCCGAGCGTGTCGGCAAAGGCCATGATCGCGCCGCCATGCATGACCGCCGGAGAGGTGCACAGGTCCTCGCGCACCGTCAACTCGGCGACCACCCGCTCCTTGTCGGCACTGACGAACACGATGCCGAGGAGCTCGGCAAAGGGGAGTTTTAGCTGCTTGAGCCGTTCGAGAGCATCCATTCAGGGCTCCTCTCTACCCGGTCATTCCGGGGCATCGCGAGAGCGATGAACCCGGAACCTATGAACACGGACGATCGCCCGTCTATGGCGCCATCATCCGGCCAATTTGGCGAATGCCTGTGTTCATAGGTTCCGGGTTCGCGTCTGCGACGCGCCCCGGAATGACACCACAATGCGCTATCCGCCAAATCCCGGCGGGCGGCGCAAGTGCCAATCGGTGACCTGCTGGTAGGCCCAGCCGATGCGCAGCGCCATCGCTTCGTCATAGGGCCGGCAGGCGATCTGGAAGGACAGCGGCAGCCCGCCGGCGGTGAAGCCGCTCGGCACCGCCAGCGCGCACATTTCGAGGAAGTTGAAGATGCGGGTGAAATGCGCCGGCGTCGTGGTCTGGTCGACGGCGTCGTTGGGGATCGCCGCGGTCAGCGTCGTCGGCGTCAGCAGTGCGTCGATCCCGGCGCGGTCGAGTGCGCCGAGGAACGCCGCCTTCATTTGGTCGCGCTCGGTGAGCGCGGCGAGATATTCGTGCGCCCGGATGTCGCGGCCCAATTGGATGCGCGGCCGCACCGCCGGGTCGATCGGCTGCGCCGGGTCGTCGACCAGCGCGCCGGTGATCCGGTACGCCTCCGAGCCGATGATCCGCCCGGTGGCGACGGTCGCGTCGGCAAAGGCAATCGGCAGCGCGGCATCGATGATCTCGGCGCCGGCTTTGGCCAGGATTTCCAGCGCGGCGTCATAGGCGGCGAGGACCGCGGGGTCGCAGCCGTCGCGCTCGGCCGCCGGCATGGGCGCGAGGCGCAGTCCCCTCACGCCGCGCCGCAAGGTCGGGAACGGATCGACCGGTGCCGGCGCCGACAAGGTCAGCCGGTCAAGCGGGTCGGCGCCCTGCATGACGCTGAACAGCAGTGCCGCGTCCTCGACCGAGCGCGCCATCGGCCCCGGCGTGTCGAGCGAAGGCGCGAGCGGCAGGATGCCGTAGCAACTCACCCGGCCGACAGTCGTCTTCAACCCGCTGAGGCCGCACCACGACGCAGGCAGCCGCACCGAGCCGCCGGTGTCGGTGCCGATCGCCCACGGCGCCATTCCGCTCGCCACCGCGACGCCGGAGCCGCTGCTCGACCCGCCGGGGGTGCGCGGTACTTTGGCGTCCCACGGGTTCCATGGTGTGCCCATGTGGTGGTTGGTGCCCCAGCCGCCCATAGCGAATTCGACCGTATGCGTCTTGCCGAGCACGATCATCCCGGCCGCGATGAGCTTTTTCGCCAAGGTCGCGGTCGCCGGCGAGCGGCGGTCGCGCCAGACCGCCGAGCCCCCGGTGGTCACGCGGCCCTCGAGGTCGATCAGGTCCTTCAGCGCGATCGGCACGCCGTGCAGCGGGCCGACGGCGTGGCCGGAGCGGATCGCCTTGTCGGCGGCTTCCGCCGCCAGCCGCGCGTCGTCGTCGTACACGTCGATATAGGCGTGCAGCTGTTGGTCCTGCGAGCCGATCCGCGCGAGAAAAGCGTCGACGACCTCGACCGGGGACAGCTTACGCGCCGCGATCGCGGCGGCGAGCTCGGTCGCGGAGGAGAGAGAAGGATCGGCGGGCATCGGACGGCCTCGGCTCTGGGACGGAGCCGCAGGATAGTGCGCGGTGATGCCCTCCGGCTAGTAGACGAAGGCGAGCGCCGTGTCGGGCTTTTTATGTTTGTGGCGCGCGTCGGCGGTGGCGTGCCGCTTGGTGCCGTCGTCGCGCTTGGCCTCGTGCTGTGGCTTTTCGTCGTGCTGCTTGGCCCGATCGGCGGCGCGATGGCTGTCATGCTGCGGCTCGACGATCTTCTCGCCGAAACTCGCTTGGAGCACGCGAGGGTAGATAAAGCCGAAAGTCGGGTTTTCGCGCGTGCCCCAATTCCCGCCGAATTGGACTCGCACCGTGGTCCAGTCATTGTGTGGCGAGGCGTCGAAGACCGCCATCGCTCGGCTCACCCGTCCGCGCACCCAATTCGCCTGATCGACCAGGATCTCCCGCGGCCCGACGACCTGCGACACCACAGCCACATGGCCGACATGCATGCGGCCATACGGCCTGAACACGAGGATTGAGCCCGCCCGCGGCTGTTGGCCACGCTCGTAGCGGCCTTCGGCATGCGGCCACCAGCTCGCGGCGTTACCGTCGAGGTGGATGCCGGTCACATCGCGCGCAAATGCAACGCAATTCCCGCCATGTCCGTCATGTGTCGTCCGCGCCATCGCCGGAAGACACAAGATCATGAAAACGCCCCAGCCCCCCAGGACGATCGATCGCCAGTGCAACAGCAAGTCCCCTCTTGGTGGCGGGTTGCTCCCGCCATTTCGTCCCTTTTGCCGATGCAACGAATATACCAAGTATCGGTGGAGTAACCACCGATTTTGACAAATTGATGTTGTAGTAATTTCGCCACGGCTAGCGTGGCTTTCAGGTCACGCTGGAAAGACGCGCCGATAGACGCCCGGCGAACCGACATCATGCCGCATATAAGGCCGGATACGCTTCGACCAGGGATTGGCGTCGCGCGCCTTCTCCCAATCGGGATGTTCGGACACGGTGGGATTTTCGAACTCGTAGAGCGTCAGGTATTTCGGCTGCGAGTTGATCGCCACATAGCGCCGCGCGCCAAGGCAGCCCGGCACCGCCAGGTAGGGCGGGATATAGGCGGTATTGTACCAGTCGTTGAACTCGTCCTCGACCACCGAGGGGATGTCGATGCGGCCCATCTGCAGGAACGGCGCCGGCCCTTGCGTCATCTCGATCGGATGCGTGTGCATCGGGAAGATCTGGCGGTAGCCGTTGTTAAGGTAGTTCCGGCCGATCATGCCGCCCGCCGTGGCGGTGCGGCGCGCGGTCGGCCGGAACCTGACCTCGTCGAGAAACGCCGTGCTGCGCAATACGTCGGCGGTTTCCAGCTCGTAGATCGCCAGATGCTTCGGCGAGCCTTTCAGCGCGACATAGCGGCCGGCGGAAAGGAAGCCGGGTACGGTGAGCAGATGCGGAATGTGCTCCTCGTCGTACCATTTGCCGAATTCCACTTCATGGTGTGGGTCGATGTCGACCCACACCATCAGCAGGCCGGTGCCGCGGGTTTTCGCCATCGCCGGTCGCTCCCTTCCCTAAGCGTTATGCGAGCGCTCCGTGATCAGCGCGGCGGGCCCGGCACATAGGCGCCGGGCGGCGGCCCCATCGGCGCGCCCGGGCCGCCCGGCGGGGGGCCCATCCCCGGCACCTGGTTGCCGTGCGACACCATGCATTGCACATAGTACATGTCGTATTGCCCCTGGATGCCGCGACCGGCCGCCGATGAACCCGACGCACCGTAGGCCCCGCCGACCACTGCGCCGGACGCGGCACCAATCGCCGCGCCGCGCCCGCCGCCGACCGCGGCGCCGAGCCCGGCGCCCAGGGCCGTCGTCAGCAACGTGCTGCCGAGCGCCTGGTTGTTGGCCTGCTGGGTCAACGGCGCGACCTGTGCGTTCGCGTAGCCCTGGCAGGCCTGCTGGTCGGCGGCGAACTGGTCGAACGGCTTACCGGCCGCCGGCATGACCGGCACGGTCGGTGCCATGACCGTCGGCGCGCATCCGGCAAGCACGATAGATGCCACCATGACGCAGCCCAGTCCCCGATGGACGCGCATCATCTTTAAGCTCTCCCACCCAATCATCGATTTAATGCCGCCGGAGACAAGCGCGCTCCGGGAGGTCGGCGCTAACGCTACGGGTTCGTGCCGAAGTGTACAAGCCGTTTGATGCCGGGTTCGCTACAGCCGATCCTTGTGCTCGACCTGCTTCCAGAAGGTGTTTTTGTGCGCGATCTTGCCTTCCTTGTTGAAGGTATAGATGTCGCAACCCTGGTAGTTGAGGTCTTCGCCATCTGCACTCTTGCCGCGCACCGTCCATACCGAGATCGCGCGGTTGGTGTCCGGGGCGAGGATGTATTCCTCGTTCTCCCAGCGCATATCGGGGATCACCGCGAAACGGTCGGCCAGCGCCTTCCTGATCACCGCTTTGCCGGCGAGGGTGCGGCCGACCGGCTCCGGCCCGCGCGACAGACAGAACACGCCGTCTTCCGCGAAGAACGACACGATGCGATCGACATCGCGGCTGTTGAACGCGGCGGAAATCGCTTTCATCAATTCCAGGGTTACCATCGAAGCGTCCTTTTCAGCTTTCGCCGGGACGACAAAGAGGGATCGTGATCGATCACGCGCTTTTCTTGTCGTCGCGGGTGAGGCCAGGCTGCCACAGCACGTCGCTGGCGCCGTTGTCGTTGACGCGGCGGCCGAGCACGAAGAGGTGGTCGGAGAGCCGGTTGAGGTATTTGATCGCCTCCGGGTTGACCTTGTCCTCGACGGCGAGCGCGAAGGTAAGGCGCTCGGCGCGGCGAGTCACGGTGCGTGCGAGATGGAGATAGGCCGCCGCCGGCGTACCGCCCGGCAGCACAAAGGAGCTGAGCGGCTGGAGTTCGGCATTCATCGCGTCGATCTCGGTTTCGAGGCGCTTTACCTGGGCGGCGACGATGCGCAGCGCGCCGGCTGCGCGCCGGCCGGTCTGCGGGGTGCAAAGATCGGCGCCGAGGTCGAACAGATCGTTCTGGATGCGCGCCAGCATCGCGTCGGTCTCGCCTTCGGTATGAAGCCGGGCGAGGCCGATCGCGGCGTTGGCCTCGTCGACCGTGCCGTACGCCTCGACCCTGAGAGATTGCTTCGGGACGCGCACGCCGTCGCCGAGCGAGGTCTCGCCCTTGTCGCCGCCGCGCGTGTAGATGCGGGTGAGCTTTACCATCGACGCTCGGCCATTAGCGGTTAGCCGACATCATCATGAGGATCGCCAGCACGACCAGCGCCACCGCCTGCATGATAACGCGCATCTGCATCAGCTTGTTGGAGCGGCGCGGGTTGCCGCCCTTCAGCATCGTCGCCACGCCGACGCCGAGGGCGACCAGCACGCCGATCATCGCCAGCACAAGAATGATGGTGAGAAACACGCCCATCGCGGCATCATAGCGCCGCTCGCCAAAATAACTACCGAGGCCCAGGGACCGCCATGACACCAGCAGATTTGGCAACCGCACTGGCGGCGACGGGCCGCATCAGCATCCCCTACCGCGACAAATTCAGCCCGGAGCGGGCGCTGTCGCTGGAGTGTTACCGGCCGGCAAACCATGCGCCGGGATCGCCGGTCGTCATCGTGCAGCACGGGCAAAGCCGCAACGGCCGGGATTATTGCGACGCCTGGATCCCCGCGGCGGACAAGGCCGGCGCGCTGATCGTCGCCGTCACTTTCCCCAAGGAGTCATGGCCGGACGCGGTCACCTACAATAATGGGCATGTGCTTGACGAAAGCGGCGCCGTGCGCCCTCGGGAGGCCTGGTCGCAGGCCATCCCGGGACACGTTTTCGCGCTGCTGCGCGAGGCCGGGGTAACGAACCGGCCAAAGACGTTTCTGTGGGGGCACTCGGCCGGCGGACAATACGTCCATCGGCTGCTGGCAACGCAGCCGCATACTATTTTCGAAGCGGTCGGCGCCGCCAACTCCGGCTGGTACACGCTGCCGACGCTGGAGCGGCCCTATCCCGACGGCTATGGCGGCATCGGCTTGTCGCGCGACGATATCGCGAGATTGTTCGCTTATCCGCTCGTCCTTTTTGCCGGCGACCGCGACATCGACAGCAACAGCGAGAACCTGCCGCGGCAGCCCGCCGCCCTGGCGCAGGGACCGCATCGCTTCGCCCGGGCGCATTTCTTTCTCGATTGGGCGCGGGAGGAGGCGGCAAGGCTCGGCGTCGCCTGCAATTGGCGGCTTGCTGTCGTGCCCGGCGTCGCTCACGAAGGTATGCGCATGGCGGGCTTTGCGGCGCAGTACTGGTTCGCCTAGCCGAACGCGGCGACCAGCCGCTCGATGCGGTGCAGCGCGTTGTCGCGAATGCCGAGTTGTTCGAGATGGCGCACGGTGTTGGCGAGGTAGTCGCGGCCGGTGCCGCGGTCGCCCTTTGACGTGGCGATGATCCGCGCGGCGATGTCATGCGGCAGCCGGCCGGCGTAATCGCGCGAATCGCGCCGGACCGTGAAGGCGTAGCCGGCGATTGGTCCGTGCCCGGTCGTCATCCGGACCCGGGTCATGTGATAGACAAACCCAGTCATCTCGCGCGTCCACAGATAATCGATCGCGTCGGCGAGGGTGGCCTCCGCGAGGCGGTAGGCGATGCCGTGGCACGAGCCCCCACGGTCGAGGCCGAGCACCAGCCCCGGTTTCTCACGGGTGCCGCGATACTCGGGCGAATAAAGACAGAAGCCCCGGTGCCAGCCATGGACACGCGCCGGCAGCGCCTCGGCGAATGGAAATTCGGGGCTCCACATCAACGAGCCGTAGGCGAAAACCCACACCGGCTCGATGCTGCGGCGCAGCTCGATAACCCAATCCGGCATCGGATCGATCGGATAGGGCGAGGTGAGAACAACGGCTGTCATTGCGAGGAGCAGAGCGACGGAGCAATCTCGACAGGGGTGCACCCGGCGCGAGATTGCTTCGCTACACTCGCAATGACAATTGAAGGCTAGTCGTCCCAGACCTGCTTGGGCATCGGCAGGTCGGCAAAGTCGGCGCCGCTAAGCGGCCGGTCGGCGGCGATGCCGTGCATGTCGAGCAGCATTACCCATTGCCGGGTGTGCTGGCCGATATGCCAGGTCGCGCGCTCCATGACCTCATGCAGCTTCTGCCGGCCGTAATAGGTCTCGACCTCGACCTGCGCGTCCTTGTCGGGGGTGGTCGCCCACCAGTTCCCGACCTTGCCCTTGACCCGCTTGCCGTAGGCGGCAAGCGCCGCGGTCGAGGCCATTTCGGCCTCGTCATGCACCTCGCCGGGCAGGCCGTTGCTGAAGAACTTGCCGCCGGTGACTTCGACGAACGCCTCGCAGATGCGGAACATGTGATGCGCAAGGCGCGCGTAGCTGCGCGGCCGGCCCGGGGTCAGCGTCAGCAGCTGGTCGTCGGGCATTTGCGGGATCATCCGCAACGCCGCGTCGATGTAGAGTTCCATGCGTCCGTAAAGCTGCGCCGGGGTAAGGACAGGCCCGGCCTTTTCGTCGAGCTTCAGGAAGGCGACGACCTGGGCGATGTTTTGCGCAAAGACGAAATCGTCGCCGCGTGACAGCACCGGGATCGAGCGCGCACCCAGCCGTTGCAACTCTGCGCGACCCGCCGTGTCAGTGAGGATATTGATCGATTCGAACTCGATCCCACGGACCGAGAGAAACTCTTTGAGTCTCAGGCAGCTGGTTCACCCAGGCTGCCAGAACGCTTTCAACGGCGCCATCTGCGGCATCGGCTCGTTCCTACCTGTTTGCGACCGGCATGTTCGCGCCGGATCGCGGCAGCGTCAATCGGCAGCATTGGATGAGCGCCATGCGTTCTTCGAGACGCGCCACCGTTATGGCAACGGTCAGTAATACGCCGCACCGCCGTTTACGTGGATCGTCTGCCCAGTGATGAAGCCGCCATCATCGCTCACCAGGAAGAGGCAGGTGGCGGCGATCTCGTCGATCTTGCCCTGGCGGGCGAGCGGGATGCCGGAAGCGTCTGGCGGCCGGTTGCCGTACCATTCGGGGTTATCGCGGCGGGTGTCGATGCTGCCGGGCGACACGACGTTGACCCGGATGTTCGGGGCGAATTCCGACGCGAGACCGCGCGCAAAGCCGACCAGCCCCATCTTCGCCGCCGAAAGATGCGCGCGTCCGGCGCCGCGGCCGGAATACGCGCCATCGCCGACAAAAAACAGCACCTGGCCGTATTTGTTTTCGACCATCTTGCCGATCAGCGCCCGCGTCAGATAGAGCGCGCCATCGAGCACGACATTGCGTACGTGCTCCCAATCCGCATCGGTCAGCTGCAGGAACGGTTTGTGCGGGCGGATCGCCGCGTTGTTGACGAGGATGTCGACGCGGCCGAACTCGGCTAGCGCCTTCGCCGCCATCGCCTCGACCTGCGCCTTCTCCGCCATGTCGGCAAGGACCGCGATCGACTTGACGCCGAGCTCCCGCACCTCGCGCGCGACACTCTCCGCTTCGTCGCGATTGGTGCGAGCGTTGACGATCACATGCGCCCCTTCGCGGGCGAACAGCAGCGCGGTCGCCCGGCCGATATTGCGCCCCGAACCGGTAATCAGCGCGACCTTTCCGTCAAGTTTTCCCATAGGGTCCTCCCTGATTTGCGGTGAGACGTAGAAGGAACCGCCTTCCAACGCAACGGCGAAGCAACCTATATACCCGGCATGCGCCGCTCCACGGTCTTCCGCGTCTTGGGCGTCGTGCTCGTCCTCGGGATCGGCGTCTACAGCGCCTTCTGGTGGATCGCCGCCGGCAAAATCGAAACCGCCGCCGCAACCTGGCGCGAGACGGCGCGCCAGCAAGGGATCGAGGCGTCGTGGCAGGGCATGCGGGTCGCCGGCTATCCACTGTCGTTCCGCCTCGAACTCACCGATGCCGTCGTCAAGGACAGCGCCACGGCGCCGCCTGCCGATCTTCAGGCGCCGTTGCTCACCGCGAGCATCCACCCCTGGGACTTCCACACCGCCCGGTTCGCCGCGCCGCAAGGCCTGACCCTGGCGCTCGGCCCCGAGGCCGGGGCAAAGCTCAGCGCGGAGAGCGGCAGCGGCGCCGCCACCCTCGACGACGACAAGACGACGATCTGGCTGTCGCTCTACAAGGCGACCGCGAGCGGCATCGGCAGCGTGACAGCGCGCACGGTCCATCTCTGGGGCATCGTTCCGGCGACCATGCCCACGGCGCATCAAGAGGCGGGGATCGCCGTCGCCTTCGACGTCCATGAACTGATGCCGCCGGTATTGCCGCCGGGGTTTACCGGGGCGATTGACGATCTCGGCTTCGGCCTGACGATGCGCGGCGTCTTTCCCTCCGGCCCGCTGCGCCAAGCCGCCGCCGCATGGCGCGACAGCGGCGGCACCGTCGAGCTCGACCATCTCCATCTGCGCTGGGGCGAGACTGAAATCACCGGCTCGGGCACGCTGGCGCTCGACAACAGCCTGCAGCCGGTCGGCGGCTTCTCGGGCGGCGTGTCGGGTTTTGACCAGCTCCTGTCGGCGCTCGTCGCGGCAGGTCGGATCAAGGCAAGCGACGCTCGCATCGCGCGGCTGGCGCTGGCGATGCTCGCCAAGGCCGGCCCGGACGGTCGACCGGAGATTTCCACCTCGTTCGCGATCCAGGACGGCCAGATGTTCCTCGGCCCGGCCAAGCTCGGCCCGGCGCCGCGCATCGATTGGTGAACGCTAAGCCTGTTTCGCCTCGATGATTGATCGGCGGATCGCGCGGGTGCGGGTGAACCAGTTGTGCAGCGTCTCGCCGTCGCCGCGCCGGATGGCGCGCTGCAGCGCGGTGAGGTCCTCGCTGAAGCGCTGCAGCAGCTCCAGCACCGCCTCGTTGTTGGCGAGGAAGATGTCGCGCCACATCACCGGGTCGGAAGCGGCGATGCGCGTGAAGTCGCGGAAGCCGCCGGCGGAAAAGGCGATGACCTCGGATTGCAGGTCCTCGCCGAGCTCGGTTGCGGTGCCGACGATCGTGTAGGCGATCAGATGCGGCAGGTGCGAGGTCACCGCCAGCACCTTGTCGTGATGCTCGGCCGGCATGGTCACGACCCGCATCCGCGCCAGTTCCCACAGCGCCTTGACCTTGGCGACCGCGCCGGGGTCGGTATCGGGCGGCGGCGTCAGGATGCACCAGCGGTCGGCGAACATTTCGGCGAAGCCCGCTTCCGGCCCGGAATGCTCGGTGCCGGCGACCGGATGGCCGGGGACGAAATGCACGCCGACCGGAATCGCGGGCGCGACGTCACGGATCGCCGCCTCCTTGACCGAGCCGACATCGGTGACGATGGCGCCCGGCTTCAGCGCCGGGCTGATCTGCGCGGCGATGGCGGCATAGGCCGACAGCGGCGTCGCGAGGACGACAAGATCGGCACCGGCGACCGCGGCGACGGGATCGTCGGAGGTCGCGTCGGCAATGTCGAGCCGGCGCACTGCGGCCAAGGTCTCGGCACGGCGGGCGCAAGCGGTGATATGCGTTGCCGGGCAGTCGCGGCGCAGCACCCGCGCCAGCGACGAGCCGATCAGCCCGATGCCGATGATCGCGACGCGGTCGAACAGCGGCTGTTGCATCACGACGCCATGAACTCGGCCAGCGTCGCCACCACCTTCTCGTTCTCTTCGCCGGTTCCGACGGTGATGCGGATGCGGTCGGGCAGACCGTAGCCACTCATCTTGCGGGTCAGGATGCCGCGCGATTGCAGGAAGGCGAACGCGGCCGCGGCGGTGTGCTCGCCGCTCTCGGCAAAACACGGCAGCACGAAATTACCGACGCTCGGCGTCGGGGCGAGACCCAACGCGGCGAGCTTCTGGTTGAGCCAGGGCTGCCAGTGGTCGTTATGCGCCCGCGCCTTGGCGAGCGACTCGATATCCTGCAACGCGGCGACCCCGGCGGCGAGCGCGGCGGCATTGACGTTGAACGGACCGCGCACCCGGTTCAGCACATCGGCGATCCCTTCGGGGAAATAGCCCCAGCCGAGGCGCAGCCCGGCAAGCGCGTAGATCTTCGAGAACGTGCGCAGCATCACCACGTTATCGGCCTGGTCGACCAGCTTGATGCCGGGCTCATAGTCGTTGCGGTTGACGAATTCGGCATAAGCCGAGTTGATCGCCAGCACGACATTGGGCGGCAGTCCGGCGTGCAGCCGCGCCACCTCGCTTTGCGACAGGTAGGTGCCGGTCGGGTTATTGGGGTTGGCGATAAAGACCATGCGGGTCTTTGGCGTGACGCGCTCGAGAATTGCGTCGACATCGACGGTCAGATCACGCTCGGGCGCGGCGACCGGGGTCGCGCCGACCGACTGCGCGCCGATCGGGTACATCAAGAAACCGTGGCGGCTGTAGAGCACCTCGGTGTCGAGCCCGGCATAGGCCCGTATCAGCAGGCCGATCAGCTCGTCCGAGCCGGAGCCGCAGACAATGCGCGCCGGGTCGAGATTGTAGTGCTCGCCCAGAGCGTCGCGAAATTCCTCGGCGCCGCCGTCCGGATAGCGGTGGATTTCGTCGGCGAGCGCGCGATAGGCGGCTAGCGCTTTCGGGCTCGGCCCGAGCGCACTCTCGTTCGAGGCGAGACGGATCGGCCTCGCGACGCCTTCGAGCGTGGCATCGCCACCGACATAAGGCGCAATGTCGAGGATGCCCGGACCGGGGACCGGGCTCTGTCTCGCGCGCATCGAGTCAACCTCGGGCGCTGTGGGCGACGCCGGACATCGCGATCGGTGCGGCCAGCGTTGATGCCGTCGCCGGCGATGAGGCCTCGGGCAGCGGCACCGCGTATGAGCCGACCGCGAGCAGCCGCGGCAGATCGCCGCCGAACCGCTCGCGGAGCTGCGTCAGACGCGGGTCGGCGAGCGTCACGAAGCCGTCAAGCTCGATCAGCGTGTTGGTCGATCCGCCCTGGCCGGACGAGGCGATGAGCCGGCAGGTCATGCCCAGCGATGTGAACGCGGTCACAAAGCGGCTGTGGCTGATATCGACCGCATTCTCGGTGGCGATCAGCGTGCGATCAGCGGCGCCGCTCGGCGCTTGCGGCGCGTAGCCGATCGCCAGCGCGTCGCCGTGGGCGCGGGCATTGCCACGCGGCCCGAACGGCAGCCGCGCGACGACGCGCGGCACGTCGATATCCGACGACAGCAAATGGACCCACCACGGATCGACGTCGCCGTCCTGCGGCACCGGCAGCACGCCGACCGCGACGCGCCGGTCGGTGACCGCGCGGATAACCTGCAAGGGCGTCTGGAATACCGTCATCGGCACATGAGTGCCGAAATGGTCACGCGAAATGTCCCATACACCGGGGCCATCCGCCGGCACGAAGGCGCCGACCGCAAATGGGCCTTCTAGCCGGACCGCGGCGCCCAACAGCTCACGCCACATGCGGATCATCGTGCCGACCGGGAGGTCGCCGCGCCGCCGCTCGACCAGCCGGCGGATGATCGCCGCCTCGCGCGACGGGACATAGGTGGCACCGCTGCCATTCGCCTTCAGCGCCGCGACGCGCGACACGACCTCGAGCCGATCAGCGAGCAAGTCGAGCAAATTGTTGTCAATCCCGTCGATGCGGCGCCGTAATTCTTCGAGTTCGGACTGATTTGACAACATCGTACCGATCGTGCTCCAGGCGACGATAGTAGTAGGAGCAGCAATGCACGAAATCAAACGAAACCGTTGACATGGCGGCACTGCAATCCCTACCTACGCTTCCTTCGTTCGCCGATCCGGTCGGCGAATTGAGGGCGCCGTAGAGCGCTCGCGCCAACCGCGAATTGCCACCGAGACTATTGTGCCAGCTGCGATCACCCCTCGCATTCTCGCCCGCCCCGATGCCGACTGGCCCGGCTATCGGCTGGTCGAGCGCGAGCCATTGCGGCTCGATTGCGGCGTCGATTTCGGCCCGTTCACGATCGCCTACCAGACCTACGGCCGGCTCAACGCCGACAAATCGAATGCGATCCTCATCTGCCACGCGCTGACCGGCGATCAATACGTCGCCGACCCACATCCGATCACCGCCCATCCCGGCTGGTGGTCGACGATCGCCGGGCCGGGCCAGGTGCTTGACACCGACCGCTATTTCCTGATCTGCGCCAACGTGCTCGGCGGCTGCATGGGCACCACCGGGCCGAAGGAGCTCGATCCGGTAACCGGCAAGCCGTATGCGCTGTCCTTCCCGGTCATCACCGTTCGCGACATGGTGCGGGTGCAGAAGCGGCTTATCGACCATCTCGGCATCGAGACGCTGTTTTGCGTGATCGGCGGCTCGATGGGCGGGATGCAGGTGCTCGAATGGGCGGCGAGCTACCCGCAGAGCGTCTTCGCAGCGGTGCCGGTCGCGAGCGCCGCACGACATTCGGCGCAAAACATCGCCTTTCACGAGGTCGGCCGGCAGGCGATCATGGCCGATCCCGACTGGTGCGACGGTCAATATCTCGAAGCCGGCCGACGGCCGGCGCGCGGCCTCGCGGTGGCGCGCATGGCGGCGCACATCACCTACCTGTCAGAAGCCGCGCTGCACCGCAAATTCGGCCGCAACTTGCAGGACCGCAACGCGGTCACCTGGGGGTTCGACGCCGACTTCCAGGTCGAAAGCTATCTGCGCCATCAGGGCAGCACCTTTGTCGACCGGTTCGACGCCAACTCCTATCTCTACATCACCCGGGCGATGGATTATTTCGACCTCGCCGTCGAGTACGGCTCGGTCGCCGAGGCGTTTCGTGGCACCAATTCGCGCTTCTGCATCATCTCGTTCACCAGCGACTGGCTGTTCCCGACCAGTGAAAGCCGCGAATTGGTGCACGCACTGAATGCGGTCGCCGCCAATGTCAGCTTTGTCGAGGTCGAGACCGACAAGGGCCACGATGCCTTTCTGTTGCATGAGCCCGAGTTGTTCGAGACGCTGACCGGCTTCCTCAACGGCTGCGCCGAGCATCGCGGCCTGACGCACGACTGAGCGGCCCCGCTATGAGCCGCAGCGTTGCGATACCGTTGAGTTACACCATCCCGGATACCTCGACGCCGGCACGGGATCGGCTGCGCCGCGACCTGCGCGTCATCGCCGACATGATCGAGCCGTCGGCGCGGGTGCTCGATATCGGTTGCGGCGACGGCGCGCTGCTGGCCTACCTGGCGCGGGAAAAAGGCGTTGATGCGCGCGGCGTCGAGCTGAGCCAGTCAGGGGTGAATGCCTGCGTGACGCAGGGACTCTCGGTGATCCAGGGTGACGCCGACCGCGACCTCGAAGCCTATCCAGCCGATGCCTTCGATGTGGTGGTGCTGAGCCAGACGCTACAGGCGACGCGCCAGCCGCGCCGCGTACTCGAAACGTTGGTGCGGATCGGCCGGCGGGCGATCGTTTCGTTTCCGAATTTCGGTTTTTGGCGCGTGCGCTTCGGATTGGCGGTGCGCGGCCGCATGCCGGTGACCGGGCTGCTCGATCACCAATGGTACGATTCGCCGAACATCCACCTCTGCACGATCCGCGACTTCGTCGGCCTCTGCGACCAGATCGGCGTGCGCATCGAAAAAAGCGTCACACTCGATCGCTACGGTCGTCCGTTCGCACTCAACCCGAAGGGGTCGCTCGCCAATCTGCTGGCCGAGCAGGGCGTGTTCGTGCTGACCCATGAGGCGTCGTGATGCTGGTCGCGCAGATCACCGACATGCATATCCTGGCGCAAGGCAAGCTGTTCCATTCGCCGCGGCGCGCCATCCCGGCGGGCGCCGCGCCGGACTGGAGCGTTATCGACACCGCGGCGTATCTCAGCCGCGCGATCGCTGAGCTTAACCGACTGCGTCCGCGGCCCGATGTCATGGTCGTGACCGGCGATCTCACCGATCATGGTGACGCTGAGGAATACGCCAATCTGCGCGCGATCCTCGGCGCGGCGGAAATGCCGGTTTACGTGATCCCGGGCAATCACGATTCACGAGAGGGCGTGCGCGCGACCTTCGCCGCGGATGGCTACTTGCCCTCCGAGGGCTTCCTGCATTATGCGGTCGAAGGCGGGCCGCTGCGGATCGTCGCGCTCGACACGCATGTGCCGGGCTTTCATCACGGCGAGCTGTGCGCCGAGCGGCTCGATTGGCTCGATCGCACGCTGTCCGACAGGCCGACGCAGCCGACGCTGGTGATGATGCACCACCCACCTTTCCCGACCGGCATCGAGCACATGGACGCGCACGCGCTGCACGACCCCGCGGCGTTTGCCGCGGTGGTGCGACGGCACCCGCAGATCGAGCGCATCCTGTGCGGCCATCTGCACCGCACCATCGACCACCGGTTCGCCGGCACGATCGCCGGCACCGCACCCGCGACGGCGCACCAGTTGGTGCTCGACATAACGCCCGGCGCGCCGGCTGAATTCACCTTCGAGCCGCCCGGCTACCAGTTGCATTTCTGGCGCGAAGGCGTCGGCCTTGTCACTCATACCGCCGTATTCGGCGACTGGCCTGGCCCGTTTCCCTACCGCGCCCCGCCGGGCTAGCTACATCCCCGAATGCGCCGGGGTGTAGACCAGGCGACGCTTGGGCGCACGGGTCACGGTGGGCTTGGCGTAGATCTGTTTGGTCGCTTCGACCAGGATCACCCCGGCGAAAGTCGGAAACCAGCGTGCGCCGATCCGCTCCCAGGCACGCGCCGAGCGCAGCATCATCCGGCTGCGGCTCGGCGGCACGAACAGCGCGGCGCCGGTCGCTACCGGGGTGAACAGCTCGTCGCGCAGTAGTTGCGACAGCTGCGAGGTTGAGTAGGGCCGGCCCGAGCCGAACGGCGTGCGCTCCAGCCGTGCCCAGATGCCGCGCCGGTTCGGCGCGACGACGAGCAGCCGCCCGCCGCCCGCCAGCACGCGCCACACCTCCTTCAACAGCGGACCGGCCTGCTCGGTGGTTTCGAGCGCATGGATCAGCAGCACGCGGTCGAGCGAATAATCCGCGAACGGCAGCTCGCTTTCCTCAGCGAGCAGCGCAAGATTGGCGGCGTCGGGCGGCCAGGCGAGCACCCCGAGCGACGCCGGCATTAGCGCGATCGTGCGCTCGGTTTCGGGCGAGAGCGCGGTGAGGAACGGCGCCGGATAGCCGATGCCGAGCAGGCTCATGTCATGCAGGTCGGGCCACATGCGGCGCACCGCCTGGCGGATCATCCGCCGCGCCACCGCACCGAGCGGGGTACGGTAGAAATCCCTGAGATCGACGACATCGGCGGCCATGCCAACAATTTAGCATGGCGCGCGTTTGCTGTTTGCGCCTCCTTCGAGGTTCGCTTTCGCGAGCGCCTCGGGACGAGCGTCGATCCCTGCCATCTATTCGGCGATTTCAAGACGCAGGATCACATTGCCAATATAGCTCACCCGAACATACAGGCCCGCCCGAATCGGGCCGCCATGCGAAGCGGCATTATGAAAGCCTGATGTAACGATAAAATCAGAGTAAGAAAAACGTTTGCCATCAACTACAAAGCTTTCTTCCGAATGACCAGTATACGGCATCGGTACGAATTGGGTGACGGGACCTTCTACGACAGAATATTTCCCAGTATCTAGCGCATTTGTTGCACTTGAATATCCGCTGTAAGTGCCTGCGAAAGTGAAAAACGTCCAAGCGACCGCGAAAAGAAAGAAAACCCAACTAAATACTCTTCTCGATCGACCCTGAAGCCCCGCAGGCAGGATCCTTTGCATTAACTCGGGCGCGAACACGAACAGGGCACCGATCGCAACAAAAATTAGCCCATAGGCTGGGAACCAGCCGGCGGCATACCCTTGATGCGCAGCGTCGAATACCGTCTTGAAGGTCATAGTCGCAATTGACGATTAGCCCTCGACAAGCCCGCGGTCAGGTGCGCTTCGAAGGACGCACTATCGTCGCCGCCATGACCGGATTATCGTTTCTTTGCATCCACACGGGACAGACATAATGCCGCTCTCCATCCGTCCGGTAGACTCGGTCAATCGCCCGTTCTTCGCCGGTGAGGTGTCCGGCATCGATCTGCGCGAGCCGGCGACGCCGGAGCAGGTCGCGGCGATCGTCGAGGGCATGGACAGGTTCGCCGTGCTCGTCTTCCACGACCAGAAGATCGACGACACGCAGCAGCTCGCGTTCAGCCGCCATTTCGGCACGCTGGAGATCGCCAATTCCGATGTGCGGCGCGACGAGGATCGCCGGCTGGCGCCGGAGATCGCCGATGTCTCAAACCTCGGCAAGGGCAACGCCGTCATGTCGCGCGAGGACCGGCGGCGCCTGTTCAGCCTCGGCAACATGCTGTGGCACTCCGACAGCTCGTTCAAGCCGACGCCGGCGAAATATTCGCTGCTGCACGCGCGCATCCTGCCGAAGGCCGGCGGCAACACCGAATTCGCCGACATGCGCGCCGCCCACGATGCGCTCGACGACGAGGTGAAGGCGGAGATCAACGACTATGTCTGCGAGCACAGCCAGCAATATTCGCGCGGCGTGCTCGGCTTCGAGTTTACCGACGAGGAGCGGCTGCGGAACCCGCCGGTGCCACAGCGGCTGGTGCGGCGGCATCCCGGCAGCGGTCGCCGCTCGCTGTTCCTGTCGGCGCATGCCGGCGCGATCCGCGGCATGCCGGTGCCCGAGGCGCGCGCCCTGCTGCGCGACCTCAGCGAGCACGCGACGCAGCGCAAGTTTGTGTATGCGCACCAGTGGCGCCTCGGCGACCTGGTGATGTGGGACAACCGCGCGATGATGCATCGCGCGCGCCGCTATGATCCGAGCGAGGTGCGCGAACTGCACCGCACCACCGTCGCCGACGACCGCCCGACGCTGGAACAGGCAGCCTGAGCCAGGTCCGCGATTGGCCGGCGGCGACGCGGAACTATACCCACCACCCGACAGTGAACAAGCCGACGCCAATCGCCATCAAAACAACGCCGATGGCGAGCCCTATCGGTCGCTCCGTCG
The DNA here is from genome assembly GCA_963778385.1 of uncultured Alphaproteobacteria bacterium. Classification (GTDB taxonomy): domain Bacteria; phylum Pseudomonadota; class Alphaproteobacteria; order ATCC43930; family CGMCC-115725; genus DATARH01. The sequence continues at coordinate 234,380 of CAVZUA010000008.1, read as the reverse complement.
GGTTTTCGTGATCGTACGTCGTCGCTAAAACAAAACCGCCGATACCACCGACGAGGACGCCGGCCAGGGAAAGTATCGAGCCCACCAGCCATCCTTTATGTTCGGTGTCGTACATAAAAAGAAAGGGCGAGGACGACAAACGCTTGAATGGAATGCGGGCATGTTCGGGCAAGCGCGATGCGCAGGCGACGATGCAACTCGACCTGGGCCGATATTGCTCTAAGCTGGCGGCAGCCACGTCTCGTGCATTTCCGGAGTTGCGATCATGCTTTTCGGCGCCTCGATGTTCTTCACGGATTACTCGATGGGTGCGGGTGAACTGGCCCAGGCGCTCGAGGCGCGGGGGTTCGAATCGGTGTGGGCGCCCGAGCACTCGCATATCCCGCTGTCACGGCAATCCGGGTTCCCGTCGGGCGGCGAACTGCCGAAGCAGTATTACGACGTGATGGACCCATTCGTGTCGCTGACCTATGCCGCGGCGGTGACGAAGACGATCAAGGTCGGCACCGGCGTCTGTCTCGTCGCACAGCGCGACCCGATCCAGACCGCGAAGCTGGTTGCGTCGATCGACCAGGTGTCGGGCGGGCGGTTTCTGTTCGGGGTCGGCGGCGGGTGGAACGCCGACGAGATGGCGGATCACGGCACCGAGTTCAAAACCCGCTTCAAGTTGATGCGCGAACGCATTGAGGCGATGCAGGAAATCTGGACCAAGGCCAAGCCCGAATACCACGGTGAGATGGTCGATTTCCCGCCGATGATGACTTGGCCAAAGCCGGTCCAGAAGCCCCATCCGCCGGTCATCGTCGGCGGCATGTTCCCGCACGCGGCGCGGCGGGCACTCCGCTACGGCGACGGTTGGATCCCGCATTCGCGCCGGCCGCAATACGAGGACGTCACCGACTTTCTGCCGCAATTCCGCCAGATGGCGGCTGAAGCTGGGCGGGATCTCGCGACCTGCCCGGTGACGGTCTGGGGCGTCCAGCCCGATATCGACCGGGTCCGCCGCTACGAGGATCAAGGCGTCGCTCGCGGCGTCGTGCAACTCGCCGCCGAGCCGGCCGACAAGATTTTGCCGCTACTCGACAAATGGGCCGAGATCATCACGAAAATACAGTGACGTGTCGGGCGGAAAAGTGCAGCGCCTTCCGCCAGTTCACTCTCGGCGGATAACGCTGCGCTTATCCGCCCTACAAAACTGCCGACCTGCGCCGAGATCACCGCGAAAATGAAGGCTGATCCGCGTGCCGTAGAACAGACTTGGCGCTTCGTCCGTTATCGGCCACATAAGATGCTGAGAGGCGGAGCGACTAAATGAGCGTAGTTGAGACGGAAGCGAGAGAGGCTGGGCGCGATTTTATTCGCGACATCGTCCAGGCCGATATCGATTCCGGCAAGGTCGTGTGGCCGGTGACGCGGTTTCCGCCGGAGCCGAACGGCTATCTCCATATCGGGCATGCCAAGTCGATCTGCCTCAATTTCGGCATTGCGCAGGAATTCGGTGGGCGCTGCCATCTGCGCTTCGACGACACCAACCCGACCAAGGAAGAGCAGGAATATATCGACGCGATCGAGGCTGACCTTAAGTGGCTCGGCTTCGACTGGGGCATGCATCTCTATCACGCCTCGGATTATTTCGAGCAGCTCTACAAATGGGCCGAGCATTTGATCGAGCACGGCTTCGCTTATGTCGATGACCAGTCGCCGGAGGAGATGCGCGCCAGCCGCGGCACATTGACGGAACGCGGCCGCAACAGCCCCTATCGCGACCGCAGCGTCGAGGAGAACCTCGACCTGTTCCGCCGCATGCGCGCTAGCGAATTCGCCAACGGAGCACGGGTGCTGCGGGCCAAGATCGACATGGCCTCGCCTAACATCAACCTGCGCGATCCGGCGCTCTACCGTATCCTGCACGCAACGCACCCGCGCACCGGCGACAAATGGTCGATCTATCCGACCTATGACTACGCGCACGGCCAGTCGGATGCGATCGAGGGCGTGACGCACTCGATCTGTACGCTGGAGTTCGAGGATCACCGGCCGCTTTATGACTGGCTGATTGAGCATCTGCCAGTGCCGTCACGGCCGCGGCAGTACGAGTTCGCCCGGCTCAACCTGACTTACACAGTCATGTCGAAGCGCTTCCTCAAGGGGCTGGTTGACGACGGCCGCGTTTCGGGCTGGGACGATCCGCGCATGCCGACACTGGCCGGGCTGCGGCGGCGCGGCATCCCAGCGGCGGCGATACGCAATTTCGCCAAGGCGGTGGGTGTCGCGCGTGCCAACAGCACGGTCGATGTCGGTATGTTCGAACACGCGGTGCGCGACGAGTTGAACCGCACGGCGGCGCGCCGCATGGCGGTGCTGCGGCCGCTGAAGCTGGTGATCGAAAATTACCCCGAAGGGCAAAGCGAGGAACTCGACGCGGCGAACCACCCCGACAACCCTGATGCCGGGTCGCGCAAGCTGCCGTTCGGCCGCGAGCTGTACATCGAGCGCGACGATTTCATGGAGGATCCACCGAAGAATTTCTTCCGCCTCGCGCCCGGACGCGAGGTGCGACTGCGCTACGCCTATTTCGTCACCTGCCGCGAGACGGTGAAGAATGCCGCCGGCGAGGTGACGGAGCTGCGCTGCACCTTTGATCCGGCGACCAAAGGGGGCGATTCGCCGGATGGCCGCAAGGTGCGTGGCACAATCCATTGGGTGTCGGCGGCGCACGCAGTGTCGGCCGAGGTGCGGCTCTACAACCCGCTGTTCAGCCGCCCCGATCCCGGTGCCGACGGTGATTTGATGGCCGACCTCAACCCGGACTCGATGGAAGTGCTGACCGGCTGCATGCTGGAGCCGGCGCTTGCCGCCGACAATGACAGCGCGGCGGTGCAGTTCGAGCGGCTCGGCTATTTCTGCGGCGATCAGGATAGCGTACCGGGTGGGCCGGTGTTCAACCGGACGATCGGATTGAGAGACAGCTATGCGCGGGCGCACGTGCCTCAACGCTGATTGCCCGATGATTTACTTTCGAACCTGAGAAAGTGTGGGCGCCGCGCTCAATGCAACTCGAATTGGCGCGCGACCTCGAGCGTCCGCTATTTTGCGCCGCCACCGCGGCCTGGCGCGTCGTCTTCGGCATCAGACGAACGATCTGACGGCGTGCCGCCTGCGCCCGGAGGGGAGCGGGTGGCCATCGCGACGAAAAAGTGCTGAACGATGCCTCCTTGCCGATGGCTATGGATGGATGCCGGCGTATAATCCCCAAAGCGCGCATCGCTGGCGCAATTCTCTAACGCGGGAATGACGACCATGGCAGACGAGAAAATGATGGCGCAGATGCACGGCAAGGGCGGCTTTATCGCTGCGCTCGACCAAAGCGGCGGATCGACGCCGGGGGCGTTGCGCCTCTACGGCATCCAGGACAACGCCTATAGTGGCGACGCAGAAATGTTCAGGCTCATGCACGAGATGCGCGTGCGCATCATCAGTGCGCCCGCGTTCACTGGCGACAAGGTCATCGGCGCCATCCTGTTCGAAGCCACCATGGATGGCGAGGCGCAGGGCAAATCCGTTCCGGCCTTTTTGTGGGAAGACCGCGGCGTCGTCCCGTTCCTCAAAGTCGACAAGGGGCTCGAGGCCGAGAAGGATGGCGTGCAGATGATGCGGCCGATCTCCGGGCTCGATGATCTGCTCACGCGGGCGAGCAAGCTGGGCGTCTACGGCACCAAGGAACGTTCGGTCATCAACCTAGCCTCGAAGACGGGCATTGCCGCGATCGTCGACCAGCAGTTCGAACTGGCCAAGCAGATCTGCGCGCACGGCATCGTGCCGATCCTCGAGCCCGAAGTCTCGATCAAGAGCCCGGACAAGAAAGGCGCCGAAGCGATCCTGGTCACCGAGATCATGAAGCATCTCGACGCCGATCCGAACGGCCCGCCGGTCATGCTCAAAGTGACGATCCCCGATGTCCCCGACCTCTACGCGCCGGTGATCAACCACAAACGCATGGTTCGCGTCGTCGCGCTGTCCGGCGGCTACACGCGCACCGATGCCTGCAAGCGCCTCGCCGCCAATCACGGCATGATCGCGAGCTTCTCGCGCGCGCTGGTGGAAGAACTCCGAGCTTCGATGAGCGACGCCGAGTTCGAGACGGCGCTGGAAGAGGCCATCGACGCGATCTACAAGGCGTCGACCGTCAAGGCCTGACCGCCGGCGGCACGGCCCTACGCCGCGAGTTCCGGCTTGCGGGCGTAGCCTCTCGGCCGCGTGATCTGCTAGGCTTTGGCCAATGCAGGTCCGGGGCGAGGAGAAATGCCGTGAACGACATCATGACCCTGTCGCAAAAGGCCGACGCGCTCGAAAAGAAGATGGCGCGCGAGCTCGATTACATCGTCATCAAGTCGCGCATCTATCAGCTCGCTGAGGGCGATATGGGGCCGCCGGCGAACCCGGCCGAAGCTCGGAAAAAGAACCCGAACGCCAAGGTGTTGATGGGCGACGACCCGCGCCTGCCGGCGATGCCGGAAAAGCCGACCTTGATGGATTTCTTCCAGTACCGCTTCGGTCCGTCGATCCACCTCTTGCAGAGCGCGCGGCATGCGGTGAAAGGCGGGCTGCCGGAGAAGATGGTGCTGGCCTGCCTGTTGCACGACGTGTCGACCGCCGGATTTATCCGCGGCGATCACGGTTATTGGGGCGCGCAGCTCGTCGAGCCCTATGTCGACCCGGAAGTGACCTGGGCGATCCGCGCGCACCAGGTGCTGCGCTTCTACCCCGACGAATCGGTCGGCTACGAATATCCGCAGTCCTACCTCACCTCGTTCGGCGAGGAGTACCGGCCGGACCAGTACATCCAAGACGACTACAAGCGGATGCGCGACCACAAATGGTATATGTCGGGCCGCATGATCACGGTGCACGACATCTACTCGTTCGACCCCGACGTGCATGTCGAGCTGGAGGAATTCGAGGACGTGATCGGCCGCAATTTCAAGCAGCCGGAAGAAGGCCTCGGCTTTGACAACTCGCCGGTCGCGCATATGTGGCGAGCGATGATCCGTCCCGCGAAATACCTCTGATATTGCTGGCGATGCGAGCCGCCTTCTCGCCGCCGCAACAGCGGGGAGAAAGCGGCAGCGCTAAGGTCAGTCGGCAGCCGTCTCGACCAGCGGGACAATCACGGTCTGCGCCGTCCCGGTCAGGCTGATGCAGCGCCACGACTGGGTGTGCGTCGGACGCGAATCGGGTCCGTTGAAGGTGTCGTAGAGCCCGATCGTGTGGAAGCTCGCGGTCTGCCCCTGCGGCACGTCGATCACCGGCAGGAAAAAGCCGAACCGTTCCCCGCCGACATCAATGGTCTCAATCAGCGGCACCGAAACCATGTGGCCGAGACCGGTATCGTCGGCCTCGATCGCGGCGGGCTTGAATTTCTTGACCATCGCGCCGGCCTTGTAGGTCAGCGCGGTAAAGCTGGGATTGCCACCAATCGTATAATCGACCTCGACGTCCGGACCTTTAAGCACGAACTTGTTTGCGGACATGGCGCTTGCTCCTCTTCGCGGTGCGGCGTCACGCCGCACCGTGCGAAAAATTGGCGGTGCTTGCGGAATGGCCATGTGACCCAGGTCACATAGCCGGGGATCGATCTGAACTCAATGCAGTGCTTTGCTTCCGTCTCGCCCTGGATCAGTATCTGGCGAGCACAAGCCCGGGCGGTTTAGGGAGAAGATAATGAACGATCTTATGACCGCGTCGCAGAAGGCCGACGCGCTCGAAGACAAGCTGATGCAGGATTTGCAGGATGCCATCGCGGTCCGCTCGCGGCTTTTTCTCATCGCCGAGGGCGATTTCGCGATGCCCAACGGCCCGAAGCTCCAGAAGGAGCATAATGGCGCGAAGATGCTGATGGGCGACGATCCACGCCTGCCCAAAATGCCCGACAAACCGACGCTGATGGACTTTTTCCGGCTGCGGCTCGCGCCGCCGATGCACCTGTTGCAGAGTGCGCGGCACGCCAAGGCGGCCGGCATGCCGGAGCACGTGGTGCTCGCCTGCCTGCTGCACGATATCGCGGTGCTCGGCTTTATCCGCTCCGACCATGGCTATTGGGGCGCGCAGATGGTCGAGCCTTATGTGACCGAAGAGGTGACCTGGGCGATTCGCGCGCATCAGGCTCTGCGCTTCTATCCCGACGAGTCATTCGGCTACGCTTATCCTGACAACTACAAGGCCTATTTCGGCGAGGACTATCAGCCCGAGCCGCATATCGAGCGCGCGTACAAGGAAGCCCGCGCGCATAAATGGTACGGCACGGCGCGGATGATTTGCGTGCACGACCTGTACTCGTTTGACCCGGATGTCCATGTCGAACTCGAAGAATTCGAAGACGTTATCGGCCGTAACTTCCGTCAGCCGGAAGAAGGTCTCGGCTTTGACGACAGCCCGAGCGCGCATATGTGGCGCACCCTCCGGCAGCCGACGAAATACCTCTGAGCTCGGAACGCGTGACGCGAAGGACTGTTTGCGCGCCATAACCACGGCGCGACTTCGCGCCGCAACATTCCTCGGCTAAGGTCGGCCCGGGGAGGCGCGAGCGAGCGGCATGGATGCGGCAACGGTCACCTCGACTCAGCAATCCACGGCTGATCGGCGGCCCTCACTTGCTCGCCGTTATCCGAGTAGGGCTCTCACAGTCTCCTTAGGGTTGGCATTGGGTGCCTTGCCGCTTCAAACGCGGGGCGCGGATGCCGCGTCAGGGCTTGGCGCGGTCGCTGACAAATCGGACACGAACGCGCCCGGCCTGCCGGCGCAGGAAAGCCCGTTCCCGCTGATCCTCGGTGATTGGCTTCGCGAATTCCACCGCGAACGGGACAAACTCAAGGACAGCGGGATAACGCTGAGCCTGAACGAGCAGAGCGAAGTCTGGGCCAACGTGACCGGTGGCGGCAAGCAAGGTGTCGCCTATACCGGCCTGACCACCGGCAAACTCGAGGTCGACCTGGAAAAGCTGGTCGGCTGGCCGGGTGCGCAATTCACGGTCGAAGCCTTTGACATTCACGCGCACGGGCCGAGCCGCAGCCTCGTCGGCAACATGCAGCTCGTCAGCAGCATCGAGGCGGCGCCGAGCTTCAAGCTCTACGACCTGTGGCTCGACCAGAAGCTGTTCGATGGCAAGTTGTCGGTGCGGTTCGGTCAGGAAGGCGCCAACGACGAATTCATGGATACAACGTTCGCCGCGCTTTTTATCAATTCGAGCTTTGGTTTCCCCGGCATGGCGGCCGCCGTTCTACCTTCCGGCGGCCCCAATTATCCGTTGGCGACGCCGTTCGTCCGCGTTCAGTACAATGCGACCGACAACATCACGCTGCTTGGTGGGGTGTACAACGGCGATCCAGCGCCGCCCGGCACTGGCGACCCGCAAATCCGCGACCGCAACGGCACTGCGTTTCGGCTCGACGACCATACGCTGGCAATCGGCGAGATCCAGTATCAACCCGATCCCGATGCCTCCCCCAACCTGCCGACGATCTACAGGTTGGGCGGGTGGTATTCGTCGAGCAGTTTCGCAGACCAGCGCTTCGACACGATGGGTGGGCTGCTCGCCAGTCCGACCAGCAACGGGATTCCGCAGCCTCACACCGGCGACTGGGCTCTCTACGGCACTATCGATCAGACGATCTGGCGGCGCTCCGGTACCAAGGACCAGGGTATTGGCGTCTTTCTGCAAGTGATGGGCGGGCCCAGCGACCGCAACATCAGCAATTTCTTTGCCGCAGCCGGAATGAACTGGCTGGCGCCGTTCCCGGACCGGCCCAACGACATCTTCGGATTTGCGGTCTCCTATCTAGGCATTAGCCCCGCGGCGCGCGCGTTAAGCCGCGATCTTGTTACCTTTGGCTACGGCGTGGCGTCCTACGCCAGCAACGAGACTGTGCTGGAACTGACTTACCAGGCGCCGATCACCAACTGGCTGACGCTGCAGCCCGATATCCAATACGTGATCAACCCCAATGCCGGCATTCCCGGCACGTTCAGCATCCACCCGCTCCCCAACGCACTGGCCATCGGCACGCGTCTGACGATCAAGCTCTAGGGACGCAATACAGCCATTGCAGCCTTCAACCTTGCCATCCGCATGGGCGCGTGCACAATTCGCGGCCCAAACTTGAGCTTGGTGGCACGATGAAGGCGCTGGTCGCGGTCAAGCGGGTGGTCGATTACAACGTCAAGGTTCGGGTCAAGGCGGACCACACGGGCGTCGAGACCGCCAATGTGAAGATGTCGATGAACCCGTTCGACGAAATCGCGGTCGAGGAGGCGTTGCGTCTGCGCGAGGCCGGAACGGTCGACGAGGTCATCGCGGTATCCTGCGGCGTGCAGCAATGCCAGGAGACGATCCGCACCGCGCTGGCGATGGGCGCCGATCGCGGCGTGCTGGTGCTGACGGATGTCGAGCTGCAGCCGCTTGCCGTGGCCAAGCTCTTGAAGGCGGTGATCGAGAAGGAAGGGCCGGAAGTCGTCATCATCGGCAAACAGGCGATCGATGACGACTGCAACCAGACCGGACAGATGCTCGCGGCGCTGTTGGGTTGGCCGCAGGCCACCTTCGCGTCGAAAGTCGCAATCGGCTCTGGCGACGCCGAAGTCACCCGCGAAGTCGATGGCGGGCTGGAGACCATCAAATTGAAGTTGCCGATGGTCGTCACCACCGACCTGCGACTTAACGAGCCGCGTTACGCATCGCTGCCTAACATCATGAAAGCAAAGAAAAAGCCAATCGACACCGTAAGCCCCGCCGATCTTGGCGTCGACGTCGCGCCGCGGCTGATCACCCTCAAGGTCGAGGAGCCGGTGAAGCGCCAAGGCGGCGTCAAGGTCGGCTCGGTCGAGGAGCTGGTGACCAAGTTGAAGACAGAGGCACGAGTTATCTGATGAGCATTCTGGTCGTCGCCGAACATGACAACAGTTCGGTCAAGCCCGCCACCCTCAACGCCGTCGCTGCCGCTGCCGAGCTGGCAAAGGCCGGGGCGGGCGATATTCATGTCCTCGTCGCCGGCCAGGATTGCCGTCCGGCCGCCGATGCCGCGGCAAAGATCGTCGGGGTCGCCAAGGTTCTGATCGCCGACGATGCAGCCTATGGTCACGGCCTAGCCGAGAATGTCGCGCCGCTGCTCGTTGGCCTCGCGCCGGCCTATTCGCATCTGTTGGCGCCGGCGACGACGCAGGGCAAGAACCTGATGCCGCGCGTCGCGGCGCTGCTCGACGTGATGCAGATTTCCGATATCAGCGGCATCGTCTCGCAGGACACGTTCGTGCGGCCGATCTACGCCGGCAACGCGCTGGCGACGGTGCAGTCGAAGGACGGCGTCAAGGTCATCACGGTGCGCGGCACGGCCTTCCCGCCGGGCGAGGCGGAGGGCGGATCGGCGACGGTCGAAGCAATTTCCGGCCCCGGCTCGGCCGGTTTGAGCGAGTTCGTCAAGGCCGAGCTGTCGAAATCCGAGCGGCCGGAGCTCACCAGCGCCCGGATTATCATTTCGGGTGGCCGGGGCATGCAGTCGGGTGACAATTTCCACCTGCTGGAAGCGGTCGCCGACAGACTGGGCGCCGCGGTCGGCGCCTCGCGCGCCGCGGTCGATGCCGGCTTCGTACCCAATGACTACCAAGTTGGCCAGACCGGCAAGATCGTCGCGCCCGAGCTTTACATCGCGGTCGGCATTTCCGGCGCAATCCAGCATCTTGCCGGGATGAAGGATTCGAAGGTCATCGTCGCCATCAACAAGGACGAGGAAGCGCCGATCTTCCAGATCGCCGATTACGGTTTGGTCGGTGATCTGTTCAAGCTCCTCCCCGAGCTCGACGCCGAGCTCGCCAAGCGCCAGCAGTGACCGAACTGCACCGCATCGGCGTCGTCGGGGCCGGGCAGATGGGGCAGGGCATCACCCATGTTTGCGCGTTGGCGGGGCTCGACGTGGTGCTTGCCGATGTCAACAGCGAGGTGCTGGCGCGCTCGCTCGAAAGCATCGACGCCAATCTCGGCCGCCAGGTCGCCCGCGGCCGCATCAAGGAGGAAGACAAGGCGGCGGCGCTGCGCCACATCGCCACCGCGACCGATTTCGCCGGCTTCGCCGATTGCGACATGGTCATCGAGGCCGCGACCGAAAAGGAAGAGGTCAAGCGCGAGGTCTTCAAACAGCTCGTCCCAAAGCTGAAGCCGAGTGCGCTGATCGCCACCAACACCTCGTCGATCTCGATCACCCGGCTGGCGTCGGCCACCGATCGGCCGGGCAAGTTCATCGGCATGCATTTCATGAACCCGGCGCCGGCGATGAGCCTGGTCGAGCTGATCCGCGGCATCGCCACCGACGAGGAAACCTTTACCACCACCCGCGAGTTGACCCTGCGCCTCGGCAAGACCCCAGTCGCCGCCGAGGATTACCCGGCCTTTATCGTCAACCGCATCCTGCTGCCGATGATCAACGAGGCGGTTTATACGCTTTACGAGGGCGTCGGCAGTGTCGAGGCGATCGACACGGCGATGAAGCTCGGCGCGAATCACCCGATGGGCCCGCTCGAACTGGCCGATTTTATCGGCCTCGACACCGCGCTTTCGGTGATGCAGGTGCTTTACGAGGGGCTCGCCGACAGCAAATACCGGCCGTGCCCCTTGCTCGTTAAATACGTCGAGGCCGGCTGGCTCGGCCGCAAGACCGGCCGCGGCTTTTACGACTATCGCGGCGAAAAACCGGTGCCGACGCGCTAGCGTTTTCCTGAAGTCGGTATCAGCAGCTTGCGTCCTTCGAGACGCAGGGTGCGCCCGCTCTTCAGGATGACGAGCTTGTTGGATGGCACAAAGAAAATGCGTCATCCTGAGAGCCTGACTGGAAAATGCGTTTGGCTCGTTTTCAAGACGCTGCTTCCCCGCGTCATTCCGGGGCATCGCGCAGCGATGAACCCGGAACCCATGAACACGGACCTCGAAAAGTGCGTCCCGAGGCCGCAACCCCCATCGGCCAAGCCGGTGTTCATGGGTTCCGGGTTCGGCCCTGCGGGCCGCCCCGGAATGACGAAGGTAATTTCGAGTGAGACTCTGAGGAGGCTTCGAAGCAGCCGTCTCGAAGGACGCACCCAAGGTTCAGCTTGTCACCGCACCCAGCGCACATGGCCGGGATCGGCCCGTAAATGCGGCCGGTGGTCCGACAGGCGCAGCAGCCCGAGTTTTGCCAGCCCCGCGGCGTCGTCACCGCGCTCCACCGGCAGGTACAGACGAAAGATATCGTCGTCGTCGCCGGAAAAATCGATGTGCTCTTCGAAGACCGACAGATAAAGCTGTCCGCAATCGCGGCAGCGCACCAAATCGGCGCTGTTATGGGCGCCGTCGTCGAACAGTCCTTCGACCAACGCGAATGCCCCGGCGATGTCCTGGGCGCCGATCGCTTTGATGTGCCACAAATGGCACTGCGTCGGAGCGCGCGGTGCGAATTTGTCGCGTCCGTGAAAGAATCGGCGCAGCCATGCGACAAGGCTCATGTCGGCTTCCTTTCCGCGGTCACGCGGCCTCGATCCTCCGACATCCCAGCCATTCCGAGGCTCCCGCTAAAACTTGTCGCCCTAGCCCCGATCCTGCTAACAATCCGTCATAATCCCATGATACTCGGGATCATTGCCGGCCTATTAGTGGTGAGTGCATGCTCGACAGCTGCCCGGCCCTGGTGCTTAACGCCGATTTTCGCCCGCTGAGCTATTTCCCCTTGTCGCTGTGGTCATGGCAGGACGCGGTCAAGGCGGTGTTTCTCGAGCGGGTCTTTATCGTCGATCATTACGATGTCTATGTGCGCAGCCCGACGCTGGAAATGCGGCTGCCGAGCGTCATTGCGCTGAAGGAATACGTTCGGGCCGCGCGCAACCCGGCCTTTACCCGGTTCAACGTGTTTCTGCGCGACCGTTTCTCGTGCCAGTACTGCGGCGAGCCGTTTCCGTCGCACGATTTGACCTTCGACCATGTCGTGCCGCGTTCAAAGGGCGGCAGGACCGTGTGGGCCAATGTCGTGACCGCCTGCTCCTCGTGCAATCTGATCAAGGGCAATCGCCTCCCTGAGCAGAGCGGCATGTATCCGCGCCACAGACCGATGCAGCCGTCATCCTTCATGCTGCAGGAGAACGGCCGCGCCTTCCCGCCGAACTACCTGCATGACAGCTGGCGGGACTATCTCTACTGGGACACCGAACTCGAACAGAGCTGACGGCAAAAGCTCGAGCAGCGCACGACGGCGTTGCTTTGACTGGCCGACGCACCTGGTGTCCGGTCGCTCAGCCGAAAGTGCCGATGAAACGAGCGGCGCGCCGATCTATGGGAGCTTACGAGCGCCGCTGCCCGGATCCCACTCGGTCTCCGCTTTCTCGACCCGGTATTCCATATGTTCCGGAATCTCCCAGATGACGACCCGCGGACGCGCACGGAGAAAGATTAGATCGGCGAAATAGGCCTGCGCCGCTTTGGTGAGGCCGCCGCCACGCAGCGCTCTGTTGTCGATCGGCGCGCCTAGGGAAGCTGCCAGAAACTTTACGAAATTGCCCGTCACTGAGAACGATGTCCCGAACATCACAATGTCCGGTGCGGGAAGCTCGTCGAGCAGACCGACGCCGGGCGGGGCGCGCTGCTCGATCGCCGTCGGCGCCTCGATGTCGCCCGCCGGGCGAAACGCCGACGGCGCATGTTCGAGACCGACGAGACCGATCAGATCGCCGATACGCTCGCGCGGGGGCTCGCTGGTAAAGCGGAACTCGGCCCGCTCTGACGAGTCGAGGCCCCATTGGCGCAACTCGGCGGCGATGATCTCGGCCGCCCGTTTGGCGCCGCGTTCGTTCCAGTGCGAGTCGGTTCGGTAGAACGCGTCTTCACCGAGTTCTCTCAGCGGCCGTAAGAGGTCAATTACTTTAATCCCCGCCCCCCGCAGTGAACCTGTCATCCGCTCCAGCCGGTCCTCGATGGCGTTGGCCCGGCGCAGACGGCAAAGCGCCTCGGCCTGTACCCGCGATTTGTCCGGCACGGGGACGACGACGAGCGGGACACGCTGACTTGTCAAATACGCTGCGATCTTTTCGATAAACCGGATGTGCGCGGGGAAATAAGCGTCGCGATGCGGGCTGGCGGCCAGTTCACTGCTCAGGAACAACCAGCCGGGACAACCAGCAACCACCGGCATTGGCATGTTGACGATATGGCGCGGCTTCGCCACCAGACAAACGACAGCCGTGAAGATCGCGAACAGCAACAGGCCGGGCCGCAGCGTGGGACTCCAGTTATCTGTATGATGGAAAAGTCAGCGCGCCTGGGAAGATTCGAACTCCCAACCCCCAGATCCGTAGTCGTGTCGGAACCGATATCACGGGCTGCCAGCCGATATCACCATGCGCCTCGCAAGGGATTGAGTCCATTAAATGTTCTGACTGGCGGACGCTCCCCCGCTATCACGCGAAAACAGGCCATACCGGGCTTGTTCGTCGCAAAGACGCGTTCGTTGAGCGCGTCAATCTGCCGGTCCTTGACCGCGATCTGACCCCGGAGAAAGTCGTTCTTGCGCTCAAGCAGCCCGACGATTCGGTCATCAGCGCCGACAAGCCGCGACACCGTCTCTGGTTGAGGCGCGACAGGCCTGCCGCCTCATAGAGGGCGAGGGCATCCTCGATTGAGCGGGAGTAGTCGCCTGTCGCGGCATGCCGCGACAGGTCGCGACGTGTCGCCGCTTCCTGTCGCCGGTTGTCGTCGCTCATACGGTTTGATGGTAGCGCGCGAGGAAGAGCAGACGACGCTTATCCCCACAACGGGTCCAGGAAATTCCTTCCGTCGTCGCTGAGCGCGGCTGTTTAGCGCAAGGATGCGGTCATTGGTGACCAGCTTCGACAACGGCGTAGGCGCGCCAAATCCGGCCGTTCCTCCGACGCCGTCACGCTAGGCACTACTAAGAAGTTGCGGCGCTAGGACGGGCTCGTACGCGCTGCCCACCCAGCTCTCCGCTCTGGCTCATCCGCCGCGTACTCCGGCAAGCGTGATTGACCCCAGAAACATATGGGCCGATTAAGCCGGCGGGGCTGACCAGGCAAAGCCGGCATCGAAGGCGGAAGCCTCTTCTGTGCTCTGAAAGCTTATCTCGAACCCTGTTTCGTCACCGGGCCGGAGCCGAAAGCCGGTTGGCTGGATTTTTTTATGATCGAACCACAGGCGAAGCCGGACCATGGCTTCGGCAAACGACACCTTGGAAGGCTTCGGGATAAAAACGGCAGACGGACTCACGCGCGACATTTCCCTCTCGCGTTTAAACCGCATCCGACACGGAAGCAGGGAACCAATGTACGCCGAATTTGTTTACGTCGCTACAACATTGATTTTACGTAATAATTAACGCTATGCGCGCACTGGCGAAAGTTTTTCGTGGCCCGGTTTCCTGTGAAGCCGCTCCGGAACGCGCCGACGATCGCGTGCGTATGATCTGATAGGGAACATCGAGCTCATAAGAGCTTTAACTGTTCCCGCACCAGGCATCATATCCAGATCACGCGCTGCCTGCTTCTCTAACTCTCCTCCTGGGGCTCCGCGCCAGAAGCACAGTTTGTACCGGCGGCACCGGCGGCCCATTCGGTTTGCTACACAAATCGAAGTGTTCGCTGGCTGGATTAATTCTGCGATGACCCATGAATGCCTGCAACCATTTGGCCAATTTGAGAGTATAATCGCTGAGTTGTACCGAGGCCTCCCCCTGTTAAGGCCTAAGCGGGCTTCTTGACTTGGAAGGTGAGGGGCCCTGTGAGTACGACGCTTCATCAAGCCGGTGTTATCGCGTACCGCGTCGTTGGCGGTCAAATTTCCGTATTGCTTATCACGTCGCGCGACACACGGCGCTGGATCATCCCCAAGGGCAATATCGATCCAGCGACACGGCCAAGCAAAGCTGCCAAAATCGAAGCCTATGAAGAGGGTGGGGTGAAGGGGAAGATCGACGGATCAATTCCGCTCGGCTTTTACACGTATTTCAAGCGGCGCGAGTCCGGTGAGCGCTCTCCTACCTCGGTCGAGGTGTATCTGCTCAGAGTAACAAAACAGGTCAAGAAATGGCCGGAGAAACGTCAACGTCGACTGTCATGGATGCCCATAGCCGACGCGATCGGTCTTGTCGAAGAACCCGGCGTCATTCCATTATTCCACAGGCTTTCTGAACTGGCGGAGACCAATCTGCTACGCCCCACCATACGCCAGAAGTACAAGCGCTTAAGCGGGGTGGTGAGCCCAGGTGGTTAGTCGCGCGCGGACACGCTGAGGTGCACTTCAGGCCCGCACTGGTAACCGCAGAAGCGCATGTCGATGGCAATGAAGCCGGGCCCGTGATCCTCCGGTTGCCGCTGGGCCATGCGCGCGAGCATGTCGTTGCCGAGCGTGCCGGCGACCGACAGCGGCTTCCGACCTAACCGCGGGGCAGGACACTGCTTCGACTAACGCCTCTTCGACGCCCGCGAGTTAGCCCCGGCTAGGGCGGGGAACGACAAATTGTCACCCTCGGATTATTCATGCCCTCGGCGCGTTCTGGAATACGGAACACAGCGCGGAGTTGACTTTATGCTCAAGCAAGGCTTTTTCGGCGTAGCTCTTGGTGGGGCACTGATCGTCGCGACGAGTGCCGGCGCCGCTCCTATGGGGCTTGCATTAAAACCAACGGCAGCCGTGGCCGCGACACGGTCAATGGAAGAGGTCTACTACTATCGCGGGGGCAACTATCCCTACCGCTGGCACGGTGGGTACTACCGCCACCGTCGCTGGTCTGGAGGACGTTGGAGTTATTGGTGAGGCGCCGCTGCGTCCGAGGAATAAAAGGCCCCGCTTCACCGGCGGGGTTTCTATTATTGGCTCGGACAGTTGCTTGCACGCCCTGACCGGGGCAACGCAGCGCGCCTGGCCGCATCGCCCCTTTGGTCCTCTGCGTGTCGCGCCACGCACAGCGAAAGCGGAGAATGTGATGGCGTACGATATTCCGCCACCGGGCGAGCGGCCCGAGCCCGGCTACTACTACCATTTCAAACACAACCCCGATGGGCCGCTGAACAACTACGCATATTACATTTATGGTGTCGGCCACCACACCGAAGATGACTGCCGCACCGAAGACGGGTTCATGCAGGTGTACCGACCGCTCTACGAGGACTCCTACGCCTATCGGAACGGCGGCCTGTTCGACCTGCGACCGCTCTACATGTTTTACAAGCCCGCCTTTCGGGAGGGGAGAGAGGTGCCCCGCTTTACCAAAATCGCCGACCCGACGGTCATCGCGGAGCTCGAAGCGGTCAAGGCTCGGATGTACCACGACCCGTAAAAGCACCAATACGCCCCGCCAGAGAGGCACCCCTCTCGGCCCAAGGTGCGGCGCCGGCTGGAGATATGCAAAGAAATCTGTGATCGCCTCGCGGCACGGAGCGGGCACCGAACCCTATCGACGCTTGGTTCCTTGCCTGAGGTCCGCCGCCTGGAGCTCCGGCTGCGGTTCGCTACCGGTGACGGGGTCGATTTTCGATAAAGCGCTCCGCAACGCGCGGAGCTTTGGCAGTAGGGCGGGCGGTTCGCGGCTCAGCGCCGACCGGCCCGCAGCTACGAGTGCGTCGATTTCCTCTTCCGTGAAGTCAGGAAGAATTGGCATGGTCGCATTCCGGGGCGAACCGTTAGGATGTAAAAACGCCCGCGACGACAGCACAAATGAAGCCAAAAACGCTGATGGTAAAGGCGTACCCAATCAAACGCTCGGTCGCAATCGCTCGGGCCATAGCCCCCCTATTTTGCGGACAGGACGGGGACACCATAATTCGCCATCCTATCCGTCCGGATGAATGGCCCGAATCAGATTGTGAAGACTTGTAACCCCGCCCGGCCAAGGATACCGGGCCGAACGGTATATCGTGACGATAGCCCCGGCCGTGTTAAGACGCCCAGCGGGCCGCGCTCGTGCCGTACCCACCATGAAAGGATTTGAGACAATGGCTGCCAGAAACGGGCTCAAAGCCAGCCAACGCGGGCGCAAGCAGCCTGTGAGTTCAGCCCCGGCCTTGCCAACACGCCAGCCCGGCGATCCGGTGCGCTGGAAGGATCGGCGGGGCGTCTTCAAGCGCGACATCGGCGACGGTGAGCATTCCGAAGTCCTGATTGGCGAGCGGGTTTACCGGGTGATTACCAGGGAATTGAGTTGGTAAAGGTCGAGTAGATGAGCGGATTTCGAGACAAGAGCATCGCCGATCGCCCGAACACGGCAGCCGATGCGAAGAAGCCCGCCGCTGAAGCCGAGGAGCAGATTGCGCGCGACGCTCGCTACGCCGCCCGCAAGGCTCGAAAGCGAAACGGTAGATAAAGATCATCCCGCCTCCGGCCGGAAATTTACCCCGCCGCCTCTGATGCTCGACGGAGGTCGCGGACATGCCGCGCCGCCTCGGCAGTAACTTGATTAACAAGTAGCGACGCCTCGTGATGCTGCGTGATCAGCGCATCCAGCGCGATATTGGTCAGTGCGTATAGGTTGAGGCGCCGTGCCGTCTCCCAGACGGCACCGCTACTGATTCCGCGCGCCGCTGCGTTCGCCACTGTCATGCGCTTTTCCTTTCGCGAACGCTGCCATGCGCCGCCCTTCTTCAAATGTCCTTTAGACCGCCGCATGCTATCCGGGGGCTGGCAGCGGCCGATCGACGTACTTTCGTTGGTTGCGTAGATCCCCGACCTGGATCAGCCGGCGCCTCATTCGTTGAACTCGCTCAATCTGCCCAGTTCGACCGATACAATTCATCTCCGCACGGTATCTTGGCTCAACAACTTCATCAAACCGTTGAGATTTCTGAAGTGAATCCAATGCCATTCTCCAAAGGTTGCTGTGCCCGATTATGTTAAGCTGCAGTTTTAATATGGTGATATGAAGGCGATTGACCGTGGAAATGGCGCTACGCGGGATCGCTAAATCGCTGATCACCTAAGATCGGTACGCCGATATTGGTCACAATTCATGATATTATTTCGGCCATGACGGACGATCGACCGTCTTGGCGCATTGAGTATGGCCGGATCAGGAAGCTCGGCGGCGGAGATTATTGGAAAGGCCAACGGTTAGAAGACGAGATGGCCCGGTCGAAAATATCACCCGATGCCCTTGGTCTCGACGATCATCGGTCAATGCGAGAGGCGATCGAGAGAGGCGACACGAATGGGCCAATATCCTGCCCATTCGATGACGGCACGCCAGAGAAGGCAGAATAAAATCGCGGTTGGAGTGCCCTTCCTCAGCATCCCTGAGATTGGGCAAAAGCACCACGGGTCACGCGGCCGTTTCCGTGGGTGTGATATTCGCGCTCTCGTCCCCATATACCAACGGACAGCATAAGGCCGAGGTAGAATGAAACAGGCTGCAAGCCGCGAATACGTCGTGCGCCGCGCCCGCGAGTTAGCAGCCGCAGGGGGGCACGTGAATTACCTTTCCATCGAGACCGAGCTGTGGAACGAAGGCCACTTTCAAGCTCGTATATGGCTGGATGACATCGTATTGCGCGGAGAGCTCAAGCTACTTTGCGCGCACGCTCGGCTGCGATCGAGCGGTTTTGCTGGTGCAGGCGGCGGCGATAGCGCTGGCACACTAAACAACGCAGCGTGATCGCATTGGCGCCGATGTGTAAGCACCGCACCGGCGGTGCCGATCGCCGGCTATTACGTTTTTGACCGCCTGTATCAGTTCAGTCGCCCGGAAGGGGCTTGCTCAGCAATTGAAGCCCCTGATCTTCGGCGAACGACCCGCTGTCCGGGCTGCCCGAAATCATCACGACCGGGATGTGGAGCGCCTTAGCGTTTGGGTATCGGCGGCATCGGGTTATTCGTGGTCGGCATGGTCCGGTAAGGGGTTATCGCGCTCCAAACGCTCCGCCAGTTCGTGATAGCGCGCAGCCAGCGTTAGAAGCTGGCTGCGGAGCTTGTAATCACCTTCGGCTCGCGCCAGTTCCTCGAACTGTGCCACCTGGTCGCGATGGCTTTGTATACGGCTCTGGGCCTCATTTGCTTTGATCAATTCTAGAAGTGATGCGCGCTGTTTATTCCGCATCCGTCCCCACCGAGCTGTTGCCCCTAAACTCCTAAAACAGACATGGGTGGAGTTCGTTCCCAGTCTCCGACGCTTCCTCCGCTCGAACCCGATTAGCAGAGCTGCCGGGAGCGCCGCGTCCTGCCACGCGCTCGCAGGTAGCCTGTCGTTCCGCCTTCCGCCTCACCGGGCAAGGCGCCCTCACCGAGCGGAAACCCGAATAAGGCCCGCCCATCGCAGCCCCACGCCGAGCGACGCCTCTTCAACTCCCTCCTAATGGGACCAAGGGCAAGGCACCTTTTCCCCGCCTCGCGGCCCCCCAGCAGCTGTCCGAAATCCGTGACCTCCTCGCCAGGCTGAAACCGTCCAAAATCCGTCACCATCCCGTCCCGTTTCCATGACCCTCTCCGACCTCAAACCTCCGCACCGGTCATCATCCCGCCAACTCCAAGATAAAATAAGACGCTGTCGCCCACACCACGCTTAAGGGCCTATCGTTTTCCCTTCGCTACGATACGATAAGATATCCGCGGGAAGGCCAGGGTCGATCAAACGGCCCGGCCGCCGCGAACGAACGGGCGGCTTCATGTTTCGGCAATGACGGAACAAGGGAGGGCTCGCGATGAGGACAGCGTCCGTGCTTGAGCGGCAGACCATGACAAAGATCTACCTGCGTCTGCTGCCATTCTGCTTCGTTCTCTATTTCATCTGCTATCTCGACCGCGCCAATATCGGGTTTGCGGCGCTGACGATGAATAAGGATCTGGGGCTCAGCAGCTATATTTATGGGCTGGGAGCGGGTGCGTTCTTCTGGGGCTATTTTCTGCTTGAGGTACCGAGCAATTTGATCCTGGAAAAGGTCGGTGCGCGGCGCTGGATCGGCCGCATCATGATCAGCTGGGGTATCGTCTCGGGCGCCTTCGCCTTCACGCAGGGGCCGATCAGCTTCTTCTGCTTGCGGTTTGGTTTGGGTCTCGCCGAGGCCGGCTTTTTCCCCGGCATGATCCTCTATTTCACGTATTTCTTCCCGCCCTTGCATCGGGCTCGCATCGTCGCCGGTTTTATGGCGGCGATCCCGGTGTCGCTCGGGCTCGGCGCACCGGTATCGACCGCGTTTCTCGAACTTGACGGCATCTTGGGCTTTGCGGGCTGGAAGTGGCTGTTCATCGGTGAAGCGCTGCCGGCGGTGATCTTTGGCCTACTCTGTTTCTTCTACCTGCCGGACCGGCCTGCTAATGCGAAATGGCTCAACGACGAGGAAAAGCGTTGGCTCGACCAGGAGATGCAAAAGGAGAAGAAAGCGGTCACCGCCGGGCGCACCTTCTCGGTTCTGCAGACCTTGTGGAACCCGCGCGTGCTGGCGCTGGCCGCGATCCACTTTGGCCAAGCGGGGGTCAGTGTCGGTCTCGCGGTATTCTCGGCGCAGATCATCAAGAGCATGGGCCTCACCAACATGCAAACCGGCTTTGCAACCTCAATCCCGTACATCTTCGGAACGCTCGGCATGCTTGTGTGGGGTCACTACTCCGACAAGAAGAACGAGCGTCGGTGGAACCTCACCGGGTCGTGCACCGTGATGATGATCGGCTGCTTGCTTGCCGGGCTCTTTGCCGGCACCTGGTGGTCGATTGCCGGTCTGTCGCTGATGACGATCGGCCTCTACGCGGGGAACGCGCACCTATTCCCGCTGCCTTCGGTGTTTCTTGCCGGCCCCGCCTTGGCGAGCGGCATCGCCTGGGTCAATTCGGTCGGCATCCTCGGCGGCAGTGTGTCGCCGCCGATTATGGGCTGGCTGAAGGACTACACCGGAAGCTATGCCGGCGGGCTCTATGCGCTTGCCGGGTTTGCCCTGCTGGCCGCGCTGGTCTCGGCGATCTGCGTGCGCGAGACGCCGGCGGCACAGCGGATCGGAGGTGAGGCCGCCGCTGTCAGCGGGTAGGTTGCCCGAGGAGACAATTGCGCTCCTCACGGTAAAAGAGCCTGAGGCGGACACTTCCCGGTGACGCTTCGGGCTTTTCCGATCCTGGAGCAGGCCCCCCTAGGCCGTCCAAAATCCGTCACCACCCGGTCCCATTTCCGTGACCTGCCGCCTCGGGTGCGGTTTCTTATGCGGAAACTCCGTTCTCGCGCGAATGTTCCAGACCAGGAAATATAGAATTGAGACTTTCTGAAGTAGGCGCGAACGTTAAAGACCGGGGCCTACCTATCGGAACTGTTCGTCAGTATGTCTCGTTAAGATATTCAATTGCATAACAATCACGCGAGGCATTCCCCATGCTGCCGCCTTTCGAGTCCGCCGTTGCCGTCGAGATTACGGAGCAGCTTATCGACCTATACGCCAGACGTGCAGAGGCTTCAGAGCGGAAGGATTGGGAACGGGTGCGTCGATTGGATGTCGAGATGGACCGGGCGTCCCTTCTGCGCGAGGTGATACGCGACCGGGCAGACCAGTTCGAGCTAACGTAATTATCAGGCCTCAGCCTGCGGCCGCGTCCGGTCTTCGCCTATCGGCTTGAGTGCGTCGCCCTTGCTTTCTTTGGCTAGGCGGCGCCACCGGTCCGCCAGATCGAGCAAGATCGCCTTACTCTTCGGGTCTTCGACCTCAGCCGCCATGCGTTCGCTTTCTTCGACGCGGGCCAGGCAATACTCAGCAGAGTGTGCGGTATCGTCTTCTTGCACAGCACCTCTCGCCAACGAGCGGGAGTTCATCGCCTCTCCTCAGCCAGCTAGGCCCGAAATGAAAATGGACGGTAACAGAGGAGGTGTGCAGGCGCTGTTACATTTTCAATGAAAAAGGGCGGCCTCGGTGGGCCGCCCTTTTGGTCGGAAATCGGGATGATCAGCGTTTCAGCAGCGCCATCAACCGCCCCGGGATCGGCTCGTCAATGGCATCGCCATAGAGCCCCCGCAACAGCTCGCTGCCGTCGCTATCGCCTTCAAGGAATGAACGAATTTGGCGATCGATCAGCACGTCCAAGTCACCGAGGGCGGCGGGAAGTCCGGCTGCGGCGGCGGTCGATTGAAGCAAGATATCGGTCATGGAACCTGGAAACTCCTGAGTGCGGGAAGCGCCGCGTTGCGGATGTTGCTATGTGAACAGGGGGTAACGAGAATGTATCCCGACCGTCGCAAAATTTTTTCGCTTCAGTCGGGTCGGGTGGATATGTCTGTGGAAAACGGGCAAAAGGCCACAAAATCTGCATGTTGTGACCGCGGGTATTTCAGCGTATAACTTGTGGCTGAATTACTACAACCAATGCACGTCGTTTGGTTGCGGAATATGCCTATGTTGTACAGTTACCAGATCATTTGCCGAGGTACTCAACAGCCTATCGATCGGGGTGAGTTCGACGCGCCGGATATTTCGACCGCCTGCATCCACGCTCAAACGGTGCCCGTGCTGACCCACAATCGAGGCGAGACATTCGATGTGCGCGTTATTGACGCGAATGGTGCGGACGTCTGGAAAGGGCCGCATCTGCGATCTCGATAGCCCCAGCGCGGCGCGGCGCTCCCATCCCAACTGCGCGCGCGTTTAGGTTCAGCGCCACAGCGATACCGTTTCCTCACGGCGTTGCGTGCGGCGCCTCCCGTCTCTCATGGCGGCGGTACCGGAGCGTTTTGACCTGCAAGCCGCCAACGCCATGCAGGCGACCCTCTGTCTAGCCACCTGCGACCATTCGTCAAATTGACACCAAAAGGCACTTGCTCCAGTTTTGAGCATCACCCCGGCACAGACGCAGCACGAACCCGATACACAGGGTGAACGTGCCCTTGTTCCTGCGAACTTTCCCGTCTGACCGGCTATAACCCCTCCTAAGAGGGGAGTGGCGCGCCCTCCCCGCGCCGCAGCTCAGGCGACGACCAACCCGCCCGCGAGCCAATCACCGCCGCGTGCCGATACTTCCAATCGTCACGGGTATCCGTGACCCATAGCGTGTCCGAAATCCGTAACCCGCATCACCGTCCACAATCCATTACGACAACCTGGCCGGCCGGCAGAGTTCATTGACGGCCGACGCCGCGTACCGGAGAGTGGTGGCGCATCGCACAGGACGCGGCCGTGAACACCAGAGATAAAGATTTTCGGCCGCCCCGCCGCCGTAGTTTCGACGATGACAATTACGAGCGGCCGACCCGTAATTTCGGGTATGCGCCGCCGAGCGGCCCACACATGGAAACTCCTTCCGGCCCATCCATCCGAGCCACCGTCAAGTGGTACAATCCGGACAAAGGATTTGGCTTTGTCGAACTTGCCGACGGCTCCGGGGACGCGTTCCTGCACGTGAGCGTGGTCGAGCGCAGCGGCCAGGGCCCCGTGCCGCCGGGTGCAACACTTGAAGTGCGTGCCGGTCCCGGACCGAAGGGAGCGCAGGTGACCGAGATCCTCGGCGTGGACACCAGCACGGCGGTGCAAGAGGAGCCCCGGCGCGCGCGACCGGAGCGTCCCACGTATCGGCCCTCTGGCGACCGAGCCACCGTCGAGGCGCTCGGCACGGTGAAGTGGTACAACGCAACCAAGGGGTTTGGCTTCATCGCCCCGGACCATGGCGGCAAAGACATCTTCGTGCACGCCACGGCGCTTGAGCGCGCCGGGGTAATGGGCCTGGCCGACGGCCAGCGCGTTGCCGTTGATGTGGCTGAGGGTCAAAAGGGACCCGAAGCTGTGAGCCTGCGGCCGATCTAACCACCCACGGGCCAATCACCGCCTCGCGCCAGCACCCAAACATCCGAGAACCGTCGCCCCCAACACGTCCGTTTTTTACAGGCGAGCCGGCTCGCGAAGTCAATCAAGCAAGCGCCTAAAACGAGGAAGGCCGAAATGTGGCTCAACCAAGCCGCTTTTTCCACTTTGCACAAGATATATAAAGTCTAGCCGAGTCGGATACAGCGCTTACGCGGTCCCTCGACAGTCGAGCCGGGGGAAAGGCCTATGATGCCGATTGGCTGCGTCGGCAGATCGACGCCGCCGGCGCCGCGCCACGCGCTACGAAAAACACCCATCTCCCTACCCGGCGGGGACTGGGCTGGCAGCAAAGAGGCGGGTGCGACATGTTGTCTTCGTCTGTACGCCGTTCGTAGGCAACGCTTGGTACCCGTGGTGGTATCCGCAAGCTTTCGCGGGAAGCGGCGAGGGGGCTAATTTATTGAAATATTGGCGCGCCCGGGAAGATTCGAACTCCCAACCCCCAGATCCGTAGTCTGGTGCTCTATCCAGTTGAGCTACGGGCGCATCCTGGTCCGGCTCGCCGGCGGTGCCGCGGACCGACCCTTTACAGGGCGGGCATGTCTAGCGCCTGAACCACCGGAATGCAACGCTTCAGCGGTGTCTTCGATCTCGCGCGACGCTTTGCCAGCAGGATCAATTGCGGATGATTACATTGGGTCGCAATCGGCAAAATGCCAGGTCGACATCGACGCAATGGCCATCATTGAAGTGGCTAGAGCAATGATCGTGCGTGTCGGGCGATCATCACGTTCTCATCGGTTTTGACCACATAGGCGGCGACGGTGCTGTGCTCGGCCGTGATCCGCGGTCCGTGCCGCTCGTTGGCAGCATCGTCGAGTTCGACCCCGAGCCAGGCGCAGGCGCGGCAGATGCGGGCCCGTACCGGGGCGGCATTCTCGCCGACCCCGGCGGTGAAGACGATCCCGTCGAGCCCGCCGAGCGCCGCGGCAAGCGAGGCGATATGGCGCGCGGTGCTATGGCAGAACAGTTCGATGGCGAACCGCGCCCGCGGGTCCGGGCTCGCCAGAAGCTCGCGGAAATCCGAGGATACCCCCGAAACCCCGAGCATCCCCGATTTGCGGTAGAGCAGGTCGTTGACGGCGTCTGCCGATAGGCCCTTTTGCTGGAGCAAATGCAGCACAATGCCGGGGTCGAGCGCACCGCACCGCGTCCCCATCGGCAGGCCGTCGAGCGCGGTAAACCCCATCGTCGTCGCGACCGATTTGCCCTCACGAAGCGCACAGGCGGAGGAGCCGTTGCCGAGATGGGCGACCACTACCCGGCCGCCGGCGATATCCGGCGCGACCGTCGGCAGCACCGACGCGATGTATTCGTAGGAGAGGCCGTGAAACCCGTAGCGTCGGATGCCTTCGTCGTAGAGCGCATGGGGCAGCGCGAAGGCCTGGTTGAGCTCCGGCATCGTGCGGTGGAACGCGGTGTCGAAACAGGCGATCTGCGGCAGGTCCGGGTTGAGGCGCATCGCCATCCGGATCGGCGCCAGATTGTGCGGCTCGTGCAATGGCGCGAGCGGAACCAGCGCCTCCAGCTCGTCGAGCAGCGCCGGCGTCACCCGCGCCGGGCGCGAGTGGTGCAGCCCGCCATGCACGACGCGGTGGCCCAGCGCCGCCAACCGCCGCGGCCCGAAATGCGCCTGCGCCCAGGGGACGATCGCCGGCAGCACATCGCTCGGAGCGGCGAGTGACGCCGCGCCTAGATCGGGCGGCGCGATCTTTTCGCCGTCCGGTCCCGCGGCGCTTGCTGCAGGCCGCACGCCGATGCCGTCGACCTGCCCCGATAAGAGCCGCTTCTCGCCTTCGTAAAAGCTGAATTTCAGCGACGACGACCCCGCATTGAGGACGCCGATCAGTGGTTCCGAAGCGTTGCTCATGGATATGTTCCGATCTGCGGCGGGCGATCACCTTGTCCGTTGACCGTCTCGCGGTCGATGCAGATCACACGGTAACCGGTTTCTTTCAGGTAACGGACGATTTCCGGCCAGCCCTGCGGGTTGTTCCAATACTTGCCCTGTCCGGTCGACTGCGTGGCGATGCAGACATAACGCTCGGGGATCGGTCTTGTGTCGTCGGCGGGCAAGACGCGGGGCGGCGTCTCGTCGGGTTCGAGCCCGAGAATATAAGCGGCGGTGCGGTGCAGCCCGACGATGCGAAAATCGGTCGGCTGCAACGAGTTGCCGAGATGGTCGAAAAACACGCCGACGATGTAGCTCGCATAAAAGCGCGAGGTATCGACCGCATCGTATAGGACGAATTCGATGTGCGGGTAGGCGTCGCGAAACAGCGGGATCAGCTTCTCGCTCATCGCACAGGTCAGCCGGCAGCCATGCCGCTGCTGGAAGCGGGCGGCGTTGGGAAACCAGCCGATCCCGTCGCCGATCGTGTGCGGGTAGAGCTGGATCAGCACCTCGCGGTCGCGCGCGTCGTAATCGTGGGTAAAGACCGGCTCGCCGTCACGCCACGCCTCGATCCGGAAGCGGACGAAGTAGCGCTTGGCGCTGCGCACCAGCCCGGCGCCAAAATCGGCGGTGGTCTCGAACAGCACGTTGCCGGTGCCGAGATCGGTCAGCCGCACGCGCCATTTCGCGCCGTCGTCCGGGGTCTGCACGCGGCAGCCTTCGTTGAAGTCGAAGTGCAGCCCGGCCGGCCCTTGCTGGGTCGGCTGCGGCACCGCCGGTATATAGGGCGGTTTGACCTGGTCGACAGTGCGTGTCTCGTCCGGCACATCGCGATATTAGCGCGGCCGCGGCGGTCGCGCATGTTTCGACCCGTATCGCAATGATGGCGCAAGTATTTTGCCGCGCGGTACGCTATGAGCGTGGAAATTGCAGTCGAGCGGCGAGGGGCCCTGGGCCCCCGCCAGCAACGGAGGCCTGTCATTCCCGGCCAGACCATTTACGAGGCGCCGCGCCCGGCGCCGCAGCCCGGCGAGCGCGTCGTCACCAGTACCTGCGCGCATAATTGCGGCGGACGGTGCGTGGTCAACGCGCATGTTCGCGACGGGCGGATCGTTCATATCTCGACCGACCAGCGCCGCTGGAACCCCGAGCTGCCGCCGCTGCCGGCCTGTGCGCGCGGCGTCGGCCAGATCGAGCGCACCTACCATCCCGACCGCCTGCAATACCCAATGCGGCGCGTGGGGCCGCGCGGCTCAGAGAAATTCGAGCGCATCTCTTGGGACGAGGCGCTGGATACTGTGGCGCACGAGCTGCTGCGCGTGCGCGCGACTTACGGCAATGCGGCAATCCTCGACGGTTCACGCACCGGCAGCCAGTCGGTGCTGCACGGCCGCGTCGCGGCGCAGCGGTTTCTCTACATGTTCGGCGGCTGCACCGAATTGTGGTCGAACATGTCCGCCGAGGCCGAGGTCTTCGCGGTTCGCATGACCTACGGCGCCAATGCCGATTACAAGAGCGCGGGGCGCGAGCCTTCCGACTACGCCAATTCCAGGCTCATCGTGATGTGGGGCTGGAGCCCCGGCGACGGCACGTTCGGCACCGGCACCATGTCGTTCCTCAAATGGGCAAAGCAGCAGGGCACGCGCATCGTCTGCGTCGACCCGCGGCGCACCGAGACCAGCCGCCAGCTCGCCGACGAGCACATTTTCATCCGCCCCGGCACCGATGCGGCGGCGCTGATCGCGATGGCCTATGTGATCGTCAGCGAGGGGCTGCACGACCAGGCCTATTGCGATCGCTGCGTGCTCGGCTTCGATGACGCCCATTTGCCGAAAGGCGCCCCGGCCGGCGCCTCGTATCGCTCCTATCTGCTGGGTCTTGCGGACGGTGTGCCGAAGACGCCCGAATGGGCAGCGGCGATCACCGGCATCCCGGCCGAGACGATCCGGCGTCTGGCGATCGAGCTCGCCAGCGCCAAGCCGGCAGCGTTGCAGACCGGGTATGCCCCCGGCCGCACCGATTTCGGCGAGCAGTTCCACCGCGCCGCTTATGCGCTGTGCGCGATCACCGGCAATGTCGGCATCCCCGGCGGCAATTCCGGCAGCAGCAACGGCGCCACTGGTCGCGCCGGCGTCAAACAGTTGGCGATCGGCAAGAACCCCATCAGCGCGCGGGTCTCGTCGCCGCTCCTTGCCGATTTATTGGCGCACGGCAAAGCCGGCGGCTACCCGGCCGACATCAAGCTGATCTATGCGGTTATGGGCGATCTCTTCAACCAGGCGCCGAACATCAACAAGATGGTCTCGGCGCTCGACAGGGTCGAGTTCATCGTCGGCCAGGACAATTTCCTCACCCCCACGGTGCGCCATGCCGACATTGTGCTGCCGGCGACGACCTTCTGGGAGCGCAACGATGTGCATACGCCGTGGGCCGGCGCGCTGCACTACGCGATCTTTATGCGCCAGGCGATCGAGCCGATGTACGAGTGCCGCAACGACATCGACATCTTTGCCGATCTCGCGCGGCGAGTCGGCATCGAGGGCTACAGCGACAAGTCGGAAATGGCCTGGCTCAAAGAACTGACCGCCGACGCCGTTGACGATTTTGATGCGTTTGTCGAGCAGGGCGTGGCGCGCTTCCCGCCGCCCGAGGACGCAGTCGCGTTCGCCAAGCAGATCCGAGATCCCGACAATCACAAATTTTCGACGCCGAGCGGCAAGATCGAGATTTATTCGATGGCGCTGGCTGCCAAACCCGATCCTTACGGCCTCGGTCACATTCCGCCGATCCCGACCTGGATCCCGCCCGCGAACGAGCCGGCGGCCTATCCGCTCGCTTTCTGCTCGCCGAAATCGCGGGCGCGCACGCATTCCGTTCATGGCAACCAGCCGCGCCTCGCGCGCGTCGACCCCGACTGCGTGTGGATGCACCCGGATGACGCGCAGGCGCGCGGTGTCGCCGACGGCGACGAGGTGCGCGTCTTCAACGAGCGCGGCGCCACGATCCTGCCGGCGCGCGTCACCGACCGCATCGCCCGCGGCGTCGTCTCGATCAAGGAAGGCGCGTGGCATACGCCGGGGCAGGGCGGCACCGACACGCAAGGCTGCGCCAACGTGCTGACCGCCGACCGCTCGGCCCCTTGCGGCGCGACTACCTATAATACCAATGCGGTCGAGATCGAAGCCATCGAGCCGCGGGTTATGAAAGCCGGCTAAAACCCGGCGCGTTCCACGCACAGCCCAAACAACACGGCGTTTTCGTTCGCCTCGTCACGTGACAACTTCGCCATGCGTAAACCAATTCCTGTATTATTGGCTCGCGGAAGACGAAGCGATAAGCGAAGGCTTGGGAGACGCCAGTGTTTGCACGGATGGGGCTCGGACCGAAAATCTATTTGGTGGTGATCTTGCTGGCGTTGGTAGCGGCATCGATTAGCTATGTCGGCATTGACGCGATGCGGACCTATAACCGCCGGGTCCATCAGATGCAGCACTACACGCACGCCACCGTCGTTGGTGAGGAGGTCAACGGGCTGATTCTCTCCGTCGTCATGGATTCGCGCGGCGTCTACATGGCGCGCGACCACGCCGAGGCGGAGAAATACGCGCCGCTGATCCTCAAGAACCTCGCCACCATGAAACAGAAGATGGCGGAATGGACCGATTACGCCGAAAAGGAAGACACGGACAAAATGGATCGCGCCAAGGTCGCCGCCTCGGCCCGGGTCAGGACCACGCGGGAGATGTCGGTGCCGAGCACATCGACCTGCCACGGTGCCCGGCAGACAATGCCTTGGTCGCCTGTCTCCTGCGCGGAACCGGCGTCGCGCAGCGCCAGCAGGGCGAGAATCGCCAGCGTGTAGGCCTCTTCCCCGGTGGCGCAGCCGGCGGACCACAGTTCGACGACGGGCAACACCTGCCCGCCCAGATTGCCCGCGCCGAGCAGCGCCTCCGGGGCATGCGGCACCCGGCACAAGACCGGCGGCGTCATGATCGCCTCGACCGAAGCCAAGGGCAGCGCATAACGCCCGCCCGCCATGGCGAAGACGACCGCGCCGCCGTCGATCGTATCGAGCGGCGCGACGAAGTTCGCCTGGGTCCCGTCAGCCATGGTCGGGCCTTAGACGATAGGCGACCGCGCCGTCAGCCCAGCGCGCGTCATAGCTCGCCTTGTCGGCGAGGGCGTCGGTCGGCCCGAGCATCAGAAAGCCGCCCGGCCGCAGCGCCTGCCGTGTTACCGCCAGTGCCTTGGCGCGCGCGGCGACGGTCAGGTAGATAAGGACATTGCGGCACAGCACAATGTCGAAATCGCGTTCGGGCGGTACTTCGGCCATTAGGTTGAAGCGGCGGAAGCCAACATGCCGCCTGACCGCCGCGTGGACGCCGCGCAACGCCACGCCCGGTGAGTCAGGGCTCGGCGGCAGCGGCGGGAAGAAACGATCGAGCTCACCCGGCAGCTGGCGAAACGCGCCGAGCTCCTGCGTCGGATTTGCGCGGGCCGACGAATTCATCAAGTTTCGCAGCGAGTTGGTGCGGCTGTCGCGCGAGGCGGCGCTCGATGAGGCGCGCGCCTATGGCGACAATGAGGTGAACCGCAACAATCGCAAAGCGCTGAATCAGGAGATGGAGACGCTGGCTGCGGTCGGCGAAGGTCACGTTTCTCGCCGCGTTCTTTCCCGGACGCCGGTCGCGGCGGTACGACGGCGGCGGCGAGGTGCTGCGCGTGAGCGCGGTGGGCGGCGCGGTCGGCTTTTGGGTCGACCGGGTCGAGTGCTTTGTCGCGTCCGGTACCGCCATCGGCGATGCGGTGACGATGATCGACCCCGACCCCTTGGTGCGCCTGGGTATGACGGTGCCGAGCCTGGCGACGGATGTCATCCATCCTCTCGGAGACGCGGGCGAGCTCGTCACGCGCGCCGCATCGCGCGACTCGGAAAACACGTATTTCCTCGTCGAGGCAGCCGGGCAACGCTGCCAATTGGTGCGCGCCGCGGTGCTCGAATTTATCGAACCGCCGCCTTCGACCCCTATCCCCGGCGCACCCGCCGGGTTTCTCGGCATCGGCATCGTGCACGGCGAGGCGCTGCCGATGCTCTCGCTAACGGTGCTACTAGGGCTGCCGGAGAGCAGGGCGCCGAGCGGTTTCGCGCTGGTCCGGGTGAACACGGGCTCTCGCTTGCTGCTCGGCCTCGACCGCATCGTGGGTCTGCGCGCGCGGCAACGCCGCACCGGCCGGCGCTGGGTCGATCAGACTGCGGATATCATCGCGGGGGCCGGCGAAGCCGGGCGCGAACTCGATCTCGCGACGGCATTGTCCGACGAGCTCCATGCGATCGTCGCGGCATTTGTGCCCGCTGAGGCAGCAGCGCGAGAGGAGGTGACAGCGAGCGGCGCGCCGTATCTCGTGTTTGTCATCGAGGACGAAGCCTATGCGCTGCCGGTCAACGCGGTCGACCGCGTGGTGCCGGCGCAAAAGCCCGTCGCCCTGCCGCGCCGGCTCGGCACCCGCGCGATCGCGAACGCCATCGAACTGCGCGGCCAGCTGATCCCGGTTCTGCGTCTGGAAGGGGCGGGTGAGGTGGCTGAGCCCGGAGCCTATGTCGTCATGCAGGGTGCGGCGGGGCTGACGGCGATCGGGGTGCGGCGCGTCGATCGGCTGATCACGCTCCGCCCCGACCAGATCACCCCCGCGCCAGGCGAGCAGGCGATGTTCGACGGCATCGCCGTTCTCGCCGAAGCGGGCGATCTGTTGCGCATCCTCGCCGCCGATCGTCTGGCACAGGCGGGCTGATGACGGCGGAGACCGGACATATTGCCTCCGGGGCGTTGCGCGTCCTCATCGTCGACGATTCCGGCTTCATGTGCATGGTCTTGCGCAAGATTATCGAGGCCGACGGCGATCTGCGAGTGATCGGCGAGGCGCGCAATGGCGAGGAGGCCTGCGCGCTCGCGCGCGACTTGAAGCCCGATGTCGTCACCATGGATGTCGAGATGCCGGTCATGGACGGCATCGAGGCGACACGGCGGATCCTTGCCGAAATACGGCCGGCGCCGATCGTCATCATGGTCAGCAGCCACACGCAATCCGGCGCCGCCGCGACGATCGAGGCGCTGCGTCTCGGCGCGGCGGATTTCGTCTCAAAGGAATCGACCTTCGCCAAGACCGATCTCGGCTATATCGATTCGCAGCTGCGCGCCAAGATCCGCCTTTGCACCGAGCTGCGCCGGGGCCGGCGGGGATCGCCCCTCGAGGGTACGGATGTGCGGCGCGCGTCTCGGCCAGAGTTCGAACGCCATCCTGCGACCGTCCGCGGAGTTGTCGGCCCCGCCCGATCTCATTGCGGTGGCCGCGTCGACCGGTGGCCCCTTGACCCTGACATCGCTGCTGCGCGCCATCGGACCGATCGCGCCACCGATCGTGATTGCCCAGCATATGCCCGAGTTCTTCACCACCTGCCTCGCGCAGTCGCTCGGCGAGGACACCGGCCTCACGGTCCGCGAAGGCCGGGACCGGGAGGCCCTGGCTGCTGGAGAGGTGATCATCCTGCCGGGCGGAAAGGATGCGCGGGTTGCGCCGTGCGCCGGCGGCGGGTTCGAGTTGCGCCTCGCCGAGACCGAAGGCGGCATCCATCCCTCCGCCGATATCCTGTTCGAGTCCACCGCGATGGCGGCGCGCCGACCGGTTGCGGTAATCCTGACCGGGATGGGTGATGACGGTTCCCGCGGTGCCGCCGGGTTTGCGCGGCGCGGTCTGCCCGTGCTGGTGCAGCGCCCCGACACTTGCGTCATCGACGGCATGCCCAGCGCGGCGATCGAGGCGGGCGCTGCCAGCGACGCGCTCACCCTCGACGAAATCGCCCAGCGTTTGCGGCGCTGGGCGACAATCACGGCATCCTCGCCTCAGGTTGAAACGGCAGACCCTTCATGAGCAAGAAGCAGATCCTCGTCGTCGATGATTCTTTCATCATGCGGACGATCATCAAGGACATCGTCGAGAGCGACCCCGACCTGCAGGTCGCCGGCTTCGCCGAAAACGGCAAGGTCGGGTTGCAGCGCATGCGCGAGCTGAAGCCCGACGCGATCCTGCTCGACCTGGAAATGCCCGAAATGTCCGGCCTCGACATGCTCAAGCGGCTGATGCTGCTCGGCAAGGCCAAGGTCATCGTCGTCTCCTCGGTCGGCCAGACCGGCTCGCCGCAGGCGCTGGAGGCGCGCCGGCTGGGCGCGGTCGACGTTATCGCCAAGCCCTCGGGCGCGATGAGCCTCGACCTGCAGGCCAAGAAAGGACACGAGATCGTCCAGTCGCTGCGCCGCGCGCTCCAGCTCGACGCGGCGCCGGGCGCCTGATCGGGGCGCGGCCGAGGATCGCGGCATGGCGGCATCATCGCTGACCGACACGCTCTGGCAGGAATTCGCGGTCGAGACCGAGGATCACCTGCTGGCGGTCGAGCCGCTGCTGTCGCGTGGCGACCTGGAGCACACCGACGCGTCGGAGATCGCCCAGCTGTTCCGCTCATTCCATTCGATCAAGGGTATCGCGCGGGCGATGGACGTGGTCGGCATGGAGGGGGTAGCGCACCACGCCGAGAACCTGCTCGGCCTGGTACGCGACGGCCGCGCGCCGCTCGACGCTGATCTCGCCGACCTGCTGCTGCAATCGGTCGACGCGCTAAAGCAGCTGCGCGGCCGCGTCGTGACCGAGCATGCCGACGCGCCGACCGACCCCGCGCTGCTGTCGCGACTCGCGGCGGCCTATGAGCGGCTTGACGGCGGCGGTACATCCGCGGCGGCCGCGCCAGCCGAGGAAACGGCGCCGCCAGCGCAAGCCGACGCCTCGCTCCACGAAGACCCCGAGATGCTCGGGATTTTTGTCGAGATGCTGCGCCAGCGCGGCGTCGAGCTGTGCGGCGCATTATCGTCCGCCGCGGGCGATCGCGAGACCGCGGCGGACGCAGCCGAAACCTTGGCGCATGCGGCCGAAGTCATGGACTTCGAGGCGCTGGCGGCCAGTTTTCAGGGCATGTTCGATATCCTCCACGCGGCCGGTTCCGAGGAACCCGACGCGGCGATCCGGCAGGATCTGCTCGCGCGGCTCGGCGACATCCGGCTGCAGATCGAGCTGGTCGGCGAGATCACCGGCGAGGATGCTGGCGCGGCGAAATTTGCCGCCGCTCTCGCCGCGCGCAGCGGCGGGGACTGCTCGCAACTCGTCGCCGAGCTCGAAGGCGCGTTTGAGCAGCTGCGCAGCGACCTCGACGGCGAGGATTGGGCCGCGGCGGAGGCCGACGCCGGTCCGGTGGCGCGGCTCGCGGCGCAGCTGCATGCCGCGCTGACCGCGTTGCCGCTGACCCGTCTTCCGCCGCTGCTGTTGCTCATCGAAGACCTATACAGCCGTGCCGCCTCGGGCGAGCTGATAATCACCGACACACTGCTCGATGCCACCGAGGCGACGCTCGCCCGCATCGAGGGCGGAGCCGCCGCCGCAATTGTCGATTACAGCGAGGACGAAGCCGCCGCGCTCGCGGCGCGACTGCGTGGCGGATTGCCGGAACAGCCCGCGACGCCCGATGGCGTCGGCCGGGTAATCGGCGGGGTGCATATTCCCGCCGAACTCGTCTCCGTTCTGTCGGCCGAGAATATCGCCGCTCTCGACGAGGGGATTGCCACCGGACTCGTGCCGTACGCGATTCTGGTCCACCTCGAAACCGAGCCCGCTATTGCCGAGAGCCTGATCGGTTGGCTCACCAGCGAGACGCGCACGGTCACCAACCGCACCGTCGTCACCGGCGGCGAGAGCTGGTTCGAGTTTCTCATCCTCGCGACGCTGTCGCCCGCAGAACTGGCTGCGGCGCTGGTCGCGCTCGATCCGGCGCGGCAATGCGTCAAGCGGGTACGGCGCCTCACCGAGCATCCGCAAGGCGAGCCCATCGTCGAGGCGGCGGAGGCGCCGTCTGCTGTCACACCGGATGCGCAGCTCGCCAACCGCCGCGGCGGTGCTGCGGCCAATGTCATTCGCGTGCGCAGCGAGACGATCGACGCGTTTCTCGACGAGATCGGCGAGATGCGCGCGGCGGTCGGCATGCTGTCGCACGTCGCGCGCGGCAAGACTGCGCTCGCGGCGCTCTCGCGCAGCGAAAAGCTCGCGCGCGATCTGCCGGCCGCGACTCGCGCCGAACTCGCCGCCCTCCTGCGCGGTCTGGCGGAGCGCGAGCGGTTGCTGCTCGATGCCGAGGAGCGGATTTCCGGCATTGTCGGCCGAGTCCATCAGAGCGCGCTGGAGTTTCGCGTCGTGCCGGTCGATGTGGTGTTCAGCCGGTTTCCCCGCGTCGTCCGCGATCTCGCGCGGCGCCAGGGGAAATCCGTCGAGCTGGTGGTCGAGGGCCGCGATGTGCGCATCGACAAGAGCATGGTCGAGGCGCTCGCCGACCCGATGCTGCACATGGTGCGCAACGCCGTCGATCATGGGATCGAAACGCCCGACGAGCGGCGCGCCGCCGGCAAGCCGGAGCGGGCGCGCCTCACGCTGAGCGCCGCACAGCGCGGCTCGGAAATCGCCATCGAGATCGGCGATGACGGCCGCGGTCTCGACGCCGCGGCGATCCGGACAAAGGCCATTGGTCGCGGGCTGGTGGCGGCGGCGAGGGTGACCAACCTCGACGACGCGGAAGTGTTCCAATTCATCTTCGCCGCCGGCCTGTCGACCGCGGCCGCGATTACCGAAACGTCGGGCCGCGGCGTCGGCATGGATGTCGTCCT
Source organism: uncultured Alphaproteobacteria bacterium (assembly GCA_963778385.1). Classification (GTDB taxonomy): domain Bacteria; phylum Pseudomonadota; class Alphaproteobacteria; order ATCC43930; family CGMCC-115725; genus DATARH01. The sequence continues at coordinate 198,905 of CAVZUA010000008.1, read as the reverse complement.
GACGACCGTCCGCCGGCTCGGCGGTGATATCGCGATCCGTTCCGAGCGCGGCAAGGGCACGGTCTTCACGCTGACGCTGCCGGTCTCGGCGGCACTGCAGAACGCGCTGATCGTGCGCGTCGCCGACCAGAGCCTCGCGATCCCGGAACGCAACGTTGTGGCGGTCACCGAGGTCGAACCGAGCGCGATACGCCGCATCGGCGCGGAGCGCACGATCCTTTACCGGCAGGCGGCCTTGCCGCTCTACGATTTGGGCGTGCTGCTCGGCATGACGGACAAGGCGAGCGCCAAGCCGGCAGCGGCCCAGCCGGTCATTGTCACGAGCAATGGTCGCCATCTCGTCGGTCTCGAAGTCGCTGCGATCGAGCACCGGCAGGAGCTGCTGCTGCGCGACCTGCACCCGCTGCTGGCGCAGTTTCCCGGCATCGGCGGCGCGTCGGTGCTGGGCGACGGACGCGTCGTGCTGGTGCTCGACGGTGACGAACTGATCCAATTGGCCGCACGCGGCGTCGCGCACGCCGAGGGGAACATCGACGAGCGGCGGGCGGTTTCTTGACGCTGTATCTACGGGTCGGCATCGGCGAAGGGGCCTATCTGATCGCCGCCGCGCACATTGCCGATCTGGGCCACGGCGAGACCGGTGCCGGCGATGCGCGGGTCATCGATTGCCGCCGGCTGTTCGGCGTGTCGGCTGAGGCGCCGGGATATCGCGTCCGGCTGTCGCTGGCGACGCCGGAAGGGGCGTACCTCGTGGTCGATCGTCTCGACGGGCTAGCCGAGCTCGGCGATGGTGCGTTTCGGCCATTGCCGGCGATCGGCCGCCTCGGCACATTGTTTGACGCGGTCGCGGTTCCGCTGGCCGCCGAGCCTCCCGCCTTGCGGCTGCACATTGGACCGGCCCTGTTCGCGGCCGCAGAAGTTTCGTGTGGAGAGACCAATGGCTGATCCGGTGACGCCGCCTGCCGTTGAGGCCGCGGCGCATCACTCGCCGGCGCTGATCGAGAGCATGCTGCGCAGCCTCACCAACGGCGTCGTCACCGTCGGTCTCGACGGCCTCGTCACCTACATGAACCCGGCCGCGAGCCGCATCCTGCGCATCGAGGACAGCGCGATCGGCCAGCCGCTCGCCGACATCTTCGAAGACTTCAATGCCTGGGTCATCGAGGCCATCGACGATGCGAATGCGACCGGCGAAGAAAAGCTCCTGCCCAACAGCGAGTTCTTTATCGCCGCCGAGGACGACTGGATCGCCGCCAATCTCACCGTCATTCCGCTGCGCGACGCGGCGCAGGCCTCCCTCGGGGTCATGCTGGTCATCGAAGACGTGCAGCGCGAAAAGGAATTGCGCCGCACGATGTCGCGCTATCTGTCGAACGAGGTCATCGACCGGCTGATGGTGCAGGGCGATGCCGGGCTCGGCGGCAGCTCGCACGAGGTGACCATCTTGTTCTCCGACATTCGCGGTTTCACGCCGCTCACCGAGCGGCTCGGCGCCAGCGAGACGGTGGCGCTGCTGAACGAGTATTTCTCCTTCATGGAGGATGTCGTCACCAATCGCGGCGGCCTGATCGACAAATATATCGGCGACGCGATCATGGCGCTGTTCGGCTCGCCGTTTCCCAGCGACAACGACGCCGCCAATGCGGTCCAGGCGGCGACCGACATGTTCCAGGTGCTGCACATCCTCAACGCCCGCCGCGCCGAGGAGGACAAGGGGGCGATCCGCATCGGCGTCGGGATCGGCACCGGCACGGTCATCACCGGCAATATCGGCTCGCCAAAGCGGATGGATTTCACCGTGATCGGCGACCCGGTCAATCTCGCGGCGCGCACCGAGGCCGCGACCAAGACCTACGGCGCCGACATCCTGGTCTGCGACACGACCTGGGCACGCCTAACCGAAAGACCGCGCTCGCGCCGGGTCGATATCGTCCGGGTGCGCGGGCAGACGCGACCGACCGGCCTGTGGGAGGTGCTGGCGCATCGGCCCGATATTTCGGATGCGGTGATCGACCTTCACGAGCAGGGGTTCGACCGCTATGCCGCCGGCGAATGGGAGGCGGCGCTGCGATGCTTTGAGCAGGTCCTAGAGGCACGCTCCAGCGACCGGCCGGCCGCGTTGCTGGCCGAACGCTGCCGCCGTTTCCGTCTGGCGCCGCCGCCGGATTGGGAGGGCGTTGTCGATCATGAGTGATCCAGGCGCCCGTCAGCGATAAGCAGCTCGTCGCAGCTCGAGCTGCAACTGACTGATTCAAACTTAAAACGGGAAGCCGGTTGATCTGCGTCAATCAGCCGGCTAGGAACCGTGATGCGCGATAACCAGGGTTTGTCGAAGCTTGTGGTTAGTGGCAACGCGCTTGAGGAGAAGACGATGGGGCGGGGGTCGGACGCCGATAAGGGGCAGTACTTTCGGTTGATATTCGCCGCGGCGCTGGCCGCGCTGGCGGGATGCTCGCAGATCAGCTCGCAACTGGGCATGTCGGGTGGCCCGACCCAGCGCACCGACATCGTTCAGCAGGACCGAATGCGACGATCCAGGCCGGTCAGCTGGTCGGCGGCGGCACCAAGCAGATGGCGGTCGACAAGCCACCGGTCGGTGGATTTCTGCCGCGCCCCCAACTGCTGCAGCCGGGCGGGCCAGGGCGGCCGGCTTTCGTCTACCTGAACAGCAGCGTCGATATCGGCAAGTACAAGAGGGTCATGATCGACCCGGTAACCATCTGGTCGGGCTCGAATTCCGAACTGAACAAGGTTCCGGCGGATCAGCAGCGGGCGCTGGCGAACCTGCTCTATTCCGAGCTTTACAACGCCATCAAGGGCCATTGCACGATGACGCAAAAGGCCGAGCCGAACACGATTCATTTCCGCTTTGCGCTGGTCGACACCAAGGAACCCGACGCCACGGTCAACACTGTCGCGACTTTCGCGCCTTACGCCAGCACTGCCTACAGCGTGGCGTCATTCGCCTTTAACAAAGGCGTGGGCTACTTCTCGGGAACCGCGACCGGGGAGGGCTATGCGACCGACGCCGTCAACGGCACGCTCTTGTGGCAGGCAGTCGACAAGCGCGGCGGTACCACCGCGCTTGTCGCGGATACCCTCGATAATTGGCGGGATATCCGCCATGTCTTTGAGGCTTGGGGTGTACTATTACGCACGCGGCTGCAACAAATAGGCGTTTGTCACTGATAGCGCGCTGAGGGCCGATCATGTCCGATGCCGACGCACCGCGTCATGACCCCCATAGCCGGGTTCGCCGGTCGCGGCGGATATCGATCATTTGGCTCGTCCCGATCGTCGCGATCGCCATAGGCGGATGGCTTGCCTACGACACGCTGTCGAAGCAGGGGCCCACCATCAAGGTGACTTTCGACAGCGGGGAGGGGCTGCAGCCCGGCCAGTCGCAGCTCAAATACAAGGACATCGTTTTCGGCACCGTAAAGCATCTCGATCTGACGCCAGACAAATGGCATGTCGTCGTCACCATCGAGACGATAAAGCAAGCCGAGCCGCTGCTCACCGACAAGGCGATCTTTTGGGTCGTCAAGCCGCGGCTCTTTGCCGGCAACATCTCGGGCCTCGACACGCTGCTGTCCGGCGCCTATGTCGCCATGATGCCCGACTACACGGGAACCGGCGCGAAGAAGCATGAATTCGTCGGGCAGGAAGACCCGCCGATCCTGCAAGAGCATATTGCGGGCACGACGTTTTACCTGAAATCCCCCCGCATAGGGTCGGTCTCGGCGGGCTCGCCGATCTTTTTCCGCGACATCACCGTCGGCGAGGTGCTCGGCTGGGACAGCGCCGATCTGACCGAAGGCGTGCAGGTCAAGGCTTTTGTGCGGGCGCCTTACGATGCCTATGTGCACAATGAAACCCGCTTCTGGAACGCCTCCGGGATTTTGGTAAGCTTTAGCGGTACCGGTCTGCATGTGCAGATGGAATCGTTGCGTGCGCTGCTGTTCGGCGGGATAGCTTTCGATACCCCCGAACGCGATATCCATACCGCGACGGCGCAAGAGAACCACACTTTCCCGTTATTCGCCGATCGTGAAGCGGCGCGCTCATCGTCTTACACCCGGATCATCACGGGGGTGTCGTATTTCAACGGCTCGGTGAAAGGGCTCGAGCCCGGGTCCGAGGTCACAATGCAGGGACTGAAGATCGGCGAGGTGACCGAGGTCCGGCTGACCGCAACTCATGAGCCGGGAAGGATAGTGGCCAAAGCCCGCTACCGGGTGCAGCCGGAACGCGTCACGGGTTTGGGACAGCGGGTGTTCAAGACCGATGACGAGGCGGTGACCGCTCTGCTTGCCCTTGGCTTACACGCCAACCTGCAAACCTCAAGCCTGCTCACCGGCGCGCAGATGATCGCGATGGAGTTCGATAAGGACGCGCCCAAGGCGGAGACGGTGAAGGAGGACAACGATTACGTAATCCCCTCGGTCGAAGCGAGCGGTTTCGCGCAACTGGCCTCCGCCGCGACCGATGTGCTCAACAAGATCAATGCGATGCCGTTCAGCCAGATCGGTGCCAATCTCAACAGCTTCCTCGGCTCGCTCAACAAGGCTACCGAGGGGCCGCAGCTCAAGGAAGCGGTCGACAATCTCGCTACGACGTTGGCAAGCGCGCAGCGAACGCTCAACAATTTCAACAAACTCGCTCAGTCGGCTGACAAGCTCACGAACTCGGTCGATACCGGCTACGGCAACGACACCAAATTCCACCGCGACCTCGATCGGCTGCTGGTGCAGACCGACGAAACGGTGCGCGCCGTGCGCTCGCTCGCCGACATATTGTCGCGACATCCCGAAGCCTTGATCAAGGGGCGGCCGCAGTGAGAAACCCAAGAACATTCCGGACGCGCGCCGCTCTGTTCGGCGCTCTCGGCTTTGCCGCCGTCTTAGGCGCCTGTTCCTCACCCGACCCGGTGCTGTACACGATCGCACCGGTCAACGGTCCGACGAAGATCGGCGGGCCCAAAGTCGTCGTGATCGAGCGTGTGCAGGTCGCCAATTATCTCGACCGCTCGCAGATCGTCCGGTCGTCGGAGGATTACCGCGTCGACCTCAAGGCCAACGATTGGTGGGGCGAAGCGCTGGCGTCGATGCTGCGCCGCATCGTCCAGCAGGAGCTCTCCCAGCGCCTGCCGCAAAGCGGCGTGCTGAGCGAGACGGGCGCCGTCAGTGCGTCGCCCGATGCGACCGTCGATATCGAGTTCCAACGTCTTGACGAAGACCGCTCCGGCAATGTGGTGCTTCAGGCCCAAGCCAGCGTCAGCTTTAAGGGTACCCGCACGCCGATCTTGCGCAGCTTCCGCTTTTCCGTGCCGTCGCCCTCGCCGGACGTGAAGGGCGAAGTGACCGCGATCAGCACTGCGGTCGGTCAACTGGCGGATGCGCTCGCCGCGCTGCTCGCGTCCGGCCGTTGATGCGGGCAAGGGCGCCGCGTCCCGTTACGCGCCCGCAATTGCGGGAGTGTCCCGGCTGCGGGCTGTTTCAGACCGTGCCGGCCTTGTCGCCCGGCATGAGCGCGCATTGCGCCCGCTGCCCGACGGTTCTGCGCCGTGTCTCCAGCCATCGCGCCGAGCATCTGATCGCGCTGGCGATCGCGGCGGTGACCCTGCTGATCGTGATGTGCTCGACGCAGCTGATGAGCGTCCAGAAGGCCGGCATCTCGCATGTCGCGGGGCTGTTCTCCGGCCCGGAAGAGCTGGTGCGCCAGGACATGGCCGCGCTCGCCGCTGTGGTGGTTTTTGTCACCGTCATCGCGCCCTTTGTCCGGCTGCTCGGGACGATGTACGTACTGATACGCGCCCGAGAGCACAGGCCGCCGCGTCACGTGCGCCGCGTCTTCGCGCTGGCCGAGGAGATCCGGCCGTGGTCGATGATCGACGTCTTCGTGTTCGGCGTCTTCGTCGCTTACACCAAACTCGGCGACCTGGTGACGATCGGGGTGCTGAATGGGCTATACGCCTTGCTCGCGCTGACCTTCGTGCTGGTGTGGATGGATTCGGCGCTCGACCGCGAGGCGGTGTGGGAAACGCTCGACCGGCGCGAGGACCCGGAGCCGCCGCGTTATGGCGATGCGCAGCCGGTGAGTTGCCACACCTGCAGACTAGTGAACTTTCCGGAAGGTCCGCATGAGCGCTGCCCGCGCTGCGGCAGCGCCTTGCATGTCCGCAAGCCGGAAAGCATCGCGCGCACCTGGGCGTTGATCATCGCCGCGGCCATTCTGTACATCCCAGCGAATTATTATCCCGTGTTGACCGTCATGCAGCTTGGCGCGGGTATGCCGAGCACGATCATCGGCGGCGTCGAGGAGTTGCTGAAGTCGCACTTGTACCCGCTGGCGGCGCTAGTGTTTCTTGCCAGCATCGCGGTGCCGATGATGAAGCTGATCGGGCTCGGTTTTATGCTGATCGCGACGCAGACCGGAGTCGCGCGGGGGCTGCGCGACCGGACGAGGCTCTACCACATCGTCCGCTTTATCGGCCGTTGGTCGATGATCGACATCTTTATGGAGTCGCTGCTCGGCGCGCTGGTGGTGTTCGGCTCGGTGATCACCATCGAGCCGGGTGTCGGCGCGCTCGCGTTTTGCGCGGTCGTGATCTTGACGATGTTGGCCGCCGAGACCTTCGATCCGCGCCTGATGTGGGACTCGGCTGGCCTGAGCGCAGCCGATCCCGCGGCCGCGCTCGAACCGGGCGATTAGATCAGGCAGCCGCTATTCGGCGGCGGCCCTCGTCCCCTGCGCGGTCGATAGGGCGCGGGCGAGCATCGCGGCGGCGTTGCCGTGCAGGATCTGCTCGCGGGCCTCGTCGCCGATCGCCGCGTCGGAGAGCGCCTTGTGGGTCCAGTCGCAGCCGAACTCGGTGCCGTCGGTGCCGCAGACGATGCGGTCGGCGCCATAGAGCCGCACCGCCGCCTCGATCGAATGCGGGCCGAACGAATTGCAATCGACATAGACCTTCGCCTTGCGGACGCGCGACGACGGCAGCTCCTCGTTCGGCGTGTCGAGCAGACAGCGGTGGTCCATGCGCTCGATCTCGTACGGGATGTTGCCGCCGAGATTATGCACGACCACCGTCGCGTCGGGATAATCCGCAAGGGCGTCGCTCAGGCACAGCGTCACCATCACCGACGACAGGCTTGCCTGCATGTCGAGCGTACCGTTGCGCCGGCGAGCGTTGTCGGTGTCGCCGCCGACCTTGGGGAAGGCGTCGCCCGGCCGCGGCCCGTGGTGAATGAAAAGCACCGCCTGCTCGCGGTTGGCGATTTCGAGCAGCGGCCGCATTGCCTCGGCGTCCTTGCTCGTGAGGAAGTAGTTCCCCGGCACCTGCGCGCCGATCATCCCCGGCAGCGTCAGCGCCCGCTCCAACTCGGCAGCGGCGGCGGCCATATCGCTCAGCGGCAGCGCCGCGAAGGCGGCGAAGCGGCTGGGATGCTTCTGGCAGATCGCCGACAGCCCGTCATTGATCTTGCGGCACAAGGCGGTGGATTCCTCCGCCGGCAGCGCCTCGACCCAGCAGAACGAGCCGAGCAATGACAGCACACTCGTCTCCACGCCCTGGCGGTCCATGCGCGCCAGGTGGAAAGCGACGTCGTCAAACGCCTCGGCCAGCTTTTGCTCGCCCATCCGTGGCGCCTTCAGCACCTCGATGCCGTCCGCGTTGTGCAGGATGCGCGGTTCCCGCGTGCGGCCGCGCAGCGCGTCGGCGACTTCCGCGGGCCGCCAATGGGCGTGCATGTCGATCATCATGGCTCTTTCCTCCGTCGGTTGCGCGAAGCTTAACGCGACTGCGGCCGAGCGAAAAGAGCGCGGGGGCCGGGACCGAACCTTTATCGCCCTACCGCGAGGATGGCCTGTCCCGTGTCCTGGCCATTGGCCAGCGCCGCTTCCACGGTGCCCATATCCGGGCCGGCATAGAGCGCTTCGCCGGCAAAGAAGATCGCCTCGTCGTTCCATTCTTGCAGCCGCGCCTGCGCCGCGCGCGTCTGCGGCGTGGCGTAGGAGTAGGCGCCGCGCGCAAACGGGTCGTTGCCCCAGTTGATCGCGCGCGCCGCGACGAGAAGGCTGCGGATACGGTCCACTGGCAGCGCGAAAATCTCGGCGAGCGAAGCCAGTCCCATATTCACCAGACCGGTCTCGTCGAGCGCCGCGACGGTGTCGGCCTTGGGTCCCGCATACCAGCCGGTTAGCACGGGAGAGGCATCTGGATACTGGGTCCACCAGGTCGGGACCTTTGCCTCCGAGATCAGGAACGACAGGTCTTTGAGATCCCGTCCGCCGGCGTCGCTCCACCATCGCGTCGCGAAGCGCAGCAGAAGCTTGACGACGTTGCCGAACCCGATATCGGCGGCCGCCGCGGCTTGCTCGCGTGCCGCAGGCGGTAGCGCGATGTCGCGAAGCAGCGGCAAGGGCACCGTCAGGACCGCCGCGTCTGCCGCGAACACGGAGCCGTCACGACAATGCGCGGCGATCCGGCCGCGGCTGCTGTCGATCGCGGCAACGACGGCGCCATGGCGAAGCGCGGCGCCATGGCGACGGCAGCCGGCGACGAGATGATCGATGACGGCGCCGTAGCCGCCCGCGACGCGCCCGTGTTCGCCGTCATCCCGCGCCAGCCACTCTTCGCGCAGGGCGAACGTGCTGATGCGGTGTGGGTCCGCAGCGTCGTAGCCTTCGACCGTGCGCGTAATCGACTGCCGCAGTGCCGCGTAGCGTGGGCCGGCAAAATGCGTTTCAAGGAATTCGGCGACCGGCAGATCGATTTCAACTTCGCTCAAAGCCCGATAAAATCGGTCGGCGTAAGGCAGGACGGGGTCCGCTAGTTGCAGCGTACCCGTGCGGGTACTCCACCGCGTCCCGCCGCGCGGCGAGAGCGAGATTCTGGCTTCGCGCATCAGCATCCGCGTCACCGGCGCGGCGCCGTGGACAAACTCGGCGCCGCCCTCGGCGGGGTAGCCGAATTGCTCGGCGGGCAACGGTTCGATCCGACCGCCGCAGCGGTCGCGCGCTTCAAGGATCGTCACCCGCTTCCCCGCCCGCGCCAGTTCGCGCGCCGTCATCAGCCCCGCCGCGCCGGCGCCGACGACGAGAAAATCCGTCAGGTGTCGAGGGCCCATCGGCGCGCGTCTTTTGCTGTTCCGGGTACCGGCATTGGGAAGCCGATTCCGTGCCCAAGACAACAGGGCAATTTGCGCGGCGCGCGGTCAGCCGATCGGAAGGTCGATCAGCTTATCTCGACAATCGGCAACGGGGACGGTAGAGCCGTCAGATTCGCGAGAGGTCAACGGTGGCTCCACCGCGATCTTCCCGACCGGATTTGAAAAGCGAAGCCAAGTGCCAGTTATTCCCGGCTTTTCAACGGAAGCCGCCGAAAGTCCGCGGCCCGGCCGGCGGGGGAGGCATCGCCAGGGCATGTTCGATTTGCTGGTTGGCGTGCTGGTAGGCCCGCAGGATCGGCAGCGTGTGCTCGTTCACAACCATATCACCGAGGCTGACAAGCTGATCGCCGAGCAACATGGAGAGGTAATGGGCCGCGTCCCAACTCATCGAGATCATGACCTTTTCGTTGTTCATCTAAGCGACTCCACCACTCCGTTTTCATCTTAACGATTGGGTAATAATTCGGGGCGAAGACTTCGTCAAAGCGCTCAATGCAGCGGATCGAACAGTATATTTAAGTAAATACGGAAAACGGATGCCGAATGACATTCTGATAATTAGTTAACACGAGAACTGTCTTTTAAAGTGTCGTTCGATTTTTATGTGTTTGTATCGTAATTTGGTGTCTGTCGTCAGCTCAATTGCGGCTGCCCGATCGCCCATCCGATCGTGACCCCGGGCACGGCGGTACCGGCGCTCAGGGTCGATGCGCCGTGATGAGCGAACCGTCCGCTGCCTCGCGCGCGCCACCGCTGCAATGGTCGTCGCCGGGATGCTGCGCTGCGGGCTTCGTCTCCGGCGAGCGGCGTAACGGTATCGCGAGCAGATGCGCAATATTGCCGCTGGACGACACGGAGGAATTGCAGTCGCGCTCCTATATTATACGGATCGACCGCAGTTCAACCGGTGATCCAGGCCCTCATCCACGATCCGCTCGTCTTCACCCTCGCGCTGCTGGCGGTGGGTGTCGGCGCATCGCGTGTGCTGTTCCGACGATTTCCGCTGGGGCGGGCGATCGTCCGTGTCGTGTTTTTAGTGATGCTGACGGTGGCGCTGCTTTATGCCGGCATCATCCCCTACCAGCCGCTGCAGACGACGGGCGTTCCGGTTCGCGACGTCGTCCACGCCGCGCTGAAGATCGCTTGGTGGCTGTGGACGGCCTGGTTTGTGATGGGCTTTGTCCGCGCCTTCATCATGGCAGAGCACCGGCCGCATGAAGCTAGGCTCGTGCAGGATCTGCTCGCCGGCCTCGTCTACCTCACCGCATTTTTTGCCATCGTTGCTTACGTTCTGAACCTGCCCGTGCAGGGCTTGCTGGCCACGTCCGGCGTTATCGCCATCATTCTCGGCCTCGCCCTGCAGAGCACGCTCGGCGATGTCTTTTCCGGCATCGTGCTGAGCTTCAGCCGGCCCTATCGGCCGGGGGACTGGGTCATCATCGACGGCGGCACCGAAGGCCGCGTCATCGAGATCAATTGGCGGGCGACGCATATCCTGACCGGACGCCGCGATCTCGCGGTGCTGCCCAACAGCACGATCGCCAAGTCGAAGATCGTCAATGTCAGTTCGCCATCACGGATTCACGGCACGACGATTGCCGTGGCGATCGACGGCCGTTCGCCGCCTTCTGCCGCCGCGGAGGTGCTGGAGCAGGCCTTCGTCAACTGCAGCTCGATCATCGCGACGCCGGCGCCGAGTGTCGCGCTCACCGCAATCAACGGTTCGGCGATAGAATTCGGCGTCACGTTCTTTGTCGCGGACTACGCTAGCGCGGGTGACACCCAGAATGAACTTTTGGGTTACATCTACCGGCATCTAGCAGCCGCCGGTATTGGTCTTGCCGCTCCTCCGAACACCGCATTGCCGCCTATGGAGCAGCGAAGCCAGCCGCAGCGGGCTATCGATCTGACCGGCGTCTTCGCTTCATTGCCGACGACCGAGCGGGAGGCGGTCGCGGCAACGCTGAAGCCGTGCTCCTACAAGAAAGGCGATACGCTGCTCGCGCCCGGCGTGGCGCTGCGGTCGCTGTGCATCATCGCCAACGGCGTGGTTTCGTACCTCCGCGACAATGGCGAATACGAAGAGGAATTGATGCGGCTCGGACCGGGCGACCATTACGGCGAGATCGCCCTGTTGACCGGCGTCGCGAGCATAGGCCGCATCACCGCGCTGACACCGGTCGTCATCTATGAACTTACCGGCGAGGAACTGAGCGGCATTCTGGAAGCCTATCCCGAGACCTCGCAAGCGCTCGACCGCCACCGCGCGCGCCGCCAGGCCGCCATCACGCCGCCGGAGCCGACCGCGACCGACGAAGCGCTACCGTCGCATCGGCTGCGCAGCCGATTTTCCGAGTGGCTTCATCGCCGCTACGCCCCAACGGCGTCCGAATGAGCGCGCCAACGGCCCTCGACGATTGTGATTTGGCGCTGTTGCTCCGGATTTTGGCGCCGGCGGGACAAGTCTTCTCGGCGTGTACCGCGCCGGCGGGCTATGCGATGCGGCGCTGAAACTCTTCGGACTGGCGATCGAACGCCGCGATCACGGCCTTGCCCGCGGTAACATAATGCCGTTGGTGTATGGTTGCGTGCAGGGTGGCCGCGTGCAGATCGCGCATTCGGCGCTGGAGCGGCGAGCTGTCGTAAACCGCACTGCCGCCGGCGAGCGTGAAGCACGCATGGGCGACGCGCGCGCATGCCGCGGAGACCCATATCCCGGTCTGCGTCCCCTCGACGAGACGGGTTTCATCTCGCAGGGTTCCGGCCAATGCGTGGCGCCAATGGCTTGCGACCTGCGCCCCGAGCGCTGCCCGAGCCGCTCGCAGCTCGGCTACGACGCGGCCGAGCTCATAGTGGAACGTCTCCGAGTCCCGCAGCGGCACCGCAGCTTTGAGTTGTTGCCGGCCGGAGTTCGCCAGCGCCAGCAGATCGTCCAGCGCACCTTCGGCCGCACCGACCGAGAACGCGCCATGGAAGAGCGGCAGGAGATGCGGCACCGCCTGGTAGAGCGGTCCGGGCAGGCACGGTGTACCCTTTGCCAAATCGATAAAATTCGCCTCTTGGACGATGGCGTTGTTCAACACGATATGGTGGCTCCCGGTACCCCTGAGCCCCATGACATGCCAGGTATCCTCGATCTGCCAGTCGCGCGCCGGCAGCAAGAAGCCGCGAACCCACGGCTGTCCGTCATCGCCCGGAAGAGGCTTGCCGTCTTCGGTCATGATGCAAAAGCCGGCCAGCCAGTCGGCGTGTTCGCAACCGCTGGCAAATGGCCACCGTCCATTGACCCGCCAGCCGGCATAGGTCGCTTCGGCCGTGCCGACGGGTGCGGTGGAACCGGCGAAAATCGGGTTCGCGCCGTCCCGGTAGATACGCTCGAACGTCTGACGGGGAAGCAGCGATGCGAAAAGGCTGCCGCCATTGCCGATCATCGTCACCCAGCCGACCGAACCTTCAATTCGTGCCAGCGCTTGGATCACCTGTAGTCCCGCCGGCAGGTCGAGTTCCAACCCGCCATGGCTGCGCGCCACGAAAAGGCGGAATGCGCCGATCGACTTCAGCCTGTCGATCAGGTCGAGCGGGACACGTCGCGCTACTTCGATCTCGCTTGCGCGCCCGGCTATTTCCGGCGCCCATCGCCCGATTTCCGCCAGCAGACGCTCGGTGCCGTTCGCGCGGCCATCATCACGTGCGAGAGCATCGGAAACGTCATAGTCAAGGCAACGAACAACCATGACAAACTCCAGACCTGTCCAGCATTGCAGAGAAAATTCTTAGTCGATGTATCGGTAGGGCTGGATGCAGCTACGCCCCAGGTCTTCGCGACGCAGGCCAATATCTTTCAGTACGGAGTTGTTGAGACCGCGCAGGTCGTCCCACGAATGATCGCGCTGGCGCCATGACCGGAAAGCCGCGACGATGCGGCGGGCCATACCCGCCGACGGTATTCCCGTCGCCGCATCGCTCGGCGCGGATTGCGGATGCGGGACGCCAGGTCGTGCCCAGAACGTCGACCCCTGCGGCACGACACGGAAACCTTGCGCCGCCGCGGTGCGGGCTGTTGCTTGCCGTCGCTCCGCGGCGCCGACAGCAAGGTCGATCGGGTGCCGGCTATCCCGGGCATACTGGCGAGACCGGGACGGCGGCTCGCTGAGCGGGAGTTCTCTCATCGCAGTATCTCCATACAAGGCAGATCGGCGGCAGCGTTGGCGGCGCCGGTTTGGGATCCTTGATGTGGCGATCAGCGCTGGAGCCGCCAGTTCGAAAACTGCTCGATTTCTGCTCGTTGGCTGCTCTGAGAGCGGCTCGGCGAGCGCATAAAATTGACCCGATCACGGCCCATGATCGGCCGGCAGATGAGCAGGGGTTGGGCGTTAAACGATTGAGCGCCGGGCGTCGAGATCCTCGACCGCAACGGATTTTCAGCGCTCCGGCGCGCCGGCCAAACGCAGCCCCTCGCAAAAATGCTCCCGCTTGGCGAGGTAGACGGTGTTGTCGCTCACGGCTTCGGCGCGATACTTGGCAATGGTGAAATTAGGAGCGAGGCGCCGGGCGACAGCGCACACCTCCGCCGCCTCGGCCAGCAATCCCGCCAATCCCAAAGCGCCGGCGAGCACGAATTGGGATAGCCCCCAATTCGGATTGATCTCGACCGACTTGCGGAGGCTTTCGAGCGGCTGGACCACGCGTCCCCGCTGAATGTCGGCGACGCCGATATAAAAATGCCACAGGAAGAGCAGCGGGTCGCGCGGACTGAGCCGCATCGCCTCGGCGACATGCGCACGGGTCTCGCCCGGTCTCCCGAGGAAAACCTTCATCAATCCGAGATAGGCATGCGCCGCTGCCAACCTGTTGTCGAGCCGAAGAGCAAACTCGAACTCGCGCAGCGCCCGGTCGGCGGCGCGCATCGCATATAGGACGATCCCACAGGTGAGATGCGTCTGCGCACTGTCCGGCGCCAAATTCAGCGCTTTTGTCACGGCCGCCTCCGCCGCGCGAATTTGACCGGCGCGATCGTCGGAGACGTACATGTTGACGTCCCACATATGCGCGCTCGCAACACCGACTAGGGCGCCGACATTGTCGGGATCCAAGCACAGCGCCGCCTCGAAGAACGACCTCGCCTCGCGGGCCGCTTCGAGCGACAGGTGTTGGTTCCAGGCAGCCCAGCCGCGCAACGTGTGATCGACGGCATCGAGATTGTCCGGCCGCTCGCGGGCGACCCGGCGGCTTTCCGCCGCGATCAGTTGGACATGGATGTTGCGGGAGAGGCGGCTGGTGACCTCGTCTTGCAGGTCGAGCGGGTTTGCCTGATCTTTGTCGAAACGCTCCGCCCACAGGTGCGCGCCGCTCTCGGCGTCGATCAACTGCGCGTTAATCCGAACGCGGTTGCCCGCCGCCTGGACGCTGCCTTCGAAGATGTATCGGACGCCGAGGTCGCGCCCGAGTTGGCGCGTGTCGATCTGCTTGCCGCGATAGGCAAAGACGGCGCTGCGCGCGACGACAAAGAGGCCCGCAAGACGAGACAGATCGGTGGTCAGCGACTCGGTAATGCCATCGACAAAATAATCGCAGGGGTTGCCGTCGCTGAGGTTGAGGAACGGCAGGACCGCGAGCGAAAGCCGCGGCAGCGGCGTATCGGCGGGGCGCGAGAGGGGTTGTTTTTCCTGCGGTGCCTCGTCCTCTGACGCGTTCTGAATAGACGGCGGTGGTTTTATCGGCGCCGCCTGGGCGTTTTCCCAAAGCCAGCGGGTCAGCCGCTCGCGCGCGGTCGTGAGGTGTCGCCGGTAGGTGCTGAAAGAGAGCGCCAGTCGATCCGCGACGGCCTCCTGCTTTGGCGCGGGCTGGGAATAGGTGAGCTCCAGGACCCGGTGCAGCTTCTCGTCGCGGGCGTTCCGGAACAGGGTATCGATGGTTTCACACAGCAGGGCCTTGAGACCGGATGGGCCGAAATCCGCGATCCCGCTGCGCAGCAAGGGATTTCGGGCCAGTAGGTCGGGGCTGTGGAGGTCGCGCAGAGCCTCTCTCAATGCAGCCGCGAATTCGGCGTAATCAAGCGACGGCGCCGGAGATATCACCGCAGCAGACTGGATATTTTGCGGCAGTGTCGGCGCGTCTGGAGTTTGCGGCTCCGCTCGGGTCGCGCCGTCCTCCGCGCTCACCATGCCGGCGCTCTGAAAGGTTCCTGACAGCTCACGTTAGAATTGGGATGCTCTGCACGATAACAAGATCGCGACGCCGCGAATCCGCCGCGTCACGCAATATGTGATTGGCATTCGAGAGATCCGAGCCCCGCACATCACGCTTTTCCAACCAAGGCGTCCTCGGTGTCCGGCAGTTGAATAGAATTTGTTCAACCCAACGTGAAAATTGCAGAGATTCCCGCCGGGCACGGCGCGGGTAACAGAGGCTGCGGAAGTAAGAGAGAGATTCCCGCCGGGCACGGTGCGGGTAACAGAGGCTGCGGAAGTAAGAGAAAGTCCAGCAGCGCGCCTTTAACATAGGCTGGCGGAGGGAGTGTCCGCCATAGGGCGTTTCTGGGTGGTTCATGCCGGTTCATAAGCCCTTGAATTACCTCTCTGTTTGACTATCTTCGTCTCAGGTCGTTTCTGGCTGGTTCAGGCCAGCCCACAACCGTTTGTGGGCTGGTTTGGGAAGTCGGGAGTTTGGATTCCCTTGTGGGCTGGCGCTGAAGCCGGGTTGTGGGCTGGGGGTGAAAGATGGGCAGTTTAACAACGGTCAAGGTGAAGGCGCTTCGATTCCCAGGCCGGTACGGCGACGGCGACGGCCTTTGGCTTCAGGTCAGGAGCGCCGGCAACCGAAGCTGGCTCTTCCGCTACATGCTGCACGGCAAAGCCCGCGCGATGGGGCTTGGCCCGGTCGACCTAGTATCGCTCGCTGAGGCTCGGGCTGCGGTGCAGGAAATGCGGAAGTTGCTGCTGGCTGGCGTCGATCCCTTGGACGGAGCGAAAGAAGCTCAGGGCCGAAGCGACTGCGGGCGCAGGCCGAACGTTCGCCGAGATCGCCGATCTATTCCTAGCCAGCCACGACGCTGGCTGGAAGAACCCGAAACATGCGGCGCAATGGCGGTCGACGCTCGACAGATACGTGATGCCGATGTTTGGTCAAAAGGCCGTCGCGGCGGTCGATGTTGGCGATGTGATGGCCGTGCTGGAACCGATTTGGCGGGTGAAGCCCGAAACGGCGAGCCGGGTGCGCGGCAGGGTCGAGTCAGTTCTCGACTACGCGGCGGCAAGGTCGTGGAGACAAGGCGACAACCCTGCCCGGTGGAAGGGCCATTTGGCGAACTTGCTGCCAGCCCGGTCGGCGGTCGCGGCGGTAGAGCACCATGCGGCGCTCGCGTGGAAGGATATTGCGGCGTTCATGGCCGAACTGCATCAGCGGGAAGGCGTTGGCGCGCGGGCCGTGGAGTTGGCCGTGTTGACGGCGGCGCGCAGTGGTGAGGTACGCGGCGCACAGTGGGGCGAGATCGATTTTGAGGCCCGCTCTTGGAACATCCCTGCCGCCAGGATGAAGGCCAAGCGCCCGCATAGAGTCCCGCTATCCGATGCCGCGCTCGCGCTGCTGACGGCGTTGCTGCCGGACGAAGGCAAGCCGGATGCACTGATCTTCCAGGGGTCGAAGCCGGACAAACCGCTAAGCGACATGAGCCTGTCGGCGGTGCTGCGGCGCATGGGCCGGCCCGAGATAACCGTGCACGGATTTAGGTCGACCTTCCGAGATTGGGCCAGTGAGGCAACGACCTACCCTGGCGAATTGGCAGAGGCGGCGCTCGCCCACATCGTCAAAGACAAGACCGAGGCCGCATATAGGCGCGGCGACCTGTTCGACCGTCGCGCGGTGATGATGGCCGACTGGGCTGACGCGTGCGCCGGGCAGACGCGAGGCGATGTCGTACCCCTTCATGGCCGGGCGGCAGGAGGGCGCTGACCGTGAACCGCGAGCAACTGGCTGGTATCGATCAACTGCTCGCGGTTCTCCGCGACGGCAAGGCCACGGCGGCGATGCAGCAGCGTGCGGCGAGACTGTGGCGGAAATGGAAGGTCGCCGATATCGACGGTCTGCTCGCCGCTCTCCGCAAGGGTGCAGCCACGGTCGAGATGCAACGCCGTGTATATAACTCGATGGTCGAATGCCGACCCCCGGTCGGTCGCCCGCCCAAGCAAAAAGACGATTACGCCCATGTTGGAGAAGTAGAGTTTTTGACTGACGCGCTTGGCGGCAGCCGGAAGGGGCGGCGGCAGAGAGCCTTGAATTATCTGGCCGGGCGCAACGGTGTCGATGGTGAAACGCAGAAGACCTATTTCAAGCGTGCGAAAAAGGCGCTGACGCTCACCGAGGACGAAAAACTGGCGATCATCCTAGAGACCTTCGGCTCCATTCAGGGTGTGGTGGCCTTCGGTTATTTGGCCCCCACCCGGCGACGGGTAGTGACGACGATCCAGTGACCTAAAAGCATTTTCCTACTTTTTGTCCCCTATTAAGTTCAATTTAGGTCTGTCACGGTTCCCGCTAGTCCTGGGCGTCACCAGGGATTTCGAGGCGGGAATCAATTGATGAAACCAACGCTGCAAGCTCTCGCGCTGAAGATTCCGGACGCAACTGCGGTGTCGGGATTAGGGCGCAGTTCGATCTATCGGCACGCCGCTGCCGGGCGGTTGATCCTACGCAAAAGCGGGAGATTGACACTCGTCGACGCCGCATCTTTGCGACAGCTAATTTCCGATTTGCCGGTGCTTGAAGTCCGTCGCGCGGAAGTGCCGGCGTCGCTCGGTCCGTCGCGGAAATCCGACGATCTTTAAACGAAAAACCCGCCGCGTTGCCGACGCGACGGGTCATTTTCGTGCGCATTAGGTCAGGGGAGACCCGATATGAATACTACAGAGGAACCGTCACTAACGCAACTTAATGCTGTGACTGAGCCGTTAGACATACTAGCCGCGCAGATTAATGCGCGCCTCGATAAAGCTGACAAAGCTGACGAGACCGCGAAGCTAGCTACCACCCGAGCGATGGACTTCCGCATAAGCGCCGGCTTGATATTGATCGCCGCACGCAAGCGAGTGACGGCGGAAGGCGGTGGCTGGGAAGCTTGGTGTCAGACGAACATCAAACGGAGCCAAGGGGAAATTCGCAAGCTGATGAAGCTTGCCGGCTCGGATGACCCGGCTGCTGCACGCGAGGCGGAAAAACAACAGAACAGGCAGGCGAAGGCCCGCTTTCGTCGGGCACAAGCGGAGCGCGCTGACATCGACTCGGTCAGCGCGGTTGTCGAGGAACCGACTGAGGACCTATCCGAGCGAGCCGGGTGTGTCGTCTCGTGGATCGGGTCCGGCAAGCTCGACCTGACAATGTGCGAAACCCTATGGGCTTTGACCGAGGACGAGCGCGCCGCCGTCCGGCGCGAGGTGGCGCTTTGAGCGCCGAGCTTATTGAACTGGCGGGCGTCAGCGAGGCGGCCAAGCTGCGCTTTGAGGCTGCCCTTAACGCGCTGACTAATGTAATGACCGCCGCCTTGCCAGCAGAGCCCGACGACGATCCGTTTGCTGACGTTTTCGACACCGGCCCGACGCTCACCGATCTATCGGAACGGCGGTTGTGGCATCCGTGGCGCATCGAAATGAAGGCCGGCAAAGACGGCAGGGAAAAACCAAGAAAAGTTCCCTACGCGATCAACGGCGGCCCGGGCTCATCCACGGACCCGACAAGATGGGGAACCAGGGCGGAAGCCGAAGCGGCGCGGAAGCTCCTGAAGGATGGCCGCGAGAGCGGAGTTGGGATCGTGCTCGGGCACCCGATGGATGATGAGTGCTGCATCGGCGGGATCGATCTCGACACTTGCCGTGACGCGACTGGCAGCCTGACGCCGTGGGGCAAAACGGTGGTCAAGACATTAGGCACATACACCGAGGTTAGCCCGAGCGGGACCGGCGTGAAAACTTTCTTTGCTTATCGGAAAGTTGACCGTCCGAGGCTCCTTGCGGTGCTCAAAAAGGATGGCAAAGAGCGGTATGGCAGGGCCTTTAAACGGCGCGGGGACGGCGGCGCGCATCCTCCCGCCATCGAGCTTTACCTAGGCAAAAGGTGGTTCGCAGTCACCGACCAGCGGCTACCGGGTTCGCCCGCTGCACTGATAACCGTGCCCGTTCAGACCTTATTGAAGCTGATCAACACGACCGGTCCTGCGTTCGCCGCCGGCCAGGAGATCGGGCGGGTCAGCGATCAATCGCGCAGCGGTCGGGCGCTGGCGCTCGCCGGCAGGATATATCGGGCCGGCGGCACCAAAGAGCAATTTGAAGAGGCGCTGATCGATGACGCCGACGGTGAGGGTCTAACAGCGTGGGCCGATGACCAGCGGCAGGTCGATAGAGCATGGGACGAAGCCACACGAGGCACCCCGGCTGACAATCGCACTACGACGATTCAGATCGTCGCTGGCGAGCTTCACACGGCCACGACGGCTGCCGAACAGGCGCTGATCGATGCCGGGCTGCCGCTTTACACGCGCGGCGGGACAATCGTGCGGCCAATCGTGGAAGATGTGGATGCGTCGCACGACCGCAAAACGCGGACCGTGCGGCTCGTGTCGGTGTCAAACGATTATCTGCTCTACAAGATGTCGGAAGTCGCACGATTCGAACGATGGGACGCTCGTTCAACAAAGTTGGTGTCCATCGATCCGCCGCCCAAAATCGCGGCCACTTTGCTGGCGCGGGACGGTGAATGGAAGTTCCCCCGGCTGGCGGGCGTCATAAACACACAGACGCTTCGGCCCGATGGCAGCTTACTCGACAAACCGGGCTACGACACCGCGACCGCGTTGTTGTTGGTCGACCCGCCACGCATGCCGGCGATCCCCAATGAGCCGACGTTCGACGACGCGGTTGCGGCACTGGGGTGGCTCGACGGCTTGCTGACGGAGGTGCCGTTCGTAGATGAACCCAGTCGGTCGGTCGGGCGCTCAATCCTGATCACTCCCGTTGTTCGTGGGGCAATGCCGCTCGCGCCGCTGCAAATAGCCAGCGCCCCGGCAATGGGGTCGAGCAAGTCTCATCTTATGGACACGGCGTCTGCGATTGCGACAGGTCAGCTTTGCCCAGTGATCGCCGCCGGTCGCAATGAAGAAGAGACCGAGAAGCGGCTCGCGTCGGTGCTTATGACGGGTCAGTCCATCGTCAGCATAGACAATTGTAATGGCGAACTCGGCGGCGACTTCATCTGCATGGCGGTCGAGCGTCCGGTTGTGGAAGTTCGGATTTTGGGGCGCTCGGAGAAGGTGCGACTTGAGAACCGCGCGACCATGTTCGCCACCGGGATCAACATGACTGTTCGTGCCGATCTAGTTCGCCGCACGCTGAAGGCATCGCTCGACGCCAACGTCGAACGGCCCGAGCAGCGGGTGTTCAGTGACGATCCGCTGAAGCGCATTCTGGATGATCGCGGGCGATACGTCGGTGCCGCATTGACGATTGTGCGGGCTTACATCGCTGCCGGCTCGCCGGACCCTTGCGTTCCGCTCATCAGCTTCGCCCCTTGGTCGAACATGGTCCGATCAGCACTGGTCTGGCTCGGCTGCGCCGATCCGGTACTGACGATTGAGGACTCGCGGCGTGACGATCCGGAGACATCCATATTAAGAGAGGTTGTCGCTGCTTGGTTCGATGCGGTCGGCGCTAATTCGCCGCGATCAGTGGGCGAGTTGATCAAGATCGCGGAGGGTCAGTCGACCACGGCGGTATTCGACGGCGACGCCGACCAGCCTTTGCTGGAAGTCTTCCGCAAGGTCACCGCAGGCGATTTCACCATCAACCCTTTCCGGCTCGGGAAATGGCTGAGCCGCTACAAAGGCCGGATCGTTGACGGGCTGAAGCTCACCGCGACCGAGGACAAGAAGACAAAGAGCCTTAAGTGGGCGCTCTGCCAATGACGATCTCCTACCCATCCACGGTTGAGCGGGACGCCTATCTCGCTACCACCGATGTTTATTCGTCGGGTTTTTGGCGGGTGTTGCGGGTGTTGGCGGGTGTTGTTTCAAGCAAGCGCGGAAAACTGTCATTCAGTATTACTGACCTATTATATATCCTATCATCAGGTGACACATCTGACAGTTTCTATAGACCGCTTGAAACAACACCCGCCAACACCCGCAACACCCGCCAACCCTTCATCACCACGTGGTCGGACCGCCGGGCATCGGCGCGAACCGTCAGCGATATCAACGGGGTAGGGGGGAGTCCAATCTCTGCGAGCCTGATGACCCCGCAAACCGGCCAGGGGTTGCATACGGGTCAGGAAGCCAAAACCGGGAGTCAAACTGGGCGTTAAACGGAAAACACCTGTCAATCAGATACCTTTTGCAGCGTTCAACGGCACCGACCGGCACCACAGCAGCAATGAACTACATCACCGCGAAAACCTAAGTTTCCAACACCCCTGATGGAGTACGAAATGTCCAAGCTAATTACCCTCCCGCCTAAGCCCGGCATGGCAGCCTCCACCGGCACCGCGCCACCGTCTCACTTCGAAGATATCGAAAAAAGCTTGTGGCGCGATGTCACCGGCAAATTCGGTTTCGATGCGGCAAGCCTCGCCTTGTTGTCGACGAGCTTGGATGCCCACGCTAGGGCAAGAAATTGTCGTGATCGAATTGATATTGACGGCCCGGTGACCGCTGACCGCTGGGGTCAACTACGTCCGCACCCGTTGCTCCCCGCCGAGGCACAAGCACGCGCTGCCTTTCTCGCGGGATGGAAGAGCTTGGGTCTCAACATCGGAGGATCAAAATGACACACGTTCCTTTTCAGCGGCAGACTGCCGCCGCATTGAGCGATCTTGAGTGGGGATACCTGTTCGACAACATTCCCGCCAACGCTGCCGGCGCGCACCTATACTTCCTTGAGTACGGAGTTGGCGTCCAGACGCCAAGCCGGAAAACCGGCAGCGAACTCTGGGACCAGTACGGCGGTACCGTCATCTCATGGTGGGCCATCGAGCGGCCCGGCACGCGGCCATCTTGCTGGTGGAAGTACACTGCGAAGGAACCTCGCCGCCGGCTTGGCGGGACCGGCAACTCGTACTCCGACAATCACCGCAAGCTCGGTGTTCCGTGCTGTTGGCATACCGAGACCATCGGCCCGCTCGACCATCTCCCTCGGTTTGAAGTCAGGCCGCATATCTCGACCGCCTTGGCTTGCTGCTGCCGGGTGAAAAAGAGCGGCTGACGGCGGAGGATTTCCAGCCCGAGCCGCTTGATCGGGTCAGCCGCCGATGGGCTGCACCATTGTGGGAGACGGACAATGCTCGATGATCTCGGCAGCGATCCCGTGGCTGATGCCGCCGATCAGCCCGTCGACCCGTCGCCGGACGAGCCGGCTCCGACCAACGCCGAAAAACGGGCACAGGATCGACCGGTGAAGCGATCCGAGATGTCACCCGCCGAACAAAAGGCACATGACAACCGGCTCACGGCCATACGGCGGCGGCGTGCCCGCGCCCGCGAAGGAACGACGCATAAGCCGTTTCTGCTCGACCTTCCTGAAGATGATATGCTCGCGTGGGTAATACTCAGCGGTTCGCTGACTCCGATACAGGCCGAGGACGAAGAATTGTTCCGCGCCAAACTGACAACATTGATCGAGAAGACAGCAAAAAGTCACGTTCGTAACTCTACCCAGTTACGATAATGCCGAGGACGGTGTATGAAGGCGTCGATGAGCAGGAGAACTGACTTGCCCCTAGGCAATTCTACGTTTGTATCCGAGAAGTCGGCCCATGTTCTCGCGGCGAGCGTCCAACGGTCCGCGCGGCACGAGGATGCCGAATCCGTGTTCGCCGCTAAGCGCGCTCGCAAAGATGCTATCGGCGAAGAAATGCGTTCGATCAGCGGTCGAGCCAGCGATCCGTTCGACGGGCAAGAAGTCAGGTCCCAACTGGAAAAACTCCAAGCTGAATCCGACAATATCGTCCACGCTTTGCAACCGTTGCGGCTAAACGTTCTCGCCGGTCGCCAAGAGCACTCCGCCCGGATGCGGTCCGCGTTTCAACCGCTCATAACGGCTGCGGCAACCCGCTCGGCGTTGGCGTCGGACGCTCTCGCCGAGGGCTTGGCGACACTTGCCCAGATCGACAGCGAATTGGTTAGAGCCGGCGGCACTGGACTCGAGATTTTCGCGCCCGACTTGACGTACCTTTCGGGCCGCCTCGCCAAGCTCGCAGGGCGCGTCTGATGCCGATCATCGTAATCAATGGCGACATAGACTGGGATGTCGTGCGGCGTATCGAGGCCGCCGACCCAGGCCCGGTCACCGTGCTGATTCAGTCATGCGGTGGGAATCCGCAGGCTGCCTTGGCCGCTTCCGCCGCCCTTCGCGCGCGTGGTGCCAACACGGTTGCCCGCGCGAACGCGTTTTGTAATAGCGCGGCCATCGCGGTCTACGCCGCTGCCAGGAAACGCATTGCCACCTCTTCTACCCAGCTCGCGCATCACCTGTGCAGCCCTTGTGACCCCCAGATGGATTCTCGCTTTCGTCAGGCGATCAGCCTTTACGCCGGAATCCCTGTGGATGTTCTGGCTGATCTAGAGCGACGCAACGTCACCATGTTCGGTATCGCCGGGTTGCAGTGCGGTTTGGTGACCGATCTTGTCGACTGCCCCGCGCTGACCGCCCGCGCCCACCAGCGCCGCCGTGCCGTCACCGCGCACCGCAGCCACACCGATCAATACATTCGCGCTGAGAAAATCCGCGTGGCGGCACTGGGTCGATCAGACCCCGATATGTCGCCGCGATTGCAGGCCAAATTGATCGGCCTGATCGATGCGGGCCGGGTCAAGCCCGGTATGGTTTTCGGACTGCCTCGCCAGACATTGGCGGCCATGGTCGAAAGGCTTCCCGCGCCGCCGCGAACTGGTTGGGGGTCGAAATGACCGATCCCAATCTCTTCATCCAACGCGCGCTTGGCCACCTCTACGAGCCGCGTCCGCTTGACGACCGGGCGCAGGAAATCCGTTCGGCCATCGCCGAATTTCGTGCAGCAGCCCGCAAGCTTCCCCGGACAAGTTTGGTCGACCGCACACTCGTCGCGATGGTGGCGAATTTACACTGCATCCAGCGGCGCAAGGGGATCAGCCAATGACCAAGCAGCATCTTGCTATCGTGCGGCCCGCCGAAGTCGCGACGCCGCGCAAGGACCAGGCCTTGGCGTTGATCAGAAAAATGCAAACGGGGCTGCCGACGCGCACTGACGGCCAAGCAGCCGGGGTTGCTGAAACCGTCGCTGCAAGTGTGAGCGCCGCCGCTGAAAATGTGATGCGCGATATGGTCGGCGGAACCTCCATGGCCGAGGCCGAAATTGAGCACCGGGCCTCGGATGGCAGTGAAACGAGAGTCAAAATTTCATTTCGGACGGATCGGCGATCATCGTGACACAGGTTCGGCGCGCCTTCCTGGGCCTTCGCCGAGCAGCCGGTGGAGGGGCGAGGCGCTCCTAACTCTTCCCCCTCCACCGGTACCTCGTTGAGTGACTGAACATGCCATCCGCCCGCCCGAAGAAAGCTGACCTGACCACGCTGATCGCGAGCGTCATGGCGTCTTGCCGGCAACAAGGTCGGCGATCCGACAGCCGCGATCACCGATGGGGAACTGGGAGCTGGCCGGCCAGACACGCAGCCATGAACGACAGGGGCAGTTTATCGGTTCGCAACGGCGTGCATGGCGGCGGGCCGCTCACCCCGGTTTCCAGAATGGCGCTTATGCGGCGAGCGCCGTCAGAACAAACGAAGGCGGCGACGCAAGATGTTGATTTTGCCGCACAGCATCGTTCCACAGGAATCGCGTGATCAGAAATGGTCATGTAGTGTGCTTCCGCTGATTTTCCAGAAAGCCAGCAGGCGGACAAAAATGGCAGTCTTTGTTGATGCTCAACGGCTCTCGCTGAGGCTTCACCCAGAATATAACGAAAAATGGGTTCAAGACCGCATTGGGCAGAACCCTGCGATTTTGGGATTGGGTGAGCTAGTGCTGCGTGATCGGGAGCGCAACCATCCGCGCGCGGGTCGGCTAGACCTTCTCTTGCAAGACCCGGACACCAAACGACGCTATGAAGTAGAGTTGCAGCTAGGGGCAAGTGACGAATCCCACATTATCCGACTTATAGAGTATTGGGATATAGAAAGAAAGAGATATCCTCAATACGACCATTGTGCCGTGTTGATCGCTGAAGATATTACCAGTCGTTTTCTGAACGTCGTTTCACTTTTTAACGGAACTATACCCCTAATAGCTATCCAGATGCGCGCGTACAAAGTCGGCGAGAATTTTACGTTGGTTTTCACTACTGTGCTCGATGAAATGACGCGCGGCGTGGTCGATGAAGATGAGGATGCAGCGGCAACCCCGACCGATCGAAACCATTGGGAGAAGGTGGGAAGCAAAGCGACAGTAGCCATGGCCGATCAGCTTTTAGGCACTGTCAAAGAATTCGACCCTAGCTTGGAATTAAAATACAACAAATTTTATATCGGTCTGGCGAAAGACGGCCAACCCAACAATTTCGTGCAGTTCCGCCCGCGAAAGAACACGTTGATTTTGGAGGCCAAGATTAAAAAATCTGAGGAAGTCGAAGCGAAGATTGAAAACGCGGGCCTCGATGCGTTGGAATACAGCACGCGATGGGGTACCTACCGCATTCGCTTAACCAAAGACGACATCACGCAGCACGCTGATGCTATCAGGGAACTCGTACAGCTCGCCTTTGACGCTAGGAACGCCTAAATCGGCAACGTTAGAAGGGCCGATTTTCCAGAAAGCCGGTTATCGGCTTCATACCAGAACCCGAGTCCAAAATTGCTGACCTACAACGGCGCATTGAACCTTTGAAGAAGCGGAGGTTCTTGAAATATTCAACTGGCGCCCCAGTTTCCGAAAATTCAGCTTGCTAAGTTATCATTGAACTCGTAACGCCGCTCGTGGCAGCGGGTACTTATCCCGGAGAAGGTCTTGCTTAATCAATCGCAACAGCAGCACGACGATCGCGGCGACAACCGCGAGCGGAGCACGAGCGCACGCCAAGACGCCGAGGCGCTATTTACCCCCAAACCCCAACTCATTGAGCCATCTGTTCGGGAAACGGCACCGGCCAGCGAAGGGATACGCAAACCGCGCGTGCTGGCAGTCTCGATGCCGAGACCTGTTCAGCGTGATGAACCGGAAGCGCCGGTCAGCGCCAAGCCGCCTGTCACGCCGGTCATTCCGGCAGCGCAGTTCGCCCGCATCCGCGCCTGGGTGAAGTACGGGATGACGGCGGCCCAAGTGGCCGAAGTGTATGGGGTCGCCACCAGCGAGATCGAACGCATTCTTCGAATAGCCTGAGGGCGGACCGGGTTGTCGATGCAGTTCGCCGCATCGCCGGGCGCTTCAATGTGCCGGTCCTGTCGGCCTTGCTTGTAGCTCCACGATCGCGCGCCTAATCCGCGACCACGTTCTCTGACCCTCGTCATCGCTATTGATGAGCATTTCGGCGTGCCGCGTTTTAGCGACCAGCTCGGCATCCTCGCCATGCTGCTTGATCAACAAAGTCGCGGCCCGCCAGATGTCCAGATCGGGGATCATGTCGGCGAAGGATATCACGCACGACACCCAACGACATCCGATAGGCGTGATGTCACGGGCCGTCGCGGTGCCCGCGTAAAATCAAGCGGGCGCTCGTCACGGCGCTCCCGGTGCCTATGCGAAAACCCGGTTAAAGGGTCAGCGGCGCGCGCCGTTTGGTCTCCGGCACTAGATCACGGCGAGGCTCGGCGGCTTGTTGTCGCTCCGCTCACCCCAAATCCCCTACGGAATTCATTGTTTGAGCGCTGGCGTGGCCTCTATCTCAACGCCACGTTGAGGGCCAGCTATGGTCGTGCCTAAGCTGCCGTTATTTATAGTTGAAGAAAAAATCGGTCCAACGTTTACAATCCTAAGCAGCTCCGGGGCATCATTCGCAAGAGCTTGTAAATTGTCATAATCGTGCGGCTGTGATCTGAAAATAAGGTGTAATTGTCCGGCGTCTATATATGCCACGATGCGAGAGTCGATAGCCGAAAGCAGATCACGAATTTTTCGTTTCGGGCCATGGTCTATCTTCTGTTGTTCCTTCACGGTATCAAGATCAGCGCCTAATCGATCGATCGTCTTCTGTTGTTCGAGTAATTTAGACGCAGCAGCGGCCAATATTTGTTCAACACTCAGGTTTTGATCAACCTTAGCTGGCTCGGCGAGTTTTCTCACGTCGCTCGCCATTGCTACGATCGTGCCGTTGAGACGATTTTGAGAAATCGCATTAAGGATACCAGCCGCGATAATGCAGATCACGCTGAAGCCGCCCAAAGTGACAAAGCCACGCTTTGCTCGTGAGGTTTCAGGAGGCATTACTCGCCCCCACACCGTAAGCAACACGCCGGATACACCAGATGCAATCACCAAAATGACTGACGCAATTCCCATAGACTATTTGCCTGTGTCTATTCAGAGGTCTTCAAGCGCTACCGGGCTTGGGTCGCCGGGCGTCAATAATCCGCAACAGATGGGACGCGAGCATGACCATCTCTTGTGCCTCGCGGGGGTCTGTGATCGTCACCGTCCTATGCGAGTGGGGGTTTTTGTACGACCCGATCGCCCCCGCAAACAGATGGGCGAGAGCTTCTCGCTCCCCTTCCTGTTGGCTCTGATCGGCTAGTGGACCCGTCGCTTTGTCAAAGGCTTTCCGCATCAGCGGTACTGTAGTGTCATTGTTGGTGTATCCACCGGCGGACCTAACCTGCTCTTCGACTGTTCGAAAAGCAAAAAACACAGCATCAGGTAAATCGCCGCGCGCCAGGTCGAGCCACACTTTGTCCGCTATTAAAGGGTGTAGGAGCGACTTAGGGAACTCTGCTGCTCGCCGGAATTCATCAAATTTGCCGTTTCGAAGCAACGCCGCGCCACGTCGGGATAACACCCGAAACCCGTTTGTGCCATTGATACCCGGCGCCGGAACAACGAGAAGATTGATCTCTAGCCAACCCCAAGCTTCCGCAACGGCGATCTCAATCTCGTCGGCTTGGCCTCGCGGATATCCCGGTGAATTTGGGATTGGGCCTGGGTAAAGCAGATGATCGCCGGGTCGCTGGAAAATGCCGTTTTGCATTGTTGCTACGGCTTGCTTCAGTAGGACCGGTGCCAACTCTTCGGGCGCTAAGCTCAACAGCAACTCTACGGACGGAATTTCATCAATTAACATTGCGGACCTCCGCAATTGGATCGACCAAGCTTGGGTCATTGTTCTTGACGTTGCCGACGCGGGCGCTCACCGGCCAACACGTCATATCTTCACGGCGTGTTGCTGTTGAGATTTGGCGGCTCGTCGAGGCTGTCAGTCATAGCGCCCCTAAAGATAGGCGCGGCGCAGAGCAACAGAAAGCCCCGCCCTTGAAGCCGGCCCGTTGACCCCTCAACAGCGACGCGCGCTGGCGCGGAAGGGATCGCAGATTCAACTTTGTTGAATCGCCGCGCGGCGTCTGCCCCTCCGCACTGCTAGGATGCTCGACATGGACAGCAAACGCCCGCGCTCATCGACGCCGGAAGAAGACGGCATCGAGCTTTATCCCGATGCGATGGAACGCCTAGAGCGGGCCAGCAAGACAGCAGCGTGGCATGGCCCCGTTCCATGGAAAAGCGCACGGCCTACTCGGTCGTCTCAGTGAGTTTTCGCCGAGGCATCGCGCGCGTTGGGCTAGGTCTAATGGTTCTGTGGCTCGTATTTTGGACATTCGCTTACACGATCACGCCACTGTCATCGGAAAACGCGATATCGCCGCCACTACCAATGTTCTGGCTCACACTCCTGCTCGTAACGACCGCCATTCTTGGCGCGCCATGGGTAGCCAGGGGCTTCCGTCGCCCTAGTCGTTGGTAAACGGCAAACGCAATTGGCGCGGCGGCTCCGCCGCTGGCGGTAAGCGAGGCGACCAGACGGAGCCATGATCCTTGCCCCTAGTCTAATCGGCTTGCGTCGTTGCCGCGAGGCGCGTGATCGCCCCTCGCCGATCAAATCTGGGGCGGCGAGCATATTGGCATTGAAGTTGGGCTTAAGGTAGAAGCCGCTTCGCAATGCGGGCTGAGGGTCTAAGAAGATGAGCGACTTCACTCTTACCGAACTAAAAAAGCGTGGTTGGTCTGAGAGTTTGATTTCCGCTCTTCTCGGCGACCCCGACAAGTCCACTCCGAACCCTCGCTGTCATCGGGCCTGCGATTCTCCCCGAAAGTGGGCTTTGAAAATTCCCTAGTTGGCATTTGTCCAACCATTCAGCCAGGGCGCGCCCCGGCTGAATGGTTGAGCCGCCATCGGTGCCATCCCCGTCTCGGGGGAGGCGGCGCCGATGGTCCAACTTGGAGAACTGATGATGATCCTGGAACTGCATCGACAAGGGCTGTCGGTCAGGGCGATCGCGCGGCGGACGGGGCGCGACCCCAAGACCGTGCGCAAATATGTCGAGCGCGGCATCGAGGCGCCGGCTTACGGGCCGCGCTCGGTGGGCCGGCCCAGTAAGCTCGCCCCGTTCATGGGATTTCTGCGCGAGCGGCTGATCGCTTTCCCCGATCTGAGTGCCGCTCGGCTGACCCGGGAGGTTCGCGAGCTCGGCTACGCCGGCGCCTATACCGCGGTGAAGCGCTTCCTCGCTGCAATCCGGCCCGAGAACGGACCCAAGCCCTACGAGGTGCGCTTCGAGACCCCGCCGGGCCTCCAGGCCCAGGTCGATTTTGCGCGCTTCGTGGTGAACTTCACCGACGACCCCGGCACCAGCCGCGTCGTCTGGCTGTTCAGCCTGGTGCTCGGCCACTCGCGCTTTCTGTTCGCGCGCTACGTTCTCCACCAGGATTTGCAGACGCTGCTGCGCTGTCATATCCAGGCTTTCGAGGCGATCGGCGGCGTGCCGATCGAGATCCTCTACGACCGCATGAAGACGGCGGTGACCGGCGAGGACGACCAGGGCCACATCGCCTACAACCGATCGCTGCTCGCGCTGGCGCGGCACTACCGCTTTCAGCCGCGTGCCTGCCGCCCCTATCGGGCGAAAACCAAGGGGAAAGTCGAGCGGCCGTTCAGCTATATCCGCCAGGACTTCTTTCTCGGCCGCAGCTTCCGCAATCTCGACGATCTCAACGCCCAGCTCATTGGCTGGCTCGATACCGTCGCCAATATCCGCGTTCACGGCACCACCCAACGGGTTGTCGCCGAGGCGTTCGCTGCCGAGCAGCCCGAGCTGCAGACGCTGCCCGAACATCGCTTTGACGCAGTGCTCAAGTTGGAGCGCCGCGTCAGCCACGACGGCTTCGTCGCGATCGGCGGCAACTTTTACAGCGTCCCTGATCGCACCCGCAGGGTTGTCGAGGTCCAGCAGCTCCCCGATCTGATCCGCATCCTCGATCTCGGCACCGTCGTCGCCGAGCATCCCATTCTCGAAGGCCGAAAGCAGTACCGCATCGATCGTCGTCACCGCACCGGCGGCAGCGCGAAACGCAAGACCAACACACCGAGCGGGGTCATCATTGGCCGCATCGGTGATCATGTGCCGCTCCGGTCGCTCGCCATCTACCAGGCGATCGGCGAGCAGCTCGCGAACGCGGGCCGGCCATGACGTTCGCCTCCGCATCCTCGCGCGTCGACAATATCCGCCACAGCCTGGTCGGCTTGAAGATGCCGCGCGCGCTCGAAATGCTCGACGCCACGCTGCGCCGCATCGAGCAGGGCGAGATCGACGGCATCGAGGCGATCG
The DNA here is from genome assembly GCA_963778385.1 of uncultured Alphaproteobacteria bacterium. Classification (GTDB taxonomy): domain Bacteria; phylum Pseudomonadota; class Alphaproteobacteria; order ATCC43930; family CGMCC-115725; genus DATARH01. Next base: position 167,921 of record CAVZUA010000008.1, on the reverse strand, counting down.
ACGATCTGCTCGCCGAGGAACTCATCTTGCGCGAGAACCGCCGGGTCAAGGCGGCATTGCGCATGGCCAGGTTGCCAATCCTCAAGACGCTGGCCGGCTTCGACTTCTCGTTCCAGCCCTCGCTCGACCGCAATCGGATCACGGCGCTCGCCGGGCTCGACTTCATCAACCGGGCCGAGGTCATCCACCTGCTCGGGCCGCCCGGCACCGGCAAATCCCATCTCGCCACGGCACTTGCCGTCGAGGCCGTTCGCGCCGGCAAAAGCGTCTACTTCATCCCGCTGGCCGATCTCGTCGCCATCCTCGCCAAGGCCGAACGCGAGGGCACGCTGCGCGAGAAAATCCGCTTCCTGTGCCGTTGTTCGCTGCTCGTCGTCGACGAAATCGGCTACCTGCCGGTCACCACTGGCGGCGGCAACCTGTTCTTCCAGCTCGTCAACGCCCGCTACGAAAAGGGCGCGATGATCCTCACTTCCAACCGCGGCTTTGCCGAATGGGGCGACGTCTTCGGTGATCCGGTTGTCGCCACGGCGCTGCTCGATCGGCTGCTCCATCATGCCGTCGTCGTTCAGATCGAGGGCTCCAGCTATCGCATGCGCCAGCATGCCGACCTCGTTCCCGACCACGTCAGATCAAACTCACCCCTCAATCCGCCACCCCCACCAAAACGGCGCGGCCGACCGCCCCGCCAGCCTAGGGAATTTAAGTGCCCACTTCCGCGGAAACTTCGGTGCCCGTTGACACCTCGCTATCGCTCGCGGGCTCCGATGCGGCTCTGGGAGACCGAGCGCGTCAACGCAGCCGAACAGTTAGAGCGGTTTCAATCCTATCAGGATGAGCGACAGGCGCGTTCCGCACGGTCTAGCGCGACGGCTGAAAAGAAGCGGCAAGCCTTACTCCGCCAAATAGAGGATTTGCCGATTGACGCGCCCCGACACAGCGAAGCCGAAATCCTCGATGCATCATTGGCGGCGTGGCACAACCATAAGGATGCGCGTGACGACTACGGTGCCAACGGTCACGACGCTTCACTTGAGGTTCGCTTCCGGTGGGCCGTCAACTTCATCCGCCACGAACTGACCCGCTATGACGCGATCCTCTATAATGATCTTGCCGGGCAGATTGGCCGCGCAGAGGCGGGTCGGCTCCTTCGTCGCCGCATTCTTGAGCGGATCGCCGAAGTCTACCCTGAATTTGCGAACGAGGCACATCGCCAAGCAGGCAATCGCTAAGACGAAACCTCGGAACGCCCGCCCGCCCTGGGTTCTTAGGTATGCCGCCAATCGGCGGCCAGATCATCCTGACCACGCTCGACGCCGATGGAGTTCAGCAACCGCCCGGTCGCCGGGGTCGATGGTCTCGCTGAGACCGAGGCCGCCATCGCCCGCACTGAGGCGGAGATCGAGGCCGGCGAGCATGTCGGGCTGGGCCGGATCAACCGGAAGGCCGATCAGGCAACCGAGATCGAGCGGCTAGAGGCAGCCGTGCGCGGCGCTGATGCACCCGTGGCCGAGGCCGGCCCGGTGGATGGGTTGACCCGTCAGCAGCGCAGGGCATTGGCGCGCAAGGGCAGCCGGGCAGCCTGATTATCGGGCATTTTCATTTTCGTCTGAGGATTACATCGTAGAGACCGGGCCAGCCATCGCTCATCACGAGTTTTACCAGTTCCTCCGGCAAATCGGCTTTGTCGGCAATCTCTGAAATTGATAGCTTGCCGTCCGCGAACAATGGATGAATTTCATCTCTGACTTCTGCGGGAAATAAAACAGAAACCGCGTAATAGAGCATCAGTGTATCGGTCCATGCGTGTAATTTCTCATCCGAGTATGCAGACGCCCCATCATTAACGATGGCCACAAAATCATCGATTAACTTTTCGCAAGATTTCACGGGTGGCCGTCCTACTCACGGAGTGATCGAGTATGTGGAGAAGTTCCTTGCAGCAAATAACGCGTCTCCACCTTCTTTGTTGATTCCGGTCATAATAAATATCAGCACATATGATCGGCTCCGAATATACTCCAGGTGTCTTGTAGTAATGTATAAGAGAGCCTCTGAGTATACGTTCGTCGAGGGTTACGCCGACAAAATAGATCTCGTCCTTGACCCCGTATTCGATGATTTGAGCTTTAACATCATCTGGATCGATAGGAATTACTGTAAAAGTCGAAAAGAATTCTATTAGGTTATGAATTAACGCCATGCCTGCCCCTCAAACAGAAAAGGCTCCGGCGATGTTGCGCCGGAGCCTTTCGGCGATAGATTATTTTAACGAGCTATGCTTGCAACAAACGCTCGCACATCCACCTTGGTGGCATCGTCGTTGAAACTTTCCGATACCATAGCTGTTCCGTTTTTCCGCTGTTCAACACTTGAGCGCAGTTGCCCAAAGATTTCCTCGGCGGTCACGGAGGTTCCTGTCCCGCGAAAGCATCGCAGGTTGATGAGCCTAGTGTCCCCCTCGAAGAGGAGGGACATTAGCTGCTCCCTCTCGGTTCCGTTGGCCATGACACATGCTCCTTTCTAACTACCCCATCGCACGGCGGCAGCGCGTTTCGCGATGGTGTGTCTCTCCTCTACCGTCAAACTCTGTGCCCGCGCTCTACCGCCGGCGTTTCCACTACGCACCTTCCCAGAAGGTGTTTTCCGATCATCCTCAATCTCGCTTAACGACTCTCTAAGCAAATCATTCAATTTTGATGACTCGTATATAGCGCATTTTTTGCGACAAACGAAAAATCCGTACATCAAATTTTTTGCAGATCGCAGAAAATTTGAACCTCACGAATTTCCGATAAACCATGACATAAAGTCATATGGCGCTGCGAACCGGACTCCCTCGCGCGAGTGGGGCGGGTCGCGCAAACAAAGTTGTCCAGCGAAGTGCGCCAGTCCACAAACGTTTGCGAACACAGCGCAAACGTTTGACCTCTCGTCCGTATTCCCCAAAAATTCAGGCCCCATCCGCACCCGTCCAACATTCGACGACGAGCCGAGGCCGAGCGTGCCCTGTAGCGGCTCCGCAGGCAGCCTAGGCCACGGTTCGCAGCGTGGCCGGCTTGTCGAGTGCTTCGGGCGAAATCGTCCCGCATATCGGTCAAAGACGCGCTCGACTTCGATATCGGCGGGCGAGTAGGCGGCCAATCTCGCCGCGACCTTCCTGCTGATGGCGCGAACCTGATGCGGCATGTGGTGGAATCCTCAACCCGGCCCTTTATTCATGGCTTGTATGCCATTTTGTGGGCCGGATATCTACGGATTAGAAAAACTTAGCAATTTCAATAGGATAACAGGTATGAGTGGCGGAGGGAGTGGGATTCGAACCCACGATACGGTTTCCCGTATACACACTTTCCAGGCGTGCGCCTTCGACCGCTCGGCCACCCCTCCGTCGGACCGTCGCGCGTGTCTCGCGGCGGCGTTGGGCGGCGGAGACTAGATCAGTTTCGCGCCGGGCGGAACCGGGCGCTGATGGGCGCAGGGTTGTTGGCGGCGGCGCTTTTGGTTAAACCCCCGGCGTCTGGACATTTCGCGGGCAATAGGCGAGGAGTGATGGTGGGCTATCTGACCGCGGCCGCATTAGCCTTGGCGCTGGCCTTGCCGCCATCGACGTCCGCACAAGCGGCGGCGGCGCCGGCTGACACGTCCTCGGCGCAGCCGCCCGCCGCCGGCGGCGAAACGGCGCGCGTCGAGGGGTTTCGCAACGCCAAATGGGGCATGACCGAGGCCGAGGTAAAGGCCGCCATCACCGCCGAATTCAAGATCCCCGCCGACAAGCTGAAAGTCGAGCCGAACCCCAACGAGCGGACCACGGTACTGACGATCCAGGTGCCGGACCTAATCGAAGGCGCCGGTGTCGCGCGCGCCTCTTATATTTTCGGCTACACAACCAAAAAGCTGATCCAGGTGAACCTGGTCTGGGGCACGCCGGTCGATCCGCAAGCCAAGGCCGAAGGCGTCGTTGCGGCGGCGAATCAGCTGCGCGACCTCCTCCTCAACGCCGGCTACGACCCGAGCACGATCGTCGCCAATGCGCGCACCAATGACGGCGAGGTCATCGTCTTCCAGGGCCAGGACGCCGACAAGCACACGACCTTGCTGCGTCTCGTCTCGGCCCAGCCGCCGTCCGAGAAGGACAAGAAAGAGAAGCCGCCGGTGACCGCGCTGTTTCTCTCCTACATCCTCGACACCAAGACCCCCGACATCTTCCGCCTCAAAAAGGGCCAGTTCTAGCCCGCCTCGCGGACGCTCTCGCTTCCCACCGGCGCTGTCACTAAACTTAAGCGCGAGGGGAGGGTAGTCGGACAAAAATGGTTGCGCGCGTCCGAACGGTGGCGTTTCACGGCGTCGAGGTGATCGATGTCGAGGCCCAGGTGACGATCACCGCGGGCCTGCCGGCCTTTGCCGTGGTCGGCCTGCCCGACAAGGCGGTCGCCGAATCGCGTGAACGGGTGCGCGCGGCGCTGTCGGCGCTCGGCCTGGCCCTGCCGCCGCGCCACATCACCGTGAACCTGGCGCCGGCCGACGTGCTCAAGGAGGGCAGCCATTTCGATCTGCCGATCGCGCTCGGCCTGCTCGCCGCGATGGACGTGCTGCCGCTCGACGAGATCGGCCACTACCTCGCGGTCGGCGAATTGGCGCTCGACGGATCGCTGACCCCGGTCGCCGGGGTGCTGCTCGCGGCGCTCGCCGCGTCCGGGCGCGAGATCGGCATGATCTGCCCCCTAGAGAGCGGCGGCGAGGCGGCCTGGGCCGGCGAGGTCGAGATCATCGCCGCGCCGACCCTGCTGTCGATCGTTAATCACTTCAAGGGCACGCAGCTTCTCCCGCCGCCCGAGGCGAAGCTGGCGCCGGCGCCGTCGGCCGGGCTCGATTTCCGTGACGTCAAAGGTCAGGAAAGCGCCAAGCGCGCCTTGGAGATCGCCGCGGCCGGCGGCCACAACTTGTTGATGGTCGGCCCGCCGGGCTCCGGCAAGTCGATGCTGGCGGCGCGCGTGCCGGGCATCCTGCCGCCGCTGGAGCCGGCCGAGGCGCTGGAGCTCGGCATGATCCACTCGGCCGCCGGCGGGTTGCGCGGCGGCGGGCTGCTGCGCGAGCGGCCGTTCCGCGACCCGCACCATTCGGCCTCGCTGCCGGCGCTGGTCGGCGGCGGCGTCCGCCCACGCCCCGGTGAAATTTCCCTGGCGCATCAGGGCGTGCTGTTCTTGGACGAGCTGCCGGAGTTCAACCGCGGCGCTTTGGAAGCGCTGCGCCAGCCGCTCGAAACCGGGCGCGTCAGCATCGCCCGCGCCAACGGCCATGTGACGTTTCCGGCGCGCATCCAGCTGATCGCGGCGATGAACCCGTGCCGCTGCGGCTACATGGCCGAGCCGGGCCGCGCCTGCGGCCGCGCGCCGCGCTGCGGCGAGGAGTACCAAGCCAAGCTTTCCGGCCCGCTGCTCGACCGCATCGATCTGCATATCGACGTGCCGCCGGTCGCCGCGAGTGATCTCGCGCTGCCGCCGCCGGCCGAGAGCAGCGTCGACATCGCCGCCCGCGTCCACGCCGCCCGCCGGCGCCAGGCGGCACGCTACGCGCAACTCTCCGACGACCGCCGCATCCGCACCAATGCCGAGGCTGACGGCGCGCTGCTCGACGAGATCGCTACGCCCGAGCCGGCCGGCAGCGCTCTGCTGACCCGCGCCGCCGAGCGGCTGCGGCTCTCGGCCCGCGGTTATCACCGCGTACTGCGCGTCGCCCGCACCCTCGCCGATCTCGACGGCGCCGCGACCGTCGCTCGCCGCCACATCGCCGAAGCGCTCAGCTATCGGCGCGGTTTTGGTGCGGCGGGAGGGTAAGGTATCGTTCTCGGCTGTGCAGTCCTGGCTACTCGATGGCGCTCTGTTGCACCAGGAAGTCGAGATAACGCACTTCGTGGGTCAGCGTGTATTCCGACAAATGATCGTAGTCTCGATATCGTGGAAACCCGTCCGCGGTTAGGGCGGGACAGATATCCTTCGTACAGAGAAAGTCCATCGGGTCGATGATCCCCGCCCCCGTCTCGCGGGCGATTTTTTTGATGGCCGAACGGAATGGCTCGGTGCGTTCAATCGCTTCGGCGCGCGACAGAGTGGCGGACGAGATCCTGATTTTGTGAAAAAAGCTGCGATCGAGTAACGAACGCGGGGCAATTTCCTCCCCAAACGGATTGTTGAGTATTACATACACTTGTTTTCCCGATTGCCTAAGGGCGGCAACGATTTTTTTGAAATTGTTGTTGATTTGATCGATGCGAGCTGGGCTCAGAGTTGCCGGGATATTCGCTCCGGCCGTCTGCATGAGACCCTCGCCGCAGCATCTGACGGCATAGTTGATTTTATCGCTTGTCCGTTGCAGCGCCCAGAATTCCGAGAAGACCGCTGTTTTCACGGAAGCGTCGTTTAGTATTGTCTTGAATGGCGGTTGATCGATCTCGACAGTGCCTGATGTGGTTCTTTCCCAGAATATGACTTCGGGAAAAGTGATCGCCGAGCTCTGATGCCGAAACAAAGCGTCGATTGCTTGGCGATATTGCATCGTGTGGCTGTCGCCGATAAAAACAATTTTGTTATTTGCGCCATTGCCGATCGCCGGAAGCCCATATTTTTTGTCCTCGAAGACGGCGTCGGAAAACGGATAGCCGGTAAAATCCCAGGCCTGCATGATTTTTTGCACGGCTTCGTCATAGGCCGGCACGAAATTCCTCGAAAATATTCCGAGGCCGAGCAGGGCAACACTGGCAACGACTAGAGCGGCCGCACTTTTCCCTCGATAAATCTTGCCGCGGCGGATCGGCAGTTCGACGAAGCGATAGGTCAAGGTCGCCAAAATAAAACTAGCAGCGACGGCGATTGCCCGCTGGTAAAGCGGCGGGTAGGTGCCGTCGACAATTGTCAGGAACGATAAGAGCGGCCAGTGCCACAAATAAAGCGGATAGCTTATCAGTCCGACAAACACGAAAAACCGGGTCGATAGCAGGAAGCGGTTCACCAAGCCTGCTGGGCCAGAAAAGATCAGCAAGGCGCTGCCCAAGACGGCGAAGACTTCGCCGCTCAAATTGGCCAATGGCAGGCGGGCGTTTGCACCGGAAAGCACGGCGCCCAGCAGCACAACGCCGATGATGGAGATGATCGCTTCGCCCGGCGCGCTGCCTGCGCGGTCCACCGTGTGGGGGCGCCACAAGCCGAGAGCGCGTACGGTCCGCAATGCGTCGGCATGATGGAGCGTCAGGTAGGCGAGGATGGCGCCGGCCATCAGCTCCCAGAACCGCGCCTTGGGCGAGAAGAACGCGGCGATCGGCTTGTCGGCGAAATCGTGCAGGTAGAACGCGAAGGAGACCGCGAAAATCAGCACGACCAAACCCAGCAAATTCAGCCGAAGCCGCCAGGCCGCCCAAATCGCCGGCGGAAAGACCAGATAAAACTGCTCTTCGATCGCCAACGACCATAGATGCATCAGCGGCTTCAGCGAGGTTGAAAGGTCGAAATAGCCGGCCTCCCGCCACAGGCGGAAGTTTTCGGTGAAAGTCGTGCTGGCGATGACATGCTTGCCGAGCAAGAGAAATTCGCTCGGCAGCAGAGCGTGCCAGCCGACAAATATGCAGAACCCGGTCACCAGAGTGAGACCGGGGAAGATCCGGCGAATACGGTGCGCGTAGAATTCGGCGAACGAAAAGCTGTCGTTCGCGAGGCTTTTGAAGATGATCGTCGAGATCAAGAATCCGGAAATAACAAAGAAGATATCGACACCGAGAAAGCCGCCGGGAAACAGGGCGGGGCTGAGGTGATAGGCAACGACCGACAGGATGGCGACAGCGCGCAGCCCGTCGATGTCCGCGCGATAGTTCGGGCGCACGTTCTGCTCGCCGGCATCGGACGATGGCGCGGTGTCGGTCCGGCTCACGGCATTCAGCATGGAGCCAGCCTATCCGGCGATACGGATGCGATCCACCGCGAAGATGTGACGCTTGGGCGAGGACAAGTCGGGACGATCTTGGCCGCGGACGCCTGGGTCAAGTTGTGCGGCCCGCATTTCACCAGCCGACTGCGGATCGGGATTCCGCTTGCGGGAAGCGGGCGGCTAGTCGACGATTATCGGTAAAGGTCCCACCCGAGAGGAACCCCGGCATGACCGAGCCTTATTTGCGCAGCGGCATTTTCCTCGCGCCGTTCCACAATCACGACGAAAACCCGACCCTGTCGATGGAGCGGGACCTCGAGCTGCTCGAGCATCTCGATCGGCTCAACTACCATGAGGCGTGGATCGGCGAGCATCATTCCGGCGGGTTCGAGATCATCGCCTCCCCGGAGATGTTCATCGCCGCCGCGGCGCAGCGTACCCGCCATATCCGCCTCGGCACCGGCGTCGTATCGCTGCCATACCACAACCCGTTCATGCTCGCCGACCGCATGGTCCAGCTCGACCATATGACGCGCGGCCGCGCGATGTTCGGGGTCGGCCCCGGCGCGCTGGTGCATGATGCGCTGAAGATCGGCATCGACCCCGGCAACCAGCGCGAGATGATGGAAGAGTCGTTTGACGTCATCATCCGGCTGATGCGCGGCGAGATCGTCAGCAAGAAAACCGACTGGTTCAATATCACCGACGCGCAACTGCAGCTGCGCCCCTATACGCGGCCGACCATGGAACTCGCGGTCGCCGCGGCGCGGTCGCCGTCGGGCGGTGTCCTGGCTGGCACGCATGGCGTCGGCATGCTGTCGATCGGCGGCACCGCGCCGGCGCAGATGGAGCGCCACACCGCGAACTGGAACCTCTACGAGGAGACCGCGCGCGCCAACGGCCACACGCCGAACCGCCGGGACTGGCGCGTCGTCGGCTTCTTCCACATCGCCGAAACGCGCGAGCAGGCGATCAAGAATGTGCAGTTCGGCGTCCAGGCCTTCGCGCAATATTTCCGCGACGTTGCCACCTTCCCGATCATCCCGGGCGATGTCGCCGATCCGGTGCAATGGCTGATGGAGACCGGCACTGCCTGCATCGGCACGCCCGACGACGCGGTCGCCTATGTCGATCGGCTGATGAAGGGCTCCGGCGGGTTTGGCGTGCTCTGCGAGCTGGCGCAGAACTGGGCGGATTGGGACGCCACCAAGCGGCATTACGAGCTGATGGCGCGCTTTGTCCATCCCAAGTTCCAGCAGAGCCGCGAGCTCTTGGTCGACAGCTACAATTACGCGACCGACCGCCACGTCGAGTTTGGCGGTCAGGCCGCTGCGGCGATCCAGAAGGCGATCGACCGCCACGCCGCCCGCACCGCCACCGACAAGAAGGAGGCGGCGGAGTAGGGGCTTAGCGGCGCTTCTTTTGCAGCCGCAGGCGGTTTTCGCCGGCGACGCGGCGATAGTCCACCGCGTCCATCATGCGGCGGATCAGATGGATGCCGAGCCCGCCGGGATCGCGCGCTTCAAGCGGCGCCGCGCGGTCGGGCTCGGGCGCGGCGGAAGGGTCGAAGGCATGACCGTTATCGATGATTTCGGCGATGATTCGCTCGGCATCGATCGCCAGCGCCACCTCGATCCGGTGCGGCGGCGGCCTGCCGGTGAAAGCATGCTGGATGACGTTGGTCACGGCCTCCTCAAGCGCCAGGGTCAGCTTGAAGACGACATCGCCGACCACCCCGCTCTCGCCGCAACAAGTCTCGATCCAATCGTTCAGGCGGGGAATTTCGGCGATGTCGGGTGCGACATCGAAGCGGTAGGACGGCATGTCGCCTCCTACCCCGCGCCCGTCCCGAAGCCAAGCGTGATCGCGGTCATGCACCCCCATATGGGGCAATACGTCTCGCGGCGGCTTCAGTTCCGTCGCTGGCGTTGTTGCTTCGCCGAACCGCGCTCGCCAAACTGCGCCGCCGCTCAGCGCTGACCGACATATCTGCGAGCCGATGAAGCCCCAGCCCGCCACACCGAGCCCGTTCACGAACTTTCCGGCGACGCTGACCGACCTCGAGCTGTTCCAGGCCGAGCAGGAAAAGCTCGCCCGCGTCTGGACCTTTCTCGGCTTCACCCACCATATCGCCAAGGATGGGGACTGGTTCCGCGCCTCGATCGGCACACGGTCCGTCTTTGTCCAGCGCTTTGGCGAGGAGCTACGCGGTTTCGAGAACCGCTGCGCGCACCGCTCATTTCCCTTGCGCAACGCCGATCATGGCAACGGCCCGGTCGTCTGCGGCTTTCACCATTGGCGCTACGACAAAGAGGGGCGGGCGGTCGGCGTGCCGCAATGTATCCCACTGTTTGGCGCAAACCCGGCGGAGCTGGGCGCGCGGCTAACGCCGGTCGAGATCGCGACCTGCGGCTCGCTGATCTTTGGCCGCTTTCGCGTCGCCAGCGACAACCGGACGCTGGAGCAGTTTCTCGGCGAAAGCTTCGACATTCTGGCCGCCATCTCTCAAGCGCGCGCGGCGCCGCGGATGGTGACGCGCGTCGTCGAAGCCAATTGGCGGCTGTGCTTTCACGCCAATGTCGAGGACTATCACCCGCCGGTCATTCATCCGGCGACCTTTGGTAAGGGCGGTTATCCCAGGCCCGAGCGGATCGGCTATTTCCGCTTTGGCTGGCACAGTGCGTTCTTCAACCACCCCGATCCCGACGCGATGAAGACAATGGCGGCGGACTGCCGCGCCGGCACGTGGCGCTCGACCGATTACCGGGTATTTCAAATCTTCCCCGACCTGACCGTGTCGCATCTGCGGGCGCATTGGGAGAACTGGTTCATCGTCCTTGTGCAGTACAGGCCGATCTCGCCGAGCCGCTCGATGATGCATGCGTGGTTCTATCCGGCACCGTTCGGCACCCGGCCCGTCCCCTGGTACGACCGGGTGACGCGGCCGGCGACCAATCTCTTCCGCAAATTCGCGATGCCCCACGTCGTCTCGTGGGTGCTGGGCGAAGACAATGTCATCTGCGAGGGCCAGCAATCGATCGCCCAGCAGCTGAGCCCGGCGCCGATCCTCGGCGCGCTGGAGGAGCGGTTGGCCTGGTACGAGGAAGCCTATACCGAGTGCATGCAGGCACGCTGACGGTGCTATTGCCTGCCCGGCGCGGCATGGGCAAACTGCGCGACCCGCCGTGGTGAAGGGTTGAGTTGATGGAAATTTCGCAAGAACGGGACGGCGACGTCGTCATCGTCCGGTTGTCTGGCCGGCTCGACAGCAGCGCCGCCACGGCGGCCGAGGAGCGACTGTCCGCGGCGCTGACGGGGACGCCGCCGCGCGTGGCGATCGACATGGGCGATCTCGTCTATATCAGCAGCGCCGGGCTGCGCGTGTTGCTGGTGCTGGCAAAAAAGGTCCAGCAGCAAAAGGGCAAGGTGGTGCTGGGCGGCCTCGCCGCCAATGTACGGGAGGTCTTCACGGTCAGCGGTTTCGACACGATTTTCCCGATCGAGGCCGACGCGGCCGCCGCCGTCGCCGCGGTACGGTGAGGCGGCGATGCTGAGTTTTCCCGAAGAGATCGTGCTGCTCTTGCTCGACGAGACCAAGGGCGAGTTCGTGCCGCTGCCGGAATCGGTGTTCGCGATCGTTATCAGCGGCGCGGCGCTGATGGATTTGGCGCTGCAGAACCGCATCGATACCGACCTCGAAAAGCTGATGGTCGTCGACCGTACGCCGCTCGGCGACGACATCCTCGACGACGTACTGTCCGGGCTTGCCGGCATCTGCGACAAGCGCAGCGAACTGGAGATCGGCGAGGCGCTCTACGACGGCGCGCTCGACGCCGAGGAATACCGGACGCGGGCGCTGAAGCGGCTGATCGCGCATGGCATCCTGCGCGAGGAGAACGGCCGGCATCTCTGGGTCTTCCGCACCCGGCGCTATCCCGTCATCGACAATGCCGAGCAGCAGGAGGTGCGCACCCGGCTGCGCCGGATCGTGCTGAGCGACGAAATCCCCGACCCGCGCGATGTGGTGCTGGTCTGCCTCATCGACGCCTGTGCGCTGATGAATTTCGTGCTGAGCGAGGACGAACTCGAAGCGGCGACGCCGCGCATCGAGCAACTGCGCAAGATGGACCTGATCGGCCAGGCGGTGACCCGCGCCGCCTCAGAGACCGAGGCCATCATCAAATTCGCCGCAACGACAATGTGACCTCGCAGGCGAGAACCGCTTGCGCCGAGCGCATATCGCGTCGGCATAATAAGGTAGGCTTACGACCTTGCCTTTAGCAGGAGGCTGCGCGAGCATGACGCAGCCTTCGAGGCGAGCCCCGTGGTTGTCGTCATGGGGCAGATGTCAGATGGAGGAGAACGACTGATGGCGCGCAATTACAAGCGGATCGATTCCGACGGTCACATTCTCGAGCCGGTCACGCTGTGGAACGACTATATCGACCCAGCCTTCCGCGACCGCGCGCCCAAGATCATCATCGACAATGACGGCAAGGAAAAGCTGTTCCTGGAAAACCAGGTGCTCGGCAGCAAGCAGGGCTTTGGCGGCATCGGCGGCGTCGGCGCGCGCCAGGGCGAGATCAAGGCCGAGACGATGAAATACGAGGATGGCCGCCCGGGCGGGTTCGACCCGCACAAGCGCATCCCCGACATGGACCTCGATGGCATCGACGCCGCCGTTCTCTATCCGAGCATGGGGCTGTTCTCGGGTGCGGTGCACGACCCGGCGCTCGCCGGCGCGCTGTGCCGCGCCTACAACCGCTGGCTCGCCGATTACTGCAAGCCGTACCCGGACCGTCTGTTCGGCATCGCCATGCTGCCGATGCAGGATGTCGACGCGGCGATCGAGGAAATGAAGTTCGCCCGCAAGGAACTCGGTATGCGCGGCGGCTTCATGCGGCCAAACCCCTACAATGATCGGCTCGTCCACGACCCGGCCTACGAGCCGTTCTGGACCGCGGCCGAGGACCTCGATTTTGTCATCGGTTTCCACGAAGGCGGGTCGAGCGGCATGCCGACGGTCGGCATCGACCGCTTCGAAGGCCGCGCCGCGCAGCACATCATCAGCCACACGATGGAGATGATGCTCGCCTGCCTCAGCATGATCTGGGGCGGCGTCTGCGAGCGGCATCCCAAGCTGCGCGTCGGCTTCCTGGAGTTGGGTGGCGGCTGGATCGCGCCGTGGCTCGACCGGATGGACCGGCATTTCGACGACCAGGGCTTCAACGACAGCGGCCTGAAGACACGGCCGAGCGAAATCTTCAAGCGGCAGTGCTGGATTTCCTTTGAGCCGGTCGAGGGCAGCCTCGCGCATCTCGCGGATTATGTCGGCGCGAACAAGATCCTGTGGGCGACCGACTACCCGCATCGCGACGGGTTCTTCCCCGGCGCGCCCGACATGATCGAAAAGCAGCTCGACGCCGCCGGCGTCTCCGCCGCCACCAAGCACGGCGTCATGGCCGGCGGGGCAATGGCGTTCTACGGATTGAACTGACGAAACGAAGGCGCCGCCCTCCACTCGTCATCCCGGCGCAGGCCGGGATCCATCGGTCCGTCGCTCGGGCGGATGAACAATGGGCCCGGCCTGCGCCGGGGCGGGCGAGTAAGGGCGGTGCTTCGCACTGAGGGAGCTTTCATGCCGCGTACCTACAATGTCGTCGATGCGGACGCGCACATCCTGGAGCCGCTCGACCTGTGGCAGCGCTATATCGATCCGGCGTTTCACGACCGCGCGCCAAAGCTGATTACCGACAAGGACGGCAAGCAGCGGCTGCTGATCGAAGACCGGATCATCGGCAGCTCGAAAGGGTTGGGCGTCGCCGGGGCGATCGGCGCGCGCGACGGCGTCGTCTGCGACGACACGATGGAATACAGCCAAGGCCGGCCTGGCGGGTTTGACCCGCACAAGCGCATTCCCGACATGGACATGGATGGGATCGACGCCGCGTTCCTCTACCCGACGCTCGGTCTGTCGAGCGGCGCGGTGACCGAGCCGGGGCTGGCGGCGGCGTGCTGCCGCGCCTACAACCGCTGGCTCGCCGATTACTGCAGCGCATACCCCGACCGGCTGTTCGGCGTGGCGATGCTGCCACTGCAATCGATCGACCTGGCGATCGAGGAGATGAAATTCGCGCGCAACGAGCTCGGCTTCCACGCCGGCTTTTTGCGGCCGAACCCATACAACAACCTGCTGATCCACGACCGTGTCTATGACCGGTTCTGGAGCGCGGCGGTGGATCTCGATTTCGCGATCGGTTTTCACGAAGGCGCCAGCGCCGGCATGCCGCAGGTCGGGGTCGACCGCTTCGCGACGCGCGGGGCCCAGCACATCATCACCCACACGATGGAGATGATGCTGGCCGCGCTCAGCATGATCTGGGGCGGTGTCTGCGAACGGCACCCGAAGCTGCGCGTCGCGTTTCTGGAGAGCGGCGGCGGGTGGATCGCGCCGTGGCTCGACCGGATGGACCGCCACTTCGACGACCAGGGCTTCAACGACAGCGGGTTGAAGACGCGGCCCTCGGAAATCTTCCAGCAGAGCTGCTGGATTTCCTTTGAGCCGGTCGAGGGCAGCCTCGCGCATCTCGCCAATTATGTCGGCCCGCACAAGATCCTGTGGGCGACCGATTACCCGCACCCGGACGGGTTTTTCCCCGGCGCGCCGAAGATGGTGCAGGAGAAGCTGGAGGGTTATTCGCCCGAAGCGAAGCGCCAGGTCATGGCCGGCGGGGCGATGGCGTTTTACGGATTGAACTGAACGACAGCAGGGAGACGAACATGGCGCGTCAGTACAATGTCATCGATGCCGACGGGCATATCCTCGAACCGCTCAATCTGTGGACCGACTATATCGAGCCGAAATATCGGGACCGGGCGCCGCGGCTGGTCACCAACAACCAAGGCCGGCAGCAGCTCCAGGTTGATACCGCGCTGCTCGGCAATGCCGAGCGGGGCTTGGGTGCCATCGGCGCGATCGGTGCGCGCGACGGTCACGTGATCGCCGACGGGTTCGACTACAGCCAGGGCCGGGCCGGCGGCTTTGACCCGCATAAGCGCATTCCCGACATGGATATGGACGGGATCGACGCGGCTTTCCTCTATCCGAGCATCGGCCTCTTTGTCGGCGGTATCCAGGACCCCGGCCTCGCCGGCGCGACCTGCCGCGCCTACAACCGCTGGCTCGCCGATTACTGCAAGCCCTATCCCGACCGGTTGTTCGGCGTGGCGATGTTGCCGATGCAGGATGTCGACCAGGCGATCAAGGAGATGACCTACGCCCGTAAGGAGCTCGGCTTTCGCGCCGGCTTCCTGCGGCCGAACCCCTACAACAACCGCCTGATTCACGATCCGGACTACGAACCGTTCTGGACCGCCGCCGAGGAGCTCGATTTCGCGATCGGCTTCCATGAGGGCGCTTCGCCAGGCATGCCGCAGGTCGCGGTCGACCGTTTCGAAGGGCGCGGCGCCAAGCACATCATCAGCCACACGATGGAGATGATGCTGGCGGCGCTCAGCATGATCTGGGGCGGGGTCTGCGAGCGGCATCCGAAGCTGCGCGTCGGCTTCCTCGAGTCGGGCGGCGGCTGGATCGCGCCGTGGCTCGACCGGATGGACCGGCATTTCGACGACCAGGGCTTCAACGACTCTGGCCTGACGACCCGCCCGAGCGAGTTGTTCAGGCGCCAGTGCTGGATTTCGTTCGAGCCGGTCGAGGGCTGCCTGCACGCGCTTGCCGACTATGTCGGCCCCAACAAGATCATGTGGGCGACCGACTATCCGCATCCCGACGGGTTCTTCCCCGGCGCGCCGAAGATGGTCGAAAAGCAGCTCGAAGGCCTGTCGGCCGCAACCAAGCGCGGCGTCATGGCCGGCGGCGCGATGGGCTTCTACGGACTGAACTGACGAGCGCGAGCACGTCGCCCTCGTCATCCCCGGGCGTGACCCGGGGATCTCCCGACGAGCCTCTGCCCCTCACCCCAACCCTCTCCCCGCAAGCGGGGAGAGGGAGCGCTTGAGGGCCTTAAAACCCGCCGTAGTTGGCGACTTTGCCGACCAGATGGCGGCTCGGGTCGAGTGTCGAGACCGGCCGCGGCGCGGCTGCATCGGTGAACGTGCGGTCGTGTGCGTCGATCTGGAACGCGTAGTTGTCGCGGTAGCGGCGATAAGCGTCCTCGTGCCGGGCGATGGCCGCAGGGTGGAATTCGCCTTCACTCGGTGGCGGCAGGATGTCGAAGTTGCCACCGGTATTCCGGCCGCGCACCAGCGGCGTCAGCATCCGCACTGGCGAGGTGATCCGGCAATGCGCCGGGATATAGCTGATGCCGATGCCAACCCGGCGGTAATCGGCGCCGTTCGGCGCCGAGCGGTGCGTGCACAGCGTGTGGTGCAGCGAGAAGCTGCCGGCCGGCACCTCCATCATCACCGTGTCGCTTTGGTCGAATTCGTCGACGATCTCCTGTCCGCCGCCGTTGATGCTGTGCTCCAGGCCGAGCGCGGCGTGGCGCAGCTGCCGCGGCCGTCCGCGCGACGGCACGACCTCCATGCAGCCGGCTTCGGTGGTCGCGTCGTAAAGCGCCACCCAGGCGGTGACGTGCTCATAGGGCTCGATACCGAAATAGGTGGCATCCTGGTGCCAGCCGGCAAAAGTGGGGCTGTGCGCGTCCTTGATGAAGAAGGTGGTGGTGAACACCAGGATGTCGGGACCGACAAGGTCCTCGACCGCGTCGAGGATAGATTGGTGGCGGATCAGCCGGTCGAGCCAGGGGAGGAATGCATAAGCCTGCGAGCGCCAGCGCCAGTCGCCGTGGTTCACCGGTTTGCCGAGCCAGGCCTCGAAACGCCCCAAGCCGTCGCGGCATTCGGCAAGTTCGCCTTCGCTCAGCGCCCTGTGCGGGAACGAGAAACCGTCGCGATGATAGGCTTCGACCTGTTGCCGGCTCAGCATGCGCGCCTCCTGCGAGATGCTTCGGACTATACTGCGTAAATCCGTCCCGGCGAAGGCCGGGACCTGCCTTGAGGGAGGAATCCAATGCCAAGCGTGCTCTATGTCGGGCTGCAGGATGCGGACAAGATCGCGGTCTTCCTGATCGATGAAGCGGGCAAGCTCATCAAGCAAGGCGAGGTGCCGGCGGCGGGTGGTCCATCGGTCATGGCGGTGAGTAACGATCGCCAGGTGCTCTATGTCGGCCAGCGCGGCGGACCGGCATTGACCACTTTCCGGATCGATCCGAAAACCGGTGGGCTCAGCGTCGCCGGTGCGGTCGTCCAGCCGCACGCGCCGACCTTTCTCGCCCCCGACCGCACCGGCCGGTTCATGCTGATCGCGTATTATCAGGGTGAGGGCGCGGCGGTTTTCCGGCTCGCCAGTGACGGCACGGTCGGCGAAGCCTCGCAGGAATGGCTGGCGACGGCGACTGGCGCGCATGCGATCGCCACCGATCGCTCGAACCGTTTCGCCTACGTGCCGCACATCGCCCGTGTCCAGGACAATGTCCTGGAGCCGCCCAAGAACATCCCCGGCCCCAACACGATTATGCAATTCCGCTTTGACGCGGAGACCGGGCGCCTCGGCGCCAACACGCCGCCGCAAGTCGCGCAGCCGGAGCTCGTCGGCCCGCGGCACTACTGTTTTCACCCGAGCCTCGAAATTGTCTATTTCTCGAACGAGCAGGGGTGCAGCGTCACCTCGTACCGCATCGCCCCCGACAACGGCACGCTCGCGCCGTTGCAGACGATCAAGACGCTGCCAGCCGGCTTTGACGCGCGCAATACCTGCTCGCAGATCCACCTGACGCCATCCGGACAGTTTCTTTACGTCGGCAATCGCGGTCACAACAGCATCGCCGGGTTCCGGGTCGCATCGGACACCGGACTGCTGACGCCGGCCGGCCATGCGGCGACGGAGCCGGTACCGAGCGCGTTCTGCCTCGATCCCGAAGGCAGGTTCCTTTTCGCTGCGGGTACCGCGTCCGGCAGGTTGGCGTCCTATAGCATCGACGGCGAGACCGGCGCATTGATCCCGCTCGCCGTGCACGATGTCGGGCCGCGCCCCGCGGCCGTCGCGGCGGTTCGTCTTGCCGACTGAGATGAGTCCCGCCGGCTGATTCGCCTCACCGCAGGCCGGTATATTTGTCCCATTCCTTGGCGAATTCCGTCCGGCTCTTGAGAAAGGTATCCCAGTCGGTCGGCATCAGCAGGGTCAGTTCTTCGAGCGGCTCGCCGCCGGGGGGCGGCTTGGCGCCGGCGCGCGCCGAGTGCAGATAGAGGTTCTTGGCCATCGCTTCCTGGCCAAGTTCCGACAGAAACCAGTCGATAAACAGCCGTGCGGCGTTGGGATGCGGGCCGTCGGTCGGGATCCCCCAGGTTTCCGGGGTCGCCGGCAGCCCGTCCGCCGGCGCGACAAAGCCGACCGGCGCGCCCTTGGCCTTCCATTCGAGATAGCCGGAATACTGTGCGGTGTGGATCAGCTTGTCCTGCTGGTTGACCAGCCGGTCGAATTGCTGGACATAGGAATCAAAGCCCTTGGGCTTCAGCTCGCCGAATTTCTTCCAGTAATCCGGGCCGTAAAGGCGGCGCAGCTCGAACCAGCCGACATGCTGTAGCCCCGACGTCGACAGCTTGACGGTGATCGCGTCGGCCCATTTCGGGTCGACCGCATCCTGCCAGGTTTTCGGCGCTTGGTCGGCCGACACCGTGGTGGTGTTGTAAGCGAGACCGGCGGGGCCGATCGCGCCCCAGGTCCAGAGCCCCTCGGGTTTGCTCTTGTATTCCGCCTTGTAGCTCGACAGTTGCGGCGACACGTACTGGACGTAGCCGTTCTTCTTCTGGAAATCGAGGATCATGCCCATGTCGGAGATCTGCATGGCGTCGACCGTGTAGGTCTTCGCCTGCCGCTCGGCGCTGACCTTGGCGTAGAGCGCGCCGGCCTGCAGCCGCGTGTAGTTCGTCTTGATCTTTGGGAAGAGCTTGTTGAATTCGGCGAGAACGCGCAGTTCCGCGGCTTCCGGGTTGGTCGCATAGACGACCAGCTCGCCCTCGGCCTCCGCCTTCGCGACATCGGCGCAGGTCTTGAAGCCCTGCACCTCCTGCGGCTGCGCGCAGGCCGGCGCGGTCTCGGCCAAGGCCGGACCGGCGAGCACCATCGCGGCAGCTAATCCAATCACCGACTTCATCATGTCCTCCCGAAACCTCTTTCCCGGCACCACCCCGGCGGCAGGCCGGGGTCTATGTTTCAGCCGCACGAGAAGCGGATGGATGGGCCCCGGCCTGCGCCGGGGGTGGTTTGGTCATTTCAGCTTTCGAGCAGCACGCAATGCTCGGGCGCAAAGGACAATGTCACACCGGCGCCTTCATCGAAGATCTCGGTCGGCGGCCGGCGCACGGTGAGTTGCCCCGCCGGCCAGTCGACGATGTATTGGATGTAGTCGCCATGGAAGAGACGCTGCCGGATCGTGCCGGCCGCCGCATTGGGTCTGCCGTTGGGCGCGTCGCGCGCCAGATCGATATAGGCCGTACGGACCGCGACGTGACTCTCGCCGCCGCGCGGCGCGGAGGCGGCCCAGGCCTGCAATCCAATGCCCTCCACGGTCTCGAACGCGACCGGACCCGGGGCCGAACCGCCGTTTGTCACCCGACCGGCGATCAGGTTCGCCGAGCCGACAAAATCGGCGACAAACCGAGTGCGCGGCCGGTTGTAGATGTCCTCCGGGCTGCCGATCTGCTCGATGCCGCCGACATTCATCACCACGACCCGGTCGGAGATCGCCAACGCCTCTTCCTGGTCATGGGTGACATAAACCGAGGTCACGCCCAGGCGACGCTGCAGCTCGCGCAGCTCGACCCGCATCTCGGCGCGCAACTTGGCATCGAGATTGGAGAGCGGCTCGTCGAAAAGCAGCACATTGGGCGAGAACGCGATCGCCCGCGCCAGCGCCACGCGCTGCTGTTGTCCACCGGAGAGCAGCGCCGCCGAGCGGTCGGCGAAATTGCGCATCTGCACCAGATCGAGCGCGCGCTGGACCTCCCGTTCGATCTCCGCGCGCGGCAGTTTGCGGACGCGGAGCCCGTAGGCGACATTATCGAACACGCTCATGTGCGGCCACACCGCATAGGACTGAAACACCATCGATATGCCGCGCTTTTCGGCCGGCACGTTGCGCCGCTCGGCGGCGGAATAGACCGCCGTCCCGTCGATGCGGATCGTGCCGCTCGACGGCTCTTCGAGACCGGCGATGGCGCGCAAAGTCGTCGTCTTGCCGCAGCCTGAGGGCCCCAGCAGCGTTACGTGCTCGCCCTGCGCGACGGTCAGGCTGACCCCGTCGACCGCGGGGACGTCGCCGTAGCGGACGACGAGGTCGGTGATCTCGATGCAGGCGTCGCTCACAATTGCCCCCCGGAAAAGCGCCGGCTCGCCCGGAACAGCACGATGAGCGCGATGAACACGGCCGCGGTCTGGATCAGCGCCAGCGCCGCCGACAGCTCGCTCGACGACGACAGCCAGGAGCTGACGATCGATGGCGCGATCACTTTCGCCCGCGGTCCGACGAGGAAGATCGAGACGCCCAGTTCGCGCACGCTGGCGATGAACACCAGCAGCCAGGCCGCGATGATGCCCGGCCGCAGCAGCGGGATCGTCACGGTGCGCAACTGATACATCCAGGAAGCGCCGCACACCCGCGCGCATTCCTCGAGGCTCTTGTCGATCTGCAACACCACGCCGGCGAGGGTTCGCACGCCGAGCGGCATGAGGACGGTGAAATAGGCCAGCGCCATGAGCCACAGCGTCCCGTAGAGCGGCACGGGAATGTTGAGCCAAGCCCACATCAGCGCCAGCCCGAAGACCATGCGGGGCACCGCCTGCGGAAACATGACGACATATTCGATAAAGCCGGATCCGGGTGCCTTTGAGCGGTAAATGATCCACACCAGCATGACCATGATGAGCACGCCGAGGGTTGCCACGCCCAGGCCGAGAATAAGGCTGTTGGTCAAGGCCGAACGCACCGCACCAAAGCCGAACGCGGTCTCGTAGTTGGCCAAGGTGAACTGGCTCTGCGACAGGATCACCGTCGCGAAGCGCTGGAACGAGGTCAGCGTCAGCGTCGCCAGCGGCAGCGCCACGGCGACCACGACATAGGCCAGGCACAGTGCGAAGAGCAGCCAGGCGAGCCGGCCTATCGCCATCTGCCGCGGGCGGAACGCCTTGCCGGTGATCGTGGCGAAATTGCCGCGGCGCACGAGGGAGCGATAAAGGCTCAGCGTCGCGAACATCACCGCGAAGAGCGCGATGCCGAGCGCCGAGGCGCGCGGATAGTCGGGCGGGAAGGACTGCACGGCCTGCCAGATCGCCGTGGTGATCACGACATAGCGGGCGGGGAGTCCCAGCACGAAGGCGGCGGCGAAAGAGCCTAGCATCTCGGCGAAGACGAAGATCGCGGCTCCGAGCACGCCGGGCATCACCAGCGGCAGCGTCACCGTCAGCATGACGCGCCACTTTCCGGCGCCAAGTACCCGGGCGCTCTCTTCGAGCGCGGGGTCCATCGATTTCATCGCCGCCGAGATCATCACAAAGGCGACGGTTCCCTCGAACAGCGCCATGACCCAGGCGATGCCGAACGGTGAATAGATGTTGACCAGGTCGCCGCCGCCGCCGATCCCGTGCCAGACCTGGTTGACGAAACCGGTGCGCGGCGCGGCCAGGATCGACCAGGCCAAGGCGCCGACCAGCGGCGTCATATAGTAGGGCAGCTCCATGAGCCGTTCGAGCGCGCCGCGGGCGGGCAGCTTGGTGCGGGTCAGCGCCCAGGCGGCGAGAAAACCGATGGCGACAGCCATCACCGTCGCCAGGCAGGCGACAAAAGCCGTATTGGCGATGACATGCCAATCGTCGATCAGGTCGACGTAGTTGCCGAGACCGATCTCGGCCGGTGGGAAACTGTCCTCGCCACTGGTATTGAGCGACTCGGCGACGAGGTAGACCAGCGGATAGAGCACCAGCGCGCCGCAGAAGATTAGCGTCACGGCGCTGACCACGGTCTGACTTGACGGTCGCCGGATCGCCGATTTCGACGCGCCGGCCAAAGGCCGATCGCGGACAATGCTCGTCACGTTTCGCTCCCGCCGGCACCCGCTTCCACAACCGGCTCGACTCACGGGACCACGGATCGCCCCGGGGTTCAAGCGCCCGCTGCGAAACCCTGCCCGGCGGTCGCGTGCCACCTGTTCCACCTGATAATGTTGCGCAAACAAAAGGGATAACAGGTGGCGGAAAAGGAGGGCGATGGGGCGGCCCGTGATCAAGTTTTATGCCGGCGCGGTTCGCTTCCGCCAAACCCGCACCATCTTTATCCCCGGGCTTTATCCCTCGGGCTTTTATCCCCGGGCGTGTTCATCGCGGGAGGCGCGGACATGGCGGACGATCGTCGCGATCTGTGGGACAATCCGATGGAGACGGACGGGTTCGAGTTCGTCGAGTATACGGCCCCTGACCCCGAAGCGCTCGCCGGCGTCTTCGAGCGGATGGGCTTTACGGCGATCGCCCGGCATCGCTCGAAACGGGTGACGCTCTATCGCCAGGGCGACGCCAACTTCATCGTCAATGCCGAACCAGAAAGCTTTGCGCAGAGCTTCGCGCGGCTGCACGGGCCGAGTATTTGTGCGATCGCCTTTCGCGTCGCCGACGCTGCGTCGGCCTATCGCCGGGCGATCGCGTTGGGCGCCAAACCGGTCGAGAGCAAGATCGGACCGATGGAGCTCAATATCCCCGCGATCGAAGGGATCGGCGGCAGCCTCATCTACCTCGTCGACCGCTATAGCGCCCGCGGCACGATCTACGATGTCGATTTCGTGCCGCTGCCGGGGGTCGACCAGCACCCCAGCGGCGTCGGCCTCGCCGCGATCGATCACCTGACGCACAACGTCCATCAGGGCCGCATGGATGTCTGGGCCGGTTTCTACGAGCGGCTCTTCAACTTCCGGCAAATCCGCTATTTCGACATTGAAGGCAAGCTGACCGGGATCAGGAGCCGGGCGATGACCAGCCCGGACGGCAAGATCCGCATCCCGATCAATGAGTTCCGGCGGGCATCCGGGGCGGGTCGACCAGATCGAGGAATATCTCCAGGCCTATCACGGCGAGGGCATCCAGCATATCGCGCTGGCGACGCGCGACATCTACGCGACGGTTGAGGCGCTGCGCGGCCGCGGTGTCACATTCCTCGATACGCCCGACACCTATTACCAGCTGGTCGACAAGCGGCTGCCGGGGCACGGCGAGGACTTGTCGCGTCTCGCGCACGACAAGATTCTGGTCGACGGCGGCAAGGAGGGGCTGCTGCTGCAGATCTTTACCGAGACGGTGATCGGCCCGGTGTTCTACGAGGTCATCGAGCGCAAGGGCGACGACGGCTTCGGCGAAGGGAACTTCAAGGCACTTTTTGAATCCATCGAGCTTGACCAGATACAGCGCGGCGTGTTGCGCGCGTGAGGCGATGATGCCCGACGGAACTCCGACAAAACATGGCCTGCTGGCCGGCGACGCGGCGCCGCCGCACCGTGCCGACTGGACCATCGATCAGGATTGGGACAGCTACACGCCCGCCGAGCATGCGGTGTGGCGGACGCTTTACGAACGCCAGGCGAAGCTGTTGCCGGGGCGGGCTTGCGACGAATACCTCGCGGGTATGCGGGCGCTGCCGATCGGCGCCGAGACGATCCCCGATTTCCGCCGGCTCGGCGATGTGCTGATGGCGCGCACGGGCTGGCAGGTCGTGGCGGTGCCCGGTCTCGTGCCGCCGGAGGTGTTTTTCGACCATCTCGCCAACCGGCGTTTCCCCGCCGGCCAGTTCATTCGCCGTGCCGACCAGCTCGACTACATCGAGGAGCCCGACGTCTTCCATGACGTGTTCGGTCACGTGCCGATGCTGATGCACCCGGTGCTCGCCGACTATCTGCAGGCCTACGGCAAAGGCGGACTCCGCGCGCAGCGCCTGGGCGCGCTCGACCAGCTGTCCCGCGTCTACTGGTTTACCGTCGAGTTCGGGCTCGTCGCCCAGCATGACGGCTTGCGCATCTATGGTGCGGGGATCGTCTCGTCCTTCGCGGAAACGCAGTTTTCGCTCGAAGACCCATCGCCCAACCGATTGAAATTCCACCTGCCGCGGGTAATGCGCACGCGTTACCGCATCGATGATTTTCAGGAAACGTATTTCGTCCTCGACTCGCTCGACGATCTGCTGCACCTCGCCGATATCGACTTCGCCCCGCTTTACGGTCAGGCAAGGACCCTGCCCGAAATCGGGCCGGGCGAGGTGTTGCCGGACGATACGGTCATCACGCGCGGGACCGGCGCGTATCATCGCCAGAAACGCGCCTGTTGACGTCGCCTCGTCACCCCCGCGAAGGCGGGGGACCAGGGGCGAGTGGATAAAGGTTGCCCTGGATTCCCGCTGCCGCGGGAATGACGATGAACTTGGAGCGCTGCCATGAAGGAGCAACCACTCGCTTACCTCTCCGGCTTTGGCAATGAGCATGCGAGCGAGGCGGTGGCCGGCGCGCTGCCGGAGGGGCGCAATTCGCCGCAGCGGCCGGCCTTCGGGCTCTATGCCGAACAGCTGTCGGGAACTTCCTTTACGACACCGCGGCACGCCAACCGCCGCTCGTGGCTCTACCGCATCCTGCCCTCGGCGACGCACGAGCCGTTCCGGCGCATCGAGAATGCCTTGTGGCGTAGCGCGCCGTTCGCCGAGGCCGAGGCGACGCCCAACCGGTTGCGCTGGGACCCGCTGCCGCTACCGTCCACGCCGACCGATTTTATCGACGGCGTCGTCACGATGGGCGGCAATGGCGATGTCGCGTCGCGCGCCGGCATCGCCGTCCATATTTATCGCGCCACCAAATCGATGGCCGATCGCGTGTTCAGCAATGCCGACGGCGAATTGCTGATCGTGCCGCAGCAAGGTCGGCTGCTGCTCTGCACCGAGTTCGGCCGCATCGAGGCGGCGCCGGGCGAGATCGCCGTGCTGCCGCGTGGCATGCGCTTTCGCGCCGAACTGCCGGACGGGGCGGCGCGCGGCTATATCTGCGAGAATTACGGCGCGCTCTTTGCGCTACCCGAATTGGGGCCGATCGGCGCTAACGGGCTGGCGAACCCGCGCGATTTTCTCAGCCCGGCGGCATGGTATGAGGAGCGCCGCGCGTCGACCGAAAGCGTCGTCAAATTCGCCGGCAATCTGTGGGCCGCCGAACTCGACCATTCGCCGCTGGATGTCGTCGCGTGGCATGGCAATTACGCGCCGTACAAATACGACCTCGCTCGGTTCATGACGCTGGGGACGGTCAGCTTCGATCACCCCGACCCGTCGATCTTTACGGTGCTGACCGCGCCGACCGACACGCCGGGCACGGCGAATTGCGATTTCGTGATCTTTCCGCCGCGCTGGATGGTGGCCGAAGACACGTTCCGTCCACCCTGGTTCCACCGCAACATCATGAGCGAGTTCATGGGGCTGATCCGCGGCGTCTACGACGCGAAAGCGGAAGGGTTCGTGCCGGGCGGCGCATCGCTGCACAATTCGTTCGCGGCGCACGGACCGGACCACGCCACATTCGAGCGCGCGTCTAACGCCGCGCTCTCGCCGCAGAAGATCGCCGACACGCTGGCCTTCATGTTCGAGACGCGGTTGGTTATCCGGCCGACCGCGTTCGCACTTCAGACCGAGGCGCTGCAGCGCGATTACGACCAGTGCTGGTCCGGCTTCGACAGCCGATTTCAGCCCGGCTGATCGGCGTAGTACCGCTACATCGCCGCCGGTTCGGCGCGCCGTCGCGGGATGACGACCCAATTGACCAGTGCGCCGACGAGCGCGATCGCGGCGCAGATGAGAAGCGCGCCCGTAAAGCTGCCATGGTCGATCACCTGGCCACCGACCAGCGAGCCCAGGGCAATGCCGAGAAACAGCGCACTGTTGTTCCACGCCAGCGCCGTCGCCCGGCGCGCTGGGAAGTCGCCGACGAGACCGGCTTGCTGCGCCGGGAAGAAGATTTGCGCCAGCGCCGAGGCGAGGCCGAGACCGAGGCCGAGCATGATTTCCGACTGTAGGGTCAGCGGCAGCAGAGCGAAGACCGCGAACAGGCCGAGCAGGCTCGCCACGGCGGCGGATTTGGGGCCGACCCGGTCGGCGATACGCCCGCCGCCGAAGGTGCCGACAATCGCCCCGATCCCGTAACACAGGATGATCCGGGCGATCTCCTCCGTCGAAAGGCCCAGGCGGGTGAGCCACGCGCCCAGATAGATGTAGATGCCGTAAAGTGCGGTTGCCCAGACCACCGTCGGCAGCAATCGCTGCAGCAGCAGGCCCGGCGGCGTTTGCGGCGCGGCGGCCGCCGGAGGTGGCGCGGCATCAGCCGACCAGATCCGCCGATTGGCCAAAACCAGGACCAGGCTCAGCAGGGCGAGCAGATCGAACACCTTGGCCCAGCCGAATGCTGCGCCGACGAGTGCGCCGAGCGGCGCGCCGAACGACAGCGAGCAGAGGAGGCCGGACACGGCCGTCGCCATCCAACTGGCGCGCCGCGCTGGCGGAGCACTTTCGCCGACCAGCGCGTAGACCGAGGGAGACACCCCCGCGGTCGTCGCGCCGGCGATGATCCGCGCCGCCAGGAGCCATGCGAAGCTCGGCGCGGCGGCGGTCATCAGATTGGCGGCGGCAAAGCCGACGAGGCAGCAGCCCAGCATCCGCCGTCGCCCGACGCGATCGGCAAGCTGTCCGAGGAACGGTGCCGCGATCATGTAGGTTGCTGAGAAGGCGGTGACGTTAAGCCCGGCAGCGGCCGGCGGCAGGGCAAACTGCTCGGCGATCAACGGCAGCAGCGGCGACACCACGAACAGATCGGTGCCCACGACAAACATCGTGCACCAGGCGATCGCCAACTTGCCGGTCGATCTCGACATCATGATCCACACGATTGAAAGAGCGCACCAACGCGTCGAGTCTTTTTTAATAAAAACGCTTTGGTAAATCGGGCATTAAGACGGCATAGAGTTGGTAAATATTTTATTTAATATTTGCGATAAAACGAACCGATGTTTCGATAGAAACATTACTGCGGCGAATGCCGCGCAGTTTCCTTAACCCTCTTTTTATAAGATGACACGTAGCTTACAGCCATTCCCGAGGCCATCTTTTCCGCCACCGTTAAACACGGCGGTGCGCGCCGGCGCGTATCAGGAGATTGGGTAACGCAATGGACAGTGTCATCGATCACACCCAGACGTGGGTGTCCCCGCTCGAGATCGCCTCGCTCAAAGCGAGCGACATCGCCGCGCGCTTCCCGGCGGAGATCGCGGCCATTGCGGCGCGGCATCGGCCGTCGTGCATGCCGTTTTTTGCCCGGTTGGCGGCATTGCCTCGCGCCGCGGCCCGCGACCCAGTGCTGCTCGGCCAAATTCACCTGGTCTACCAGGCGGCGATGCATGCGACCCGCGCGGCGGTCTATTATCTGCCGCACCTCGACAGCCCGGCGCTGCGCAAACGCAAGCTGCAGATCTTTGTCGACGACGACGGCTTGCCGGGCGGCGATACGCATCATTACCAGCTGACGCGCGCATTCCGCGGTGTCGGCGCAGCGCTGATCTTGGAAGACGAAGAGTTTGGCGACCCGGAGTTGCTGTGCCGGCATCTCGACCCGCAGACCGCCAGTTTCGTGCGCCTGGCGCAGAAGCTTTACGCGCGCTCGCTTGGCGCGTGGTGCGTTGTCGAGGGGATGTCGGATAACTGGATGCGCGCGCTGGCCGAGTCCTTGGGCGCGCATTTCCCGCAGATCGTCGCCGAGCCGTATTTCCACGAATGCTTCGAACAAGGGGTCGAGGAACGCCACGCCGAGGAAGCGATGGCGGTGACGCAAATGATCCTGCAGGCGCGGCCTGAACTGGTGCCGGAGACGCTGCGCGACGCGCGGCTGATGGCGCGCGCACTCGACGGAATCTGGGAGCGCCTCGACGATATCGTCGCGGCGGCCGCCTGAGGAACAAGTTTCCTTTCGGCTCGTTCGCCCGATGGGTGCGGACGAGCCGATTTTCATGCCGCAGCAGGGCTGCCGCGACTTAGCGAGTTGTTAAGGTTATCCCTGCAAGTTGCGCCATGGCGGCCATGTCGATCGCCTGGAGTCCTTATCGTCCGCTCCGTCGGTCTGCCGCCCCGGGCGTGGTGCCCACCAAGCAACTTGGCGTGCAGGATGTCGCATGACCGGGCAATCTCCGACGACCCGCGAAGAGCAACTGAAAAAGCGGTTCAAACTGGGCAATCCCTTTCGCCTTGTCCGCGACATGAGCCTCACGGGGCGCATGTTTCTGCTTGTTTTTATCGCTGTCCTCCCGGCCATCGGCATCCAGGCCTATAACGAATACGACCTGCGCGCTGCCCGCACCCGCGACATCCAACAGCAGGTGGTGCAGATCACCAAGCAGTTCGGCGAGGAAATGGGCGAGCTGCGCGAGGGCGCGCGGCAATTGCTGGTGGCATTCGGCCAGCTCCCGGCGGTGAAGCGCCAGCAGCCCGAGGCCTGCGCCGGTCTGTTCGTTGCCGCGAAGGAGAATTTCGTCAATTACGCCCTGCTTGGGGCGGCCGATCGCGACGGCAAAATCTTCTGCTCGAGCGAAAACCTGTCCTATTCGTCGGTCGCCGATCAGCCCTTCTTCAAGCGCGCTATCGCAACGGATGCGCTGGCGGTGGGGAATTATTGGAAGGACCCCGCAACCGGCAAAAAGATGATCCATTTTGCCGAACGCTTTCATGACCCCGATGGCAATGTCGCCGGCATCGTCTTCGCCGGGCTCGATCTCGACTGGCTGTCGGAGCACCTGAAAGAGCGCGGCCTGTCGCCGACCGCCTCGATCCTCATCGCCGACCGCGAGGGCAACATCATCGCCCGCCTGCCGCATCCCGAGACGCTGGTCGGCAAGAACATGCGCCAGAGCCACGAAGCCATCATGGATGGCAACACGACCGGTACCGAGGAAGCCAAGGGCGTCGACGGGATCGTGCGGATTTTTGGCTATCTGCCCGCGCAGCTGCCGCCTTACGATCTGTTCCTCAGCGCCGGCATGAGCAAGGCTGAAGCCTTCGCGCCGATCGACGCGGCGAGCGTGCGCGGTACTTCACTGATCCTGCTAGGCCTGATGCTGGCGCTTTACGCGGCGTGGACGGGCGGACGCCTGTTCATCCGGCGGCCGATCGACGGGTTGCTGCAGGTCGCGACGGAATGGAGCAACGGCAATTACGACGCCCGCGCGCAAGTCAAGGATCCGGGGTCGGAGATCGGTCGCCTCGGCGGCGCCTTCAACGACATGGCGGCCGCGGTGTCGGCCCGCTACGCGGCGCAGAAGCGCGCCGAAGAGGAACTGCGCCAGCTCAACATGACCCTGGAAGAACGCGTCGCGCAGCGGACCAAGGAACTGGCCGACGCAAACCGCGAACTGGCCGCCGCCCGCGACCAGGCGGAATCCGCCAACGCCGCCAAGACCGCGTTCCTCGCGGCGATGAGCCACGAACTGCGCACGCCGCTCAACGCGATCGTTGGCTTTAGCGAATTGATCACGCAGGAGGTCTTCGGGCCGCTGCAGAAGAAATACATCGAATTCTCCGACAGCATCCTGTCGGCCGGCCAACGCATGTCCAGCGTGGTCGGCGATGTGCTGACGATCGCCCAGCTCGAAGCCGGCACGTTCGAACTCGAATGGGACGATATCGAACTCTCCGGCATGGTTCGCGAGGCAGTCGAGAAATTCCAACGCATTCATCCCGAGCGGGACGCCGACATTTCCTTCGCCAGCAGCATCGACCATCTGGTCGTGCGTGCCGACCTGCGCTCGGTCGAGCAGATGATCACCAAGCTGTTGTCGAACGCGGTGAAGTTCAGCGAGACCGGTACGCCGATCCGGCTCAGCCTCGGTGTCGAGAAGGACGGTGCGGCGCGACTGAGCATCTCCGACCACGGCATCGGCATGACCGAAGCCGAGGCCGAGGCGGCGGTCCACCCCTTCCGCCAGATCGACGAGCGGATGGCCCGCAAATACGAAGGCAGCGGTCTTGGGCTCAGCATCGTCAACAAGCTGATCGAAAGCCATCATGGGTGGCTCGAGATCGTCAGCGCGCCGGGCGAGGGCACCGAGGTCTCGCTGTTCTTTCCCAGTCGTGCCCAAACCTCAGAACGCATGCCGCGTCTTGTCGCCGCTTAGGGTCGGCGAACATCGGGTTTCTCGCGTCGAGCGCGGGCGCTTATTGACCCGCCGCCGGGTCTCCCCACATTTAGCGCGACGCCGGTTTGATCGCGACGCCGACGGGCTTCGCCAGCAAGCCCCCGAGCCAACGGGCAGGATCCCATGGAACCTCAAGAACGCGATTTGATCACCACGCTGCTGACGCGTCTGCAAAGCACATCCACAACGGGGCAGCGGAAGGACGCCGAAGCCGATGCGATGATCCGGCAAGCGATGACCCAGATGCCGGATGCGCCCTACTACCTGGTGCAGACGGTGCTGATTCAGGATCTGTCGCTGCGCAGCGCGCAGGACCGCATCGCCGAACTTGAGAAGCAAGTGGCGGATCTCTCGCCGCAACAGCAACAGCCGACGAGCTTTCTCGGCGGGCTGTTCGGCCGCAGCAACCCGCCGGCTCCCGCTGGCGTGCCGCCGAGCGGTCCTTGGACGCGCGGGCCGCAAGCGGCGCCGCCACCACCGCCGCCGGGCTATGGCCAGCCGCAATACGCGCAGCCGGGCTACGCACAGCAACCCGGTTATGCCCAGCAGCAGCAGCACTTCATCCGGTATCTTTGGCGGTGGCGGTGCCGGTGGGGCCGGCGGAGGCGGCAGTTTCCTGCGCCCGGCCGCGGCGACCGCGGCGGGCGTCGCCGGCGGCGCCTTGCTGTTTCAGGGCATCTCCTCGCTGTTCGGCCATAGTTATGCGAACAGCCTGGGTGGCGGTTTCGGTGGGATGCAGGGCGGCTTGGGCGAGACCGTGATCAACAACTACTACGGCGACCAGGGCGGCGGCGACTACGGCGGCGGTGGCGACCACAGTGGCGGCGGTGATTACGCTGGCGGCGGCAGTGGCGACTACGGCGGTGGTGGTGATTACAGCGGCGGTGGCGGCGATTACGGTGGAGGCGGCGACCACAGCGGCGGTAGCGACGATTACGGCGGCGGCGGAGATTACGGCGGAGGCGGCGACAACAACAACTCGTCCTGCTGAACCCGCGTCATCAACGCAAAAGGGCCGGGATTTTCCGGCCCTTTTTCTTTGGGAGCCGCCGCTCCGGCGGTTTCTCAGCGGACCGGATCGGGGCCGTAGCGATTGGCGCCGATCGTTCCGCGCATGCAACCGAATTCGATAAAGAACCAGAGGCTGACGGCCACCGACATTATCCCCAGCACAATCACGATAATCCCAAGTGCGCCGAGAGGCGGTATCGCAAAGGTGGCGCCAGTCGCGACCGCCGCAATCGCCCCGGCGAGCCACGCTACCAGCAGTATGCTGAACAGGACGACCGGAATGTAAAGCAGGAGGCATGTCCAGCCGGACTTGCCACGATCGTGGATGCGCTTCACCAGGATTGCGATGCTCGGCCAGAAGGCGACCAGCGAGAACAGGGTGAGCAGCCCCGAGATCACCGAGTGCGCCGCCGATTTCTCGCCAACCGCTTCCGCTGCGATCTGCAGCACAAAGGAAATCGCGAAATACGGCAGCATGAACCGCAGCCAATATTGCGACCGCGAAATCCGGCCGGATGGCGAGAAATAGAACTGCCGAAACTCGGCGCGACGTAGTGCGGCTCGACGAGATGAATTTCGGTGGCGCGCTGGTCGACAGCCTGGAAATCCACTAAATCGCCGCGACGCGGCCGGCCCGTGGCCTGCCAATCGAGCATGACGAAATCATACCGATTACCGTCGTGACCGGAGATCGCCCCGGTGTTCGTGTCGGCGTCGAAGCCGATGACATCGCCTCTCATCGCCGGCGCCCGTCAGCCACGAGGGACCGGGTCGGCGCCGAACCGATTGCTGCCGATCGTGCCGCGCAGGAAGCCGATCTCCACCATCGGCCACAACTGCACCAGCGGCACCATCAGCAGCAGGATATAGGGCCAGGGCCAGTCGCGGTCATGCGAGCGCTTGATGAGGATCGCCAGGTTCGGCCAGAACACGGTCAGCGCGTAAAACACCCACAGCAGATAGAGGGCGCCGGCGGCGGTGGTGTCGTGACCGATGGCCAGCGCGATGATGACGACAAGAAAGACGAGGTGGATCGTCACTACCGGGAGAGCGAAACGCAGCCAGTATTGCGCGCGCGAAATCCGGCCGTGCGGCGAGAAGTAGAACTGGGCGAGGCTCGGTGGAAAGTATTCGGCCTCGATCAGATAGATGTCGAGCGCGCGCTGGCTTGTGCCGGCTTGGAAATCGACGATGTCGCCGTGACGCGGCCGGTCATATCCGCGCCAGTCCTGGGTGGCGAAGTCGTAGCGGTTGCCGTCATACCCGCTGATCGCCCCGGTATTGGTGTCCGGGTCGAACCCGATGACGTTGCCTCGCATCATGCATCCCCGAAATGTGCTTGTGCAGTATAGCTTTACCCCACCCCAAGCGGTAGTTGCTAAGCCCGAGATAAGCGCGCCGGTTGGGCGAATGGCCTACCACATCCAGGTCTCCACCCGCTCATACGGCGCCCCGGCGGCAACGGCCTGCATGCCTTTGACGCAACGCACGACCCACCATACCAAGACAAAACACAGCCAGAAAAAGCCGACGATGATGAAACAGGTGATGATGCCGATCACGCTGTAGAGGACGCCGATCCAGAACGTGCGGATCTGGAAGCGGTAATGGCTTTGCACCCATTCGGGCGCGTCGCCGCGGTTCACATAGGCCATGATCAAGCCGACGATCGGCGTCAGCGGCACAAGCAAGCCAACGAGGTAGAGGATGTAGACGGTGTTGGCGGTCGTGGCCTCCTGCGGGTCGAACTGGCCGCCCAGCGGGTAGATCTGCGTCGCCCGGCCGCCTTCGGCGACAAAGTCGACGGCGAGGCCGCGCGCCGGCAATCCCGCCCCGCGCCAGTCCAGCCGGACAAACTCGTAGCGCCGGCCGTCATGCCCGCTAATCGCGCCGGTGTTGCTCTCGGGATCGAACCCGAGGACGTCGCCTCTCATGAGCGCTCCTCATGTGATTGCGAGGAGCGAAAGTGGCGAAGCAACCTCCTTGCTTCGCCGCGCTCGCAACGACACTCGCGCGATCAGGCGGCCTTCTTGCGGTTGGCTTCCAGCCGGGCGTCGATCTGCTTGACGGTGGCGTCGACGACCGGGTTGCTCATGCCGAGCTGTGCGCCCAGCAGCTGGACCAGCCGGTCGGTGCGCTCGATGAAGGGCACGCCGTTGTTGAGCGCGCGCGCTGCCGAGGACGGCCGTACCAACCCGTTTGCCGCGCTGGCGTATTTCTCGAACGGCACAAGGTCGGCCGGATTGGCGCCGAGCTTGACGCAGACTTCCATGACCCAGTTGTAGACCGAGCGCGACTTCTCCGGATCGGCGTGCACCGCGTCCTTGATGTCGATCGCACCGTCGGCGGTCACGCAGCGGTAATTGCCAGTCAGCAGCATCGCCCATTTGGCGAGCGGCACAAAGATCGAGTCGTGCACCTTGAGCTTTACCGGCAGGTCGATCTTCTCGCCGTCGCCCGGATCGTATTTGATCGCGTCGACATCGGCCTGCAGGTTGCGCAGGATCTGCGTATCGGCCGCGCTCTCGAAAGCGGCCGATTTGAAATTGGTCGGCAGCGTCACCAGCAGGAAATTGATCTTTTCGCCGGGCGGGCGGATCGCCTGCGGGTCGGGGCTGCACAGGGTCAGCTTGCCGGGGGTGAAATTGTCCCACACCGTCGCGTCGGTGAAACAAGGCCTTAGCGCATCGACATTGAGACCGGGGATGCGCGCCATATAGGGCAGGGGGGGCATATTCATGATCGACATGCACGGCACCTGCGCGCGCGCCAGCGAGTCGAGCAGATCGCGCACGCCGGGCAGGCGGTATTGCGGTTCCTGCATCGCCAGCACCGCGAGGTCGTAATCCTTGGCGCTGACGTCGCCTGTGCCGGCCGCCCTGAGGCTGCCGGGAAGCTTGCGCGAGTCGAGATCGACCGGGGTGGCGCGGTTGCGGATCGGCAGGCGGACATGCGCGCCGTCGCTGTTGAACGCCTCGACCTCGTTCGGCAGGCAGACCATGGTGATCTTGTGGCCGCCGAACAGTAGCTTGGTCGCCAGCAGCGAGCCGTAGGAGGCCCCCATCATCAGGATGTTGTAATGCGGCATCGTTTCCTCCCTCGAACACGCGGCGACGCCGACGATGCCGGACCACGGCGCGCGAGGCAAGTCCTAGCCGCCTGCGGCCAAAATGGCGGCCAGCCCGTCGCGGTAGCTCGGATAGGCGAGGGTGACGCCCAACTCGCGCTTGATCAGCGCATTCGAGACGCGCTTGTTGTCGGCATAGAAGCTGCGTGCCATCGGCGACAGCGCTGCCCCGGCGAGCGGCACCAAAGGCGGCGGTTCGATGCCCAGCAGGCCGGCGGCATGGGCGATGACCGCTTCCTGCGCCGCTGGCTCGTCGTCGCAGACATTGTAGATCGCGCCGGGGCGCGGCTTGGCGATCGAGTTCAGGAGCACGCTCGCGATGTCGTCTACATGGATGCGGGAAAAGACCTGGGCGCCGGTGTCGATGCGTTTGGCGGTGCCGGCGCGCAGCGCGTCGAAGGCGCTGCGGCCAGGGCCATAGATGCCGGCGAGGCGGAAGATGTGCACGGGAATGCCGCACTCGCGCCACAGGTTGAGCCACGCCGCTTCCGCTGCCGCCCGCGCTGTGCCGCGCGGGCCGGTCGGACGTAGTTCGGCATTTTCGTCGACCCAGCCACCGGTGCGCGTGCCGTAGACGCCGGTCGTCGAGAGAGAGCCCAGCCATTCGAGGCCGGTCATGCCAGCGATGTCCGCGCGATGGGCATCAAGCACCGGGTCGCCCGTGGCCTCAGGTGGGATCGACACGAGGACATGGCTGACGTCGGCGAAAGCGCCGTGCGCCAAAGGATGCTCGCGGTCGAAGCGCAGGCAGCCTCCGCCACCGTCGCGGCTGGTGCCGACGATCTCCCATTCGTCGCCGAGCCGCGCGGCGAGGACGCGCGCGGTGTAGCCGAAGCCGAAACAGAGCAGCTTCATGCACTGCGCTCCGCGGGCGCGACGGTAGCCGCGACGGGCGCCGGCTCTTCGAGCGACGCGACGATTGCCTTGCGCCGGTTCAGGGTGAGTGCCCAGCAGGCGCAGGAGACCGCCGCGCCCAGCGCAAGCGGCAGCCGCAGGCCGAAATGGACGCTCGCCGTGCCGGTCAGTACCGCGCCGAGCGCCGGCCCGGCACGGAAGATCATGCCGTAGAGCGCCATCACCCGGCCGGCCATCGCGCGATCGGTCGAGGCCTGGATCAGCGTCTGAGCGCCGACGCCGGTGATCACCATCGCCGCGCCGGCGACAAACACGCAGGGCAGCGCCATGACAAAGTTGTCCGTCGCGGTAAAGGCGATGATCGCCAGCGACATGATCAGCGTGTTGGTCAGCACGATTGTCGTCAGACCGCTGATCTGCGAGCGGAACAGCATCCAGCCTCCGCCAAAGATCGCACCGAGCCCGACGGTCGAGGTCAGCATCGCCAACCCCTGCGGCCCCCGGTGGAAGACGCTGTCGGCAAAGCCCGGGAACAATTCGATAAAACCGCGCGTGCCGATCGTCGTCACGCAGAACAGCAGCAGCATCGGCGCGATGCCGGGATGGCGGCTGGCATAGAAAAACGCGTCGAGCGAGGCACGCAGCGCATTCTGCGCGGCGCGCATCGGCAGCGGTGGGATATCGCGCAGATTGGCGAGCGAAATCTGGAAGGCGACATAGGTGAGGGCGTTGACCGCGAAGGAGGTGCCGATCCCGACATGCGCGATCAGCACGCCGGCGATCGCCGGGCCGATAAACCGCGCGCTGTTGAAGACGATCGAGTTGATCGCCAGCGCCGAAGGCAGCGCCTCGCGGTCGACCAGCGTCGGGATCAGCGCGAGCCGCGCCGGCTGGGCAATGCCCTGGTTGATGCCGAGCAGCATCACCAGCGCGATCAGCAGGTAGATGTTGATCAGCCCCGTCGACACCAGGATCGCCAGCAAGATCGCCTGACCGCAGGCGATGAGCTGGGTGATGCGGATGATGTTCACGCGGTCGCGCCGGTCGGCCATGACCCCGGCCAGCGGCGCGACAAACATCACCGGCAGGAATTCGGCCATCGACATGATGCCGAGCCAGGCGCCGGAATGGGTCAGCGTCCAGGCCAGCCAGCCGCACGAGACGCGCTGCAGCCAAGTCCCGGTCAGCTGGATCGAGTTGCCGCTGATGTAGATGCGGTAATTGCGGTGCGACAGTGCCCGGACAACATTGCCGAGCCCGCCGCTCGCCGGGCGCAAACGCTCGAATGCCAATTCCTTATGCGCCTTCTACGCCCGGCCTCCCGCGGGCTTATCGTAGCGCCCGGCCATTCGATTCGAAATTATCTTCGTCATTCCGGGTTCATCGCCGTGCGATGCCCCGGAATGACACCGAAAATGGCACCTCAGCCGTCACAAAGGCCATCAGCCTCAATTCGGCGCCAGCCGCGCGATGTCCTCGGCGGTGAAATCGTAGCGCGTGTTGCAGAACTCGCAGGTCACCGTGGTGACCGCCTCTTTTTTCATGTCGTCGATTTCGTCCATCGGAAAGGCGCGCAGAATGCCGGCGATGCGTTCGCGCGAGCAGCGGCAGCGGGCTTCGACCGGGTGGGTCTGGTAGACCCGCACCTCTTCCTCGTGGAACAGCCGCCATAAGAGGCGCCGCGGCGGCAGGTCGGGCGCGACCAGCTCGGCGGGGGTCGCGGTACTCATCAGCACCATCGCCCGGCGCCAGGCATCCTCGACATCGTCGCCGATCGGTTCGTGTCCGCCCTCCGGCGGGACGCGCTGCAGCATCAGCCCGCCGGCGCGCCAGGTGCCCTCCTCGCCGGTGCGCCCGACGGCGAGCTTCAACCCTGCCTGGAGTTGCTCCGACTGGCGGAAATAATGCTGGGCGCATTCCGCCAGCGTCGCGCCGGTGATCGAAACGATGCCCTGGTAGCGCTCGGTATCGTCGCCCTGATCGACGGTGAATGCGATGTAGCCGCTGCCGAGCAGTTCGGGCACCGACGGGCTTTCGCCGTCATCGCCGGATGCGACCTCGCCGAGCCGCGTGGCGTCGTATTGCGCATAGCCGCGCACCGCGCCGTCGGTCTTGACGTCGGCGACCAGCAGGCGCACCGGCCCGTCGCCCTTGGTCTGCAGTGTGAACACGCCGTCATATTTGAGCGCGCCGGCGAGCAGCACCGCCAGGGTGATCGCCTCGCCAAGCAAGGTCGCAACGGGCTTGGGATAGTCGTGCTGCGCGAGGATGCGGTCGACCGTCGGTCCCAATCGCACCAGACGGCCGCGCAAGGCGAACGGGTCGAGCTGGAACGGTTGGATGACGTCGTCGGTGCGTAGGTCGGTTTCCACAGGCAAGGCGAGAACTCCGCTCAATATCATCGTCATTCCCGCGAGACGGGAACCCCGGGCGAGCGATGTGACGGTTGCCCCTGGACCCCCGCCTGCGCGGGGGTGACCCGCCTTATATAGGACCGGGGGGCCGTTTTGTCTCGGCTCCGTTGCCCGGTGGACGCGCCCTGGCCAAGCGCGCGGCGCGGCGTGCCGCCTCGGCAGCCTCGCGCTCCGCGGCCAGGCGCCGCCGGGTCTCCGCCTGGCGCTCGGCGTCGCGCGCGGCGATGATCTCGAGGAAACCCTCAGCGACCCGCGCCAGATCGAGCGCCTCGGCCGGCGTCAGTTCGCCAGCCGCGGTGGCCTCGGCGATGGCCGCCATTGCCGCCGCCAGATCCTCGGCATTGGCGATCGCCGGCAGCGCGAAGCTGACCGCACGGTCGCGGCGCGCCGGCGAGACCCGATCGAGGCACAGCTTCAGCGCCAGCGCGTTGCCCTCCAGCGCCAGGGCGATCGCCTTGCGCGTCAACGCCTCGGCCTCGCCTTCGAGCAGCGCCTCGACGGCCAGCGTCGCATTGTTCTTGCGGCCCAGCGGCCGCCCCGCCGGATTGCCCGACTTACCCTTCCGGAACGGCCGCCCGGCCCCCCGCCGCCGCTCCGCCTTCGCTGTTTCCGCTGATATCTGCAGGGAATCTACAGCCAACCCCACCTCCTGTTGCAATTCGCGCCGACTGCCCAAAGGCTGCCGGAAATCGCAAAGGATACGATGCGATTATGGCAATTTTGCAGATTGTGCCTCATATAGTGCCTTACATTGCGCTGAGGTTCACGGAGGGGCTGGGCAGTTGCATCGTACCAAACCAGAGGACCCGGCGGCTGCGTTAGATCGGCGTTTCGTTCTGTCCCAAAGCGTTGCGATCCTTCGCCTCGACAAAGACGCGGGTGACTTCGGGATACGCCGCCTTGATCGCGCGCTCGATGCGGACGACAGCCGCTTCGACATCGGCGGCGCTGCGCCTGTCGTCGAAATCGAGGCTCAACGCCGCCAGCACCTCGTGCGGGCCGAAATGCATGGTCAGCACGTGGTTGATGCCGACAACGCCGGGCGCGATTTTGACGATGCGCTCGATTTCGGTGCGCACCTCCGGGTGCACGGCCTCGCCAGTGAGAAGGCTCTGACTTTCATAGGCGAGGAACGCCGCCGTCGCCGCCAGCACCACCGCGATCCCCAGCGAGGCGACACCGTCGAGGCGCGGCATGTCGAGGATTTCCGCAAGCACGATGCCGGTCAGGGCGATGGCTAGGCCGATCAGCGCGGCGCTGTCCTCAAACAAGACCGTGAACACTGTCGGATCCTTGCTGCGCCGCACCGCCTCCAGCCAGCCGAGCCGGCCGCGTTGATGACGGAATTCGCGAAACGCAACGATCCACGACCCGGCCTCGAACACCATCGATGCGCCAAGCACGATGTAGTTCACGACGACATACCTGGCCGGCTCGGGATGGAGGATCTTTTCGACCCCCTCATAGAAGGCCACCAGCGCGCCCAAGCCGAAGATCATCACCGCGACGACAAAGACCCAGAAATAGAGCTGCAACCCATGGCCGAAAGGGTGCTCCGCGTCGGCCGGCTTGCCGGCGCGGCGCATGCCGACAAGCAGCAGAAGCTCGTTCCCGGTATCGACAGAGGAGTGGATCGCTTCGCTGTACATCGCCGCGCTGCCGGTGACGAACGCCGCGACGAATTTACAGATCGCGATCGCAACGTTGCCGACGATCGCTGCGATGATGACCCGGAGCGAGCCCGAATGTTCTGCCACGACCCCGCCCTTTGCTGTGCTCCGCGCTGCCCATAGATTATCACGGGGACTGGTCGGTGTCGGGCGGTGCAGGCCATCGGTCAGACTGAGGATTGGATGCCGGTCTGACGAAACGGAGAAAGCGACAACGATCGCGTTTTGCGCCTAGCCTTTTGCGCGGTTAAGGCGGCTTTCGTCGGCTAGAACGCATGAAAGATCGCGCTGTGGTCCTGGATGATCGACCATTCGTTGCCGAGCGCGCCGAGGTTCTGCACGCCGCTGATGGTGCCGCCCTTGATGTCGTAGACCCGCAGCGCGCCGGTGTTCTGCCGCGCCAGGATGTCGGCGGTGCCGTCGCCGGTGAAGTCGCCGATGCCGATGATCGAAAATTCGCTGCCGAGCGCGCCGAGGTCCTGCACGCCGCTGATGTTGCCGCCCTGCATGTCGTAGATGCGCAGCGCGCCGGTGTTCTGCCGCGCCAGGATGTCGGCGGTGCCGTCGCCGGTGAAGTCGCTGAGGCCGACGATCGACCATTCGCTGCCGAGCGCGCCGAGGTCCTGGACGCCGCTGATGATGCCGTTTTTCATATCGTAAATGCGCAGCGCGCCAGTGTTTTGCCGCGCCAGGATGTCGCCGGTGCCGTCACCGGTAAGATCGCCAAAACCGATGATCGACCACTCGCTGCCGAGCGCGCCGAGGTTCTGGAAGCCGCTGATGACACCGTTCTGCATATCGTAAATGCGCAGCGCTCCGGTGTTTTGCCGCGCCAGGATGTCGCTGGTGCCGTCGCCGTTGAAGTTGCCAAAGCCGATGATCGACCATTCGTTGCCGAGCGCGCCGAGGTCCTGGAAGCCGCTGATGCTGCCGCTCCTCAGGTCGTAGACACGCAGCGCCCCGGTGTTCTGCCGGGCCAGGATGTCGGTGGTTCCGTCGGCGTTGAAGTCGCCAAAGCCGATGATCGACCATTCGTTGCCGAGCGCGCCGAGGTCCTGGACGCCGGTGATGCCGCCGCCCTGCATGTCGTAAACGCGCAGCGCCCCGGTGTTTTGCCGCGCCAGGATGTCCGAGGTCCCGTCGCCGGTGAAATCGCTGTTCGGGTGCGCGCCTGTCGGCGTCGGCGTTGGGGCCGGAGTTGGAGTGGGGGGTGGGGTTGGAGTAGGGGTTGGGGTTGGGGTCGGCGTAGGCGTGCTGATCGTCGACGTCTGTTGCGTGTAAAGGATTTCCGTACCGTTCGGGTTCTGGAAACCCATTTCGAGGATCAGGCCGGTCGCGGTCGCATAGACGACAATCCCCTGGGTATTGCCGAACGCAAAGGTCATGCCTGCCGCAGATATCCCGTTGTACTCGGGGTTTACGGAGCTCTGGTAAGTTTCCCCAATCGGGGCCGACCAATTCGTCTCGCCGTCGGGCCCGACGATCGACCCTTGCGGATTGCTCGGGTCAACCCAGAACTGGGCCAACCACGCGTTGGCCGACGGCACCGAAAACGTGATGTTGCCCTGGACAGCCTCGATGGGTTCCCCGACCGGGTATTCGATATAGTGTTCGGTGACCGAGGGCGCGGAAACCGACGTCACCGTGTATTGGGCAACGCCCTGGGCTCCGCCGAAACCACCGGAAAGGCTGAACGTTCCCTCGAAAACGGTGGCATTGTAAACGAACCCGGACCGCACATAACTAGGTATGGCCATCAACGACTCCCCTGGCGCGACCGCGATGCCACCGGGTGCCGCCCGCGCCTGCAGACCAGTTTGACTCGCAGCCAGAAAAAACCGATGGCTACGGCCGCGCGTTTATCCAGCAGCGCCGGGCATTTAGCCGGCATTGTTTGCATTGCTCAATACGCGCGCGATCCCTGGCCGGTTCTCTTGCAATCACACGAAATACGCGAAATATCCTATCAAACTTCGCGACGCAAGATTAGGTGATGCACGCACAAGAGCGGGGAAGGGGCGGCTTCGAGGCCTAAGCGGCCTCATCCACTCGCGGCGGGCGGCTACCGATCGGCCGTGGCGGAGGAGGCCGCCGAGCGTTTCGCCGGCGCGTCACAAGCCGATTGAGGTCGCTTGCGCGCTCTCTCAGCCCAGGCACCAGGCAAGGATGCCCTTTTGCACGTGCAGGCGGTTCTCCGCCTCGTCCCAGACGACCGATTGCGGGCCGTCGATGACTGTGGCGGTGACTTCCTCGCCGCGATGGACCGGCAGGCAGTGCATGAAGATCGCGTCGGGCTTGGCCTCGCGCATCAGGTGGTCGTTGACCTGATAGGGCTGCAGCAAATTGTGGCGGTTGACGCTGGCCTCGGCGCCCATCGACACCCAGGTGTCGGTGACGACGCAATCGGCACCGGCGACCGCCTGCTCCGGCACAGTCGTCAGGCTGACGCGGCCGCCCTCGCGGCGCGCCCAGTCCAAGAGGCGCGGCTCGGGCGCCAGCTCCTCGGGGCAGGCGAGGCGCAGCTCGAAGCCGAAGCGTACCGCGCCGTGGATCCAGCTCGCCGCGACGTTGTTGCCGTCGCCGCTCCAGGCGACGACGGTATTGGCGACCGGCCCTTTCTTTTCCTGCAGGGTCATGACGTCGGCCATGATCTGGCAGGGGTGCGACGTGTCGGTGAGGCCGTTGATCACCGGCACCGTGGCGTACCGCGCCAATTCGTCGAGCTTCGCGGCATGGTTGGTGCGGATCATGATCGCGTCGACATAGCGCGACAGCACGCGGGCGGTGTCGGCGACAGTCTCGCCGCGGCCGAGCTGGCTGTCCTGCGTGCCGAGGATGATCGTGTCGCCGCCGAGCTCGCGCATCGCCACCTCGAACGAGACGCGGGTGCGGGTCGACGGCTTCTCGAAGATCATCGCCAGGGTCTTGCCCTCGAGCGGCCGGTCGGCGCGGCCGTTCTTGTAGGCAAAACCGAGATCGAGGATGCCGCGCAATTCCGGCGTCTGGAACTGGTCGAGGTCGAGGAAGTGGCGCGGCGGGCCAGCCTCCGGCTGGCCGCCGACCAGGGTCGCGCCGCCAATGGTCCTGTGGGGCTGGGCGACGGCCCTTACGCGGGCCATTCGCTCGCGACCTTGCCGAGGATGCCGACGGCTTCGTCGATCTCCTTCTCGCCGGCGACGAGCGGCGGCAGGATGCGCAGCACGTTGTCGCCAGCGGTCAGCACCAGGAGGCCCTTGTCGCGCGCCTTGGCGACCACATCGCCGGCAGTGACGACGCATTTGATGCCGACCAGCAGCCCCGAGCCGCGCACGCTGTCGAACAGCTTCGGATGCGCCGCGGCGAGCTTTTCTAGCTTGCCCCAGAGATACTTGCCGACATCGTTGACCTTGTCGAAGAAGCCGGGCGCCAGCATCACATCGAGCACCGCGTTGCCGGCCGCGGTCGATAGCGGGTTGCCGCCAAAGGTCGAGCCGTGCGAGCCGGCGACCATGCCGACCGCCGCCCTCTCGGTCGCCAGGCAGGCGCCGATCGGGATGCCGTTCCCCAGGGCCTTTGCCACCGCCATGATGTCGGGCGGCACACCGGCCCATTCATGCGCGAAGAGCTTGCCGGTACGGCCCATGCCGCACTGCACCTCGTCATAGACCAGCAGCAGCCCGAACTCGTCGCAGATCTGCCGCAGCCCCAGCAGGTAATCCGCTGACGGTGCGCGCAGGCCGCCTTCGCCCTGCACCGGCTCGACCAGGATCGCCGCGGTCTTTTCGGTGATGGCGGCACGCATCTCGTTGAGGTTGTTGAAGGCGACGTGGTCGAACCCGTCCATCGCCGGGCCGAAGCCCTTGAGGTACGCCTCGGCACCGGCGGCGGCGAGCGTCGCAAAGCTGCGGCCGTGGAACGAGCCGTTGCAGCCGATCACCCGGTACTTCTCGGGGTGGCCGATCGTGCTCTGATATTTACGCGCGACCTTGATCGACAATTCGACCGCCTCGGCGCCCGAATTGTTGAAGAACACGGTGTCGGCGAAGCTGTTCTCGACCAGCCGCTGCGCGAGCTTCTCCTGACTGGGGATGCGGAACAGGTTGGAGGAATGCCACAGCGTGTTGGCCTGCTTGGTCAGCGCCTCGATCACCTGCGGGTGGCAATGCCCGAGCGAGG
Organism: uncultured Alphaproteobacteria bacterium; assembly: GCA_963778385.1. GTDB lineage: Bacteria > Pseudomonadota > Alphaproteobacteria > ATCC43930 > CGMCC-115725 > DATARH01. Next base: position 124,514 of record CAVZUA010000008.1, on the reverse strand, counting down.
TGACGGCGATGCCGCTGGTGAAATCGAGAAACTTGCGGCCGTCAGTAGTCGTGAGATAGCAGCCTTCGCCCTTGTCGACGGCAAGGTCCCACCGACCATAGGTCGGCATCACGGATGTAATCACGGGAATCTCCTGTGCGATGGAGTAGCGGATAGAATGACGACGGACGATTGCGGTTTATCGTCGTCGTCGCCCATCCCCAGTGATCGATCCCACTGGCGCGATCCACCTCAGGTTCTGACTAAGCCGGCTGGTGCCGGGGTCGCGCTGCATCGCCTCGCTCCTCGCCAGGGCGCCTCTCGCGGACGCCGAGCAGGAAAGCGGCGGAGTATGAGGAGGGTGGATAACTCTGTCAATTCGCCGCATGCAACGGTAGTGTCCGCGTTGCGGCCGACCGCCGGAGCAGTCTCGCAGGTGGCTCGCCATGGGATGCCACGGTCTGCCCCGAGACGCGCCTGACGGCGCTCCTCAAAGTCTGACTCGAATTGCCTTCGTCTTTCCGGGGCGGCGCGCCGGGCCGAACCCGGAACCCATGAACACCGTCTTATCCAAGCTCTCCCGAGCGTCGGAACGCGCTTTTTGAGGTCCGTGTGCAGGGGTTCCGGGTTCATCGCTGCGCGATGCCTCGGAATGACGCCAGAAAACGGCACCCGCAGTATGCCTGAAGCACATTTTGGGTCAGGCTCTCTGGACGACAGTTTTCTTTATGGCATCAAGAAAGCCGTCATCCTGAGAGCCTGACTTGAAATGCGTTTGGGGCATCTTCTGAGTGCTTTTTTGCTCGTCATTCCGGGGCATCGCGCAGCGATGAACCCGGAACCCATGAACACGGACCTCGAAAAGTGCGTCCCGACGCCGTAACCACGTCGGAGGAGACCGTGTTCATGGGTTCCGGGTTCGGCCCTGCGGGCCGCCCCGGAATGACGAAGGTAATTTCAAGTCAGGCTCTGAGGAGGGCGCGCAGCGACTGTCTCGAAGGACGCACGACGGCGCGCAAGCAGGAAGACCGCGAGTCACCGCTACATCAGATCGGTATCACTACTCGCCGCGGGTGTTGCGCAGCTGCGCTTCGCGCAGGTCGAGCTCGCGCTCGATATGGCGGCGCCCCTCGTCGTTGAGCTTGCCTTCACGGAACAGGGTGTTGATCTCCTGTCGTTCGGCGTCGATCAGCGCCAGCTCGATCTCGTCATGCACGGCGCTGGTGCGGCGGTGGAGGCTGTCGCCGTCGTTGCTGTGCCGGGCGTGACGCAGGCGGTCTTCGTGGTGGCTGCGCATGCCCGCGACCCATTCCGGCGCGAGACGGTGCTGCTTTGACAGGCTGTCGAACCGGTGCAGCGCCGCCTCGATGGCGCGCCGGCGGGCGGCGTATTCCTGGCCGCGGACCCGCTCGTGCTCGTGCCGGCCGGCCTCGCCGATCCCGAGCAGCCGAATGACCAGCGGCAAGAGCAGCCCCTGGCCGACCAGTGTGACGAGGATTACCGCGAAGGTCAGGACCAGGATCAGGTCGCGTTCCGGAAATGGCACGCCCGCTGCCGTCTGCAGCGGCAACGCCAGCGCCGCGGCCAGCGAGACGATCCCGCGAATGCCGGTGAAGGCCACCGTGACAACCCATTGCCACGGCGGGATCGGCTCGTCGTGTCGGAGCCAGAAATTGATCCGGCGCGGCAGAAAGGCGGCGGGGGTACTCCAGATAAACCGCGCGACGATCACCACGGCGCTGACGACCAGCGCCGACAGGGCGAACTCCGACCAATGGTGGTCGGCGATGCGGGCGACCAGCGTGCGCGCCTGCAGCCCGGTGACGAGAAAGACCATGCCCTCGATCAGGTAGATGAAGAAATCCCAGAAGAAGATGCCCTGCAGCCGCGTCGCGGCTTTGATGAGGCCCGGCCCCGCCCAGCTGACATAAAGCCCGGTCGTGACGGTTGCGAGCACGCCTGCGCCGTCGAGATGCTCCGGCGGCCAGTACGCGAGAAACGGTGTCAGCACGGCGAGGGTGACCTCGATGCGCGGCTCGTTGATCCAGCGCCGCAGTCGCAGCATCACCCAGCCGACCCCAATTCCCCACAAGATCTCGCCGCCGACGATGATGGCAAAGGTGCCCAACGCTTCGGTGAGCGAAAACGCGCCGATACTCACCGCCGCGACCGCGAACCGATAGAGGATCAGTGCGGTCGCGTCGTTGGCCAAGCCCTCGCCTTCGAGAATGACGAGGATGCGGCGCGGAATGCGCATCCGGTGGGCGATTGAGCCCGGCGCCATCGTGTCGGGTGGCGAGACGATCGCGCCGAGCACACAGCCGACCGCCCATGGCGTGCCGAACAACAGATGCATCGCGGCCGCGGTCGCGGCGGTGGTGAACAGCACGCTGCCGACCGCCAGCATCGAAATCGGCCGCAGATTGTCGCGAAACTCGCGCCAATCCATCGCCACGGCAGCGTTGTAGATCACCGGCGGCAGCACCAGCAGCAAGACAACTTCGGGGGCCAGCTCGATCGTCGGCAGGCCGGGGATCAAGGCGAGCCCAACACCGGTGATCACCAGCAGAACCGCCGTCGGAACACGCAGCCGCGACGCCACGACCGCGACGGCCGCCAGGACTGCCAGGAGAATGACCAGAAGCTGGGTGGTGGGCATCATCGGCATGGGCGTCGCGTCGGTAAGCTGCGGGAGCGCCTACCCTACACGACGCCGACCGACCCGAATAAGCACTGGCCGGTTCGATGCGTCCTTCGAGACGGCGCTGTGCGCCTCCTCAGAGCCTGGCCCGAAATGCACTTGAGACGCTTGCAGATGTTTTTCTCGTCATTCCGGGGCATCGCGCAGTGATGAACCCGGAACCCATGCACACGGACTTCGAAAACTGTGTCCCGACGCCGCAGCTACCCCGGATAAGACCGTGTTCATGGGTTCCGGGTTCGGCCCTGCGGGCCGCCCCGGAATGACAAGGGCAATTTTAGGCCAGGCTCTCAGGATGAGGCTTTTCTTCATGCCATCGACAAACCATCCTCATCCTGAGAGCCTGACCCAAAATGTGCTTCAGGCATACAGCGGGTGCCGCTTTCTGGCGTCATTCCGGGGCATCGCGCGGCGATGAACCCGGAACCCATGCAGACAGACGTCGAAAGGCGCGTTCCGACGTCGGAGACCCTTGGATAAGCCCGTGTTCATGGGCTCCGGGTTCGGCCCCGTACGGGGCCGCCCCGGAATGACGAAGATAGTTTCGAGTCAGACTCTTAAGAGCCCGCATCGCGGGCTCTTAAAGGACGCATGATGCCGTCGCAGCGCGAGTCAGCGCCAAGTCAGGTCGGATGACTCCGTCAATTCGCCGCCGTCAGGCGATTGGCGCAAAACTTGCGGTTTCCCTCCACGACACCACCACGCTGACGAGGGAGACAGGAGCATGCCGACTCGCCGCTCTATTCTCGTGCAACTGCCGGCCGCAGCGGCGGTGGGAACGCTCGCCGTGCGGGCGCAACCGCTGCTTGCCGCCGACAAACGCGTCACGGTCGGCATCGACGTGCCGCTCACCGGATCGGACGCGGAAAACGCGATCCTCATCAAGAACGGCGCGGTGATGGCGGTCGAGGAAGCCAATGCCCGAGGCGGCGTCGCCGGCTATCAGATCGATGTGCTGGTGCTCGACGACGGCACCGCGACCGCCGGCCAGTACGATCCGGCGCAGGCCGCGACCAACGCGCGCAAGATGATTGCCGATCCCAATGTCGTTGCCGCGGTCGGGCCGGAGATGAGCGGCTGCGGCAAGGCGATGGCGCCGATCCTCAGCCAGGGCAATCTCGCGACGATCACCCCGTCCTCGACCAATCCCGACATCACCGACCCGAAATTCGCCGCTCAATTCCGCCCGATGGGCAAGGCCATCTATTTCCGCACGGTGACGACCGACGCCTTCCAGGGCCCCGACATGGCGAACTATTTCGCGCAGATGCTGAAGGTGAAGACGGTCTATATTCTCGACGACGGCGGCGCCTATGGCGTCGGGATGGCGAATGCCTTCGAGGATCAGGCAAAGAGGAACGGCATCAATGTCCTCGGCCATGATCAGCTCGACCCGCGCGCCTCGGACTATGCGAACATCCTTACCAAACTCAAGGCGGCGGGCCCGGAGGCGGTCTACTTTGGCGGGACATCGCTGGCCGGCATCAAGCTGGTCAAGCAGTCGTACGAGATCGTGCCGCAGATGATCAAGGCGGGCGGCGACGGCTGCTACAGCGCGGCGCTGCTCAAGGGCGCCGGCTTCCCGGCGATGGACGGCTGGTACGCGACGATCGCATCGCCCTACATCGCCGAAAATCCCGACGTCAAGCCGTGGATCGAGCGCTATACGGCGAAATATGGTCAAGGTCCGACGGCCTATTCCTTTACCGCCTATGACGCGATGCTGGTCATTCTGGATTCGATCAAGCGGGTGGCGGAAGCGGGGAAGCCGGTCAACCACGACACCGTGCGCGACGCGATCCAGGAGGCCAACCTCCAGACCCTGCAAGGCGTCGTCAGCTTCGACGAAAACGGCGACATCAAGAACCGCATCGTCAGCGTCTTCCAGTGCCGCCACAACCCTCAATTCGCCGACGACAACGTCCTGCAGCAGTTCAAGTATCTCGGCCAGGCACCGGGTACGGCGTAGGTTGTCATCGGCTCCCTGTTTCGCCGGGGAGCGATTAAAACGTGCCGACGTGCAATGCTCCGAGTTTGCCGACGACGCCGGCCCTACATCTTCTCGATGTTCCAGAACACCGGGAAGGCGAACGGGATCAGCCCTTTCAGATTGGCGCGCAGTGCCGCCGGCGCGGAGAACTGCCCGCCCAGCACCATGTTGACGTTGTTGTGAAACGCCGCCTGGAGTTGTGCGGCGAGGGTTTTTCGTTCGGCTTCGTCGATGGCGGTCGAATAGCGGCGCAGCAACTCGGTCTGCTCGGGGTCGCAGTACCAGCCCGGATAGAATTGCGCGCAGTTATTGGTGATTGCGGGATCCGAGAGCGGGTTCACCAGGTCGATGCCGTTCCAGATGATCGCCATCGCGCTCCAGCCGCCTTCGCCGACCGGACCCTTGTTCGTGCGCCGCTGCGCGACGGTGGCAAAGTCCGAGGTGCGAAGGTCGACGTTGAACCCGGCCTTCTTCAACAGATCGGCGTAGACCAGGCCGGGGTTGTTGAGCATCGCCGAGGTCTGCGCGTGCAGCAGCGCGACCGGCTCGTTGTTGTAGCCGGAGTCTTTGAGCAGTGCTCGGGCGCGGTCGAGGCCGATCGATTTGAAGATTTCGGTGCCCGCGTCGGTGGTCCCGGGCGCGTCGCACATGTAGATCGACTCGCATTGGCGCAGGTACATGTCATCGGGCAGCCCCAGTGAGGCGAGCACCTCCGGCTGGCTGATCGCGGCCTGCGCCGCCCTGCGGATTTTCAGGTTGTTGAACGGCGGCTGGGCATGGTTGAGCACCAGCACCTGCATCGTCTGCTGCACGCCGCGCTGCGCGGCGATCGTCACATTCGGGTCGGCGCGCAACGCCGGGATGTAGTCGAACGGCACCACCTCGAGCAGGTCGAGCTCGCCGCCTTGCAGCGCGGCGACGCGGATCGACTGGTCGGGCATGCTGACCAACTCGACGCGATCGATCTTGGCGACCTTGCCGCCGGCTAGCCCGTCGGCGGGCTCGGGGCGGGGCTTGTAGTTCGGATTGCGGTCGAATACCGCGATATCGCCCGGCCGCCACTCCTTCTGCCGGAAGATGAACGGGCCGGAACCGATGATCTCCGGAACCGCCTTCATCGGGTCGAGCCGGGCGAGCCGTGCCGGCATCATCACCGGCACCGTGTTGCCCGGTTTGCCGAGCGCCTCGATCACATAGGCGAACGGCTCCTTGAGCTGCAGCACGAAGGTCTTGTCGTCGACCGGATGAAGGTCTTGCGCCGCCTCCATCATCTGCCGGCCGAACGACTTGCGTTTGGCCCAGCGCTTGATCGATTCGACGCAATCTTCGGCGGTGACCGGCGTGCCATCGCTCCACAAGAGCCCGTCGCGCAGGCGGAACGTATAGGTCAGCCGGTCCGGGCTGACTTGCCAGTTATCGAGCATTTGCGGGTGGTAGCTCCCCGCATTGTCGATCGCGACGAGCTGGTCGAACACGAGATAGGCGAAGACCCGCGTCGCGTTGATCGTCGTGACGATCGGGTCGAGCACCTGCAGCTCGGTATTGAGCGACGCGCGAACCACTTTCTCCTCGGCCTTCGCTTCGGCCGTGGCAAACAAACCGCCGGCGGCGAGACCAAGAGCCATCAATGTGCGGTGCAATTTCACGGCTTGGCGCTTTCGTTTGTGCAACGCGGCGAGCGGCAAGGCTCGTGCCATCGGGGCTGCGTACGGCGCGGGGCTGTCAGCTGCAGCCCCGAGTTTGCCTCGCGACGGCGGGAACGCGGCCGGGGATCTAGCCGTTCTGAGGGTACGAGGCAGCGGAAGGTAGTGAAGATGTTGATCGATTTGGCCCGTCGGTCGGGCAACGCATTGGTCATCGATCGGATCGAGGCCACGGTCGATTTCGAGGGCGGCGCGGCGGAGGAAGGCGTGCTGGCGAATTTTCAGCTCGACGGCCGCGAGGTGACAGGGAGGATCATCCGGGTTTTTGAGCGCGAGGCGACAGAGCGGGTGGTTGAGATCGAGCTGATCGACGACACCGAGCACGATCTCGAATTGGCCACGGCTCTGGATAATCTGCCGCCTGGGTCCGATACCGGCTCGAAAATCTGAGGCACGTCTTACGCGGTGGCTTTGTCCGCGGTCGCGCGCGGCACAAGGAAACTCCGGTCGAAATCCATCAGCCGCTCAAGCGGCCGGATCGCAGCCCCTCAACCGGGCGGCCATCGAGCGGCGTTGCCGCTTGCTCCGTAAAGAAACGACCAATACCGAGTTGAAAAACGCGCTGACGCGGTTTCGTGCGTCCTTCGAGACGACCGCTTCGCGGTCTCCTCAGAGTTTGACGCGAAACTATCTTCGTCATTCCGGGGCGGCCCGCAGGACCGAACCCGGAACCTATGAACACGGCCTCATCCAATCTGGTTGCGGCGTCGGAACGCGCTTTTCGACCGTCCGTGTGCGTGGGTTCCGGGTTCATCGCTGCGCGATGCCCCGGATGACGCGGGGAAACAGCGTCTTGAAAACGAGCCAAACGCATTTCCAGTCAGGCTCTCAGAATGACGGCTTTCTTGCTGCTGTCGGCGAATCCCCATTACCCTGAGGAGCGCCGATAGGCGCGTCTCGAAGGACGCACGATGCCGCCGTAGAGTTAAGTCGGGTCGATCTATGCCGCCGCGTCCTGCGCCTCTTTCGGCACGAGAAACCATGTTTCGAGCGGCCCCAGCCCTTTGATTTCGACCTCGCCGCGGCTTTCGAAGCCGAACCGTTCCGGCGACATCGAGGCGCGGGCATCGGCCGAGACCTGGATGCGCTCGGCCTCACCGCTCGATTCGAGGCGTGCCGCGAGGTTCACCGCATCGCCCCAGACATCGTAGGAGAATTTGTGGGTGCCGATGATCCCGGCCATCACCGGTCCCGAGGCAATGCCGATGCGCATGCGGATCGTCACGCCGAAATGCGCCCCGACCTCGTTCTTCGCGGCGAACATCTCCAGCCCCATGCCGGCGAGGCGGTCGGCATGGTCGTCGACCGGGCGCGGCAGGCCGGCGACCGCCATATAGGCGTCGCCGATCGTCTTGATCTTTTCAACGCCGTATTTGTCGGCGAGCGCATCGAAGCGGCGCATCATCTCGTTGAGCAGCGCCACGGTGCGGCCTGCGCCCAAGGATTTCGACAGCGGCACAAAACCCTGGATGTCGGAAAACAGGATCGAGGCGCGCTCGAACGCATCGGCGATCGACTGTTCGGGATGCTCGCGAAGCCGAGTGATGATCGGGCCGGGCAGGATGTTGGCGAGCAGCGCCTCGGTCGCCGCCTCGGCGCGCTCGACCGAGCGGAACGAGTACCAGGTCAGCGCCGCGGTCAGCGCGAAGACATTGACCGCCGCGCCGATGTAGAGCTGGTCGAGAAAGCCGCGCTCGACCGGCACCATCCCGACCGGAAACCAGAACCACGCCGCGACATGCGCGGCGAAGCAGAGGATGACCGTCACGATCCCCAGCAACGGCCGGGCGCCGCCGAAAACAAAGAACGCCGCCGCCGCGCCGACGATCAAGTTGAGCTGGATCCCCGAGTCGCGGCCGAGAATGGCCACCAACCCGAACAACGCGGGGATTTCGCTGAGCATGATCAGCAGGCCGCCGGCAAGCTCGTGGACCCGATGCGCCGCCGGCACCAGCAGCGCCATGACGACGAGGGCGAGGTTGATCGCGATCACCCAGCGAAACGCCTGCGCATCGCGCGCGCCGTAGGAAGCCGCGTACGCCGCGGAAGATATGGCGATCAACGCGGCGGTCGCGTTGAGGACATTGAGCCGGCGGCGCGCGGTGCGATCGTATCCGGCCGTCCCGAGATCGAGCAGCCAACGAAACGGGTGCCGCGGCCGGTGCGGCGCGATGCCGATCACGACCCGGCTCCCTGCTTGGCCTTGTCGTCGGCCGCGACCGCCGCGGCGTGGCTTGCGTGGCCGCTGACCTCGGCGCCGTCATCCTCGTCGAGCCGCATGAAGCCGAACATCGAGGCCAAGGGGATCGCGGCGAGCAGCAGGAAGACGATGCGGAAATCGCCGACCGTCACTTGGTCGCCGCTGGCAACGAGCGCCAGGAGCGCCGCACCGAGCGCGACGCCAAAGCCGCGCGCCAATTGCTGAAAGACACCGCTGACGCTGGTGCTGCGCGACAGGAGCGGGGAGGGTACGTCGGCAAAGCTGATCGTGTTGAGCGCCAGATACTGGATGCTGCGCACACAGCCCGAGGCCAGCACGCAGGTCACGACGATCCAGGTCGGGGTGTCGGCGTTCAGGAGGGCGAAAATCGCGGTGAAGACAGCCGCGCCGAGCGCGCCGAATATCAGCGCGCGGCGAAACCCGAGCCAGCGCAGCAGCGGCCGCGATCCGGCGCGGACCAGCATCGCCCCGAGGGTCGACGAAAAGGTCAGCGAACCCGCCTGGATCGGGCTGAACCCGAACCCCATTTGAAACAGCAGCGGCAGCATGAAGGGGGTCGCGTCGAGCCCCATGCGGCACACCCCACCGATCACCGAGCCGATGCGGAAGGTCTTGATCTTCAGCAGGTTGAGGTCGAGCACCGGCGCTGGGCTGGCGCGCGCGTGACGGACGTAGATGTAGAGGATCGCCGCCGAGATCGGGAAAAACAGCTCGCCGACCCAGGGCGCGATCATCGGCCGGCCGAGATTCTCGATGGCGAACTCGAACAGGAACAGCCCCAACGCGGCGATCAGAAACCCGCCGATATCGAAACGCTGCGGCGCCGGCGCGCGGAAATTCTCGAACAGGAACCAGCCGAGCAGCGCACCCAGGACGCCCATCGGGATGTTGAGATAAAACACCCAGCGCCACGAGAAGTAGCTGGTCAGCACGCCGCCGACGATCGGCCCGACGGTCGGGCCGATCATCGCCGGGATGGTCATCCAGTTCATCGCCGACACGAGGCTGGCGCGCGGAAAGCTGCGCAGCAGGATGAGCCGCCCGACGGGCGTCATCATCGCCCCGCCAAAGCCCTGGATCACGCGGAACGCCACCAGCATCGGCAGGCTCGTGGCGATGCCGCACAGCGCCGAGCCGGCGGCGAAGATCAGCACCGCTGCGCAAAACACGATCCGTGTGCCGAGCCGGTCGGCGATCCAGCCGCTGACCGGGATGAACACCGCGAGGCTCAACAAATAGCTGGCGATCACCAGATTGAGCCGCAGCGGGCTCTCGGCGAGGCTTTTCGCCATAGCCGGGATCGCCACCGCGATCATCGTCGAATCGAGCCCCTCCATGAAAAATGCGCAGCCGACGACGAGCGGGATCACCACGCGCATGCGCGGCGTCGGGTCGGGAGTGACGGAAGCTGCGCTCACGGGCGATCCGGGGCGGTTTGATTCCTGGAGGTTTGCTTGGCGCCAATCGTAGAGGACAATGCGGCCGCATGGGGGAAGAAACTCGGCCTGTTGCAGTGGATGCGGCGCTGATCGAGCGCTGGGCGCTGGCCTATCTCGGCCGCTTCGCGAGCACGGCGGAAAATCTCCGCCGCGTGCTGCGGCGGCGTGTGCAGCGCCGCCTGCCGGACGACCGCGACGCGCGAGACGCGGCGGGCGCGGCGATCGATGCGCTGGTGGCGCGGTATCGCGCCTCAGGCTTGGTCGATGACGCCACGTATGCCGCCGGCCGCGCCCGCGCGCGACTGCGACGCGGCCAGTCGCTGCGTACCATCCGCGCCGGGCTCGCGGCCAAGGGCGTCGCCGCCGCCGACGCCGAGGCGGCGCTCGCCGTCCTGCGCGACGAGGCCGGCGACCCCGACCTCGCCGCCGCCTGCGCCTTCGCCCGGCGGCGGCGGCTCGGTCCTTACCGCCGTGCCGCGGCGGATCGCGACAAGGAACTCGGCGCCTTTGCCCGCGCCGGTTTTTCGCGCGCCGTGGCCGAGGCGGTGCTCAATTGTGCGACGCCCGAGGAGGCGGAGGCGCTGGCGACGGGAGGGCTGGATTAGCGGCGGTGCGTCCGTCGAGACGGCGCTGCGCGCCTCCTCAAAGTCTGACTCGAAATTACCTCCGTCATTCCGGGGCATCGCGCAGCGATGAACCCGGCAACTGTGTTTTAGGATTGGAAGGCACGGTTGTCTCGGATCATGGCGTTGAGGGTGATGAGGAGTTTTCGGGCGAGGGCGATGAGGGCGAGTTTGGCGGGTTTTCCGGCGGCGCGCAGGGACTGGTAGGTTTTGGCGAAGCGGGATGTGCCGCGGCTGGCGGCGAGGGCGGCCATATAGAGGGCGTCGCGGACGCGTTTTCGACCGCCGCGGATTTGGCTTTTGCCGCGGAACTGGCCGCTTTCGACGGTGAGCGGGGCGAGACCGGCGAGGGCGGCGATGGTTTGCGGCGATCGTTGGCCGAGTTCGGGCAGGAGGGCGATGAGGGTGGTCGCGGTGACCGGGCCGACGCCGGGAGCGGAGCGCAGCCGGCGGGCGGTCTGCTTGAGGTCGCGCTGCTCGTCGATCAGTTGGGCAATGCGGGTTTCCAGCGTGGCGATTTCGCTCGACAGCCAGGCGATGTGGCGGGCGATGTCGGCGGCGATCTCGGGGGGTGCGTCGTGCCGCCGGGTGCGCTCCTGCTGGCGGGTGGCGACGAGCTGGTCGCGGCGTTTGTGCCACAGCGCCAGGCGCTGGCGCTGTGGCTCGGCGGGAGCGGCAGGCGGCGGGTCGAGACACTGCGCCATGGCGGCGAGCATGGCGGCGTCGAGCGCATCGGTCTTGGCGAGAAAGCCGGCGGCGCGGGCGAAGTCGCGCGCGCGGCGCGGATTGACCCTGGCGAAGGCGATGCCGGCCTCGTCCAGGGTTTGCCGCAGCGCCAGGTCGTAGGCGCCGGTGGCCTCGAACAGGACGCGCCGGGGCAGGACGCGCCGGGGCTTGTCCGGCCATCGGGCGATCAAGGCGGCGATCGCCGCCTTTGTATTGGCCAGGCGGACCACCCGGCCGCCGTCAAAGACATCAAGGTGTTGCTTGGCGATATCGATTCCAACCACGCCAGGGGCTATGTTCATCGGGCCTGTTCCTGTGCTGCGAGGTCCGTTGCCGCGGCCTCGGTCAACTGTTCAGGGTGGGTAGGCGGTACGCGGGCGGGGATCGGGCCGAGTTGCGATCTCTCGGGATCGGGAACCCAACGATCTCCCGCCCGCTCAACCCTGCCACAAACCCAACACACAGGAACCCATGAACACAGACCTCGAAAAGCGCGTTCCGACGCCGGAGACGCTTGGACAAGGCCGTGTTCATGTTGGGGTGGACGGCCCCCGACGGCATCTGGTGTGCCAGGCTGTGATGTTGAATCTCAGCAAAAGGAGCCGTCCGATGGCGATTATCCGAGTTGGCGTTGATACCTCCAAGCATCTCTTTCAAGTGCACGGCGTCGATGAAGCGGAACAGCCGGTGCTGCGCCGTCAGGTGCGGCGCGGGGCGTTTGTGAAGGTGATGAGCGCGCTGGCACCGACGCGGATCGGCCTGGAGGCGTGCGGCGCCTCGCATCACTGGGCGCGAGTGCTGCGCGGTCTGGGGCACGAGGTGGTGCTGCTGCCGCCGCAATACGTCAAGCCTTACGTCAAGCGCGGCAAGCACGACGCGGCCGACGCGTGGGCCTTCAGCCCACGGGCTTGACCCGTGGGGGCGATCTGCGAGGCGATGAGCCGACCGGGGATGCGGTTTGTGGCGGTGAAGAGCGCCGAGCAACAGGCAATGCTGATGCTCTTGAAGGTGCGCGCGTTGCTGGTCAAGCAGCGCACGATGCTGATCAACGCGATGCGCGGGCATGCGGCGGAGTTTGGGGTGATCGCCGCCAAGGGAGCCGGCAAGGCGGGCGAGCTGCTGCAGCAGGCGCACGACGCGGGCGCCCCGGCGTTGGCGCTGGAGATGCTCGGCGTGCTGTCCGGCCAGGTCGCGGCGATCGAGGCCCGGCTCAAGGCGCTCGAGGCCGAGCTGATGGCGTGGCATCGCGAGGACCCGGTGAGCCAATGCCTGGCGACCCAGCCCGGCATCGGCCCGATCGGCGCGGTGAGCTTCACCCTCAAGGTGTCCGACCCCAAGGGGTTCCGCTCGGGCCGGCACTTTGCCGCCTGGACCGGCATCACGCCCAAGGAGAATGCAACCGCCGGCCGTCACCATCCCGGCAGGATCAGCCGGCAAGGCGACCAGGACCTGCGCCGCCTCCTGGTGCTCGGCGCCACCGCGGTGATCCGGACGGCACGACCGGGGCGGGCTTCGCCCTGGTTGCTCGCCCTGCTGGCGCGCAAGGGCAAGAAGCTCGCCGCCGTCGCCCTCGCCAACAAGATGGCCCGCACGCTGTGGGCGATGATGGTAAGCGGCGAAGTTTACCGCCGGCCGCACGCGGCGTGACCGGCACATCCTCTTAACCCGCCTGGCGATTGCGAGGACAGCAGCGAGATGGCAATCGGTCGAACCGAGGATCGGGACACCCCGCGGAACCCAATGGCGTTGCAACGTCACCTTCATGTTCGGGACCCGATCCGCGCAACCCATCTGGGCCAGCGGTCACACCGACCGCACACAAAGGCCGGACATATGACCGCAAGCGACCAGACCAGCTCACCGCTGACACCTTGCACAACGGGGGCCGTCCACATATGGGTTCCGGGTTCGGCCCTGCGGGCCGCCCCGGAATGACGAAGGTAATTTTCGAGTCAGATTCTGAGACGCGCCTGTAGGCGCGTCTCGAAGGCTGCAGGGAGATAGCTGCCGCTCAGCCTCCCCGCTCGCGCATCAGCCCGGCGACGCCGTGTGAATCGGCGTCGTCTCGCGCGTCGAGCGCGGCGATGATGCGCGGGCGATCGGCGGCGGGGCGGTTCTGGCTGAGCTTGAACTTGCCGTCGAGCCGGCTGACCGCGATCTCGAAGCCGACGATGCCGCCCAGCATCCCGGCAAGGAACGCGTCGGGCTGATCCTGCATGCGCCACGGCGCCGCTTCGCGCGCTTCGTGCCGCTCGGACAGACGGCGCAGCAGGTCGCGCAGCCAGTCCTTGTCGGTCGTCGTGTGTGGCGTGCCGTAGGCGTGGACGCTGACGTAGTTCCAGGTCGGCACCGCCGGCCCGGTGGCGTACCAGCTCGGCGAGATGTAGGCGTGGGGGCCGTGAAAGATGACCAGCGCCTCGCCGTCGTCGAGCGCGGCGCATTGCGGGTTGGGCCGCGCGAGATGGCCGAGCAGGACGAGCTTGCCATCGCGCCGCTCGACGAGAAACGGCACCTGGCTGGCAATCAGCCCGCCATCTTGGGTGACCAACAGCCCGAAATCGTGCCGCTCGATATGCGCGAGCAGCACCTCCTCGCGCGTCTCGGTGAAATGCGGCGGCAGATAGACCACAGCGCTATGCCCAGTGTTCGACCACGAGGCTGCAGAGCAGAAGCACACCGGCCGCGACCAGCACCCCGCCCGAACCGCGGTTGATCCACACCAGATGCCGGCGCTGGAACGACAGCCGCAAGAACCCGGCCGCGGCGATCAGCCCGATCCACCACAGAAACGAGCCGCCCCACACGCCGGCGACGAGGATCGCCGCATGGGTCATCGTCGCTTCCTCGCCGGTAAAGCCGATCGCGCCGAAAATCGCAATAAACGAGAGGATCGTCACCGGGTTGGTGATGGTCAGCACAAAGGTCGAGGCGAAATCGCCGAACAGCCCGTGAGGGTCGTCTTCCGAGCGCCGGCGTCCCATGGGGTCGGCCATCAGCGCGCTGATCCCGACATAGAGCAGGAATGCCGCCGCGCCGACGCGCAGGTAGTCCTGGTAGTAGAACAGCGAATCCGAGATCACCGTCAGCCCAAAGCCGGCGATGATCCCGAACACCGAGTCCGCGGTCGCGGCCCCCAGTCCGGAAAACAGACCCGCGAGCCGACCGTCGAGGATCGTGCGGCGAATGCACAGAATGCCGACCGGGCCTACGGGAACGGCGATGACAATGCCGACCAGCAGACCCTTGAGCAAAAAGCCGATCAGCATCCTTGTGCGTTCCCCACCGAAGTCGCCGGCAGTGTCGGTGAAGCGCTGCGCCGGCGCAACGGCAAAACCCCCGACAAGCGCGCGCCGCCTGTATCGCGTGGCGATTTGCGCTATCCTGCCGGCCGCCCGTCGAGAATCGTTTGGAACCGTTAAGGAGTTCTCGCCATGCCGGCTGACGACACCGCCCATCAATTCACGTTCAATGCGATCGACGGTGCGGCGCTGCCGCTCTCGACCTGGGCCGGCCATCCGGTGCTGGTCGTCAATACCGCGTCCCATTGCGGATACACGCCGCAGTATCGCGACCTCGAAGCGCTGTGGCAGCAATATCGCGACCGTGGGCTTATCGTGCTCGGCGTGCCGTCCAACGATTTTGGCGCGCAGGAACCGGGGACGCTGGCCGAGATCCAAACCTTTTGCGAGACGAATTACGGCATCGATTTTCCGCTGACCGAGAAATACCGGGTGGTCGGCGGTGGCGCGCATCCGTTCTACGCCTGGATCGCCAAGACGCTCGGCGAGGGCGCGGCGCCGCGGTGGAATTTCCACAAATACCTGATCGGGCCGGACGGCGGACTCGCCGGCGCCTGGCCGTCGTCGGTCCGACCCGGCGACAAGGCGATCACGGGCGAAATCGAGAAGATGCTGGGGGTGTAAACCCCTCTCCCGCTTGCGGGAGAGGGTGGCGATCGCATAGCGATCGACGGGTGAGGGTTTGCCGGCGCTGCCCCTCACCCTCCCGCGCCTGGCGGCGCGGGTCCCTCCCTCTCCCGCAAGCGGGAGAGGGGCTCGAACTAGGCCGGTGCCGCGCTTTGCACAGGCTCGCCGCTGCTCTCCGGCAGGTCGCGGGCGCTGGCGAAGATCGCGACGCGCAGCTTCTGCTGCTTGCCGCGAATTTCGATCTCGCCGTGGCGGACGTTAGGCAGGTGGATGCCGGCATGGGAGACAATTTCGGCCGAGACGACGAGCTCGGCGGCATATTCCTTGGCGAGGCTTTCGAGCCGGCTGGCAGTGTTGACCGAATCGCCGATCGCGGTGATCGCCGACGCGCTGCCATAGCCCATCTCGCCGATGATCGCCGGCCCGGCATGCAGGCCGATGGCGATGCGCAACGGCTCGGTAAGCTCTGCGTGCAGCGCCTCGTTCAATTCGACGAGGTATTCGGACATCAGCCGCGCCGCTACCAGCGCCGCACGGCAGCCGGCGCCGATCTCGCCATCGACGCCGAACAGCGCCATGACGCCGTCGCCGATGAATTTGTCGACACGGCCGCCCGCGCTCTCGATCGCCCGCGCCATCGCCGAGAAGTAGCGATTGAGGATGAACACCACGTCATAAGGCAGCCGCCCCTCCGACAGCGCGGTGAAGCCGCGTATATCGGCGAACATGATGGCGATCTCGCGCTCGCTGCCTTGGGCGACGTCGACCCGGGTCAGCGTGTCCGCCGCCTGTGCCAGCGGCGGCAAGAGCGGCGTCACCTGGACCTCGACCTCGGGCCGCAGCATGCAAGCGAGCCGCACGTTGGGCAGCGCGCGGATGCGGTTGAGGACCCGCCGCTCGTCCTCGCCGGGCAGCGGCAGGCCAGGAGAGGCGGCGCGCACGCGCACCCGACAGGTCGAGCAGCGGCCGCGTCCGCCGCAGATCGAGGCGTGCGGGATGCGCGCGAGGCGGCTCGCCTCGAGCACGCTGGTGCCGCGCACGACATCGACAAAACGGCCGTTTGGGTAGCTGATGCGGATGACGCCGTGGCGGCGGCGCCATGAGAGGCGCACGAGGCGCGCGAGCAGCACCGCGGCGACGCTGCCGATGAAGCAGCAGACAATCCAGTCCGTTATCCGTTCGAGCGCCGATGCGGTTTCCGATGTCGGCAGACGCATGTCGGCAAAGGCGGTCCGCGTCCAGGCCGGGTCGGCGGCCAGCGCGGCCACCTGACGCCCGGCCTCGATTGTCCCGAGCAGGGACAGCACCGGGATCAGCACCGCGACGACCAGCGCACACTCGCGATACCGGGCGTACCACGGGCGGACGCGCAGCCATAAATGCAGCCCCAGCATCGCATGGCTCCAGGCGACGACCAGCCCCGCCAACTGGCGATAGCCCGCCCACGGCGATACTACAAAATAATTATATAAAACATGTCGGTAGAAGAGATCGTCGGTATCGAAAAAGCTGTCGGCGACGCGCGTGCCGACGACATGCGCGGCCACCAGGATGGGGATCAGGAAGGCGAGGGCGAGCTGAAGATACTCGCTGCCCCGCAGCCGCAGCGTTCGGCGTTCCCACAGCGCCCAGAGCGCCAGCAGGTAATGCACCAGCAATGAGCCGTAGAGCGCGGTTTGCATGACCCGTGGCGACCAGATCGGGTAGACGATCCGGGTCAGCGCCCAACCCATCGCCGGGATCGAGACGAGGCCGAGCGTGTGGTTGAGCAGATGCATCGCCACATAGGCGAGCATCAACAACCCCGATGCGAGGCGGATGCGGCGGATCATCGCCGCTCTCCGTCACGTTCGGGGCGTCGGTATCGGAGGGGCGTCGGGCTTGCTATCATGCTCCGCGACAGGCTGCGGGGCGCGCTTGCCGCACCGCGGGGGAAGAATGCTCGAAATCCGCAACCTCTCGAAGAATTTCGGCGCTTTGGTGGCGGTCGACGACGTGTCGTTCACGGTTTCGCGCGGCGAAGTGCTGGGATTTCTCGGTCCGAACGGCGCCGGCAAGTCGACGACGATGAAGATGGCGACCGGTTTCCTCGCGCCGAGCGCGGGCACGGCGGTGATCTGCGGCGCCGACATTCAGGAGCGCCCGCTCGCGGCGAAGCGACAATTCGGCTACCTGCCCGAGGGAGCGCCCGCCTATCCGGACATGACGGTGGCGGAGTTTCTGCGCTTTGTCGCCCATATCCGCGGCCTGCGCGGCGACGACGCGCGGGTGCGGATCGACCGCATCGTCGATTTGGTGCATCTGAACGAGGTGTTCCAGCAGCGCATCGAAACGCTGTCGAAGGGGTTTCGCCGCCGCGTCGGCGTGGCCCAGGCGCTGATCCACGACCCGCCGGTGGTGATCCTCGACGAGCCGACCGACGGGCTCGACCCCAACCAGAAATACGAGATGCGCGGCATCCTCGCCGCGATGCAGGCGGAAAAGGCGATCATCATCTCGACCCATCTGCTGGAGGAGGTCGAGGCGGTGTGCAGCCGGGCGATCATCATCGCGCGCGGCCGCATCCTGGCCGACGCGACGCCCGCCGAACTGGCGGCGCGCTCGCGGTTTCACAACGCCGTGCGGCTCGATGTCGAACCGGCGAACGAGGCGCGCATCCGCGGCGACCTTGCCGCGCTGCCGGCGATTGCCGGCATCGAGACGCTCGACGAAGGTCGCGCGCTTCTGGTCATGCCGCGCGAGGGCCAGTCGATCGCCGCCGACATCGCCGAGCTCGCCGAGGGCCGTGACTGGCACATCGGCGGCTTTACCGTCGAGCGCGGCCGGCTCGACGACGTGTTCCGCGCGATCACCGCGCCGGCGGCTTAGGTTGGCATGAGTTCGCTGAGCATCCGGCTGCCCCTCACCCTCCCATCGCTGTCGCGATGGGTCCCTCCCTCTCCCCGCAGGCGGGGCGAGGGTGATATCGCGCTCCCTCGCCCCGCTTGCGGGGAGAGGGTTGGGGTGAGGGGCAGAAGCAGGCTCGATCTTAAACCGCATCTTGCACGTCAAGCGGCAAAACATTGATTCACAATACTCTCACCATCTGCCGGCGCGAGCTGAGCGGTTATTTCGCGACGCCGCTCGCCTATGTGTTCATCGTGATCTTTCTCGTGCTCGCCGGAGTGTTGACCTTTTTCGTCGGCAATTTCTTCGAGCGCGGCCAGGCGGATCTGCAATCTTTTTTCACTTTCCATCCCTGGCTTTACCTTGTGCTGATCCCGGCCGTGTCGATGCGGCTCTGGGCCGAGGAGCGTAAGACCGGCACGATCGAGCTGTTTCTGACATTGCCGATCCGGCTGTCGGAGGCCGTGCTGGGCAAGTTCCTGGCCGCGTGGGTCTTTATCGGCATCGCGCTGGCGCTGACCTTTCCGTTCTGGCTGACGGTGCTGTTTCTCGGCGACCCCGACAATGGGGTCATCTTCGCCAGCTATATCGGCAGCTGGCTGATGGCCGGCGCGATACTGGCGATCGGCGCGGCGCTGTCGGCGGCGACCAAGAACCAGATCATCGCCTTTGTGCTGACCGCGGCGCTGGTCTTTGTGCTGATCGCCGCCGGGACGCAGGCGGTGATCGGCGTGTTCCAGGGCTGGGCGCCCGACGGGCTGGTGCGCGCGATCATGGGCGCCAGCCTATTCGGTCACTTCACCGCGATCACCCGCGGCGTGCTCGACCTGCGCGATCTCTTCTATTTCTTGTCGATCATCGTCGCGTTTCTCGGTGCGAATGCCGTGCTCGTCGATCTGCTGAAGGCCGATTGAGATGCGGCTTCCTTCGGCGCGCGCGGGCCGCTCGCTGGCGGCGCTGGTGGCGATCGCATTGCTGCTCGTCGCCAGCAATATCCTCGTCGGACGCTACGGCGCGGTTCGCGTCGACCTGACATCGGAACGGCTCTACACGCTCGCCAAGGGCACGCGCCAGACGATCGCCAAGCTCGAAGAGCCGATCACGCTGCGGCTCTACTATTCGAACCGGCTGGGTGAGCGGGTGCCGGCCCTGGGCATCTATGCCGCGCGGGTTCGCGAATTGCTCGACCAGTATGTCGCGGCGGCCAAGGGCAAGCTCCGCCTCGAAACCTACGATCCGGTGCCGTTTTCGGACGCCGAGGACCGCGCGGTCGCCTATGGCCTCCAGGCGGTGCCGCTCAACGACCAGGGCGAGGCGGTTTATTTCGGTCTCGCCGCCACCAATTCGACCGACGACCAGCAGGTGATCCCGTTCTTCAATCCCGAGCGCGAGCGGTTTCTCGAATACGACCTGACGCGCGCGGTTCATGCGCTGGCCTCACCGAAGCGCACGGTCGTCGGGCTGATGAGCTCGATGCCACTGGTGATCGACCCGACCGCGCCGCTGCAGGGCAAACAGAGCGAGCCGCTGGCGGTCATCGCCCAGCTCAAGCAGGTCGACGATGTGGTGAATCTGTCCCCTGATATCGACGCGATCCCCAAGAATGTCGATGTGCTGATGCTGGTGCACCCGCAGCACCTCCCTGACGCAACGCTGTTCGCGATCGACCAATTCGTGCTGAAGGGCGGCAAGGCGCTGGTGTTTGTCGATCCGTATTCCGAGATCCAGGCGGCCTTGCCCTCCGCGCACAGCGATGCCGGCGCCACCGACCCGCCGGCGAGCGATCTCGAAATGCTGTTCAAGGCGTGGGGGCTGGCGCTGATGCCGGGCGTGGTTGCCGGAGACCGCGCCGATGCGCGCCGTGTCGCCGTGCCGGTGCAGGGCGCGGCGCCGCGCGCGATGGATTATGTCGCCTGGCTCGACCTGCCAAAGGCCAATCTCAGCCGCGACGATCCGATCACCACCGATCTTTCGCACATCGCGTTGGCGACAGCGGGCATTTTGCAGCCGCTCAACGGCGCGAAGACCCGCTTCGAGCCGCTGATCCAGACATCGATGGATGCGGCGAAAATCCCGGTCGATCAAGTCAAGGGCCTGCCCGATGTCGCCACGCTGCTCGCGCATTTCCGGCCCGAGCAGCGCCAGTTCGTGCTGGCGGCGCATATCACGGGCGATGTCGCGACGGCCTTTCCTGACGGCAAACCCGGCGGTGCGGCCGACGCGCCGGAAGCCCTCAAGCAATCGACGCAGCCGGCCAATATCGTCGTTGTCGCGGACGCCGACCTGCTCGACGACCGGTTCTGGGCGCAGACGCAGAATTTCTACGGGCGCCGCGTCGTCGAGCCGCTTGCCAATAACGGCGATTTTGTCGCCAACGCGATCGAGGTGCTGGCCGGCGGCGACGACCTCGTCGACCTGCGCAGCCGCGGCACGGTGGCGCGCCCCTTCGAGGTCGTCGAGCGCATCCAGCGCTCGGCCGATGCGCGCTACGCCGCCGAGCAGCGCGGTCTGGAAGACAAACTCAAACAGACCCAGGCCAAGCTGCACAGCATGACGGCGGCGGGCGAAGGCGGCGCGAATACCGCTTCTGCCACCGCAGACCAAGCCAAGGAAATCGACAAGTTCCGCGCCGACATGCTGGCGACGCGTCAGCAACTGCGCCAGGTGCAGGCGGCGTTGCGCCAGGACATCGAGCGGCTGAAAATCATCCTCGAATTCTTCGACATCGCACTGATGCCGATCATCGTCATCGCGGCCGCGTTCGTCGTGGCGGCGCTGCGTGCGCGGCGGCGCGCGAGCCGAGTTTGAGGCGCGGATGCGGCGGCGTGGGTTGCTCTCGCTTGTCGCCGCTGCGCTCGCGGTTGCCGCGCTTGCGGTTTTGGCGCTGTCGCGCGGCGACCGCTCGGCTGGCGATGCGGCAGCCGGCGGGCGCGCGCTGCCGGGGTTGGCCGCCAAGCTCGGCGAGATCGCCTCGATCCGCCTGACGCGCGGCGCCATGGCGATCAATTTGCGCGCCGGCGACGGCGGCTGGACGGTGGTCGAGAAGGGCGGTTATCCGGCCGATCAAGACCGTATCCGCAAGTTGCTGTTGCAGCTCGCCGAACTGGAGCTGATCGAGGCAAAGACCGACAAGCCCGAATTGCTCGGACGGCTCGACCTCGACGACCCGGCCAACGGCAAATCGACCGAAATCGCGCTGCAGAACCGCAACGGCGCGGTGCTGGGGCAGATTGTCATCGGCCGCGACCGGCCGAGCGATGTCGCCAAGGGCGAGGCCGGGGTCTACATCCGCAAGCCGGGCAGCGACCATGCCTGGCTGGCGCGCGGTTCGTTCGTGCTTGGCGGCGATGTGCTGTCCTGGCTCGACCGGCGGGTTATCGACATCGCGCCGCCGCGGGTCGCGTCGGTCGTGCTGACCACGGCGGACGGCGGTGCGGCGATCGTCGCGCGAAGCTCGGCGGACCAGCCTTTCGCGCTCGACGCGCCGCCCCCCGATGCGCGCCCCAAACCGGACGCCGCGCTGGCCGCGCCGGCGGGCGCGCTCGATCACCTCGAACTGACCGATGTCAAGCGTGCGGTTGACGGCTCTGCGGTGACGGAGAACGGCGCTACCGCGGCGTTCACCACCTTCGACGGCATGGTCGTCGGCCTGCGTCTGTCGCCCCCGGAAAGCGGCGACTGGCTGACGATCGAAGCGACCGGGGCCGGCGACGGCGTGGCCGCGGCAAAAGCGCTCAACGACCGATTGTCGGCTTGGGTCTTTCAGATACCACCGGCTCGGGCCAAGCTGTTGCGCATGACCCTCCCCGACCTCCTGCTGCCGCGCGGATCATGAGATGAGCGAGCCGACGCCGATCTCGCCCTGTCTTGGCATCTGCATCATGGACCCGCGGACACGGCAATGCCGCGGCTGTCTTCGCACCGTCGAGGAGATCGCCCACTGGTACGAGGCGACGCCGGCCGAGAAACGCGAATTGCTGGCGCTGCTGGGTGAACGGCGTACCGCGGCGGGGAAGAAATGACGGTTCGGCGAGTCGTCACGGCTGCCCCTCACCCCGCAAGCGGGGAGAGGGAGGGACCCGCGCCGCGGGCGCGGGAGGGTGAGAGGCCGCGGCTGCTTCTGGCGCTCGGAATCGCTCTCCTTCTCGCCGCCTGTGACGCGCTCCCCTCGCCGAAAGCGACACCGGAGGCGGCGGCGAGCGCCGGTGCGTGGAGCAAGCCCGGCGCGGATGCGGCGGCGGTCGACAGCGCCTACCGCGATTGCCTGGAAGCCGCCGATACGGTGACCGACAAGGATTTCAACATCGACCAGGATATCGCCGCGAGCCGCGGCGGCGATCTCCAGCGCTCGAGCTTCGCCGGCCGGTCGCTGCGCGACACCCAGCAGAACAATCGCGACCGCACCCAGACGATCCTGTCGTCATGCATGCGCGGCCAAGGCTTTGCTCCCGCGCGCTAACGCAAGGAACAAGAATGAACGCCATCCACGCCTATGCGATCGCGATTTTGCAAGGGGTTACCGAGCTGTTTCCGATCAGCAGCCTCGGCCACGCGGTGATCGTGCCGTCGCTGCTGCGTTGGCCGATCGACCAGCATTCGCCGGAATTCCTGCCATTTCTCGTCGTGCTGCATGTCGGGACGGCGGTGGCGCTGCTGATCTATTTCTGGCGCGAGTGGCTGGCGATCGGGATGGGGATTTTGCGGCGCGGGCCGGGATCGGCCGATGCCTGGCGCGCCTTCGGCCTGATCGTCGTCGCGACTTTGCCGGCGGTGGTCATCGGCCTGTTGTTCGAAAAACTGGTGCGCGGGCTTTTCGCGTCGCCGATCGTCGCGGCGCTGTTTCTGATCGCCAACGGGTTTCTGCTGCTGCTCGGCGACTGGCTGCGGGTGCGTTCGGAAGCGCGGGCCGGTCGCGCGCCAAAAACGACGACGTCGCTCGGTTGGCGCGGCGCGCTGGCGATCGGGTTCTGGCAATGCCTGGCGTTCCTGCCCGGCATCTCGCGTTCCGGCGCGGCGATCGTCGGCGGCCTCGTCGCCGGCCTGCAGCACGCCGAGGCGGCGCATTTCTCGTTCCTGATCGCCACGCCGATCATTGCCGGCGCGGCCGTCCTCGAAGTCCCGAAACTGATGGCGCTGCCCGATCACGGGATCAGCGGGCTGGCGCTGGCCTCGGGAGTCGTCGCCGGGGTCACCGCCTATCTCAGCATCGCTTTCCTGATGCGCTATTTCCGCCGTCACGATTTCGACGACGCGCTGGTGCCGTTCGCGATCTATTGCTGGGTGGCGGGAGCCGGCGCCGCCTTCGTGTTCGTTCTCTAGAACGGGTGGCTGATCGCGTGCTCCGGCGCCATCGCGCTTTGCCGGAGGTATTGCGCCAGACAGTGCATCATCGATTGATGAACGTCCTCGACGATGCCGTAATTTTCGGCCGCGACGTGCAGGTTCACATCGGCCAGTTTGGCGCTGCGCCCGCCGGAAAATCCGCTCATCGCGATCGTGCCGACGCTGTTGGCGCGGGCCCAGTCGATCGCCCGCACGATGTTCTCCGAATTCCCCGACGAGCTGATGGTGATCAGCACGTCGCCCGGCATCGCCAAGGTCTTGAGCTGGTAGGCGAACACCTCCTCATAGGCGATGTCGTTGGCGATCGCCGTGATCAATTCGATATGCGAGGCGAGGCTGACGACCCGCGGCCGCAGCGGGGTGTCGGTCTGGATGCCCTTGAGGAAGTCGCACAGCAGATGCCCCGAGATCGCCGCCGAGCCGCCATTGCCGCAGGAATAGATCATGCGCTTGCCGCGGATCGCTTCGGCCAGCATCGCCGCCGCCCGGTCGAAGGCGGCAAGATCGATGCTCGCCCAGGCGCGCGCCGTCGCCTCGCGATACCCAGCGATATAGGCGCCGGCGCCGGGATAGACTTTATCGGGGAAACTCATCGCACTCAGGGACGGCTCGGTTGACACTTCCAGCGTGGCTCTATCATGGTTGCGTCCCTTTTTCAGCCCTTTCTCGGATACCCCCTCCATGAGCCAAGCCGATCTCGCCCGAACCATCGATGCCGCCTGGGATGCGCGGGACACGATTTCGACCACGACCAAGGGCGAATACCGCGATGCGGTCGAGGCCGCGCTCGACGGCATGGACTCGGGCGAGCTGCGCGTCGCCGAGTTGTCAGGCGGCAAGTGGCAGGTCCATCAATGGCTCAAGAAGGCGGTGCTGTTGTCGTTCCGACTCAACGACATGGGCGAGATCGGCGGCGGGCCGGACGCGGCAAAATGGTGGGACAAGGTGCCGTCGAAATTCGCCGGCTGGGGACCCAACCGGTTCCGCGAGGCCGGGTTTCGCGCGGTGCCCGGCGCGATCGTCCGGCGCTCGGCGTATATCGCGCCGAATGTCGTGCTGATGCCGAGCTTTGTGAATGTCGGCGCCCATGTCGGCAGCGGGACGATGGTCGATACCTGGGCGACGGTCGGCTCGTGCGCGCAGATCGGCAAGAACTGCCATCTGTCGGGCGGCGTCGGGATCGGCGGCGTGCTCGAACCGCTGCAGGCTGAGCCGGTGATTATCGAGGACGACTGCTTTATCGGCGCGCGCAGCGAGGTCGTCGAAGGGGTGATCGTCGAGAAGGGCGCGGTGCTGGCGATGGGCACCTTCATCAGCTCGACGACCAAGATCGTCAACCGCGACACCGGTGAAATCCATCTGGGCCGGGTACCGAGCTATTCGGTTGTGGTGCCCGGCTCGCTGCCCGGCAAGCCGCTGCCCAACGGCCAGCCCGGCCCAAGCCTCTATTGCGCGGTGATCGTCAAGCAAGTCGACGAGCAGACCCGTGCCAAGACCTCGATCAACGAGCTGTTGCGCGATTAGCGATGGTTATGCTGGAGACTGTCATTCCGGGATGGCCCAAAGGGGCAGACCCGGAACCCATGAACACGGACCTCGCTGGCCTTAGTTTCTGGCGCCGGCGCATAACTGTCGATGCCGGTGTTCCTGGGTTCCGGGTTCGCATCTTCGCTGCGCCCCGGAATGACGAGGGAATGCAATGACCGCCGTCGATCCCGGTCTCCTCGCCGCGGAGCTGATCCGCCGGCCCAGCGTCACGCCGAAGGACGAAGGGGCGCTGGACGTCGTCGCGCGCACGCTCGAAGGGCTGGGCTTTACCTGTCATCGGCTGACGTTCGAGGAGGAGGGCACCGACCCGATCGTCAATCTCTACGCCCGCCGCGGGAGCGGCAGCCCCAACCTCTGCTTTGCGGGCCACACCGATGTCGTACCGGTGGGCGCGGCGGATGCGTGGTCGTTCGAGCCGTTCTCCGCGGTATTGAAAGACGGCGTTTTATGCGGGCGCGGCGCGGTCGACATGAAGGGCGCGATCGCCGCCTTTGTCGCCGCTGCCGAGCAGTTCTTCGCCCGCCGCGGCGGCAATTTCGCGGGGTCGATCAGCTTCCTGATCACCGGCGATGAGGAGGGGGTCGCGATCAACGGCACCCGGAAGGTGCTGGAGTGGCTCAAGGCGCGCGGCGAGGTCATCGATGCCTGCGTCGTCGGCGAACCGACTTCGGCGACTCAGCTTGGCGACATGATCAAGATCGGCCGGCGTGGCAGCATCACCGGCCGGCTTTCGATTGAGGGGGTACAAGGCCATGTCGCCTATCCGCATCTCGCGGATAATGCGGCGCATCGGCTGGTAGCGCTGCTCGCTACGCTGACCGCGCAGCCGCTCGACGACGGCACCGAGCACTTCCAGAAATCCGGGCTTCAGGTGACGACGATCGACATCGGCAACCCGGCGACCAACGTCATCCCGGGCGCCGCGAAAGCGGTCTTCAACATCCGCTTCAACGATCAGTGGAGCAGCGACAAGCTCAAGGCCTGGGTCAAGGAAACGCTCGATCGTGTCGACACGAACTACCGGCTCACCTGGGAGGTGAGCGGGGAGAGCTTCCTGGTGCCGCCCGGCAAGGTTAGCGATTGCCTGACCGGCGCGATCTACGACGTCACCGGCATGACGCCCGAGCTGAGCACGACCGGCGGCACCTCGGACGCGCGCTTTATCCACGCCTATTGCCCCGTCGCCGAGTTCGGTCTCGTCGGGCAGACCATGCACAAGGTCGACGAGCGCGTCGAACTCGGCGACATCACGCGGCTGGTGGCGATCTACGGCGGGTTTCTCGACCGTTTCTTCGGCAACGCTTGACGCGCCGATGACGACCGCTTCCTGGGCGGCGGAAGGGTGGCTGGCGCTGACCGGGGCGCTGCGCCTGGCGCGTGGCGACGCCAGAGGCCTCGCCTATTTTGATACCAGCGAACAGGGGTTCTGGCGCTCATTCGGAGCGGGGGCGCTGTGCTATCCGCTCTATCTGATCCTGTTGGCCTTCCCGATCGAGATCGGGACGCCCGCCGAAATCGACCCCGTGCGGCAGGTGCTGGTCGAAACGATCCATTACGTGATTTCGTGGGTCGCGTTCCCGCTGCTGATGTTGCCGCTGGTTGATCGGTTGCAGCGGGATGACCACTATTTCGGGTTCATGACCGCCTATAACTGGTGCCAGGTGCCGCAGATGGTGGTCTTTACCCTTGTCGCGCTGGGCGGCGCGACCGGTTTGCTGTCGGCCGAAGGGGTGCTGATCGCTGATCTCGTGGTCGGGATTGCCGCGCTGGTCTACGAGTGGTACGTCGCGCGCGTCGCGCTGGCGATCAGCCGGCCGCGAGCCGTGTTCGTGATCGTCGCCGACATCGCGCTGGCGACGCTGCTCACCCATGTGAGCACGGCGCTTTATTGAGGGTATTTCACTTCCACGAGATAGAGCCCCTCGGCTGGCGCGGTCGGGCCGCCGGCGCGGCGGTCGCGCGCCTCGAGTGCAGTCGCAACGTCTGCGGGGCTCCACTGGCCGAGACCGACAAGCTTCAGCGTCCCGGCCATGTTGCGGACCTGATGATGAAGGAACGATCGTGCCTGGGCCTCGATGTGGATTTCCTCGCCCACTTGCGACACGTCGAGTGCATCCAGCGTTTTGACCGGCGACTTCGCCTGGCACAGCGAGTCGCGAAAGGTCGTGAAGTCGTGCCGGCCGAGGAGGTGTCGGGCACCTTCCCGCATTGCCGCGACGTCGAGCGGCGGCGGGACATGCCAGACCCGCATTCGGTCGAGAACCGGGGGTGACCGGCGGTTGAGGATGCGGTAGCGGTAGACGCGGCCGATCGCCGAGCGGCGCGCATCGAAGTCGGTGGCGACCGGCTCGACCAGCAGCACGCAGATCGCCGCCGGACGCAGGTGATGGTTGAGCGCGCCGCGGATCGTGTCGGGCGTTTGCTCGCGCGTCAGGTCGACATGCGCGCATTGCGCCAGCGCGTGGACGCCGGCATCAGTCCGCCCGGCGCCGTGCACCCGCAGCGTCTCGCCGCAGAATTTCGCGAACGCGTCTTCGAGCGCCGCCTGCACTGAGATGCCGCTCGGCTGCCGCTGCCAGCCGACGAGGCCGCTGCCGTCATATTCGAGCGTCAGCTTGTAGCGAGGCATGGCAGGACCGTTCCGGCGGGCAGTGCGAAGCCGCGCAGCAGGGCGTCGGTGTCCAGCGCGCCGCGACCGGCGCGCTGGACGCGCAGCGGCCGCAGTACGCCTTCGCCGCAGGCGATCGACAAGCGATCGTCGAGCACCGTCCCCGGCGCGCCGGTTCCCGGCACGACGGTGGCGGAGAGCACGCGGATACGCTCCTCACCCGCCAGGAAATAGGCGCCCGGCCACGGGTTGAAGGCGCGCACCTGGCGCTCCAACCGGTCGGCCGGCAGGCGCCAGTCGAGCCGTGCCTCTTCACGGCTGAGTTTCTTCGCGTAGGTCACGCCGGTGTCGGGCTGCGGCTGCGGAGACAGTGCGCCCGTCGCCAGGCGGTCGAGCGCGGCGACGATGAGCGCGCCGCCGAGCGCCGCGAGCCGGTCGGTCAGTGCGCCGCCGGTCGTCGCCGGCGTGATCGGCTCGGCCTGTTGTAGCAGCATCGCACCGGTATCGAGCCCGGCATCCATCTGCATGATCGTGACGCCGGTCTCGCGGTCGCCTTCGAGGATCGCCCGCTGGATCGGCGCCGCGCCGCGCCATCGCGGCAGCAGCGACGCATGGACATTGAGGCAGCCGAGCCGCGGCGCGGCGAGGATCGCCGGCGGCAGGATCAGCCCATAGGCGGCGACGACCGCAACGTCGGCGGAAAGCGCCGCGAACTCAGCCTGGGTTTGCGGTTCGCGCAGGGCGGTCGGGCAGCGCACTTCGATACCGTGCTTCTCGGCCAGGTTTTGCACGGGCGATGGCTGCAGCCGCTGTCCGCGTCCGGCCGGCCGCGGCGGCTGGGAATAGACGGCCGTGAGGTGATGTCCGGCGGCGATCAGGGCATCGAGGATCGTCGCCGCGAAATCCGGCGTGCCCATGAAGGTAAGGTTGAGGCACTGGTTCATCGGCGGCACCCCCACCCCGGCCCTTCCCCGCTGGCGGGGGAGGGGGATTGCGGGTGCCGGCGCGCTCCTTCCCCCGCTGGCGGGGGAAGGTTGGGATGGGGGTTAAGCGGCAATGCCGTCAGGCCGGCGCGAGGGTGCGGCCGCGCTTGGCCTTCTGGAGCTTACGCAGGATCATGCCGCGCTTCAGCGCCGAGATGTGATCGACGAACAGCACGCCGTCGAGATGGTCGATCTCGTGCTGCAGGCAGGTCGCCAGCAACCCGTCGGCGTCGATCTCGCGGATTTCGTTCTCGTGGTCGAGATAGCGCAGCCGGATCTTCGCGGCGCGGCTGACATCGGCGTAATGCTCCGGCACCGAGAGGCAGCCTTCCTGCGCCACGGTCGTCTCGTCCGAGCGCCAAAGGATTTCGGGGTTGGCGATGCGCTTCGGGTTGGCCTTCTCGCCCTCACGGGCGACATCGATGACGATGATCCGTTGCGACACGCCGACCTGAGGCGCGGCGAGGCCGATGCCGATCGAGCCGTACATCGTGTCGAGCATATCGTCCATCAGCCGGCGTGTTTTGGCGTCGACCTTGCCGACCGGCTTGGCGATGAGTTTGAGGCGCGGGTCGGGCGCCGTGATGATCGGAAGAACAGCCATGGAACGCTTAGGTAAGCGGCGGTTCGGCGGGCGTCAACAGTCGGGGTGCGTCCTTCGAAACGGCTGCTTCGCAGCCTCCTCAGGATGACGATTTTCTCTACGCCGCCCACTGACCTCGGTCATCCTGAGAGCCTGACTGGAAATTACCTCTGTCATTCCGGGGCGGACCACCGGGCCGAACCCGGAACCCATGCACACGGGCTTGTCGGATGAGGGTTGCGGTGTCGGAACGCACTTTTCGAGGTCCGTGTGCATGGGTTCCGGGTTCATCGCTGTGCGATGCCCCGGAATGACGAGGGAAAAACAGCGCCTTGGAAACGAGCCAAACGCTTTTCCAGTCAGGCTCTGAGGAGCGCTCGCAAAGCGCGTCTCGAAGGACGCAGGATTGCCGTGCAGCCCAAACCGTTACAGCTTGTCCCTAAGGCGGGCGAGGTCGTCGAGGCCTTCGGGGCGGACCATGCACAGCACGTCGTCGAAGCCGACGGTGCGGATGCGCTTCAGCCGGTCGAGCGCCTCGTCGGCATTGGTGATCTGCATCGTCGCGCGGCCCGCGAGCGGCATGTTGGCGACGTCACCCTGCAACTCGACGATAACGTTGGACAGCACGGCGCGCTTGCCGCCGGCATCGCGGTAGAACTGGACGCCGTTCACCAGCTCCTCCGGCTGGCTGTAGAGGCCGGAGGCGATCCAGCCGGCACAGCGCTCGGCGGCATAGACGATCCAGCGCTTGTTGCGCCACGCGCCGAGCATCAGATGCGGGCCGCCTTCGCAACCCGGCCACGGGGTCAGCTGACCGCCGGCCAGCGGCTTGCCGGCCCAGGCGTCGCGCATGATGTCGAGCGAGGTCATCAGGTTCTTGAAACGGCCGTCGTAATCCTCGCCGACCAGGTCGAAGTCGGCCTTGGTCGAGCCGCAGCCGAGGCCGAGCATCAGCCGGTCGCCCAGCAATGCATGCAGCCCCTCGCAGCGATGCGCCAGCTCGACCGGGTGGCGCACCGGCACTTGAAGGACGCAAGTGCCGATCTCGACCTTCTTGGTGACGGCGGCGGCGACGCTCATCAGCACGATCGGATCGAGCGTCGCGCGGCCGCGGCCGAACGAGTTGGTCATCCACAGCCCGTGAAAGCCGTGCGCCTCGACGGCCTCGGCGAAGCTCGAAAAACGGTCCAGCGTTTTGCCGGCGATGCCGGGCTCGCCGCGCATTATATTGACGACATGCACTCTCATCGGTGTGTTCTCCAGAGTCTCATTTGGGGTTCGTCATTCCCGCGAAGGCGGGAATCCAGGGCTACAGCTCCGTCGCTTATCCCTGGACCCCCGCCTTCGCGGGGGTGACGAGGTTAGGTGTCGGTCTTTTCGAGGAAGCGCTCGGCCAGGCGGACAAAGAAGCTCACGCCGTAGGGCAGCGCCGTGTCGTTGAAGTCGTAGCGCGCATTGTGCAGGTAGCAGCCGCCTTCGCCGGCGCCGTTGCCAAGCCACATCATCGCGCCGGGCACCGCCTGCAGCATGTACGAGAAATCCTCGCCGCCGAGGGTAGGCGAGACGTTGCGGTTGACCTTGTCGTCGCCAAGGAGCTCCGCCACGACATCGCAGGCGAATTCGGCCTCGGTGGCGTGGTTGACGGTCGGCGGATAACCGCGGCGGTAGTCGAATTTCGCCGTCGCGCCGCAGGCGGCGGCGGTGCCCTCGACGATCTCGCGCATGCGCCGCTCGACGAGGTCCTGGGTCTGCGCCCGGAAGGTGCGCACCGTGCCGCCGATCTCGACCTCGTCCGGGATCACGTTATAAGCCGTGCCGCCGCGCATGAAGCCGACGGTGACGACCGCGGAGTCGACGGGATCGATATTGCGCGCGACGATCGACTGCAGCGCGGTGACGATCTGCGCGCTGGCGACAAACGGGTCGACGCCGCCCTGCGGATACGCGGCGTGCACTCCTTGGCCGCGCACGGTGATGTCGAAGCGGTCGGTCGCGGCGAGCAGCGGCCCGGCGCGGGTGGCAAAATGGCCGACCGGGATGCCCGGCTTGTTGTGCATCGCGAACACCGCGTCGCAGGGGAATTTCTCGAACAGCCCCTGTTCGACCATGACCCGGCCGCCGCCGTAGCCTTCCTCGCCAGGCTGGAAGATGAAGTGAACGGTGCCGTCGAAATTCCTGGTTCTGGAGAGGTATTGCGCGGCGCCGAGCAGCATCGTGGTGTGCCCGTCATGGCCGCAGGCGTGCATCTTGCCGGCATGGGTCGAGCGATGGGCGAACTCGTTCAATTCCTGCATCGGCAGGCAGTCCATGTCGGCGCGCAGGCCGATCGCGCGCAGCGAGTTGCCGCGCCGCAGCGTGCCGACGACCCCCGTGGTTGCCAGCCCGCGATGCACCTCGCAGCCCAATTCCTTGAGCTTCGCGGCGACGACGTCCGCGGTGCGCTCCTCCTCGAAGCCGAGTTCGGGGTGGGCGTGGATGTCGCGGCGGATCTGGGTCAGTTCGTCGAGGCTTTCGAGCACCTCGGGAATGATCGGCATGGCGGCTCCGCTAGGTCAGCGCTTGCGATGCACCATAGCGGCTTCCGCGAAACCCGTCATGGTCCGAAGCTGCAGGGGCACCCCGCGGTCGTCTCGAAGGACGCCGCGATGTTAATGCACCACTGCTTCCTGCGGCGCGGCGGTGGGGGTCGCGTAGTGGCCTGTCGGCAGGTGGCAGCGCACGATCGTCCCGTTACCGGGGCTCGACTCGATCGTCACCGTGCCGCCATGCAACTCGATGAGGCTCTTGACGAGCGAGAGCCCCAAGCCGGCGCCAGTCTGCGCCAGTGTCGGATCGCCGCGCTCGAATTTCTCGAAAACCCGCGCCTGGTCGGAGACCGGTATGCCGACGCCGGTATCGGCCACGGTCAGCACCAGCTCGTCGCTGTCCTGCCCCACCTCGCGCTCCGCTTCGAGGCGGATCGAGCCGCCGGGCGGGGTGAACTTGATCGCGTTCGAGATCAGGTTGAACAGCGCCTGGCGTAGCCGCCGGTCGTCGGCGGCGACGCTGCCGATGTCGTCGGGGCAATGGAACGACAAGTCGAGGCTCTGGTTGCGCGCGCGCTCGCGGGTGAGCGTCATCACCGATTCCAGCATGTCGTGGACATCGACCTCGCTGGTCTCGAGCGTCATGTAGCCGGCTTCGATCGTCGCCAGGTCGAGGATGTCGTTGATCAACGACATCAGCCGATGCGAGCTGTCGAGTATCCCGCGGCTGTAGTCGAGCTGGCGCGGCGTCAGCGTCCCGAAATATTCGTTGGCGAGGATTTCCGCGAAGCCGATGATCGCATTCAGGGGCGTGCGCAGCTCGTATGAGACGTTGGCGATGAACTCGGTCTTGAGCCGGCCGGCGGTTTCGAGCGCCTCGTTGCGCTCGCGCAACGCCCGCTCGACCCGCTGCGTATCGGTGACGTCCATGTAGCTCAGCAACACGTTGCCGTCGGGCAGCGGCACGGTCGCAACTTGCAGCACGCTGCCATCCGCGCGGTCGAGCAGGTCGCGGGCCAACCCGCCATCGGAGATGCGCGCGATGATCCGTTGCTTGAGCGCCGCCCAGGGGACCGCGCCATCGTCGTAGAAACCGCGGGTCTTCTCGACGATCTCGCCGATATGCGGCTCGCCTTCGAGATCGGCCTCGGACAGATCCCAGATCTTGCGATAGGGCGGGTTGTGCAGCTTGAGCCGGCCGTCGCTGCCGATCACCGCGATACTCTCGAACAGGTTGTCGAGCGACTCGCGCTGCACCTCGATCAGCGTGTTGTACGAGCGTTCGAGCGCCAGCCGGTCGGTTACGTCTTCATAGACGAACACCAGCCCGCCCAAGGGATGCGGCGAGATGGCGAGGCTCAGCGTGCGCCCGTCGGGCAGGTGCAACAGCTCCTGCTGCGGTTCGATCAGTGAGGTGAACATCCCGAGCTGCTGCCGCTTGAAGGCGCGGAAATCGGCGAGTTCGGGGATGCGGCGCCGTTCGCGGAGCCGCTCCAGCAGCTCGTCGAGCGACGGACCGGCGGCGAGGAAATCGGTCTCGATGCCCCACAGCGCGGCGAACGCGGCGTTGGCGAATCTCAGGCGTTTGTCGGGGCCGTAGATCGCGACGGCGGCGTGGATGTTTTCCAGCACGCCGCCATGCGCGCTGACATGGCGCTGGAGCTCGGCCTCGGCGGCTTCGCGGTCAGTGCGGTCGATCGCGAAGCCGATCGTGCCGCCTTCGCGGTCGGGCGTCTCGGTGATCTCGATCAGGTGTCGCGCGCCGCCGATCACCAGATGATGCGGCTCGGTCAGCGTCTTGCCCGTAGCGGCGGCGCGGGCCAGCTCCAGCGCCTTGCCGCGCCCGCTCTCCGGCGCCAGCTCGCGGCCTTCGGCGAGCGCGATCTCGCGGGTCGTGTCGAGCGCGGCGGCATAGGCGGCGTTGCAATCGACCAGCGACAAGTTGCGGTCGCGCCGCCAGATCGGCACCGGCATCGCCTCCAGCATCGCGCGCACCGCTGACGCAGTGCTCTGCGACAGCGCATGCGCCGCCTCGATCGCCCGCGTGCGACTGATGTCGTTCATCCACAGCACGCAATCGCCACTCTGGGCACGCCGCCCGGTCACCACATAAGCACTGCCGTCGGCCAGGCTGACGGTGTCGGCGAAGGCGCTGCCGGTTGCCCGCAAAGCCTCGACGGCGGCCGAGAGCCGCGCCGCGCGATCGGTGTCGAGACGAGCGCGGAACTCGGCGAAGCTGGCAGTGCTCGTCCCCGGCAGCAAGCCGAGCGCGGCCTCGCTGCCGTCGGCGCGCCACACAAAGCCGGCGAGCGGGGCGGTGTCGAGCACGGCGGCGAGTCCGGCGCAACGCCCCTCCGCCGCGTCGCGGGCTGCTTCGGCGGCGCTGAGCCGGGCGCGCATGTGCAGGGCAAGCCCGCCCAGCCCGATCACCACGGCCAGAACGATCACCGCAGCAATGAGGGTCAAGACGTGCCGCCTACCAGCCTACCGATTACCGGCAATCGGCGACAATCATCCCAGTTTTCTCAACAAAATCAAGATGACATCGTTAAAATTGCTAGTAGCGGTAGTGCTCCGGCTTGTAGGGGCCGGTGTCTTTCAGCCCCAGATACTGCGATTGCGCGCTGGAAAGCTTGGTCAAATGGACGCCGAGCTTGGCGAGGTGCAGGGCCGCGACTTTCTCGTCGAGGTGCTTCGGCAGCACGTAGACCCTGTTTTCGTAGCGGCCGTGATTGGTGTAAAGCTCGAGCTGCGCCAGCACCTGGTTGGTGAACGACGCGCTCATCACAAAGCTCGGATGGCCGGTGGCGCAGCCGAGGTTCACTAGCCGCCCCTTGGCCAGCACGATCAGCCGCTTACCATCGGGAAAAATGACCTCGTCGACCTGCGGCTTGACCTCTTCCCAGACATAGTTGCGCAGCGCGCCGACCTGGATCTCGCTGTCGAAATGGCCGATGTTGCAGACGATCGCGCGGTCGTGCATCTGCCGCATGTGGTCGAGGGTGATGACGTCGATATTGCCGGTCGCGGTGACGAAGATGTCGCCGATCGGCGCGGCCTCTTCCATCGTCACGACCTGGTAGCCTTCCATCGCCGCCTGCAGTGCGCAGATCGGGTCGATCTCGGTGACCATGACCCGCGCGCCCTGGCTGCGCAGGCTCGCCGCCGAGCCCTTGCCGACATCGCCGAACCCGGCGACGACGGCGACCTTGCCGGCAAGCATCACGTCGGTCGCCCGCTTGATGCCGTCGACCAGGCTCTCGCGCACGCCGTAGAGATTGTCGAATTTCGACTTGGTGACGCTGTCGTTGACGTTGAACGCTGGCACCTTGAGCGCGCCGCTGCGCATCATCTCGTAGAGCCGATGCACGCCGGTCGTGGTTTCCTCGGAGATGCCGCGGATGTCGTCGAGCAGATGCGGATGGTGATCGTGGATGACCTTGGTCGCATCGCCGCCGTCATCGAGCACCATATTGGGCTTCCAGCCATCAGGGCCGGTCAGCGTCTGCTCGATGCACCACTCGTATTCCTCCTCGGTCTCGCCTTTCCAGGCGAAGACCGGGATGCCGCGCGCGGCGATCGCCGAGGCGGCATGGTCCTGGGTCGAGAAGATGTTGCACGAGCTCCAGCGTACCGTCGCGCCGAGCGCCACCAGCGTTTCGATCAGCACCGCGGTCTGGATCGTCATGTGCAGGCAGCCGACGATGCGCGCGTCCTTCAGCGGCTGCGCCGCACCGAATTCGTCGCGCAGCGCCATCAGCCCCGGCATCTCGGTCTCGGCGATCGCGATCTCCTTGCGCCCCCAATCGGCAAGCGCGATATCGGCGACCTTGTAATCGGTGAATTCGGGCATGCGAATCTCTCTCCTGTGGCGCAGCGAGGCGTCAGATCAATTCAAAGATATAAAGATATCTTTAAGTCGTCAACTGCGTGGTTTGAGTCGATTCAAGAGGTCTCGGTCGGAACCTTTTGGCCGCCGGTTTGTTCCGCGCTCGGGATGAGTGGCTGTTGCCTATCGGGCTCCCGCTCCTGACGGGGTCCCAAAAACTGCTTCCAGACGAACATAAAGCGCCGTGCCGTCGGCAATGTCTCGGCGTTCAGGGCCCATTGTGATGCAGCAAAACAGGCAGGAGGAATCTCATGGCTGAACCCGAAAATGTCGAGATTCTGATTTTGGGCAGTGGGCAGGGCGGAAAGCTCCTCGCGTGGCACATGGCGAAATCCGGACGCCGAACGGCGGTCGTGGAGCGCCGTTGGGTCGGCGGCTCGTGTCCCAACATCGCGTGCATGCCGAGCAAGAACGAGATTTGGAGCGCGAGGATCGCCTATCTGGCGCGAAATGCCGGGCAGTTCGGCACGGTGACCGGTTCGGTCACGACCGACATGGCCAGCGTTCGTCAGCGCAAGCGCGACATGGTAGGCCGCGAGGTCGACTTTCACCTGGAGCAGTACAAGGCGACAGGTGTGGAATTGATCATGGGAAGCGGCCGTTTCGTCGCCCCAAAAACGCTCGAAGTGCATGGGGATGATGGCACGACCCGGGTCCTTAGCGGCGAACGGGTCTTTTTGAATGTCGGATCGCATGCGGCAATCCCGAATATCCCGGGCCTCGCCGACGCGCGCCCGCTCACCCATATCGAGGCGCTCGAACTCGGCGATCTCCCCGAGCACCTGATCGTGCTCGGCGGCGGCTATGTCGGTCTCGAAATGGCCCAGGCCTACCGCCGTTTCGGCAGTCGCGTCACCGTGATCGAGGCCGGGACGCGCATCATGAACCGAGAGGATCCCGACGTTGCGGAGGAGGTCCGGCGGATACTCGCCGGCGAAGGTGTCGAGTTTGTGGTGGCGGCCGAGATACGCGGCGTCCGCGGTGTCTCGGGCGAGGAAGTCGACGTGATCGTGCATTCGGGCGCCGGCGAGCGCGGTATGCATGGCAGCCATATCTTGGTCGCGGCCGGACGTGTGCCGAACACCGCCGGCGTTGGGCTCGACACGACCGGTGTCGAACTCGACGCTCGGGGTTACATTCGCGTGAATGAACGATTGGAGACCACGGCACCGGATATCTGGGCGATCGGAGAGTGCGCCGGAAGCCCGCAGTTCACCCATGCCTCGGTCGATGATTTTCGTGTCATTCGCGACAATCTGGCCGGCGGAAACCGCTCCACGCGCGATCGGTTAGTGCCCTACTGCATGTTTACCGATCCGCCGCTCGCGCATATCGGATTGAGCGAGAGCGAAGCGCAACGCCAAAGTATCTCGGTACGCGTCGGGAAACTGCCGATGAGCGCTGTGCTGCGGACCGAAGCCACGGACGAAAAACAGGGCTTCATGAAGGTGCTGGTCGGCGACGACGACCGCATCCTCGGCTTCACGATGATCGGCTCAGAGGCCGGTGAGGTCCTGGCGGCGGCGCAAACCGCGATGCTGGCAAAGTTGCCTTATCCGGTATTGCGCGACGCGGTTATAACGCACCTGACCTTCGCCGAAGGTCTCGGCCTGCTCCTCGCCAACGTACCCGGGAGTCAGTGATCGTTGCCGAGGCGAGCCGTGCTCTCGGCCCGATCGGCATCCTCGTCAACAAGGTCGGCGTCTGTCAGTTCGGCAGGATCGCGTGGCGGAAACCGAGGGAACCCACGTCGCGGATTATCAGCGGTGATTTCGAGCGCCAGGCCCCGCATCGAACCCCGTGGTCAGACCATCGCGCCGATTGCCTCGGCCTTATGCAGGAAACGGCGGTTGGGGGTGCTGCGCGGCCGGGCGCCGACGCGTTCGTGCGCCAGCGCCAGCGCGATATCGCGTTGGCCGGCGCGGATCGCCGCTTCGGTCAGCGTCCAGGTCACCACATCGCGCTGCGCCTGGCTGCCGCCGATGCCGTAAAGGCCAAAGCGTACGCCGAGCAGCAATTCGACCGCCTCGGCGTAGGCGCCGTGGTGAAAGGCCATGAACCCGTCGACGACGGGAATGCCGACATCGCGATAGAGCGCGGCCGCCTCGGCGTCGCTCGCCGCCGTGGCGCGCATCGCCGCCAGCCGTCCCTCGACGCGCGCTTCGCGGCCGGCGCGCAGCTCGGCCATCGACGCGTGGATGTCGGCGAACACCAGACACTGGCCGTCGGCATGGCCCTCCCAGAGATCAGCCAGCTCGGTCCAGCGTTCGCCGACCGCACAGCCGAGCGTGTCGAGCCGCCACAGCAACGCCGACGCGTTGGTCAGGCTGAGCGCGAAGGGCCGTTGCGTGTCGCTGATCTTGTCGTCGTAGAGCGCCAGCGCCGCGTCGTACTGGCCGAGCTCCAGGTGGAACAGCGATTTGTGCCACCAGATGTGCACCCGGTTGAGATGCTGCGGCGTCGACCACAGCGCCTCACGCGCCGCCATCCAACCGAGCCCATCTTCCGGCCGGCCGGTCATCTCCATGACATGCGCGACGGTGTGATGCGGCCAGAAGCTCAGCGGCTCGATCTCGGCGGCGGCGCGGGAT
The DNA here is from genome assembly GCA_963778385.1 of uncultured Alphaproteobacteria bacterium. GTDB lineage: Bacteria > Pseudomonadota > Alphaproteobacteria > ATCC43930 > CGMCC-115725 > DATARH01. The sequence continues at coordinate 86,250 of CAVZUA010000008.1, read as the reverse complement.
TCGTCTTCGGCGCGGGCGTAGTCGCCGCTCTCCTCCGCGCCGAACGCATGCATCGCAAGCAGCGTGCCGTAGCCGGGCTGGTCCTTTGACCATAGCGGCAGCGCCCGGGCCGAGCGGTCGCGTACCCAGTGAAACCGCCCGAGAAACCCATCCGACAGCGCCGCGCCCTGATGCGCCACCAGATCGAACGGGTAGCGCATCAGATGCCGGTCGAGCATCGCGACCGCCGCAGCGCGGGCGCCGCGGCACAAATGCGACAGCGCGGTGTGATGCGCCGCCTCGCGTTCGTTGAGCTTCAGCCTCCCGGCGGTCTCGACCAGCGCCGCGGCCTGGGTCCGCAGGCCAGGATCGTTTCCCAGCGCGAATACCCAGGCCTTGCCGAGATGCGCCATCGCAAAATCCGGCGCCGCCTCGCGCGCCGCGTCGAACTCGCCGACCGCGTCGCCACAGACAAGATTGAACGCCCGCACCGCCCGGTCATAGGCCTCCGCCGCAATGACGGTTGCGCCCGATAGCGAATGTCCTTGCGCGTCCTCGGTCATGATCAATCTACCCGCCCCGTCTGGATGAAGTCGAAATCCTCGACCGGCACCTGTTCGAGGAACGCCTTGTGTTCGCGCTGCGGGAACGGCCACAGCACCGGCGTCGGTTGCGTGCTGGTGTACCAGTTCTTGCAGCCGCCGACCCAGACCGTTCCGGGAAACGCCGCGTCGAGCTTGGCGATGAACTTATCGGTCGCCGCCGCGGTCGGGGCGACGGCCGCCCGTCGCCGGCGAGCTTCCTCGATGAGCCGCATGATGAGCCCGATTTCCTGTTCGAGCGCCAGCGGCACCGGCACGTTGTTCACCGGCGCGAACGGACCGTAGAGCATGAACAAATTCGGAAAGCCGGGGAGACCGATCCCGCCATAAGAATGGATCCGGTCCTTCCACGCCTCGTCGATCGTCACGCCATTGAGCCCGGTGACGTTCATCGGCCGCATATAGGCGTGCACGTCGAACCCGGTCGCATAGACCAGCACGTCGAGCGGCACATGCGTGCCGTCTTCCATGAAGACGCCGTCCGCCGCGATCCGCGCGATCTGGCCCTTCATGATATGCGCGTTGGGCAGTTGGATCGCCTCGTAGTAATTCCGGTCGGATTTCGGGATGCGGGTGCAGCCGAGATTATAGTCCGGCGTCAGCTTTTCCCTGAGCGCCGGGTCCTTGATGTAGTCGAGATAGGAAGCATATTCGTGCTCCATCTGCGCGCGCAGCTTGCCCGGATAAAGCCGCCAGGAATCGCTCTCGTTGATCAGCTGCCACAGCCGGCGCTGTTCGCGCTGGTAACCGCCGGGCAGCCGCAGCCTCAGCCGTTCACGCCAGGTCGCACGCGGGTTCTCGCGGATATGGACCCATTGCGCGCGACGGATGAACTGGGTGACGTTGCAGCCTGCCCAAGCGAGCGCCTCGGTGATCTGCACACCGCTGGCACCGCTGCCGATGACCCCCCAGCGCTTGCCCTCATACGGCACGGAATGGTCCCAGCGGGCCGAATGGAACGACGAACCCGCAAAGCTCTCGCGCCCCTCGATCTCGGGCAGCACCGGCTTGTGTAGAAATCCGGTGGCGCAGACAAAGACATCGGCGATGTCTTTCGTGCCGGCGGTCGTCTCGATGTGCCACAGCCCGTCGGTGAAGCGGGCGGCGGTGATCTCTTCGTTGAAGCGGATGAATTTCTTGAGACCGCGATCGTCGGCGACCTTCTTGATGTAGTCCCGGATCTCGGCCGCCGGGGCGTATTTGCGCGACCAGTTGTAATTCGGCTGGAACGGGAATTCGTACTGACGCGACAGCACGTCGACGAAGAGGCCGGGGAAGGTATTGTCGCGCCACGTGCCGCCGACATCGCCGGCCTTTTCGTAAACCGTGAAGTCGATCTTGGCGCGCTTCAGCGTCTCGGCCATGAACAGCCCCGACACGCCGGCGCCGGCGACCACCACGCGAAATTTGCGATCCGTCATCGATGCACTCCGCCTTCGCCGCGAGTGTAGAGCGTAATCTCAGAGACGATCTCGCAAATTTCGCACCTTTTCGAGCTTCGAAACCCCGACCCTAACCTCCCCCGCCAGCGAGGGAGGGAATTGGCAATCGCACTGACGCGCTCCCTCTCCCCGCTTGCGGGTTAGGGCCGGGGTGGGGGTAACACCCGCGCCTATCCCAGCGCCGCCATCGCGTTGAAATCGTCGAGCAGCGCGGCGATGCGGCCGGAATCGGATTGGTCCATGATCGCCTCGGCGCGCCGTGTCGCGGCGACCATGTCGAGGTTGCGGATACGCTGCTTCAACCGCGGCAGGTTCCCCGGCGACATCGACAGCTCGCGCAAGCCCAGACCGAGCAACAGCGCCGCGTATCGCGGTTCGCTCGCCATCTCGCCGCAAATGCCGACCGGGATGCCGCGCCGGCCGGCTGCCTCGACCGCGAACTGGATGAGGCGCAGCACGCCGGGATGCAATGGGTTGTAGAGCGACGCGACACGCTCGTCGCTGCGGTCGATCGCCAGCGTGTATTGGATCAGGTCGTTGGTGCCGATCGCAAAGAAATCGGCTTCGCTCGCCAGCGCGTCGGCAGCGAGCGCCGCGCCCGGCACCTCGATCATCACCCCGAGCGCCGGCAGGGTTTCGGGGATCACCACGCCGCGCCGTTTGAGCCGGCGCGCCACCTGCTCGATCGCCTCGCGGGTGCGGCGGATTTCGCCGGTGGTCGAGATCATCGGCAACAGGATGCGCAGCGGCCCCTCGCGCGCCGCGCGCAGCATCGCCGCGAGCTGGGTATCGAACAGCCGGCGTTCCTTGAGCGACAGGCGGATGCCGCGCAGGCCAAGCGCCGGGTCGCCGCCGTCGAAGGCGCTTGCGACCAGCGCCTCGGGCAGCTTGTCGCCGCCGGCGTCGAGCGTGCGCAGCGTCACCGGCCGGCCGCCCATGCCGCGCACCAGGCTCGCGTAAAACTCGTACTGCTCGTCCTCGTCGGGCAGGTCGGGGCGGTTGAGGAAGAGGAATTCGGTGCGCACCAGCCCAAGCCCCATCGCGCCATTGGCCAGCGCCTGGTCGAGCTCGATCGGCAGTTCGAGATTGGCGTCAAGGCGGATTTCGACACCGTCGCGCGTCACCGCCGGGAGGCGGCGCAGCCGGCTCAGATGGCGCCTTTCGCCAAGATAGGCCTCCTGGCGCTGGCGATAACCGTCAAGCGTCGTCGGCGCCGGGTCGAGAATCACCACGCCGGCGGAACCGTCGACGATCACCATGGCGTCGGAATGGGCGCGGGTTACCAGCCCGGCGACGCCCATCACCGCCGGCAGCCCGAGCGCCCGCGCCATGATCGCGGAATGGCTTTCCGGCCCGCCGAACACCGAGGCGAAGCCGCTGACCCGCCGCGGATCCATCAGCGCCGTGTCCGCCGGGGTCACGTCCTCGGCGAGGATGACCGCACCATTTTCCAGGGTCGCGTACGTGACGTAGGGCTTCTTGACCAGGTTGCGGATCAATCGCGAGCCGACAACGCGGATGTCCTCGACGCGCGCCGCGAGATAGGGATCGCGCATCTGCGCGAAGGCCTTGGCGATGTTTTCGATCTCCAGCTCGACCGCGCGCTCGGCATTGATGCGGGCTTGGGCGATGCGCTGGTGCACCCCGCGCACCAGCCGCGAATTAGCCAGCATCGCGAGATGCGCGTCGAGCAGGTAGCCGATCTCGTTGGCCGCCGATCCCGGCAGCGCCGCGGCGTGCGCCTTGAGTTTGCGCAGCTGCTTTTGGGCGTTGGTGACAGCGTCGGAGAAACGCGCCCGCTCGGCGGCGACCGCGGTATCGGAAATCGACGTCTCCGTCACGACGAGCGGGCCGCGGTCGCCGATATAGGCGGCGCCGATCGCAATCCCCGGCGACACGCCGATCCCGGTCAGTTTCTGCTCGTCACGCCCCGTCGGGTTGACCTGCGTTTCGGGGCTTTCGTCAGCAACCCTCATCAAATTTGCATTCGACCAGGCGCGCCAGCGTTTCGACCGCTGAGTCGGCTTCCGGGCCGGCGGCGGAGATTTGTAGCTCGGCTCCCGATGCCGCCGCCAGCATCATCAGCCCCATGATCGACCGGCCGTTGACGATCGTGCCGTTCTTGCGCACCCAGATCTCCGCGTCGAACTCGTGCGCGGTCTTGACGAACCGCGCCGCAGCGCGGGCGTGCAGCCCCTTCTGGTTGCAGATTTTGACCACGCGCTTGACGGTGGCGGCCGCCGCTTCAGCCTCAAGGGAGTTGCCGAGCGGCTCGATGCTCATCGCTGGGCGTCCGCGAGAAGCTGCGAGGCGACGTTGATGTATTTGCGCCCGGCCTCCTGCGCGCCGATCACCGCACGTCCGATCGTCTCGGTCTGGCGCAGGCTGGCGAGCTTGATCAGCATCGGCAGATTGATACCGGCGATGACCTCGATTTTGGCGCGGTCCATCACCGAGATCGCCAGGTTCGACGGCGTGCCGCCGAACATGTCGGTCAGCAGCACCGCACCTTCGCCGGTGTCGACCTCGGCGATCGAGTTGAGGATCTCGCGGCGGCGCAGTTCCATGTCGTCCTCGGGGCCGATGCACACCGCGGCGATCTGTACCTGCGGCCCGACGACGTGTTCCAGCGCGGCGACAAATTCGCTCGCCAGCCGACCGTGGGTGACGAGCACAATGCCGATCATCGGCCGGCCTCGCCGCGCTGCGCTAACGCCGGTCGGCGTTGCCGTCGGTTGGAGGGGAGGGAGGGTGCGAGGTCCCGATTACAGGGGCTCGACATTCTTTCCGGTCAGCTAGGGGTGTCGATCACACGTTTATGCGGTCGCTTGGGGGCAGAGACCACTCGGTGTTCGATCCGCATGCCGTCTAAGGCCACAATGGCCCGCGGGTGGGGACTGGATCGCCCATATAGCGCTGTCCGCGTTCGTCGTCATCACGCTTGATGCAATGGCAGTCATGCCTCGCCTTTTGCGCGAGCATCGCCGCGCCGCATGAGAACCGAAAAACGCGGCTACAAGACGGCGGTTCCGTCGCCGATCGCCGCGGCCAGCGCGAAGCGCAGCTTGATCGGCGCCGAGGCCTCGAACGGCGCGATCGCAACCAACGGTACGCGTAAACCAAGAATCGTTTCGCTGCTAGGCTCTGGCAGCCGTTCTATATGTTGCATTGCAACTAAATCGGCGATCAGCGCGAGCCGCGCGAGAGGCAGCGCGTCGAGCTTGACCAGACCCACGCCGCGGACCTCGATGAGACCGAAAATCGTTCGCGGTGCCTCGACCAGTAGGGTGTCGCCGTCGCGCCGGATCTCGCTCTGATCATCGGCCACTAGGCGCGCGCCAGCGTCGATCAGTCGCAGGGCAAGGTCGGACTTCCCGCTCCCCGACGGGCCGCGCAGCAGCACCGCGTGTTCGCCGATCGCCACGCTCGTGCCGTGGATGAGGATGCCGCTATCGGTCATTGCTCTGCTCGCTCTCGTCACCCCCGCGCAGGCGGGGGGCCAGGGGCAACCGTTTTGTCGCTTGCCCTGGATTCCCGCTTTCGCGGGAATGACGATCCGAGGAGGTCACTCACAATCACGCTTCCGGCAGCCGGATAAGGAAGCGGGCGCCGCACACCTCGTTGTTTGTGTCATGTCGGTTCTCGGCCCAGATGCGGCCGCGATGCGCTTCGACGATCTGTTTCGAGATCGACAGGCCGAGCCCCGAATGGGTGCCGAATTTCTCCGCCGCTGGGCGCTCGGTGTAGAAGCGGTCGAAGATCGTCGTCAGCCTGTCGGGCGGGATGCCGGGCCCGTTGTCCTCGACGGTGACCAGCACGGCGCGGCCGTCCTCGCGCGCGCCCACGCGGATTTCGCCGCCCGGCGGGCTGAACGAGACGGCGTTGCTGATCAGGTTGAGGAAGACCTGCGACAGCCGGCTCTCGATGCCGCTGACGAAAAACCCGCGCCGCCGCTCGGGCGGCGTCAGCACGACGCGCGCCGTGCCCTCGCTGCGCGTCGTCTCATGGATGTCGACCAGCGCGCGCAGCATCGCCGTCAGATCGATCGGCTCCATCGTGTCGCGGCTCAGCTCCGCGTCGAGCCGCGAGGCGTCGGAGATGTCGGTGATCAGCCGCGACAGGCGCTCGATATCATCGAGGATGATCGCCAGAAGCCGCTGCTGCTTGACCGGGTCCTGGATGCGCACCGCCGTTTCGACCGCGCTGCGCAGCGAGGAAAGCGGGTTCTTGATCTCGTGCGCGACATCCGAGGCGAAGCTCTCGATCGCCGACATGCGCAGCCATAGCGCATTCGTCATTTCGCGCAGCGAGCGCGACAGGTCGCCGATCTCGTCGCCGCGTTGGGTGAGGTCGGGGATTTCGATACGGGCGCCGCGACCCTCCGCGCGCTCCGCGGCTTCGGCGAGGCGGCGCACCGGTCGCGCGATCGTGCTCGCCAAATAGGCCGACAGCAGGATCGTCACCATCAGTGCCACGCCGAAGATGCGCAGCGCCTCGAACCGCACCTTGCGCACTTCCGCCTCAAGCTCGCCGTTGACGCTCGACAGCATCACCGCGCCGAGCACTTCCTTGTAGCGCTGCACCGGCACAGCGACGCTGATCACCAGCATCCGGTCACGTGGATCGCGGCGCACCGCCCGGCCGCCCTCGCCGTGCAACGCGCTCATCACCTCGGGGAAGTCGGCTGCTGCGCGACTCTCGTGATACAGAGGATAGCCGCGCCGCCGCGGCAGGAGCCCGGCAATCCAGTCGTAGACCTCACGGCTGAGGCGGGTGAAAAAGCTCTCGTCTCCCTCCGGTGCCGGCAGCTCCGTCACCACAACCGCGTCCCCGGGGCCCGAAAACACCTGGCTGTCGGCGATCAGCTTGCCGTCCTTGTCGAACAGCCGCGCCGGTGTATGGGTCGGCGCGACGAGGCGCCGCATCATCTGCCGGGCAAGGTCGGGCAACAGAAGCTCGCCCTCGTCGGGCGAGTCGAGCACCGCGCCCTCGCCGAGCGCGGCGGCGAAGATCTCGCCCTGCGTGCGCAGCGCCTCGACCTGCTGGCCGATCAGGCTCGATTCGAACTTGCCGAGATAGAGGAAGCCGACCGCCAGCAGCGCCAGCGGCAGCACATTCACCGCGATGATGCGGCGGGTGAGCGGCGACAGACGCGGCCCGTGCCGGCGGCGCCGGCGCTGTGCGCCCACATCGCTCGCCGCGGGCTGCGAGCGTGCATCTGTATCAGGCGCCGAGTTCGGCGCCGGCGATGCTGCCGTCGCTGGTTCGGCGGCTTTAGTGCTCGCGATATCGATAGCCGACGCCATACAGCGTCTCGATCTGCGCGAACTCGTCGTCGACCGTCTTGAACTTCTTGCGCAGCCGCTTGATGTGGCTGTCGATGGTGCGGTCGTCGACATAGATATGCTCGCCATAGGCGGCGTCCATCAGCTGGTCGCGGTTCTTGACGTGACCCGGACGTTGGGCGAGCGATTTGAGGATCAGGAATTCGGTTACCGTCAGCTCGACCTGGCGGCTCTGCCAGGTGCACAGATGACGGCCGGGATCGAGCGTCAGCAGGCCGCGGACGATCGGCGGCTCGCCCTGCACGGACTCCTGCTCGCGCGCCAGCTCGCCGCGCCGCAGCAGCGCGCGGATACGTTCGATCAACAGGCGCTGCGAAAACGGCTTCTTGATGTAGTCGTCGGCGCCCATCCGGAGGCCGAGCAGCTCGTCGACCTCGTCGTCCTTCGAAGTGAGGAAGATGACCGGCGTCGCGCTCGACCGGCGCAGCTGCGAGAGCAGCTCCATGCCGTCCATGCGCGGCATCTTGATGTCGAGCACCGCGACATCGACGGGCTGGCCGTTGAGGCCCTTCAGCGCCTCGGCGCCATCCGCATAGCAGCGGACCGCAAAACCCTCCGCCTCGAGCGCCATCGAAACCGAGGTCAGGATGTTCCTGTCGTCATCGACAAGTGCGATCGTGTTCGCCAAGAATTTGTCCCCCCAAGGGCGTTACCGCCCGTCGCTCGCCAATGGTACGCCACCGGCGCAATATCTGTTCCTTCAAATATGGCGGTGCGGTGGCGAACGAAAAGGGCAAGGCATGAATGAAACCGTTGATCCCGGCCAATTATGCCGTCGGCTGATGCGCCGCCAAGCGCATGGCGTGCTGGCGACGGGCCTTGACGGAAGGCCTTATGCCTCGCTCGTCGCGCTCGCCTGCGATCTCGACGCCAGCCCGCTGATGCTGCTCTCCGACCTCGCGCAGCACAGCCGCAACATCGCCGCCGACCATCGCATCTCGCTGTTATTCGACGGCGGCGGCGGGCGCGTCCCCATCTCGGGCGCGCCGTGCGCCGACCCGCTCGCGCAGCCGCGACTGAGCCTCCTCGGCGAAGCGGTGCGCAGCGATGACGCCCGGCTCCTCTCCCGCTTCACGGCACGCCATCCGAGCGCCGCCGCCTACGCCGGGTTCGCCGACTTCCATCTTTGCCGCGTGACGATCAGTCACGGCCATTTGGTGGCGGGATTCGGCCGCATTTCCTGGATCGAGGCCGGCGAATTGGGCTACAGCGCCGACGCTCCAGCCCTCACCGAGGCCGAAGCCGGGATCGTCGCGCATATGAACGCCGACCACGCTGATGCCGTCGATCTTTACGCGGCGCGCCTGCTGCGTCGTACCGGCGGCGGTTGGCGGATGACGGGCATCGATCCCGAGGGCGTCGATCTGCGCCGCGATCACGAGACCGCCCGGCTCGATTTTGCCGCTCCAGTGCTCGATCCGGAGGGCGCGCGCAAGGCGCTCGTCGCGCTTGCCGCCGAGGCGCGTCTTGCCGCGCCGCCCTGACCAAATCGTTATGCTGGCCCGAAGTTTGCGATGCTTCTCGCGTTGCTTGCCGGTGGAATTGCAGCGGTTTATGTTGCGCGCCAACTTCGGGTATCGGCCGCCGACCGACTCCGTGGCAAGCGGGTCCGGCGATGATGGAGGAAAGCTTGGACAAGACGGATAACCCGGTGACGGGCCCAAAGCCGTCCTTTGGCCTCGAAGAACAGGGAATGCGCCATCTCGGTCCAGTGCACTGGAACCTGCAGATGCCGTTCCTTTACGAGCACGCCGTGCGCCAGCGCCAAGGCGAGATCGGGCTTGGCGGCGCGTTTGTCGTCAACACCGGGAGGCACACCGGCCGCTCTCCACGCGACAAATACATCGTCGACGAGCCCGGCACCCATGACACAGTCGACTGGGGCAGCGTCAACCAGAAGATCACCCCGGCGCAGTTCGCCGGCCTGCATCAGCGCGTGCTGGCCTATCTGCAGGGCCAGGAACTGTTCGTGCAGGACCTCTATTGCGGTGCCGATCCGGAATACCGGCTCCCGGTGCGCGTCGTGACGCCTTCCCCGTGGCACAGTCTGTTTGCGCGCAACATGTTCATCCGGCCGCCTTCGGGCGAGCTGCCGGGCTTCCAGCCGGCCTTCACGATCCTCCACGCGCCGCATTTCAAGTCGATCCCCGAACTCGACGGCATCCGCTCGGAGACCTTCATTTTTGTCAATTTCGCCGAGCGCGTGGTGCTGATCGGCGGCACCGAATATGCCGGCGAGATCAAGAAATGCGTCTTCGGCTATCTCAATTTCGTGCTGCCGACGCGCGATGTGTTGCCAATGCATTGCTCGGCCAACCTCGGCAAGGACGGCGACAGCGCGATCTTCTTCGGCCTTTCCGGCACCGGCAAGACGACGCTCTCGGCCGATGCCACGCGCACGTTGATCGGCGATGACGAGCACGGCTGGAGCCCGCGCGGCATCTACAATTTCGAGGGCGGCTGCTACGCCAAGGTGATCAATCTGTCGCCTAAGGCCGAGCCGGAGATTTACGCGACGATCACCCGCTTCGGCACGGTGCTGGAAAATGTCGTGCTCAACTCGCGCACCCGCATGCCGGATGTCGACGACGGCAGCCTGACCGAGAACACCCGCGCCTGTTATCCGCTCGACTACATCCCCAACGCCTCGGAGACCGGCCACGCGCCGCATCCCAAGAACGTCATCATGCTGACCTGCGATGCGTTTGGCGTGATGCCGCCGATCGCCCAGCTCAACGCCGAGCAGGCGATGTACCACTTCCTGTCCGGCTATACCGCGCGCGTCGCCGGCACCGAGGTCGGCCTGGGTAGCGAGCCGCAGGCGACCTTCTCGACCTGCTTCGGCGCGCCGTTCATGCCGCGACGGCCGACCGAATACGCCAAGATGCTGGGCGACCGGATCAGCAAGTACGGCGCCAAATGCTGGCTGGTCAACACCGGCTGGTCGGGCGGCGCCTACGGCACCGGCTCGCGGATGGCGATCGCACACACGCGCGGCCTGCTGCGTGCGGTGCTCGACGGCCGCCTCGCCGGCGCGCCGATGCGCAAGGACGCGAATTTCGGCTTCCTGGTGCCGGAAAGCGCCGCCGATGTCCCGGCCGACGTGCTCGACCCGCGCGCCTCCTGGGCCAACAAAAAGGCCTACGACGAAACCGCCCGCGGCCTCACGCGCGATTTCGAGCAGAATTTCGGCAAATACGAACCCAACGTCGGTGCCGAGATCAAAAACGTCGCGATCAGGGCTGCGGCTTAACGAGCGCGTCACCCCGCCCCTCTCCCCGCTTTCGGGGTGAGGGAGCCGGCGCTAGGTGATCTGTCCCAATAGCTCGCGATATTGCGGGCAATCGATCGCGTCCTCATACGTGGCGTGAAACTCGCCGTCGCCATGGGTGCAAACCCAATTCGACGGGTAGTGCGCCTCGGCCGTGTTCGGATCGAGCGCAGCGGCATGGAGCTGATAGCCGCCCGACGGGTGCGGCTTGACGCTGCGGCGATAGAATTCGTCTTCCATTTTCATCTCCCGATCAGGGTCACCCACCGGCTTACTCCAACCGGGCAGCTGATTCATACCGCGCCGTCAGCGTCGCCTTGGTCGTCGACCCGCGCGGCCGTCCCGCCGGACGCCCGATTCCCCCTCCGGAACGGCCGCCCGCCACCCTTGCGCGGCCCTCCGCCGCCGCTGTTTCGGCTGATATCTGCAGGGAATCTGACAGCCAACACCGTTCTCCCTCGCGATCCGCCAGCGTCCGCGTGAGCGGCCGGAAATCGCAAAGGATATAATACGATTATGGCAATTTCACCGCCGGTCGCGCCGCCAGGCTTCCCAATCAACGCCGGCCGTTTCGGTCAATGTGAGGTCGGGCGCGCGTTCGGTGAAGATCACCAGATTGCTGCAAGCGAAGCGGGCATTTGGAACGATCAGCCCGTCAAAACCAAGGAAGTTGGCCGCCGCCGCGATCGCCTGGGTCGCTGAATAGTCGAAGGAACGAAAACGCGCCGGGTCGACTCCGAAGGCAGCCAGGCTGTCGACATCAACAAAGCGCAAATTGCGTTCGGTTTGCACGCTGATCGCGTGAATTTCGTGCGCGATCCGGCTGGGCCAGATGGGCTGCAACGACAGACGATAGCCGATTTCGGCAAGCGCGCCTTCACGCATCATGCTGGTGTATAGAACTTCGAATTCGCCGCTCGAACTCCAACGTCCATCAGCGGCGGCTCCTCGTAAAGGTTCTCTTCCCGCCCGGGTGATCCGCCAGACCGTACCGGCGAATGGCTCGGGGTCGAGAGCTTCGAGCGCATCGAGGATGGTGCGGTCATGGATGCGCGAAGCCGCCATCGTCAGGTGTAGGTGCTCTCATCGAGGCCTTCGATGACGGCGAGCACGTCGGTCGTCCGGCCGGCGTGAATGAGGTCGATCGCGCGCTCGCCGTTCAACAGTGGGTGCCGCGCATAGAGCCAGATGCGGGTTTCATCGGGCGAATAGAACTCCGCCAGCCGATCGACGACATAACGCAGGTCGGAAATGAGGAGCTGCGTCTTGGGCTGCGGGAATGCCTTTCCCGATGTCCATCGGGATACCGTTGCCGGTGATACCGAGGTCATATTCGCGACATCGGTTCCCTTCAGTCCGCCCCGATCCCGCAGATCGTCGAGAATTTTAGCGACAGCGCTGGGCATTTAACGCCCCAACACGGCATTGATCGCTCCGCCACCGCCGCGGAATGGGACGGGTTGTAAGTAGATGGGTGTTTTTTCGCGAGAGTGGCGACGAGTTGGGGTGAAGGACGTGGATTGTCGCGGCCATAGGTTACTCCCAAAGATCAGAAAAATGTGCATTGTCCTTTCATGATTGTCAAACATGAAATAGAAACGTAAATCGCTAACAGCTCGTTGGTGCTCTTGCGCGTTCTCCGGCACTCGATAAGGTTCGCCACATGACCGCCCTCACCACCGCCCTCGATCCGCGCTCCGAAGCATTCCGTGCTAACGCGGCGGCGGTGCGGGCGGTGGTCGAGGATTTGCGGGCGCAGACCGAGCGGATTTCGCTCGGCGGCGATGAGGCGGCGCGCACGCGGCATGTCGGGCGCGGCAAGCTGTTGCCGCGCGAGCGGGTGCGGACGCTGATCGACCCCGGCGCGCCGTTTCTCGAATTCTCCGCTTTCGCGGCGCACGGCATGTATGACGGCGAGGTGCCGGCGGCGGGGATCGTCACCGGCATCGGCCGCATCGCCGGCACGGAATGCGTCATCGTCGCCAACGACGCGACGGTCAAGGGTGGCACCTATTTCGCGATGACCGTCAAGAAGCACCTGCGCGCCCAGGAGATCGCCCGCGAAAACCGGCTGCCCTGCCTTTATCTTGTCGATTCGGGCGGCGCTTTTCTGCCGGCGCAGGACGAGGTGTTCCCCGACCGCGAGCATTTCGGCCGCATCTTCTATAACCAGGCGCAGATGTCGGCGGCGGGCATTCCGCAGGTCGCGATCGTCATGGGCTCGTGCACCGCGGGCGGTGCCTATGTGCCGGCGATGTCGGACGAGAGCATCATCGTCAAGGGCGAGGGCACGATCTTTCTCGGCGGCCCGCCGCTGGTCAAGGCGGCGACCGGCGAGGTGGTCAGCGCCGAGGAACTCGGCGGCGCCGATGTGCATAGCCGGATCTCCGGCGTCACCGACCATTACGCACTCGACGACCGCCACGCGCTCGGTATTGCTCGCCGCATCATCGGCAATCTCAATCGTGTCAACAACATAGAGCTCGATCTTCGCGAGCCGCGCGAACCGCTCTACGCCGCCGAGGAGCTCTACGGCGTGATCCCGTCCGACACCCGGCGGCCCTATGACGTGCGCGAGGTGATCGCCCGGCTCGTCGACGGCAGCGAGTTCGACGAGTTCAAGCAGCTCTACGGCCTGACGCTGGTCTGCGGTTTCGCGCGCATCTGGGGCTATCCCGTCGGCATCCTCGCCAATAACGGCATCCTGTTTTCCGAGAGCGCCCTCAAGGGCACGCATTTTATCGAGCTGTGCGCCCAGCGCGGCATCCCGCTGGTGTTTTTGCAGAACATCACCGGCTTTATGATCGGCCGCAAATACGAGTTGGGCGGCATCGCCAAGGACGGCGCCAAGATGGTGACCGCCGTTGCCACTGCGGCGGTGCCGAAATTCACCGTGATCATCGGCGGCAGCTTTGGCGCCGGCAATTACGGCATGTGCGGCCGCGCGTATGGCCCGCGCTTTTTGTGGATGTGGCCGAACGCACGCATCTCGGTGATGGGCGGCGAACAGGCCGCCTCGGTGCTGGCGACCGTGCGCCGCGACGGCATGGCGGCGCGCGGCGAGGACTGGCCCGCTGAGGCGGAGGAGGCGTTCAAGACCCCGATCCGCCAGCAATACGAGACCCAGGGCCACCCCTATTACGCCAGCGCCCGCCTGTGGGACGACGGCATCATCGACCCGGCCGAAACCCGTACCGTCCTCGGCCTGTCGATCTCCGCGGCGCTCAACGCGCCGATCGAAAGGACGCGGTTCGGCGTCTTCCGCATGTAAGGCGAAAACGCTTTAGCGGAGAACGCAGAGGTTAGACAAAGTAGGCGGAGCTGCCTGAGTTGGCACGAAGCGCCAAAAATGCACAATGAGACGGTGAGGCGATGAGGGTGGATAGCGACGGCAATCTCACCGTCTCACCGCCTCATTGTCAAAAAATTGGATGTGCGCTGCGCGCGCTTGGAATCCGCCGCGCCCTCCGCGTAACCTCGGCGTCCTCCGCGTTAGAGCGTTCTCTTTGATGTTTGCGAAGATCCTCATCGCCAATCGCGGCGAGATCGCCTGTCGGGTGATGCGCACCGCCAAGCGCATGGGCATCGCCACGGTCGCGGTCTATTCCGAAGCGGATGCCGCGGCGCTGCATGTGATGATGGCGGACGAGGCGCGGCTGATCGGTCCGCCCTCCCGGGACAAGCCCGGGGGCCAAGGGCCCACGGCGCGGCAGAGCTATCTCAACGCCGCGGCTATCATCACGGCGGCGCAGGATGCCGGCGCCGAGGCGATCCATCCCGGCTACGGCTTCCTGTCCGAGAACCCGGACTTCGCCGAGGCCTGCGCGGCAGCGGGCATCGTCTTTATCGGCCCGCCGCCGGCGGCGATGCGGGCGATGGGGTCGAAGGCCGCGGCCAAGGCCTTGATGCAGCAGGCCGGCGTGCCGGTGGTACCGGGCTATCACGGCGGCGACCAGGACGCGGCGCATCTGCTCGCCGAGGCCGAAAAGATCGGCTTTCCGGTGCTGATCAAGGCTTCGGGCGGGGGCGGCGGGCGGGGCATGCGCATCGTCAACGCGGCCGGCGAGTTCGCCCGCGCGCTCGACGGCGCCAAGCGCGAGGCGGCTTCCGCGTTTGGCGACGACCGTGTGCTGATCGAGAAATACCTGAGCGCGCCGCGCCATATCGAGGTTCAGGTCTTCGCCGACACGCACGGCAACGCGCTGCACCTCTACGAGCGCGATTGCTCGATCCAGCGCCGCTACCAGAAGATCGTCGAGGAGGCGCCGGCGCCCGGTCTGGCGCCGGCGATGCGCCGGGCAATGGGTGCGGCGGCGGTCGCCGCGGCCAAGGCGGTCGGCTATGCCGGCGCCGGCACGGTCGAGTTCATCGTCGAGCGCGACCGCTTCTATTTCATGGAGATGAACACGCGGCTGCAGGTCGAGCACCCGGTCACCGAAGCGGTGACCGGCACCGACCTCGTCAAATGGCAGCTGCGCGTCGCCGCCGGCGAGAAATTCACCCGGTCGCAGCAGGATATCCGCCTTAGCGGCCACGCGATCGAGGTGCGGCTCTATGCCGAGAACCCAGAGCGCGGCTTTCTGCCGGCGACCGGCACGTTGCACCGGCTCCGCCTGCCGAATGCGACCGCGCGCGTCGAGACCGGGGTGCGCGAGGGCGATGCGGTGACGCCGTTCTACGACCCGATGATCGCCAAGATCATCGCCTGGGGGCCCGACCGGGAGACTGCACGTACACGCCTGTCGCGCGCCCTGGCCGAGACCGGGTTGCTCGGCGTCACCACCAATCTCGGTTTCCTCGCCCGCGTCATCGGCGATGAGGATTTCGCCGCCGCCAGGCTCGACACCGGCTTTATCGAGCGGCGGCGTGCAGCGCTCCTGCCGGCGCCGTCCGCGCCGCCCGAAAAGGCGGTCGCCGCGGCGGCACTGTTCTGCCTTGGCCAATCGGCGGCCAGGCCCGCCGATCCCTGGGCGCGGCACGACGGCTGGCGGCTCAACGCGCCGAACGCGCCGCGAACCGTGACGCTTCGCGCCGGCGAGGAAACGCTATCGATCGCCGCCACCGCGAACGGCCCTCGCTGGGTGCTGGAGATCGGCGAGCGGCATGCCAGCGCGGAAGCACGTTTCGCCGCCGACGGCGCCGCCGTGCTCACCCTCGACGGCGCGCAGTTTCGCGCGGTGGTGCTCGACCACGGCGACGACATCGCGGTGTTCATCGACGGCGCCGGATGGCGCTTCACGCGCGTCGACCCGCTGGCGCCGCCGGCGGGCGCCGACGCGGGCGCCGGGCGTCTGACGGCGCCAATGCCGGGTCGGGTCGTGCAGCTATTGGTCGCCGCCGGGGATGCAGTGCGCCAGGGCCAGCCGCTGATCGTCGTCGAGGCGATGAAGATGGAGCATACCATCGCCGCGCCGCGCGACGGCACGGTGGAGGCGGTGCGCTATGCGGTCGGCGACCTGGTCGAAGAGGGCACCGAGCTGATCGCCCTCGCGGAGCCGGGGTGATGCCGCGCAAGGACACAAAGACCAGCGACGATTTTCCAGCCACCGGCCCGCTGCATCTGGTGAAGATGGCGGTCGGCGCTGCCGATATCGAAGATCTGCGCCGCTCGCGCGCGCAACGCCATGCCGAGCGCGGTGCCAGCTGGGTCTATACCCGCAACCATCCGCGCCGCGCCGAGGCGGTGCTCGACGGCGGTTCGCTGTACTGGGTGGTGAAGGGGCAGATTCGGGCGCGCGAGCACATCGTCGGCTTCCGCGCCGAGCACGAGGAAAGCGGCCGGGCCTATTGCCTGATCCTCACCGACGGCGTGTTCGTCGCGACGCTGCCGCGCGGGTTCCGGCCGTTTCAGGGATGGCGCTATCTGCCGCCGGCAGACGCGCCGAGGGACGCACCCGGCGGACCGGGCGGCGATTTCGCCGAGATATCCGAGCACATGCTCTTGGAGCTGCGCGAGCTTGGGCTGATTTGAGGGAACCGACGGGCGGCGCCACGCCGACGCCCGCCCCGCCGGTCCGTCACCCGCTACCAGTTGCGGCAATACGGATTGGTCGTCGCGACGAACCCGCAATAGTGATAGCCCATGGCCGACGGCGGGGTACCGACCCCGACGCCGAAGCCGTTGCCGAAGTCCCAGCCGAGATACATCTGAGCCTTGGCTTGGTGCAGCGGCAGCGCCACGGCGACGAGCCCGAGGGCGCCGACCGCGAACGCCGCAAACCGGCCGAACTGCCGATTTCGTGTCGTCTCCCGCATTTCAACCTCCCTTGAAATCAAGCTTCTATGCCAGGTTCAACAGCGCCGCGGGATTTTCGGTTCCGGGTTGCCGGGGGCCGGGTGCGCATTGCACGGCGCTCGTGGCACCTCCATAATCTCCACGGCATGTCCGGGCGAGGCGTGAGATGATCGAGCACAGGATCGAAGCCGCGAGCGCGTGGAAGCGCGCCGACATCAGGGACGAGGATTTCCGCGTCGAGCTCGACGCATCCTGCCTCGACGAAATCCGCCGCGTCGTCGATGAGATCCGCGCGCATCCGTTGCCGACCATCCTGCGCAGCCCCGCCGATTTCGACATGACCAATTGCCACGCGGCGATGGCCGAGGTGCGGCGCATCCTGAAGCACGGCGTGCGCTTTGCGGTGGTCGACCGGCTGCCGGTCGAGGAGTTGTCAAAGGACGAGGCAGAGACCGTGTATTGGCTGTTGGCGTCGATCGTGGCGCGTCCGGTCGCGCAAAAGCTCGACGGCACGATGATCTACGACGTCCACGATACCGGAAAACAGGCGCTGCCCGGCACGGGCATCCGCCCCGACAAGACCAACATCGAAATCCGCTTCCATATCGACAACGCCTACAACACGACGCCGCCGGAGATCGTCGGTCTCCTCTGCCTGAAAACCGCGAAATCGGGCGGGGTCAGCCGCGTGCTGAGCTTCCACACCGTGCATAACGAGCTGCTGTCCCGCCACCCCGGGCTGCTGCCGCGGCTCTACCGCCCGTTCTGGTTCGACCGGCAGAAGGAATTCTTCGAGGGCGAGCCGGAAACCTTCTCGGCGCCGGTGTTCGAAGAAGGCGACGAGTTGCGCTCGCGCTTCAGCGCGCATCAGATCAACGGCGGCTACAAGATGCGCGGCGAGGCGCTCGACAATGAAGGCGCCGCCGCGCTCGCCGCGACGCTGGAGATTTTCGAGGACTCCGACCTGTCGATCGACTTCGAGTTCCAGCCGGGCGAAATCCAGTTTGTCGACAACCGCACGCTGGGCCACAGCCGCACCGAGTTCGAGGATTGGTCCGAACCCGAGCGCCGCCGCCACCTCGTCCGCCTCTGGCTGCGCGACCACGGCCGCCGCGCTTATACGGGGTGATGGCCAAGTCTTATTACGACCGCCTCCCCCGGGCTTGACCGGCACTTATATACTTGACACCACACACCGCAAACCCCTAGGATTGGCTTCAGAAATGGAGCCAATCATGTCTGCCGATCTCGACGCAAAGCATTTTCACGATGAGGACGCCGCCCGCGAGTTCCTAGAGGAAGTTCGCTGGCCGGATGGCCCGATCTGCCCGCATTGCGGCACGGTCGGCACGGCGTACAAAACGAAGAAAGTCGGGGTCTATCGGTGCGGCGAGCGCGAGTGTCGGAAGGACTTCACGGTGCGCGTCGGCACGCTGTTTGAGCGCTCACATATCGCGCTGCATACCTGGCTGTTCGCGACGCACCTGCTCACGTCGAGCAAGAAGGGTATGTCGAGCCATCAAATGCACCGGATGCTCGGCGTCACCTACAAGACCGCTTGGTTTATGACGATGCGCGTCCGTGAAGCGATGCGCGACATTCATCCTATCGAGAACGATCCGCTCGGCGGCGAAGGCAAGGCAGTTGAAGCCGATGAGACATATATCGGTGGCAAAGAGCGTAACCGCCATAAGAGCAAGCGCGGCCAGCACGTCGGCGGCGCGTATGGGAAAGAAGCGGTGTTCTCGCTGGTTGAGCGCGACGGTCGCGTCCGGTCACGGCATGTCGCCAGCGTCGCCGCCGCGACCCTGCGCCCGATCCTTGTTCAGCAGATCGACAAGGCGACCAAGCTCTATACCGACGACGCGGGCCAGTACCGGCACATGCACCGGGACTTCCAGCACGAAGTCGTCAATCACAGCATCGATGAGTACGTTCGCGGCGAAGCGCACACCAACACCGTCGAGAACTACTTTTCGATCCTGAAGCGGGGCATCGTCGGCACCTATCACCATGTCAACCCGGCGCATTTGAAGCGGTATGTCGGCGAATTCGACTTCCGCTACAACCATCGCACCGGCTTGGGCGTCTCTGACAAAGAGCGCGCCGTTGCTGCGCTTAAGGGTATCGAAGGCAAGCGGCTAACTTATGGGGGGTCTCGTCGCCAAGCCGAAATCATCGACGATGAAATCCCCTTCTGAACCGACACCGTGGGTTCAATTGCGGTTCGCTTTTATGCACGAGAGCAGCATAGATGGGGATAACTCGTAAGCGATGGCGACTTATTTTGGCGATTGTCCAATAAGAGCTGTGGCTTGAGAATCAATAATGCTGAGAAGGCGTCGGTAGATAATCTTGTGGAAAACTCCTTCGTAAGACGTTGATTAAAATGAATAACTTAATTCTTGACAAGGTTCTGTGTCCGATTCAACTTGATTATAGCAGCTCGCGAAGCCGGCCACCGAGCCGGGGGAGCAGTTGCCGGAGCTGCCGGGTCGTAAAACACCCGGCAGTCTCTATTTCAACCGTACTATTCCATCTTTGCTACCCTTCTGTGCCCGCATATTAACTTTTGCTCGTGGAAACGAATCGTACAAATTTTCTAATGAATACAGTTTTTGCCACTCTTCCAAGGCGCTGTTTTCGCTTTTTATTTTAAGGAACGCGGCATATGCGATTAGATCAGCCAATTGCGTAAAATAGCAATGCGCGGAATTTTTCATATTTCCGTCTTTTGTGAACATATCAAGAGGGAGATTATCGCTTATTTTACCAGCTCCCCATCCCTCTCCCAGCAACTTGACTGCCAGTTGGCAGAAATATTTGTGCCCGTCTATAACATTTCCTGTATTCATCGTGGCCGCCATCAAAAAATACTAGACCATTAACATCTCTAGCATTGCACTGAGATCGCATACGTTGAAATAATGCGTGCAAGGCAGCTTCAAGCCTCGTCATGCCATAAAGAGCTTGGCCGCCCCGTTTGGCAGCAACGGTAATAACCGAACCATCGGGTAGAAAGTCCACCAGACTTAGTATTTGTCTATAAACCGATCCGGCTTTTGGTCTATCGAATTGGTATTTTCCTTTAAAGAATTGACCGCGACCAGAGGCGAGTTTGACGCCATGAAGTTCCTTGCTTTTGGGTATCTTCACTGTGTCATTTATCCGCTTTCGCCAGTCTTTTGCGCCATCCAGATAATCAGGCCATACGATCTGCCATACTTTCCCGGTGGTTCGCAGAAACGGGACCGCAACAGCTGTGATAATGTAGGTCTGTTTGTCGTTGGACTCGTCGATGTAGAATATGTCCATGCCACCAGAACGCAGGCGCACGATGCCACCTCATGACAAGAGTGAAGCGGCGACTCAACCGAACGACGCGGAACGTTTCAAGGCTGTTGTGAAACGACTGCTCGATACGCCGCCGATGCATA
Source organism: uncultured Alphaproteobacteria bacterium (assembly GCA_963778385.1). Lineage (GTDB taxonomy): Bacteria > Pseudomonadota > Alphaproteobacteria > ATCC43930 > CGMCC-115725 > DATARH01. The sequence goes on along the minus strand of CAVZUA010000008.1, from coordinate 65,939 downwards.
AGCCAGCCAAGCCACCTGCTCGGAAGAATCCTAACGGGGGCACGGGTAGAGGTGCTTTAACTCGTCAAGAATAATAGGCGCGGAGCCGAATGTTTCATCGGTCGGTCGTCTCTTGAAATGTTCTTTGGCTAAAGATGCTAAGAGCGCTAAATTAACGCGCCCCGGCGAGCAGTACATAGTTATCTTACTATTTTTGGTGAATTCAACTTCACCTACTGCTAACCCCTCGATAAATCCGTTAAGGTATAGCCGACAGGAAACGGACTTTTCGTCGGCGCAGATTTCTTCAAACAACTTTGCACTCGTTTGAGCGCTTAGCGTTCCATGCCAAGTGATCAAAAATACGGTTGCGATCCACACGCGCCGTTGCATCGCGCGATAATACCATTAGCGGCGCGTGTGGTGTCAAATATACAATTGCCGGCTTGACCCGGGGGTCCACGTCTTCATTTCGGAAGATCAGAGCTGAGACGTAGATGCCCGCGGATCAAGTCCGTGGGCTGAAGGCCCACGGGTCAAGCCCGGCCAAGGCGAAGGCAGTTTTACCGCCTGCCTTCCAGTCCTTGGCGGTAGGCGGCCCAATAGCGGACCTCGTCCGGGCGGCCCTCGGCGCGCGCCCGCGCCTCGAGCCGGGAAGCCTCGTCCGGTCCGATCCCGCGGTCTCGCGGTCCCGCCTCGCTGCGATAATCGGTGCGGGTCGGTCCGCCGAGCCCGGCCAGATAGTTGTGCCAGTAGCGCTCTTCGTCCCCGCGCCCCGCGCGATGCGCCTGCTCTTCGAGCCGGCGCGCCTCGTCAGGCGTCACGTGGCCCGCCGCGGAGGCCGGCCGCGGTCCGCCGCGCTGCTGTTCGAGCCCGGCGCCGTAATTGTGCCAATACCGCTCCTCGTCGGGCCGCCCCGCGCGCCGCGCCTGGTCCTCATTCCGGCGGGCGTCATCCGGATTGACCACCGCGTTCATCGTGCGCATCACCGAATTTAGGTTATCGGCGGACGCCGGCTGTGCCCAGCCGATCGCCGCGAGGCTCGCCACGCCTAAGGCGCAGGTTAAAGATGCGCGCATGTTACTCTCCCGGAGGTTCTGGTACCGCCGGGAACGCCGGCGATCGGCAAAGGTTCCGGGTCACGGTCTGGGCGCATGGCATCCCGGGCGCTGCGCGGGGCCGGCGCGGGCGGCACAGCCGCCGCTATGATCGCCCCAGCCGCCGCTCCACGCGTCTTCAGGCAGCAAGGGCGCCTCTTCCAGACAGCGCCATCATATCGCCCTGGTTTCATGTTACAGTTGGATTTGTGTGGCGGTATTCAACCGGCAGGGCTGGCGTTGGCTGTAAATTCCCTGCAAAAAACAGCGATAACAGCGAAGGCCGATGCGACGTGGTCTGTGCTAAAAGGGAGGCCGAAAGGATCGGACATGCCCACCACTCACGCCGCCAATATCGACATCGACGCCGCCCTCAAGGAAGCCGAGGAGCACTATCGCGCCCGCCACCCGCAGAGCCTCGCGCTCTACGACAAGGCCTGCGCCGCGCTGCCCGGCGGCAACACCCGCTCGGCGATCTATGCCGAGCCGTTTCCGCTGACCATGGTCAAAGGGGAAGGCGCCCATCTGTGGGATGCCGACGGCCACGAATACGCCGATTTCCTCTCCGAGTTCACAGCCGGGCTCTACGGCCACTCGCATCCGGCGATCCGCAAGGCGATCGACGCGGCGCTCGACGGCGGCATCAATTTCGGCGCGCACGGCCAGGCCGAGGGCAAGTTCGCCGCGGCGATCCGCGACCGCTTCCCGTCGATCGAGCTGGTGCGTTTCACCAATTCCGGCACCGAAGCGAACCTGATGGCGGTCAGCGCCGCGCTCAACATCACCGGCAGGAAGAAGGTGCTGGTGTTCAAGGGCGGCTATCACGGCGGCGTCTTCTATTTCCGCGGCAAGGGCAGCCCGATCAACGCGCCCTTCGACTATCTGATGGGCACCTATAACGATATCGAGCAGGTCCGCGCACTGGTCGCACCGCATAAGGGCGACCTCGCCTGCATCCTCATCGAGCCGATGCTCGGCGGCAGCGGCTGCATCCCGGCGACCCGCGAGTTCCTCGCCGAGCTGCGCGCGCTGGCCAGCGAGACCGGCGCGATCCTGATCTTCGACGAGGTGATGACCTCGCGCCTTGCGCCCGGCGGCCTGCAGGAGGTGCACGGCATCGCTCCGGACATGACCACGCTCGGCAAATATGTCGGCGGCGGTATGAGCTTTGGCGCCTTTGGCGGCCGCACCGGTCTGATGGAATGGTTCGACCCGCGCAACAAGGACGGCTTCCAGCACGCCGGCACGTTCAACAACAACGTGCTGACGATGAACGCCGGCTATGTCGGGCTGACCGAAGTCTACACGCCGGCGGCGGCGAAGCAGCTCAACGATTGGGGCGAGGCGCTGCGCGAGCGGCTCAACGCGGTCGCGACGGGCAAGGGCCTGGCGATGCAGTTCACCGGCATCGGCTCGATGATCGGCGTGCATATGCGCGGCGGCACGATCGCGAATGCCGCCGATGCCGCCAGAGGCCATGCCGGGCTGCTCGAACTGTTCTATTTCGATCTCCTCGCCCGCGGCATCTGGTTCGCCAAGCGCGGCATGATGGCGCTGTCGATCGCCCTCGACGAGGCGGACGGCGACCATCTCGTCGGCGCCGTTGAGGAATTCGCCGAAACCCGTGCCCCGCTGTTCGAGGGTGTGCGATGAGCATCGATTGCGGCCGTCCCTCAGACGATCGCTTTCTTGAGGAAATACTAATTGCAAATGCTGTTCAGGCGGCGTTGCAAAGGAACGTAGTATATCGACCAGACGAATGTACTGAAAAATCTAAAACGGAATTTCGTAACGAGTTGATGCGAGCGCTACGAAGCGAAGCGCAAAACTATATGGTTCCGGTATCGGAATCCGATCATTGCGCAGCTATTCGTCGTATTTGTGGCAATATCTCGAAGGCATGTGGATCGTCACTTAAGGATGATCGCCTTCGCTACGGAACAGTCCAAAAAGCGTTCAACCTTTATCTAAAATTCCTCTGGAAATTGGGAAAAGTCGCCAAACCACCTCACTGTCCTATTGATAGCATTGTCTTGGCCAGTGCTGGGATCAATGGATCGTGGACTAAGAGCGATTGTGAGACGGAGTACCTAGCCTGGATCACCAAGTTAAAAGAGAAGGCGAGGTCTTGTGATTTAGCGACGTGGGAAGATCAAATTTGGCTGCAAAATAGAGGGGCCATTCAATGAGCGATAATCGCAGCAACGTCCGCGTCGCCTATTTCAATGGCAAGATCGTCCCCGAGCGCGAGGTGGTGATCCCGTTCCGCGACCGCAGCTTCAAATACGGCGACGCCGCGTTCGACATGACGCGGACGTTCCACGGCCGCGCCTTCAAGCTCGAGGAGCATATCGGCCGCTTCTACCGCTCGCTCAAATACCTGCGCATCGACCCAGGCCTCAGCCCGCAGGAAATGGTCGGCATCAGCGAGGAGGTGCTGGCGCGCAACGCGCATTTCCTCACCCCCGACAGCGATTTCTGGATCGGCCAGCGCGTGTCGCGCGGTGTCGACGCGGTCGGCGACGAGGGGTGGGACGACACCGGCCCGACGGTCATCGTCGAATGCATCCCGCTGCCCCTCAAGAAACGCGCCCGGCTGTTCCGCGACGGCATCGACATCGTCGTGCCGCCGATCCGCCGCACCGCCCCCGACGCGCTCAGCCCGCGCGCCAAGACGCATAACTATCTCAACCTGATACAGGCCGATCTTCAAGCCAAGGCGCAGGATCCGGAAGCCTGGTCGGTGCTGCTCGATCATAATGGGCATCTGTCGGAGGGGATCGGCAGCAACATCTTCCTGGTCAGCGAGGGCGAGGTGCTGACCCCGCGCAGTGAATTCGTGCTGCCGGGGATCAGCCGCGAAACGGTGATCGAGCTCTGCGGCGAACTGGGCATCGCCTGTCGCGAAGCCGATCTTGACTTCTACGACGCCGGCATCGCCGATGAAATCTTCATGACTTCGACCAGCCTGTGCATCTGCCCGGTGCGCAGCATCGGCGGCCGCGTCCTGCCCGCGCCGCTCCCGGGCCCGGTCACCAGGCGCATCAGCGACGCCTACGCCCGCTTTGTCGACTGCGACTTCGTCGCGCAGTATTTGAAGTACCTGGGCTAGAAAACCCTCTCCCGCTTGCGGGAGAGGGTGGACCGCGCCGTCAGGCGCGAGCCGGGTGAGGGTTTGCGTGCACCGACCCTCACCCTCCCATCGCTGTCGCGATGGGGCCCCTCCCTCTCCCGCAAACGGGAGAGGGGTTATCAGCGTCAACGGCCCTTCCACACCGCCTTGGCGTACAGCTCGGGGCCGAAATCGGGCGGCACATCGCCGGTCATCCGATGCTGGTGATGGTCGAAATCGGCGAGGAACAGGTCGCGGCTGATCGCTGCGGTCACCGTGGGGTGGCCGCGTTTCATGCTCGGCACATCGCCGATCGGCACGCCGAAGCTGACAAACCCGGCCGGGTTGAAGCAGTGTATGTCGTTGAGGTAAGGCGCGGCGCCGGGCGTCTGTTCCATGAACTCGTTGCCCGGCCCGAGATAGGGATGCGCGCCGAGAAACGGGTCTTCTTCGTCGGCCGGCGGTGTGTAGCGGTCGCGCCACAGCAGGATGCGATCGGCGAAATCGGCGAATTCCGGCCGCAAATTGGGATCGGCGGCGTAACCAGTGCCGGCGATCGCGAAGTCGAAACGATAGGTCAGGCCGCCTCCCGTCAGGCAACCCGCAGCCTCGGCGGCCTCGGCGACGATGCTGCCGGCCTCCTCCCGCGCCGCCACCCACGGTGCGGCGAGGTGCAGGTGGAAGTTGTCGTGCTTCAGCACCCGGTCGACCGCGTCCTGCGGCGCGGTCGAGCCGGCGCGGCGATAGCGGATCGCCTGGTGCCAGCGCACCGCGTCGGGCAGCGCGTAGTAATTGTCATAGGCGCCGGGATAGCCGCGGCTGCGATTGATCGGCGTCGCGGCGAGCGTCGCGCGGCGGGCGAACAGATGCACCGACTTCGCCCCGCTTTCGAGCGCGACCGCGGCTGCATCGAAGGCCGAGGCCGCGCCGCCGATCACCGCGATGTCCTTGCCGGCGAACGCGGCGAAATCGATGTCGTCGGCCGCGTGCGCCCATAGCCGGCGCGGCAGGTCGCGCAGGAAATCGGGCACCGCGAGGCCGCCGCTGCCGGCGAACCCGGTAGCGATGATGATCTTGCGCGCCGTCTCGACGCCGGTATTGAGATGCAGACGGAAGCAGTCATCGGCCGGCTCGATGCGGTCGAGACGGGTGCCGTAGCGCACCGCGATGCCGAGGAAATCGCGATACCAGGCGAGGTAGTCGACCCAGGCTTGGCGCGGGATGCGCTCGAAGGCGCGGTAGGCCTCGGCACCGTGCCGCGCCTCGTACCAGGCCTGGAAGCCCAGCGCCATGATGCCGTATTCCGGGCCGGCCAGCGCTTTCGGCGTGCGCAGCACATGCATCCGCGCGCAGTTCTCCCAAATCCCGGCGCGCTCGGCATCGGGCGCCGCGTCGATCACCGACACCCTGCCGATCCCGGTACGCCGCAGTGCGAAGGCAAACGCGCAGCCCGTCTGCCCGCCGCCGACGATCATCACATTGTGGTCGACGCCTTCTCGGTCCGGCACCCAGTTCGCCGGATCGGGCCCCAGCAGCCGCAGCGCCTCGCGTGCGCCGGAGTCGAGGTCGGTCATTGTCCCATCGTCTTTCCGGGGCGCCGCAGAGCGGCGAACCCGGAATCCATGAACGCGAGCCTATCCGGTCGAGCACCAGCGTCAGGAAAATAGACGGCGCCGTCCGTGTTCATGGGTTCCGGGTCTCGTCCCAAGGACGATCCCGGAATGACAATCCAAGCGGTCACGCCGCCAACCGGCCCTTGAGCACTTGGCCGCCCGAGTTGCCGGTGGCATGGCCGTTCTCGATCGCTACGGTGCCGTTGACGATCGTCGCGGCGATGCCATCGGCCTTCTGGACCAAGCGGCGGGCGCCGCCGGGCAGGTCGGTTTCCACCGTCGGCAGTTGCGGTTTCACCGTCGCTTCGTCGAACACCACGAGATCGGCGGCATATCCGGTGCGGATCAACCCGCGATCCGGCAGTTCCCAGGCCGAGGCGTTGTCGAAGGTCAGCATCCGCACCGCCTCTTCGAGGGTGAATTGCTGCTTGTTGCGCACCCAGTAGGACAACAGATGCGTCTGCAGCGACGACCCCATCTCCTGGCAGACATGCGCCCCCGAATCCGAGAAGGTCGCCAAGGTGCGCGGATGCTTCAGCAGGTTAAGCACGTCGGCCGGCCGCTCGTTGACGATCGGCTGCACGAACATGCGGTTTTCGTTCTCCAGCGCGAGGTCGATGATGACCTCGACCGGGTGCTTGTTGTGCCGCCGCGACAGCTCGCCGACCGACGGGTCGTCCCAGTTGACCGTCAGCATCGGAAAGAGATTGTCGTAATCCGGCTTGCGCGGGTCGGTGGTGGCCGCGCCGCCGCCCTGCAGCGTGCGTTCGCGCGGCTTCATCGTGGCCTCGGCGGCGACGAGACGCGCCCGCACCTCGGGGTCGCGCAGCCGCGCCTTCTGCTCGGCCAGCGGCAGCGAACGGATTTCCTTCCACGCCGGCAGCACGTCGAACGGCAGATAAGACTTCAGCGAGAACACGGCGTTGATCGAGCGCGTCGTCGCCTGACCGTACATGCGGCCGCCGAGCGCCACGGTCTCGTCCATAAAGCGCGTCTGGAAGTCCCAGGGATTGGGGTCGATGCCCTGCCGCGTCGCCAGCATGCCGAACATGATCGGCCGACCGCTGTCGAGCGCGATCTTGCGCAGTTGTTCGAGGCAGGCCTTTTGCGCGTCGCCGCCCGAGATGTCGGGGCCGATCTGGAAGATGCCGGCATCGAGCGCGCCCATCGCGCCGACCAAGCGTTCGATCTCCGCCCAATCGCCGATCCGGCTGGCAACCGGCGTCTCGTCCGGCGTCACATGGGTCGTCGCCCGCGAGGTCGAGAAGCCGAGCGCGCCGGCCTTCAGCGCCTCGCTCACCGCCGCTTCCATGCGGCGCAGATCGTCCTCGGTGGCCTTCTCCTCGAGCCCGCGTCTGGCGCCCATCGCGTACATGCGCAGCGCCGAGTGGCCGATATACATGCCGTAATTGAGGCCCTTGGGCAGGCGCTCGACGGTGGCGAGGTATTCGGGGAAGGTCTCCCAGGTCCAGTCGATGCCCTCCATCATCGCCTCGGTCGGGATGTCTTCGACCGCGGTCAGACAGCGCGCAAACCATTCGCGGTCCCCCGGCTTGCACGGCGCCAGCGCGAAGCCGCAATTGCCCATCACCACGCTGGTCACGCCGTGCCAGCACGAGCAGCTGCCGAGCGGGTCCCAATTGACCTGCGCGTCCATGTGGGTGTGGCCGTCGATAAAGCCGGGCGCGACGATCATTCCCTCGGCATCGACGACGCGCTCGGCGGGCTCGCGAATGCGGCCGATCTGGACGATCCGCCCGCCCTTGACGCCGACATCGGCGCGGTAGCGCGGCAACCCCGAACCGTCGATCACCGTGCCGTTCTTCACCAGCAGGTCGAGCGCCATCGTCCTATCTCCTGTATTCGCGGCAGCCAGGATCGCGGCACGGCTCCGGCAAAGTCAACCGACCGAAAGAGCAATGCCGTCATTCCGGGATCGTCCGCAGGACGAGACCCGGAACCCATGCGCACGGACGAGCGATGCGATAGGCTCCGGCAGAGGCAACTCGGGCAAGGCCTGTGTTCATGGGTTCCGGGTTCGCCGCTGCACGGCGCCCCGGAATGACATTGAAGTTCGGAGGAAACATGGCCGAATACGCACGGCGGCAGGTCGGCCGCACCAAGCTGCAAGTGACGGAGCTGGGGCTCGGCTGTGCGACCTTGGGCGGCAGCCGCATCGCGGTCGCCCGTCAGGCGGCGGAGGAGATTGTCGCGGCCGCCTGGGGCGCCGGCGTACGCTATATCGACACCGCGCCGTTTTACGGTGTCGGCCAGGCCGAGCGGGCAGTCGGCGATGTGATGCGCGACCATCCGCGCGACGATTGGGTGCTGTCGACCAAAGTTGGCCGGTTGCTGCGCCCGAACTCGAGCGGCGTTTTCGGCGACGGCCGCACCCATCCGCTGCCGTTCGACCCGGTCTACGACTACTCCTATGACGCGATCATGCGCTCTTTTGAGGACAGCCTGCAACGGCTGGGCCTCGCGCGCATCGACATGCTGTTTGTCCACGATATCGGCCGCTACCAACATGGCGACGCGCATCCCGGCCATATGAAGACCCTGCGCGAGAGTGGCTACCGCGCGCTGGAAAGCCTGCGCGGGTCGGGCGCGGTGTCGGCCTTCGGCATCGGCGTCAACGAGCGCGAGGTGCTGCTCGAGGCGATGGAATGGGGCCAGTGGGACGCGTTTTTGCTGGCCGGCCGCTATACGCTGTTGGAGCAAGCCCCGCTCGATGACCTGCTGCCGAAATGTCTTGCGGCCGGCACGTCGATCGTAGTCGGCGGGCCGCTCAATTCCGGCATTCTTGCCGGGCGCGACACCTGGAACTACGCACCAGCGCCGCCCGAAGTCATGGCCCGCGTCAAGCAGATCGCGGCGATCTGTGACAGCCACCAAGTGCCGCTGCCGGCGGCGGCACTGCAATTCCCGCTGGCGCATCCGGCGGTGGCGGCGATCATCCCCGGTCCGCGCAACGCGGCCGAGTTTACCGAGAACCTCGGGCTGCTGAACCACAAGATCCCAGCCGCGCTGTGGAGCGATCTGCGTCACGCGGGGCTGCTGCACCCCGACGCGCCCGTGCCGGGTTGAGGCTCAGCCGCGCAACGGCCAGCGGCCCAGCACGATGTGCCGGCTTTGCCCGAACAGGCTGCGGATGAGAACGAACTCGCTCACCGGCCAGCTGATCTCTTCGACCGGTTCTTCGCGGATATCGCGCTGGTCGTGAAGCAGCGTCAAATGCGGGTTGAATTCGCGCCGGGCGGCTGGAATGCCGGGAATATCGATCGTCGCGGCGACGAGCTTGTCGCGCAACGCGATCAACCCGCTGACGCCGTCATCGCCGCGCAGCACCAGCGGCCGGTTGCTGCGGTTGCGAAAGCTCACGACCCAATCAAAGCCGACGCGAAACCGGGGCATGACGATTGTCGCGGCGGCTTGGCGAATTGCGCTGAGCGTTTGCGGCGGCATCCGACCGTGATAGCCGGCAAAAAGCAGCGAGGCGTGAACGCATTCCGGCCGCAGCGGCTTCCCCGTCAATCGGTGCTTGTCGCGCAAATAAGAAGCTAGGCGGAAGATGCTGGAGGCGGTGAAGGGCGGCGGCTGGACGGCGAAGAAAATCTTGTCCTCATGAACAACGTTGCCGGGATCGGCCGGGCGAAAAATCTCGTCTGATGGTTCAAAGCCGTGGGGCGGGCTGAAGGTGTCGAATTTCAGAAGATTGCGGTTGAGCATGGGGGCTCCGAACGATGCGCTCGCGTAATGAACAAAACAAGAACATTGTCGTCAAGCGATTTCATCGATCCGGAAAATCCGGCTTGCTTCTCGCGCCGGTGGATGAGGTTATTGCGCCGATGAGGGCCGCTTGAGAGGGATGCCGAGATGAGCGCACCGATGCCGAAGCTTCAGGACGGGCTGATCGAGACCGCAAACCGCGTTCTCCCCGCCGGCACCTTTGGCAACATCCCCGGCGATGTGGTGATCCGCGAGGGGCGGGGCGGCCGCGTCTGGGACGAGGACGGCAAGGAATATGTTGATTTCCTGCTCGGCTCGGGGCCGATGCTGGTGGGCCATGCGCATCCCGAGGTGACGGCCGCGGCGCAGGCCCGCGTCGCGTCGGGCACGACGTTCTTTGCTAACAACCGCTGGGGCATCGAACTAGCGCAGGCGATCGTCGATGCGGTGCCTTGCGCGCAGCAGGTGCGGTTTGTGTCGACCGGGTCCGAGGCCGATCTCTACGCGATGCGCGCGGCGCGCGCCTACACCAAGCGCGACAAGATCCTCAAATTCGAGGGCGGCTATCACGGCATGAGCGATTATTCGCTGATGAGCCTAGCGCCGCGGCGGACCTCGAACTTCCCTGGCGCGATCCCGGATTCCGGTGGCATTCCACGCTCGGTGCGCGACGAGATGCTGATCGCCCCGTTCAACAATATCGACGCGGTGACCAGCCTGATCCGCGAGCATCGCGACGAGCTGGCCGGGGTCATTGTCGAGCCGTTTCAGCGCATCATCCCGCCGGCGCCGGGCTTTCTGCAGGCGCTGCGCCGCGTCACCGCCGAAAACGGGGTGCCGCTGATCTTTGACGAGGTGGTGACCGGCTTCCGCCTCGCCTACGGCGGCGCGCAGGAATATTACGGCGTCGAGCCCGATCTGTGCACGTTGGGCAAGGTGATCGGCGGCGGCTTCCCGCTGGCGGCGATTGCCGGGCGCGAAGCGATCATGGCGCATTTCGACAAGAACAAGGTCGGCGAGGACGCCTTCCTGATGCAGATCGGCACGCTGTCGGGCAACCCGGTGGCGGCCGCTGCGGGCCTCGCGACGCTCGACATCCTGCGCCGCCCCGGCGCCTACGAGCAGATCCACGCCACCGGCCGCGAGCTGATGGCGGCGCTGGGGCAGCTGCTGCGCGAGGCCGGGATCGCCGCGCAGGTGATCGGCGAGCCGCCGCTGTTCGATGTCGTGTTCTCGCCCGAGCCGGTGACCGATTACCGCGGCATGCTGCACAATGACATGGATAAGGTGCGCCGCTTCAACGCGCTGCTGCGCGAGCGCGGCGTCCTCAAAGGCGAGCAAAAATACTACGTGTCGCTCGCCCACACGCCCGACGACATCCGCTTCACCCGCGAGGCCTGGGCCTCGGCGCTCAAGGTGATCGCCGCTTAGCTTCTCGTGACTCCCGCAAAAGCGGGAATCCTGCCATGCGGCGTTGCGCGACCCTTGATGCGCGAAGGGCGTGCGCGATCGGGCAAACTCGGTCTTAATAGCGCGGTTGGAGGAGCCGCAGATGGACACAATCGATACGATCGCCTTGGAGAAGCGCCTGCCTGCCGACATCGACGCACAGCCGGTGGTGCAAGCGGCAAAGGCCATCCGGCCGGCGCTGCGCCGCTACAAGGATGAGATCGAGCGCGAGCAGCGCATGCCGCCGGCGCTTGCGGAGGAGATGCGCGAGGCCGGCTTCTATCGCCTGCTGATCCCGCGCGTTTATGGCGGCCTCGAGTCCGATCCGCTGACCTATCTGCGGGTCGGCGAACTGCTTGCCGAAGGCTGCGGCTCGGTCGGTTGGAATATCGCCAACAACTCGATCGGGCAGCTGGTGGTGCTGGGCCTGCCGCAGGAAGGCACCGACGAGATCTACGGCAAGGGCCCCGTCAACCTCGCCGGGACCGCGGTGCAGGGCGGCGGCAAGGCCGTGCGCGTCGACGGCGGCTACCGGGTGACCGGCCGCTGGCAGTTCGGCAGCGGCATCAACGAGGCCGTGTGGATGCTCGGCAGCTTTCAGGTCATCGAAAACGGTGAGCCGGTCGCCCGTCCTGACGGCACCGGCAGTTATTGGCGCGCCGTCTTCAAGCGCTCCGAGGTCGAGATCGTGCCCGGCACCTGGGAGGTGAGTGGGCTGCGCGGCACCGGCAGCTTCGACTGGACGGCAAACGATGTGTTCCTGCCCGAACGCCGCGTCATGCTCCATGCCGGTGCGCCGCTCGATAATCAGTGGAACCGCTGGCCGAGCGTGACCTACCAGTTGCCGGCGCAATGTTGGGTCGGGCCGCATCACAGCTCGGTCATCACCGGCATCGCGCGCGCCGGGATCGACGCCCTGATCGAGCTTGCCGGCGGCAAGCAGCCGCGCGGCCGTCCGTCCGGCCTCTTATGCGAGAACCCGCAAGTGCAGGACTTGGTCGGCCGCGCCGATGCGGTCCTCAACGCCGGGCGCGCGTATCGCACGGTGATGATCACCGAGTTGTGGAACACGATCGCCGCGGGCGGCGAAACGACGCTTGAACAGCGCGCTCGCTGTCGCCTTGCCGCGACCTATGCCGCCGACAGCGCCCGCGAGGCGATGGATTTGGTGTACCGGCACGGCGGCAGCACCTCGTTCAAGCGCGAGAGCCGCCTCGCCGAATGCTGGCGCGATCTCCACACGGTCGGACAGACCGTGACCTTGGCGCCCGAGTGGTACCCGATCGGCGGCCGTGTCTATCTGGGCATGGATCCGGGCTCGCGGATGAAATAAGCGCGCACCGACGGCATCGAGCACCATCCCCGAAGGGTGGGAAGCGGGGGAAATCCGAAGGGTGTCGCTGTCGTTCTCCGGCCTCGCCTTCTACATGCTGGTGATGACGGGCGCGTTTGCGGTGCGCAGCGCGGCCGGCTTCGGGGCGGTGCTGATCGCGATGCCGATGCTGGCCTTCGTGCTGCCGATATCGACCGCCGTCTCGGTGACGACCGCGTTGACCGCCATGACCTCGATACACCAGGTCGGCCGCCATTGGCGCCGGGTTGCCTGGCCGCACTTCGCGATCATGGCGTTCTATTCGACGATCGGCATCGGGCTGGGGTTCTACTTCATCACTATGCTCGACGAGCACACGATGCGGCGCGCTCTCGGTGTGTTTCTGATCCTTTACGCCCTCTACGCCTTGGCGACGGCCGGGGCGTCGCCGGTGCTGCCGGCACGCTGGCGCCGGGCGCTCGCTGCATGCACCGGGATCAGTGGAGGCCTTCTCGGTACGCTGTTCGGCGCCGGAGTGGGTCCGATCTACGTGGTGTATTTCAATACGCTGCGGATGGAGCGGGAGATTTTCCGGGTGACCATGAGTACCGTCGTCCTGCTCGGCGGTGCGGCGCGCATCGCGGGTTACGCCCGGCTGGGACTCTATGAAGGGTCGAGCGTCGTGCTGATCGCCATCGGGCTGCCGCTCGTCGTCCTCGGTTCCTGGCTGGGCGACCGGGTGATCCGGAAGCTTGAGCCGCGGATGTTCGGACGGCTCGTGGGCGGGCTCATTTTGCTCAGCGGGGTTGCTCTGCTGGTGAAATAGCGCCGCTCGACTCGACAGGCCGCATCTTAGCTTACGTAAGCGCGGAACTCGGCGGCGTTCTTTTGCGCCGTCTCCCATTCGGCCGGTGACAATTTGATGCCGCCGACGAACTGGTTGGTCATCAGCTGCGCGACGTCGGGGCGAGGATCGCCGGGATTGGCGAGGTACTGCGTGACCATGCCGGCCATGGTGTCGTAGTCCTTCGGTTCCATATAGCCGAGCCCATGCTGCCGGACGATATCGCGGGCAACCGTGTAGATCATGATGCCGACCCCGACTCGCGCTTCGTCGCGGGCGTGCGGCGCCAGTGCCAGTTCGGGCACCTGCTTGAGGAAGACGTTGAGCGCCTCCTCGGGGTCGAGCATGGTGAACTTCAGCGCTTCCATCAGCCCGTCGACAAACGCCGCGCAGAGTTGCGGCTCGGCGGCGACGCGCTGCGGTTGCGTCATCACGGTGGTGCCGTAATTCACCAACCCGTAATCGCTGTACAGCATGAAATGCGCTTTCACCCCGGTCGACGCGTAGACCGGCATGACGCTGCTCGCGAAGCCGGTGATCGCGTCGACCTTGCCGTCGGGCAGCAGCCGGTTGCGTACCTTGTTGTCGACCTGAATGCGGGTGATCTTCGCGCTGTCGAGGCCGGTCTTCGCCGCGAACGGCGCGAAAAACGGATAGTCCGCCGACAACAGGACCGAGGCGACGGTATGGCCTTCGAGGTCTTTGGGCGCCTTGATCGGGCCGTCGTTGAGCACGCAGACGCCCATCGTCGCGTCATAGGCGGCGCAGGCGATCGAGACGATCGGCAGCCCCTTGATCGCCTGCAGCATCGCGATCGACGGCGTCGAGAGGCCGAAATCGAAACGGCCGTCGCCGATCGCCTGCGCCGAGGCCGTCGATCCCGAGCCGCGGGCGATGTCGACATCGAGCCCGTGCCTGTCCCAGAACCCCATGCCCTTGGCGACATAGGTGTAGAGCGTGCTGCCCTCGGCGACCCAGGGCAGGGTGAACTTGACCGGCTGCTTGGCTTGCGCGAAGACCAACCGCGGCGTGGCAAGCGCACCGGCCATACCGGCAGCAGCCGCGAGGATGCGACGGCGCGTTACGAGGCGCTGAATGTTCATGACCCTTCGTCCCTTTGTGGGTACTTCCGCTCGGCTGGTCGCAGGAATGGTGCCAACCTGGCAGTCGCCATTCCGCCCGGTTGGCGCTAGCCTCGGGCGAAACTGGCAAGGCAAACCGCGCGGTGTCCGACTACAGCATTTTCGAGGCCGGCGATGTCGTTCTGCAGTCGGGGCTGACCTATCGCGGCGCGCGGCTTGCCTACAAGACGCACGGCACGCTCAACGCCACGAAGTCCAACGTCATCGTCTATCCGACCTCGTTCGGCGCGCAACACACCGATCTCGAATGGCAGATCGGCGAGGGGCGGCCGCTCGATCCGAGCAAGTATTTCATCGTCATCATGAACAAGTTCGGCAACGGCCTGTCGTCGAGCCCGAGCAACACGCCGCCGCCGTTCGACCGCGGCCGCTACCCCTATTTCACGATGACCGACAATGTCCGCGTGCAACAGCGACTGCTTGAAGAGTTGTTCGGGATCGAGCGGGTACATCTCGTCTACGGGTTCTCGATGGGCGGGCAGCAGGCGTTCCATTGGGGCGCGCTGTTCCCCGACCAGGTCGAACGCATCGCGCCGATCTGCGGGTCGGCGAAGACCTCGCCGCATAATTTCGTCTTCCTCGAAGGGGTGAAGGCGGCATTGACTGCCGACCAGGCCTGGCAGGACGGCTGGTTCGCGAGCCAGCCGACGCGCGGCTTCCAGGCGTTCGGCCGCGTCTATGCCGGCTGGGGGCTGAGCCAGGCCTTCTACCGCGAGGAGTTATGGCGGACGCTCGGTTTCTCGTCGCTCGAGGATTTCCTCATCGGCAGCTGGGAGGCCGGGTTCCGCCGCCGCGATGCCAACGATTTGCTGGCGATGCTGTGGATGTGGCAGCGCGCCGATATCAGCGCCAACGAACTTTACGGCGGCGATCTCGGCAAGGCGCTCGGCGCGATCAAGGCCAAGGCCATCGTCATGCCGTGCGAGACCGACCTCTACTTCACGGTCGAGGACAACCGCCGCGAGGTCGCCCGGATGCCGAATGCCGAGCTGCGCCCGATCCCCTCGATCTGGGGGCACCGCGCCGGCAACCCGGTGTTCAATCCGGAAGATGCCGTGTTCATCAACAAGGCGGTGACGGAACTGCTTGCATCGTGACGGTCAGTTGATTGTGGTCGCCGCGACAAAGCGCTCGGCCGGAAAGCGCAGCGTCACCGTGGTGCCCTGACCCGGCTCGCTGTCGATGTCGAGCGTTCCGTCGTGCAGCTCGACAAGACGCTTGGTCAGCGGCAGGCCCAACCCGACCCCATCGTTCTTTTCGGCGAGGGGCGAATCGACCTGACCGAACGGCGCCAGCGCGATCGCGATCTTGTCGCGCGGGATGCCGATACCGGTGTCGGCGATCTGCAACAGGAGATCGCCGGCGGGCTCGCGCGATACCGCCAACGACACCGCGCCGGGCGCGGGTGTGAATTTGATCGCGTTGACCAAAAGGTTGATCAGGATCTGCTGCAGCTTCTTGGCGTCGCAGCGGAACGGCGGCAACGCCGGCGCGACCTGCGCGGTGAAGGCGATACCGGCCTTCTTCGCCATCGCCTCGACCATGCTGGCGCTGAACGAGACGATTTCCGGCAGATGCGCCGCCTCGTCGCTCAGCTTCAGCCCCTGCACTTCGGCTTTGGCGAGGTCGAGGATGTCGTTGATGATCGTCAGGAGGTGCGAGCCGCTGTCGCCGATGATCTTGGCGTATTCCGCGTATTGCGGGCTGATCGGACCGAGCGTGGCGTTCTGCATGAGCTCGGAAAACCCGATCACGGCATTGAGCGGCGTGCGCAGCTCGTGGCTCATATTGGCGAGGAAAATGGATTTGCTCCGGTCGGCGATCTCGGCGCGTTCTTTCGCCGCGACCAGATCGGCGAACGCGCCCGCCGCGCGCAGCATGTAGCGGACCCGATATTTGAGGACCAGCCAGTTCAAGGGTTTGGCGATAAAGTCGGTCGCGCCGGCATCGAAGGCCGTGGCAATCGACCGATGATCGTCGAGCCCGGTAGCCATCAGGATCGGGACGCTCGCTGTTTCGGGCCGCTGGCGCAACCGGCGGCACAGCTCGAAACCGTCCATGCCGGGCATCACTACGTCGCAGATGATAATTCCCGGCACGGTGCGGCGGCAGGCCTCGTAAGCGGCGAACCCATCCTCGGCCTCGGCGAGCTCGTACCCTTCATCCTCCAGCGATTCGCGGGTCAGGGTCCGAGTAATCGGATCGTCATCGACGATCAGGATCGAGCACGATTGTGCCGCGCTATCGGTACTAAACTTGTCGCCGGCAGGCTCAACCGCCCCTGCCGACCTGTTGCGCGGTGCGGACAAGATGTTGGCATTGCCCTGCATATAGCGGCCGTGCTGTGGGAGGCTGCCCCACTCGATCGGCTTAGTGATGAAACCGGTGGCACCCGCCTCATAGACCTTGTCGAGCGCAGCCCGATCGTCGAACCCGGTGACCATCACGTAATCCAAGTTTATGAACTGCCGCGATCATCACCGCGCCACGGTGAAAGATTGCTTAATCGGCGATCGAGCGCATCGGCTCAGTCTGGGGCGACGACTTTGCGGTAGAGGTGCCAGGTCGCGTGACCAAGCACCGGCATCACCACGATCAGGCCGATGAGGAGGGGAATCGAGCCGAGCACGAGGCTGCCGGCGACGATGAGGCCCCAGACGGCCATGGTGCCCGGGTTCGCGATGACTGCGTCGACCGAGGTTTTGACCGCCGTCCCCAGCCGCACCTGGCGATCGACCAGCAGCGGAAAGGAGACGACGCTGATCGTCAGCGCCACGACCGCGAAGACAAAACCGACGCCGATGCCGATCACGATCATCGCCCAGCCGCGTTCGGTGGTGAGCACGTCGCGCGCAAACCCGCCGATGGAGGCCGGCGGCTCGGGGCCGAGAGCCAGCGCGTAGATCCCCCAGGCGGTGCCGAGCCACAGCAGAAACAGCGCCATCAATGTCAGGCCGAGCACGAGAATCGCACCGAGCGCCGGCGAATGGGCCAATTTGAACCCGTCGCCCCAGGACACGTCGAGCCCACGCTCGCGGCGCCGGCTCATCTCATAAAGCAGTACCGCGGCGAACGGGCCGATCAGCGCGAACCCCGACGCCAGCGGGAACACCAGGGGTAGCAGCTCGTAGCCAAAGGCGAGCCGCGCCAGGATCAGACCGGCCACCGGATAGACGATGCAGATCAGCACGACGTCGTCGCGAAACGCGGCGAAATCGTCGAGCCCCCTGGCGAGCGCGTCCTTGAGATCGGCGATGCCAATGCGGCGGATCACCGGCGCAGCGCGCAAATCCTCCGGCGCGGCGCGTCCGGCGACCAGCGTCTCGATGGTCGTGCCGGCCAATTTGAGTTGATCGAGGCTCCACTCGACGGGATTTCGGATGTACATCGTGGCCTCCCGAACCGTTGGTTCCGGAGCCGCGTACCGCGCCGGCGCGACGCCCCAACCCGGCCGCCGGTCACGCGCGATGTCGCGACCCGTCTGCCTGCGACATATTGTAGCATCGAGTTGCGGCGACAAGCCCTCACAGGCTGCCACGGCGCCGAGCGATACGGCGCGAGCAGGTTCCGCGCCGCATCTCGCAGCAGACGAGCGTTATTCGATCACTTCGTCCGCGCGCGCCAAGATCGAGGGCGGCACCTCGATGCCGAGCGCCTTGGCAAAGCGAAGGTCGACGACAAGCTTGAAGCGTATCGGCTGCTGGATCGGCAAATCGCCCGGTTTCGCGCCCAGCCTGATCTTGTCGACGTATTCGGCGGCATTGCGGAACAGCGCGTTGAGCGAGGCGGAATAGGCGATCAGCCCGCCGGAATCGACGCCGCCGCACATCGACGGCAGTTTGTAGTGGAGCGCCAGCTCGTCGAGTTGCTGGCGGTTGTGGAAGAAATGCGGCGACAGCATGCACAGCAGTGCGTCGCCCGGCCCGGGCGACGCGCTGGCAAGCGCAGCTTCGTAATCGTAGGGCGGGTCACGGAACTCGATGGCCTTGACCTGAAGCCCGAGCGTCTCGGCCGCCGGTACCGTCGCCTTGAAGCTGTCCCGGCCCGGTGCGTCCCAGAACACGATAAAGCGGCGGGTGCCGGGCGCCACCTCTTTCAGCATCTCGACGCGCTTTCCCGCGACTTGCACCGTGTTGAGGAACACGCCGGTGATATTGCCGCCCGGATGGGCCAGGCTCGGCACATAGCCGAGCGCGACCGGATCGTAATCGACGGCGGATATGACAATGGGGATGGTCTGCGTCGCGGCGCGGGCCGCCTTCAGCGAAATCTCCGGCCCCGGCGCGACCAGCACGTCCGGCTTGCGGCCGACCAGCTCGCGCGCCGCCGCCGGGTAACGCGTCGCGTCGCCGTCGAGTACCAGGAAGTCGATCTCGATCTCGCGCCCCGACCCGCTCATCAACTGCCGCAACCGCTCCTCAAACGCGACGAATTGCATCGACGAGCGCCCGTTGACCAGCGAGGCGATACCGACGCGAAACGGCTTGTCGGTGGCCCGTGCGGCCAGAGGCGAGAACATGCTGGCCGTGCCGAGGCCGGCGATCAGCTCGCGGCGCCGCACCTCAGGCGGTCTCGTTGAACAACTCGCGGCCGATCAGCATGCGGCGGATTTCGCTGGTACCGGCGCCGATCTCATAGAGCTTGGCGTCGCGCAGCAGGCGGCCGGTCGGGTAGTCGTTGATGTAGCCGTTGCCGCCAAGGATCTGTACCGCGTCGAGGGCGATCCTGGTCGCGGTCTCGGCGGTGTAAAGGATGGCGCCGGCGGCGTCCTTGCGCGTGGTCTCGCCGCGGTCGCAGGCGCGCGCGACGGCGTAGACATAGGCGCGGCAGGCATTGGCGGCGGTGTACATGTCCGCGACCTTGCCCTGGATCAGCTGGAACTCGCCGATCGGCTGGCCGAACTGCTTGCGGTCGTGGATATAGGGGATCACCACGTCGAGCGCCGCCTGCATGATGCCGAGCGGTCCGGCGGCGAGCACCACGCGCTCGTAATCGAGGCCGCTCATCAGCACGCGCACGCCCTCGTCCACCTGGCCGAGCACGTTTTCTGCCGGCACCTCGCAATCCTCGAACACCAGCTCCGAGGTCGGCGAGCCACGCATCCCGAGCTTGTCGAGCTTTTGCGCCGGGCGGAACCCCGTCATCCCTTTCTCGATCAGGAAGGCGGTGATGCCGCGCGCCCCGGCATCCGGGGTGGTCTTGGCGTAGACCACCAGCGTGTCGGCGTAATGCCCGTTGGTGATCCAGAACTTGCTGCCGTTGAGGACGTAGCGGTCGCCCTTTTTGTCGGCGCGCAGCCGCATCGACACGACATCGGAGCCGGCGCCGGGCTCGCTCATCGCCAGCGCCCCGACATGCTCGCCTGACATCAGCTTCGGCAGGTATTTGCGGCGCTGCGTGTCGTTGCCGTTGCGCCGGATCTGGTTGACGCAGAGGTTGGAGTGCGCGCCGTAGCTGAGGCCGACCGAGGCCGAGCCGCGGCTGACCTCCTCCATCGCGACGCAATGCGCTAGGTAGCCCATGCCACTGCCGCCGAGTTCCTCGTCGACGGTGATGCCGTGCAGGCCGAGCGCCCCCATTTCCGGCCACAGTTCGATTGGGAAGCGGTCGTCGCGGTCGATCTCGGCGGCGATCGGCGCGATCTTGTCGTCGGCGAAGTCGCGCACGGTATTGCGCAGCATGTCGATCTCGGGGCCGAGATCGTGGTCTAGCGTCGACAGCCGGCTATTCTGCATGCGCGGTTATATGGCACACAGCGCCGGTTTCGGCGAGGGCGGCCGGCTCAGTCTCCGGCGAGGTCGCGGCCGAACAGGTGGATGCGGCTGACGATGTCGGAACGCGCGTCGGTCCACAGCACCGCGCCCGGAGCGGCGGCCAGGTCGCGCCAGCCGTCGGAAGCGGGCAGAAACTCGAGGCTGCGCCCCGGCTGGGCCATCGCGACGACCTCGGCGCTGAGCCGCGCGGCCGAGGCCGATTGCGGCGCCAGATCGATGAGCCGCCGCGCCGGGGTGCCGGCGTCCGCGGCCAAGGCGGCGAGCACCGGCCGC
This sequence comes from uncultured Alphaproteobacteria bacterium, assembly GCA_963778385.1. Lineage (GTDB taxonomy): Bacteria > Pseudomonadota > Alphaproteobacteria > ATCC43930 > CGMCC-115725 > DATARH01. The sequence goes on along the minus strand of CAVZUA010000008.1, from coordinate 45,615 downwards.
AGATCGAGGTAGCGGTTGCTGATGTGAAACAGCAGCAACCCACCGGGCGCGAGCTTGCCGCGGTAGAGCGCGAGCGCCTCGCGGGTCAGCAGATGCAGCGGGATGCTGTCCGAACTGAACGCGTCGATCACCAGCACGTCGTAATGACCGTCCGGCACGTCGTGCAGGGTCAGCCGCGCGTCGCCGAGGATGACGCGCGGGTCGTTGCCGCAGCGCTCGAGGAAGTGGAACCAGCGCGGGTCGCGGGCGATCCGCTCGACGGCGGGATCGATCTCGTGGAAGGTCCAGTGCTGGCCGGGCTTCGCGTAGCAGGCGAGATCGCCCGCGCCGAGCCCGACGATGCCGACATCGCCGACCACGCGGCCGTCGAGCGCGGCGAAGAAACGGCCGAACGGGCCCTCGCGGCTGTAATAGCCAAGCGGGACGGTCGCGCGGGCGGGATCGACGTATTCGGCGCCGTGCACCGTCGTTCCGTGCTGGAAGACGCGCAGCGTGCCGTCCTCGACGAGGCGCACCCGGTTGACGCCGAAAAAGCTCCGCACGCTCTCCAAGGCCGAACCCGCGGCGGCCGCGTACTGCACGAAAAGGAATGTGGCGACGCCGAACGCGAACCACAGCCGGCGCTCGCTGAGCCGGAACAGTGCGAGACCGGCCACCGTCAGGATCGGCGCCGCCATCCAGCCGACCGCGCCGGTGCGGGTCAGCACGAAGAGGCTCGCGACCAGCAGCAGCGCGCAGACAAGCTCGGCGCGCAACCCGCCATCGTCGCCCCGCGAGGCCGGGCGCGCCAGGCACGCGGCGGCCAGCAGCAGCGGGTATTCCCAGATGTCGGGGAAGATTGCCGGGGCGATCAGCGCGTCGAACATCCCGCCGAGGACGCCGCCCAGCGAGACGTAAAGATAAAACTCGGTGAGGTTGGCGGCCGGCGGGCGTCGCCGCGCCAGTTCGCCGTGGCACACCATCGCTGTCACGAAAAACAACCCGAGATGGACGCCGAGCAGCCACAGGCTCTGCACCGCGGCCGAGACCAGGATCAGCGGGATCAGCAGAAACGGCTGCAGACGCAGCATCAGCGCATGCGGCAGCGGCGGACGGCTGGCGAAGGCGAAGATGAAGGTGAGCAGGTAGAGCGCCAGCGGAACCACCCAGAACAGCGGCGCCGCGGCGAGATCGGTGGTGATGTGCGCGGTCACCGCGAGCAGCAGCGCCGACGGTACAAAAGCAAAGCCGACCCAGCGCAGCCGCGCGGCCCATGCGGGCGCGGGCGCCGGCATCGCGGCGACCGGCTCGGCGGCAGGCCGGTCGCGATAGCCGAGCCAGCACACCGCAATGCCGGCCGCGACCAGCACCAGCCCAAGCGACCAGGCGCGGCTCTGCGCCGGCAGCGGCAGGTTGGGCTCGACCAGCAGCGGATAGGAGAGGAGGGCGATCAGGCTGCCGGCATTGCTGGCGGCGTAAAGGAAATAGGGGTCGGCGGCGGCCGGATGATCGGTGCGCGAGAACCAGCGCTGCAGCAGCGGCGCGGTCGCCGAGAGCGCGAAGAACGGCGGTCCGACGCCGATCGCCAGCTGGCCGATCAGCCACAGCACGGGGATGCCGTCGGCGGGCGGAGTCGCGCCGCTGAGGTCTAGCGGCAGGAACGCGGTAGCGGCGAGCAGCACCGCGCCATGGATCAGCGCCTGGGCGCGCCGCTCGAACCGGGTCGTCAGCAGATGCGCGTAGAGATAGCCGGCGAGCAGCGCCGCCTGGAAAAAGCACATGCCGGTGTTCCACACGGCGGGCGACCCGCCGAGCCGCGGCAGCACCATCTTGGTGACCATCGGCTGGACCAGGAACAAGAGCCCGGCACTGAAGAACAGGGTCGCGGCGTAGCTTGGCAGCAGCAGCCGGGCCGGAAACGCGGCGGACGCGAAGGTAAATGTCTTGCCGTCCGCGCGCATGGCGCCCCGCTGGTCGATGCGGGCCGAGGCTAGGCCGATTACGGTTGAGAAACGATGAAGCGGGCGGCGCCGCGCCGCCATCAAGGTGCGTATCGTGCCTCGTTTCGCCTCATGGGATGCGAGGTGTCCGCCGGATCAGCTGGTGCGGTCGAGAAGACTCGAACTTCCACGGGGTTTCCCCCACAGCGACCTCAACGCTGCGCGTCTACCAGTTCCGCCACGACCGCACGTCAGGAGGAAAGCGCGTGTAGCAAATCCAGGATATCATGGCAACCGCGATGGATTTCCAAGTGGACACCCTTTCCGGCGCGATCGAATGGCGTATCGCCGACGGCCTCGTGCCGTATGAGGCGGCGGTCGCGGCGATGGAGGCGCGGGTCGCGGCGATCCATGCGGGAACCGAGCCGGAGCTGGTCTGGTTCGTCGAACATGCGCCGCTCTACACCGCGGGCACGAGCGCCGTCGCGGCCGATCTGCTGGAGCCGGACCGGCTACCGGTGTTCAAGACCGGGCGCGGCGGCCAGTACACCTATCACGGCCCCGGCCAGCGCGTGGCCTATGTGATGCTCGATCTGACCCGACGCGACCGCGACGTCGGCTGTCACGTCTGGCGGCTTGAGGAATGGATGATCCAGACGCTGGCGCGGTTCGGCGTCGCCGGCGAACGGCGCGCGGGCCGCGTCGGCGTCTGGGTCGATCGCGGCGGCCACGAAGACAAGATCGGCGCCATCGGTGTGCGGGTGCGGCACTGGGTGACCTATCACGGCCTCGCGCTCAACGTGAACCCGGATCTTGCCAATTACGCCGGCATCGTGCCCTGCGGCATCTCGAACTACGGCGTGACGTCGCTGGCGGTGCTCAGCGTCGATGTGGCGATGGCCGATGTCGACGCCGCGCTGCGCGCGACCTTTGACGCCGTGTTCGCGACGACGCCAGCTTGCCGATCTTGACGTGAACCCGCTGTTTTCTCGCTTCCCGGCGAAAGACGGATTTGGCGGAAAGCCTCATCTTTTTTGAGAAATAGCGCCCAAATGCCGCTTAGCGCCATCAAATGGTTAGCTGGGAGATTGAGAAATGCCAATCGCTCGGTTGATGCCCGGTCGGCAACGCCAGATTACCCGTGACTCGGTCGGCGCTTTAGAATAGTCGCCGGCGTGGTTTCACGGGCCGTAACGGGGGCCGAATCCCCTTGAGGGCGCAAACATCGATGTCGCGTCACGCTTAGTCACTTCTGCCATATGGCGCTTGGTGGCTCGGACGTAGCCCGGCGCCGCTTTTTTAATGCCAACGACGCGCTCCACCAACGTTCTGCCCCAGAATTAAAGGGTCAATAACCGGCCGGCTCGTCGACCTCGCGCGCGGGAGGCGAGGTCGATCCGCTGGGGTCCGCGGGGGTTGAGCTGTCGACGCGACGGTGAGACGATCCAGACGGGTCAGCGAATATTCGAAAGCATCCGGGTCGGTGCCAGGCGGCGCCCGCCGGCCATTGCCTGGCCCCAGCACATCACTTCCGGGCGCTTCCTGACGCAGGGCGCCGATTGCGCCGAGGACTTCACGGTGCTCGACGCGGCCTATGCCGAGCCAGGAACCGTGCTGGTGATCGACGACATCGGCTCTCACCGACACCAAGGAAGCCGCCGAACGACATGACCGCATAAGCGACCCGGCCGTTAAGCTTGTTCAACATCAGTCCATAAACCGAGCCGAGCTTCTCGCCCTGGCGGTTATAGACGGAGGTGCCGACCACCTTGTCGGCAGAGATCAGATTGACGGTCTCATCCTTCGCCACATCGGCGCCGGAAACCGGAGTATGCCATCCATCGAGGACTTTCCTTCTAGCGATGGAGCCTACAGAGCGCCGCCCGTACCGACCCGTTCCATGCCGAGCGCTGCGGTCATTCGCTCGCGTATTTAAACTCGGGCAGCATCCGCAGGCTCTCCTTGGAACCGCCCTGCAAAACCAGCTTCTTGTCGACCACCTTCATCTGCTCATAGGGCACGGCCACGAGGTGGCTCCCCATGCCGAGGAACCCGCCCACCGATAGCACCGCATAGGGCGTCTTGCCGTCGGGACTCACCAGTAGGTCGTCAACCCTGCCAATGTTTTCATTTGCACCGTTGACCACACTGGTGCCGATGACCTTCGACGCGCGATAGCCGGCCTGGAGCATCTGCACATCGACTTTCGCGATCTCAATCGTCTGCGGCGCGATATCCGCGGCCTGGACGACGCCGGCGGCAAGATACAGCGCCGCCCCCAATGCAACCGCACTCCTCATGTCCGCTCCTCACCGCTCGCCAACGTCGTCACCTGCGGTAACGGGTTGGTTGTGTGTAAGTTCAATCTGTAACGGCCCGGATCGCGCGCACGAAAGATTGCCCGCGCATATCTGTCGCGTCAGCCGTATGGCGATAGGCTCGTCGTTCCCATCGAGGCCGCCATCGTATTCCGGCCTCACCTTCCGCGAAATCTCACGACGCGCCGCGTGTTCGGGTCTTCGAGTGCCGCATGCACGGCCTGCTGCAAATCGTGTTGCACGAACGGTTTGGCCAGCGTCACCTGCTGTAATGGATCGATGTTGGGCGGAAGCTCGGCGAAGCCGGTTGCCAGGATGATCGGGAGTTTCGGCCGGCGGCTTTTGATCTCTTCGATGAGTTCCGCACCGGTCATCTGTGGCATGGCCTGATCCGTCAGCACGAGATCAATGGCGTTCTCCCGGCCGAGTATCGCGAGGGCTTCGCGGCCAGACGAGGCTTCATGCACCGTGTGGCCCAAATCCTCCAGCATCGCTGCCATGTTGGTGAGGACAAGCGGGTCGTCGTCAACCACGAGGACGGTCAGGTTTCGGAGGATGGCAGTGGTCCGTGCTGCAGGTGCGGCATCCACCGTCGTCGCGACGGGAGACTTCTCAGCTACCGGAAACCATAACTCCGCGGTCGTGCCCCGTCCTCTTTGGCTTTTCAACACGAGTGCGCCACCTGACTCCTGGGCGAGGCCGTGAACCATAGGCAACCCAAGACCGGTTCCTTTCCCAACTTCTTTTGTGGTGAAAAACGGATCGGTCGCCCTTTTCAATGTGGCCTCGTCCATTCCCTCGCCCGAGTCCGCGACCGACAGACAGACGTAGGAACCAGCGGCCAGCTGTTGACCTTCTCCGATCGTTTCCGCGCGAGCCGCAACGATAATAGGGCCGCCTTGAGGCATCGCATCCCGAGCGTTGACCATCAAATTCAGCAACGCCATCTCAAGCTGATTGGGATCAGTTTTGATCCATGGAAGGTTCAACGGAAAGCGGGTTTCGATGAGCACCGAGGGGCCAAGCGCGCGACCAAGCATCTCGCTCATACCGCGAACCAATGTCGGGATATCAAGGGGCTCGGAATTAAGCTCCTGACGCCGGGCAAAAACGAGCATCCGCTGGGTCAAGGCGGCGCCGCGCTGGGCGCCACGCATGGCATTGCCGATAAGGCGCTTCACGGACGCATCGGAAACGCGACGCTCCGCGATTTCGAGACTGCCGATCACAGTGGTCAGCAGATTATTGAAATCATGCGCGATGCCGCCGGTGAGCTGCCCGACGGCTTCCATCTTTTGCGACTGGAACAGTGTTTCACGAGTGCGATCCAAAGCCGCGCGCGCCTCCCGCTGCTCGGTGACATCACGCGTGATTTTGGCAAAGCCGATGATTTCGCCTTCGTCATCACGGATCGTGTCGATGATGACGTTGGCCCAAAACCGCTCGCCATTTTTGCGAACCCGCACGCCCTCTTTCTCAAATCGCCCCTCGCGGATGGCCGTCGCCAAGGCGCGTTCTGGCTCGCCGTTTTGCCGGTCTTCCTCCGTGTAAAACCGCGAGAAATGCTGTCCAATGATTTCCTCGGGCCGATAGCCCTTGATCCGCTGGGCGCCGGCGTTCCAGCTCGCCACCCGTCCGTCGAGGCCGAGCATATAAATCGAGTAATCGGTTACGCCCTGAACGAGCAGCTTGAACAACTCCTCGCTCGTCCGAAGCGTCACGTCGGCCGCCTTCGCCTGCGCTTCGAGCGCTTCATTCAGCCGCTGTTCGCTGCGCACCATGCGCAAAGCGAAACCGACAAAGGCAGCAAGCTCCGTCATCGCGCGAGCGTGACCGCTGTCCAGTGCGCCTCCTTCGCCTCCACTCCTTGAGTTGGAGTGTTAAGTTCGCGCTTGCGCGTGAATAAGGCCTCGGCCGCTTGGTGTGCGGCCGCCGCTGGCCCGTTGCTCTGATCCCGCCACGGGTTAGACAAAGAAGGCTCCGGGAAGAATGTTTGTTGCCGCTTTACGCAACGCATGTGCCAGATCACGAATAAAAATATTATCAGGTACTTAGGGAGCCTAAGTCATCGACGCAACAGAATTGTTGTAAAATTCTTTTTACACCGAGGTTACACGGCCGGGCACGCTTCGGATTGTGTTGGCGTGCTTGCGCCCACGCAATCGCAGTGTTCGTCGCGTCGAATACCGCCATTCCCGATCAGGGGTACGGACGGAGCTTTACCCGATGCAGAGCAGTCCAGACCAAACCCGGATTAATGGCGCGGCGTACTTACCGGTCCATGACCGTGGAAAGGCAGGTGCTCCGCGACGTTGTGATGCCACCATGAGGCGACGGCCTTAATCGTAGGTCCGAGGTGGATGTACTGGCTCTGCAGTGTCTGGGACTGATAGATCATCACACCTTGGAGCAACACCTCTTTCGCGTCAGCATCCTCAATCCAGCGGGTCAGGTTGGAATGCATCATCGCCCAAACCTCCCTTTCTCAGTGTGAATGCTCTAACCTGAAGTACCCCGGATGCCCCGCGCCGGCCCAGTAATATCTGGCATGCGCAGTATCAAAGCGTTCGGTCTGAAAGAAGGGCATCGCTACCTTCCTTTCAAGAGACTTCGTGGAAACTCGATGTTTCAGTCCGTTTGCACTTCACATGTGCGAGCTGTCATCTATACGCACCATCCCCCGAAGTGGATGCACCCCCAGCCCAGATTTCTCATGTGCCGTTTGGATTTCATTCTTTCTGCCGGACCCATCTCGCGAATGCGGCCGTAATTGATGGCACCAAACCACCGACTAATAGAGAGCGGCCGCTATGTTTAAGGGAAAAGCAGACCTGATCGACCCAGAGACGAAGACTTTACTGCGATGTTTAATGAGACGCAGTGCGATGATGGCTCGACGTCCGCAACAGTTCGCCTCGTGAAGCCTGTTTTGCTGGAAGGACGCAGCGCCTAGCTCATGTCCGTTTTCAAGAGGTCGGGCGCGGTTTTCCGTTCCGCGGCGGCGGATCGTGCAGGCCGTAGGATGGATGCGCAGGGCAGGAGACAGGACCTGAAGACGCCGGTTGAACAAGCTCTCATGCGCGGGTTGGATACCGCATGACCGTGGTTTCGTCTTGGGGCTGCCTCACTCTAAGGACGAGCGTCGATCCGAAGACCGGCTCATAACAGCGCGGGAGGGTTCCCCACCGCGGCCCTGCCCCCCGCCCTGCGCATCGGCTACGTTATGTCCAGCAGCTCCTCACCTGGTTCCGGCTGCGATGGAGGGCGGCACCTGATCAGACCAGAGCCGGCTGCGCGAGGCGGGCAATCGCCCAGATGAAGCCAACCATCTCGCGGGCGATCGCGGTCGTAACCACAACTTTCGGCCTGCCGGCAGCAGCCAGGCGGCGATATCGCGCGCACAAGCGGAGCTGCGCTTTCCAGGCGATGTCGCGCACCGCCGCGGGCAATCCCTCGCCGCGGTCGTGCAGCTTGCGGCTCACCCGCGCCGACATTCGGTAGGTCCAGGCCCCCTCGATGAGCACGCGCCGCGCCAAGGCGTTGCCGGCCTTGGTGATGCCACCACGTCGAACCGAGCGCCCGGACGAGTGCTCGCTCGGCACCAGGCCGAGATAGGCCATCAGCTGCCGGGGATTGGCGAAGCGGCGAAAGTCGCCGACTTCCGCCACGACGGTGACCGCGACTCTGAGGGCGACCCCGCGCATCGACTGGAGAGCCGCGACGACGGGCGCCATCGACCAGTTCGGCAGCAGCTCCTCGATCTGCTGCGTCAGCCGGTCGCGTCGGGTCTCAGCTTCCTGGACAGCATGAATGTAGTCCTGCAGCACGATCTGCTGAGCCGGATGCTCGAACTGCACCGTCGACAGCCAGCGTCGATAGGCCAAGGTCCAGGCGCGAGCCCCGCGGTAAATCCGCTCATGGCGCAGCAGGAAGCCTTGCAGGTGTTGTCGCGCTTTGACCAACACCCGAACCGCGGTCGCCCGTGCCCGCACCAAATCGCGCATCGCCTCGTGAGCGGCATCGGGTATCCAGATGGCGACAAGATCGGCCAGCGGAATGAAGTAGACGCTCTTGCCGGCGCGAACGGCCTCGACGGCAAGCGCGGTGGCGAGGTGGGATTTGCCGGTCCCGGGCGAGACAGAGGCATAGTGCCCGATACCAGGGGCAGGACGCGGCGATCTGCTACCCCTTTCATCCTCGCTTCGGCTGCCGGGTCGCGGTCGTGCGGCGTCATTCGTTCCGTGGTGTCACCATGCTGGTGGTCGAACAGCCCGACGGGACACTGGCGCTGGTGCCGGAGTGGATGACGACACCGGCAGCCGCAGCCATGGAGATATGGGCCGCGCCACGCTTGCCGCTTTCACAATTGCGCGCCCTGCGCCAAGTCGCGGATGTCGTCCTATCGTTGCTGTTGAATCCAGGCAACGGAGTTCGGCATGAGTACTAAGCAGTCGCAGCGCAGCGGGAGTTGTTCTCGAGAGCAGCACCGGGGACGTCGCTACCATCGGAGGTGATGCGGCGGATACTGTCCCTGTTCGAGCAGCTCCTCGCCGAGGCGGCAGCCTTCGATCTTTCCGTGACGGAGCGGCTCGATGAGCAAGATCATGCCTGATCATCGCGAGCGGCAGGCTTATGTTTATGTCCGCCAGTCCACGCCCGATCAGCTGCTGCACAATCACGAGAGCCGGCGGCGGCAATACGCGCTGGCGGATCGGGCCCGCGCGCTCGGCTGGTCCGAGGTCGTCGTTGTCGATGACGATCTCGGTCGCTCGGGCGGCGGGATCGAGCGACCGGGGTTCGAGCGTCTTCTGGTGGCGATCTGCGAAGCTCGGGTCGGTATCGTACTGGCGGTCGAGGCGTCGCGACTGGCCCGCAACGGCCGGGATTGGCACACCCTCTTGGAGTTTTGTGGCCTGGTGGGCTGCCTGCTGGCTGACGAGGACGGGGTTTACGATCCGCGACTGCCGAACGATCGATTGCTGCTCGGCATGAAGGGCACGATGAGCGAGATGGAGCTCTCGCTGTTGCGTCAGCGCTCTTTCGAGGCCTTGCACCAGAAGGCGCGGCGCGGCGAGCTGTTCTTCACCGTCGCTGTCGGTTACCGCAAGGCTCGGCACGATCGCATCGAGATCGATCCCGATTTGCGGGTGCGCGAGGCGATCACCTTGGTATTCCGCAAGTTCGATGAGTTCCACAGCGTCCGGCAAGTCCATCTGTGGCTGCGCCAGGAGGAGATTCGCCTGCCGGCGATCGAGCACGGGTCGCTGGAGCCGCGGATCGTCTGGAAGTTGCCAGTCTACAACACGATCCTGCATCTCTTGACCAATCCGATCTATGGCGGTGCCTATGCCTTCGGCCGCACGTGCAGCCGGGTCAGCGTGCGGGACGGGCGCAAGCGGGTGGTCCGCGGCTTTCGCCGTTCGCAAGCGGAGTGGGAGGTGTTGGTCCCCGACCACCACGAGGGATACATCTCGTGGGAGGAGTTCGGAAGGAACCAACGCCTGATCGCCGACAATGCCAACAGCAAGGGGTTGATGGCCCGCGGTTCGGTACGCCGTGGCGATGCGCTCTTGGCCGGCTTGCTGCGCTGCGGCCATTTCGGGCGCCGGCTGCATGTCGCCTACAGCGGCACGGCGGGGTGCTGCGTGCGCTATCATTGCCGTGGCGCCCATATCAATCACGGGACGGCGCGCTGTATCTCGTTCGGCGGGTTGCGAGTTGATGCGGCCGTTTCGGCGGAACTGTTGCGGGTGCTCGCGCCCTTGGGGATTGAGGCGGCGCTGTGCGCGCTCGATGCCCGCGCAGCCGATAATTCCGAGATCCATCGGCAAACCGAGCTTGCTCTTACTCAGGCGCGCTACGAGGCCGGGCTCGCACGCCGGCAGTACGATGCCGTCGATCCCGACAACCGTCTGGTCGTGGCCGAGCTGGAGCGGCGCTGGAACGACCGGCTGGTCGAGGTTCACCGCATTGAGGAACAGCTTGCGACACTGAAGACGGCGAAAGTAGCCAGGCCAACGATCGAGGAACGCGCCCGGCTGATAGCGCTTGGCGCAGATATCGAGGCGCTGTGGCAGCGTCCCGGCGCCACCGCAGAGACACGTAAGCATGTTTTGCGGACGGCCATCGTCGAGATCGTGACCAAGATCGTCGGTAACACGATCGATCTCGCGGTTCATCGGCAGGGCGGGGATCATACACGGCTGACGGTGGCGAAGAACCGGACGGGTCAACACCGCCTGACGACTGATGCCGAAACGGGCGAGCTCATTCTGGCTTTATCGCGGCAGCAGCCAGACGCCGGTATAGCGGCCATTCTCAACCGGTGCGGCAAGCGCACCGGCAAGGGCAATACCTGGACCGAAAGCCGCGTCCGCTCTCATCGCAGCGCCCACGGCATCGCCGTGTACCGCGACGGTGAGATGGCCGAGCGCGGCGAGTTGACCCTGGAGGAGACGGCCCGGCGTCTCATGGTGAGCAAGATGACGGTGCTCCGCTGATCAACAACGGCGTCATCCCGGCGCGGCAGGCCTGCAAAGGGGCACTCTGGGCGATCCCTGAAGCCGAGCTTGTCGGGCTCGATGCCCGTGCGGCTGTCATTCGCCGCCCGCAACCAGAAGATACTGATCAACAATCTCTTACGCTTCAATGATGTGGCGAGGTGGGCACTATGGCGCGAGCGCGGGTGGCCCCAGGAGGTGGATGACCTCGGCACGGTTGATGAAGTCGAGCCCGGCGAGCGCCATGATCCGGTTGCGGTCGAGCGAGGGTTGGAACGAGAAGTCGAACCCGGCGAGCGTCTTGAGAATGGGCAACCTGGCCATGCGCAACGCCGCCTTGACCCGGCGGTTCTCGCGCAAGCTGAGTTCCTCGGCGAGCAGATCGTCGATCGCCTCGATGCCGTCGATCTCGCCCTGCTCGATGCGGCGCAGCATGGCGTCGAGCATCTCGAGCGCGCGCGGCATCTTCAAGCCGACCAGGCTGAGTTGTCGACGCGCGAGGACGCGGAGGTGAACGTCATGGCCGGCCCACGTTCGCGAGCTGCTCGCCGATCGCCTGGTAGATAGCCAGCGGCCGGAGCGGCACATGATCACCGATGCGGCCAATGATGACCCCGCTCGCCGTGTTGGTCTTGCGTTTTGCGCTGCCGCCGGTGCGGTGACGGCGATCGATGCGGTACTGTTTTCGGCCTTCGAGAACGGGATGCTCGGCGACGACGGCGCCGAGATCGAGGATGCGGATCAGATCGGGAAGCTGCTGGACCTCGACGATCCTGCGGGTGCGATCAGGCACGCTGTAATAATTGCCGCCGATGGCGACAAAGCCATCATGGCTGACGCGCCGTTCCAGCTTGAGCACGGCGTCGAAGCGATGCTCGGGCAGCGTCTGCAGCTCGGGCTGCTCGGCCGCGAACGCCTCGGCGACAATGCGCTGGGTGGTGCCGTGGAGGCGAATGTTGGCGACGGTATCGAGCCAGTCGATGAGCTGAGCATTGAGGTCGTCGAGATTGCGGAAGCTGCGGCCGAGAAAGAAGTCCTGGCGGATATAGCTGAATGGTCGCTCTACTTTTCCTTTCGTCCTTGCCCGATAGGGCCGGCAGGCACGCGGCTGAAAGCGGTAATGCCGCGCTAACGCCAGCAGCGAGCGGTTGTAGGCGATGTGGCCCTGGTCGTCCTCACCGGTCACCGCGGTCTTCATGCGGTCGTAGAGGATCTCGATCGGCACGCCGCCCAGCGCCTCGAAGGCCTGGATATGGCAGCGCAGTAGCGTCTGCAGGTCCTGGTGGAGAACGTAGCGTGCGAACAGAAAGCGCGAGTGGCCGAGCACCAGGCTGAACAGCCAGACAACCCGGCTGGTGCTGGGATCGTCGGCGAAGTTGACCACGAAGCGTGCAAAGTCGACCTGGGCTTGGAGGCCCGGCGGCGCCTCAAAGCGCACCTCGTACGGCTTCGGCCCATTCTCCGGTCGGATTGCGGCAAGGAAGCGCTTCACCGCGGTATAGGCGCCGACATAGCTGTATTAGCTCGAACTTACTCTGACAGTCGTTGTTGGTTTCCGAAGCGGAGCCGGAGGGCGGGTCGCGGTTCTCACCCCAGAGCTGGGACCGCGGCCCGCCCTCCGGCGGGACGGAGATTATGATATGACCCAGGAACAGAAGATCATCCGAGTGAAGGCTGGGCTGCTGGAATTGGCCAAGCAACTCGGCAACGTCAGCCAAGCCTGCAAGATGATGGGGTACAGCCGCGACAGCTTCTACCGGTTCAAGGAGCTGTACGACAAAGGTGGCGAACTGGCCTTGCAGGAGATCAGCCGCCGCAAGCCGATCCTGAAGAACCGCACGCCGATCGAGATCGAGGAAGCGGCAGTGGCGCTGGCGATCGAACAGCCGGCCTGGGGCCAGGTACGGGTGTCGGATGCGCTCAAACGGCGCGGGCTGTCGATTTCGCCCGCTGGTGTGCGCTGCGTGTGGCAGCGCCACGATCTGGCCTCGATGAAGCAGCGTCTCAAGGCGCTCGAGGCCAAGGTGGCACAGGACGGCATTCTCTTGACCGAGGCCCAGATCGCCGCGCTCGAGAAGGCCAAAGCCGACAAGGAAGCGCATGGCGAGTTCGAGAGCGAGTGCCCCGGCTACTGCGGGGCGCAGGACACCTTCTATGTCGGCACGCTGAAGGGTGTCGGGCGGGTCTACCAGCAGAGTTTCATCGACACCTACGCCAAAGTCGCCTTCGCCAAGCTCTACGACCGCAAGACACCGATCACCGCGGCCGAGATCCTCAATGACCGGGTGGTGCCGTTCTACGACGAGCACGCGATCCGGCTCTGCCGGGTGCTGACCGATCGCGGCACCGAGTTCTGCGGCAGCGAGAGCCACGAATACGAGCTCTACCTAGCGGTCGAGGACATCGACCACTCCCGCACCAAGGCCAAGAGCCCGCAGACTAACGGCATCTGCGAGCGTTTCCATCGCACCGTGCTCGACGAGTTTTACCGGGTGGCGTTCCGCAAGAAAATCTATCGGACAATCGACGAGCTGCAGGCCGACCTCGATGCCTGGATGGTCGAATACAATGAGCAACGGCCCCACCAGGGCCGATGGTGCTTCGGCAAAACCCCGATGCACACTTTCCTTGACGCGCTGCCTCTGGCGAAGGAGAAAATCATGGCTGCTTGACGACAGGCGACACTTACAAAGGCTCAAACAGCCAACACCGTCTGTCAGAACAAGTCTGAATTAATACAACATAGCCGAGGTCGCGGACCTAGCGGGTCAGCCGCGCCGCGCTGAGATCGGGGAAAGCGGTCACCCGCTCGCGCAGAAATTCCATAAACGGGGCGAGCTTACTCGGTCGGCCCACCGAGCGTGGCCCGTAAACCGGCGCCTCAATGCCGCGCTCGATGTATTTGCGCACGGTCTTGGGGTCGCGCCCCGTCCGCCGCGCAATAGCGGTGACCGAAAGCCCTTGTCGATGCAGTTCCAATATCATCATCAGTACTCCAAGTTGGACCATCGGCACCGCCTCCCCCGCGACGGGGATGCCACCGATGTCGCTTCAACCATTCAGCCGAGGCTCGCCCCGGCCGAATGGTTGGACACGTGCCAACTAGGGAATTTTCAAAGCCCACTTTCAGGCAGAATCACACGCCCGATGACAGGTGCACGCGCGCCGGCCGTTTTTGTCCTGGCCGATGTCGAAGCCAATGCCCGCCGCAAGGCGCAAGGCCGATCGGCGAGTGTGCTCTCGCCGCTGGCCCTGGAGGCGGTCCGGCGCATCGACGCGCTGTTCGAAATCGAGCGTTCGATCAACGGCGCCAGTGCCGAACAGCGCCGCGCTGTGCGCCAGGAATTGAGTGCGTCGCTGCTCGCCGACCTCGAACGCTGGTTGCGCGAAGAACGACCCAAGCTGTCGCGCGGCCACGACCTTGCCCGGGCGATGGATTACATCCTGAAGCGCTGGCCGGCCTTCACCCTGTTCCTTGGCGACGGACGGGTCTGCCTCAGCAACAACGCGGCGGAACGAGCGCTGCGCGGGATTGCCCTCGGCAGAAAATCTTGGCTATTCGCCGGCTCCAATCGCGGCGGGCAGCGCGCCGCCGCGATGTACAGTCTGATCGTCACCGCCAAGATGAACGATGTCGATCCGCAGGCTTGGCTGGCTGACGTCGTGACACGCATCGCTGAGCACCCGGCCCGCGACATCGACACGTTGTTACCGTGGAATTGGCAACCGCGCCCGACGCCGCATAGCCGGGCGGCTTGATCATGGCGGCAATCAGCGTCGTCTTCACGGTCGGCCATGTCGCCACCCTTCTCGGCGAAGACGAAGACTGGCTCCTCGACCTGTCGATCGACATGGAACCGGAAGACGGCGCCCTTTGGGTCTACGGCATCGGCGAAGATGGCGTGCGAGCCTTCACCCAAGATGGTATCGACAACCTCGCCAGATCATCGCCGACGAACGAGCCGCCGGAACTGCGCCGCCTCAGGTCCCGCAGAAATAAAGCCGCCTTCTACCCTGCGGCCTTCACCGCATGCTTTCGGACGTGCGGCTGTAAGCGCTGCTGCAAGCGCGAGGATCTGCGGGCTGCGCACGGCTGGGCGCGGTGGCGAGAGACGACGGTTGATCAGAACTCTGATGCGCGGGTTGGTTACCGCAGGACCGAGGTTCACGTCGGGCCTTCCTCTGTCTCAATGGCGCGAATGCCGAGGGCTCGCGGAATCACGTCGAGGCTTGCCCTAACTGGCCGCCGCGCCCGGCGGTGCGCAGCACGATCAAGGACACGCGGCTCCGCCGTGCGGTGGCGGGTCTGACAGTCGACAAGCTGATCTTGCAGTAGGCATCCCGGGGAAACTACTGAGCCCCGCGTGCCGCCGCGCCTGTATCGAGCATGTTAGAGGAGTGCTGTCGATTTCCGAGCGCCGTGCCTTGGGAAAACGGGTGCATCGCGGTGTCATCAAACCGTGGACTGCTGGGGCTAGCAATCGAAATCGAAAAGGGGCCATTCGATGGCACGCTGTATGCGTGCCTAATAAACAGGAGATGATGGCGGCTCCAATTGAATACATTTCAAAGAGCCGATTTTGAGTGGCTGTCTGAATTCGACACGGTCCGTTGGCGCTTTGTAGTCGCCTGCAAATCCTACGAAGGTGGGCTCTGAAAAAAATCGCCATGTGCCATAGACCACTTTTGCGGACGCGGCTGTTTCATGCCACGTGGACGCAATATCGATGGTATCTGCTCTTACAGGAAGCGGACTTCCGGCCAAGCCGGGAAGCGGGTAAAGATATAGGAGACAACCCGGGCCAGTATAGGTTTGCGCTGTGGGCGTGCACCCAGCTAACACCGTAAGGCCGATAAGGCTGACCCAGCACGTACCAATCCTTAGGCGCATATCTCGGCTCCAATGCTCTTAGAAATGTATGCTAGCACATTAGCTCGGAACCCCGGTATCCCTGGGAACCTTGAAATTTTTGAGTTGCTTGGCCGTCAGTCAGTGACGGACAGGTGGTTTACCCTCTCCCGGCCTTGGCTGCGTTTGGAAGTTCGTCCCACAATCGCCGCGTGAGGCTGAAAGGCGCGCGGACACTTGGACTATTAACCTCAATTTTATCGACAATCGTCGAATGTCTTGCTGTCGCGTCATGCGCAGAGCCGCCGTAAAGGGGCCTCGGGAGGTGATCGGCATCGGTAATCGCGGATTTCCCTCTACGAGTGAGCCATCTGGTTAATGAGATTTTTGGAAAAATTGGTTAAAGAGCCGTTTATAGGCCGATGGAATGGGTGACGATGAGAACGACCCTCTTAAAATTCACATCGGCCCGGATGCGGATTTCGCAGTCTTCAATCGAAGAGTATCTCTGAGTTCGGATACCGACGCCCCACAGGCATGCGCTGCCTGACGGATCGTCATTCCATACCTCAGCCAAGTGCGAGTGCGGTCAACCTGCGATTTGGGGCTTGCTCGGCGCGTTTCTTGAGTGAGGCCGACCATCGTCTTGGCGGCGTCGGACCGTGCCGGCGGCTGGGCCGCCAAGATGCGGGGTTTGTGCGCCACCGCGCTCTCCGATTCACGGGATGGAATTCTTTCTTTGGAGCGAATAGTGCCTCGGCTGCCTGCCGGACGGTAGTCGCTTGTCCTTTGTCGTGATTATTCGGGGGGTCAAACAAAGATTGCTCCACGTAAAAGTGCTCCTCACCTCGGTAAAAGATTCAGGCGCTGTACCCAATGCCTGATGCCAAATAATTATGGGACCAAATTTTTCGATGCAATGGGTCTTCTTGTAAATTTTCTTAACACTTGGGAGCCAGGCGGGAAAGGAGCCGACGGAGCTGGGGTCGTAAAGCCCATGCGGTCGGCACCCACGCGCGCACTGGACGTATCCCAGTCTTCGGGGCCAGGCGAAGATTGGATAAGAACACAAGGCTTAGGGACCCAATCAGACGGTTACGAGAATTCTCCGCAGCAGCCGGCGAACCCTTGGTCAATTGTCGGTCTGCTCAGCGGGCGGTTCCTGTTGAGCTTCGGCTTCCCGCCGTACACCCAACTCAAGGGACTGCAACGCTTACACCGTTGCCCGGGGGTGCGGAGTTGGCGGGCGGGGTGAGAATCGATCAGGCGGGAAAGGGAGGTGGCTTCGGAATTGAACCTCGAGCCTCTGCCGTGTAACGGCGACGCTCAACCGTTGTGCCACACGCCCTCTCGAAGGTTAAAGTTGCCCTGGCTGACTAGGAGATCGACCAGGCTACGAAGCGTGCCGCGAAATCGCCATCAAAACATTCCGCAGCGCTCTTGCCTTGAAGACCGTGTCTTCAAGGCGGCTGAGCGGATTCCGATTGTTGACGTGATTGCTCTGAGCATCCTCGATCGATTTGTAGGTGAATTTCGGTGCGTGTTGCCTGGGCGTCTCTACTGGGCTTTTAATCCCGTGATGGATCGGCGGCGTTTTCTGATGCGTGCAGGGGTCCTATTAGCCATCCCGCGACCATTGCGGGCTGCGCCAACTATTGCGCCGCTTCGGCGGTTGCGCCTCGTCAACACCAATACCGGGGAAACCTTTGACGGGTCCTTCCGCAATGATCTCGGCCCAATTCCAACGGCATTAGCCGATCTCTCAGATTTCCTAAGGGACCACCATTCAGGGGAAAAGACGGCGATCGACATCCGGGTGCTCGATTTTCTGGCGAGCGTTATGGACGCGGTCGGGGAGACGCGAGCGACGGTACTCTCTGCCTATCGCACACGTGAAACAAATGCGGAATTGGCGCGCACTCACTTTGGTGTCGCTGAAAACAGCCAGCACATTTACGGGCGCGCTCTCGACATTCGGCTCGAAACCCGAAACGAGAGGGCGGCACAGGCGGCAAGGGAAATGCAGTACGGGGGAGTTGGTTGGTATCCGCGCTCCGGTTTTTTTCACATTGACTCTGGGCCGGTGCGCAACTGGATGTTGGACGATCGACAACTCGATTTACTTCTGCTTGATTCCCGACGCGAATTGCTCAGCCCCGGCGATAGAAACCATATTGGGCTGCCCGGTCTGGAACAGAGCGGCGACCCGCTTCCTGCGCTCGCGCACAGTGGGGATATGCGGCCTGGTCTTGAACACAGTGGCCAGCCATTGAGAGACTTCGATCTGGGCAAACATCTTTTGAGCCGGAGACAAAAAAGCATCCAGGCGCATCATTAATGCTCCACGGCAGTGTAGCACCATGTCCGACCGTCCTCGGCGACCGATGCCTCGCCACGAGCTTGTAGCTGGCCCAGTCCATGCCGGATCGATGTGTATGGTGGAATATCATGGCCCTTCTTGGAGAGCGCCTTCTTGATCGCGGCAGCCGGGCCGGTGTAATCGGGAAGCGCCATCATTGCCTCGGCAATGTGCCGCGCGTTGTCGCCGCGGCGGGTCTGTCGAGCCGTCCGTTCAGTTTGGTCGCGTGTCTGCCGGGGCACGGCTACCGTTGCGGTTCGCGACTTCGCAGAAGTGGCTCTGGCGGCGGTTGCCTTTGGTTTCGCGCTCCCGGAAGGGGAGAACTCAACCACGGCTCGAATTGCCGCCGCGTAGCCTTCGTGATCGGGCGCAGAGCCGGAGTTCAAGAAAATGTGGCGTCTCGACGAACGCTCTGCACCGACGGATATGATCTCCGTTACATTGACCATAACCACTTGTTCGGCCGCAAGTGCTCCAACGCGCGGCGCAAATCCGGATGGAGTGGAAGCAGACGCTCGTTATCATGTCGGTAGTGGGTCAGAAGACTGACCCACTACCGACATCGTCGCGGCTTGCGCGGGCAAGAACAGTGTTGAGCCGGATCGGCTTCCGGCCCAGACCACGTCGGTGAGCGAAGCGCTTGCCGGCCTGGGTCAAGCTCGGGCCCCAGAAGTCCCGGCACCTGCGGTCCCGATCCGCCGGAGTGTTAGTGCCAGCGCGATCACGTGCCTTGACTGCGGATGGTCAGGTCAGATGCTCAAGCGCCACTTGATCAAGGCGCACGGGTTGACAGCGGAGGCTTATCGTGATCAATCAGGCTTGCCGGCTCGGCGGTCGGAGCTAGCGAAGGCGTTGCGGCTGAGCAAGCGTACTGGCTAATGTAGCCTTGCGGCATGTGTGCAGGGTTGGCCGGTTACGGCGCCGAGCGTCGACCCTGATCGCAAGCCCTGCCGGCACCACTGATGATCGCCGGTGAGGCCACCGAGGTCACCGATGCGCGCTTTGCGACGCGCCATCGCGGCGATGTAGGGCGCAGACATCAGGTCATCGTTGAGCTTGCCAATTAGGCCCTGCTTCCGGTGGTAGCCCCAGATCTCGTTAAACTCATGTAATGTGCCGGGATGTTGGTTTCGCGAGTGGCAATAACGATTTTTTAACCGTATTTGGCGAAAAATCCTCCAGCCACATGGCTCACGCGGAGGGGGATTTTATGATTGCCAATGTTGACCCTGGAAAAATGCTGTTTCTGTCGGTTGCGCTCAACGACGGCTCCACGGAGGTCTTTGAGGACATCAAGGACGCTGTGGCGCATGCCAGCGACTTGGTCGAACATGGTGGGAGCGAGCGGGGCATCTTTGTCGCGGTGCCGCGTGCAAGGGTGCACATGGGCGTTCGTGTCGACCCGGTGGAGCCACCGGCAATGCCAGTGCCGACGCCTCTACCGAACAACCCGCCAGAGCTGTCGAAGGAAGGCGAGGGTTGGGTCAGAGCGCAAGGCCTAGATGAGCCGGCT
Source organism: uncultured Alphaproteobacteria bacterium (assembly GCA_963778385.1). GTDB lineage: Bacteria > Pseudomonadota > Alphaproteobacteria > ATCC43930 > CGMCC-115725 > DATARH01. The sequence continues at coordinate 26,157 of CAVZUA010000008.1, read as the reverse complement.
ACTGCGGCTGCCGCGTGAATTCATCGGGCGTTGTGTGGGCAAAGTGAGAGGCCATCACGTCGCATACGCGCCCGCGGTATGCTTCACGGAAAGCAAGGCACGGGAGTGGCCAATGGCGACCGTCAAACGCAGCACTCTCGCGCCTTACCCCGTTTGCCCTCGCCGAGGATGTCGGCAAAAGCAAAGGCCTTGTGATCGATCGTCATCGCCACCGGCTTACGGATTCACGAACCGCGCGAACAGGATATGAGCCCGGTCGCGGGCATACCGCGATCGACAATTCTGCGGAGCAAGTCCGTTCTCAGGCTTGGCAGGAGAGTGACGGCGCCCGCTCGGAAGATCGGCTCTACGCCTCAACTCACGCAAGCCGAACGTAACGGCGCCAAGCATACCGAATATGATCGCCAGCAAACCGCTCGCCAGCGTGCCGTAATACAGCTGGACGCCTCTAAAACCGGTGGCATTTCGGAGTTACGGCTGATTCCCTGTCGCTGGGGACGCGGGGGATTAGCGATGGCGGGAACCGGGATGTTTTGACGGCGAAGAGCGGCTGAAGACGCTGTCTGCGGCGGGCGATCCATTGGAACGGCTGTCGCGGGTGGTCGATTTTGAGGTTTTTCGTGACGCGCTTGAGTCGGTGCTGTCGCGCTCGGATCGTAGTAAGGGAACCTGTTCCATCAGGACGCTCCTCGGCACAACAAGGCGAACAGCATGTTCGGATGCCCGGACAAGGTTCCCGAATCCAACATGCGTGGTTATCGCCGTATATTGTGTGCACTTGCCCGCCGCGTCGACTTTGTAGTACGGAGCACGATGCGCCATCTAGATCGGCTCAAAGCGGTTACTGTTACCTGCGTTTGGTGTAATTGCGAGTTTTCGCCGCGCAATTCCGGCGGTTCACCTCAACGCTTCTGCTGCCCCGCCCATCGCCGGGCATTCCATATCGCTGCGCATCAATTTGTGCTGGCGGAACTATCCGCCGGTCGAGTGAGTGTTGGCGCCATCAAGAAACTCGCTCGCGCAGACCGGATGCCGGAAGAACGACTCCCGAAAGGTGGTCCGATTTGAAAGATCGGGTCTGCCTGATACTGCAGGGTCCGGCTCACCGCCTAAACCAAGCGGTTGAATCCCGCTTGACGAGCCGTCCGCAAGACGGCCCTCAGCTGACGCTTACGGCGCGCGACTTCCTGGCATCCCTTCTGGCATCCTCCTCGTTAATATCGATCTTGTGCCGGTGGAGATATGGGCGAAGGCGTAGCCGGTCGGCGAAGCGGATCGTCCCCATATCCACCGGCATTTTTGCTTGGTAGACTTGTTGGTTTGACTTAGCGGATCAACGCCTTGGAGACGTACGTCATACTGACCTGGAATAGCTTGGCCACTGACGGCCATGCCGCGGTCAACCGCTGCCAAGACCCATGCCAGCAACTCCGTCGAATCGCTGCGCTTTCGCCAAGCGATCGGTGCTCACTTAACGCTTAACAACTCTGGACCAAATCCGGTGTTCGGTGTTCTGAAGAGACCCTGGCAGCGATCATTTGATCGTTCTTAACAAATCGTCTACCCTCGGTTTCGGGCTCCGCGCAAGGGCTCGCCGCTTCGCAGCAGGAGCGGCAGCGGCGTACCGCTTTGCTGTAGAACGGACAAGGGCTGCCCGCTTCGTTCCAAGACCGGCAAAGGCCGGCCGCTTTGTGCCAGGATAGGCAGCATCTGTGCGTGCTCCGTCCTAGAGCCTGCGACGCGCGGCCCAAGTCTTATACACGATCGGCACCCGATAGGACCGAGCTTCCACGAAACGAAACTTGCGGATGCAGCCCACTCTTCGGCAGACTGGCCGGTAATGGCGGTCACAAACCGCTCTGTCTCATCCGGCAGATATGCAGTTCCATCAAGCCATCTCGCTATCCTACCCGGCCCCGCGTTGTACGCGGCTAGCCCCAAACCGATGTTGCCGAACCGGAGAGAAAGATCGGCAAGGAGCTTCGCTGCCTGGGGGATAGCTTGTTTGGGGGCGAAAGGATTTTCCAAGCCCCGTTCCGCCGCAGTAGCGGGCATGAATTGGGCCACTCCCTGCGCCCCAGCGGGACTGACGGCCAGAGGATGAAATCGGCTCTCGACCCAAAGTAACCGGGTCAGTAACTCAGCAGGTAACGAAGCTGCGCGAGCGGCTACGCTGATCGTGTCAGAGAACGTGTTTTCGGACGTCTCGGCTGCAGCGCAGATGGGTCTCAACACGGCCACACATAGCGCAACGATGGATAGGTATATTAATCCCGTGCGCATTACTTTGATCCAGCGCAGGACTCACGAAGCCCGTCGATCGGCTCGCGTCGATCGGCATCTTGACTGTAGAAAATTACGGAATTCTATCGTGCACCTTTTCCGCTGAGCACCACCCGGACGGTGGCGAGCAAGATTTTTAGATCGAGCACGAAGCTGTGATTAGATATGTAGTGGAGGTCGTAGCGCAGTTTTTCCCGCGCATCCTCGAGCGACGCACCGTAGGGGTAATTGACCTGAGCCCAGCCGGTGATCCCCGGCAACATGGCGTGCCGATCATCGTAAAAGGGGATCAGTTTGTTGAACTGCTCGACAAAATACGGACGTTCGGGGCGCGGGCCGACAATACTCATCTCACCGCGGAGCACGTTCCACAACTGTGGCAATTCGTCAATGCGCGCCCACCGAATGAAGCGGCCCACGCGGGTGACCCGATGATCCTGCGCTGCTGCCCAGACCGGCCCGCCATCGGCTTCGGCGTCCTCACGCATGCTCCGGAATTTGAGCACGGCAAAGCGTCGACCCCGCAGTCCGACGCGTTCCTGCCCATAGAACAACGGGCCGGCGCTGTCGCATTTGATCGCCAGCGCGACAAAGAACATCAGCGGCAGGGTAGCTATCAGCAGAGCCGACGCTAGCAACACGTCGGTGAGGCGTTTTGAGTATGAGACGGCGCTACGCTGATTTTGACGACGTAGCGCACCGACCGCGGCAACCTTCGGCATGGAGGGGGAGATCCGATATTCGTGGAACGCGAGCAAGATGTGTCGAAATAAGATCAAATGTCTACTAAATTTGTGGTTAACGCAGAGGAATGTCGGTTCCTCCAGAAAGTCAGGTTGCGGCGCGTGAAGGCCATCATGAGTAATTTTTTTTGCGCCGGTCGGAATTATTCGTCTCGCAATGTTACCGAACCGCGTCCCCGCGCGAATCGCCACCGATATTCCCAGGGGGGCTAAAATTGTCCTGTCCGCCCTCATTGGGGTTGTTCGTCAAATTCCAGCGATTCCAGCGATTTGGGAGAAACCGAGTGAGGGAGAGATCTAAAATTCTCCTCCGACTCCATGGTTTTACGCTAAATTTACCGATCAAATGCGACATCAGATCGCAGGCGACTGGGGGCTGGTATGCATGGCGCGAGAAATGCCGACTTCAGAGCGGTGGCGGGATATGCAGCGTCGCCTTCCCTGGGGAACGGCGGTGGTCGTTATCGCAGCGCTCTCTGCCGTTTCCTGGGCTGGAGTCATAGGGATCGTGGCCGTGTTTCATCGGCTCGTTTAAATCCCGCTGCGCCGAATGCTTCGGTGCCGCCGCGCAACACGATTTGCCGTCGGCGGTCGGGAACGGGAGGCGGGGCGGGGAAGCTGCCGAGAAGGCCCTGGCTATTGCCGCTCGCGTCGAGGCCATCGCTCGAAAATTCCGGACGCGGATGGCTCCTCACCCAGACCCACGGCTTTGAGGTCAGCGCATCTGGCGGCCGCCGACTTTTGACACACCTTGTTTGTGGTGCGGCCCCTGATATATTGAATAAAGATTGATCATAAATCGAATCGGCTCGAAGTTGTAAGCTGGCGAGGGAGTTTAGTTTTAATTAACCCGTATGGCGTAATAGCCTCTCCATCCGCCGGTGTATGCGAGTGTGGCGCTCCCCCCGACCGCTCCCATGACTTGCGATAGAGGCTGTACTCGGTTTCGAAGGGGGCGGCGAAGCGTGATCGTGATACGAAAGCTTCTTACTAGCGCCGTGCTGGGTGGCGTGTGTGTTTTGGTTGCTGCCTGCGGCGTTCCTGCCCCCAGCCTTGTCGGCCAAAATCCACCCGAGACTTCGGCCTATATCATCGGCCCTGGCGATACCCTGAACATCTTCGTCTATCGCTCACCAGAACTTAGCGTCGATGTGCCAGTCCGACCGGACGGGCGCATCTCGACACCGCTGGCGCCGGATATTATGGCCATGGGGAAGACGTCATCTCAGCTTGCCGCGACGCTCGAGGGGCAATTGAAGAAGTACGTTAAAGAGCCCAATGTGACAGTGATGGTCACTGGCTTCGCTGGACCACCTAATCGGCAGATACGGGTGATCGGTGAGGTGGCGCAGCCGCTCGCGATGCCGTATCGCGCCGATCTCTCGGTGCTTGATGTGATGATCGCGGTTAAGGGGCTCACAAGATTTGCGGCGGGTAATCGCGCAGTGATCGTGCGACAAGGACCTGAAGGACCGAAAAGTTTCGGCGTCCGCCTCGACGACCTGCTCAAGGATGGCGCTGTCTCTGAAAACGTCGCGATGCAGCCCGGCGATACCGTGTTTGTTCCACAGGCGTGGTACTGAGGACCGGAGTTAGCCAAAATGGAGCGTTGGATCCTCATGGCGCGCCAGATCGGCGCGGTTGCTTGGCGCAAACGCTGGCTTTTTGTCGCCACCTCATGGGTGGTTTGTCTTCTTGGCTGGACTGCGGTGAGCTTTGTTCCGGATATCTACGAGTTGCAAGCGCGACTTTACGTCGACACAGACGCCATCCTCACGCCTTTGCTACACGGGCTTGCCATCGATACCGCGACGGCGAATCAGCTGGAGTTAATGCAGAAGACGCTGTTGAGTCGCCCGAACCTCGATAAGCTCGTCTCGACGACTGATCTCGAGATCGGCGTCACAACGCCGCAAGCGAGGGAAGCGCTGATAGCGGGACTGGGACAGGAAATTAAAGTGACAGCTGAAGCGCGCAACCTGTTTACGGTCCGTTATCGAAATAAGAAACCGCGCCTCGCACGAGATGTTGTTGCATCGCTGGTCAACATTTTTTTGGAAGGCGCGACGGGGTCTAACCGGTCTGAGATGGCGAATGCGCAGCGTTTCCTGAATGAGCAAATAACCGCCTATGAAGCTCAACTGCGCGCAGCAGAGCAGCGCCGGGCAGACTTCCGTAAGCAGTACCTCGACATTCTCCCGCTAGAAAGCAATGGAGGGGTTTCGCGTTTAGAGAGCGCCCGCGCCAATGTGAGGGAGCTCGAGACGGGCTTGCGCGATGCGCTGGCCAAGCGCACGGCACTGCAGGAAGAGGCGCGGACTACGCCTGCCCTCATTTCTGCCGGCATGATCGGAACAGCCGGTGCGCCCGCGACGGCGGCCGGGCAACTGGCCGTTGCGGAAGCAAAACTCGCTGACCTTAGGACAAAGTACACCGAGCAGCATCCCGATGTGGTCGGCACCCGGCAGCTGGTCGAATCGTTGAGACAGGCAGCCCGATCCTCCTCAGCTGCGCCGGTGGCGACTGGCGGGGGAGGGATCTCCAACCCAGTGTATGAGCAGATCAAAGTGCGTCTCGTCGAGACCGAGGCGAATGTAGCCTCCTTGCAGTCGAGATTGGAGGTTGCGCGAAAAGACCTCGACCAGATGGAGCAGCTTGCCCGTGCCGCACCTCAGGTCGAAGCGCAGTACGAGAATCTCGATCGTGATTACAATGTCATTCGCAAGAATTATGACGAACTGCTGGCACGTCGGGAGTCCTCGAGGATCACGGCAGCCGCGGATACCGGGGCGGACAAAGTGCGTATGAGGATCATCGATCCTCCGCAAATTACCAACAACCCGATCAGCCCAAATCGATTGCTGCTCTATTCTGCTGTGCTAATGGCAGGGTTTGCTACTGCTGTGGGGGTGGGGATTTTACTGCATCAGACTGATCGTTCTGTGCAAAACTTGGAGGCGCTCAGAGAGTTTGGGTTTCCTGTGCTCGGCGGGATCTCGATGGTCGAATCGGCGAAAAAGGCAAAATTTTCGTTGCAGCAGGCCGGAGTGGCGATCGCCGTGTTTACGCTCGTCATAGTCTATGGCGGGCTCGTAACCCGTGTTTTGAGCAAAGCGAGGTTTTTGCTGTGACGCAAGGTGATCAGCACATTCATTTGATCGAGCGTGCTGCGGCACGGTTGCGCGCCACGGGCCTGGCGCCAAGTGCAAGTCCAGTCAGTCCGCCTACCCCCAATGAGCCGGTCCCGAATGGTGTGGCCGATGCCGGGTCCAAGCGGTCGAGCGCGCCAGACACCGTGCGTGCCATTCTCGTAGATGAGGGGGCTCTCGCGAAAGCCGGGCTTATTGACCAGGCACAGCCGCATAGCCGTGTTGCGGAGGAACTACGGATCGTGGAGAGCAAGCTCTTACGGCAGGCCTTTAACGACGACGCGCCATCTTCCAGAAAAATCCGCAGCAATCTCATCCTCGTCACCAGCGCCTTGGCGGGTGAGGGCAAGAGTTTTGTCTCGCTGAACGTTGCCGCAGGCCTTGCTAGCCAGAGCGGTCGGCGAGTGATTCTGGTGGATGCCGATGCAAAGCCCAGCGGCTTACGGAAGACATTTGGTCATACCACGGCGCCGGGCCTGTTGGAATTGGTCTCCCAAAACGGCCTTAATGTCGACAACCTGGTTGTCGGAACGGCGATTAACAACCTCGATATGCTACCTTTAGGGGGTGACGCAAAGAGAAGTGCTGAGCTTTTTGCGAGCACACGTATGGTTGAACTTCTTCAGGAACTGAGCCGCCGGTATGCTGATCGGGCGATCCTACTCGACGCGCCACCGTGCCTGTCGAGTAGCGTGCCTCATGCCGTTGCCCAGGTCGTCGGGCAAGTGTTGTTCGTCGTCGCCGCGGGTTACACTCAGCACGAGGACATTGAGGCCGCTCTCGGTCTCGTCCAGGCCTGCCCCCAGATTTCCCTGGTGCTTAACAAAGTGCCGCCGTGGAACGCCCACTCCTTCGGCTCGTACCATTATCCGCTGGGCCAAGCTTGAGCTGGAATATAGGGGATCATGACAAGCAGGGGGGCTCAGCAGCGCAGTATATCTTGCGTGGCCTTGCTCCTCGGCGTCTGTTGCGGATCGGGTGTGGCGGGGGCGCAAAGCGTGACATACACCCCGTATTTTGGCGGTCAGGAGTTGGTAACGGACAATGTCCTGCTGACGCCGACCAACCAAAAATCAGACCTCGTGACGTCTATCTCGCCCGGTATTACGGTTAACGCGGATACTACCCGACTTCACGGTACACTCGACTATTCGCCAACCTTCTATCTGTATGCGTTTACACCAGGCCAGAACCAAGTCGGTCAAAATCTTTACGCCAATGGTACCGCAACTCTGGCACGGGATTTGTTGTTTTTTGACGCGCGTGGCTACGCAACATTCCAGCCAAGCACGCCAGGGCTGACGAATGGTGTATTAGGTGGGGTGCCTACCTTATCAAGCGTCGGGGGACCCGTGAGCTCTTCTTCACAAGGGATCCCGAGTTCGCAGCTGACTCAGGTCACGAGTTTCAGTGCCTCTCCCTATCTGGTACATCGCTTTGATGGTTTTGGCACGGGAGAACTTCGCTACACGCTTAGCGACACGAACTTCAGCGGCGGGACCAATGTCTTATCAGTTCCCAACGGGGTCGCTCTGCAGAACACGACGCAGACAACCAACGAGGCGACCGCGCTGTTTCAGACGGGCGAAAATTTTGGTCGGTTGGCGAGTTGATTGCTCCTCAACTCTGCGCAGTCAGGCGGGACTGGTGTCTTTAATAATGCCAGTCACCAGATTGCTACAGTTGACTCCGCTTACGCGATTACCCGCCGGATCAGTGCGCTCGCGACATTTGGCTATGAAGATATTCGTTTTAGCGGCGTCCCGCCGACCCGCATTAAAGATGTCGTTTGGGCAGGAGGCATACTGCTCACGCCTTCGTCACGGACAAAAATCACCGTCACGTATGGGCATCAGGACGGAATTACTGCGCCCAATGTGAGTGTGAGTTACGCACCAACTGAATTGACAACACTTTCCGTTAGCTATTCGGAGGGGCTTAGCACAGCTGCGCAAGATATAGCGAATAATCTTGCGGTCTCCGATGTCAATGTGACTGGGCAGCTGATCGACACACGGACCAGCCTGCCATTATTAATTAGTAATCCGGCCCTCGGGCTGCAAAGTGGGGTATTCCGATCGAAAAATCTTACCTCCACCGCTGCTCTTAATCTCAAACGTGATCAAATTAGTGTTTCCGTTTACTACTCTAACAATGGCTTGGTCGCGCAAAGTACCCCGGGTACCGGGACATCTCAGGAATCCACCGGTGGTACGCTGACCTGGTCGCATGAGCTTTCTGAACGATCTACGCTGAACTTCTCATCGGGATACACGCATTTCAATTTTCCCTCCTCAACAACGACGTCGGAGGAAAATTTATTTACGATCGGCGCCACGGCCACCTACATGTTTAGTTCATCGTTAACGGGTTGGGCGGGATGCTATCACATCAATCGGGATTCGCCGCAGCCGTCGCTGAGGTTGACGAGTAATTCGGCGTTTGTTGGCTTCAGGAAGAATTTCTGAGGGTCTCCTATGTACGCCGAATATTTCAATTTGAAGTCAATGCCGTTTCAGCTGACGCCTGATTCACAGTTCTTCTTCGAAAGTCGTGAACATCATCGCGCCGTATCGCACCTTATGTATGGTCTGGCGCAAGAAGAGGGATTTGTCGTTATTACCGGAGAGATTGGTGCGGGCAAGACGATGCTTGTCGAACATTTGTGGTCGCAACTCGACCATGAAAGATTTGTCGCGGTCCGCATATTGACGACGCATATTTCTGGCGACGATATGCTTAAAATTGTTGCTGACGGCTTCGGCTTACGGCGTGAAGGCGATGACAAGGCGACGTTGCTGCTGTGCCTTGAGCGACATTTTACCGAACAGCAAGCGGGTGGCAGGCGCTGTCTGTTGGTGATCGATGAGGTGCAAAATCTACCGCTTCGGTCGCTAGAAGAATTGCGCATGCTGTCGAATGTTACGGTGTCGGGTCGGTCGCCATTTCAATGTCTATTGCTTGGCCAACCGCAATTTCGTCAATCCTTGGCTAATCCGGAGCTAGAGCAGTTGCGGCAGCGGATCTTAGCTTCTTATCACCTTGGTCCTCTAAGCGATGCCGAGACGCGGAAGTATATTGAACATCGCTTGACGAGGTCCGGGTGGATAGGGGATCCTTCATTTGAAGATGCGGCATTTTCTTCTATTTTTCAGCACTCGGGTGGCATTCCAAGGAAAATAAACACGTTATGCTCGAGACTATTGCTGGCAGCCTATCTTGATGAAATGCACCAGATCGGCGTACGGATGGTTGAGAATGCGGCCGAAGAGTGGCGCCGCGATTTATCGGTTGGATACGCGACGGTCCCGCTGCAGCCGACCAGCAATGAAGGCAACGGGCAATCGGTAGAGCAGCGGCTAGCATCAATCGAAGCAACGGTGGTGCGACATGACAACACGATCAAGCGCGCGTTGGAGATTGTGATAGAGCTTATTGAGGCGCCGGAGCAGTGACGGCCTTACATCCTGAAGATAGCGCGGGCTCAATCGCGGCGCTTTCGTCGCTCCTCAATATTGATGAAGGCGTTCGTGAGAGAGAGAAGGCTCCACATCAGTTACTGTTTCTCTGCCATCGAATCCCTTACCCGCCCGATAAAGGCGAGAAGATACGCGCCTTTCATATCCTGAAACATCTGGCGCAAACGCACATTGTGCATCTTGGTTGCCTCGTCGATGATCCTGCCGAGGTCATCTACTTGGACAAGCTTCGTGATCTTTGCGCAAGCGTTGGTTGTTTCGCGGTTCAACCTTTAGTTCAGAAACTGCGAGCGATAGCCGGGTTTCGCCCCGGACGCCCGCTTACCGCTGATCTATTTCGTAGCCCAAACCTCGCGCGCTGGGTCGCTGAAACTCTTGCTCGAAAAGCTATTGATCGCGTTTTCGTGTTTTCGTCGGCCATGACCGAATATGTAATCGAGGCGCCCGGTAGTATCCGTATCTTCGACATGGTCGATATTGATTCGGAGAAGTGGCGCGCTTATGCCGAACACTGTTATTGGCCGATGGCGGCGGTGTATCGCCGCGAAGCCCGCACGCTTCAGGCGCTCGAACGACGGGCGGCACTAAATTTTGATACTACCCTATTAGTCTCGGGAGCGGAGGCGACGCGGTTCGCGAAGCTTGCTCCCGAATGCGGCGATCGCGTTGGCTGGCTCGAGAACGGCGTCGATCTAGAAAAATTCTCACCAAATCTGATGTTCGATCGCCCCTTTGCCAAGGAGACTATCAACATCGTATTCACCGGTACGATGAGCTATTGGCCGAATGTTGATGCGGTAGTTTGGTTTACCGAGCATGTTCTACCTAAATTGCGGCTCTCCTGCGTGCCTATCCAATTTTGGGTAGTCGGCGCGAAGCCCAATCGGCGCGTGTTACAATTGCGCCGGGTACCTGGGGTCGAGGTCACTGGCTGGGTTGCCGATGTAAGGCCTTTCTTGGCTCATGCTGACGTGGTTGTCGCACCATTGCGGATTGCCCGAGGCACGCAAAATAAAGTTCTGGAAGCAATGGCGATGGCGCGGCCGGTCGTGGCAACGTCCGAAGCATTTGAGGGGCTGCGAGTGATGGCGGGGCAGGATCTTCTCGTTTGCGATGATTCAGAGAAAATGGCGCAGCGGATCCTCGAAATCGTTGACGGTCGATATCCAGGCCTGGGGAGAGCAGCACGTTTAGCGGTCGAGCGCCATTATCGGTGGACGCAAACGCTGCGGCGGTTGGATGACCTGTTCCCGTCGACGAGGTGCCTGCGCTGAGGCATGGACGGCGCAGCGGAGAAATGTCGATGCCAAGGACGACGACGTCATTGTCAGGTTCTGTTCCCTCGCCAGCTCGTTTGGCGAAGCAGTCCTGGCGAACTGCAGGGAGCATTCTGGCCATAGGGCTTTCTCTCTGGGCCGTCGTGTTCGGAACAGAGATCGCGGCCGCTTATACAGTCTGGGTGGGTTCGACGGCATACACGCACTGTTTTCTCGTCTTACCGGTTGCCGCATACCTCGCCTGGCAACGGCGCGACGTGCTGATGGCAACGCCGCCGCAGGCTTTGCCGTGGATAGCATCTGTGGCCGTTCCTCTCGCTCTCTGTTGGCTGGTCGCCGAACGGATCGGCATTATGGAGGGCCGGCAACTCATTGCGATGACGCTCGCGCAGCTATTATTCTTTGCAGTCCTCGGTCCGCGAGTTTGGCGTATCGTCGCTACACCACTACTCTATATTTATTTTCTTGTCCCTGTGGGTGAGTTTCTCGTCCCGGTATTGCAATGGATAACGGTCGAGTTCATCAGAATCGGTTTAGGTCTTTTGCGAATTCCAACTTTCATTGACGGGGTGACGATCGAGATACCTGAAGGTTCCTTTTACGTCGCCGAAGCCTGTGCCGGTCTTAGGTTTCTAATCGCTTCGGTTGCGTTCGGGACGTTCTATGCTTGCGTCATGTATCGAAGTGTAATGCGGCGACTTGTCTTCATCGCGATTTCAGTGGTCGTGCCCATAATGGCCAATGGCGTGCGAGCGCTTGGTATCATCTTGATAGCCCATGGTGTTGGGAATACCGAGGCCATGGAGACGGATCACGTGCTTTATGGATGGATATTCTTTTCGATTGTGACTTTGATACTGTCTCTGGCTGGCCTTCCGTTCCGCGAAGCGCAAAGCTTTGAGCCGAGGGTAGAAAGACCACCAATGGGAGACTATCGAGGACGGGCTTCTAGCGTTACCGCCTTTCTGATCATCATGTTCGCTGCGGTTCCGCGGCTTGCGGCCGCATATCTCGATCGATCGATGTTGCCGGAGGCGAGGTTAACTGAGCTCCGGTTTCCAGAAACCATAGGTAACTGTATATACGCCGGACCTACGACCGCTACGTCATCATCGGCGTTCGTGCCGGCCGACGTTTTCGAAACAACCTCTTCGGGCGGATATCGATGCGGTGACGAGGTCGTGACTGTGACGTTGCGTCGCTATTCTCCCCGTGTCGGAGCACGCCCCGTCTTCAACGCGCTGCGGCCAGCACCGCCGGATTGGGAACTGGTTGGTGGGCGAAGCATCACTGTTGGGATCGGTGCCGCCGCGGAAAATTGGTCCGTCTCGGAATTCAAACGCCCTGGGCGCTATTTTGTCAGTGCATCCGCGGTATGGGTCGCAGGCCGACCAGCAAGCGGCTTTCGAGGCCGCATTCGGCAAGCGGAAAATACGTTTCGCACGTCGCCGATTTCGCCGACGGTGCTCACCATTGCCTGTGCGGTGGAGACAGGAATGGACAACGCCCGCCGTGCTGTCGAGACATTTCTCGCGAACACCTCTAGCCTGTCGTCGTTAGTGGATGCCTCGGCTGTCAGCTCGCCTATCAATACTGGGTTTCGATGACGCGCGAGAGTATGTGGCGGAACGCTTCGACCATCGGCTCGATACCAAATTGTTCCTGCACTTTTGCGCGATTGGAATGGCCGATTTGGCGCCGCAGCGGCGCGTCGGTGCAAAGCTGTGTGAGCGCCTCTGCAAGCCCGCGTGTATCTGCTGGCGCGATGACGAATGGTCGATTTTTGTCGGCGACCATCAGGGAAATGTCCCCAACATCTGTGGCGACCACGGGGAGTCGGGCCGCCATGGCTTCTAGGACGGCGTAAGGCATTTGCTCGGTATCGGACGTAATGGCAAAGAGATCGAAAGCACCCATTATCGATTCTGGGCGTGGCACGTGGCCGGTAAAGCTAACCCGGTTGAGGATCCCGAGACCTTCAGCCAGTTGCATCAAGGCCGCTCGCTCCGGGCCATCGCCGCACACTACAAGTCGCGCCGGTAACGGCGAGAGCTGAGCGAATGCTGTCAGCAACCGACCAATATTCTTCTCGCGGCGCAGAGGCGAGAAGGAGCCGATGATACACTCACCTTCTTGCTGCACAAAAAATGGCGTGCCGTTAGAACGAAAGCTGTCGAAGCGCCGAGGATCAATGCCATTCGGAATGTAGGTCACACGGTGGGGAGCAAGTCGCCAGGCTCGGTGAGCGATCTCCTCGAGCTTGCGCGAAGGAACGATGAGCAACGCATGCTGTAACACCAGGCGCCGGATGAGGACGCGCCGCATCTTTTGGTGGTGCGCTTCTTCCGGGCCAAAGCCGTCCTCGAAATGTATGTTGGGCCGCCGCAGAAACAGTCGGTTGGCCAACGCGAACTCAATAGCGCCCCAGTTGTAGGTAACCAGAATATCGTATCTCGTTGCTCGACAAAGCGCAGCGATCCGACGCATCCGCTCGAGGAGATTGGACGATGGTGACGGCGCTGACAAAAGTGCGAAGTCAAGGTCTGGATTAAGAAGAGCTACCGCTTGGTCGCGGCCGTCGAGGCTGATAAGGCGATGACTAGCTGCGGAGCCGAGCCGGTTAGCAATTGTGGCTAAGCGTGTTTGCTGTCCGCCAACGGCAAAGGTCGGGAACACATGCAACAAGGTTGGCGGCGTCACGGCCGGCCCTCGCTGTCAGTAGCAGATTGTGCCTGCATCGATGCTCTGCTCCTAACTGGGTTCATGATGTTCCGGGCCACCATCATGGCTGTGGATATTACTGACAATGGTTGAGATTGAGCTCACAAAGGTGACCGATTTCGAGGCTGTTGGAGGCGTCTGGCAGGAGTTTGAGCTGCGCGTCGGGGTTTCATTTTTCCAGAGCTGGGCTTGGCTTGGCTGTCTGGCGGCGGAGCGCTTTTCCGAACCGGTTCTCCTGACAGCTCGGGACGAGGGACATTTGATCGCGCTGGGCTTATTCAACCATCGACACCGACGATTTTGTCCGTCGTCGCTGTGGCTGAGCGAGAGCGGCGATGCTCGACACGATGATGTCTTCATTGAGCACAACGGCTTGCTGATTGAGCGCAGTCAGCCCAAGGATTTGCTCGCCGCATGTCTCCACGCTGCCCAGACAGCCCCAATCGTCGGATTGCAAACACGACGTCATCGCAAGATCACACTTAGTGGAGTTCCCGAGGACTACGTCTCAGTAGGACGTCGTTGCTGCCCAATGAGGATTTGCGCGTCGCGGCCGGCGCCGTTTGTCGACCTTCAAGTGCTTCGGCATCGGCGCTCAGAATTCCTTGCGAACACCAGCGCCAACACTCGCTACCAAATAAGACGTGCCGAGCGTCAGTACGCGGCTTTGGGGCCGCTTGCTGTCCAACGCGCCGGTTCGGTCGACGAGGCGCACGATTTTTTGACGCATCTCGCCGCGTTCCACCAAGTTTATTGGAGGGGGCGTGGCAAAACGGGTTCATTTGCAAACCCTCATTTCGAACGGTTTCATCGAACCTTAATCGAACGCGGCTTCGCCATGGGCGCGATCGACCTACTCAAGATAACGACGGGCACAACCGTGCTTGGTTATCTCTATAACTTGGCATTCCGCGGTCACGTCTACGCGTACCAAAGCGGGTTTAACTATCGGCTTCCCGTTCGGCATCAGAAACCTGGACTGACCTGCCACCATCTCGCGATCGAAAGATATCTTGCAGAAGGGTTTGAACGCTATGATTTGCTGGGCGGCGCGGACCAATACAAGATGAGCCTAGCCAATGCGGTGGTGGAGCTTCATTGGATCGAGATGGGTGAGGGGAGTCCGTCTGAGGTCCTTGTCGAGGGGTTTCGATCGATTACGGAATGCGCTCGTCAAATTTGGTCTCGGTTTTGCGTGCGGGAGTAGTTGTCGGGTAAGAGCATGAATTTGGCGACGTGGAGACAGAGAGCTTCTTAATGCGCTGCGTCATTTGGAGCCAAATCGAAATCGCGGCGATCCCTCGTGCGTAACATGTTTGGCTACGGGGCCTTGTCCCCACCAAATGCGTTGATTGCACTTTGTTTCTTCAGCGCGCTGGTCGCATTGGTCTGGCGACGAACAGGTGTCATCATCATGCTTGCCGCGGGGTTTGGCTTATTCGTCGCAGCAACGCCTGCTTTCTCGTCCTGCCTCTTGGTTTGGCTCGAACAAAAAATCCCAAACGATGTCGATCTCGCTTCTGCCCGAGCAATCGTCGCGCTCGGTGCCGATTTCCGATCGGGCGACGAGAGGACACCCGACAGGCTCGGTCCACAGTCGCTCGAGCGATTATTTTGGACCGTCGACGCGGTTAAGCAGCTGCACCTGCCCGTGGTCGTCAGCGGCGGCCGCCCGATGCATTTGCGAACGACCATCGCGCAAATGATGAAAATAACTCTCGAACAATATTTCGCCGTTCCAGTCGCCTGGAGCGAGGAACAATCGGAGACGACGTACGAGAATGCGGCGGACACTGCGCAGTTATTGCAAAAGGCTGGCATTGGCGCGGTCGTCGTCATTGCCCAAGCGCGCGACTTGCCCCGGGCGATCTGGAGTTTCGAGCGGGTGGGTTTGCATGCCGTTGCTTGGCCCGCGCCTCGCGCTGACTTGGAGGTCGACCAGATGAGCGACTACCTACCCAATACGGGAGCGCTCAATGAAACCTTCTATGCCCTGCATGAACTAATCGGCGGCATCTACTATCGAATTCGTTATTGAACGGGCCCGCTAGAGCGAAGCTATGGGGTGGTCGGCTTCCGGTCAGGGGTGGCTCGCCCGTCGGCTACTTCAAGTACCTGAATTCGCTTGGCCGGCACGAAAATCGCACGGGATATCAAAAGGTAACGGAGGGGGAGCATGCCGCGACGTATCTTTGCACGGAGTGTGGTCGCTTTCTGCGCATTGGTCGGTGCCGCGGTCATTGCACCGGGGACGTCGGCTGAGGCCACCGTTTTCAATTTCAGCATCAGCGCGCTGATACGGGAAGCGGTACACTGACCAGCGCGGACACGAGCTCGCCGTTCGTGATAACCGGCATCACCGGCATATTCGACGGAAGCAACATCACTGGACTGTCGACGCTTGGCGGCGCCAACAATAAAGTCTATGAGCCGGCGCCTTTTCTGGACGACTTCGGGTTATCATTCTCCGTCGCCGGCGGGCCGGACGTGAACGTTTTCTTCAATGACCCCACCTATTTTGTCCAAGTCCGTGGTGGCGCACAGCTCGACCAAGTGACCTTCACGCTGACAGCGGTTCCTGAACCGGGCAGCCTTTCCCTATTGGGAACGGCCTTGATCGGTTTCGGCTCTTTCAAGCTCCGACGGTTTCGCCGCAACGTACGCGGCGACGCTAGTCGTCGGTTGGCACGCCCTGAGCTATGTTAAGACCATTAGGCAAAGCGCCAAGCCCGCAGCAGCCTGATCGCTTTGGGCCCCTCGTTCCGTCAGAACGTGCCTCGGCCCCCTCAATCATTGTGTGTTTGACTCGGTAAAGCCCACGGCGCACTTTGGCTCAGCCGAGGACACGCACAATCGGTGGCCCGAGTTGCACGGTGACCGCGAGCGGCAATTTTTTCCAGAGCGCTATGAACAGACGCAATTTTGGATTCAGTGGATTGAGTTCCGGGATCTTCTGTCCGGAAGCCAGACGAAACTGATAGGCGAGAGGGACAGGTTCAAAGCCCCAGTGCTTTTTGAAGTCGTAAGCGCCAGTTCCGCGCTTACTGCGTCCAAAATCGAACAGCCGGTAGCCGCGCTCGCATGCGCGCCGCATAACCTCCCAATACATGAAGTCGTTCGCAGCCAAGTCGCGCGCGGTAGCGCGGCCCCCACCGTAGTAGGGAAGAACTTCGTCTCGAAAATAAAAGTTGAGAACGGAAGCAATCGGCTGCCCGTCACTGATAATTGTGACAATATCAGACTGTCGTCGAAACGTTTCTCTCAATAACCTGAAATACCTAAGTGAGAAGGTTGGAGTTCCCAGGTTTCGAACGCTCTCGCTGTACAGTTGATGTAAACGGTCCGCATCGTCATCAATTTCTGACGTGAGGCCATTGCTGATGCCCTTGCGGACCATTGCGCGCTGTTTGCGCGGGATCAGCTTCATGTTTTCTTCGGGTGAGGGGAGGATAGCCTTTCGGAAGCCAGCGTAGAGATCATCCTTTGTAACCCAATCGGATCGGGTCACAGTCCCAGAGCGGAATTCGAGGACCGGCGTCCGGAGTTCCTCCATTAGCTGCACTGCCTTGGCTTCAAGCGCGTCCATGGTGATGGGGTCCGCCGCGACGGGTCCTCCCTCTACGACAAAGGCGTTCGCCACAAGGCGCGAGCCAAAGATCCAGCTTTTGATATAGGTCAGCGGCAGGACGCCGGTCACCACACCGCCGCGCTCAGCCATTATGTAAAAGGTCCGATGCCCGAATGCCTGCTCAATCACCGACTTCCAGCCGGAAAGGTGGAAGAAGGTTGCCTCAGGTGCTTTTTGGACAAAGGCATCCCAACGAGTATCGACCCCGTCGGGCAGGAGCGTGAGAACTACTGGTTGTGATGCAGCCAAGACGTTATCAGGGGGGGAGAGGTCGCATCTTCCATGAGGAACGCGCGATCCATTCGCGTCCAACTGAAGTCCCTCAGCAGGCGGTGCAACCGCTTCTTGGTGTGGCGAAGGTTCGCGTAATGGCGGAAGCGTGTTCGCATCGGTGCGTGAGGGGGACGCGGTTGGTCGGGGTCGATCTCCCATGGATGAATGAAGAACACGCATGGCGTATCCCCTTGTCGCTCGGCTGTGCGGATAAACCAGTTGGTAAGACGATAAGGCATCAATCGAAAGAAGCCGCCACCGGCGGCCGGAAGATTTCGACCGAGTAGGCGTATTGTGGTCGCCGGAACTTCGATCAAACGCGGCTCGGGGCGAAAGGGGAAGCGCGGCGCATCGGGCTCTCCATAAAGGTCATGAACGATGGGGTAAACGCTCGAGCTGTAGCGGTATCCCTCATCAGCCAGAATCGCGTGAGCCCATTGGGTTCGCCTCCCGACGGAAAATGTCGGCGCGCGATAGCCTTGGACGGCGACGCCGGTGATGTCCTCAAGGAGTGCCTTGCTGCGCCTTACGTCGTTGCGGAATCCCTCGTTCGATTGCTGATCAATGCGGCGATGATCAAAGCCATGGCTTGCCAATTCATGGCCCTCTGCGACCACGCGTCGCACCAATGCCGGGTAACGTTCTGCCACCCAGCCAAGAGTAAAGAACGTAGCAACGGCGCCCGCGTCAGCGAACAGCTCAAGAAGCTCCTCGGTGTTTCGCTCAACCCGGCACGGCAAATTGTCCCAGTCGGTCCGGTCTATAACCTTGGCAAAGGCTTCGACTTGAAAATAATCTTCGACGTCGACGGTAAGTGCATTTTGGCGATGCTGGCTGAGGACGGGGGTGGGCGTGTTCACCGGTCTCCTTACCTTCATTTGCTTGATCAGGCTCTGTTGCGCCGATCGCAGGGAGTTCTATACACTAAACTTGAATAACTGGTTACGGTTCTAAGAGGCGTCATCGTCGATCACATCCTGACCCGTGATCGTCTGTCAAAATTGAGTCCTCTAAGACTGCTCGCGACCAGTTCGAACAGAGGACAGTACGGATGCAAGATCCAGAGCGTTGCGAGCAGGATCCGCTGTGGCGTTGCGAGCGCGCGCAAATTTCGACGAACGACGTGTGCCGCTGTAAATGGTGTGGACTGCCCTCATTGGCTGAATATCCCGTCGATGATACGACTGGTCTGTGTTCAGCCTGCTGCAGTATTCTCTCTAGCCATTTGCCGCCATGAGGGACGCTGTCTCAATCAACCTCGAACTGCGCAGCGTCGCGCTCCTATCGGCCGGAGCAGCTACTAGATTCGGAAAGACGTACTCCGGCTCCAAGCGGCGACGGGCGACCAAACCCCGCCTGCGGTCCCGTGCAAGGCGAAGCGGCACTCCCGAGTTCGAGTAGATTGCCGCGATAGTCGATCCCGAGCCGGACACGTTGACCGTTTTTTATGGCGTCGGCTTGCCAGACCCAGATGGAATTCGGGTTCGCCTGCAAATCTCCGATCCGCGTGTAGCCTTGCTGTTGCAGAATCGTTTTTGCCTGCGCGTCGGTGAGGCCGCTTTGACGTGTGGCCGTGACGCCGGCTGGGTCAGCTGGTGCGTTATGGCGCTGGGTAGGAACTACCGCTGGGTAGGGGTTCGTCGACTCGTCGTTGTGGAGAGTTGCTGGCTTCTTACGGGGAGCGGGGGAATTTGCGTAAGGATTGGCGACGTTGGCATTTAGGTCTACCGGCCCAGGAGGGAGCGCATGTAGCTCGGTCCCGGTTTCCGTTCCGGAAGTTTGGTCGCGAGGGGTCTGTGCGGACGTTGGTGCTGTACTGCTGACGAGCAACAACGCCGCGATGAGAATCCGAGGTGGATCCAGTATCTGAAACATCTCGATAGCCGCAGGCCAAAGAAGGTCTCTGTACCGGATGGATGACTCGAATCGGGCGTTGAGACAACCCAGATTTCTGCACCAAGTCGCCTTGTCGGAAACGTTTATGCAGATTGTCGACTCCGTCCGTCGCGCGTTCTCCGCGGCTTCCCTGCTGGCACCTTGAATGTTGCTGACACCTCCGACGCATTGATCGGCAACATCGCCTCTGTCAACCAGGCGACATACGTAGACCCCACCAACACACCGTTTGGGACGGTAGGGGCATTATTCGACAACCACCGATGGGCGTGCACCTCAGATTGCCCACTTGATTCTCTGTTTAACCGGTTCATGGTTGAGAGCCAGATCACCCTCGCGCAGGCTTGGGCATCCTCGACTGCCAGGCAATAACGCCAGCTGGCTGGTGTTGATTACCGTCTGGCTGAACGCAGCAAAAGAAGTAGAATTTGAATATGCTGCGCGTTGTGACGCTATCCACTGTGTTTCCCAATGCCGTGGAACCGACGTTTGGAATCTTTGTCGAGAGCCAGACGCTGCGGGTGGCGGCGCGTAAAGGGGTAGAACTACGGGTCGTTAACCCAATTGGTATCCCACCCTTTCCGCTCGATCGGCTGCCCCATTATCGCCGGCTACGGTCATTGAGACAGGAAGAAAATTGGAAGGGCCTGCGCGTGGCGAGACCAGTTTTCAAGATCGTCCCTGGTCTGAGCGGTGCGTTTAACCCAATTTCACTCTATTACGCGGCAAAGCCGGTGCTGCAAAAATGGTGGGACGAAGGGTTTAGATTTGACATAATCGACACGCAGTTCTTTTATCCTGACGGCCCCGCTACCTGCCGGCTAGCATCGCGGTTTAAGGTTCCATTCTCGATAAAGGCGCGTGGCGCAGATATCCACTACTGGGGTTCTCGTCTCGCGTGTCGGCGACAAATTTTGACCGCAGCGGCCCAGGCTGATGGTTTACTTGCCGTAGCGCAGTCGCTGCGACACGACATGGTCGTCATGGGTATCGAAAAGGCCAAGATTAACGTGCACTACACCGGAATTGATCTGGAGCGGTTTCGGCCGATTAGTTTCGAGGAGCGTGAACAAACTAAAGCTGCCTTGGGTGTTAGCGGTCCCTTAGTCGTAAGTGTGGGCGCCCTGATCCGGCGCAAAGGGCACGATATATTGATTGAGGCGATGTCAAACCTGGAGGGCGTGACGCTGTTAGTGGCAGGCGAAGGGCCGGAGCGCTCCCGCCTTGAAGCCATGGTACGGAACCGCGGACTGACCGACCGGGTGCGGCTGCTGGGCAATCTCCCGCATGACCGATTGCCATCGATCCTTGGCGCAGCGGACATGATGGCCTTGGCTTCAAAAAGCGAAGGATTGGCGAACGCATGGGTGGAAGCACTGGCGTGCGGTACGCCGATCATTATACCTGACGTGGATGGGGCCCAAGAGGTACTTGATCGCCCGGAAGCCGGCCGATTGGTACAAGCATCGACGCCTGAAGCATTTGTTGAGGCAATAAGAGCGATGCTCATCGACCGGCCCCTGCCGGAAGCGGTGCGGCGGAGCGCTGAGCGGTTTACGTGGGAGAGAAACGCATCTGGGCTATATCAGCACCTCAAGAAACTGCAAGAAAAGAAGTCGTCCGCTTCCTCTTCGACTTAATCGACTCGTACCACGCTTGGAACATCAAAATGTTCCAAATCAGGCGATCCCATCCTCGTTGGTACTGCGTGAAGTCCAGCCAGAGCTTTCGGCAGTTAGGCACGTCAAGCAGCCCATGCTGCGAAAGTGACTCGTGACTTCATCAGCGCTTCCGCCCATTCTCGCAGTTCGTTCTTGACCCAAATTTGGACTGGGGCAGAAAAACCCATCTTGGGCCGTTCCAGGAGACCAGGCGGAACTCGCTGATATAAAATGTCCCGCAGCGGCAGCTTCCCCCTCTTTCCCGACCATTTTGCGGCGGTGGGAAGTCGCCAAGCCAGCTCGATCAAGCGGTGATCGAGCAGAGGACAGCGGACCTCTAACGAAGCAGCCATGCTTGCGCGGTCGACCTTGAAGAGGATGTCATCGACGAGGTACGACATCGTGTCCATAAAAGTCATTCGATCGATGCGGGTGGCGTGGTCGAACCTATAAGGGCTGTTTGCGGCAAGATGGTCAAATTGAGCCGGTGTTGTGAGTAGGCTATCAACGTCGAGGGATTGTGACATGATGAGATCTTGGAAAACTATCGGATCATTATCTTGTAAAAGGTGACTAAGGAGGTGCAGTCGACGCTCTAGCCTTGCGGTGCCCCATCGCGCCGCGGCCGGCCGTGACAGTGAATTGTTTATTCGAGCGGCAAACGCGCGGACGGGCGCTGGGATCGCAGCGCCCCAAGCTAACAAACGATCGGCCGCGCCGTAACGCTGGTAACCGACAAACAGCTCGTCGCCTCCGTCTCCCGAAAGCGCCACCGTCACATGGCGCCCAGCCATGCGGGTCAGCAACACACTTGGGATCATCGAATTGTCGGCAAAGGGCTCATCGCATATATCCGGCAGATCATGCACGATGCTCATGGCCTCGTTTGCAGTCACATACAGTTCCTCGTGCCGCGTCCCAAGATGATCGGCGACGGCACGCGCATGCCGCGCCTCGTCCCAGTCCGGTATCTCGAACCCGATCGTAAAGGTGCGGATTTCACTGGGGGCCGTCGTCGCCATCAAAGCGGCGACCAGACTGGAATCGATACCGCCGGACAAGAAACAACCCACCGGTACGTCGGCGACCATGCGGCGAGCGACCGCATCGTTTAGCACTGCAACCAATTCCTCTTCATCAGGAATGCGGCCCGACGCCTGAGCGTCCAGGCCCGCGAGGGCAATATCACGCAGACGCCAATAGGCGCGAGGAGCGCCAGCTTGCCGGGCTCTCACAGCACGTTGATCGAGGCTCAATGTGTGGCCTGGTGATAGACGACGAATTCCGGCGACGGAAGCTTGTTCGCCTAGAACATAGCCACGTTGCAGAAATCCAGCGAGCGCGGGCGCGGATGTTTCAAAATCAAACTGTGGGTGAACCCAAAGCGCCTTAAGTTCGGAGCCGAAGACGAAGACGTCTCCGGCCCACCCGTAGTAAAGCGGCTTTTTACCGATACGGTCGCGCGCTAACCATAGTTGGCGCTCCCGCCGATCCCAGGCGGCCAACGCAAACATGCCGTTGATCCGGGATATGGCGGCTTCGACACCCCAAAGAGCTATCGCCTCGACGAGAACCTCGGTATCACAATGGCCTCGCCAGTTCCGCGTGCCAGAAGCCATCTCGACTTCGGCGAGAATGTCGGTGTAGTTGTATATCTCCCCGTTCATCACCAGTAGGTAGCGCCCGTTGCTGGACGACATCGGCTGATGACCAGCAGGCGATAAGTCCATGATCGAGAGGCGACGCGCACCGAGCGCCACACCGCTGGCACAGTCGATCCAGGCCCCCGCATCATCGGGACCGCGGTGTACCAGCTGGTCACGCATCAGCATCAACAGGCGATGGGCTGAGACCTCGTCGGATATCGCATCAGGTGTGAAGAAGCCGGCAAAACCACACATGGCCTAAAGTTTCTGCTCTGAACCCAAGGGCATTTAATGCCGCTACCTGCGATGCTAACCGAGCCCGGCCAAGTCGTCTCTACAAAATAATCAGTTGATTTTCGCCGAGAATATTGCACCTCAGATGACGGCTTCGTGCGCCAGAACCCGGAACTAACCTGTTTAGGGTGGCGCGCGTGCCGCCGGTGCGCGTTGATAGACCTTAGCCCCGAGCCCCCCTCACGGTGGCGACAGGAACTCGACCAGCTCCTTTAGCGCGGCGCGGCTCGCGCTAGCCCGGATCTCTCACCGGGCGGCTGCTGATGTTGGATTTTTGGGCGTAGCGGGTTTGGTTGTCGGGTTTGGTGGCCGCGAGCTGATATTTTGCGCCCGTCGAGGCGCGGTTGAGCGGTCGCGCGCTGTGCGACGATGCGGGGGTTATGGGGCCCGCGTTTTCTGGTTCGTCAGTCGACGGCGGCGAGCCGTAGGTGGGCCAATCGGAACTCGTTTTGCCACGGGCAGCCCGATGCCATGGCGAGGTGAATACGCCGGACGCTGATCCGCACCAGGGCGCCGATCTTGAACAGCGCCAGACGGATGGTGCCGCAGGTGGCGGCGGCGAATTGGGTGTGGGCCAGGCCGATGCGGCGCAAGGCGCAGATCAGGACATAGGCCATCGAGGCGAACCATAGGCGCAGCTGGTTGGCGCGCATGGTGTGGCTGGAGGTCCTGTCGGCGAAGAGATCGAGTTGGCACTCCTTGATGCGGTTCTCCATCTCGCCCCGAGCGCAATAGACCCTCTCGTAGAGATAGCGCGCCTCGGCCGCTTTCGGCTTGAGGCTGGTGACGATGAAGCGCGGGTTGGGTTCGCCCCTTGTGCATTCCGCCTTGCCGATGACCCGGCGCCGGCGGCTCCAGCTGTCGAGCGTGGTCCACATGAAATCGCGGAAGCGGCGCGCCGGCCGGCCGGTGGTCCGGCTTTCCGCGGCCGCCTCCGCCAGTTCGCCGGCGATCTCGGCCTCTAGGCGCGCATTGCGGGCCAGGCCGAACAGGTAATCGACCCTGTTCGCTTCGCACCACGCCATCAGCGCCTCACGGCAGAAGCCGGAATCCGCCCTCAACAGGATGCGCACGCGCGGCCAGCGTGCCCGCACTTGGGCAACGATCCGCGCCACTTCATCGACCGACCCGGCCGCGCCGTCGATGTCGGAACGGCGCAGCTTGGCCGCCAACAGGTGGCGGCCGCAGAAAATGTAAAGCGGCAGGTAGCAGTAGCAATCGTAATAGCCGTGGAAGAACCTTCCCTCCTGGTACCCATGGACCGGGTCGTCGGTAGCGTCGAGATCGAGAATGATCTGCTTGGGCGCCGTCCGGTGCGCTTCCACGAAGATATCCACCAACAGCCGCTCGATCGCCGCCGGGTCATGGGCGATCTTGTGATAGCGCGTCGGCCGCGGCCGGCTCAGTTCCAGCCGGTTCAGCGTGCTCTTTCCCGCCAGCGGCGCGCAGTCCGAGCGCCGCGCCGTCAGCTTGCCGGCGAGCACCGCCATCACCGGGTCGTGGCGCAGGTGGTCGTGGTCGATCACGTCCTCGTAGCCCAGAGCGATCCCGAACACCCGCTGCCCGACCAGCGTCGCCACTTCATGCTCGATCAGCCCCGGCGCGCGGGCATCGGCAAAGCAGGACGCAAACCGATCCACCAGCCTGATCGCCCGGTCGCTCGCGCCCAACAGCAGCGCGCCGGCATCCGAGGTGATCGCCCCGCCAGCAAAATCGGCCGCCACCCGACGCCCTTCCACCGGTGTAAAAAGCATCGTCGTCGGGCTACACTCTGTCGGCATCGGGGATCTCCTCTGCAACCGGATAAGACTTTGTCGCAGAAGCAATTATCCCTCGTTCAGAGCCCCGATGCACCTAACCCGGTGAGATATCCGGGCTAGCAAAGTGTCACAGTTCTTTACACTCGGACTCAAAATCGCATCCGCGAAATACTGTAAACTTTGATATTGGTCTGACATATGGTTAACAATTGGTCCAATTTGACTGGGATTGTAAAAAAAAGCTGACAATAATTTTGGCTGAAATCTTATCTTTAATATATTTTTCTAGTTATTTCAAAAGCTTGTGGGTGTTCGCGAAGTTTGGCACGGGGATTGCCCACTATTTTCAAAGGCGGTTCCTATTGGTTGGCTCCGCTCGGTACGGTGTATTAGGAGAAGACTATGTTATCGAAGAACATGATGGCCCGGCTGGGACTTACGGGGCTGGTGGTGGTTGGTGGTTTGGTCGGGGCTGTGCTTGTGCCGAACGCCGCGAAAGCGGACCTGATCATCAACGTCAACGGCACCCAGCAGGCAAACGACCCAACCAATACGTTTGCGATTTTTACCGGTAGCGTCGGCAATTTCAACATCAATAGTATTACCGCAACGGGGGTGACCGCGCTCGGAGGAAGCGGTACGCTGCTGGATATCGGCTCGCTCAACGTGAACTCGACTGGGGATCGGGTAGCTTGACGATCAAAGTCACCGAGACCAATCTCTCACTCCCCTCGTCAGCTGTATTTACCACGCTGTTTGGCGGCTCTCTGACCAATGTCACCGCGACTAGGTCGTTATTCCTTGACCTGACTAACAGCGGGCTGGAGACTATTCCGATAGCCTCGACCACAACCGGCGTAGGTGGCGGCTCGGTCCTTGGGAACCCCAGCGGCCCCTTCTCGCTTACCGAGGAGATTGATGTGACGGCGACTGGTGCTGGCGCGCTGCTTAGCTCGGACGACAAAGTTTCGGTCCCCGAACCAGCCTCGCTTGCGCTGTTCGGCAGCGCGCTGCTCGGGTTCGGTCTGTTTCGACGTCGCCAGCGTGGGTAACGGCGACTTAGCTTGGATTGCACTTTGGACGCTAACCGAAGCCATGAAGTTGATCAGAGCGTTGCCCAGAGTGTAGGTGGGGCCGCCAAACATCTCAAAACTCGCGGAAACCACACCGTTCAACGTGTGTAGGATCGATGGCCGCCATCTGGCGGTCACACCGCAAAATGTGGACGGCGGGTTTTTCACCGATCCCGGCCCGGACGACGCTTATTACGGTGTGATAGGTCCTGGAGCTGATGTCATCACGATCGGTTATGGCAGCGACAACCCGAGTTCGGTGTGCTTTGGCCCG